>NZ_JBLZXB010000017.1:0-1551824 GCF_056099025.1 Paenibacillus sp. TSM33
TCGTACTTTGCGCAGTCAAGGCGTGACGAAAGATCGTTTGGTGGGTCTGATGACTGAGCGCTCGGTGGACATGATCGTGGGCATCTTCGGGATTTTGAAGGCTGGGGGCGCCTATGTTCCTATCGATCCAACCTATCCGGAAGAGCGTATCCGCTACATGCTGGACGACTCGGGAGCGAAGCTGCTGTTGACACAAAGCCATCTGGTAAACAAAGTCGCGTTTGACGGTCACATGCTGGTGCTAGATGGTGAGCAAACGGTGTACCACGAGGATGGTTCCAATCTGGAGCTGGGGTCCGGCCCGAACGATTTGGCGTATGTGATTTATACGTCAGGTACAACCGGGCAGCCAAAGGGCGTCATGCTGGAGCACCACGGACTGTGCAATCTGAAAACGTATTTTGATCAGACGCTTCGAATCCGTACGTCGGATCATGCGCTACTGTTCGCCAGCTATTCGTTTGATGCAGCTTGCTGGGAAATCTTTCAAGCTTTGTTCTGCGGCGCCACGTTATATGTGCCAACGACAGAAACGATTTTGAACTATGAGCGGTTTGAGCAATATATGGCCGATCACCGGATTACGGTGGCCGCTTTGCCGCCGACTTATGCGGTGTATCTGAATCCCGGAAGGATGCCAAACCTGCGTATTCTGTTCACTGCGGGTTCAGCCGCTTCCACCGAGCTGGTATACAAGTGGAAGGATCAAGTGGCGTATTACAATGGCTTCGGTCCAACCGAAAACTCGGTGGCGACGTCCATCTGGCCGGTATCCGAGGATAAGCGGGCAGGCCAACTCATTTCCATTGGACGCCCTGTGCCGAATCATCGCGTATACATGGTAGATGTACACGGGCATTTGGCTCCGATAGGCGTAGCGGGTGAGCTGTGCGTGTCTGGTCCAGGTCTGGCACGTGGTTATCTGGATCGTCCAGAGCTGACGGCAGAGAAATTTGTAGCGAACCCGTTTGCGGCTGGTGAAACAGGCTATGAACGAATGTACCGTACAGGGGACTTGGCAAGATGGATGCCAGACGGCAATATCGAATATTTGGGCCGGATCGACCATCAGGTGAAAATCCGGGGCTACCGGATCGAGCTGGGCGAAGTCGAGGCACAAATATTGAAAGTGGAAGACGTGCAAGAGGTTATCGTGCTGGCCCAAGCGGACGAACAAGGGCAAAACCAACTGGTGGCGTACTTGGTTGCTGAAAGAGAAGTAAGCGCGGGTGAGCTGCGCAGCTTGCTGGGTGAAGAATTACCAAACTACATGGTGCCTTCGTACTTTATTCAGCTGGAACAAATGCCACTGACACCGAACGGTAAAATCGACCGCAAAGCCTTGCCAGCACCGGAAGGCAGCCTACAAAGCGGAGCGGATTATGTAGCGCCGCGCACCGAGCTGGAGCAGACGCTAGCTTCCATTTGGCAGGGGGTATTAGGAGCGAAGAGCGTCGGGATTTTGGATAATTTCTTTGATCTGGGCGGCGATTCGATCAAGGCAATCCAGGTGTCCTCCCGCTTGCTGCAAGCGGGCTACAAGCTGGAGATGAAGGATTTGTTCCAATATCCGTCCATTTCGCTGCTGAGCGGTCATGTACACAAGGTCAGCCGTACAGCCGATCAGGGCGTGGTTTCGGGCAGTGTTAAACTGACTCCGATTCAGCAATGGTTCTTTGGATTATCATCAGCAGAGCCGCATTATTTCAACCAATCGGTGATGCTGTATCGAGCAGAAGGCTTTGATCTAGACGCATTGCATCACACGGTGACCAAGCTGACGGAGCATCATGATGCGCTGCGTATGGTCTTCCGTCAGACCGAACAGGGCTATGAAGCGTGGAATCGCGGTGTGAACGAAGGCGAGCTGTACAGTCTGGACGTTGTGGATTTGACAGGCGTCGAAGATACGGCAGATGTGGCGGTGGCGATGGAAACAAAAGCCAATGCCATCCAAAGCTCCATTCGTCTGGACGAAGGACCGCTGGTGAAGCTGGGACTTTTCCGCTGCATAGATGGAGATCATCTCTTGATTGCCATTCACCATTTGGTTGTAGACGGCATTTCGTGGCGGATTGTGTTTGAGGATTTTGCCTCGGGTTATGAGCAGGCCATTCGGGGAGAAGCGATTCGCTTGCCATATAAAACGGATTCGTTCTCCACTTGGGCAGAACGTTTGTCTCAATATGCCAATAGTCCGGCCATCGATAATGAACGCGAATACTGGCAGCGTCTTGCCCAAGTGGAAGTCGGATCGCTACCTAAGGATCAAGAAAGAGCGGCAGGACAGCATTTTGTGGTCAGAGACAGTGAGACGGTAACCGTGGCGTGGAGCGAACAGGACACCCGGCTGCTGCTGCAGGAAGCACATCGTGCATACCACACCGAGGTCAATGATCTGCTGTTAACTGCACTCGGTACCGCATTGTACAACTGGAGCGGGCAGAAGCGTGTGCTGGTCAATCTGGAGGGCCATGGCCGGGAAGCCATTGTTCCCGATATCGACATCACACGTACCGTGGGCTGGTTTACGAGTCAGTATCCAGTACTGCTGGACGTGGATGGAAAGGCAGAAGTAGGGCAGCGCATCAAGCGGGTCAAAGAGGACCTGCGTCATGTGCCGCATAAGGGCATTGGCTACGGTATGTTGAAGTATATGTCTTCGGATGATGCCGATCTTTCCTGGAGCCTGCAGCCTGAGATCAGCTTTAACTATTTGGGACAATTTGATCAGGACTTGGAACATGGGGAGATCACGTTGTCTTCACATTCAGGTGGAGAGCCGTTGAGTGACCGCACCGTACTGGAGCAGCCGCTGAATGTGAACGGTATGATTACAGCAGGCGTGCTGACCTTGGAAATTCGCTATGACAGCCAAGTATATCATCAGCAAAATGTAGAAAATTTTGCACAGTTGCTACGGGAAAGCTTGCAGGAAGTAATCAAGCATTGTGCCTCCCAAGAGCGGAGTGAGCTAACCCCAAGCGATGTCTTGTTCAAGGGCTTGACACTGGAGCAGTTGGAGCAATTAACGGAGCAAACAGCTGCTGTGGGCGAACTGGAAAATGTGTATGCTCTCTCTCCGATGCAAAAGGGGATGCTGTTCCATAGCCTGATGGAGCCGGACTCAGGCGCATACTTCCAGCAAGCGTCATTTGATCAAAAAGGCAGCTTTGATGTTGCTATTTTCCGTAAGAGTCTGGATCTGTTGATACAGCGCCACGAAGCGCTGCGGACGAATTTCCATCAATTTGAGACAGGGAACGGTCAGGAGCCATTGCAAATGGTGTTCCGTCACAAAGCAAGCGACCTTTCCTACAAGGATATACGCAAAATGCCGAAGGCAGAGCAACAGGCATATATCCAGGCGTTTAAGCAGGAGGACCAAGCGAGAGGTTTTGATCTCGGTACGGATGCACTGATGCGCGTACAGGTACTGCAGACCGATGAAGAAACGTATCACTTGGTATGGAGCTTCCATCATATCGTGATGGACGGCTGGTGCTTGTCGCTCGTTACGGGCGAGGTGTTTGGTACGTACTTTGCGCTGCTGGAGCAGAAACAGCCAGAGCTTGCTCCGATCACACCGTATGGCCAATATATCGAATGGCTAGAGCGTCAGGATGAACGTGCGGCAAAAGAGTATTGGAGCAGTTATTTAGCTGGCTTTGAACAGCAGACGTTGTTACCTGGAGCGAATACTTCATCGAAAGACCAAGTGGCGGATAGCAGCGAAAGTGTTCTATCCACGACAGCAAGCGAAACCAGCGAATATGTTTCTGAAAAAATAACGGTAGAGCTGGATCCAACGTGGAGCCAGGCCATGTACCGGATTGCCAAGCAGCAGCAAGTCACGATTAATACGCTGATGCAGAGCGTGTGGGGCCTTATTTTGCAGCAATATAACAACAATGAGGATGTTGTGTTTGGCAGTGTCGTATCTGGACGTCCGACGGATATTGCAGGTGTAGAGCATATGATCGGTCTGTTCATTAATACGATTCCGGTTCGGATACAAAGTGAACGGAATGCCACGTTTGTGGATATTATGCGCAAAACGCAGGAGCAAGCGCTGGCTTCGGGAGTATATGACAGCTTCCCGCTATATGAAATCCAGGCGCTGACCGAGCAGAAGCAGAATTTAATCAATCATATTATGGTATTTGAGAACTATCCGGTCGAGGAGCAAGTCGAACAGCTGAGCGGAGTTCGTCCATCCGCGTTTGACATTACGAATGTAGAGGTTGTCGAGCAGACGAACTATGATCTGGACTTGATTGTGATGCCAGATGAAATCTTCCGCATAATGTTTAGGTACAACGCGAATGTATATGATCGGGCTACGATCGAGCGGATGCAGGGACATGTACTGCATGTCATCAAGCAAATCATTGACAATCCGCATATCCGTGTGAATGAGCTGGAACTAGTGACAGCGGAAGAGCAAGCGCAAATCGTGCAGGTGTGGGGCGATACGGCGGCAGCCTATCCGCAGGATCAGACGCTAAGCAGTCTGTTTGAGCAGCAGGCCAAAAACACACCGGAGCAAGTGGCGGTGTTGTGCGGAGCGGAGTCGTTGACCTACCGTGAGCTGAACGAGCGAGCGAACCGACTCGCACGCACCTTGCGTGCCGAAGGGGTTGAACCAGATCAGCCTGTGGGCATTCTGATCCACCGTTCACTGGACATGATCGTAGGCATCTACGCGATCCTGAAGGCCGGCGGAGCCTATGTGCCGATTGATCCGGAATATCCGGCCGATCGTATCCGCTTCATCCTGGAGGACTCGGAAGCGAAGCTGGTACTGACACAAGCGCATCTGGCGGAGCAAGCCTCGCTGAGTTTCGACGGTCAGGTGCTGGTGCTGGATCGTCAGGAGCAGGATGGCAAGGAGATTTATCACGAAGATGGATCAAATTTGGAGCCCCTGGCCGGGCCGCACCATGTCGCGTACGTCATCTACACCTCCGGTTCGACCGGAAAACCGAAGGGCGTCATGGTGGAGCATCATTCCGTGCTGAACCGGATTTTGTGGATGCATAATCGGTACGGCTTGAGTGCGGAAGATACGATCTTGCAAAAGACCGCCTTCACCTTCGATGTGTCGGTGTGGGAGCTGTTCTGGTGGTCGATAGTCGGCTCAAAGGTAAGCCTGTTGTCTGTAGGCGGGGAAAAGAACCCGGAAGACATCGTCGACACGATTGCCCGCGATGGCGTGAGCACGATGCACTTTGTACCAGCCATGCTGCATGCGTTCCTGGAGTATGTGGAACAGCAGCCACGGGAAGTGATGCAAGCGAAGCTGGGCACGCTGCGCCATGTCTTTGCCAGTGGTGAAGCGTTGCCGCCACAGCATGTGGCCCGGTTCCAGCGGCTCGTGTCGAGCCTGGCCGGAGCGAAGCTGGTCAATCTGTACGGACCGACCGAAGCGACGGTGGACGTATCGTATTTCGATTGCGAGCCGTCAGAGGAATATGCGGTGATCCCGATCGGGAAACCGATTCAAAACATTCGTCTGTACATCGTCAAGGAAGGCACGGAGCAATTGCAGCCGATTGGGGTGGCAGGGGAACTGTGCATCGGTGGTGTCGGCGTAGCCCGAGGCTATCTGAACCGTCCAGAACTGACGGCCGAGAAATTCGTAGTCGATCCGTTTTCGGGTGGTGAACTAGGATACGAACGGATGTATCACACCGGTGACTTGGCGAGATGGATGCCAGACGGCAACATTGAGTACTTAGGCCGGATCGACCATCAGGTGAAAATCCGGGGGTACCGGATTGAGCTGGGCGAGGTGGAAACGCAGCTACTCCAAGTGGAATCGGTACGAGAAGCGGTGGTCATGGCTCGTGCGGATGAAACGGGCCAAAAACAAATGGTCGCCTACTATGTCGCGGGGCAAGAGCTAGGAGCCAGCGAGCTGAGAAGTGAGCTGGGCCGAGAGCTGCCAAGCTACATGGTGCCATCGTACTTTGTACAGCTGGAGCAAATGCCGCTGAGTCCCAATGGCAAAATTGACCGTAAGGCCCTGCCAGCACCGGAAGGCAGCCTGCAAAGCGGAGCCGACTATGTTGCGCCGCGGACGTGGGTGGAGGTGAAGCTGGCGCAAATCTGGCAGGATGTGCTAGGTCTAGCACAGGTCGGCGTGAAGGAAAACTTCTTCGAGATTGGCGGACATTCGTTGCGGGCGACGACACTAGCTTCGAAGATTCACCAAGAGCTGAACAAGCCACTTCCTCTGCGCAGTATTTTTGAAGCTCCAACCATAGAAGGGATGGCAGCTGTGCTGGAAAGTATGGATCAGGTGGCGTATGCGTCCATTCCAGTAACGGAAGAGCGTAGCTTCTATCCTCTGTCCTCGGCACAAAAACGACTGTATGTGCTGCATCAGTTCGATCCGCAGGATGTGAATTACAACATGCCGGCGGTGCTGCAAGTGAGCGGTCCACTGGATGTGAAACGAGTAGAGGACGTGTTCTGTCAACTGATTGCCCGCCATGCGACCTTGCGTACCCGCTTTGAGCTAATCGACAGCGAGCCAATGCAATGGATTGAGGACGCTGTGCTGTTCGAGGTGGAATATACGAAGATACAGGCAGCGGGTGCGACTGTGGACACAGATCAGGACACAACTACAGATACGTACACAAGAGTCAACATAGAAGCACAAGAGCTGGTGCGGCGCTTTGTCCGTCCGTTTGATCTCAAAGCTGCACCGCTGCTGCGGGTAGGCTTGGTGGATCTGGGCGTTCAGGGAGTAGAGCAGGAAGCCCAACATCTGCTTATGCTTGATATGCACCATATCGTCTCGGATGGTGTGTCCATGGAGGTCCTGACCGATGAGTTTGTCCGTTTGTATGGCGGTGAAGAGCTAGCGCCATTGCGGATTCAGTACAAAGATTATGCCGTATGGCAGCAAAGCGAAGCCCAGCAGGAATGGATGCAGCGTCAGGAAACGTATTGGCTTGACACCTTCCAAGGTGAACTACCTGTACTGGATCTGTCTACTGACTTTGTCCGCCCAGCGGTGCAGAGTACAGCAGGGGATACGATCGAATTTGTGCTGGAGTGTGAGGTTAGTGAACGTCTGAAAGAACTAGCGGCGCAAACCGGCGCTACCCTGTATATGGTGTTGCTGGCGGCGTACACTACGCTCCTACACAAATACACAGGCCAAGAGGACATCGTCGTTGGCACGCCGATTGCCGGACGACCGCATGCGGAGTTCAGTAATCTGGTGGGTGTGTTCATTAACACGCTGGCGATGCGCAATCATCCGTCCAGCGGCAAGTCGTTCCTGGATTATCTGCAGGAGGTCAAAGAGCATGCGCTCCGTGCGTATGAGCATCAGGACTATCCGTTTGAAGAACTGGTTGAAAAACTGAATGTAACGCGGGATACGAGCCGGAATGCGCTGTTTGACACGATGTTTGAGTTGAAAACATGGGAGCAGCAAGAATTCGAGCTGGAAGGTCTGTCCTTGAGCTCCTATCCACTGGACAATCATACGGCCAAGTTTGATCTGAGCTTGGAGGCCATAGAGCAACCCGAAGGCATTCTGTGCCGTCTGGAATACAGCACGGCGCTGTATAAACCGGAGACCATGACGCGATTGGCACAGCATTTTGCGGAAATCGTTCGAGCGATTGCCTATCATCCGCAGCAGCCACTGGCAGTTTTGAATATGGTAACCGCCGAGGAAAAGGAGCAACTCCTCTACGGTTTTGGAGATGTAGGCGTAACGGATGTTGCTGCGGTTGAAGCAGGAGCCCTGTTCCATACCTATGTGGAAGAACAGGCACAGCTTGTACCAGATCACGTGGCAGTTGTGTACGAGGGGCAACAGCTTACGTACCGGAAACTGAACGAGCGTGCGAACCAATTGGCGCGTAGATTGCGAAATGAAGGTATCGGACGCGAATCGATTGTCGGCATTTTGAGTGAGCGCTCGGTAGACATGTTGGTCGGCGTATTGGCGGTATGGAAGGCTGGAGGCGCCTATGTGCCGCTGGATGCAGACTATCCGTCCGAACGCATTCGTTTCATGCTGGAGGACAGTGGTGCGACGGTACTGTTGACCCAGACGGGATTGCAGGAACGCGCACAAGCATGGCTGAATGAAAGCCAATGGACTTTGGGCGATGAAAAAGCTAAGGGTGAGCTGGAGACGGCGGTTAGCGTTGAAACGATGGAAAGAGACAACCTTAATGAAGGTTTGAGCTTGAAATCAGATTCGGTGTCTGACCGCGAAGCAGTATCTGAATCGGCAACAAAGCTGCGTCTACGTACTGTATTAATGCTGGACGATGAGTCACTGTACACCGGAGATGACACAGATATCGAGCCGATCAATGAACCGCACGATCTGGCGTATGTGATCTACACGTCTGGGACAACCGGGCGTCCAAAAGGTGTCATGATCGAGCATCGCAGCTTGGTGAATACGGCTGCAGCGTATCGCCGAGATTATCGCCTGAACCAGTTCCCGGTACGACTGCTGCAATTGGCCAGCTTCTCCTTCGACGTGTTCGTCGGCGATATTGCGCGGACGCTTTATAATGGTGGAACGATGGTCATCTGTCCGAAAGACGATCGGATTGATTTTAGCCGTCTCCACGGATGGATTCGTGATTATCAAATTACGGTGTTCGAATCGACACCGGCCCTGATCGTACCGTTTATGCAGCATGTGCATGAACGAGGACTGGACATGAGCAGTCTGGAACTACTGATCACGAGCTCGGATAGTTGCAGCGTGACGGACTACCGGGTGCTGCAAGAACGGTTTGGTGCAGATATTCGCATCATTAATAGTTATGGCGTCACGGAAGCGGCGATTGACTCCAGCTTCTATGACGAAGAGTTGTCGAAGCTGCCAAGCAGCGGTAATGTGCCCATTGGGCAGGCGTGGCTGAACGCACGCTTCTACATCGTAGACAGCCAGCTGAATCCGGTGCCGATTGGTGTACTGGGCGAGCTATGCATTGGCGGAGCCGGGGTCGCACGGGGGTACCTGAACCGTGTGGACCTGACGGATGAGAAATTCGTGGCGAACCCGTACGTACCGGGTGAACGACTGTATCGCACCGGCGATTTGGCGCGGTGGATGCCAGACGGCCATGTAGACTTTATCGGCCGGATGGATGATCAGGTCAAAATCCGGGGCTTCCGGATTGAACTGGGCGAGGTGGAAGCCCAGCTGCTGACTGTGGCTGGCATTGAGAAAGCGATCGTCACCGCCTGGGAAAATGAAGACGGAGACAAGGATCTGTGCGCGTATGTTGTAGCCTCGGAGGCACTGAATTTGCCAGAGCTACACAGCACACTCCAGCCCGAATTGCCGGGCTATATGATCCCGACGTATGTCGTACAGCTGGATCAATTCCCGCTGACACCAAACGGAAAAATTGATCGCAAAGCGTTGCCCGCGCCAGAAGCACGCCTCGAAGGAGGCACGGAGTACGTGGCGCCGCGCACACCGCTGGAAGAGCAGCTGGTCCGTATTTGGCAAAGCGTTTTAAATCATCAGCAAATAGGCATCCAGGATAACTTCTTTGAAGTGGGAGGACATTCGCTGCGCGCTACCACCCTGATGGCGAAAATCCATCAGGAGCTGAATCACAAGCTGGCCTTGCGAGATATTTTCCAATATCCGACGATTGAACAATTGGTACAGGTAATGGATAAAGATCAGACCCAGCAAACGTATGTATCTATCCCTGTGGCAGAGGAACGCGAATATTACCCCGTTTCCTCGGCGCAAAAGCGGATGTACGTTTTGAGTCACCTGGAAGGAGGAGAGGTTAGCTACAACATGCCAGGAGCGTTGATTATCGAAGGCTTCTTGGATAAAAAACGACTGGAACAAGCCTTCCGCCAGCTGATTGCCCGTCATGAAGCCTTGCGGACCCGATTCGAGATGGTGGATGGTGAGGTGATTCAGCGGATTGAATCCAGCGCCCCATTCAGCGTGGAGCATGTACAAGCAAGCGAAGAGGAGACAGCGCAGTACGCACAGGACTTTGTACGTGCTTTTGATCTCGCACAAGCCCCATTGTTGCGGGTTCAGTTGATCGAAAACGGACCGGGGCGTCACGTCATGCTCTATGATATGCACCATATTATTTCGGATGGCGTGACGGAAGGCATTATCGTGCAGGAGTTCTCTCAATTGTATGAAGGCAAGGAACTGCCGCCACTTCGGATACAGTACAAGGACTATGCCGTTTGGCAGCATGCAGACATGCAAAGTGCACGCCTTCGTGAGCAAGAAAGCTATTGGCTGAACACCATGTCTGGTGAAATCCCGGCGCTGGATATGCCGACGGATTTTACAAGACCCGCTGTACAGCGTCTAGAAGGAACTCGATTTGAGTTTGCGATCCGCATGGAGGACAGTGAGCAGTTGAAACAGCTGGCCGCGCAAACCGGCTCCACCTTGTACATGGTGTTGCTGGCCGCGTATAGCACGCTTTTGCATAAATACACGGGTCAAGAGGACATCATCGTCGGCACGCCGATTGCCGGAAGACCACATGCGGAACTGGGCAGCCTGGTAGGCGTATTCCTCAACACGCTGGCGATCCGCAATTATCCGTCTGGCGACAAAACGTTCCTGGACTATCTGCAAGAGGTCAAAGAGCATGCGCTCCGTGCGTATGAGCACCAGGAATATCCGTTTGAAGAGCTGGTTGAAAAGCTGAATTTAACACGGGATACGAGCCGAAATGCGCTGTTTGACACCATGTTTGAGTTGAAAACATTTGAACAGCAGGAGTTCGAACTGGAAGGTCTGACCTTCAAGCCGTATCCGACGGATAATCCTACGTCCAAATTCGATCTGACCTTGGATGCCGTAGAGCAGCCCGAAGGCATTCTGTGCAGTTTGGAATACAGCACGGCGCTGTATAAACCGGAGACGATCGCGCGCTTGGCGCAGCATTTTACCGAACTTGTACGTGCCATTACACTGCATCCGCAGCAGCCGCTGGCAGCTTTGGATATGGTAACCGTCGAGGAGAAGGCACAAATCCTCTATGGTTTTGGAGATATAGGCGTATCGGATGTTGCTGCTGTTGAAGAAGGAGCCCTGTTCCATGCCTTTGTAGAAGAACAGGCGCAGCGTGTACCGGATCACGTGGCGGTAGTGTACGAGGAGCAACAGCTTACGTACCGCACACTGAATGAACGTGCGAACCAATTGGCGCGTAGATTGCGAAAAGAAGGCATTGGACGCGAATCGATTGTCGGCATTTTGAGTGAACGCTCGGTGGACATGCTGGTCGGCGTATTGGCGGTATGGAAGGCTGGAGGCGCCTATGTGCCGCTGGATGCAGACTATCCATCCGAACGGATTCGTTTCATGCTGGAGGATAGCGGTGCGACGGTACTGTTAACTCAGACGGAATTGCATGAGCGCGCACAAGCTTGGCTGAATGAAAGCCAATGGGCTTTGGGCGAAGGAAAGAGCGAGGGTGTGCTGGAGACGGCGGTTAGCGCTGAAACGATGGAAAGAGACAGCCTCAATGAGGGTGTAAGCTTGAAATCAGATTCGAAGTCTGGCCGCGAAGCAGCATCCGAGCCAGCAACAGGGCTGCGTCTGCACACCGTACTGGAGCTGGACGATGAGTCACTATATACCGGAGATACGACAGACGTCGATCACATCAACGAACCGCACGATCTGGCGTATGTGATCTACACGTCCGGGACAACCGGACGTCCGAAGGGCGTCATGATCGAGCATCGCAGCTTGGTGAATACAGCCGCGGCGTATCGCCGGGATTACCGTCTGAACCAGTTCCCGGTCCGATTGCTGCAACTGGCCAGCTTCTCCTTTGACGTGTTCGTAGGCGATATTGCACGGACTCTCTATAATGGTGGCACGATGGTCATCTGTCCGAAAGATGACCGTATTGATCCAAGCCGATTGTATGGCTGGATTCGTGATTATCAGATTACCGTGTTCGAATCGACGCCGGCTCTGATCGTACCGTTTATGCAGCATGTATATGAACACGGACTGGACATGAGTAGTCTGGAGCTGCTGATCACGAGCTCAGATAGCTGCAGCGTCACAGACTACCGGGTGCTTCAAGAACGGTTTGGCGCAGATATCCGCATCATGAACAGCTACGGCGTCACGGAAGCAGCGATTGACTCCAGCTTCTATGACGAAGAACTGTCGAAGCTGCCAAGCAGCGGCCATGTGCCGATTGGTCAGGCGTGGCTGAACGCCCGCTTCTACATTGTGGATAGCCAGCTGAATCCGGTACCGATCGGTGTGCTGGGTGAGCTGTGTATCGGCGGCATCGGGGTGGCACGAGGGTACCTGAACCGTGCGGACTTGACCGCTGAAAAATTCGTAGCGAACCCGTACGTACCAGGTGAACGACTGTACCGCACCGGCGACTTGGCGCGGTGGATGCCAGACGGCAACGTGGATTTTATTGGCCGGATGGACTACCAAGTCAAAATCCGCGGCTACCGGATCGAGCTGGGCGAGATTGAAACGGCGATCCAGCAGGTGCCGGGTGTGCGTCAAGCCGTAGTCATCGACCGGACGGATGAGCGTGGACATAAGTATTTGTGTGGGTACATCACGGGAGAAGCCGAGCTGCGGATTGAGGAGGTACAGGCCGCACTGGAAGCCGGACTGCCAGCATACATGGTGCCAGCACGGCTGATGCGACTGGAGACGATCCCGCTGACCAGCAACGGCAAAATCGACCGCAAGGCCTTGCCGGATCCGGAAGGCAGCATTTATACCGGAGTCGCCTATGTGGCCCCGCGTACGAAGGTGGAGCAAGTACTGGCTACGGTATGGGCCGGAGTGCTCGGCGTAGAAGCCGTAGGCACGCAGGATAACTTCTTCGAGCTGGGCGGGGATTCGATCAAAGCGCTGCAAGTATCCTCCCGCTTGCTGCAAGCAGGGTATCGACTGGATATGAAAGACCTGTTCAGCCATCCAACGGTGTCTGCATTGGCGCTGAAAGTCCAATCGGTTACCCGATTGGCGGATCAAAGCGAAGTGGTAGGCGCGGTGAAGCTGACACCCGTTCAACACTGGTTCTTGGAGCAGAACCTGACGGATGCTCATCATCATAACCAGTCCATCATGCTGCATAGCAAGGACGGTTTTGATGAAGTGGCACTGCGTACAGCGATGGACCACATCGTCAGCCATCACGATGCGCTGCGGATCGTTTTCCGTCCTACGGAGCACGGATATGAGGCCTGGAACCGCGCCATTGGCGAGGGTGAGCTGTATACGCTGGAATGTATGGACTTCAGCCATGAGACGGAAGTGTCTGCGGCGATTGAGGCCAAAGCGAACGAAATTCAGGCGGGCATCCATTTAAGCGAAGGACCGCTGGTGAAGCTGGGGCTGTTCCATTGCCCAGATGGAGATCATTTGCTGATGGCTATTCATCACTTAGTGGTGGATACCGTATCCTGGCGCATTTTGTTCGAGGATCTTACGACAGCCTATGAACAGGCATTGCACGGACAAGCCGCTCGTCTTCCGCACAAAACGGATTCGTTCCGCACCTGGGCTGAGGACCAGTCTCACTATGCGAATGGTCCAGAAATGGCAGCAGAACTTGCATTTTGGCAAGAAGTGGAACAGGGAACGTATGAGCCGCTTCCAAAAGACGAATTACCTGCTCATTCCTTGAATAAAGACAGCGAGCTCATGACGATCACGTGGACGGCTCAGGAAACGGAGCAGTTGTTAAAACAGGCGCATCGTGCCTACAACACGGATATGAATGATTTGCTGCTGACCGCACTCGGCATGGCTATTCATCGCTGGGCGGGGATTGAACAAGTGCTCGTCAACCTGGAAGGTCATGGACGGGAATCCATTTTGCCAGAGCTGGATATTACGCGCACCGTGGGCTGGTTTACGACCCAATTCCCGGTTGTGCTGGATATGAGCGCGGGGCAAGACCTTTCACAGCGCATCAAACAGGTGAAAGAAGGGCTGCACCGTATTCCGCAAAAGGGTATTGGCTACGGGATGCTGAGATACCTGTCTGCAGCATGTGAGCAAGAGCGTTTTGTAACTGAACCTGAAATCAGCTTTAACTATTTGGGACAATTTGACCAGGATATGCAAAATCCATCCATTGGCGTGTCTCCTTACGCTAGCGGTACCGAGCTGAGCCCACATGCAGCCCGAACGCATACGCTGGATCTGAACGGACTGATTTCGGAAGGTCAATTACAATTGACGATCAGCTACAGCCATCAGGAATATCGCAGTGAAACGATGGAGCAGCTAGCTGAAGCGCTCAGAACCAGCTTGCAGGACATCATCGCGCATTGCGCGGGTCGCAAACAGCAGGAGCTGACGCCAAGCGATGTGATGCTTAAACATGTAACCCTGGCCGAGCTGGATCAGTTAGTAGAGCGGACTCGTGACATCGGGGAACTGGAAAATGTATATGCCTTGACACCGATGCAAAAAGGGATGTTGTTCCATAGCCTGATGGATGCAGCGTCAGGGGCTTATTTTGAACAGACGACCTTTGATTTGCGCGGTCGCTTCCAAGCGGATATTTTCCAAGATAGCTTGAATCATTTGGCACAGCGGCATGAGATCTTTAGAGCTAACTTCATTAGCGGCTGGCAGGATGAGCCTGTGCAGGTGATTTTCCGCCGTAAGGAAGTTGGTTTCAGCTATGAAGATTTGCGTCATTTGGATGATCAGGAGCGTGACGCGTATGTGCAGGAATTTATTCGCAAAGACAAGGCAGCCGGATTCGATTTGTCCCGGGATGCGTTGATGCGCGTGGCGATTTTACGGACAGGTGATGAGGATTATTATTTTGTGTGGAGCTCTCATCACATCCTAATGGACGGCTGGTGTGTGGCGTTGGTAACGGATGAGGTGTTTGAGGCTTATTTTGCAGCTGTAGAACATAGAGAACCAAAGCTCGCCCCGGTGACTCCATACAGTCAGTATATTGAGTGGCTGGAAGCCCAGGATGTAGAAGCAGCAGCTTCATACTGGAAAGAATATTTGCTGGGCTATGATCAACAAACGTCGATTCCAACCGGAAAAGTCGGCGCGAAAGCGGACGGTGCACAATTTGAGCATGTGTTGTGCGATCTAGGTAAGGATTTGACAGGGCGTATGGAAATGGTAGCTAAGCAGTACCACGTGACCCCGAATACATTACTGCAAACAGCCTGGGGCTTACTGCTTCAAAAGTACAACGGTAGTGATGATGCCATATTTGGCGGTGTCGTGTCGGGTCGTCCGGCTGATATTCCGGGGATCGAAAATATGGTGGGCTTGTTCATTAACACCATTCCCGTACGTATCCGCAGTGGAGCTGAGGACACCTTTGCCGACCTGATTAGAACGAATCAGCAGCAGGCGCTGGCTTCTCAAGATTATGAAACGTATCCGCTGTATGAAATTCAAGCCTTAACCGAGCAAAAGCAAGAGCTGATCAACCACATTATCGTGTTTGAAAACTATCCGGTGGAGGAGCAGGTCGAGCAGCTTGGCGAAGGTGCAGCGTCGGATTTTGTAATCAGCAATGCAGGCATGATTGAACAAACGAACTATGATTTCAATCTGGTCGTCATGCCGCAGGAAGCGATGAAAATCCGATTCGAATATAATACAAAATTATTTGATCGGGAAGCCGTGGAACGGACTCAAGGGCATTTGATACAGCTGTTGGAGCAGGTGGTCGCGAAGCCGAACATTCGGGTGCAGGAGCTGGATATGCTAAGCGAGCAGGAACGCGAGCAAATTCTCAGCGTATGGGGAGATACAGCCGCCGAGTATCCAAGCGAGCAAACGATCCATGGTCTGTTTGAGACACAGACGGCGCAGACACCGGATCAGCCAGCGTTGTACTTCGAAGGAGAGCAGTTGACTTATCGCGAGCTGAATGAACGTGCGAATCGTCTGGCTCGTACCTTGCGGAGTCAAGGTGTGACGAAAGATCGTTTAGTGGGTCTGATGACCGAGCGCTCGATAGACTTGATCGTGGGTATCTTAGGGATTTTGAAAGCCGGGGGTGCATATGTACCTATCGATCCAACCTATCCGGAAGAGCGTATCCGCTACATGCTGGACGATTCGGGAGCGAAGCTATTGTTAACTCAAGGTCATCTGGTAGACAAAGTAGCTTTCGACGGTCACGTGCTGGTGCTGAATGGGACACAGAATGTGTATCACGGGGATGGTTCCAATCTGGAGCCGTTGTCCGGCCCGAACGATCTAGCGTATGTGATTTATACGTCGGGTACGACGGGGCAGCCGAAGGGTGTTATGGTAGAGCATCGCAATGTCGTACGTTTGGTGAAAAATACAAACTACGCGCAGTTGAATGCTGACACGCGTATTTTGCAGACAGGGGCTATTGTTTTCGACGCATCCACCTTCGAAATTTGGGGGGCGATATTAAACGGTGGACGGCTTGTGCTAGTGAGTCAGGATATCATTTTGGACGTGCTCAAGCTTAAGGAAGCAGTCCGCAGTCACGGTATTACCACGATGTTTCTGACCACACCGCTCTTTAACCAGTTGTCTCAGCAGGATTTGGCGCTGTTCGAGGGGATACGAGAGCTGCTGGTTGGTGGTGATGTGATGTCCGTACCACATATGAACCGGGTGCTTGAGGCCCATCCGTCCCTGCGAATCAGTAACATCTATGGCCCGACTGAAAATACGACT
Source organism: Paenibacillus sp. TSM33 (assembly GCF_056099025.1). Taxonomy (NCBI): domain Bacteria; kingdom Bacillati; phylum Bacillota; class Bacilli; order Caryophanales; family Paenibacillaceae; genus Paenibacillus; species Paenibacillus sp. TSM33. The sequence continues at coordinate 16,703 of NZ_JBLZXB010000017.1, forward strand.
TTTTCCACAGTGCATGCGATCATCGGTGTGCAATCGGAATCGGTGCCAATTGGTAGACCAATCCATAATTCAACAGCGTACGTCGTGGACCGTTCAATGCGGCTTCAGCCCATCGGGGTATGGGGTGAACTGCTGGTAGGCGGTGACGGGGTGGCACGTGGATACCGCAACCGTCCGGACCTGACATCCGAAAAGTTCATTGATAGCCCGTTCCGCAGCGGAGAACGCTGCTATCGCACAGGCGACATGGTACGCTTAAATGTGGACGGTACGCTTGAATATAAGGGACGGTTCGATGCGCAGGTGAAAATTCGGGGCTATCGGATCGAACTGGGCGAGGTAGAAACGCAGCTGTTGAAGCTGGAGGCAGTACGAGAAGCTGTGGTCATCGCACGGGAAGATGAGCAAGGGCAGAAGCAGCTCTGCGCTTATGTGGTCGCCGATGAGGAAGTTGTCGCAAGTGAGCTACGCAGCGATTTGAGCCAGAAGCTGCCGGGTTACATGATCCCTTCCTATCTGGTACAGCTGGAACAAATGCCGCTGACACCGAACGGTAAAATCGACCGCAAGGCTCTACCAGCACCAGAAGACAGCCTGCAAACCGGAGCCGACTATGTCGCACCGCGGACGTGGGTGGAAGTGAAGCTGGCGCAAATTTGGCAGGATGTACTGAGCCTGACGCAGGTCGGCGTAAAGGAAAACTTCTTTGAGATTGGTGGACACTCCCTGCGGGCGACGACGCTCGCCTCGAGGATTCACAAGGAGCTGAACAAGCCGCTTCCCCTGCGCAGCATTTTTGAAGCTCCAACGATTGAGCATCTGGCAGTCGTATTGGAACAGCTGGATCAAGTGACGTATGCGTCTATTCCGGTCACGGAAGAGCGCAGCTTCTATCCCCTGTCCTCGGCGCAAAAACGACTGTATGTGTTGCATCAGTTTGATCCGCATGATGTGAACTACAACATGCCGTCGGTGCTGCAAGTGAGCGGTCCGCTGGACGTGCAGCGAGTGGAACATGTATTCCGTCAACTGATCGCCCGTCATGCGTCCTTGCGTACCCGCTTTGAGCTGGTGGACAGTGAGCCGATGCAATGGATTGAAGACACGGTGCCGTTCGAGGTGGAATTTACGAAGGTACAAGCTGAGGGTGCGACTACGGATACAGACACAAGGGTCGGCAAGGAAGTGCATGAGCTGGTGAATCGCTTTGTCCGTCCGTTTGATCTCAAAGCTGCGCCGCTGCTGCGAGTAGGCTTGGTGGATCTGGGCGTCCAGGGAGTAGAGCAGGAATCTCAACATCTGCTTATGCTCGATATGCACCACATCGTCTCGGATGGTGTGTCGATGGGGGTACTGACTGAAGAATTTGTCCGCCTGTACGACGGTGGAGAGCTGCCGCCACTGCGGATACAGTACAAGGATTATGCCGTATGGCAGCAAAGCGAAGCCCATCAGGAATGGATGCAGCGTCAGGAAGCGTACTGGCTGAACACCTTCCGAGGGGAACTGCCTGTACTGGATTTACCGACAGACTTTGCCCGTCCGGCGGTGCGAAGTACGGCAGGCGATACCGTGGTGTTTGGGCTGGAACGCGAAACGAGCGAACGCCTGAAGGAACTGGCGGCGCACACAGGCTCTACCCTGTATATGGTGCTGCTGGCGGCGTATACCGCACTCTTGCACCAATACAGCGGTCAAGAGGACATCGTTGTCGGCACGCCGATTGCCGGACGACCGCATGCGGACCTGGAGCCGATTCTCGGCATGTTCGTAGGTACGTTGGCATTGCGAAACTATCCGACAGCGGAACATACCTTCCGCAGCTACGTGGAAGAAGTGAAGGTTCAGGCCCTGCAAGCCTACGAACATCAGGACTATCCATTTGAGGAATTGGTGGAAAAGCTGAATGTGAAGCGGGATATGAGTCGCCATCCGCTGTTCGATACGATGTTTACCCTGCAAACGACCGAGGAAGGCGAACTGCAACTGGCAGACCTGAGCTTCCGTCCATATGGCTTGGAGCAAACACCAGCGAAGTTTGACTTGACGCTGGAAGCCAGAGAGGAAGAGATAGGCATCCAGTTTGGATTGCAGTATGCAACCGCGTTGTATCAACGGGAAACCGTTGAACGGATGACACGTCACTTTATTCGCTTGGCTGAAGCCGTGGCGGCAAACCCGGATGCGAAGCTGGGTGAGCTGGAGCTGATTACGACCGAAGAAACCGAACAGATTCTGAAGGTGTTCAATGATCCGAACGCGCACAGTGTGCGTGGAACACTGCAAGGTCTGTCGCTCAGCGAGCGTTTTGAAGAGCAAGCGGAGCATTGCCCTGAGCGGATAGCCGTTGTATCTGGGAACATGACGCTAACCTACGCTGAGCTGAATGAGCAGGCGAACCAGTTGGCCCGGGTGTTACGGGCGAAAGGTGTTGGAGCAGATCAACCGGTAGGCGTACTGCTGGAACGTTCTGCGGATCTTCTGGTGAGCATTCTCGGGGTACTGAAGGCCGGAGGCGCGTATGTGCCAATGGATACGATGTATCCACAGGAGCGTATTGACTATATGCTTCAAGACAGTGGGGCGAAGGTTGTGATCACCAGCAGAGCCGCCAACCTTTCGCTGAGCTTGCCATCCACAGTACAAGCTATCGTTCTTGACGATGAGGACGTTCAAGCTCAATGGGGAGCACAGGATGCGAGCAACCTGATCCCTGTCGCCGGCCTGCATAACCTGGCCTATATGATCTACACGTCAGGTACAACCGGTCAGCCGAAAGGGGTTATGATAGAGCAGGGCAGTGTCAGCAATCTGGTAGATGCGCTGTATGAACGAGTATACAGCCGGTATGATCAGCCGCTTCACATCGCATGGCTGTCGGCCTTTGTATTTGACGCGTCGGTGAAACAAATCTTTGCCAGCTTGCTGTTAGGCCACACTTTGCATGTGGTATCCCGTGACGTCAGCCTGAGCGGAGAGCATTTGATCGCCTACTACCGAACGCACCGAATTGATCTGTCGGACGGCACACCAGCGCATCTGCATATTTTGAACGAAAACGTCAGCGTGACAGAAGCGCCGGATGTGAAGCATTACCTGATCGGGGGCGAAGCCTTATCCGTGCAGCTGGTCCATGTGTTCCTACACAAATGGGCCGGGTATCGTCCGGTCATTACGAACGTGTATGGTCCGACCGAAGCGACCGTAGATGCGACCGCCTATACGATTGAAGATGTAGAGTCGCTGAATGTACTGCTGGAAAAAGGGGAGCACACGGTATCCATCGGAACGCCGATAGCGAACCAGGCTGTGTACATCCTGAACTACCAGCAACAGCTGGTGCCGATCGGTATCGCAGGTGAGCTCTATATCGGAGGTGCAGGTATCGCACGAGGATACCTCAACCTACCGGAACTGACGGCTGAGAAGTTTGTTCCGAATCCGTTCGCTGATGCGGTGGCAGCCGATCAAGCGGACAGCACTCACGCAAACCGGATGTACCGAACGGGCGACCTGGCACGATGGCTGCCGGACGGCAGTATCGAGTATTTGGGCCGGATCGACCATCAAGTCAAAATCCGCGGCTACCGGATCGAGCTGGGCGAGGTGGAAGCACAGCTGCTGACCGTGGACGGTATCCAAAAAGCCGTGGTCACGGCATGGGAAAACGAGGACGGACACAAGGATCTATGTGCCTATATCGTAGCTACAGAGTCGCTGAGTCTGCCGGAACTGCGGAATGCGCTGCAGCCGAAGCTGCCGGATTATATGATCCCGACATATGTGGTACAGCTGGATCGTTTCCCGCTGACACCCAACGGGAAAATCGACCGGAAGGCGTTGCCAGCACCGGAAGCACGCCTTGAAGGAGGTCTGGAGTACGTTGCGCCGCGGACGCCGCTGGAAGCCAAGCTAGCTCAAATCTGGCAGGATGTCTTGAAACTGTCCAGCGTCGGCGTCACCGACTCATTCTTCGATGTGGGTGGACACTCCCTGCGGGCCACGACGCTGGTGGCCAAAATCCATCAGGAACTGGGCAGCCGAATGACACTGCGTGAGGTGTTCCAACACTTTACGATTGAGCAGCAAGCCCAGCTCATCGCAACGCATGGTACAGACACCTATACGATGATCCCTGCAGCCGCGAAACAGTCTTATTATCCGGTCTCCTCGGCTCAAAAACGACTGTACATTTTGAGCCATCTGGAAGGTGGAGATGTCAGCTACAATATGCCGGGTGTATTAGTAGTGGAGGGGCCGCTTCAGGCAGACCGACTGGAGGAGGCGTTCCGTCAGCTAGTGGCCCGCCATGAAACGCTGCGGACTTCCTTTGAAATGGTGGACGGCGAGGTCGTGCAGCGGATTTACGATCAAGTTGAATTTGCGGTAGAGCGCCTGCAGGCCCATGAGTCTGGAGCCGAAGCGTATATCGAGTCCTTTGTACGCAGCTTCGATCTCCAGCAGGCACCGCTGCTGCGTGTCCGTCTCGTTCAAACCGGACCCGAGCGTCACCTCCTGATGTACGACATGCACCATATTATTTCAGACGGTGTATCGTCTAACAATATCGTGCAGGAGCTGGGACAACTGTACGAGGGACAGGCTCTAGAACCGTTGTCAATTCAGTACAAGGATTATGCGGTGTGGCAGCAGCAGGAAACGCAGCGGGAGTCCTACCAGCGCCGAGAACAGTTCTGGCTGGAGCATTTAGCCGGGGAATTGCCGGTCCTGGATCTGCCGATCGCTTATCCTAGACCTGCTGTGCGCAGCTTTGAGGGAGCCATGTATGAATTTACCGTGGATCCGAATGTATCTGGACAACTGCGCCGGATAGCGGCACAGACCGGAAGCACATTGTACATGGTGCTACTGAGTGCCTACACCGTCCTGCTGTCCAAATACAGCGGTCAGGATGATTTGATCATCGGTACGCCGGTAGCAGGCCGCTTGTTGCCTGAACTGGAGCCACTGATCGGCATGTTCGTTAATACGCTAGCCATTCGGCATCAGCCGCAGGGCAACCAAACGTTCCACAACTACTTGCTGGAAGCCCGAGATCGTACGCTGCAAGCCTTCGAACATCAGGATTATCCGCTTGAAGAGCTGGTGGAAAAGCTGGATGTAGCACGGGATGCAAGCCGTAATCCGTTGTTTGACACTGTGTTTGTACTGGAAAATACGGAGTCACAGGAAGCGAAACTTGATACACTATCCTTTAGTCCGTATGTTAAGGAACACAGGACCTCCAAATTCGATTTGACCTTGTCCATGAGTGATGAAGACGGGCAGATCAAGGGTTCCTTTGAATATTGCACGAAGCTGTTTGGCGCAGATGCTATTGAACGATTAATCGGAGATTTGATAGCGATCCTGTCCCAGGTTGGAGCCAATCCAGATTTGCTATTAAGCGATATTCAGGTGAACTCGGACGAGCAAGCGGAAGGCTTCTCGCCAGATTCCATCGACTTTGTGTTCTAAATCAGTTTTCATTTTACTAAAAAGAAATGATTTCACTTTGCAGGCAAGGGGAGCGGATCAAACCGACTGCCCTTGTCTGCAAAGTAGTTTTTCCTGATATAACAACGATCCATTTTCATTCCATCAAGGTTCATCTGGACAAACCGAATCCGGCTTGTGATCTGGACTATGTATAAATGATTAAACCTCAGGGGCCTTATCCGGAACTGATCCCCATTTGTGAGACAGGGATCAAAACACCTTTCAAGTTTAAGCGGCCAGTCGTCGGAAATCTACGGACGACTGGTTATTTAGTTTTGCTTGAATCCGAATTGAGTTATAGTAGGTGAGGTAGTCTTGAACGGTGTGTATAACGATTGCAGTCGTTGTACACATGAGATCTTCGAGGTAGAACGTTTCAGACTTTAGTGTGGAATGAAACGACTCGATGGAGGCATGATCAGCGGGCATTCCTTTACGGGACATGCTCATGGTCATGCCTTTTCCCTTAACAGCAGATTGATAAGCCTGTGACGTATATACGCTTCCCTGATCGTTATGGGGCAGCATACCTGTCCGCTTTGGAAGTTGATTCAGCTTATCCAAAAACCAAGGACGTATCTTGCTTGTCCACTATGCTGTAAGCCACAATCTCCCCGTTGTACAGGTCTAGAATGCTGGAGAAGTACAATATCTTTCCGCGAAACGGTAAATAGGATGCCCGTGACAAGCTTTTGCAGGAAATGAGTTGAAGGATCAGCTTGCTGAGTATGCACCTGACACGGAAACGCATCTGCCCTAGTCAATAATGTAGGCGGTTCTCAAGAGAAATGGGCGCCTTTTCACGATATTTCATGGGAAAACTTTAATTCGTCTTTTGTTTTTAACTTGAAGCCTGTTCATCAATTGACACAAGCTTGCTTTCCCGTAATGAACAGAAATCAGAATGGGAAAATTGTGAATATATCTTCGATATCTGCTCATAAAACTAGGTGCGGATTATTCGGCCTCCAAAACGGCTCGCATTGCTGTTTCTCGACATTTGTCCTATGAATTTGCGGCGATATACCATTACATCGTTTGGGGACACCAGAAGAGGTAGCCGAGGCTGTTTATTTCTGGGTTCGGAAGCAAATCAATATGTTACAGGAGCTGTTCTGGATGTAAACGGTGGAATGTATACTCCTTAAACCAGACCGATTGAAGGGGTGAGCATGTTGCATAACAACAGATTGGCAATAGTTACAGGCAGTTCCAGAGGTGTCGGTGAGGAAATAATTCGAAGTTATCTGAGTCCGATATGGATGTAGTGATTACGTATCATTGTAATAAACAGCAAGCAACTCATCTATTGGATACGATCAAAAATCATAATCGAAACGGGATATGGGTGCAGTTTGACCTGAGAGACGAGTCCAACATTCTTCGGGCTTTTGAAGAAATTGAGAAACATTGCGGGAGACCGGACATTTTAGTTAACAATGCAGGGCATACAATATTAGTGTGAATGTGATCGTGCCAGACCCGATCGCTTGAGAAATGACAGATTCATTAAATGACGCTGCATGGAAGGGGTTATGGGGAATACGCCGCTGGGTCGCTTGGGCAAAAAATCCGAGGTTGCGGAGCTTGTGCTCCAGCTTGCCAATCCGAAAATTGGTTATCTCACTGGACAAACCATTGTCATGGATGGCGGACGCCGGTAGGTTACATCCCTCTTGGTATGTTCTTTTTGAATTAGAATGATATTGTTATATTTGATAGAGTATGCTATGATTATTCCAAATAAATCCATTATTATAAATAGAATTACATATTAATGCTTAATATTTTATATTTCTATACTTTATTTAATTAATACTGAAGTTGACAGCATAAGGACAGAGATAAGTATTATGTAGTGACTCCTCTCGTAGAGTGCTTTTAAACACTGATTTGTAAGCGGTTTCAAATTATTTCTATCACTTACTACTCTTTACGTCAGTTCTCCTTACGGGTAGAGGTCCGAGCATATTCTTAAGTTTGGTAAATTTACGGACAGCTCGGCTTTAGACCATATAAAAAAACGGAGGTAATGTTATGATTAGAAAATGTCTAGTTTTATTTCTTTCCTTCGCTTTATTGCTCAGTGTCTTTCCCATGCTAAATGTGAATGCTGCCAATCGACCACTGGCTAAACTACCTGGAAATTCCAACCCTTTAATGGATCATAAATTGGGAGCTGACCCCTATTCATTGGTGTATGATGGAAGAGTGTATATCTACATGTCAAGTGATACGTACGTGTATAACAAGGATGGATCGATTAAAGAAAACGACTTCAGTGCGCTGGATCGTATCCAGGTTATATCCTCTACAGACATGGTGAACTGGACAGATCACGGAACGATACCAGTCGCAGGTGCCAACAACAAAAACAGTGGAAGAGGCATTGCCAAATGGGCCTCTAACTCTTGGGCTCCAGCTGTTGCCCATAAAAAAATAAATGGCAAAGACAAGTTCTTTTTATATTTTGCCAATGGGGGAGCAGGTATTGGTGTCCTAACAGCAGACACGCCTATCGGACCTTGGAAAGATCCCCTTGGCAAAGCACTTGTGACACATAGTACACCTGGGATGGCTGGCGTGACTTGGCTTTTTGACCCGGCTGTACTGGTAGATGATGATGGAGCGGGATACCTGTATAGCGGTGGCGGAATTCCTAATGAATCCGATCCGGCTTCCATTGCAAATCCGAAAACCGCCAGAGTCATCAAATTAGGCGCAGATATGACAAGCGTTATCGGAAGCGCCACTACTATTGATGCTCCTTACCTGTTTGAAGACTCCGGTATTCATAAGCACAACGGCAAATACTACTATTCGTACTGTATCAACTTTGCCGGAACGCACCCTCAACAGTACCCTGCAGGTGAAATCGGTTATATGGTTAGCGACAACCCGATGGGGCCCTTCACTTATAAAGGTCATTTCCTAAAAAATCCGTATACGTTCTTCGGCGTTGGCGGCAACAATCACCATGCTGTATTTAATTTTAAGAATGAATGGTATGTCGTATACCATGCCCAAACGGTCAGCAAGGCTCAAATTGGAGCTGGAAAAGGCTATCGCTCTCCGCATATTAATAAGCTGGTGCACAAGGAGGACGGAAGCATCTCTGAGGTGCAAGGGAATATGACAGGAATCGCTCAGCTATCCAATATGAATCCATATACCAGAGTCGAAGCGGAGACCATTGCCTGGCAAGCTGGCGTTACGACCGAACCCACGCAAGCCAGTGGCGGTCCGATTAGCAACCTGGATGTGACCAACATTCATAATGGGGACTGGATCGCTGTCGGAAAGGCTGATTTTGGCTCTACCGGAGCGAAGACGTTCAAAGCTAATGTGGCCTCTAATGTCGGTGGCAACATTGAAGTACGGCTTGACAATGAAACAGGTCCTCTAGTCGGTTCTTTGAAAGTACCTTCAACTGGAGGTATGCAGACCTGGAGAGAAGTAGAGACCCCGATCAATAATGCAACTGGGGTTCACAACATTTATCTGGTGTTTACTGGGTCAGGCAACGGCAATCTGTTGAATTTGGATTCCTGGCAGTTCACTCCCAACACGGGGGGAAATCCGATAACAAAGGTTGAAGCCGAGAATATGAATATTGGCGGCACTTATGCAGGCAAGATTAGTGCACCGTTTGAAGGGGTTGCTTTGTATGCCAATGCTGACTACGCATCATCTTCACAGTATTTTGCCAACTCTACGCATAATATCTCAGTGCGGGGGGCTTCAAGCAATGCGGGTACGGCCAAGGTGGATTTGGTCATTGGAGGAGTAACTGTAGGTTCCTTTTATTTCACAGGCAAAACGCCGACTGTCCAAACCTTGTCCAATATTACTCACGCTACCGGAGATCAGGAGATCAAACTCGCTTTGACGAGCGATGACGGCACTTGGGATGCCTACGTGGATTTTATTGAATTTTCATTATGATCGCTCGTATAAACAGTAGTTGTTTTGGACCTTTTGCAAAATCGAGGGACCCGCCCTGTTATTCCAAGAGAACGCAATTAGCGGGTAAATGTCCAGGCAAGCTCTATTATTTGGTTTTCGGCAGATCATACTACGTTTGCTGGAAACCACGTTCCACAACTTTCATTCATATTTGAAATTGTCCATGGAGGTGTATTATGAAGAAGAAGTCTTGGTTTACGCTGATGATCACAGGTGTGATTTCTCTGTTTTTTTCGGTAAGCGCATTTGCGGGGAATGTGTTCTGGGAACCATTAAGTTATTTTAATTCAAGTACTTGGCAAAAGGCAGATGGGTATTCCAATGGGCAAATGTTCAATTGTACTTGGCGTGCAAACAATGTTAACTTTACGAATGATGGAAAGCTCAAGCTGAGTTTAACGAGTCCTGCGAACAACAAATTTGATTGTGGGGAGTACCGATCAACGAACAATTACGGATATGGCCTGTACGAGGTCAGCATGAAGCCTGCTAAAAACACGGGAATTGTCTCATCCTTTTTCACGTATACAGGACCTTCACATGGCACGCAATGGGATGAAATAGATATCGAATTTTTAGGAAAGGACACGACAAAAGTACAGTTTAACTATTATACCAATGGAGTCGGTGGGCACGAAAAGATTATCAATCTTGGCTTTGATGCTTCAACGAGCTTCCATACCTATGCTTTCGATTGGCAGCCAGGGTATATTAAATGGTACGTTGACGGTGTTCTGAAACATACAGCAACCACGAATATTCCAAGTACGCCAGGTAAAATTATGATGAATTTATGGAATGGCACCGGAGTGGATAGCTGGTTAGGTTCATATAACGGAGCAAATCCGCTGTACGCTGAATATGACTGGGTAAAATATACGAGCAATTAGTATGATTACGCAGAAGAGGCAGCCCTGTAGGGCTGCTTTTGCTTGTCCAGGGAGATATAGGTGAATAGACCCGCTAGGGGATTTTTTAGTTAGCATAATGATGTTATGAAAAACTTCAAAAACAGAGCGATAGCGTATTAAACGCCCTTGGAACAGGTGCCAAACTGCATATCGACAATTGATGGCATCTTGTGTTGCTATCGTACCATCGTCACCAGGTTCCGAGCGGACCAAACTTCCCAGTTTAACATGACTATTAGCCGTCTGTCCTTGTAAGTGAGCCCTGTGGAAAAAAACATTACAATAAATACTTGACTCTCCCCATTAGGGGAGACATTAAACTCAGTTTGTAAGCTAATCGATTAAAAGGAGGAAGTCAAAAAGAATTTAGATATTAGAGACATTAGAAAAGAGGATATAGAACCTATTAAAGCGATTATCGAAGATACCTGGAACGCAAAGGATTTTATCGAGGATAACGGCATAATAAATGCAGCAGTTACAATGATGTTCATAAGTCCAATATTAAATAAAAGTACTTTTGGAAGAGTAGCTACATTAGATGGAGAAGTCATGGGTGTAATTTTGGGTTCAAGAGTTGGTGAAATAACATCTTATAGATTGCTACAGGAAGATTATACAAGTGAATTGCTACAACTCTTAAATCTAAATGACATCGAACGAAAAGTATTTGTTGAACTCACTTCTATGACTAATAAAGCATACAGCAAGTTAATTAGAGGAAAAGAAGATGAGTTTCAGGGGTGCTTAGAATTCTTTGCTATTTCTGAAGAAGCTAGAGGAAAAAAGGTAGGGAAAAAATTATTTGATGAGCTCATCTCTTACTTAAGAAATACAAAAACAAATAAAATTTATGTGTATACAGATACAATGAGTAACTATGGATTCTATGATCATAATGGATTTGTCCGTCTTGATGAAGAAGTAACTGTATTTAATCTACCTAACGGCAAACTCGAAAATACAAATTTTATTTATGAATACAAACTATAAAAGTCAGCCCACCTTATTTATAGGGTGGGCTTTAGACTAACTTGAAATTGAGAGAAGTGATTATATTGATTAAAAACATCTGTCACTAAATAAAACATATAAACCTTATTACACGTCAAACTGTTTTTCTCCAAATATTCTTTTACTAATTGAAATGTTTCAATTTCAGTATCTCCCGTGCAATTAATAGTTAAATATTCTCCCTTCGGTAATTTAGATACACTAAAAGTATCCTTAAGCAATCTATAATCATTTGATGTTATTAGACGTAATACATCACTGATTTTCCAATTATCATGGTGACATGAATAAATTAATCCATACTGATACGTATGGGCTGCAAACTCACCTAATTTTTCATCCAATTTATCGAATGACTTTATCTCATTAAGTTCTCCACCTTGAGTAGGTAAACTTAAAAAGTATCTGTCTTTGAATGTTTGAATATTAAATCCATTGTTCATGAGTTCATCTTCAGATGAATGGATAGCTGCCTTTAATATTTCTATTTGTGTATTAAGCTGCTCTAATTTCTTGATTTCTTTATGAATTTTTTCATTTTTTTGTTCTAAGTAAAGTTTAAGGTAATTAGTATCGGCTTTATCAAATAAAGCTTTAATTTCTTTGACACTTACATTACTTTGCTTGCAAATTTTTATAATATCCAGATAGATGAATTGATTAATTGTATAATAGCGATAACCGTTTTCGGGATTAGTGTATGCAGGTATTAACAAACCAATATTATGATAATAACGTAGAGCTTTTATCGTACATTTTTTAATCTAGAAACTTCCCCAATTGAAAAATACCTTTTATTATCCATAAATTCCTCCAATAAGTCTTATGTATGAAAGTCGTTCTCCTGATACATCAACTCCTACCTTCCTAATAAATCACAAGTTGTGTTCTTATTCAACGGGTCAAAATAGTCAAAACAGCAGCAAACCTCATTTCAGCGACATCATTCGCAAACTGACCAACCTACGCAAGCCCCCGATGGCAAAAAGGGAACGAACGCCCAAGCATAGAGAACGAATAGCACACAATAAATCGCATTTAAGGGATTTGAATTTGCGTTTTATCCAAAAGCTATGTATAGAATATTAAAATATTGTATACTGTTCAGACTATACTTCCTTGCAACATGTAATGGGAAAGGGGGGAATGTCATTTATGTATAGAGTGGCTATTTGCGATGATGAGTACAAGCAAAGAGAGCTTGTTAAAAATATGCTGATCGCTTTATCAATCAAAACAAATATAGAATTTAAAGTTGAATTATTCGACTCAGGAGAACAACTAGTATCTCATTATCAAAACCATGAGTCTCCATTCCATATCTTAATATTGGATGTTGAAATGAATGGCATGAACGGAATTCAAACCGCCCGAAAAATAAGGAGTTTAAATCACCTGGATGAACAGATTGTTTTTTTAACGAGCTACCCTGAATATATGGTGGAAAGTTTCGACGTAGTTACATTTCAATATTTAATAAAACCGATTGCTCCCCATATCTTTGAGGAAAAAATAATAAAGCTGTGTCAATATTTTCAAGCTCTTGATAAAAAATTCGTTATCATCAAGTCAGCTTATGAGGAAGTGCTTTTAAAATATGATGATATCATTAGTATTGAAGTGGCCAAAAGCTTGACCATAAAAAACAAACTGCATTTTGTAACCTCTACACAAACCTATGATAGCAAAGGGATTCTTTCTGATTATGCATTAGCATTAAAGGAACATAATTTTTTGCAAATTCATCGTTCGATTATTATAAACTTAATTCATGTCAAAAAATTTGCTGGCGGTGATGTTCTGATGTCAAATGATGTGAAGTTGCCTATTGGACGTTCTAAAATAAAAGAAGTTAAAGATTTGTATACCAAATTTATGATTATAAAGATGCATTAATATGATGTCATATAACTACCTGTTTCTTAACCTATGTGTTGTACTGGTGATGTGCTTTCAGGTCAATTTTTATTTCAACTCGGTTTTTGATAAGTCCAGTCGAAAGCCGAACAGAATTATGTATTTCATTATTTTCGGGCTGCTGGATTCCTTATATTTAAATGTTTATTTGACTCCTACGATATCTTCAATTTTAGCATTACTTGTCATATTTAGTTTAGCGCAATCGTATACAGTGGAAATAAAGACAAAGATCATTTTTTCTATCCTTTATGCTGTATTGATCACCATCGTTAATTTTATATCTCTTTATATTTTATATGCTGTAGGCTCCGTTAAAATTAGCAACTTTAGCCATTTGAGTGGACAAGATCACTTGATATTCTCTAAGGTTATGTTGCTCAGCTGCATTATCATGTTTGCTGTCATTCAGATTATACGGCTATTTGCCAAACGCAGAACCTTCCCTTTGCAGCATCGTTATTATATTTTATTTTTAATCGTTCCCATCATAAGTTTATACCAGGTCAATGTTTTATCTGTTTATAGTGAAAAGAATATGTATTATTTTGGTTCTATTATTGGCTTTATTTCCTTAAATGTTTTTATCATATATATTTTTGATAATGTCATTGAAAAATTTCAATTAATGCATGAAAATGCTCAATTACAACATCAGATGGACTACCAAGATGCTAACTACGAAAAGACGGTTCACAGCTTCAAAAATATAAAAAGAATCATTCATGATACACACCAACAGTTTTTGTATATTGACGAATGTATCAAGAGAAATGAATTAGCTGAGGCGAGTGAACATATTAAGATCACATTAAATAAAATCGAAGGAGCGTATCAGAGGGTTAACACTGGTAATCTGGTTATAGATGCTCTTGTCACAAATAGTCTTAATATTGCTCAGGCCAATGGCATCAAGGTGGATACCCAGCTCAACTTATACTCACAGAAAGTAAATATTGAACGTTATGATTTATGTGTCGCTCTAGGGAATATGCTGGATAATGCCATAGAAGCATCTAAAAAGGTCAAGATTGCTGATGACAGGTACATTCTTATTAAAATACATTCCAATGAATCTGCGCTTTTCATTCACATTCTGAATCATATGGAGAATGAAGTGGCCCAATTGCAAAGTCAAAAATCAAACCCGGATATTCATGGTATTGGCTTAACCAATATATCTAGAATATGTGACAAATACGGTGGTAACATGACCATTGAAATGAAAAATAAAATATTTAATAATATGGTTTTATTACCATTTTATAAGGACAGTCCTTAAACATCATGTTGTTTAGGGATTGTTTTTTTCGTTTTAGGGTGACTTTGCTATATAGAATCCTCGTTCATTGTATGATCAGTGCAGAAATAATATCTGGGACCAATAAGAGGAGGAAATATGAAATGAAGAAAATAATAGCTGTGTTCATTTCGGCTATGCTTTTTGTACTGCCGATGACGAATACTTTTGCTCAAAACAAACCTGAACCCATTAAGGAAAAGGCCCGTAATCTGGCCTCGGAGCTGGTATCCAAATACGGTGCTAGCGGTGTGCAGTATGCCATTATGGACCATGGAAACATCGTATTATCGGATAGCGTGGGTGTAAAGAATAAAGCAACCAGCGAGCCAATCACCAAAGATACGATGTTCGGTATAGGCTCTACAAGCAAAATGTATGTATCTGCTGCAACGATGATGTTGGTGGATGCCCATAAGGTAGATATTGATCAGCCGCTCACAACATACATTAAGGACTTTAAAATGTCTGATGAAAGGTACAAACAAATCACACCACGTATGCTGTTAAATCATTCGTCAGGTCTTTATGGTGCTCACTATAAAAATAGTATGTTATTTAATGACAATGATACAGAAAATCACGATGAGCTCTTGCTGAGATTACAATCAGAAACTTTAAAATCCAACCCCGGCGAATATTCCGTATATAGTAATGATAGTTTTCAATTGCTTGAAATATTGGTTGAACGGGTGAGCGGCCTAAGTTACACCGATTTCCTGGCAAAGCATATTAGTGCACCTTTGGGTTTGAAGTCTACGAAAACACCACTCGATCAATTTGATAGACAAAAGCTGGCCAAAACTTATTTTCCTGCGATTGAGGGGGCCTTGCCGGTTGAAAATGCCAATGTCATCGGGACAGGGGGCTTATACTCCACCGCAGAAGAGGTGGCTATGTTTTCGGAGGTATTAACAGGGAACAGGCCTGATATTTTATCTGCACAATCGGCGAAGTCCATGCAAAGTCATGAATATCGAAAAGGAATATGGGTGCCTGAAGAGATAAACAGCTTTAATTATGGACTCGGTTGGGATGCGGTTCAGTTGGCACCGTTTAGTGATTACGGAATAACTGCGTTGTCCAAAGGTGGGGATACTGTTTTGTATCACTCTACTTTGATCACCATACCAGAGCATCATATTTCTATGGCTGTGCTTTCATCTGGAGGGTCTTCCATCTTAGATAGTATTTTTGCTTCTAATCTTTTATTGGAGCTTTTAAAAGACAAGGGCATCATTAAAGACATCATACCGGAGAAAACATTTGAGCCTCCTGTAAAGGTGGAAATGCCATCTGATTTACTTTCTTATTCGGGATTATATGGTTCTGTGGGTACAACCATCAATGTAGAGATTAAAAACGGTGAGCTTGAGTTACCAGCTTTTCTGGATGGATTCGTCCCGGCGCAAAAATATGTGTATACAGGCAATGGACAATTCAAAAGCAGTGATGGCAGTGTAGGCATAAGCTTTGACAAACAAAAAAACGGGAAAACGTATATTAAGGCTAACCTATATTTAAACTTTCCGGGATTAGGTCAAATGGTTATGGTGACTTATGAATATCAAAAGCTAGATGCCAATCCTGTAAACCTCACAGTTAAAAAGGCATGGGAAAACAGAAACGGGAAAAATTATTATGCTTTGGATGAAAAGATATCTTCCATATTTTATCTGGCCCCCTCATTTATAACGAAAAAAATATCCGTTGATCATGATGGATACGCAAGTGGTACTAAAATTGTGGATGAGAATAAAGCCGTTAATGCTGTTGAGATTCCCGTTATGAGTGGAAGAGATGCATTTGATTTGAATTTTACTACCAAGGATGGTTCAGAGTATTTAACCATAGATGGACAGTCCTACATCAGTGAGGATGCTATTAAACCTGTCCTGGGCGGGAAATCAGTGTACACCATACCATCGAATGGTCAAGCCACATGGTTTAAAATAGATAAAAACGCAGCCCATAAAACGATGACCGTTGATTTTCCAACAAGCGGAGGGTTCGCAGTCTATGATGAAAACGGAGCGGTTGTACAATTTTCAACTGCTAGCCATAACAATTCGGTTGTACTGCCCCAGGGTGGCTTGATCGTTTTGGGTGGCAATGCAGGGGATAGATTTAAAATCAATTTGAAATAAGCATATAGCCGCTCCTGAAAAATTCAGGAGCGGCTATTATGATAGGATAAAGAGGTAAGCAATACAAAGTGCCTCCTCACTTAGACAGTTGACGGGCTATCAGTTCGCTTTTACCCAATCTTTCTGCCCAAAACGGAATAAAGTTACAATGCGCAGAACCACATACGGAGTCCTCGTTGACATTCAATTTGGGAAAAAAGCCTTTGGAAACAAAATCAAAGTTTGTCCCTTTGTTCTACTATTGCACGACGCTTAGTTCGGTAAGTTTTTTCGTTAAAGTCTGCCTGACAGCCTGCGACAACGACTTCTACGAAATCACATGTGAGATTCTTTTCACTACGGTAAATTCACATATTAGTCCATGTAAAATGAGAAAAATATCGGGGTGTATACACTTTAATAGATACATTTATCCATAATTATCTAGATGATATTTCAACCAAGTTTATTCACTACCTCCTACATACTACATAGGTGTATATAATCTTCTCGAGGAGAGACAGGAACATATATTATTGAAATATGATGAACAATAATGGTTAAAATGATGTCATTGCATATACAGCGCGGAATGCTGGAGACATGTTTTTTCACGTTTAACCATGCTAAAATAATAGAATAATTGGAGACTTGGCATGAAGAGAAGGCAGGTTGAATCAATGAAACCAAAACTTAACGATGTTGCACAATTAGCTGGAGTTTCACCGACTACGGTTTCTCGCGTACTTAATAATCGTGGCTATATCAGTCAAGAAACGAAGGATCAAGTTCATAAAGCGATGCAGGAGCTAAACTATTTTCCTAATGATGTAGCTCGGTCATTATTTACTAAACGGACAAATCTGATTGGATTAATCATTCCAACTACAAGCAACCCATTTTTCGGAGAGCTGACTTTCCATATAGAGAATATTTGTGCGTCATTAGGCTATAAGCTGTTGCTTTGTAACAGTTTAAATCAGCTGGATAAAGAAGAGTCTTATGTAGATATGCTCATGCGAAATCAAGTTGACGGTATTATCGTCGGTACACACAACCGAGGTATCGTAAATTATGAACAGAAGAATATTGCAGTCATTGCGATCGACCGTTTCCTATCCGATTCAATCCCAGTTGTAGGGTCGGATAATTATATGGGTGGAAAACTGGCATCAGAGCTGCTTATTGAAAAGGGGTGCAAGCATATCTTACACATAAATGGCCCTGTTGAATTGGAAACACCAGCAAGCTTAAGAAGAAAAGCATATGAAGATGTGATGGAGCAGTATAGTCGAGAGGCAATTACCTATGAAGTACATGATCCCTTTCACCAACAGAATCACGATGAACCGATTAAACGCTTGCTCAATGAACATCCTGAAGTAGATGGATTGTTCGCGAGTAATGACATGGTGGCTGCGTCTTTTATTGCTGAAGCAAGAAGAAGAGGAAAACGGGTTCCTGAAGATATCCGAGTAATTGGGTATGACGGAACAGAAACAACCCGCAATCTTCTCCCTGAATTAACGACAATTCAGCAACCAATACAGGAGATCGCGAGATCTTCCATAGAGTTACTTATTAAAGAAATTGAAGGCGGATACAGTGATGTCCCGCGAGAAACCTATCTACCAGTGAAACTTATTAAAGCTAGTACAGCTTAATACAATTCCAACGTTTTTAGCATTGTGATATAAATTGGAGCTATCCTTATTAGATTATTGAAATCAAAGAGGAGAGCTCTTTTTTCTTTCGAAAATATGTCAAGCGGTTGACATATGAAATCGGTTGACATATAATCGATCTGTAAATACGAAAGTGCTTTCATTTACATCCAAATGTTCAACTTAGAGGAGCGTTCGATATGAGAAAGTCAAAGAGCATGTACTGGAAACTAAGTGCCTATTTCTTCTTTTTCTTCTTTACTTGGTCAGCAAGTTATTCATTGTTCTCTATCTGGCTAGGACAAGAAATCAGTCTGAATGGTGCTGAAACAGGTGTTATCTTTACTGTAAACGCTATCTTTGCGCTATGTATGCAACCGCTTTATGGCTATATATCTGATAAAATCGGATTAAAGAAGCATATTTTATTTCTCATCAGTTCTTTACTCTTATTTGTTGGTCCTTTCTATATCTTTATCTATGGGCCGTTACTTCAATACAATGTATTTCTCGGCGCCATTGTAGGTGGATTATACCTGGGTATTTCTTTTTTGGCAGGGATCGGAGCCATCGAATCTTATGTCGAGAAAGTCAGCCGAAAATATGACTTTGAATACGGAAAATCTCGTATGTGGGGCTCGCTAGGTTGGGCAGCAGCAACATTTTTCGCTGGTCAGCTCTTCAATATCAACCCTAACATTAACTTCTGGATTGCATCAGTATCTGCTGTCATTCTGTTTATCATTATGATGACAATTAAAGTTGAAATGACAGATTCCGAGATGGAGCGAGCAGAATCTGTTAACTTTAAGCAAATCGGCTATTTGTTTGCAAATAAGCAGTTGTGGTTCTTCATTTTATATGTTCTTGGTGTTACCTGTATTTACAATGTGTATGACCAGCAGTTCCCGAATTACTTTTCATCGACGTTCTCAACGGTTGCATTAGGCAATCAAGTTTATGGTTACTTAAATTCCCTACAAGTGTTCTTGGAAGCAGGCATGATGTTTTTAGCGCCTTTCATTGTCAACAAAATTGGAGCAAAAAAGGGTCTGATATTGGCAGGGTTCTTGATGGCATTCCGGATCATGGGTTCAGGCTTAGTTATTGGACCTTATGGTATCTCAGCTATGAAATTGATTCACGCATTGGAACTGCCAATCATGCTGATCTCCATATTTAAGTACTTGGCTGCTAATTTCGATACGCGTCTGTCTTCGATATTGTATCTGGTGGGATTCCAGTTTATGAGTCAGGTAGGAGCTTCGATCTTCTCGCCACTCGCCGGTATGTCTTATGACATTAGAGGTTTTGCAAATACGTACGTGATTATGGGTGTATTCGTATTTGTCTTTACAACAATCTCAATCTTTACCTTAAAGAAAGAACCGAAAAATCTGGATCCCAAGCCTAACAAGCATATTGAAACAGCATAGGAGGAAGACAAATGAACACATATAATAACAATACGAAGCAAGCTGAGGAAGCATTGAAACAGGCAGAAGCGAATATGAACAAGCGGTACCGATTAGGCTATCATATTATGGCACCAGCAAACTGGATTAACGACCCCAATGGATTAATTCAATTTAAAGGTGAATATCACGCCTTCTATCAGCATCATCCTTATGATGAGAACTGGGGTCCAATGCATTGGGGTCACGTGAAGAGTAAAGACCTTGTACACTGGGAGCATTGTCCGATTGCATTAGCGCCTGGAGATGCATGTGACCTTGATGGCTGCTTCTCAGGAAGCGCAGTAGATAATAACGGCGAATTGACATTAATCTATACTGGCCATCACTATATTGATCAACCAAACAATATCTTTTTCCAAAATCAAAATGTGGCAGTAAGTACAGATGGCATTCATTTTACTAAACTAGGGCAGAATCCCGTAATCGCTGAACCTCCAACAGATAGCTCACAGCATTTCCGTGATCCGAAGGTATGGAAGCATGAGGATACATGGTACATGATCCTAGGTAACAGCACGAAAGAAGATCTGCCGCGTGTTATTCTATATACATCTCCTGATCTTAGAACTTGGACCTATCATGGTGTGCTTCTGCAGGGAGATAAGAATATGGGCTTCATGTGGGAGTGCCCTGATTTCTTTGAACTGAACGGTAAGCATATATTTATGTTCTCCCCGCAAGGTATTGATGCACAAGGAGATAAGTACAATAATTTGTTCCAGACGGGATATTATGTTGGCGAATATAATTATGATAGTAATGAATATAAACATGGAGAGTTCGTCGAGTTGGATAATGGTCATGACTTCTATGCGGTCCAAACTTTTCTAGATGATCAAGGTCGCCGCATTGCGATTGGTTGGATGGATATGTGGGAATCGGATATGCCAACGAAAGCAGACGGCTGGTCCGGAGCGCTGACGATCCCACGTGTAATTACATTGGGTGCCAATAATAAATTGTTGATGAACCCAGTAGAGGAAATGAAGTTGCTTCGTCAAAGCGAACATGTTTTGTACCAATATTGCGCTATTTCTGGAAGTTACTTGACGGAAATTGAAGCGGATCTGCTTGAAGTAAAGGTCGTGTTCGACCTGACGAAGTCAAGTGCAGATCTGGTAGGCTTGAAGCTTCGCGGAACAGGTGAGGAGGAAACGGTTATCACTTATTCTATCCCGGGTCAGAAACTTATGCTTGATTGTTCTAAATCAGGCAAAAAGACGGATGGAGTACGTCAAACAGCCTTAAGTGCAGAGGGGCAGCTGACGTTACATGTATATCTGGATCGCTCATCCATTGAAATATTTGCCAATGAAGGGCAAGCTACGATGACAAGTCGCATCTATTCGAGTGAAAAACTGCTAGGCATAGAACTCGTAACGGAGGGCGGTGAGGCTCTAGTAAATGGGTTGACATACTGGAAATTGAAAGATATTTGGCAAGCTGAATAACTCGAAGAAAAGGTTGCTTTCTGAGTCCTTGTATTGACTTAGAAAGTAACCTTTTCTTGTTGATAGTTAATCTGACCGCTATCGAAAAGAATTGAATACGAGCGAGTCCGGCAATAGCGACTTTCCCCGGAAATGCCCACCTACATGATAGCCAATTTTAAACCGAGCCTGGTTTCTGCGTATCCCCAATCATGCCCTTTAGCGAAAAAGTTTAAAAGAGAACGTTTCCATTATTCGGCGTTGGATTCGCTGAAAAGACCACCCCTGCCGGTTAAGCATTTCCCGCAACCCGTAGGAGCATCAAAGGTTAGGATACTCCACGTTTTGTACTGCTATCCCGAATTTCTAACTGATGTGATATGGACCAGTGGATAGCCGCCAATTCCTCCCCTCTAATAAGCTTAATGAGATTGCGGGCGGCGACCATGCCAAGTTCGGATGCTGAATATCGGACAGTTGACAATTTAGGCCGGATTATTGTAGCCATGTCAATGTCGTCAAATCCGAAGAAAGAGACCTGTTCAGGTATTTTCACCCCATTCTCGGCCAGAAAGTTCATAGCGCCTATGGCAACTCTGTCCGTTGCGCAGAACACTGCACTAGGCAGTGGGCCTGAATGATAAAGTTTTCTCATAGAGGTTATGCCATCTTCAACTGAAAAGCCGCTTTCCAACACACGTTCGGGGCGTACTGGCAGGTGAGCGGCCTTCAATGCCTGTTCATAGCCCAAAAAACGCTGATTGCTCACTGAAATATCCCCCGCTGGTCCCTGCAGCATCGCGATATCCTGATGACCCTGCTGTATTAGATAAGTTACCGCTTCAAAAGCAGCCGTTATGTTGTCAACATGCACGGAAGGAATGGTTTGGTCTCGGAAATCCCGTCCGACAAGGATGCAGGGAATTCCGGCCGCTTCAATGAGCGCGAATAGCGCATCCCGGATTCCGCTTACCGATATAATAATTCCGCTCGCCTGCATTTCACGGAACATATTGTAATAGTGTAATTCAGAGTCCGCGTCCCCCCCTGACAAGGCGATTATGACATCGAAGCCATATAGATGCGCTACCTGATTAATGCCTTCAACCATGTCATCAAAGACATTGTTTTTAATCGCGGGGAGAAGTACCCCAATCAAAGATGTATTATTCTTTACCAGTGTCCGTGCTATGGCATTTGGACGGAATTGAGTGGCTTCAAGAACATCCAGAACTCGTTTGCGTATTTCGCTGTTGACCGTCTGGCTATTATTAATCACTCTGGAAACTGTAGAAATGGAGACGTTGGCCATTCGAGCCACATCTTTTATAGTCATTTTCATTGTACACACCGACTTTCAAGCAAGTATTTATTTAGAAAAAAAGGTCTCAAAGTGGATTGAATTTATTATATCAGTTTATTGAATTGTTTATTGAGTTTAACAAAGATTCCAGAGCAAAGAAAGCGCTTGACCTTGGTTTAAAAGGCGAGTATAATCAACTCCGGAAAACGTTTTCTAGTATTTTCTGGACGAAAATAATTGTTTTTACCAATAATCGGCTGGATTCAGGGCATTTCAGCTTGTTTTTTTGATAAATAAGAAAACGTTTTCTTATTGACCTTGAATTGTAGAGAATAACAAGGGAAAAGGAGCATGAGCATGAGAAGTTCAAGCGATATTGTTGTAAGGGGAAATGAGGCTTCAGTGCAAACCGGTTCAAATATTACGCTGAAAGAAAAAATTGGTTATGGATTCGGTGATTTTGCCAGCCAGTTGCTGTTTGCTGCCGCAATGACTTTTCTGTCCTACTTTTACACAGATGTAATCGGGATCAGCGCCGGGGTCATTGGTACTTTAATGCTAGTTGCTCGCGTACTGGATGCGTTTATTGATGTAGCGATTGGGGCTTTGATCGATAAAACGAAGAGTAGACACGGGAAGGCACGTCCTTGGTTACTGTGGATGTCCGGGCCATTTGCGTTGTCTGGAATTCTCTTGTTCACGGTTCCAAGTGGAAATATGACGATCACTATTCTATACATTTACGTTACCTATCTGCTGATGAACTTTATCTATTCCAGCATTAATGTCCCTTATGGTGTACTTAATTCCATGATAACGCAGGATTCTTACCAGCGTTCTCTGCTTAATATTTTTCGTATGAGTCTGGCGAATATTGGTGCCTTGCTAATTAATTATTTCACCCTCCCGTTAGTGAAGTCATTCGGTGGCGGTCAAAAAGGGTGGATTTTCACCTTTATTATATTTGGCTTGCTCGGAACCTTCTTATTTCTCGTTACCTTCTTCAGTACCAAGGAAAGGGTTACTCCATCTGTTGTACAAAAGCCAATTCCGTTTGGACGCGCTTTTGGAGCGCTGATGCGTAATAAGTATTGGAAATTGATCCTTGGGTTTGCTGTGGTCTATTTTATAAATAACGCACTGGGCACAGGTATGAATATTTACTACGCACGTTATGTGTTAAAAGACGCCAATCTGATTGGAGTGCTCGGCATATCCTTACTGCTTCCTTCCCTGCTTGGTTATATGCTATTGCCCCCCGTCGTCAAGCGGATCGGTAAACGAAATTCCTCCATTATCGGAAGTATCCTCCTTATTGTCGGATCGCTTGTCATTGCCGTCAGCCCCATAAGTCTGATGGCGGTCTGTCTGGGACTCGTTATTAAAGCGCTTGGGCATGCCGCTATTCTTGGAACCTTCTTTGCTATGTTGGCAGATACCATTGAATATGGCGAATGGAAGACAGGGATGCGCACCGAAGGACTGGTGTACAGTGCGGGTAGTTTCGGCACAAAAGCGGGAGGTGGTTTGGGAGCGGCACTTATCGGTTGGGGACTGGCATTGGGAGGATATGCTGGTGGACAGGCTACAATCAGTGCTACTGCGCTAGCATCTATTCATTTCATGTTTATCTACGTTCCAATTATCTTGGCTATCCTGCAAATTTTATTGCTAGCATTTTACAATCTAGATAAATTATTTCCGGGTATTGTCAAAGAGCTTGAATTCTTAAAAAACGCTGAATAGCTACTTGGTAAATAAGGTAGCCCATGAATGAACTCACCCTATTGTTGAAGTGACTAGCAGTAGGGCAGTTCAAGAAGGGCTGCTTTTTTTATTGAAGTAATGGGCAGGATTATTCAGTGGGAGACAAATTAAAACGGCTATTCCCCGATCGGGCAAGAAAATAAGAATATTCGTAAGATGATTAATATTTATAAAGAGATTTTTGAATAGCAATTCAGTTGAAACCATCAATTGTGTTGCTATGGAGTTAACTCTTGGATCGTAATAAAGAGTCGTTCTCCTATATTGGAAAATATGAGTTTGTGACGTCCTGTGACCACTCGGCAGAGAAGTATCTATATAAAGTAGAACCACAACACATATCAGAGGGCAAAAACAAATCATTTGAAGGGGCCAGTTCTTCTCCTTAACCCAAACGAATTGATCAGATAGTAATTCTCTCATATTATTCCTAATTGTAACGCTAAAATTCGAAACAAATTATCGATTCTTATCAAAGTGACAAGTAAACGAGCCACTAAACTAAGTGGTAAATCCAAAAGAATAATCAAGAAGGCCTTTGCTTTCGAGGCTTTAAGAAAGGTTCGCGTTCTATTACTTTTTACAGAGAGACTTCAGAAAGGAAGTACCCGAACTCGTCCTTCTAACGCACATCACCTATTTACCCTATGGCAGCTCTGTCACTTGGCTTATCATGTTTCTGACCAGTTTACACTTGATTTAGCTACATGCGGGCTAGGCAATAAAAAAGTCGAAAAAAAGTGCTTCAAAGATTATTGAAACGTTTCCAATTTCGTGCTATTATGATTTTCATAAGAGAGAGGGGGGGCTAAATGCCAAGTATTAAAGATGTAGCTAACCTGGCTGGCGTAGCTGTGGGAACTGTTTCCCGTGTTATTAACAACTCGGGCTCTGTAAAACCAGATACACGCCAAAAAGTTGAAAAAGCTATACAAGAATTGAATTATATCCCTAATGAAGTCGCTCGAAATTTTAAGATGAGGAAATCCAAGATGGTAGCCTTGCTGCTTCCAAGTATCTGGAATCCTTTTTTTTCTGAACTGGCTTATTACATTGAGGATGAGTTGGATCGGGAAGGCTTTAAGCTCATGCTATGTAATAGCGGTGGTAAGCCCGAAAAGGAACTGTATTATCTAGATATGCTACGGCAAAATAAAGTGGCTGGTATTATCGGCATTACTTACAATGATATTGAGAATAGCGTAAGCAATGACATTCCGATTGTAAGTATTGACAGACACTTTAGCAAAAAAATTACCTGTGTGACCTCGGATAATTATAAGGGAGGGCGTATGGCTTTAAGGGAACTTATTAAAGCGGGAGCCCAGAGACCGGCTTTTATAGGAAGTGTAACTTCCGTATTTAGTGAAACCATGAATCGAAGAAAAGGTTTCATTGATGAGGCGAAAAAATTAGGGGTCGACTATGTGATATACGAGAAACCAGACCCTATTGTGAACGACGATGTCTATTTTAGCGAATTTCTACATAAGTATCAGGTTGTGGACGGCATTTTCGCTATTACCGATATGTTAGCCGCCAAATATATAGAAAGAGTAGGCAAGCAGGGTATTCGCGTTCCAGAGGATGTAAAGGTCATCGGTTACGACGGCATCCAGAATCATCCTTATTTTCATCCGATATTGTCCACAATCAGGCAGCCAGTGGAGGAAATGGCACGTATGACAATCAGACTGCTGTATCAAAAGATGGATGGTATAACTTTAGATCAGCAAGTGTATCGTCTCCCCGTTATCTTCAGGCAAGGCGAAACTACATGATCTTATTGTAGAGATATTAGCTCGTTCAGTTGGATCTCAGTTTGGATCTGCAAATTCGGCATTTTTTTTATAATAAATTGGAAACGTTTCATTTGGAGATCAAAGGAATAAGTCTGGATCAACAGATGCTTCGTCTTCCCGTTTTTTTAAATTAAATTGGAAACGTTTCAAAAATGAAAATATCCTATGTCAAGAAAGGGAGTGTAATGGTGAATACAAGAATTAGCGAGTTAGATCATTCCACGATCAAGCCAAATCGCAAAATATGGAACCTGATCAAACGTGATTATGAACTGTATTTGTTTTTGCTGCCAATCATTATTATTTATCTCGTATTTAAATACTATCCGATGTATGGAATACAAATTGCTTTTAAGGATTTTTCACCAAGTCGGGGAATCTGGGGAAGCGAGTGGGTAGGCTTTAAGCACTTTATTGATTTTTTCGATTCCTATAACTTCTGGACGATCATGACTAATACGCTTACACTCAGTGCTCTATCGCTTGTATTTAGCTTCCCAGCTCCGATTATTATAGCGATTATGCTCAATCAGATGCTGGCCAAGAGATACAAGAAAATTGTACAAACTGTAATTTATGCACCGCACTTTATTTCTACCGTAGTGCTCGTTGGTATGCTTAATGTTTTTCTGTCTCCAAACAGCGGAATTGTGAATCACATCATCACTTGGTTTGGGGGAGACCCCATTATGTTTTTGGCCGACGAAGGGTGGTTCCGTCCTTTGTATATATTATCAGGGGTTTGGCAAGAGACAGGTTTTGCTACCATCATTTACCTTGCAGCTCTGGCAGGGGTCAACCCGGAATTGCATGAAGCGGCGATCATGGATGGAGCAAGCAAATGGAAGCGCGTAATGCATGTGGATATTCCAAGCATTTTGCCGACGATCGTCATCTTATTGATTCTCGCACTCGGCAACATTATGGGCATCGGTTTTGAAAAGGCTTTCCTTATGCAGAATGATTTGAATTATGCCACCTCCAATATTATTCCGACCTATGTTTATGAAATTGGGATTCAAAAGGCACAATACAGTTTTTCTACGGCAATTGGCCTATTTAATTCACTTGTAAATATTATCCTGATAGTCACCGTGAACCGGATCGCAAAAAAATTGACGGAAACCAGCCTGTGGTAAGGGGGAGATCATTTTGAATCAATTATTAAAGAGAAAAAGTAAGGGAGACCTATGGTTTGACATCATCAACTACGTCATGCTGACCATAGTTATGTTGCTTGTATTATTCCCGCTGTATTTTGTATTGATTGCTTCACTCAGTGACCCCAATCTCATCTACTCAGGTGAAGTGTGGTTCTTTCCAAAAGGGTTCACGCTGGATGGATACGGGCGAATATTCAGCGATTCATCTATATGGGTTGGATATGCTAATTCGATCTTATATGCAAGTCTAGGAACATTAATCGGAGTTGCCGTGACCGTATGTGCAGCTTACCCGTTAGCTCGTAAAGGACTGGCAGGAAAGTCGGTGATAATGTGGTTTTTACTGATCTCCATGTTTTTTAGTGGGGGATTGATCCCGACCTATTTGCTGATTAAAGATCTTCACATGCTGAATACGATCTGGGCACTTGTTATTCCTGGAGCGGGAGGTGTGTTCAATGTCATTATCGTAAGGACTTTTTTTCAGTCGACCATTCCGGATGAAATGTGGGAGGCCGCTTCCATTGATGGTTGTTCCAATACCAGATTTTTTTGGAGCATCGTATTGCCTTTGTCTAAGTCCGTTATAGCCGTAATGGTACTGTATCATGTTGTCGGGTTCTGGAATGGTTTCTTTGACGCTTTGATTTACTTGAACGATGAAAGCAAGTATCCATTACAACTGGTCCTTCGCAACATTCTTGTCCAGAATCAGGCCAACTCGAGCATGATGATCGACGTGGAATCCTACGCAGCGAAGATGCGCGTTACAGAGCTTATAAAATATGGTGTCATCATAGTATCCAGCCTACCGTTGTTGATTTTGTATCCTTTCCTGCAAAAATACTTTGTTAAAGGCGTGATGATCGGCTCGATCAAAGGCTAACATTGTCATGGTGCCTGAAAGGGGGAATGTGCAACAGAATACCTAAATTCAGCATTCAGACAAGTAAATAACAAGGACAAGGGAAGTTCTCAGCTTGTGGACTGACATAAGGAGGTTATGTACGATGAAATTATTCAAAAGGGCTGGAATTCTAATGCTGGCTGGAGTGTTTGTTCTTAGCGGATGTTCGGGAGGCGGTGGCGAGTCAAAAAATCAGATAGTGAATCCGGATCTGGATGCAAATTTTAATAAAACCGGTCTTCCGATTGTTAAAGATGCGGTGACATTAAAGATGGTATCCCCAAAAGCTGCTTTAGCGCCAGATTACTCAAAAATGGAAATATTTAAGCGGCTGGAAAAACAAACAAACGTAAAAATTGATTGGGAAAACATTCCAGACACTGACTTTGCAGAGAAGAAAAATTTGTTGTTGGCCAGCGGAGACTTGCCAGATGCCTTTTACGGAGCCGGATTCACAGATTACGAGCTAATCAATTATGGTAAAGACGGAACCATTATTCCGCTGGAGAATTTAATTGATAAATATGCGCCTAATTTGAAAGCGCTTCTCGATCGTCGGCCTGACATTAAACTAGCCATCACGGCACCAGACGGTCACATCTATGGGCTGCCGTCGTGGGAAGAGAATAAGCTCGATACCAACCCCTTCTTTCACGTCATCAATAAAAATTGGCTCGATAAATTGGGCTTAAAAGTACCTCAAACGTTGGACGAATACACGCAGGCTTTGATTGCCTTTAAAACGAAGGACCCAAACGGCAATGGCAAGGCTGATGAAATCCCATTAAGCTTTATGCACATGCAGTGGTGTAGTGACATTGCTGGCATATTCGGAGCTTTCGGTATTCCGGATAATTTGGAACATCGGATCGTCCGCGAAGGTAAAGTGATCTTTACAGCTTCGCAACCTCAATATAAGGAAACATTAAAATATATTCATGATAACTGGTATAAGCAGGGGCTGATTGACCCTGAATCGTTCACTCAGGATGCCGCTCAGTATTTAGCAAAAGGCAAAACACCAGATGAAACGCTCGGCTCCTACGTTTGGTGGGAAGTCGAAGAAGTTGTCGGAGCGGAGCGGAGTAAGGATTATGCTCTACTCCCCCCGCTTAAAGGCCCAAATGGAGATCAAATGATTGGCCGCAACAACGGCGGAGGACCGGGACGAGGTAGCTTCGTGATTACAAAGGAGAACAGTTATCCGGCAATGACGATGCGTTGGATCGATCAACAGTATGACCCTTACATGGCGGCTCAAATTCACTGGGGTCCGTTGGATGTCGTATTCAAGAAGGACGAAAAAGGAAAATTGGTGAACCTGCCGCTTCCCAAGGGAGTCTCCGCAGGTGAATTCCGTCAAAAAGTGGCTCCAGGCACAGGGAATCCGGGCGTCATTACTTTCGATGACTTCGGAAAAGTTGTTGATATGGAACCCCGAGCTCAGAAGCGTGCTGAGTATTTGGAGAAATATTACACTCCATATATGAAAGAGGAAAACTATCCGAGCATCTTCTTTGAACCGGATGAACTAGATAAAATCAATCGGATTGAGCCTGAACTTATTAAATATGTAAATACCCAAAGAGGCAAGTTCATCGTCGATGGCGACGTAGATGAAAAGTGGGACAGCTATGTGAAGACACTCGAGAAGATGGGGCTGAACGAATTAATGGAGATCTATCAAAAAGGGTTGGACCGATATAGTGCAAATTTAAAAAATAAATAATCAAACGATAGGTGGGGAGAAAACTGTGCTTGATGTAATAACCATTGGGGAAGTATTGATAGACTTTACGCCATCAGGTCGTACAGCGGGAGGCAACGGGCAGTTTGAATGCAATCCTGGAGGGGCTCCGGCTAACGTAGCAGCTGCTCTATCCCGTTTAGGAGCTAGAGCGACGTTGATTAGCAAAGTTGGAGATGATCAATTCGGTTCCTTGCTGCACGATACCTTGATGAACGGCGGTATCGACGTGTCTGCGCTTACGTTTACAGATGAAGCCAATACAACGCTGGCATTTGTTCATCTGGATGACAACGGAGACCGATCGTTCAGCTTCTACCGGAAACCAGGAGCGGATACATACTTGCGCACGCAGGATGTCCCGTTCGATAGGATTGAAAACTGCCATGCACTGCACTTTGGTTCTTTGTCGATGACCCATGAGCCGGCCCGTACGGCAACAAGAGCGGCAGTTGTGAAGGCTAAAGAGGCAGGAGTCCTGCTTTCATTCGATCCGAATATCCGGTTTGCTTTATGGGAGAGTAAAGAGGAAACGAAACAGAATATCCTTTGGGGCATGAAGTATGCCGACATCCTGAAAATATCGGAAGATGAGCTCCACTTTATAACGGGTACAACTGATGTTGAAAAAGGCTCGCTAGAGCTGCAACAGCAATTCGGCATCGCTGGGATCTTCGTAACTTTAGCGGAAAAAGGCTGCTATTACCGATTAGCAGGTCATGACGGATATGTGCCGGGTTTTCAAGTAGAGGCCATTGATACGACAGGAGCCGGCGACGCTTTTCTGGGCTGCTTGTTATATAAGATACTGAATGCTGGTATTTCTTTGAATCAGCTGACCAAACAGCAAATCATCGGTATGCTAACTTTTGCTAATGCCGGTGGTGCATTAGTAACCACACGGAAAGGGGCTCTTCAATCTATGCCGACGAAAGATGAAATTACCCAGATAATCGAGACAAATAAACAGCACGATGATGATAGATTTAGGCCGGGTTTTCATTTTTCACCTCACTCCCACTGGTTGAATGATCCCAACGGATTAGTCTATTACGAAGGAGCCTATCATCTGTTTTATCAGCACCATCCTTATAGTAACCAATGGGGACCAATGCACTGGGGTCATGCTGTAAGCCAAGACCTGGTTCATTGGGAGCATATGCCTATCGCTCTGTTCCCGGATGAGCACGGCGCTATTTTCTCCGGTTGCTGTGTGGTTGACTGGAATAATAGCAGCGGACTGTTCGATGGTTCCCATGGATTGATCGCACTCTTCACTCATGCAGACAGCTGTCCGGAGACCGGACAACCTCGCCAGCGGCAAAGCCTAGCTTACAGCAGCGATAAAGGCCGAACTTGGCACAAATATGAGGGGAACCCAATACTCGACGAGCATGATCTGGTCGACTTCCGGGACCCCAAGGTGTTCTGGCATTCGCCAAGTGAATGCTGGATTATGGCTCTTGTCGCTGGAGACCACGTTCGGTTTTATCGTTCCGACAATTTACGTGAATGGTCGTTGTCAGGCGAATTCGGAAAGAGTGAAGGCTCGCATGACGGAGTTTGGGAATGCCCTGATCTCTTTGAATTACCGGTTGATGACAGCGGACATTCCAAATGGGTACTTATCATAAGCATCGGAGATAATCCCAACTGTCCGGAAGGCTCACGCACGCAATACTTTATCGGAGAGTTCGACGGAAATACGTTCATCAATGACCATCCGGCCGATCATATCCTGTGGCTGGATTTTGGCCGGGACAATTATGCGGGGGTCACCTGGTCGGATATAGCTGAGCAGGATGGACGGCGTGTGATCATCGGATGGATGAGCAACTGGAAATATGCTAACCAAACGCCTACCGGGGCCTGGAGAGGCACAATGACTCTGCCTCGCGTCTTGTCATTGACCAGCCGAGACGAGGGCGTAGTTCTGACCCAAATGCCTGTTCGGGAAATAGAACAGCTGCGGAAAGGAACGCTCTGCTGGAATGAGGTTAAGGTTAAGCCAGCGGTGCCGTTTACGCAAAAAATGAATGATGTTCTGCTTGAAATTGAAGCGGATATCGACATTCGTTCCGGGGACGAGGTTCATATTAAAATGAAGTCCTCTGGGCAAAGTGAGACTATTATCGGATATGACCCTGTGCGCCAATGGCTATTCATCGACCGTTCGAAATCGGGCCTGACTGATTTCCACCCATCGTTTGCGTGCAAGCACGGTGCTAGAATGGTTTCGGAGAATGGGAAGATCAAACTGCATATTTGGCTGGATCGCAACGCGGTTGAAGTGTACGCGAATGAGGGTTTGGTTGCACTGACGGATCAAATATTCCCTGATGCTCCGATGGATCGTATTGAGATAAGTACGAAATCAGGGGAAGTTGTAGTGAACTCGTTTTATATGCATGCTCTTAACTCCATCCATATTCCCAATGGTCCAACGAAGCAGACATTAAGGAGGGTTGAAGTATGAGCCATGCAACCGATAATCGGGGATTGATCATGTATTGGGCCTTCAATGAAGGAACCGGTACAAGCGCTCTGGAGAGCGTATCCCAAGTCCAGGATAAAATCCAGTACGTATTTAACCAAGCGGAGTTTACTAAACCTTGCCCTCCACGGTGGAGACAGGGGGTAATTGGAAATGGGCTTCTGTTCGATGGTTATTCGACTTACATTGCGCATTCGTTCGATGAGGGAAATCAGAACACCGAGCCAGAGTATCGATCAGCGTTAAGCATAGGAGTATGGGTAGCCCCACGCTCCTATGAATGGGGGGATGATGGCAAATTGTCCGCCATCGTGAACCGCTACAACCTGGACCGCAAGCAGGGTTATCTGCTCGGCATGTTCCGTCACGGTTCCTGGTCCTTCCAAGTCGGGCTGGAAGGAGGGGAATGGAAGGAACTTTGGTCGCCAGACGGCCATGAACTGCCGAAGAATGAATGGTCATACGTCAATGCTGTGTTCGATGGGAACCAAGGGGAAATCAAGCTGTATTTGAACGGCAGTGAAATCGCTTCAGCTGCCGTGCCTCGTGGTTCCCGCCTAGCTGAGGCGGCGGACACGGATCTTCTGATTGGCAAGAATAACCATAGCAGCCTGCTGGCGGAAGTGTTCAGCCTGCACATGTTTAGCGGTATCATTGATGAACTCAAGATTTATAATCGGGCGCTGAGCGCGGAAGAAGTGGCCGCTTCTTATCGGCATGTGCTGGATATCTTTCATGAAGGTATCCGGCCGCAATTAAACTATGACGAGATCAAGCTGGACCGAACGCCACTGCTACTTGATCGGCACAGACCGCAATATCATGTTAGCCCGCCGGCCCATTGGATGAACGAACCCCATGCACCGATCTATTTTGATGGGCAATATCATTTGTTCTATCAGCATAACCCGCAGGGGCCGTTCTTTCATCAGATCCATTGGGGACATTGGGTAAGTCAGGATTTGGTGCATTGGCGTGATCTACCCGTGGCCCTGGCGCCCGAAAAGGATCAGCTCGCACCGGACGGGATCTGGTCGGGAAGCGCAACCTATGATGCTGACGGACTTCCTGTCTTGTTCTTTACGGCAGGTAATGACAGCGCTTCTCCGAATCAGAGCGTAGCGCTTGCCCGAAGTACTTATACCCTTGACGGAAACCCGGATCTGGTTCAGTGGGTCAAACATCCAGAGCCGTTGATCGTGCAGAAGAAGGGAATGGGCGCATTTGGGGATTTCCGAGATCCATTCGTATGGAAGGACGATGACGGCTGGTATGCTCTGGTCGGGTCCGGAATCGAAGGAGGAGCAGCACTGGCATTTGCGTCACAGGATATGCTGAATTGGACGTATAAAGGGCCATTTTTTAAAGCGGATATTCAGAAGTTTCCTTACCTTGGACCCATCTGGGAGCTCCCTGTGCTTCTTCCCCTTGGCAGTGACAAGCAGGGGGTGAACAAACATCTCCTGCTTGTCAGCCCTGTGGGGAAGGGAGCGGATGTCGAGGTGTTCTATTGGATCGGACAACTTGACAAGCAAAATCTTTCGTTCATCCCCGATCAAGAAGAACCTCAATTGATTGACGTTGGGGATTTCCATTTTACCGGACCGAGTGGAATGGTTGATCCGAAGACCGGCAGAAATATCGTCTTTACGATAGCCCAAGGCAACAGGACGTCCGAGATGGAATATAAGTCGGGCTGGGCTCATAACGGAGGCTTGCCGTTAAGCGTGTATTTGAGGGATGACGGACGTCTGGGAATAGAGCCGATTCAGGAGCTTCAATCGCTGCGTGGCCCCAAGCGGCTATCGCTTCGGGACCAGTCATTGGCTGAAACTAATTTACAGCTTAGGAATGTTCATGGTGACATGCTTGAGATTCAATTGGAATTAGAGCCCGGCAGCGCCAAAAAATTCGGAATCAAGGTCCGTTGTACACCAGACGGAGAGGAAGAAACTCTGCTGTATTATAATTGGAATCAAGCGATGCTCTTGGTCGACCGGTCGAAAACGACGCTGCACCCGGGAGAAAAGTGCGGAGGGGTTCAAGGCGGTAAGTTGGAGCTACTTGGGGAGAATCTGAAGCTCCACATTTATTTGGACCGCTCCATGGTCGAAGCCTATGCAAACGGATTGAAAAGCCTGACAACCCGGGTATATCCGAGCCGTATGGATGCTTTGGGACTCGAGATTTGGGGAGATGGAGAACCGTTTGTTAAATCCTTGGATATATGGGATATGCAGTCCATTTGGTAAGACGATTGTTTAGGCGCTCCTTACGAATGGGGTCATGTACAAATGATCAAGTAATTTTGTATTCCTCCGTTTGGAAACGTTTCATTCATATTCTCCCTTCTTCATGACTATTCAACTTTGTACAAGGAGAGCATTTCGAAATGAGGTATTGATGTTTGCAAGTATAACAAGTTTCGAAGGAGGCTCGAGAATGAGGAAAGCCAAAGGAAGAAATTGTTGGATATCGAGAATGGTTATATGGGCTATGGTTCTCCAGCTTGTTGTTCCGGGAATCTCTGTCGCATCCGAAAATAGAACTGTTGCTGGAGAAACGCTCATTCCTAAGAATGATGTGAAATCATCGGTTACAGATGCGATTTATCAAATCAAGAATATTCCTAAGAATGACATGGGATTGTCAGTTCCGGATTCAGTCTATCAAATCCGGAATCCTGGATTTGAAACAGGAGATCTGACGGGATGGACCGTTGTCAAAGGCGATGCGTTCGGTCCGAATAGCGTAACCGACGAAACAACTTGGTGGGCGGAAAAAATACCGTATAACCAGGAAGGAGCTTATCATTTAAACGGCTGGAAGTATGACGAATCTGCGACAGGTATACTTCATTCAAGCACTTTCGAGCTGGGCGGCAGCGGCTGGATCAGCTTCAGGCTTGGCGGTGCGAAAAACCCAGACAAGGTATTTATAAATATTGTGGAAGTCGATACAGGACAAGTTATTGGCCGATACGGAAATAGCGCATTCGCCGACGTTGGCTTCCCAGATCCCGCGCTGGGCATGCGGCTTGCCAATATGGTGCAATACAAGGCGGATCTTTCCACATATTTGGGCAAGAAACTGTATGTGGAGGTCGTCGACAATGCAACCTCGGATTGGGGAGTCATCTTTGCGGACGCATTCTCCATGTACCATGAGTCGGAGCCAGCTGAAGGAATTGTTGCGACGGATATCAAGCCGGATTTCAAGCGCTATGAAATCGATAATCCAAGCTTTGAAACCGGAAATCTCGATGGCTGGACGGTTGAGGGAGATGCTTTTCAAGTGACTGATGAAGCTCATGCGAGCAAAGAAGGGAACTTCTATGCCAAATCCTCCCTACAAGGAAAGGGCTCCATCACTTCTAATTCTTTCACGCTTCAGGGAACCGGAACAATTAACTTTACTATTTTGGATATCCTCAAACCAGAAAACGCATACGTTGCACTTTACGATGCGAACAGCAATACATTGCTTATGAAAACCGGGAATGTCAGTGCGAACGAGAAAATCTCATGGAAAGTACAAGAACACTACAACAAGAAGCTCTATGTAAAGGTTGTCGATCATTCCAATGAAGCCAGCATTGCCGTTGATAGTTTCCAAGCAAGTGGTAAGGGTACTATTTTCTACTTAAACCTTGATGAAGGCGCAGGAAAGAAAGCGCTGGAGAAAGTACACAATCTTAAGCACGATGTGAACTATGTATTTAACAACGCCAGGTATATGGCATCGAAGGATCCGAGATGGACTCCGCGCGGAATAAAAGGCGGCGCCTTATTGTTCGATGGATACTCGAATTATATTGAGGTCAATGCAAACGATACTGTGCCTGTAAGCGACGCGTTAACCATCGAAGCTTGGGTTGCACCGCGTAGCTATGAGTGGGGAGACGGAAACAAGCTGTCTGCGATCGTAAACCAATCCGACCAAGATAAAGCGGAAGGCTTTTCTCTTGGTATGTATCGGCACGGTACATGGTCGATGCAAGTAGGCATTGGTGGTCAGTGGATTCAGGTATGGGTAAAGGATCACCCGTTGGAAAAATACAAGTGGAATTATGTGGCCGCTACTTTCAGTAAAGAAGATGGAAAAATTAAGTTATATCTAAACGGTGAGGAAGTGGCTTCCCAAGCAACCCCCGTCAACGTTCCGATCACACCATCTACCGAAAGCCTGATTATCGGGAAAAATAATAAACCTGTAGAGCTAGCAGGGGTGTTCTCCTTCAATATGTTCAGCGGACTTCTAGATGAAGTGAAGCTGCATAATAAGGCCCTTACGAACCAGGAGATACTTGCTGGATATGAGAGCGTGAAGGAGCTTCATGGAGGTTCAATTCCGAAAATTCC
Source organism: Paenibacillus sp. TSM33 (assembly GCF_056099025.1). Classification (NCBI taxonomy): domain Bacteria; kingdom Bacillati; phylum Bacillota; class Bacilli; order Caryophanales; family Paenibacillaceae; genus Paenibacillus; species Paenibacillus sp. TSM33. The sequence goes on from NZ_JBLZXB010000017.1 coordinate 53,552, forward strand.
GAATGCGGACATTGATGAAGATCCAAGTGTGTTTGACGGAGATCAGCATCGACCCCAGTACCACGCGATGCCTCCGCAAAACTGGATGAATGAAGCACATGCACCGATTTACTATAACGGCAAATACCATTTATTTTATCAACATAACCCGCAAGGTCCATTCTGGCATCAAATCCACTGGGGGCATTGGGTGAGTGACGATATGGTGAACTGGGAAAATGTAAGACCTGCTCTTGCGCCCGAAGCGGGCACCCTAGATCCGGACGGCACGTGGTCAGGCAGTGCAGCGTATGATCGAAACGGCAATCCTGTTCTGTTCTATACCGCTGGCAATGACTCCTTGTCGCCGAACCAAAGAACAGGGTTGGCAACTCCGGCGGATTTGTCCGATCCCTATTTGGAAAAATGGGTGAAATATCCTAAACCGGTAACGGAGCAGAACGGAAAAGGCATCCACAACGAGTTCCGCGATCCGTTTGTATGGTACGACAAAGAGGTGGACAAGTGGTATCAGCTAGTGACATCTGGTCTTCCAGACTTCAGCAGCGGCACAGCTTTGGTGTATGTATCCGATGATATGTACAATTGGGAATATAAGGGGCCGTTATACGTTAGTGACAGAAGCCGTTATCCGGAGTTGGGGACGGTATGGGAGCTACCAGTGTTATTGCCGTTAGGCACGGATAGTACGGGCAAGCAAAAATATATTTTCATGATTAATCCCCATGAAAAGCCGGAGCATGTTCCTCCAGCGAACGATGTGCAAAGAGATGTTGAGGTCTTTTACTGGATCGGGACCTGGGACCGGGATAACTTTAAATTTATTCCTGATCAGGAGGCACCCTCCAAAATGGATGTAGGTGACGGCTATTTAACCGCAGAGAGCGGTCTGGTCACACCCGACGGAAGATCGGTCGTATTTTCCATGGTGCAAAATGTAAGAACACCGCAAGCCGAATATCAATCCGGATGGGCTCATAATTTATCTTTGCCGGTTTCCCTAAGCCTCGATAAGCATGATAAATTGCATATCGAACCGATTAAAGAACTACAGAGCCTTCGAGGGAAAAAATGGGTTGATTTTTCGGACAAAAATTTGGAAAGTGCCAATCAATTGATTAAGAATGTCAAAGGCGACATGCTAGAGATTGTGATGGAGATTGATCCGCATGAGGCCCAGAAATTTGGTCTCAAGGTGCGACGCTCGGAAAAAGGCCAAGAAGAGACGCTCATTTACTACGACAAGAAGAACGGGACATTTAACGTGGATCGAACCAAGAGCAGCATTGATCCGGATGTGCGTGTGGACGGCATTCAAGGAGGATATGTAGATCTTGAAGGAGAGAACTTGAAACTCCATATCTTTCTCGATCGCTCGGTCATTGAAGCCTTTGCAAATTACAAGAAGAAGCTGACAACTCGTGTCTATGTAGGCAGATACGATTCCTTAGGCTTACAGATCTGGGCCGATGGCGATATCAATATCAAATCCATGCAAGTATGGGATATGAATGCCTTAACGGGTAAACCAGCTGCTCCGGTCTATGTACCCGATAAGTGGGATAATTCTGTGTATAAGGATATTACAGAGCTGCCTAACCATGATTTTGCTACGGGCGACTTAACAGGATGGATGACGGAAGGAGACGCCTTCCAGAATGTCCATGTGACCAATACCCAGTTCTTCTGGGACAACATTTACTTCAACCCGTCGCATAAAATTCCGGGCGGCTACCATTTGTGGGGCTTCAACGAGCAAGCCGGCGGCGACAGCTTAACCGGAGCGCTAAGATCTCAAAATTTCGTCCTTGGTGGGAACGGTAAGATCAACTTCCTTATCAGCGGCGGCCGGGATATAGATCGTCTGTATGTTGCGCTGGTTCGGGTGTCGGACGGCAAAGAGTTATTTAAAGAGACAGCGACCAATTATGAGGAATATCAACGGAAGATTTGGGATGCGTCGGATTATATCGGCGAGGAGCTTTATATAAAGGTGGTCGACCAATCCAAAGGCGGGTTTGGACATATCAACGTAGATGATTTTAATGTACCTGTTCAGGTAAAGAAGAAAACCAACAACTGACTCTTGTTACTACGTGAGTCTTGTAGTCACTCCAAACAAACCGAATACTCAGATAGCTTGTCATTCGAAATGGCAAAGGAAAAGGGCAGGTACTTGTAAAACGAAGCTGAATCAATTTTTATTTGGATGGGAGATTAGAGTGTATTTAATTTAATGCTCATTCGCCATAATCCCTTGGCTGAAACCATAGGATTATGGCGAGTGAGCGCACATTAATGAAAAAATAATAAATTCTAACCTTAGTCAGAGAAAGGTTTCGTGGTATGGTTTAATATTCAGCTGAAGGGACACCTTTTTTGCTAATCAAACGGTTTTTGGGCTCAGTGTGCAACAACTGCTCTACCTGTACATTTAATACAATTGCTATGGCATAGAGCGTATCGATATCCAGTGTAATATCTCCGGTTTCATATTTGGAAACCTGGAATCGTTAATGCGAATGAGTAAATTTCGTAATCTCCAGCATCTGGTCGGTCATATACAATGCCGAAAATTGAGAGTTAGACTGTACCGTTCTTTCCTAAAGGCACAGACTTTGCCCAAGTATCCGATGTGGCTTTGGAGCGTTCGCTTGATTTAATCAACCATTGCCCGAAAATGTATGGGGTGGAAAACCGCTCACGAATCTTTCACAAATCCCTTAATGGTTTTTTTTAATATCCTGCAAGTTTGCATTAGATAAAATTTCAGCATTCTCTCCGAAGAATGCGTTTCCTGCTTCGGTATCGCCATTAAAATAGTACATAAACCATGCGGTTACATATCCGTCTGCATAGTAAAGCATTTGCCCATGATCGGCATCATTTCTTCTTGCCATCACTTTTGTGATATTATTGGGGATGTCATTATAAAGTTTTTGCAGGCTTTCCAGAGGTGCAATCTGCTCATCTGTGTTGCCAGTGGAACCAATAATCATAGTTGGTGCTTTGATGAGCGTAGGATCAGATGTCCATTGCAGAGATTCGCTCATCACGGTCTTCGCGGAACTCAACATTACAGCAGCTTTATAGATGTCAGAATGCTTCTGATCTGTAATAGCGTTTATTACACCGATGCCGCCCTGTGAATGTCCGGTAATACCAATATGGTCGAGGTCTATCTTCTTATAAAAAACATTATCCCCACCATTGATTTTATCTTTGTATTCATTCAAAAGCTCAAGATACCGAACAGACATTTCAGCGGAAAACCCATTCCATGCATACTCTTCTTCTGTGGCAATTGTGATAAATCCCCAAGAGGCAAGATGTTTTTGCAGTGCCTGATATTTAGAGCCTGTGATCCCTGTTCCGTTGACAAATACAACAACGGGGAGCGATCTATTCATTTCGGATATATCCGCCGGATAAAAAATCTCATATTTCTTAAATGACATCATAGCGGCACTTTCAAAATAACTTACCTCGTGCTCACCCATAGCTATATACTTTGCTTCCAACTCGCCGCCTGTTTTGACTGTTTCCGTATAATTATTCGGAACGGAAGGATTATTTGCTAAGTAAATCAACAAAGCGGCAATCAGTACTGCAATGATAAAAATAATACAACCAGTAATTTTCAACATCTTTTTCATGCACGTATATCTCCTTAACTCTCAATAAATTATAAATTTAGCGGAGGTCTTGTGGATTGTCTGCCTTGTTTCCTTGAAGTAGTATACCTGATCTGAATAAACTGAAAATAAACTGATGTAAGCATAGACCGATTAGTTTAGTTATATATCTAAATAAAAAGCATATGTAGTTAACTTGAATAGGTAGCATAATGAAGTACGATTTCTCATTTCATATGGCAAAAAGACTCAAGAAGAGATAAACACGGGCGGAAAAGCCTGCTCAGACATATGTTGAAGCCGTATAACCTGAAAGAGATATTGTCTTGTTAAGCGTAATGAATTAGGAAATATTAAACTTCAAATTTAATTCATAAACCTGCTTTTTTGACGGTTATTTTAAGTTTTTCGTTTTCACTTTGGATAGTAGAGAAGAGAAGGTAGTTTTTAAAAATAGTACCTTTTAAAAATAGTACCTTCTCTAAATCTGTCACATTTTGTTGTCTCAAACAGAACAGCGGATCTAATCTGTCTTATTCACTCCCCATATATCGTTCCAGGTACTCATTCAACTTTTCTATATATTTTAAATATAGCTTATTGTCATTTTGCAGACCGTGCCCCGAATGAGGAAACTCGAAATAATCATGGGGAACATTGTTTTCTTCCAATGCGTTGATCAGATATTTTACTGTTCCGAACGGAGCGACCTTATCGTATTTTCCATAGGCAGCTAGCGTTGGTACAGAATTTTTATCAATCCACATAAACGGTGAAATATCTTTGACTGCTGTATCATAGCTTGCTTTTCCTATCATATCTGTTGTAATCGTGTTACCAGACATAACGCTGAATAAATTTGCTGCTGCCTCTGGATTCTGATCCAAACCGTAGGTAGCCCAGTCCTCTGGATAAAAGCTCGGTGGTCCTACCATCTCAAATACCATTTTTACAGGAATAGGAGAGGTGTCCGCATCACGGTAAGCATACAATAGCGCCAAAGTTCCACCTGCCGAGCCGCCGGATATCGCCATTCTATCGAGATTGTAGCCTAACTTTTCCGCTTCCGCTTTTACAACTGGAATACTTTTTTTGATTTCCTGTGACATAGTATATACACTGGCTTCGGGATTATTTTCATTAGGCAGCGTATAATTAATACCAGCGGCGACATAACCTTTTGAAGTAAGCCATCTCAGCATATTGGCGTCATCACTTTTGTCACCAGTTGAAAAACCTCCTGCATGGAGATATACGACAAGACCATAGCTTTTCTTTGTATTATCTGCTGGAACATAGAGATCAAATTTATTTTGCTCCTTATCGTCATAGACGATATCTGAATATACATGCCCAACGGTGTCATTCCAATGAACTTGCATCTCTCCAGACAGTGGATTGTATGTCATTTTGATGATTGCTGAAGTCGTGAACACAAGAATAAAAACACCAACATAAATAAATCCCCACAACATTTTTTTTCTGCCTTTTCTCTCATTTTTCATAAGAAGTTACCTCCAAACAGTGTACCGCCGAGCAAAAAATTCATAAATGCCCGCACCGCAAGACGGCCTAAAACGGCAGCTACGATGATAACTAAAATCAGAATAACCATGCGTTTTTGTGAAAGTGTCATCTCTTAATCTCCTTATCAATTTCTTCGTGATGTTACCCCTTGAGTTGTTTTATCCTAATGTTCAGACTTTTTTCCGTGCCGGAATTTGGGCCTTTTTACAACATACCGAACTATACGCTAGGAAGCTGATATCGATTGGTCACTTAATTGGCTCAACTACAATTTTAACAGGTGATCAGAGGTCCTTTGTTATCATATTTTCTCCTTTATCTAGAATACATCCGTTGTATGAACTCCATAAAATAGACGTATCATTTTTTGTGTAACAAATGTATCATTGGTTAAAATCTGAATCAATGAATCAATAGAAAATGATACAGAAAGGAAAAAATGTAACGTGGAAGATAAAAGATTGAAAAACACACATGTGAAGCTTCAAATTACAAAATCACTTCTTGATTTGTTGAAAATGAAAGAACTTAAGGCGATTTCAATCAGTGATCTTACCTCAACAGCACAAGTAAGTCGCGTTTCGTTTTACAGGAATTATGATGAAAAAGAAGATGTGCTGAAAGAATATCTTTATAAATTAATAGACAGTTGGTATAAGGAATATCAAGATAGTGGTGGTACATCGGAAGATGAACTTTTGGGGAGTTTGTTTGGACACTTTAGTAAAAATAGAGATTTTTATCTGCTTCTTAGCCAAAGGAAATTGTTCTATCTGCTGAAGGAAATACTCAAAGAACTATTCGGACCAAAACCAGAATATCCAAACTTCGGTGCTTATGTAGCAGCTTATTTTTCATATGGATTGTTCGGATGGATTGAAGAATGGTTTGCTAGAGGTATGCAGGAAACTTCAGAAGAGATGACTTTACTTCTGAAAAATCGTGATTTAAATAAAAATTAATCTCCTGAGGTTGTGGGCATTTGGACATTTTTCCAGAAGTGAATAATCCCATTTTCTCAATTTAGATGCTGAGAAAATGGGATTATTTCTAGGGTGAAGGAAGAATCACTTCAAAAGTTGTACCTGTGTCATCTGAGCTTGCAACCCGGATCGTCCCACCATGCAGTATAACAATCTTTTGCGCAATACTTAAACCCAATCCATTGCCCGGGGAGGCGTGAGAAGGATCTCCTTGATAGAATTTATCAAATATGTGTTTTTGCTGATAGGCATCAATCTCTGGACCGTTGTTGTGAATAGATATACTAACATGTTGAATCTTCGAATTCATATCGATTGTGATCTCGGAATTCGAAGTCGAATACTTAATGGCATTGTCCAGAAGATTGATCCAAACTTGACTAAGCATATCTTCATTTGCAGTAACCATCAGTTCAGACGAATCAAACTGAAAGCTTATATTTTTCGCCGACCATTTCGGCTCCAACAATACAATAACCGTTCGGATGTGTTCGGTTAAGTTAAAAGTCGTTTTCTCAGTGATGATGGCTTGGCTTTCGATCTTGGATAACTGAAGCACATTTGTGGCAAGTTCTGCCAAACGTTCCGATTCATTGATGATGATATCCAAATACTCATTGCGTTCCTCATCTGATAAGTTTTTTCTTTTCAAAACTTTCGCGTACCCTCGTAAGGAAACGATCGGTGTTTTAAATTCATGCGAAAAATTATTAATAAAATCGGACCGCAGCATTTCAAGACTACCGAGTTCTTCAGCCATGTGATTAAAACTTCTGTTCAACTTTCTTAACTCTTTTGGCCCCTTAAGGTGAATACGGACGGAAAAATTCCCTTTGGCCAGCTCTTCAGAAGCATGTATAACTTTTCGAATGGGAGAGAGCGGGATTCGGCTAAATATCAACGATGCAAGGATACTGACCAGAATACTCACTGTTACAAAATATGTAACAAGCACTAAGCCACCTCCTGAATTTGGATCTTCGGCTGGAGGGGAAGTGTAGAGTCCGATATACACGAAAAACACGACAATGACCAACGAAAGAAAAATGGATATGAGCAAAATAAACAACACAATGAACGTAAACATAAAAGTTAGTCCAAACCCACGTAAAGATCTCTCTCTGATAAAGTTTATTATCCTTCTACTCACTATGTTTTACCGCCTTATAGCCAATTCCTCGGATGGATATGATTTCAAATTCCGGATAATCGCCAAATCGCTTTCTTAAACGGTTGATGTGAACATTTAACGTGATATCACTTGTTTCAGAGTCCATGCCCCAAATTTCATCCATTAACTGAATACGGGTAAAAATTTTATCTGGGTACGACAGCAATTTGTACAATAAATAAAATTCCTTCTGCGGCAGTGTCTGCACTTCATTCTCTCTTGACACCGATAATTCATCGTATTGCAGCGTGATTTTTCCTATTTGAAGCTTCCGTTCATTCTGGATCTTGGCTCGCCGAAGCAAAGCCTTAATCCGAAGTAGCATTTCGTCTTCGTCCACAGGTTTGACCATGTAATCGTCTGTTCCTGCCATAAAGCCTTTACGTTTGTCTGCCGGTAAATGTTTGGCACTAACCATCAGAATAGGAATATCATTTTTGCTCTCGCGGATCGTTTGAGTCAACTCGAATCCATCCATTTGAGGCATCATGATATCAAGAACAATTAAATCAATATGCTGCTTGTCTAATAATTCTAATGCCACGATGCCATTCTCCGTCAAAAACACCTCGTATCCTGCAGACCCAATGATAGTTTTCATTAATTTGGCCGTATTTTTATCGTCTTCTACAACGAGAATTTGAAACATTCCCCTCAATCCTTTCCGTTACTCTTTAATAACTGAACTGGCATTCTATCACAATGTACTGCTTGAAGTGAACAACGAGCACGACGCTTTTGTTTATTTTCAGTTTATATACTCATGGTAATGTATGTCCAGCGAAGTACAATTCATCAAACCCCCGGATGTTCTGAATATCTAATATTTTCATTTGATTGTAAAATTAGGTGTTTGCCGGAGGCGCTGCTGAATATTCTGCTGGGCATCTACCCCGCTGCGGCAGGCCAGAATCGCAATGGTGAGATCCGCGAGCAGAACTGTACGGCCATTCCCGTAGGCACGGCCCTTGCCCAGAGCTGGAACCCGGCGGTTTGCCAGGAGTGCGGCGACATTGTGGGGGAGGAGATGAAACGGTTAGGCGTGCACCTGTGGCTGGCACCGGCGATGAACATCCATCGCAATCCACTCTGTGGTAGGAACTTTGAGTATTTCTCGGAGGATCCTCTTATCAGCGGCAAATTGGCGGTTGGCATCGTCTTGGGAGCCCAAAAACATCCGGGCTGCGGTGCCACGGTCAAGCATTTTGTCTGCAACAACCAGGAGACCAACCGCTTCAATTCCAATAGCGTGGTCAGCGAACGGGCAATGACATCATGATGCCTGGCGGCAGGAAAACCATGAAGATTTGATGAACGCTTTGAACAATGAGACGGCAGCCTATCCGCTGACCCGCGCAAATCTGGAGAAGTGTCTTCGAGAGAGGCGCAGAACCCTCTATGTTTGTTATAATGACATATTTTATATTGTTTCTTCTAAGACATTAAGGGGATGAATACTGAAGATAATGCCGTATTTGAAGGCAAAACGATTGCCAGATAATTTGTCGGTATATAATTATGCACCCGATGTTGTATAGTTTATTTCATGTTAGCTTAATGTTAGTAAAGGTGTAAAACAGCAGACATTAATTAATGGTGTTTGCTGTTTTTTTTATCAGCATGTTACATTTAATGCTTTATGTATCGTTTTGTCTTGGTTTATTGATTCAACTATTATCTGATGATACATTTGTTACACGAAAAAACTATCATCATACTCAGGAGGAAATAGTGAAAATATTAAAAAGGATATTGTTAGTTGTGTTTATCATAGTTATTGTAATTATTCTGGCAGTTATGGCGTTGTTTGCATTTCAGTCATACCGCTTTGATAATTATTATAAGTTTGTAAAGACTGATAAGCCAATAGAGGCACAATATACAGCTCTTGGACCAAATGAGGTTTCTTCTGTAGAATTCGATGCAGAAAATGATACCTATAAAAAATATGAAATTTGGTATCCGTCCGAAATGAAAGATCGTTCATCTGCATATCCTCTCGTTGTATTGGCAAACGGGACGGGAACCCCGGCATCAAAATATAAATCTGTTTTTAAACATCTTGCATCATGGGGGTTTATTGTTGTTGGCAATGAGGACTTGAATTCTCGAACGGGAGCTTCATCGTTTGCAAGCCTTGACTTTATGCTAAAGCTGAATGAGGATAGTGAGAGCGATTTTTATGGGAAAATTGATGTTGATAACATTGGGATCGGCGGACATTCGCAGGGAGGCGTGGGAACAATAAATGCCGTAACCAATCAGGAGAACGGTGATTTCTACAAAGCTATGTTTACGGCAAGCGCCACTTCAAGCTTCTGGGGACAGCAAAGCCAATTGGGAACCGATTGGAGTTACGACGTATCCAAGATCAAAATCCCTTACTTCATGGTTGCTGGTACGGGAGATTTTGATGCGGGAACTACAGAAGACATAACGGCTACAGAAGGGCAAGGAATTACTCCGCTTTGGTCACTTAATACGAATTATTCCAATATTCCCGATACGGTAACCAAAGTTATGGCTAGGCGCGTAAACACTGACCACAGCGATATGGTGAACCATGCAGACGGATATATGACAGCCTGGTTTATGTATTGGCTGAAAGGTGATGTACAAGCGGGTAACGCATTCTTTGGTGACGATGCAGAGTTACTTGAAAATGCGAACTGGCAGGATGTTATTAGAAGTCAATGAATTATTTTTATATACAATTACAACAATGTTATATACCTGATAAAGGACTGGATTCCAGTCCTTTTTTAGTTGAGTTGGAATTACTTCGTAAGATTGCTACAGAACAGAAATATTAAGTTAAAAATATCGTTTGTGTTTTATTTGGTTATAGGCATCATCATATCAGTTTATTTTCAGTTTATTCAGATCAGGTATATTACTTCAAGGAAAATAAGACACAAGACAGTAGACATCCTCAACAAATATCAAGGAGAATTCAATGAGAAAAATGATTAAAATAATAGGCATGTGTATATTGATATTCATTCTTTTGATCGTGGGACTGAGAATTAAAAATATGTTATTCCCTCCAAAAGTTGATAGCAGTGAACTAGATATTGATAAGATATTTGCACAACAGGCGCAATCCCAAGAAGGACTTCATCCTCTTGAAAATATTGAGCAGAGAACCATTGATATAAAATACATCAGCAAGGACAATATAGTGGACACCCGACAAATGAGGCTCTATATTCCGAAGGATGCGGAGCAGCCGATCCCCGTCATCTATATTCCTCACTATGAAATGACCGAGGATGCTGTGGAATTGCGCAAGTATCTAGCTGAAGGGTGGATGGTTGCTTCACCGACGAAATTTGATAATAAATACAACGGTCAGCTGACCGATGATGATCTGGTTTTCAATAATGCCGCCTTATATACGCTTCGTCATATGGAAGAAGTCGATCATCAAAGAATCGCCCTCGTTGGAGGCAGCGCAGGTGGATACACGACACTGATGCTTAACGCTTTGCAAATGGGGATTAATGCTTCGATCGCGAATTCACCGATTGCTAATGTGTACTTTAATTTTTATCAGTATTTTCCCGAGGGAAACCAATTGAACAACAACAAGATGGGCTGGGTTATGCTTAAAGGATTGTTTAAAATGATCACTGCGGAGATAACGGCGAAAGAAATGCTGAAAACGATGATGGACTTACCGATTCCGTTTCTAGGTATGGTATCTGGTATGTTTGAGCCGATCTTAGATAATTTTCCGGATAAAGAAGACATCGCAAGATGGGAAGCATTCTCCCCGGTTGCACTGGCAAATCATTTTAGTAGTCCTCTGGTCATCAATCATGTTACGTCTGATGTTTTGGTTCCAGTCGATCAGATTTCAAGACGATTCACCTATGAAGAAAACGGAAGTTCAATGCCGGAGGGGTTTTCGACAAGACTGAATAACAGCTATCCGGGAGTTCTCGGACATACTTTGGAAGAAGAACTGCCTTCAGACCTCACAAGAACAGTGCACATTATTATTACTGACCCGGATAAAGACAGCATACTTCCTTATGACAGTAAGAAACCGTTCAACCTGAACATTTACGACGATGGAACTGTAGAATCTTACGGGAGCCACCGAGCGACATCCGGAACAGGTGTAACCGATGATATTCCGTATCTCAGAGATATGCTCTCCCGTAGCTTGGCAGAAACAGAAATGCTGCTACCTGGAAAGCTTCTTCTGCTTTTGAATCGTTATCAGGGAGAGAGTATACAATTACCTGCTCATCAAGGAATTGATGATACTGTTTATGGCTCCCTTGTCATTTATCAGCAGGAAGTCGTAGAGGAATTAAATCAGTGGGCAGAAAACCATTCTATGAATGAATTGAATCATTTTATTCAGGGATCAATCACAGATATCGATGATACCGTGTTAAAGAACCAGTACACAGCCACATGGAAAGAGATAAAGGAAGAATCATCACGAATGTAAATTAGTTACTGCAGCATCTTGTTAAAAATTTAACAGGATGTTGCAAACTTGATTTATTTAGCTGGCTCTAAATGAAGGATGAGATGTGGATACACAGAAAAGGGCAGCAGAAACAATACATTAGCTATCCTGCCAATATGTGATTTTATTATTTGTAATCTGCGTTTATCGTTGTTTCTTTCCATTGTTCTATGCTGGCAAGCATGTTGTTAAATTTATAGGTTGCCGCATCATAGACTTGTTGACCAAGCAACAAACGAAGTGGAGGTTCCGTTGTTTCCACGACTTTAATAACCGCTTCAGCAGCCTTTACAGGATCTCCAGCTTCTTGACCAGCACCAAGTTGAATACCTTGCAGCATATGTCCGACAATAGATTCTTTAAGCTCAGGTATGCTTGTCTCAGTCTTGGCAGAAGAACGGCCACCCCAATCTGTACGAAAACTGCTTGGCTCCATTAAAGTCACATAAATATTAAAAGGAGCCAGTTCTTGCGCAATACTTTCGGAAATACCTTCAACGGCGTATTTTGTTGCGTGATAATACCCGAGAGTTGGGAAGGAAGTTAGACCGCCAATGGACGAGAAGTTTATAATGTGACCACTTTTTTGTGAGCGCATGTAGGGAAGTACAGCATTCTCCTGTTGAACATCCTGTGATAAGCCATACTTTTTGTTCTGACAAGGTAATCACTCCTTCAAGTTAATAATCATACTTTAAATCTTAAAGTTAACTTGAAGTCAACACTAATTTTGAATAATTAATATCAGCAGTCTATTTCATCTTTTTGTCTTTCTGCAGCTATAAATTGGGTTACTTCAACAGAGTTTGTTATATTTAATCGTGAGCGTGATACAGCCATTGCTTCTTTGATTTTGGGATCTGGATTGAGACTATCCGAAGTGGTTGGCGCTAACATTGAAGATGTAGACTTGACTGAAAATTTACTACGAGTAATCCGTAAAGGCGGTAAGGAGCAGTATGTTTACTTTAATGACCTTGCATTATATGACATCAAAGAATATATAAAAATTAGAGATCAAAGGTATAAACCCAGCTCAAAAGAGATAGCCTTATTTATAGCTGCTCCTGTAGGAAGAAAAGGAGGCACACGAAGACTTACTCAAAGATCCATAGAAAAGTTAATTCAAAAATATGCTAATCTTTATGGTAAAGTGATGTTTCAAAACTGAAGGATCAACTAGGTCATTTATCAGTACAGAAAACGATGATATACACACATTTATCAGATGACAATCTGAAGACAGCGGTTAATAAAATGGATTTAGATTTTTTTATGCAATAACTCTAAGTTCAATTGTAATTCAGTAGATGATTATTGAAGATAAAGTTATTGCATAAAGGATGGATGATATGATTTATGACACAACTTTATCTTCATTTTTACTTATGCAATAATCTTAAGTTCACTAATGCAATAAAGTTAACTTCAACGGACAACAGTTGCAGCAGAAAACTACATCTATGAGGTTCTCTTCAGACATATTCACAAAACCCGTATTTTGTACATATGTATAACATGAGCTTCAGAGATAAAAATGCCTTAACATAAACGTTTTTTTTAAAATTGACACAAAGTCCCTACCAAAAATTAAAAATCCCTTATAAAAAAAGGGATTTCTTGGTTGTTAATTTTATGTCATTCTACAGGAAACTTGTTTACTGAGGTTATAAGTGACTCAAAGTTCGCATAATCGTTTATGTCTTTTGTAACCTCGAATAAATTTATCTTTTTCATTTATATTTCAATCATTCCCAAGCATTATGGTGTATTAGATTATTTAGATTTCGACGTCTCTCCCAATTTACTTGCTCTAGGATTGGTTTTGTAGGATAAAAATCCGTATAACCTAATGAAACCAATGCAATAGGATCAATATGTGGTGGAATATTTAGTATTTCCCGTATGTCTGTTTTTTTGTAAAAACTCACCCATCCCATAGCTATTCCTTCTGCATAAGACGCCAACCACATATTTTGGATACAACAGGCTACGGATAGAATATCAGTTTCAGGAATAGAATTTCTCCCAATTACATGTCCGCCACCTCTTGTTGGATCACATGTAATACAGAGCGTTATAGGTGCTTCCCTTATACCCTCTAATTTTAACGAGAGAAATCTTTTCTTTTTTTCATCTTCATAGTGTATGGACAAGGCCTGTATTTCTTTATGACATGTATGCGCCAATCGTTCTTTAACTTCTTGAGAGTCAATTACAATAAAATCCCAAGGTTGCATAAAACCAACGGAAGGTGCATGATGACCAGCCATTAATATGTTGTTTAACTTATCTTTGGATATGGGTTTTCTATTAAATGATCGAATATCTCTCCTTTCAAAAATGGCTTTAAATATTCCTTTTCTCTCATAATCATTTAACAACTTAATTCCTCCCTTAAAACAAAAATCCCCAGAATGCGCCAGTCTCAGATTATTATGACATGGTTTCAGGTTCAAGTGTAACCATTATTGAATCAATCATTCATTCTTTGATATGCCTGAATCCCAATCTTCAAGCGCTGCAATCCATCAGTTAGTCGTTTTTTAGGGCAGGCGTAGTTCAATCGAATGAAACCGTGTCCATTGCCGCCATAAATGGAGCCCTTCGAGACATACAGTCCCGTTTCTTTCCTTATGAATTTACATAGTTGACTTACATTAGAAGTTATGTTCCGGCAATCGATCCAGGCCAAATAAGTCGCTTCCGAATGGATAATTTGGAGCTGCGGTAGTTCACTAGCCAAATAATGTTCGAGATATTGCTTGTTCGCCATGAGATATTCCAATAATGCTTGCAGCCAGGGTTCGCCTTCCGTAAAGGCAGAGATTGCTGCTTCAATCGCAAAAAAGTTAGGTTCGGCCACTTCATCGGTGTTAATGCCACGGTGTACAAGTTTTCGAATCTTCGAATTCGGCACGATAATACTTGAAGTTTGAATTCCCGCAAGATTGAAAGTTTTCGTCGGCGCCACACAGGTGATGCAATTTTGGGCGATCTCTTCCGATATGGAAGCGAATGGAACGTATTGGTTGCCTGGGTGTGTTAAATCGCAGTGAATTTCATCGCACAGAATAAGGACCTGATGCTTGACACAGAGCGTGCCGAGTTTCTCAAGAACTTGTTTGTCCCACACTTTGCCTATGGGGTTATGCGGATTGCAGAAAATCATAAGCGTTGTGTCAGGATCGGCTAGCTTTTTCTCCACATCGTCAAATTCGATCGAATATCGATTGTCTTTGTAAACTAACTCGCTTACGAGAACTTCTCGTTGATTGTTCTTTATGGAGTTGTAGAAAATGTTATAGACAGGCGCGAGCACTAGCACTTTGTCGCCGGCTTTGGTCATTTTGCGTACGATAGATGATATCGCCGGCACTACCCCCGTGCAAAACATTATCCATTCTTTTTGGATCTGATATTGATGTCTCTTTTCCCACCAATGGGCAACTGCATCATAATAAGTATCTGGTATCGAGGTATATCCATAAATACGATGGTCTAATCTCTTTTGCAGAGCATCGACTAAAGCAGGCGAAGTCTCAAAGTCCATATCCGCCACCCACATCGGCAGCTCTTCTGGTCCAACATCCCATTTATAAGAGTTAGTGGCCAAGCGTTTCGTCATTTTATCAAAATTAAAGGACAAATCGATCACCTGCTTTATCCAGCTCGTATCGGGTGTAGGCAGCGTTGATTTCTTCGTCATTGATGATGATTTCGCCGATATCCTTTGCTTTGATTTTCCCGGAGATTGGATTTTTCACGCTATTAATTGAGGTCTTGGTTTCCACCTCAATGGTTGAATATTCGAATGCCAAGTCGGTATTCAGAATCGTTCCGTTCTCGATTACGAGACGGTCCATGTAGCACATTCCCTGATTGCTTTCGATAGTGCAGTTGATAAAGGTGATGTTTTTCGAATTCCATCCTAAATATTCTCCGATAATCAATGAATCATAGACGGTGACATTCTCGCAATTCCAGAAGGCGTCCTTTGAAATAATCTTCGCATTGCGAATCTCCATATTCTTAGCCCCGTCGAATGCGTAGTTCCCCGCTAATGTGAAATCGTCGATAGTGATATTTGCACTATTCATTCCAAAGTAATCACCTTTTGCGGTCACATGATGCAAGTGAATATCTTCGCAATTCCATAAGGTTTCTTGCGCGTTGGGTAGATCGACATACCTCAGTCGGATTCCGCTCGAACGCCGAAATGTCTTTGGCGCCTCTATTACGCTGTCACTAATGACAATTTGATGTGTATACCATATTCCCGATCGGGCCATTTCAAGGAAAGTGCTACGATTAACACAAATATTATTGCAATACCACAAGGGATACTTCCATTTAAAAATGCTATTATCGATAGTAATATCGTTGCTTTCCTTTAGGGGGGACTCGCCATCTGCAAAAATGGAATTAGTGACCATGAGGTTCTTTCTCTTGAAAAGTGCTCGTTCTCCGGTAAGCATTTGTTGATCGATCGTTTGCATAATACTGTCTCCAATCGCTCAGTACTAGCTTCAAATTTTCTCTGACCCCATAATTCGCAGAATAGCAACAGAGGGTTTCAGATTTATTAGAAGCTTCTATAATAAACGGCAGCATTGACGGCTGCCGTTTATATGTGTTAATTCATTTACTATAGCTTAATATATTCTTCATCCAGTACGGGTTCTAACCAATCTGTTTG
Source organism: Paenibacillus sp. TSM33 (assembly GCF_056099025.1). Classification (NCBI taxonomy): domain Bacteria; kingdom Bacillati; phylum Bacillota; class Bacilli; order Caryophanales; family Paenibacillaceae; genus Paenibacillus; species Paenibacillus sp. TSM33. The sequence continues at coordinate 70,053 of NZ_JBLZXB010000017.1, forward strand.
TCCTGGTGTAAGAGCTAAGTGAACAAACCAGCTATCCTTTGTAGCCCCATGCCAATGTTTAATGTTCGCTGGAATGTTTACCACATCGCCTGTTTTGAGTAATTGAGCTGGCCTTCCTTCTTCTTGATACCACCCCTCACCGCCAGTAACTAACAACACTTGCCCAGTATGATGAGAGTGCCAGTTATTACGGGCACCGGGAGCAAAGGTTACATTCCCAATTGCTGTATTGAGTGGTGCAGGATCGGTAAACACCATTTGTAAGTACGCGTCTCCGATAAAGTTTTTTTCGACTTTTTGACCCAATGGGAAGATTGTGCTATGGCTTAAGTGCTCGTTCTTCATTTTTCATCTCTACTTTCTTATATTTTTAACGTTATCCAACTTGAGCTGTTGGTCGAATGATCATCTCATTGATGCCCACATCCGATGGTTGTTCGATGGCAAAGGCAATGGCACGTGCGATGCTGTCTGCATCGATTGCTATCTTGTAAAAATCATCCAAGCCCGCTTTCGTTGCCGGATCGGTTGTCGTCTCCAGCAGTTCGCTGGTCACAGCCCCCGGCGAAATATTGGTCACACGAATATTTGTACCACTCATCGCTTCTTCTTGACGCAAGCCTTCAGAGATTGCTCTTACGGCATGTTTGGTACCACAATAAACTGTCCCGCCTGGGTAGATGTTGTGTCCAGCCACGGATGAAAGGTTAATAATATGACCTGATTTCCGTTCTCTCATAGATGGAAGGACTGCCCCGATTGCGTACAATACCCCTTTGATATTGACATCGATCATTCGGTCCCATTCATCAACCTTTTTTAAAGCAAGAAAAGCCTGCGGCATGATTCCAGCATTATTAACTAAAACATCGATTTTTCCAAACTCGTTAAGCGCATATGCAGCAAGATCTTCCATTTGTTGGTGTGAACTTACATCCGTCACTTTATACACAGCTTGTCCGCCGCTTTGTTCAATTTCATCTTGTAGTTTCTTTAACCGGTCTTCGCGGCGAGCGGCAAGAACCAATTTTGCACCTTTGGATGCCAGTTCTTTTGCAGCTGCTTCTCCAATACCGCTGGACGCCCCTGTAATAATAACTACTTTTTCTTGAATATTTGACATTTTAGATAAACACCCTTTCTTACCTTTAGGTATACTTTCATCTATAAAAAAATCTATTTTCTCGCTTAATTTCCCCTGCTATTCTGGAATGATTTCATTCACACAACTCAAAGCATTTAATGTTCTCGGAAAACCCATATAAGGAAGGCAATGAGTGATGGCCGTGATCATAATATCCTTGTCATTGCCTACATTCAGGTTGCCTTGCACATGTGCCTTGACTTGATTTTCACAACCGCCGAGACTACTCACGATACAGAGGGTCAGCAACTCCCGTGTTTTCAGATCAAGGCCTCCACGAGTGTAGAAGTCACCAAAACAGAAGGAAGAAAGATAGTCCTGTATATGCTTTTGATTGTATGGAACATTCCCCCTGTTCTTTTCAATGATATCGCCAAAGATCTCTACCTGCACTGCAAGACCTTTGTCTAACCGATTCTCTTCTTCAACCTGCTTTTGACTTTCGAGAGGTAACCCGATATTTCTGGATTGGAAAACCTCATTAATCTCCGCGATGGCATTTAGCGTTTTAGGGAATCCTAAATAAGGCGCACATTGGTAAATGGCCTCTTTGATTTCTACCGGTGTCAGCCCAACGTTCAGAGCAGCATGAGCATGTGCCTTGAGCTGAGGTAACGTTTGGTTCGTTCCAAGCACCACTAGAGTGATAAGCTCACGTTGTTTATCGTCCAACTTACCTTGATAAAAAACTTCCCCAAAAATAAAACGGCTTAGGATGTCCTGAAAATCAGGATCAGTAGCGTATGCCGCTGGCACTCCATCACCAAATAGCTGATTAAACGTTTCTTGGCTATTTTTAATTCGATTCATAACTATGCCTCCTGCTTGTTTTTTGCGGATGAATAAGACACGCCGAAAGAATGCCGATAATTGCGACGCGGTAACCTCTAATTTCCATCTGTGAAGCCGACAGGCTTAGCATATTTCTTTTTTGCTCTTTAGTTAATTTAGCTGCTTCAATTGTAATTACAGGCAAAGTTTATTCTCCTTTATTGTGAATTTATGTCTAATGACGTCGAGCTGACACAATAACTCATATGCATCTCTCTTATTAAAGAGACCGTGCGACTCCAATTTATATGAATTTAAAAATGACCAACGATTCGGTGCGGTACATATGGTTCTTCCAAAAACGCAATTTCTTCAGCTGTTAATTGAATAGATAAAGCAGCTTCTGCATCTTCGAGTTGGGATATTTTTGTCGCACCGACAACAGGAGCGGTTACCGGTTCTTTGTGCAGAAGCCACGCAAGTGCGATATGAACCCGGTGAACACCATGTTTTTCTGCCAAACTCGCAACCCGGTCTAGCACCAATTGATCCGCATCTGCTGTTGCATCATATTTTTGTTTTGCTATTTCATCAGTTTCGGCACGATGTGTTGTTGTCTCCCGCGCCAACCTTCCTCCTGCGAGCGGGCTATAAGGAATGACCCCGATTTTTTCTGCCTTACAAAGTGGGAGCATCTCTCGTTCCTCTTCGCGGTAAATGAGATTTAAATGATTCTGCATTGATACAAATCGGGTCCACCCATTTTTCTCAGCTATATGTAAAGCTTTCTGAAACTGCCATGCCCACATGGCAGAGGCTCCGATGTATCTCGCCTTACCAGCCTTGACTACATCGTGCAGTGCTTCCATCGTTTCTTCGATGGGCGTGTTGTAATCCCAACGGTGAATTTGATACAAATCGACGTAGTCGGTTCTCAATCTCTTAAGGCTTTTATCGATTTCGCTCATGATCGCCTTGCGGGAAAGCCCAGCTCCATTAGGTCCTTGATGCATTCGTCCATGTATTTTAGTCGCGATGACAATCTCATCACGGTTCGTATAATCCTTTAATGCACCTCCAATTATTTCCTCACTTGTCCCGTCAGCGTACACGTTTGCAGTATCAAAAAAATTGATTCCAAGCTCCAGAGCTTTTTTTATGATTGGACGAGCGCGTTCCCCATCAAGCACCCATCGATGATGACCTTTTTCTGCGTCTCCAAAGCCCATACAACCAAGACAAATCCGGGATACATCCAAGCCAGTATTTCCAAGTTTCGTATAATCCATTTCATGGTTCCTCCCTTTCTTATCCTTAAAAATTATATTGTCCTTGGCTTCGTGTGGTGCGATCTTGACTTGCCTCAGAACGGGTAGGCGTGCTGATCATTGAGTTTAGATAACTCCAAATAAAAAATGAACATTGATTGTTTAATCAACTTACGTTTATAATTCTAAACGGAAACAAAATGCTTGCAATAATCAATTTTTCTCGATGTGTAGATTACTCAACAAATTATTAATAATTGCCGATTATCTCAGTAAGGGGACTTTAAAAATGACTAAAGTGGACAGAAGGGTACTCAAATCTCAAGAAGCCATAAAGAAAGCAATACTTGAACTGATGACTGAAAAAAACTTTGATGACATTACAATTCGGGATATTTCAGACAGGGCAAATGTTAATCGAGGAACAATCTATCTCCATTACATGGATAAATTTGACTTACTAGATAAGATAATTGAACAACATATAAACAATCTCCGTGAACTTTGCCACTCAGCATCTGAAATGAGTTTCCAAGAAGGAAATTATGTCTGGTTCGAATATTTTGCAGACAATCATTTGTTCTTTTCAACTATGCTTAACACGAAAAGTTCAGCTTATTTTCGTAGCCAATTCCTTGATTTAGTCGTCCAGGAGTACAAGGTTGAAGTCGATGTAACAGAAGGAAAAAATCAAGGCTTAAGTGATGAGGTTATTCTTCAATTTTTTGGGGCTGCGGTCGTCGGGATAGTAGAATGGTGGTTCAGGAATGGAATGTCAGTCCCCCCTCGTGTCATGGCAGAACAAACTGGGATATTGTTAGACAGAAATTTTTAACTCGCATTCCCAGCGAATTCTAATAAAATCGAGAACTCGAGGTTACTTAAACAAAATTCTCATCCTGTTTTCGTGATGAGGGTTTTGTTTAGCATTATGTTGGGAAGGGGGCTGGCTCTACCATTCAGGAGTGTTATAAATTTATACGGAGACAAATTGTATATCATTGGGATAGCCTGAAATTCGAAAGAACCAGGCCCTTTTTAGAAAAATGTGAAAAGGACTCCGGCTTTCTGGCAGATTGGATTTGTCCAGAACAGCATCACCAGAGAAGGGAGCACTTTTCAAGTATTTATTTTTAAAATCAGCCTTAATAAAGCGCCAATCTGCCGATTAGTGCCAAAATGAGCCAGCATACAGATTCCAGTATGAAATTAAGTAGCAATTCGAGCAGCAGATTATACTGAAAGACTCATGAAGACAACTTTTCCAGAACAACTCATCAGCTTGACATTGTGTCTTTCGTTGCGTTTTTCCTTCAATTAACTCATTCCCTAGCCTCCTTCAGAGTTTGAGCTATCTGTCTCTTATTCTTTCAGAATTAGTTTTTACTTTTCATGTTCTAAGAATATAATGATGAAAAATTATTTGGCTTTCGACCTAATTATCTAGTTCATAGCATTTGGATTACCGATCGTCTTGAGGTTTTTCAACTTTAATCTCATGGCCAAAATGCTGCTCCATAACCGCGATCATATCAGACAAGGATAAATTTTCACCATCAAACTAGCTTTGGCTGTATAAAATCAAAGGTTTGTTCTTATTAATTGGCAGACTTAATCTAAATCTTCTCCATTGCTACTAATTACTTTCTTATACCATTTAAAGGACTTTTTCCTACTACGACTTAACGTACCATTTCCCTGGTCATCTTTATCCACGTAGATGAAGCCATATCTTTTGCTCATTTCTCCAGAGCTTGAGCTTACTAAATCAATGCATCCCCAGGTTGTATATCCTAGCAACTCTACGCCATCTTCTTTTACAGCAGCTTTAAATGCTTGGATATGTTCACGAATATACTCGATTCTGTAATCATCCGAGATCCATCCATTTTCATCAGGCTTGTCCGCAGCTCCCAACCCATTTTCGACAATAAATAATGGTTTTTGATAGCGATCATACAATGCATTTAATGTAATTCTCAGCCCGAGTGGGTCAATTTTCCAGCCCCATTCACTTCTTTTTAAATGGGGGTTTCGTAATGTCGGAAAGAGATTAGCAGCGGTTTGAGTATTAACTGCTGGGTCAGCACTTGTTAATCGCGAACCATAGTAACTAAATGAAACGAAGTCAACTGTATTATTTTTTAGAAGCTCCTCATCACCATCTTCCATTTTCAGATGTATATTCATTCTTTCGAACATTTTTTTGGCATAATTCGGGTATTCACCACGAGATTGTACATCCACAAAGAAGTAATGCTCTCGATCCCTTGTCATGGCTTTCCATACGTCTTCGGGAGCGCAAGTATAGGGATAAGTGCTAGCACCCGCCAACATACAACCTATCTTGAATTCGGAATTTATTTTGCGTGCAATTTCAGTAGCTTTAGCACTCGCGACCAATTGGTGATGAGCTGCCTGATACTTCACAGCTTCTTCATTTTCATCTTCTTCAAACACCAACCCTGAACTCCCGAATGGTAGGTGTAATAACATATTGATTTCATTAAAAGTTAGCCAATACTTTACTTTATCTTTGTAGCGAGTGAATAGTGTTTCGCATAGTCTTTCATAATAATCAACCATTTTACGGCTTCTCCAAGAACCGATCGTTTTTACCAAATGCATCGGCACATCAAAATGAGTGATAGTTACTAAAGGCTCTATATTATATTTTAAACACTCATCAAAAACATCGTCGTAGAATTTCAAACCTTCTTCGTTGGGTAATGTATCATCCCCATTTGGATAGATTCGTGTCCATGCAATAGATAAGCGGAAGCATTTGAAACCCATTTCTGCAAATAAGGCAATGTCTTCCTTATAATTATGATAAAAGTCGATGGCTTCATGGCTCGGATAGAAATGCTCATCATCACATTCCATCATTTTCATCTTGCCTTTCATTACAGAAATGCGATCCTTTCCTGCGGGTATAACATCGACGGTTGACAATCCCTTATTCCCTTCCAAATATCCACCTTCACATTGGTTTGCAGCAGTTGCTCCTCCCCATAAAAAGTCTTTGACTAAAGTCATTTATAATCCGCTCCTTGAATTTGGTATGGTTACACTATTAGGACTAACAACTCATTGTTAAAATCAGTGATTGTACTACTGTTATTAGTTAGCACATCAGCATAACTGTAAGTATTCGTAACGATCACCGGGGTCTGGGTAACATATCCTTCCTCTCTGATTTTCTCCAAATCAAACGTGATTAGTGTCTGTCCCTTGGTAATTCTTTGACCCTCTTCAACATGAGCTTCAAAGTACTTCCCATTCAGTTTAACGGTGTTCAATCCTATATGGATGAGTATTTCAACCCCATCATCGGATAGTAAACCGATTGCGTGCTTCTTGGGAAACAGCGAAACAATTTTCCCATTAAAAGGAGCGACCACTTTTCCTTCGCTTGGCTCAATGGCAATTCCTTTTCCCATTGCTTCTGAGGAGAAGGCTGCATCTTGAACATCCTTCAATGGAACCATTTCCCCTTTGATAGGACTCGTAATAACGGTATTTTTAAGTGTGATGATTTTATCGTTTGTGGTGACTTTATTCTGCTCAGACGTTTCTTTCTCATATTTTAAGGTTAATAAATAGGTAAGCACTGCAGTTATAACCGTTGTAATTAATAATGAGATGAGTATATTATAGAAATTCCAAATGTTTTCTCCTATATAAAGCGGAATAGCTGGAAGCCCTGATGAACCTGTTGCATAACGTGAAACTTCCATAAACCCTGCGTAAAGCCCTCCAGCAGCGGAGCCAATCATAGCCGCAACAAGAGGATATTTTTTAGGTAAATTAACACCGTAAAGTGCTGCTTCTGTAATTCCCATTAAGCCTGTAATTCCACTTGTAGTGGAGATTTGTTTGGATACTGTATCCTTTGTTCTCCAACTGACAATCAATGCAGCTACACCTTGCGAAATATTGGATATCATGGCTCCAGGTCCAATGATATTTTCATATCCCAATGTCGTGATTTGAGCCAATGATAACGGAACGATACTGTGATGAAGTCCAAACATAACAAGGATTGGCCAGAAAGTTGCAATAATGAAAATGACCACCCATGCTCCGTGCGATCCCAGAAAATTAAATCCCATTGCCAAATATGTTCCGAAGAAAGAACCTAACGGTCCAAGTACAGTTAAGGAAATAAATCCAACAACCAGAATGGTAAACATCGGAACAAAAATAATTTTTACAGCGTTAGGAATGACTCTTTTGAAGAATGGTTCAATGTAGGATTGCGCCCACACATCGGAACAACCGATGAACTGCAAGCAACAAGTGTCAATGGAATATTGAAAACGCTAACATCATTGCCCGCAGTTCGCAATAGGTCTAGATTCGGATGAAGCAATATCCCCGCCAACACAAGTGCCAGTACAGGGTTGCATTTTAATTTGTTTGCAGCCGAATATGCTAATAAAAAGGGTAAGAAATAAAAAATGGCATCCGACATGAAATTGATTACATAGTAAGTTTGCGACGTTTTTGAAACTACATTAAATAAGATCAGCAAAGCCAATAGCGCTTTTATCATTCCCGCGCCTGCAATAGCCGGAACGATTGGACTGAATGTACCTGAAATAAAATCGATTAATTTGCCAAAAACGCTTACATTTTTTTCATTAGATAATGTATCATCTATATTTTCTGCATGTTTTATATATTTGACCACTTCCTCATATACTTCTTCAACATGGGTGCCAATAACCACCTGAAATTGTCCGCCGCTTTCAATCGCATCAATCACGCCATCTAAAGCTTTAATAGCGTCTTGATCGGCTTTTTTATTTTGGTTTAGTGCGAATCTAAGCCTTGTCATACAATGAGTTAGTGTTGATACATTTTCGCTGCCGCCAATCTTCTCTACAATATCCTGAGCTAATTTTTCATATTTTTTGCTCATTTGAAAATGCCCCCTCTTCTTGTTGCTGAACAATGAATTACGCCTTTTATTTATTAAACATAAACAACTTTTCCCGCTAAAAATAAAAAAAGTTATTTATCGGTAATATTAAAGGCTTCATTCAAGCTGCACCTTTAAGATATCACTAGATAAATAACCATATCCAATACCTATTTTCTATGTTCTATTATGCTTGTGAGGCATACTTGATTAATTGAATAAGGCGAGAAGTAGCCTGGTTAAAAATCTTGTGTTTCTTCCAAACAATAACACAACTAAATTTGAGTTCTGGAAAAAATGGTCTGAAGCAAAGATGTTTTGAACCTGTCATCGCAAGAGCACCTTCAATACAAATAGCAGTTCCCATACCATTATCTACAAAATTAACTATGTTAGAAATTAAGTTGTATGTGGCTAAAACATGTATATTTTCATATTCATCAGCAAACCAATTAGCAAATTCATTTTGTACTGTTGGACGACTAGAAAGAAGTAAAGGAACTCCAACAAGATCATTGGGAGTAACATATTCTTTTTGTGCAAGAGGGGATGAAGCCTGTGTTAGAATTCCCCATCGTTCCTTTTGAGGCAATCTGATAAAATCATATTTTTCAATATTTATAGGCTCTAATAAAATCCCAACTTCAAGTAATCCTTTGTCTATTTTTTCCTTTATATCATCCCCTGTTCCGCTATAAATATAATAATTAACCTGTGGATACTCTTCATGAAAAGCTTTTAATGTTTGAAATAAATAATGCGATGTTAGTGATTCGACGCTTCCTATAGAGATAGTTCCTCCAACCAGATTATTTTGATCTTTGAATTCTCTCTCTGTTTTATCCGCAATCGTTAGGATTTCTTCTGCCCTTTGACGTAAAAGCATGCCAGCATCCGTTAATGACACCTTTTTTTTACCACGAATAAGCAATTGAGTTCCTAAATTTTTTTCTAAATCAGCCAATTGTCTGCTTAATGTCGGCTGTGTTACATGTAGTACATTTGCTGCATGTGTAATACTTTCCAAACGAGCAACTGTAAGAAAATAACGAAGCACTCTTAACTCCATGTTTCCCCCTGTTGATAATATGTGCTTGAGAAATAGATGCAATATGTTTAGTAATTAACTTATCGCCTTAAATACAGTTCTTTCAGTTTAATTTTTCACATACTTCTCTGCCATTATAACCATTAATCAGTTCTATATGCATATAATTATAGGTGGAATTGAATCGATATAAGGGAAGAATTTTGGTTAAATGTTAGGTGAACAAAGTGTTGTTGGGTTTGAGTATTTTGTGATAAAACCTCCCCAAAATTAGTTACGAAATTTCATGTTGCTGAGCCGTTCCACGTTTTCAGGATCGTGAAGAGATAAGATTAAACTCTCTTTGGAATTCAACGTAGTAATCCTTTTATCTTCCCTACTCAATTCAAAGTTAAATTTTGCATTTTAGATCCTCCTGTTTTTTAACCTCGATACCCAAGATAAAAAGATGCTCCGATAATGCTGGGGTCTCGTAAAGATCTTAATGTTTGCTAGATTGGTTAAGTATTGGATTCAAAGCTATTTTTGGTGCCGGAAAATTTTTTTATCCCTTTAACCAGAATGATGTAGGTAATTATAGATAATAAACTTGTAGAAAAAATAATAATTCCAAAAGGTATAGCAGAATTTTCGCCTGCAATTCCCACAAGTGGAGACGTAACGGCACCTAATGCGAATTGTAAGGTGCCGAGCACGGCGGACGCGCTCCCTGCAATATGCCCCTGCGATTCCATTGCTAATGTAAAAGAGATTGGGCCAATGATCCCAATGGATAAAGCGAATAAGAAGATCGAAATAAACATAGCTGATAATACTCCATGTACTAGTACTATTAATAAGACTGCAGCAGAAGATATAAACGCTAGTATTATCGCGATCAAAAACAATCGACCTTCCGTTACCCGGCCTGCGAGCAGTTTGACGAACTGAGATCCCAAGATAATAGCAAGGCCATTCAACGCAAAGAGGATTGAAAACAGTTGCGGCGACACGCCGTATATGTTTTGATAAATAAATGGGGTACCTGCAACATAGGCAAAAACACCTGCGAACAATATGCCATTGACTAGAGCATACCCCATAAAAGACCGCTTTCGGAATAAGCTATTATAATTTTTCATCAACGCACGGGGACTGCCTGAAATACGTTGTTGTACAGGTAAGCTTTCCTTTAACCCCCATATGGTTATCCCAGTTAAACCTATGCCTAGCACCCCTAAAAATATAAATACACCTAACCAAGAGCTGTATGACATAACCGTACTTCCAGCCGTAGGGGAAATTAACGGTGCCACATTGCTTATCATTGTCAGCAACGATATAAACTTAGTCATTTCAATCCCACTAAACCGATCTCGAACAATAGCGCGCGAAATAACGAGACCAGCGGACGCAGCAACCCCTTGTATAAATCTTAAAGATATAAACCATCCTATGCTTGGTGCAAAAGCGCATCCAATAGAGGAAAGGACATATAGTATCATGGAAATCAACAAAGGCTGGCGTCTTCCATAAATGTCGCTTAAAGGTCCCATTATCAACTGTCCTAGCCCTAATCCTAACAGACTAGTGGTTAAACTCGCTTGAACCGCAGTTGCGCTTGTTCCAAAAAAAACAGCGATTTGCGGAAGTGATGCAAGATACATATCAACGGTAAACGGCCCTAACGCCGAAAATATGGCCAATATTAGAGCAAAACCGAGAGAATTTTTTGGGGTCTTATATTTCATTCCTTTGACTCCTATGATTTGTTTAAATGCTTTCTTTAAGCTGACGCATTTGCTTTAGATGTTATGGTTTTTACCCGGTGACATTATACCCATTCGATATACAAAGGGGCTTAGATAAATTTCGTAAGATAATACCTTGTAAAAGTTAGGAAAACAGTTGGGAACTTTGGCTGAGTAGATTTCATGGGATGCCTCCTTTTTTTCCTCATCCAAGTCTGCTTCAAAGTTTGAGATAAAACCGTTACTTCTGCCCCCATAGAATGAGCGATCCTCACAGCCATGTGTCCGAGTCCACATGTCCAACAACCGCTATATTTTTCCGGAATTAACACCCCAATGGCGCAGCGGCAGATACGTTGTGATCCCAGTACATAAAAGTGGAGCGGCGACATCAAGATTAATACCGTCTAGAATTCGAACCACGAAATCCTCCGTTACAACGATATGGCTGGAATAACCTCCCTGCGTATATTGTCCATATCTATCGATGACTCCGTAGGTACCCATATGTCCATTTAAACACCAAGTGAACACCCCTCTTTTTTAAATATTTAGTTCTCCTCTTAGGTAAGTAAGCCACGGAGAGCGAATAAACAAAACTGGTTGTTTTATCAACTTATGTCTATTATTATAAAAAAAGAAACCTAAGTTCAATGGTTAAAAATGCGCAATTTGTTGAAATAGCAACATCATCGCGAAAAGTGTTGATTATTTTGTTGATCAGGGGGAAAAGACAAGATGATTAAAGTGGATCGGAGAATCCTAAAAACGCAAGAATCCTTAAAAAAAGCTGTTATTGAACTGATGGCTGTAAAAAACTTCGATGACATTACCATTCAAGACATTGCAAACAAGGCAAACGTAAACCGTGGTACAATTTATCTTCATTATCAGGACAAATATGATTTATTAGATCAAATCATGGAAACACACATTAATGAATTAAAAGAAATGGATACGTGGGCATGTCAGATGGAGTGGGCTGATGCTCTTGTTCCATATTTCGAGTACTTTGAGAAAAATTATTTGTTTTTTTCAACCATGCTAGCTGCATCAAAAGGTACACCTTCATCTTTTAGAACACGGCTACTTGCTTATTTTATGGAAGGGTTCAAAGGGGAAATTGACAAAGAAAGCGGGAAAAATACGGAATTAATCGAAGATGTGATGTTACAATATGCTGGGACTGCTTATGTAGGGGTCATTGAATGGTGGATTCGAAATGGAATGCCCTATTCACCGCAAGTCATGGCCACGCAAGTTGGCACCTTGTTAGAAAGAAGTTTTTAATCGGTAATATATTCTGTAAAGAAAATGTCCTTTTCCCTATTCAATAAAGGTCACAGTATACAACGAAACACTAAAACAACGGCAGCCGATCGGTTGCTGCTTCTGCATGTTTTTTTCCATTTTTTGTTACTTAGCTGGAAGAGATCAGGTTATCTCCCATGTCGGAAGCAAACTGGAAACAGGAGAGAAAGCAATTGCTTTCTCTCCTGTTTCCAGTAGTATAGACTTCCTCACTACACTTGCATATACGCACCTGCATATACATTCATTCAAGAGCCTCAATTGGTACCAACTCCAACACCGATCTGGAAGCAGCCGACGTGCAGGCTGATGTAATCCTTCTGAACCATGGCCACGGGACCATGTTGGAAATACTTGAAATTGCAAAACGAAACGACGCGCTGGTAATTGCATCGGCAGAGCTTGCGGATGTTCTTAGTTGGCAAGGTGTACGAACCCACGCCATGAGCATTGGGGGAGCTCATCAACTAAAAAATCAAAGCGGGCGCTCTCCTTTGTTGGACGGCACCCGCTTTTGTTTTTTGGATTTTAATGGTTAACTTAGGAGTTAACTGAGCTTGGCTTCAGCATCGCTAAGGGCATCTTTATGGTCGTTGTCTTTCAAGCGCCATTCAGTCCTAAAAATCCAAATATCTCTCCTCGGTTCACCTCCAGCGAAAGATTATTCAATGCGATATAGTCGCCAAATTTTTTGTGCAGTCCCTCAATTTGCATGGCGGACGTTACGCTAATTTTTTCCTTTGAGAAAATACTCACAGTCTTCAACTCTTCAATAAAGAGGAGAGCTTATTCAGGATTCTAAGTAGGACACTCCTAAATAAGCTCATCAGAAATCTAAATCTTTCAATATATCGAATTTTGCTTTTTCATGATAGCACTGGGTGCCTCTGGCAACCGGAAGATCGAAGCTGCCAGCATCATCCGCAATGGGATCAATTCCGATGGTCCAAATTTACTTATGACGTTCTGGCAATCACTTAGGACGAGGTACGGCTGGTCCAAGCCCAATTGAGCAGAGCCAATTCAGCGCTACCTCATGTAGCACGTTGATGTTGTCTACCTGACAGTGTTCTAATCCCCCAAGTCGTCTATCCTCTATCGGGAAGAACGTCTTGTTTTTCGAACCCGCTTGCTCATAATTTTTCAAGGCTTGTGCCAGCGGATTTGGCTGAACCAATATCTCTTCCGCTCCGTGCATTACAAGAAGCGGACATTCAATCTGGTGGAGCACCCCCTCAAGATCATAGGCAAAACGCGGATTACCCGCAAAGTCCTCCATGCTTTTTGCCCCCAGAATTCTCATGCCATGTGCGGCCAGACTCGGTGGCATCCATTTAAGCATTGCATCCCAATCAAAGGCATGCGTACCGCCGTCGGAGATGACGGCAGCAATTCTGTGATCGAACGAAGCAAATCGCAAAGAGTCGTAAGCCGCAAAACTCTCACCGTGCACGATAATCTTGTCGGGGTCAACTTCCGGCCGCGTTAGAAGAAAGTCGATTGCTCGGGAATGGAAAGCCTCACTGTCCGCTCGTCTTCCTTTTCCTTTTTCGTACAGCGAGAGGCCGGTGCCAGGTTGATCATAGACCAGAAAGTTATATCCACACGAAATAAAAGCGGGACCTAGCCAGAAATAGTTTTCAATTGACCACTCGTCGCCACCATTGAGCGCAAAAAGGGTCGGCTTCGGACCTTTTATCCAGGAAGGGGAGAAGAAGTAACCATCCAGCTTGACATCTTCGTAATCGACTTGGATCTTCTCCGGTTGGACATCGAAGTACTTTCCGGCAGCTTCGAAGAGTTCACTTACTTTCTTAAATACACGGATTTTCTCGGTGTCATCATTCATCACCGTATATTCTGCAATTCTGTAGTAATTGCAGGCACGAATGTAGCAGTTTCGTGCTGTATACCAGTTTCCAGCCGTTTCGGCCTCCTTGCCGTGTCTTTCCAATGCCTGAGCCGTTATGAGCCATTCCCTGTGCCACGTGTCCTTGTCTTCGGGGTCGATATTTTTGCAGGCCTCGTAGATCTCGGTGACGTCCGTAGCACCGAGGCTTGCCATACCTAAAGCTTTGGTTACTTGGTATGACATCATGTAGTGATTAGGCCAACGGCTGAACTCAATTGACATTGTAACATCCTCCTTATCCAGTTCTAGTTATTGTAGTTTTTTTACTACAAGTAATTTTTACAACACAAAGATAAAGCTTCTTTAAAAGAAAAATAAATGTTTGTAAAGAGAATATAAAAAATTATAAAACACTAAAAAAAATAAAAAATGGCTGCTGCCTGGGTGTTCACAGCTGGCAACAGCCTTTAACTCCTGTAGTAAAAGAAAATGTGCAAAAATAAAATCAGTGTTGTGCGGCCAAGGGAAGGCTGAATCTTATCCCCAAACCGCCATATTCGGAAGGATAGGCGTCAATTTCGCCCCTATGATGTTCAATAATGGATTTACAGCTTGCAAGCCCCAGCCCCAGCCCGCCCTTTTGGATTTGTCGCGATTTATCCACAGTGAAAAATTTGAGGAACAGAGAAGGTATATCCTTATCCGGCACTCCAATTCCATTATCCTCGATTTGAAAAAAGGCATACTGTCCTAGCGGGTAACCGGTCATATACACTTTCAGCTTATTTTTCCCTCCATATCTTACAGCATTGCTAAAGAGGTTACCGAAAACCCGACGTATCATCGGTTCATTGACCATCAGACATATATTTTCCGTGAATGAATGGCGGCAAGTAAGCTCGTTGTCAAGTCCCGCCAACTCATACTCATATTCAAGGGCAATGTTTTCAAATAATCTTGATGCTTTTACAGGTTTAGCTACCATAGATTCCAACTCGAGTTTTTCTTTGGTGAAGCTGGAGAAATCATTGATGAGTTCGACCATATATGCTGACTTCTTTTGAATCAAATCATAATATTCCCGCTTTTCAGTTTCTGGTAAATCCTTGTGCATAGCCAGCAGTTCAGTAAAGCCATTAATAGATGTCAAGGGAGTTTTCAAGTCGTGGGCAATTGCCGCGATCATATCGACCTGCTCTTTGTGCGCGAGTTGAAGCCGATGCTCCATCTTATTGAAGTGTTTATAAAGTTCTCCGATCTCGTCATTACTTCTCAGAGCTAGCGGAGGCAGTGGATGTACAATATTTACTTCTTCAAGCCTGGTATTCAGAAGCTGAATGGGTTTCTCTATGCAAAAATGAATATAGATAATTAGAATAATAAATATGATACAGGCAATTGCCAGTATGGGCAGGAGCAATGCTATGTATCGCGAGTCCAGCAATGAACTGCGTATAGGAGAATACACTGCAAAGACAAGCTTCAGGTACATTCCAATCGAAAACATGAATATTATAAACATCAGCAGGAACAAAAGAGGAAGCTTTATTTTCAGTTTCATACTATTGCTCTCTTTCCGTGTATTTATATCCTATGCCCCATATTGTTTTAATAAAGTCATATTCAGGACCAAGTTTCTTCCGGATATTTTTTATATGAACCGTTACGGTATTTATTTCTCCGTATTCGTCTCCCCAGACGTTTTCATATATCTGCTCACGAGTCAATACATTATTGGGGTGGCGCATGAGGATAGACAGAATCTGAAATTCCTTCGTTGATAAGTCGAGCTTTCTGCTATTCAGGAATGCTTCAAACGTCTTATCATTCAAAATGAGCGGAGAATCCGCCTTTTCGTTACTGGTACTAAGTTCGTCCCACTCTTTAAAAAGTCTGTCCACTTTTCTGAAATGAGCCTTTATCCTGGAGACAAGCTCCTGAATACTAAAAGGTTTGGTCATGTAATCGTCTGCTCCTATTTCGAGCCCGACGATTTTATCAATGTCCTTATCACGCGCACTTAAAAACAGAATTGGAACATTATAAGAATTTCGGATACTTCTGCAGACATCAAGTCCATCCATATCAGGCATCACTATATCAAGAACGATGAAATCAATGTGATTTTCTTCCAATGTAGATAAGGCTTCTCTCCCCGAATATGCCGAAAGTATTGAAAATTGCTCGTACCTTAAACTCTTTGTGATGAGTTTTACGATTTCTTCATCGTCGTCTACAACTAATATCGTTTTTAGCATATTTATACCTCCCAGCCGCTTTAAATGGACTGAATTTATAAAACAAGAGCCGTATGGACTTCGCATTGAAAAAAGTCGCGCTCAAAGCGTCTCTCCAGTCCCGGATAAGCTCAAAAAAAGCTTGAGCAACGGCCTGGGCAATGCTGGCTTTAACAAACTGGCATGCTCTTCAATAGCGGTCGAGCTATGCACATATTCCAGCTTGAAGGCCTGCACATAGTTTTTAACGTTATATCCGGGAGTGTGTCTAATCAAAAGATTTTGCTTATCAAATTGTTTTGATATTAGCGCAATGGGATGTACGTCCGTGGTGTTATAGAGCACCTTGGCTGGGGTCGCTTTCTCCTACTCTTGTTATATGCGTGAGATAGGCCCTGCTCTTTTGCCACTCTGTTGTGGCGCATCTCCCTGCATTGCTCACCGATCCGGAAGCCAGTATAAGGCTCCTTTAAAAGCACTACACGCTACCCGAACCGCCGAGCAATATCGTGTCTATATCAAAGGGCTCGAGGAATCCGAGTCGGACGAGATGATCGACTATGCGAACCAGAGCGGGGTTCCGTTCCGAACGTCCGTCCGGGACATCCTGTTGCAGGTTCTCTTACATGGGCGATATCACCGGGGACAGATCAACCGGGCACTTCGGATCGAATCGGCAGAGCCAGTCCAAGTCGAAGTAAATTATGCCGATTTATTCGTTCTTTTAGCTCCAGCCCTCCCACGTCTCGTTCATGACTTGAAGGATAAATCCCCAGGTATCAAACGAGCTATAAACAGTTTATACTTCTTTCACCGAAAGAGCGAAGAAAATTCGCTGTGTATATATTTTTTAACATCAGCGCCAAAATGGTCATCCTTATCATGGTGAGGCCAGACATACTAAAAATGCCAGATTCTATGATGAGAACCTGGCATTGGCATGCGTGGCTTATGAATTGTGGGAAGGGGCAACTCTTCCAATCTCCCCAGAAGGAATCTGATACTGGCGGATATCCTTAACCAGAAACATAATCAATCCGCACAGTACAATAATCAGTCCACTGAAAAAAAGAACCTCACTTAGAGCAAACCGTAAAGCTAGCGCCCCCCCAATCAAAGCCCCTAATGGCAGAGCCGCACTCGACAAGGTGTTTAAAAAGGCTGTAACACGTCCCAGTAACGGCAGCGGTGTAATAATTTGAATCAACGACGTTTGCAGCACATTGATGATGCCAGTAAAAATGCCTAATAACAGAGCTGCCAGCAGTTTCATCCACATCTCGGGCACAAGGGAAAAGACATAGATTGCCAGTCCCATGGCTACCCAGGAAACTGCGATGGTAATGCCATTCTTTTTCAGTACACTGACCAGAAAGGAACCGATGAAAATACCGATAAAGTAAGCTACATACAGCAGACTGTAATAGATCGGCGAGCCATAGGATACAGCGATGGAAGGCATGGCGATGACCAAAATCGCCATCGAAAAGTTTGTCAGCGCAAAGAATGGAAGCATAATTCTCAGGAAGGTGTGCCCTTTTACAAAAAGATACCCTTCTTTCAATTGTTTCAGATAGTACCCGAGCTTTAGTGAGCTCCTGTCCGTGTCTTCCACCGGAGGAGCATCGATTTGCTTGCTGAGCCTGACATATACAAAGCCTGCCAGAAACAGCATTGCACCGGCTAGAAAAAACGTATTTTTCATCCCTATTGTGATGATGAGCGAGGCTCCAGCTAGATATCCGGCAATGTTAATAACCTGATCCGTCGACGAAATCATGGAATTCGCCCGGACAATCGAATCTGGAGAGTCTACCAGTTGCGGCAGCATTTTACTGTTGGCCGGATAAAACAGGGTGGAAAAGCAGGATGCAATGAATACAATAACAAGAATAGCGACTAGATTGACCATCCCGCCCTGAATGAGAAACGGGACGGCCAAAATTAACACAGCCTGCGTAAACAAAGCGATGCTAGCTAACAAAGGCGGTGAATAACGGTCCACCAAAGGACCCACGAGAAAGCTGAAAATTGACGCCGCAGATACGGCCGTATACGTGAAGCTGGTCATCGCCACCGACTGTGTCGATTGCTGAACAAAATACAGCAGGACGATAGAATAAATGCTGTCCGCGATATTGGCAGAAGTACGAGATGCGAAGAAACGGATAAAACGGCTATCCTTAAACAATAGATTCACATCTTCATCTCCTTACTGCAAAATAGTCAAAGCATTCATAAGCCTGTCACTAGCAGTCTGGAAGATTTGATGGATATACTGCCGGTTTTCTTCATATGGAATGGTAAGTGAAATTTTCAGAATATCCCCTACATGCTCTGACTCGAAAAAAATAACCTTGTTGACATTAGTCTTTGTGCTTTCGGTATATAGATTGTCGAGCAATTCTGCATCCTCGCGTCCCTCACCCAAATAGTTGAATACGATGGGCAGCTGCCCAAGTCCCTTTTTCAAAAAGCTACTGGATACCGGGTAAACTTCCTCCATTTCCGCATTGAAGATCAGGTTGAAAAAGTTCAAATGATAGCGTGAAGCAAAGTTCAGATAGGTATGGATGCTCTTTTCATAGGGTTCCATGTCATCTTCCTGCAGTACAACGGGGATATGATCAATACACTCGCCTGCGATTCCAAAATAGTTTCGGTCGCCATATTGTCTTCCATAATTAGTAAGCCAAAGCGGAACATCAGAGAGTTGGAAATAGTTGCTGAAAAAACGTACAGCCATTTGAAGCGAAATATCCCACATATTCGCAGCGCCGTGCTGCTCTGAAATGTCGCTTAAATTCAGCTCCCAAAGATATCTGGTAGTGTCCGCATAGTTGCGTTCTTCGGTCAGCACATGGATACGATCATTATTCTCACCAAACGTCTGGAGTTTGAATTGCTCGCTGATTTCCTGATCCCCGATTCCTTGAGGGCCTTGACGGATATGGTTCACATAATCCCGGTATTGTACCTCTTCTGTCGTATATCCCTGTTGCGGGTGATGATATTCATCAAGAAGCTGTCTGCGTAAGATGTCGCTGCTCGTAGCATCAAAGATGATGTGCGAGCAAGGAAACAACAACAGATGTTCACGCAAATTTAAGCGAACCAGGACAATCCGGTACTGCAAAGATTGTGTAAGTTCATAAGGTTCTAAAAACAGGCTGGAAGCGATAGATAAAAGCAGCCTACGTTGTGTCTGTACCGGCTGATCCGAGAGATCAACAGTCGGTAAAGAAAGATGCTCTGGAGCTGGACGCAACTCCCATTTCCATGCTCCGGACGATTGAACAAGTACGCTTCTTAGCAATTCATGGCGTTCAATAAGCCGCTGAATCGTTACGTTCAAACGCTCGGTGTCCAAGTAGTTATCTAACTGCACAGCCATACCCGAACCTGTAAAATGTTGCAAATGGTAATGTTGAGCTGGTGCAAGCGGATAGCGCCCAATAGCATTTAGACTTAGTATATTAGTATTCCACTCTGTATTTAACTCAGCAATGCTGGCAAGCCATACATCGGCCTGTTGTTTGAGTAAGGTTTCTTGTTCTTCGTGTATCGGTATAGCTCCGAGAATTCTATCTGGTTCGTCGGTTCCCCAGCGGACGATATAATGCGGGTGCAGGTCTGGATGGATATGCGATTGGATAAATTCTGAGATTGCCTGAACTTGTTCTACGCGAAAAGGCTCCACTTGCAGGAACAAATAGTTTTGCTTATCGGTGGATATGGACTGAAGCAAGACCTGTACACCAAACGCTTCTGTAATAGCCCGCTCAACCTCCTGAGCTTTCGCAATGAGCGTATCTGTATTCACTCCGCCCTCTTCACCACGTTGTAAAAGATCGGACAAGCTTCTTATCGTCTGATATTGAAGCAATTGATGTATATCCAGCGGAATGTTCGATTCCTGTACTTTCGATACCAGTTGAATGGCCTTCAATGAATGACCTCCAAGCTCGAAAAAGCCGTCGTCAATCCCGACCTTTTCAACGCCAAGCACTGCTTGCCACAGGTTCGCCAACTGTTGTTCCGCTTCATTTCTTGGAGCAACGTATTCCATATCGGAACCGTTGGCCATTTCTGGCTCAGGCAATGCTTGGCGGTCGATTTTACCGTTCGTTGTCAGAGGAAACTCCCGTAGGAACACATACTGGGCAGGAATCATATAATCCGGCAACTGGCCAGTCAAATGGGTCTTCATATCACTCTTCGATAGCGGTACGTCGGTTGAGATATAAGCACAGAGCGTTTTTTGACCATCGTTTGTGCTTTTTACCGCTACGTGCGCCTCCTGAACTGCATCATGTCTCATGAGCTGGGTTTCAATTTCCCCAGGTTCAATACGATATCCGCGGATTTTAACCTGCTGGTCTATCCGTCCGAGATACTCTAGATTGCCATCCGGTAACCATCTGCCCAAATCACCTGTCCGATACATTTTTTCGCCCGGAATGAATGGATTAGGGACAAAATTTAGCTGGGTCACATCATCCCTGTTCAGATAGCCACGTGCCAGACCATCCCCGCCAACACATATTTCTCCTTGAGCACCAATAGGCAGCAGCCTGCTTGAAGAGTCCAAAATATAAACTGTTGAATTGCCAATTGGACGACCAATAGGAATGCGGTTATATTCCTTATCAATCGGGAAATAAGTAGAAAATGTTGTGTTTTCCGTGGGGCCATAGACATTGATAATGTTCAGCCCCGGAGAATGTGCTCTCAC
The DNA here is from genome assembly GCF_056099025.1 of Paenibacillus sp. TSM33. Taxonomy (NCBI): domain Bacteria; kingdom Bacillati; phylum Bacillota; class Bacilli; order Caryophanales; family Paenibacillaceae; genus Paenibacillus; species Paenibacillus sp. TSM33. The sequence goes on from NZ_JBLZXB010000017.1 coordinate 91,076, forward strand.
CGTATTAATGATCCCAGGTAAAAGTACATCCCCGCCCACCAGCAGGTGCTTTAGCGAAGCAAAGAGATCTGGTTTATGCTGAGTGAGTTGGTTAAACAAGGGCGATGTGAGCCACATCGTTGTAATATGATATCGATCCAGCGCTTCACCAAGCTGAACAGCATCCAAGATTACGGATTCCGGTACAATGTACAGGCGCAATCCGTTAAGCAAAGCTCCCCAAATTTCAAAGGTACAGGCATCGAACACGAGCGCCCCGGTCAGCAAAATGCGTTCGTTCCCGGCAAATGGCATGTAATTGGTGTTCTTCACCAGCCGTATGACATTCCGGTGTTCAACCATAACACCCTTGGGACGCCCGGTCGAACCGGATGTATACATGACATAAGCCAGATCGTCTGCCGTTGACGATTCGGAAAAAATGAAGTCGTCGGATTCGTAGGAGCTGATGTCGGCCAGATCCAGAACAGTACCGGAAAAATCGACAGTGTGCATCGGTTTTCCCTTGTCCGATAGGGTTAGCAGAATTTCGCTACCGCTATCCTGAAGCATAAACATAATCCGTTCCTGTGGATAAGAAGGCTCCAGTGGCAAGTAGGCTCCACCCGCCTTCAAAATACCAAGAATACCGATAATCATTTCTGGTGAACGTTCAGTCAAAATGCCTACGATGGTATCCGGCGTAACACCCAGTTTCAGCAGCTTCGAGGCCAGTTGATTAGCTTTTATATTTAATTCGTGGTAGGTTAGCTCACGATTTTCAAATACAATAGCTACTGCATCTGGTGTTTTCTCTGCCTGTTCTTCAAATCCGTGATGTATGGTCTGGTCCGATGGATACGGTCTTCGTGTATCGTTAAAATCAAATAAGAGCTGCTGTTTTTCCTCCGCTGTCAAAAGATCAATCTCCGAAACCCGGATATTTGGGTTTTGAATAACTTGCTCCATCATTTGGATGAGGTAAGCAGCCAATTGTTTGATCACATTTTTGTTATAAGTCAGCGCGTTATAGCTAAATTGGATTTCCAGCTCTCGGCCAGGCATGACGATTACATTCAAATCATAATTGGTCTGTTCAATATCCTCTACTTCACCAACACGGAGGGCTTTAGGTTTTTTTTCCAAGCTCGTAAGTTCTTCCGAAACGGGAAAGTTTTCAAAGGCGACAATATGCTGGATCAGGTTTTGTTTTAGTACACTATGGGCTTGAATATCAGCCAAGGAAAAATAAGAATACCGATTGGACTCCATCAAGGAATCCTGTATAGACGTAAGCAAGTCTGAAAACCGCAGCTCAGCGGAGCTTTTAATACGTACGGGTATGGTATTAATGAATAATCCGACCATATTTTCAATACCGGGGATTTCATCAGGTCTGCCCGATACAACGGACCCGAAAATGACATCGTTACTATTGTTGTACGCTTGTAGCAATAAGCCCCAAACGGTTTGAAATAAAGTGCTGACGGTGACACGGTTTTGCTTGGCTATTTGCTCCATGCCTTGGGTCAGCCGCTCCCCCCATGTGCATATGAGCTGCTCTGCCTGAAACGAAGAATCAACGGAACGGGTATAGCCGGGCACGACGGTTTCATTTTCAAAATCAGCCACATATTGTTTCCAGTAAGCTGCTGCTTCCTCTTTATTTTGTCTTTCCAACCACTGAATAAAGCTGCTAAATGGATGGACAGGCGCTAATTTTAAAGGAGTATCGTCCCGAAGCGATGTGTAAATATCAAAAAAATCTTTTGCTACCGTCCGCAGGCACCAGCCGTCCATAATAATATGATGAGAGATCCAGATGAGCTTTGAAGTGTCCTCATCCCACTGTACAAGCGCTAACCGGATGAGAACCTCCTTTTCCAGATCAAAACCTCTCTGCCGCTCTTCCTGTAAAATGGCTTGAAGTCGTCTGTGCTTTTCCGCATCCGGTAGACTACGCACATCTTCGGTATGCACAGGAGCAGCTAATCGTTCCTCCAGTACAACCTGAAGCGGACGATCCGTCTCCTTATAAATGAATACCGTACGGAAAATATCATAGCGGTCAATCAGCCTTTGTAAGCTACGTCTGATTAAGTTAGTATCCATAGCTTCATGAATGGTGATGATCGTTTGCTCAAAATAAGCCTCTGATTTTTCATCGGCTATGGCATGAAATAACATTCCCTCCTGCATCGGTGATAGCGGATAGAGGTCTTTAATTTTCACTTGGTGGTTTAACAGCTTATCCGTCAAGCGGTTTGCAATATGTTCAAACTGGTCCAGAGACAATTGCCCATATGTAAAATCCGTCGGGCTTTTTTCTGATGTTTCCTTGGCACAGCAATGGGAAATAAGTTCGATCAGATGATTCTTAAGGCTGGCTGTAAGCCGCTCCACCGTCGATGCTTCATATTCACGTGCGCTGTATTCGAATACAATGTGGAGTCTTTCATCGGCCACCGCACCATGGATATCAATGCCGGGCGCTTTTTCAGTCAGAGGGCTGATTGCTGTACCGGTAAGCATGGATAGTGCCGAGGTACGCCATGTTGTACCTTCTCTGGCTTCTCCGTCAAAGCTAAAGCTGATCTCAGGTGGCTTAGCAGAAAAAAGAGCTGCCTTACCCTGCTCCTCCCTGTCGGTCAAATAGCGTAAAATGCCATAGCCTGCACCCTGGTTGGGTACACGCCGCAAATTGTCTTTAACCAGCTTGATTTGATAGGCCAGATCTTCGGGCTTGCTCACATGTACCACAAACGGATATACGGACGTAAACTGGCCAACTGTACGGGATATGTCAATGTCTTTAATCCATTCCTTCCTGTTATGGCTAGCCACCTGGACTACAATTTCAGCATGTCCGCTCCATTCATAAAAAGCTAATCCTAGCGCCGTCAGTAAAATATCATTTATTTCTGTATTGTAGGCATGGTTTGCGTGCTTCAACAGGTTTTCAGTTTCTTCCCGGTTGAGTGTCACTTCTGATTGGCGTGTGTCACGGATGAGGCTAACCGAAAACTCATGATCTTTTGGCAGAGGGCGTGTCTCACGGGCTTCTACCTCATTCCAATAGTTTATTTCCTGACGCGCCTGCGCGCTTTGCGCGTACTTGGACAAACGTGCTGCCCATTCCTTGTAGGAATCAGTCTTGGCAGGCAGTTGTAGTTTTTGACCGTTAGCAGCCTGCTGATAGGCTGTTTCCAGGTCTTCCAGCAGAATTTTCCACGATACACCGTCTACGACGAGATGATGAATGACGATTAATAAATGGTCGGCTTTCTGCAGCCGGAATAAAGCCAAACGCACAATTGGGCCGTTGCGCAAATCAAAGCCGCGTTGTAACGCGTCAGCCAATTGTAAGATTTCTACCTCAGGCTGATCCGCATGTAATAAGTTGTAGCTTTCCAATGTGAAGCATTCACCTTCGGCTGTGCCTCTGTTATAGGCGACAGGTTCTTTTTCTCGCTCATCAAAGGTAATTCGCAAGGCATCATGGTACGTGGTCAGCTTATTCATAGCGCTTCTCAGCCAGGTTTCATTCCATCTTTCGGTGTTCTGGAGCATGACAGCCTGATTGTAATGATGACGTTCGGTTTGATGATATTCAAAAAATCCCCACTGGATTGGCGTCAGCTCCACTGCACCTTGGACTGCACCTTGTGGGATGATCCGTGTTATTGTCTTAATATAAGGAACGATCAAATCAATCTGCGGATGACGGAACAAATCCTTCATATCCATTTTGAGGCCCTTCGCATTCAACCGGGCTGTAATTTGCAGTGCTTTGATCGAATCTCCGCCAAGCTCGAAAAAGTTGTTGCGCAGGCCAATCGGCTTAACGCCAAGGACTTCCTCCCAGATGGAAGCGAGTGTCTGTTCCAATTCGTTCCGCGGCGCTTCATATTCGGTATCGGTTAACACAAAATCTTCGGGTTCTGGAAGCGCACGGCGATCAATTTTGCCGTTATGAGTCAAAGGCAGTTGATTCAGCACGATAATATGTGCGGGCACCATATAGCTCGGCAACTGCTTGGCCAGCTCTGTCCGCAGGAAGGATTTGTCGGCTGTCCCTGCTACGTAGGCGCACAAATACTTTTGTCCGGTCTTATCCGTTCTATCCGTAACTATCGCTTGGCGTACCTCGACTAATTGGAGCAAGGCCGACTCAATTTCACCAGGCTCGATCCGGTAGCCACGAATTTTTACCTGAAAGTCAACCCGACCGATGAAATCAATGTTGCCATCCGGCAGCCAGCGTGCCAGATCTCCAGTGCGGTATAGACGCTCACCGTTCACAAAAGGATTCGGTACAAATTTTTCTGCCGTCAAGTCAGGACGGTGCAAATATCCACGGGCTACTGAGGCACCGCCTAAGCACAGCTCCCCGGCTACGCCGATCGGGAGCGGACGCAAAGTCTCATCCAGGATATATACTTTATGATTGGGCAGTGCCTTTCCAATTGGGACGATACCAAATGAAGGCAGACGTTCAGCAGTTTCTTCATAAAAACTGGAATCAATCGCCGCTTCGGTTACACCGTAGGTATTCATGATGCGCATTGTATCACCGAAGCGATTCAAAAGCGTCCGATAGTTATCAACGCCAAAGCTGTCCGCGCCTGTAGTAAGTAGCTTCATGGCACTGACATCTGTACCATGTTCATATACATAGTCCATAAGCAGCGTCAACAAGGCTGGTGGAGCTTCGAACGTCGTGATTTCGTGTTGTTCGAGAACCTGGGCCAAAGCTGGAGGATCGTTGCGCACATCCTGTGGGCAAATGACCATGGTGCCTCCGTTCACGAATGTCTTGGCCAGATCACCGGCAAAGACATCGAACGACATACTGGCAATCTGAAGGAGCTTGACGGGAAACTCTTTTAACTGGTGAGCTTCTCTATAGCCCCACGCCGTATTTACGTAATGGCGATGCTCGATCATCACGCCTTTGGCGTTGCCCGTCGTTCCCGATGTGTAAATGACGTAGGCCAAAGCCTCGGGATCATGAATAGGTGCGTAGATAGGCGCTTGTTGAGGGGAATGCTCCGCTTGTGAAGCTTGTTGAAGTAACGCTGGCAAGTCCACCACTTCCCCCGCAAAATCCACATCGGCCAATAGTTCAGTCAAGGAAGACTGCGTGAGCATAATCGTAGCTCCGCTGTCCTGAAGCATGTAAGCAATTCTTTCTTTCGGATAGGTCGGATCGACAGGTACGTAGGCAGCTCCCGCCTTCATAATCCCTAACACAGCGATAATCATGTCTGCTGAACGCTCAAGCATCACGGCAACGAGATGCTCACGCTTGCCGCCACGGTTTTGTAGTGCTTGAGCAAGCAGATTAGCCTTTTCATTCAACTCATAATAGGTAAATGCGGTGTCTTCGTAGATGACGGCGGTGTGTTCCGGGATACGTTCTGCCTGGGCCTCAAATATTCCATGAAACGTTCCAGCAGGATAGTCGGCAACTGGCCCGCTCCATACATTGGTGAGTTCCGTCTCTTCTGTAGCGGTCAGCAGACGAATGTTCCGCAGCAGGAGTTCTGGTATACGTGCAATCTGGATGAGTACATGTTCCAAATGCCCGGCTAACCGTGTCATCGCTTCATCGCTGTAGACATAGTTGTTGTAGGACAGCATAAAGCTCAACGCTTTTCCGTCCTCCACTTCGATGTTGAAGTGGTAAGGTGTTTCTTCGGACAGCTGAGCGTCCTCCACGACGAATCCAAGTCGTTCCTTCAGATCAGGCCGGCCAATCATATTCTGCAGCGGGTAGTTTTCAAATACAACAAAATGATCCATGAGTTGCTGCTTGAGCGCTGACTGAGACTGTATTTCAGCGAGTGAAAAATAGTCATATGCCCGTGATTGAACCGCGCTGCGCTGCACTTCACGAAGCAGACCTGAGAATGGCAGATCTGCATCCAATTTGATTCGTACCGGTATGGTGTTAATGAAAAGTCCCAACATCTGTTCAACACCTTCAAGTTCCGGCGGTCGGCCGGAAACAACGGTGCCGAAGACGACGTCTTCACTTTGGTTGTATCCTCCAAGCACCACTCCCCATGCAGCCAGAAACAGACTGCTAAGGGTTGTTCCGTTGCGTTCAGCCACCGTCCGCAATTGACGGGTTGTTTCATCCGTGAGTGTTATTTTATGCTCATGCAGCAAGTACCCGGTATCTGGCTGGAGCGGATGGGCTACAGGCAGGGTTGGCAGCACGGCTGGCTGTTCATAGCCGTTCAGGATGGACCGCCAGTATTCCTTCGCCGCCTCCTTATCCTGCTTATCCAGCCAGCGGGCATAGCCAGTATAGGGCTGCGGTGTTGGCAGTTGTACGGTCTTACCCGCTTTCAGCGCTTCATAAGCCACGAATAGCTCATCCATAACGATGCCGAGGCACCAGCCGTCCATAATAATATGGTGAAAGCTTAAAAGTAGCGTATATGCGTTCGTTTGGGTTTGAAGCACAGCCAGACGAATGAGCAAATCCTTGCTCAGATCGTAACGATGGTTCCGGTCTGCGTCTGCGTAGCTGCGAATGGCCTCAGCTTGCTCTGCCTCGGGAATATTCGTCAGATTCTCGTAACGAAGCGTTGGATTTCGCTCCTTCAACACGATGAGCCTCGAACGGGAAGCACTTTTATGATAAATATTCGAACGAAGCGTTTCGTGACGCTGCACCAGGGTCTCGAAGCTCTTTTGCAGAGCCTCCAGGTTCAGTTCACCCCGGATGGTCATTCGTACTTGCTCATAGTACGCCTGTGATTCCGGCTCCATCACTGTATGAAAGAGCATCCCCTCCTGCAAAGGCGTTAAATTGGCCACTTTTTCGATTTCAAGCCTTTTACTCATCGGATTTCCCCCTCAATCGAATATTTATAGGCTTTCATAAAAATGCTTCATCTCTTCGAACTCTTCCAAATCCAGATCATCTGCCCCTACGTCTGTTGGTGTCAGTTCCTGACCGGACTGATCAAGGCAATGACGAATGGTATTCAACAGGTGTGTTTCGAAGCGGGAGAAAAGTTGTTTGACCGTGCGCTCTTCATATGCATTCCTGTCATAGGATATACGGATACTTAATTTTCCGTCCTCCAACCGGCTATCCATATAAAGAGCATAAGAAGAACCATTAATCACATCCTTGGTACCTGGTCCAATTTCAGCTTGCAGCGGCGATGTTGAAAAATAAACCGATTCCGGGTGTGGGGAGTCTATATAACGGAAACCAATTTCCGGATGACGAAAACGTTTAGAATCCGCTGGATTGCTGGCTTCGGTCAGATATCTCAATGCACCGTAGCCCAATCCGTGATTTGGAACCTGCCGAACCGTTTCCTTCACACGCTTGAGCAACAGCGCTATATCATCCACAGATTTGATGTCCAGTACAATCGGATAAAAAGACGTAAACTGCCCCACCGTTCTGGAGATATCCAGCGAATTTGTTTCAGCCTGCTCTCGGCCAGGGTTCTCCACGTAGAGTGCAATCCGTTCTTGTCCTGACCATTCGGATACTGTCTGACCCAGTACGGATAGCAGTACTTCCTCGGGCACGGTGTTGTAGGCATGATTGACCTGTGTCATCAGATGCTGGGTTTCGTCAGTTGATAATTGTAGGTCGAGCTGATGTGTTTGTCTCTCCGATCCAGAATCCGTAATGGCTTCATAGTCTTTGGGAAGCGTTCTCCACTCTGACAACTCTATCTTGTTCCAATAGTCCTGCTCCTTGAGCAGCTCTTTACTATTCGCATAATGCTCAAGATGCTCTACCCACGTTTGGTAAGCGTTCGTTTTGTACGGTAAGACAATCGTTTCCCCATCCAGAGCTTGTCCGTAGCCTGTTGCCAGATCTTCGAGCAAAATATTCCATGAAATGGCGTCAGCCACTAGCGGGTCTACAGCAAGGAAAAGATGATCTCCGCTATCCAGACGGAAAAGCCCTGCCCGAACTCGTGGTCCTTCAAACAGCCGCAGGCTGCTTTGAATCCGTTGACATTCAGTTTCCATCTGGCTGCATGCTTCGCTTTCCGTTCCCGTAAGCGACAGTACCTCCAGCGTGAATAGCTCCTCATGCAGTCCTTTGTGAGCTTGCTTAACCGACCCGTCAGCCTGTTGTAATAAGCCAAGGCGCAGAGCATCGTGGTGCTCTACGATTTTCTTCAATGCGGCTCGCAATGGCTGCTCGTCAAAGCCCGACTTTGCCAACAGCAGTACCGACATTGCGGCAGGAAGTGCCTCGGATGCTGGATGCCGTTCGAACCAATCGATTAGATGTCGTTGTATCGGTGTCAGTGGTACTTCTCCATCTATCGGGCCTTGCTCTATCGGACGGGACAGTGTTTCTGCATAGCCGCTCAGGATTTCAATGGACGGATGCTCCAGTACGTGTCGGATATCCAGTAAATACCCGTGGAGACGCATGCGTGCGATGACTTGAACTGCTTTAATCGAGTCGCCTCCGAGCAGAAAAAAGTTATCCTGAATGCCCACTTGATCGCGCCCCAAAACATCTTGCCATACGGCGGCCAAAGCTTCTTCCACATCATTTCGCGGCGCTACATAGGCCACATCCGGTCGGAATAGCTTTTCAGGCTCCGGCAATGCTTTTCGGTCGGTTTTTCCATTCGGTGTCAACGGTATCCGATCCAGAAACACGAAGTATGACGGAACCGAATAATACGGGAGCAACTTGGCGGCATGTTCATGAATGACCGTTAAGCTTGGTGTTTCTTCTGTATGCAATACAATGTAGGCACACAAGACGGATTCTTGCTCTTTGTTTTGATATACAGTGACGACAGCCTCTTGAATTGCAGAATGGCTCATCAAAGCATTTTCAACCTCACCCAGTTCGATCCGGAATCCACGTACTTTCACCTGATGGTCGATTCGGCCGATAAACTCCAGATTTCCATCTGCTTTCCAGCGAGCGAGGTCACCCGTTCTGTACATTCGTGTCCCTGTTGAAAATGGATTATCCACAAATTTTTCTGCCGTCAAATCCTCGCGGTTCCAATAACCACGGGCCAGCCCTTCCCCTGCAATGCATAGCTCGCCCGGTATACCGATGGGTTGTAATCTGTCCTGCGCATCCATGATATAAATTTGCGTATTTGCAATAGGGCGTCCAATGTCAATCTGTTTGGCATGAGTAAGTTCCTGTACTGCCGACCAAACCGTCGTTTCTGTAGGTCCGTACATGTTATAAATACGGGGACCGTTCAATTTCTGCAATGCCTCCAGCAGCCTAGGCGGAAGCGCTTCTCCCCCAACCATAATTTCCTGTACACCTTGCAGCGCACGGGAGCCTTTTTCATGACTCAGCAGCATGTGTAGCCGAGATGGCGTCATTTGCAGCATGTCAATATGATGGGCAGTAATCAGCTCGCCAAGTGTCTGAGGATCGACCTGATGATGGCGGTCGCCTAGCACGACGGTCATTCCACCCAGCAGCGGGAGAATCGTTTCCAAAATGAAAATATCGAACGAAATGGTGGTTAGCGATAAAATCGTTTTGTTGGCTGCAAAGTCGATCACTTCACGCATTCCTGTAATAAAATTCAGCACCGAGCGATGCTGGAGCATAACTCCTTTCGGATTTCCGGTTGAGCCAGAAGTATAGATGACGTAAGCCAGATGCTCCGGCTGAGCAGTAGCTTCCAGATTGGTCCTTTCCACTTGATATACTTCCTCATCTTCGATAAACAGGGTGTGAGCGCTGTAATGGTGTTCTCTTACCAGATCGCGACTGGTCAGGAGTACGGCAGCCTCACTGTCACTCAGCATATACTCAATACGGGCTGACGGATATTCAGGGTCGATAGGCACATAAGCGCCACCCGCTTTTAGCACGGCGAGCAGACCGATAATCATTTCCGCCGAACGCTGCACCATCAGGCCGACTAGCTTATCGGGTCCTACACCATGCGCTTGAAGCACCCGTGCCAATGAGTTAGCACGTTCATTCAACTCCCGGTAGGTCAGACGCTGATCTCCGAACACCAATGCTGTATGACTCGGCGTCTGTTTAACCTGCTTTTCAAACTGTCTGTGGACGGTCTCATTGTGCGGGAAAGGTATGATGGTACGATTAAATCCGGTTAGCAGTAATTGCTTCTCTTCATCAGATACAATCGATATATCGGCCAACTGAACCGTGACATCCTGCGTCACCGTTTCCAAAATTCGCACAAAATGCTCTGCCAGCCGTCGGATGGTCTCCGGTTTGAACAACTTTGTGCCATACTCCAAAGTGAAGGACAAACGTTCTTTTTCCTCGGTCACATGCAATGAAAAATCCACCTTGGATATACCCGCGTTGATTTCTTCCGGTTTAAAACGAATGCCTCCTGTTTCCAAAACATCTGTGCCGACATTTTGCAAACTGAACATCGTATCGAACACCGGGTTTCGACTTACGTCGCGTACCAGTTCCAGCTTGTCTACAAGCTCATCAAACGGGTATTCCTGATGCTCCAGTGCCAGCAGCGAGTTTTGCTTAACCTCCTGCAAAAAGGCTTGGAACGTTAAAGAAGATTGCGGCTGATTGCGAAGAACCAGCGTATTGACAAACATGCCAATCATCGTTTGCGTATCCACATGCCGTCTTCCGGCAACAGGTGTACCCACGATAATGTCCTCTTGGCCAGAATATTTACCCAGCAGGACATTATAAGCCGCCAAAAATACCATAAAGATTGTAGATTCGGTATCTTTGGCCAATTTGTAGAGTCTGCTAGTAAGTTTGGATTCCAAGGTGACGGTCAAGCTGTCACCTTCAAAGCTTTGTGCTTGCGGACGCGAAAAGTCCGTAGGCATATTTAGTACAGGAAGCTCGCCCTTCAAGGTCTGAAGCCAATATAATTCATGCGCTTGCAATGCGTCGTCAGTGATCTGCTGCTTCTGCCAAATAACAAAGTCTTTGTAATGAAGCTGAATGTTCGCAAGCTGTCTACCCTGATACCGTTGAATGATTTCATCCAGCAGCACGGCCATGGAGAAACCATCGGACACGATGTGGTGCATATCCACTAGCAGATTGAAGCCACCTTCGATAAATTCGTACAGTTCAGCCCGGAATAAAGGAGCTGTTCCAAGATGAAAAGGCTGAACAAACAAGGTCCGAGCCTGTTTTGCTTCTTCCTTGGAAATACGGGTACATGGGATGTCGAATGGAATCGTGTCCCGAACTTTTTGTACCACTTCCCCGTCTTCCAGATCGAAATAAGTCCGAAAGGATTCATGACGCAAAATAACTTCCCTAACGGCTTCAATGAAGCGGGGAACCTCCAGATCTCCCTCTATGAAAAGCTGGCCGGGTACATGATAGGCCGTTCCGCCTCCCAGCTGATCCAGCACGTACATTCTCTTTTGGGAAGAAGATACCGGATAGAAGGCTTGCGATTTCACAGATACAATCGGTTCGTAGGTTTTCTTTGTTCTACCCGCAATATATGTAGCCAGCTCTGCAATCGTTTGCAGCTCAAAAATGTGGCTAAGTGGAATGTGTACACCCAGTTCCTTATTGACTCTCGACAGAATGACCGTCGCTTTTAGTGAATCACCGCCCAGTTGAAAAAAGTTATCGTTATAGCTGATTTCCGTTACATTCAGAACGTCCTTCCAAATGTTCACGAGTTGATCTTCTACGCCCTGGCTCTCAGAAGCGGCGCCTATTTTAGTGAATACGCTTGCTTGTCCCGGCTCTGGCAAAGCCTGTAGATCAGGCTGACCATCCGGCAGAAGAGGAATATGATCCATAGAAATCCAAAAACGGGGCTGCGTATAATCTGGAAGAATTTCGATTACAGCCTCTTTCAGCGCGTCTTCTTCCCATAGCTTCGATGCGTTTGCGACCACATACGCGGTTATATATGAGACTTTTCCAGCTTCGTCTGTTTGCGGTGTAATGACGCAGGACTCCAACTGTAATATTTGCAGGTGTTTCTCCAACTGCTCCAAATTAACCTGATGTCCGCGAATGTGGATAGTCCGATTCAAATTGCCAATATGCCGCAGCTTGCCATCGTGTTCCACGTAAGCCCATTCCCGGGTCGTTCCCAACAGGCCTGCTACTGAGGCTTGATACACCTCCCCTGCTGTCCCAACAGGTGCCAAATGCTTGTAGGCATCGAGGACGCAAAGATAGTTTCCGTTGGCATCGCTATTGGCTGCCCATGTAGCTCGAAGTTGCTCGTTCTCCGACGCACGGAGTAAAGTCAACGCAGAAACGCGAGCCCCTTCTTCCTCTACAATGGAATACAGCAGATTCAGGAAATATCCTGACCAGACTTCGATTATGTTTGGCTGAAAAAGATCCGAATTGTAGTCGAAATCAAGACGTAATTGTTTCTGCGCCCCTGTCACGTTCAAAAACAACTCGTATTTGCTGAATGATACCTCATTCTCAACGAGTTCTACTTCCAGTTCGTGGAATTGAAATCGCGGAATCGGTCGATCCATATTGAATACAGCGTTAATGACAGGCAAATGCCTCAGCCCCAGCTGAGCGAGTCCGGCAAAGCTGTACTTTTGAAATCTGTCCAGTTCATTCATGCGCTTTTTGACCGTTTGGACATGCTCCGTAAAAGTAGCATCAGGACGCACTTCGCTGATTACCGGAAGCAAGTTGACACAGTTGCCGATCAGAGAGAAGGCGTCCATATGGGATTGTCCTGCGGTGGGAACCCCCACCGTTACTTCCTGCTGCCCTGTCAGGCGATGCAGAAAAATCTGAAAGGCGGATAGCAGCGTTATAAAAAGACTGCTGCCTAGCTTTATGCTGGCGGATCTCAATTGTTTAACGAGTTTCGTTTCGAGCATTATGGTATGTCTGCTTCCTCTGGAAGACGGAATTTGTATTCCCCTCACCGGAGATGGCAGATGGATGACAGGCTGCTGCTTTTCTAGCACTGACGACCAAAAAGCAAGGGCCTCTTTTTTCCCTGCTTTCAATTGATCCTGCTGCCAAACAACGTAATTCCGAAAAGGTACTGGATCGGGAAGGTTGTAGTCAGCGTATCGGACAAGCGCAGAATAGATGTGTTCCAATTCCTGAATGAATACACTGATTGACCAGCCATCCGCGATAAAATGATGAAACGTAAAAACACCCAGATGCTCTTCATCCGATATTTTCAGCAGATGAATTCGGAATAATGGCTCGCCTGGCGTCATGGCAAATGGGGTTTCACTGTCCTTGTTCATCCATGCCCAGATATGTTGTTCCTGTTCATCTGGGCGATGAGTGGTAAAATCATGAAGCGGGATTTCCGCCTTCATCACAGGAGCGAACACCTGAGTTTCCCCATCGCCGCTCATAAAGATATGTAAGGCTTCATGACGGTTTACAATGGTCTGGACAGCTTGGTTGAACGCCTGGTGCTGAAGTGGACCTCGAAACCGCAACAAGGCGGTTTCGTGTAAAGACTGAGAGTCACTTCGATCTGACACAGAAGCGAACCAAAGCTGCTTTTGCTCTGGAGTTAACGGAATAATAGTTTCTGCTACTTCAGCCTCTGGAGGTACGGTTACAGGAACAGGTTGCTTTCCCGGTCCGTTTCCATTCGGGGGCGGGTCCGGTAAAAATCCCCCTTTACACAGCTCGTCCACGCTATCCTTGACTGCTTGTACGATTCGCGCAATATCTTCCTCGGTATGGGCCGTGGACAAGAAGCAGTTTCGTCCCTCCCAGATATAGATGCCTTTGTCCAGCATGTGATAAAAGAACAATTCCAGATCGCCTTTGAGCACGAAGCGGAATAGGGAGCCATAGTGAACGACCTTCATAGGTACGCGTTCGTCAGTGAAATAGCTGTTCAGCTCCGCTGCTAACGCAGAGGTGCGGCTGTTCAAGCGATTTTGCAGTTGCTCGCCATGTTTCTCCAAATGATCCAGCACCGCTAAGGATGCAGCCATTGCCAGCGGATGGTGGCAGAAGGTTCCTGCCACAAAGGTTCGCTGCTGCTCATGCTGCGGATAGGAATCGTCCCCGAAGCTCCACGTGCCTCCATCAATCCCGTTCATAAAGACGGCTTTTCCGGCTACGATGCCAATGGGCAGCCCGCCGCCAATGATTTTACCGTAGGTCACCAGGTCAGCTTGCACCCCAAACCACGCTTGGGCTCCTCCGGGCTGAATCCGGAAGCCTGTAATGACTTCATCAAAAATGAAGGCAGTACCCGACTGCTCCGTTATCCGGCGAATTTCCTGCAAAAAGGCTTTAGGCTGAAAATCCGGTCGGCGGCTTTGCACCGGCTCCACGATAACCGCAGCCAGTTCATGCGCGTGGGTGCGGATATAGTCCAGGGAATCGTCCGCCCCATAATGAAGCACGACGACATCATCCACCATATGCTGCAAGATACCTGGGGCCAGAGGTGTCGAATGCTCCTTGTCATCACCCGCGCTCCCCAGTGCCAGCACCCCGTCAAATGTACCGTGATACGAGCCAGCAAAAATGACGACTTTAGCTCGTCCTGTGGCAGCACGTGCCAAACGGAGCGCGACCATGACAGCCTCTGTGCCGGAATTATACAGGGCAATCCGTTCCACGCCGGTCATCTTGCATATTCGCTCGGCGACTTGCCCAGCCATGTTGGACATGGGGCCGACACACATGCCGTTCTTTAGCTCTTCCTCAATTTTTTCACGAATAAAGGTCGGATTGTGTCCAAACAGATTCACACCAAAGCCCATTGTCAAATCGACATATTCATTGCCGTCCAGATCCCAAATTTTAGACCCGTCTGCACGCTGGGATACAATTTGATACACCATTTCCTTCAAAACAGGTCGGAAACCAGCCACATTACGGTTATTGGCGTATACGGAGCGATATTGCTGGGTGTACTGTTTGGTGCTACGCGTACGGGTCGTGTAGCGCTCAATCAGCTCTTGCAGGTGTTGTTCCTGACGGAGCGAAAGCAATTCACGTGCTTTAACATCCAGCTTTTTATAAGGCGTATAAGGCTTGGCTTCATTGCCTGTCTGCTTGGAAACAGCCTTTACGGATGGAGCCGGTGCTAATGCAGCCGCGACTTTCTGCTTGGATTCGGTACGGATGATCTGCGCGCTTTCACTACTTGCCGATGGCAAAACGCCCGTTTCCGGGCTAAATGGCTCGGAAGCTATTACGGATGCAGCTGGCTGATGCCGGAGAACATCGAGCTGCTGTGACATCAGATGTAGTTGTTGCTCCAAAATTCGCTCTACAGCTGCAGGAGCTGTAGCGATTGGAAAGCTTTGAGCCCGTGTTTGCCCAGCCGTATCTATGGCATAAACGGATGCGGTAGCCGGAACAGCGGATTCATGAGACCGTTGTGTTAACGGGAAAGCTGCATGATCAACCTGATTCAGAGTTGTTTCTGGACGATTTTCCACAGATTGAACCGGGGTTTCAGCAGAAGTGAAAATGCTCACCCGCTCGGCTACGTAGCTGGCCAACAGCTCCAGCGTGGTCAGCGATTCGAAAAATTCGTTCATTGGAACGTCCAGTCCGAAGGTATCCTTGATACTGTGGCGAACCTGGGACAAATTAATGGAATCCAGCCCAAGCTCCAGAAAATGTGTTTGTGGCTCCAGTTCCTCCAGGCTGAGTTGGGACACATTACCGATCATTTTCGCTAACTTTTGAAGAATAGATGATTTGTGCTGATCAGTAGCAGATGCTGGCGCTGAATACTCGTTCCCCATAATTCCAGACTCCTTTACTGTTGAGTTTTCATGAACTGGTACCTTCTGTTCCGTTCGAACCTGTTCGGGTACGTTAATCCAGCATCTTTTCCGTTCGAATGGATACGTAGGCAGAGAAACCTTTTTATAGTGCTTACCTGCATAGAGGGCATTCCAATCGATCTGCGCTCCTTGCACATACTTGGCAGCCAGTTGCTCCAGTGATTGCAACGTGTCCAAGCTTCCAGTGACCATCTCTGCGCCAACTGTACTATCCGCTTTCCCGGTGTATACGCCTTCAACGACTCTGCCTTGTTCGTGCAACTGAAGTACCTTCGCTTTCAACGCATCCGCTCCTGGGGCAGTCACAGCAATCCGGTGATTCAGATGACTTCTGCCTGTGTTAGCCGTATAGCATACATCCTGCATCACGAGTTCTTCCGCACGTCCAAACCGTTCTGCGTACCGCCCGACTAGCTCGTGCAAAGCGGATTCACTCCGCGCTGACAGGGTCAGCAGCAGTGGTGATGATCTATTGTTGCTGTCCGTTGAGGCTTGGTCTGATTCCGTCTTCGCTATATATTCCTCCAGCACCACATGGCAGTTTGTCCCGCTGAATCCAAAGGAACTCAGTCCGCTTCTTCTCGGGAAACTGTCCGTCTTCCATTCCCTCAGCCTCGTATTGACATATACCGGGGATTCCTCAAAATGGATCTTTTGGTTTGGTGTGCGAAAATGCACGAGTGGCGCAATCTGTTTGTGCTTCATGGACAATACGGATTTGATCAAGCCCGCAATCCCGGCGGCTTCGTATAAATGACCTATATTCGTTTTGACCGTGCTGATCGCCACAAACTGCTTACGCTGTGTATGCTTGCGGAAAGCCTTGGTAATGCCGTCAATCTCAACCGGATCGCCCAGCTTGGTTCCGGTTCCATGTGCTTCGATATAACTTATCGTTTCAGGATTAATCCGTGCATCGCGCCACGCCTGCGAAATCACTTCTGCCTGAGCCAGCGCATTCGGCGCGGAAATACCAATCGTGCTGCCGTCCTGATTGATGGCACTTCCCTTGATCACGGCTAAAATGTTGTCACCGTCTTGTTCTGCTTTGCGCAGCGGCTTCAGTAAAACGGCTCCAACTCCTTCACCCCAGCCCGTTCCGTTAGACTGGTCGTCGAAGGCGCGTGCTCGATCATCGGAGGATTCCATGCCAATGCCCGCTTTCAGTGGCAGCAAAATCGTCTTCACTCCACCTGCCAAGGCCATGTCGCAGTCTCCGCTAAGGATGGACTTGCAGGCCAAATGCACTGCCACGAGTGATGAAGAGCATGCTGTATCAATTGTTAGCGCCGGACCTTTTAGATCGAGCAAATATGCAATCCTGCTGGAAATAATGGATGATAAATTACCAATGGCAAAGTTCGGCAGCGCGCCCGGTTCCACCTCGGACAACAAACGCTCGTATTCGAAGCTGGTTTTGGAGAAGCCGACATACACGCCGACCTTTTGGCCTGCCAGTTGCTTCCCCCCATACCCCGCATCCTCAATCGTGCTCCAGGCTGTTTGTAGAAATAACCGTTGATTCGGGTCCATGAGTGAGGCTTCCCGTGGAGTCAGCTTAAAGAAGGAGTAATCGAACTTGTCTACTTCATCCAGATAGCCGCCTTCTGCAATTTGCATATTCCGTCCTTCCGTATTCAGACGGGAAATGAAATCTTCGGCATCTTTTCTTCTTTCGTCGCTGTACGGGCCGATATTGTCAGCCCCTGATGCCACATTTGCCCAAAACTGCTCCAATGTTTCTGCTTGAGGAAACTTGCCGGACATGCCGATGATGGCGATATCCCTGACATTTGCTTCCTCCTTGGCCTCGGACTGTGCTGTTGCAGTCGGGTCGCTGCACATGCCCTGACTGGAGATATATGCAGCAAGCTTGGCGATGGTCGGATAGGAAAAGAAGTCCGTCACCTCAATATGAACCCCTAATTGATCCTCCAACAGTTCCACAATTTGAACGAGCTGTAAGGAAGTCACTCCGATATCAAAGTAGCTGTCGTCCGTCCCGATCGACTTTACATTTAAAATATCCTGGCAGATTCCAATCAGCTTCTGTTCTATCTCTCCTTGAGGTAAGACTGCATGCTCAGCTGCTTGCATGACTCGAGTAGCCTCGGCCAGTGCTGTCAATATTTCATCAAATTCGCCCTGCTCATAACTCTGGGCTAATTTGAAGCGTTGAACCTTGCCACTGGTTGTTTTAGGAATACGCCGGATCGGAACCACATCCTGAATATGCCAACCTCCCCGGTAATTTAGATGACTCTTCAGTTTTTGGACAAGCGGTACAAAATGCTCTATCTTTTTCGTGTGCATCACAAAGGCAATAATACGATCCTGCCTTGTTTGCGTATCATGTACACCGCATACAGCTACTTTTCCGAGATCCACACCATCTAGTTCCTCGGCAATTCTCTCGATGTCATGCGGGTAGACATTCTGTCCGTTCACGAAAATGATATCCTTGGCTCTACCAGTAATAGTCAGGCGACCGTTCCGCATAAACCCTAAATCGCCGGTGATAAGCCAGCCATCCTCTGTTTTGACCTTCGCGGTAGCCTCTGGATTGTTATAGTATCCGGATGTCACATTTTTGCCGCGGATCTGTGTGTGTCCAATCACCCCATCTTCAAGCACCTGATTTTGTTCATCGCAAATGCGGACAGAGGTACTGGCCAACGGATACCCTAAATCCACAAAAGTAAGACACCGCTTGTCAGACTTGTCCACTTCTTCTATAGGCTCACCTACGTGTAACTGCTGCCGATTCAAATGAATAGGGATAAAGGTGTTTTTGTCCAGAGGTGGAGAGGAAACACCCACGCTCGCCTCTGCCAATCCGTAGACAGGCAACATTGCATTTTTATTCAAACCGTGAACACTCATTGCGTCCATAAACACATGACAAAGCTCTACGGATACGGGCTCCGCTCCATTTAAAATCATACGAACGCTTGACAAATCCCAGTTAGATGCTGTCTCAGGTTTATACTGATCGAGAAAAAATTTATATCCAAAATTGGGAGAGCATATTTGAGTCACCTTATGCTCCGATACTTTTTTTAGCCATAAAGACGGGCGTCGGATAAAAAGCGCCGTCGGCATAATCAGTTGCTTGGCATTAGCGATCACACAGGTTAAATGAAAGCAAATCAATCCCAGGTCATGCGTAAGCGGCATCCAGCCCAAATAAGCATCCTTGGAGCTCATGCCCGTTTGATTTGCGATATCCCGAATATTGTAAACCAAATTTTCATGCGTCAGCATGACTCCTTTGGGATCACCTGTAGAGCCTGAGGAAAATTGGATAAAAGCTAAATCCTCCGGTTTGGATATATGGACAACACCTTTGTTCTGACTGGAATAATCGAATGTATGGCTTGAAAAAGCCGCTTTTTTAACAAGCTCAAAGGAATCCAGCAGTTCGTGCTGGTGCGAGTATTTTTCCAGCTGATCCAATACCTTGTCGTCTGCAATCATATAAGGGCGGGAAAGTATGTTCCAGATTTTAAACAATTTCATTTTATGCTCATCATTACTCCCTATGCTTACAGGAACAGGAACGATTCCACCGAGTAGGCAGCCCCAAAATACATTCACAAAGCTATGATTGTCGTCGATCTGCATGATCAGCTCATCGCCAGGTTGTATCCCTTTTTCCTGTAATTCATAAAGTACCTGTGATGCCTGCTCCAGAAGTTTACTGTAGGATACGTATTCCTCTTGTTTATCACCGGAAATAAAGGTGATTCCGTTCTCATCCCGGCTTGCACGGTCTTGAATGATTTCAATTAAAGTTTGAAACTGTTCCATCCTGATCCCTCCTCAATTGCTCTAGCATTACTTTCTGCTCTCCTTCGGAGACCTGTTTGGTTTGCAACACCAGGCGAATACACTCCAAAATCTCCTGTCTTTGCTCAGAGGCAGGAGACGAACTGCTGCCTGATTCTGAGTTTCGAAGTAATTCTTCCAGTCTTCGAACAGGTAAAATAACACCCTTTCGATAATCATCTTCATTCCAATTGGCATTGGGGGTAGACACCGCCAATGAAAGGGAACGAGCAACCCAATCACGGACTGAGAAGCGGCGTTCCAGTTCAACGCGATCCAATTCTCTGTCCAGGGACAGAAATTCAATGGTAGTGTTTATTTCCTTCGCCAAATTTTTCAGCACCGTTCGTGGACCTAACTCGATGCCTTGTTTCACGCCATGATTCGCAATATACTGCATGGTTTGAATCCATCGAACCGGGTGAGTCATTTGCAAAATCAATCCTTGACGGATGCTGTCAACATCGGGGTATGGCAGAGCGGTCACATTGGAGATCACGGGCCACTTCGCCTCATTTAAAGTGTATTTTTGCAGCTCTGCGGTCAGTCTATCCGCAGCATGCTGCATAAGCGGACTATGAAAAGGACCACTGACCTGCAAGCGGGTAATTTGGGCTCCCCGCTGTTCTAATTCGCCAGCTACCACAGCGACAGAAGTGTGATGACCTGAAACGACGTACTGGTTAGGTGAATTGTAACAGGCAATGACAGCAGGCTGATCGTCTGTGGAATGCAGACGACAGAATTCTTCCACGGCGCTCAACTCAGCTCCGCGAACGGCAATCAAGCTGCCCAGTCCAGCCACTGCGGCTTCTTCCATGAAGCGTCCCCGCTCTTGGACCAAACGTAAAGCGTCTCCAAAGGACAGAGCACCGCTGCTTACCAGAGCTGAATATTCACCCAGGCTATGACCAGCTGAAAATTCAGGAATCATTCCGATTTCATGCATATAACGCCGGAATGCAATGACACTGGTCGTGAGAAGTGCGGGCTGAGTATAGAATGTTCTGGATAGTTGGTCCATCGGACCCGCCATGCATAAAGCTTTCAGATCATATCCCAAAATATCAGCAGCCTCTTCGAACAAGCGATCTGCTTCTGCAAAGCCGCTATGCCACGTAGCTCCCATTCCTACATACTGAGATCCTTGCCCAGGAAAAACCAAAGCCATGCGATTCATATCAAACCCCTTTCCACAAAAATTACGGAAAAACAAAAAAATATTTTCCATTTTATGTATGGATACATATGTATGGGGACATTAAGATGTAGAGAAAATGCAGTAAAGAGCAACGAAGTCGATTGCCAAAAAACAGTAATCGACCTATGTCAGTGAATTGGTAATAGGGTTCTGTTCGTGATGTGATTGTGATCAAAAGTCAGGTGTGTGAGTAGAATTGGAAGTGTAAAAACCTTGGAGTATACTGAAATTTTTAGGCTTGGAAGCTAAAATTCAGCATCATAGATGAATGGTGTGAAATTACTGGAGTTATACAGGATGTTTTTCTAAGTAAGCGTTAAATATGGAATATTTTATTTATATAATAGATATGGACTCGAAAAATGTCAATATACATTTAAATTCCTTTAATAAGGGAAAATTATGAGAATGAATGTTTTTGTTATATTAAGCATAAAAGTATATTAAAGTATGGCAATATAATGTATAAGTATATTACACACACAAACCATGCCCTTTTTTGTCTAAAAAATCAGGCATGGTTTGTAACAACAGTTCATGGCGCGGATCATTAATTTACCTGCCACAGAAACTACTATCTTGTGAGGTCTTCACAGTGATACAGAACCGAAAGATCGGATTCAATTAGCGCCAGTGATCGTACTGTAGACTGTTGTAATCTCCCCCCCTCTGGAGTCTCTTGCTAAAAACAAAAAAATCTATTTTTACCCATCTCATTCGTTATTTTTCGAATTGGTGAGTACATAATGTGCATTCCCTCCAATATTTGTTGGATAATGTCCTACTTCTTTTAATCAATCTCTATTTGCACGCTTCTTTGTTAAAAAATAACTATTTTTGTCTAATTTTCATTTATAATTCAATTTAAGTGGATTTATTCACAAGATAATTAGCCAACTAATATTAAACGATTATTCGCTTTTTTACATGATTTAAGTTGTTCAAAAAAAGGAGCCGATCACGTTGATCAGCTCCTTTTTTATTAAGTTAGCGTTTGCCGTTATAATTTAATGGATCACATTTGTTGCCTTAATGGAACCTGCCACTTATTCCATTAATCTCACTTTACTTCATTATCGTTCGGAATTAATTCATACAATGCACGAACATCACAACCGATGGAATCGGCGATCGATACGGCAATTTTGAGTGGCATCACTCTCTTGTTTTCAATAAAGTCATAAACTCGTTCCGGTTTAAAAAGCAAGTCTTTTGCCAGCCATTCTGCTGACTTTCCGGATTCCATCAATCTTTCACTCAGTAAGCAACGTCCTAGTTCAAATTTCATGAAGCGATGACCTCCCGCATAAGATAATATTTAACCTAAGCGTTGTCCATTGCCAGCATGAATATACTTCATATGCACCTCATCGTCACAACTTCACAATTAAAATCTACAAGGGCTATGGTAATCGGCCTAGCACCAACTTCTTTTAGACTCTCTCTAAAGGATAACAAATCACTTTTGGATGATACAGCTGCTAGTTAGCGGAAACATAGTACTGCCCTGTGGGCTACGTGAAACGAACGCCAGGCCTGCATGTATTTGAATTAAATGCAACGGCAAGCCTGAATGACCGCCGCTGCCCATAATTACCCTCCCTTATTTATCCTTTACAAAAATTCGATATACCCTTCTGTTCCATGCACGCGAATTCGTTGCCCATCTTTTATCAGTTTGGTCGCATTCTCCACTCCGACAACGGCTGGCAAGCCATATTCACGTGCGATAACGGCTCCATGGGTCATCAGTCCGCCCACCTCCGTAACCAAGCCTTTTATGGATAAAAACAATGGAGTCCAGCTGGGGTCGGTAAAGGCGGTGACTAGTATATCGCCATCTTCCAGATCAGCCCCTTCTATATTCAGGATCACACGTGCCCGACCCTCTACAACGCCCGAAGAAACAGCGAGGCCTACAATAGCTTCGGCGGGGATATTTTCTCGTTTGTACTGACCTGTAATGATTTCGCCATCAGATGTGATAACACGTGGGGGAGTTAATTTTTCATATAATCTGTACTCATTTTTTCGTTTGTCGATGACCTGGTAATCCAGTTTATTGGTACGTATAGTTTCCTGCAATTCTTCAAAAGAGAGATAGTAAATATCTTCTTTTTCATGAAGAACATTGGCTTGTACGAGTCGTTCCGCTTCCTTTAATAAAGCCTGTTTATAGATGAAGTAACGACTAACAATGTCGTATTTCGGATATTCACGGTAACCGATGAAATTCCGGATCTGGTCGATAATTTGTTTTGTCTCTTTGGCTTTTTGTTCACCACCCGGTAATTGCTTCAATCGGGCTAATAAGTCCTGTTCTTTTTTCAAAGCTTCCTGTCGCCCTTGCTCAAATTTTCGTTTACTAGCGCCAGGCTCAAGGTTTTTGATGTTACTGAGGATCATAGGTACCAGTATACTTGGTTTTTCACTCCAGCGTGTTCTTGTGATATCGATCTCCCCGGCACATCGCATTCCATATTTGTCGAGATAAGCAGCAATAGCATCACGCACCTGCTGCCCACCTTCGAATTGAACCAGTTCATCCAAAAAGTTATCATCCTTTACCTGTTGTAAATACTCAACTATTTTCGGATAGGGACGAATCACATCTGCAACATCCAGTAGCTCCATACCCATTTCAGAAGTGACGTTATTAGGTACAGATAGGGAAAGTGTGTCTGCTACGTTTTTTTCACCTAACCATTCATTCATTTTTTCATTGATCCATGCTGAAGCATGGATGGCGGACATAATTACACTCAAATTTTTTAGATCTGACGCACGCTGCCTCCGTTGCTGCATATCTTCCAGGATACAATCAAACACATCCAATCCTGATTTCGTTTGGATGCTATGTTTTAACGCTGATAGTGATGTCTCACTACTCTTAATCAAATCAGCAACAATTGCCGGGTCATTTCCTGCTTCTGCCAGAATATCTGCAGACGACATACCCTTATGGCTTTTAACCGGCCCCGGTACGTTTTTGTCAGATGGGTCCAATTTTATAAAATCTCCCCGCTCTATGATGGTAATAAGCGCGTCTTTTATGAGCGGATCGGAGTGCCCTAAAACATCCAATAAATTCTGTCTGCCTTCCAGTGAAGACAGGCCCATCGTGATATCCACAAACAGCCTTCCACCACCAGTTTTAAACATGTGTGTGGCACCTGTTAGCATCCAAACAGATATCCCCAGTGGTTTAATAGGATCAGTCATCATTTGCTGATGGCCGACAGATACATACACGTGATTCTCCTGGTCATTTGCTTCAGGAATGGGATATAAAGTGGTAATCGGTCGGCTCTGAACAATATAAAATGTATCATCAGCCAAACACCATTCGATGTCTTGTGGGCAGCCGAAATGTTCTTCGATCTGTCTTCCAATGCGTGCCAGTTGTAAAATTTGTTGATCCGTAAGAGTTTGCGTCTTTTGCTGATCAGGATTGAGCTGCTTGGTCTCTGTTCCGCCTTCCTTTTGTCCATAAATAGCCATTTTTTTACTTCCTATTCGCTTGCCGACGATTACCCCATCCTGCACTTGATAACAATCGGCAGATACCAAGCCGGAGACCATCGCTTCTCCAAGTCCGAAACTGGCATCGATAGAGAGCAGCTTTCGGTTGCCATTGATGGGATCAGCGGTAAATAAAATCCCTGAAGCCTGTGGGAACACCATCTTTTGAACGATAACAGATAAATAAACTTGGCTGTGATCAAATCCATTCTGTATTCGGTAAATTACCGCGCGTTCCGTAAATAAAGAAGCCCAACATTTGCGGATATGCTCCAAGATGGATTCTTTGCCGATTATATTTAAATAGGTATCTTGTTGACCAGCAAAAGAAGCATGCGGCAAATCCTCAGCAGTCGCACTAGAACGCACAGCATAAGCATATTCATCTCCAGACTTGGAGAGATAGTGAGTAACTGCTTTCACAACATCGGAAGGAATCGCTACCTCCATAATGGCCTGTCGAATCTTCTTGCTGACTTCATCAATTTGTTCTCGATCTTCTACTTTAAGCCTAGTTAGCCGATCCAACAAAGCATGAACCGTTTCGTTTTGTTTGATGGCTTTTTGATATCCCACTGTTGTAACACAAAACCCTTCTGGCACTTGTATTCCTTCCATTTTGGTTAATGCCCCTAAGTTCAGCCCTTTTCCACCAACAAGCAAAAGCTGAGTGTTATCCATTTCTTGAAAATCAAGAACTAGTGAATTCATTTAACATCTCTCCTAACCATTGATATAGAGAAAAAAGCGAACAATCATGATCATGCCTAGTCACCGTTGAAGTAAGTCGTCGTGTACTTCTTCTCAAAACCGCTTGAGGATGTACGCAGCCTGATCGCACATTCCACCATCCTTTCTGTTTTTTTGGGGGGTAAAAAAAACATTGACAAATCACCGTTCTAGATGTAATATAAGAATAGGGATAATTAATTTTATGTCTTTTATATAATTTGTCAATGATGCTATCGATTATATCATAGCGTTTCTTCGTGTTCAATCGCTTTATCTAAATAAGAGATGATCCTAGAATGTATCAGGGTCATCTCTTTTTGTATTCAGTTGAACCATCATATTAGTTTAGTTAATCTTTCTTGATGATCTATCGCAACTGTCTTTTGGATCTATTATTGTTTTGTTAGTGATGATACTTCTTTCTAGGAAACTGCTCTATTTCCTCTATTACATGGAAGTTATAAGTTAGTTCTATGACTTTATTCCGCACGTTTTTTCGAATTACCATAGCGTCAGATTTTATTTCGACTGAGCCTAGAAATTGAAACAGCGACAACCAAGGACGAGAAAATAAAAGTCCTAGACTGTCGCTGTTCCATATCGGTAAACAACCGCTCTCTACTCACCCGTCGCTTTCAAGCACCAAGATGTTTCTTCCGGGTTACTCTTTTTTGATTCAAGAGATACCCAGTCTATTCACGCATGGTTCTCACTTGTGACAAAACTGTCGGATGTTAGCTGCTAGTTCTTCCGCATGAGTAAGGACAAGCATATGATCGGCCCCTTTGATTTCGGAAAACCTAATTGCAGGTACACGCTTGAAGTGCTCAGCAATATTATACATATCCGACCATTCTATTGTTCCTTGTATAAATAACGTACTCGCTGCAATTTTTTCTAAACGTTCAATCGAAGGCGGCTCTGGCCAAAGGACCTCAAAGCTTCTCCACTCGGTGAATACCCTTGTCATGTATTGAGTATGCATTTCATTCAGAAAATTCCGATGAGGGCTGGCCATCGTAGCCCGATAGATCGGTGCGGCTAAGGACAACTCTACTAGTTTTGAAATATCGGGAGCGGCTGCATTCACCGACGCCATATAATTGGTAAATTCTTGCGAATATGCAAATCCCGTTAATGAAGGGGCAATCACCACTAGCCGCTCAACCATAGAAGGATATGATAACGCAAAATCAGTCGCGACTTGCCCACCGATGGAATGTCCGACAAGTGTGACAAGATCCAATCCGAGATGTTCGAGAAGTTTACGCAAATCCTCCACAAGTGAAGTCGGCTTTTGCATAGTAGGCGAGCGGCCGGTTCCTCGACCATCAAAGGTAATAATCTTGAATGATTTTGCCAGTCCAGGTACCATATATCTCCATACCCTTGAGTCGACACCTCCCGAGTGAATCATGACTATGGGGCTCCATTCCCTTCGATTTCGTAAAAGAGTTCCACCTTGTTGCCCTCCCAATGTGGTAGTATTTTCTTGATTAACATTTTAATCATGACTGAACATACAGTCTATAATAAAAAGATTTCCACATCGAAAATATAAACAATATCTCTATGAATGCCACGTGATTTGCGACTTGGAGAGCTACTTTGCGTAACTCAGAAGTTCTTACCAAAATCCTTGGGCGGGTAAAACTTACATTTATATGAAGTTGCTGCATTATCTTAATCAAGTCACAGCATATAATTACTCTTTTACCGATCCTACAACAATTCCAGTCACAAAATATTTTTGAAGCAGCGGATAAATCAGCAGTAGCGGGATGGCGGCGACTACGATTTTTGCAGCATTTAGACTTTTGTTTGAAATTTCAGTCAAGTTGCTGAGTTGGTCCCGGATTTGATCTTTCAATCGTCAACCATAATTGATGATTAATGGTTGACGATTGAATGTTGTCATTTTAGCAGAGAGGACGCCACTGTAAAGAGCATTCAAAGTGTATGATTAAAGATTGACATCATACAGAACAATCTGAAAGCTTCAACCGTAAGCACTAATCGTGTCAAAGATTCCAACAGCTGATAAGAAAATTTTTGTCCCGTGACCAGTAAAACCCTAAAAGTGAATGCGGAAACGAGGTACCCAAAAGACTAACGTATAAAACATCAAAAACCCTTCTGTGCATGGCTCACAAAAGGGTCAATTCGGGAGTATTTAAAGTGTGAATTAAGAATTGTTATTTCGCTAATCTGCCAGTTAGCTTAATCCCCACATGAATCTTTCTATTTGTCATAATAAACTATACTTCAACCTGACGTCAGGGGACTACTCAAATAACGTCAGAATAGGGTGTGAATAACCATTAATTTACACATTGCAAAGGGTCATTTGTTCTTTACGAAATTTAATCATTTGTTTATAAAATTGAAGAACCCGTTAAGATTATAAAGATCATATACTTCTGTGGGATATTCATTTTCATTTATTGAGTGCATCGATAAGGTACATTCTCGCTTCATAAGGGCGCATTTCTACATCGGACATGTTATTTGGATAATTGGATATTAGCAGCTGTTTAGTCTCTGCCAGCTCTTTCTGAAGTGGGAGATCGGTTGTGTATTTTTGAAAATTACATACTACAAGTAGTTTAGCTCCTTTCAGCGTTCGAGTGTACGCGAACAAATCTTTATTCTCGGGATACATCAGCTCATAATCCCCATATATGATCACTTCATGTTCTTTCCTTAATCGGATTAGTTTCCGATAATAATGGAATATGGACTCAGGGTTATTTAAACTTTCTTGTGCATGGATATCCTTATAATTCGGGTTTACTTTAATCCAAGGATTCCCTAATGTAAAACCAGCATTGTCTGAAGCGTCCCACTGCATTGGTGTTCGAGCGTTATCACGCCCCTTTGCAAAGACTGACTCCATAACTTTGTCTTCAGGGTATCCTTTCTCAATTCTATCTTTGTAGAAGTTTAGTAACTCAATATCCCGATAGTCTTCAATTGGATATTGAACATTCGTCATTCCTAATTCTTCCCCCTGATAAATGTATGGTGTGCCTCGCATGCCATGAAGAAGGGTTGCCAACATTTTAGACGATTCTATCCTGTATTCTCCGTCATCTCCCCAACGAGAAACGATTCGGGGTAAGTCGTGATTATTCCAAAACAAACTGTTCCAGGCATCCCCCTTCAGCTCCGTCTGCCATTTAGACAACACTTTTTTTAATTCTAGAAAATCTAGAGGCTTAAGATCCCACTTCCCTTTTCCCTCTTGTTCATCCAAACTAATATGTTCAAATTGAAATACCATTGAAAACTCACTGCCGTCCGGGTTGCTATACAATTTGGCGATCTCTGGCGTAGCGCCCCATGTTTCTCCAACCGTCAGCAGGTCTCCAGCTTTTTGAAATGTCTCTTTGCTGAGTTCCCTGATATACTTATGCAGATTCGGCCCGTTGCTGGTAATTTTCAAATCTGGTTCTTTTCCGATTAAGTCAATTACGTCAAGCCGAAAACCGCCTACACCCTTGCTTATCCACCAATTGATCATTTCGTAAATCTCTTGTCGGACTTTTGGGTTTTCCCAGTTGAGATCCGGCTGTTTTACAGAAAAAAGATGTAAATAATATTGTCCTATCTCGGGTACCCATTCCCAAGCTGAACCACCAAAGGTGGAACCCAAGTCGTTTGGTGGCATTCCTTCAACGCCATCTCTCCAGACATAATAGTCATGGTACGGATTTTCTTTACTTTTTTTTGCTTCTTGAAACCAGAGATGCTCATCGGAAGTATGGTTCAACACCAAATCCATTATGATCCGAATGTCACGTTTCCCAGCTTCATGAATTAACATCCCCATATCATCCAAAGTCCCGAACATCGGATCAATATCCCGATAGTCCGAAATATCATAACCATAATCATCCTGAGGGGATTTACAAACTGGTGATAGCCAAATTGCACCGACACCGAGTTGCTGCAAATAGTCCAGACGGGAAACAATTCCTTTCAAATCGCCGATTCCATCCCCATTACTATCTTGAAAGCTCCGTGGATATATCTGGTATACAACAATTTCTTTCCACCAATTTTTATTTTCCATTGTTCATTACAACCTTTCCAATAGACGAATAGTGTTTTTATCTTAATCAAGTCACATCATACAATTACTCTTTTACCGATCCTACAACAATTCCAGTCACAAAATATTTTTGAAGCAGCGGATAAATCAGCAGCAGCGGGATGACAGCGACTACGATTTTGGCCGCATTTAGATTTTTGTTTGAAATTTCAGTCAAGTTGCTGAGTTGTGCTGAGTTAGTGCCGGATTGAAGAAGTTCTGCAATATTTACGTTAAGAGACTGAATATAGGTCATTAGCGGATAATTGCTGACTTGGGTCATATAGATCAAACCGCTGAAGAAATCATTCCACGTTCCCACGATACTGAATAGTGCTACCGTCGCCAGCGCAGGGATGGACACGGGCACATACACTTTGAACAGGACCTGCAGCGGACTTGCCCCATCGATGAATGCTGCTTCTTCTAGGGCCTTAGGTACAGCAGAGAAAAAGTTCATGACAAGGATGACACTGAATATAGGAACAGCCCCTGGTAGAACAAGCGACCAAATTGTATTAAGCATATCGAGGTTTTTGATCAATAGATAACTCGGGATCATCCCACCGCTGAACAGCATGGCAAAAATCATGACGTTCATATAAATGTTTCTGCCCCTAAATTCTCTTTTCGACTTGGAGAGCGGGTATGCCATCAGAACAATAAGAATCATGTTAAGAAGAAGTGTGAGCACAACACGTAGAACAGATATGCCAAAGGAACGCCAGAACTGAGCATCGTCGATAATTTTCATATACGCTGCGGTTGTAAAATTGACCGGTATAAGACCTACAGCATTAGCTGACACAGCCTCGCTGCTGCTAAATGAAATCGCAACGATATTCCACAAGGGAAGAAGGCAGATCAATGCCAGCAAAATGACGATGGCATAGATGATTAACCCGCCAATTCGACCTTTTTGGTTTACAAAATAGGACACAGGCTTGGCCTCCTTAAAATATTTTTCGGTCAGTGTATTTTTTGGCCAATTGGTTGGCGGACAATAGCAAAACAATACCGATCACTGACTTGAACAGACCAACAGCCGTACCGAAGCTATACTGTCGCCCGACGAGTCCAATCCGATATACATAAGTATCCAGAATATCTCCCGACTCATAGACTACTGGGTTATACAGATTATAAATTTGATCGAAGCCGGCACTCAAAATATTGGTCAGACTCATCACTCCCATGAGC
The DNA here is from genome assembly GCF_056099025.1 of Paenibacillus sp. TSM33. Classification (NCBI taxonomy): domain Bacteria; kingdom Bacillati; phylum Bacillota; class Bacilli; order Caryophanales; family Paenibacillaceae; genus Paenibacillus; species Paenibacillus sp. TSM33. The sequence goes on from NZ_JBLZXB010000017.1 coordinate 121,375, forward strand.
AGGATAATAGGCAGCATGCCTGGCAACGTAATATGCCATACTTTTCTCCACCAGCTGGCTCCATCCATTCCTGCCGCTTCATACAGGCCTGGATCAATCGAAGTAATTGCAGCCAAATAGACAATGGAACTGTAGCCGAACTCCTTCCACACGTCTGTCCCAATAATCAGCGGCTGGAACCAGGTGTTGCTGCCGAGAAAATTAATATTCTCCAGACCGAAAAAAGCCAAAATTTGATTCACAATTCCATCCAAACTGAACATGTTAACAACCACGGACGCTAGAACTACCCAGGATAGAAAGTGTGGCAGATAAACAATTGTCTGTACGGATTTTTTAACGAATTTGATGCGGATCTCATTTAACAAAATGGAAAAAATGATAGCCATGATTGTTCCCAATAGAATCTTGGCAATGGCAATCACCAATGTATTACTAAAAACCTGCGCGATGTCCGGCAGCTTAAACATATAAATAAAGTGCTTCAGTCCTACAAATTTGGAGCCTAACATTCCTTTGGCTGGTATATAATCCTGAAACGCCGTAATGACACCGACCATCGGAACATAGCTGAATACCAGCAAAAATAAAATACCCGGAAGCATCATCAGATGATATATGGCACCCGTACCGAACGGGCTTTTTGCTTTATCATTTCCCTGTTTCATGGATGGACCCCTTTCCTAAAAGCAGGGCTGCGTATCGCAGCCCTATAAACAGTTCAAGATTGTTTATTTTTTGGATGCAACCTCGTCTTTAATTTCCTGAATTACCTGATCACCGCCTTGCTTCTTCCAATTGCTAACGAATGTATCGAAGTAATTCAGAGGTTCAGCACCCGTCACGATTTTGATGAAGGATTCTTGCTCCATCTTGGTCAGATTAGCCCAGGTCTGTTTCATGCTTGGTGTAGTTCCAGAGTAAGCAGGTGTCATCCATACAAATTTGTTTTCCCGTGTCAGTTTGTCAATGAGTCCCACTCCATTGATACGCGAGTGATATTTTGACCAGGCTGTTACATTATCCGTATCCATATTGCTCAAGTAAGTTTGGATACTTTTAATATTGTTTTTTGATTCTGTTGTCCGGACCTGATCCAGACTAATCTCTCCTTTAATCCCGCGAACGATGTCAGAGTAGTCATCCAGTAACGAGGTCGCTGAGTTGACTTCAATATTAAACGGTCTGGTAGAACCGTCTACGCCGTTCTCTTGATACTTGGCAGCTTCTGGCATAGATGTTCCCACATTTTTATCATTTGCCAGTTTATCGTAGAAAAGGTTCACTATTTTAACGGCGAGTTCCGGGTGTTCATACCCTTTTCTCACAACGATAAACTGATTAGCTGGATTGGCGTGTGCCACGTTTACCTTTCCATCTGCATCCTCCAAAGTGTAAGCCGTGAATTTCGCATTCTTATCCTTCTGCTTCACGTTGCCCAGACCCCAGTCGGGAATATGCCATGGTCCAAAAGCAATACCGCATTGGCCGTTGGTGTACAGTGCCGTAATATCATCAAATGTGCGTGTTCCAAATTGCGGATCGATGATGCCTTTCTTGAACCAATCTGCCATGACGCCTAGCATCTGCTTGGTTTCCTCCGTTGTTGAGCCATAAACAATGCTGCCGTCTTTACCCTTCATCCAGTACTGAGGGAATGAACCCTTTGTTGAGGCGACTCCGAGCATGGTATAGGCAGAACCATTATAGTCAGTTGTATTCAGGGTGTTCACAAAGGGTATACCTACCGGTTTCCCGGTTTGACCCGGATCTCTTTTCAAGAATTCCTCGGCCGTTTTCTCCACATCGTCCAGCTTGATGGCACCATCTCCGTCTGCGTCAAGCTGGATTCCCAGTAGATCCAGCCAATCCTGACGAACCCAGACCATGGTTGGTGCGGAATCTAAGGAAGTAGCTGGAAGCGCCATTAAACGTCCATCTATCGTCGCATTGTCTAACGCCCGGCCCTCATAAGAGTCGTAAATATTCTTGATATTATCTGTGGCATACTGTTTGTAAATTTCCGTCATATCTTCAATCAGATCATTATCAACCAGTTCTTTGAGTTCATCCTTGGAATCGACACGCATCATATCAGGCAGTTCTCCAGAGGCGATGGCAAGCGAAACCTGGCGACTGTAATCTTCTCCGTTGGCTTCAAATTGGTCTTTAATCTGAGCGTTAAACGCTTTTTTGACCAGTCGAGTATACGCATTGTTCTCATACGAATCTCCAGCCGGCAGTTTCGGGTTGGCTGTAGTCACACGGCCCATCGTGACGGTTATTTCGTCCTTATAGGCACTGAATGGGTCTCCCGGTGTTACCTCATATTTGCCTGCTTCCTTCGCAGTGGGAGGGTTGGATGAAGCCCCACAGGCTGCAAGGGTTGAAATCATCAGGGCAGATATCGACAGTACGGCCAGACGTCTCGTCAACAGTTTGCTTTTTTTGGACCAATTAGTTTTCATCACATTTCGATTCCCCTTTGTTGTGAATATTTCTTTATCATTGTTGTTTGCGCTTTCATTATAAAGCTTGCTGAAGACAAATCGAGATAGGGATTTAACGTCTGTTTGGATAGAAAAATGTATGCGGTTTCATTTCAGACCATGAGGTCATAGTTAGCTTGTAATCATTTATCCTACCTATCGACATACATCTGTCTATCCAAACTTACTAATCAAAGTGAAGAACAAAAAACCGGCAGCTCCTGAAACAGAAATCTGTCGGCTTGATTAATGGAATTATAAAAGTGTCTTATAGAATTTATCGTATCACATTCATGATGGTCTTCAGCGATGATTATGGGGTACAGTCACCTCCACAGTCATTTGATCGCCCCCTTGTTCCTTCCATTCCTCGACAAATTGATCAAATGAATCGATCGGTTCAGCGCCTAAAATAATTTTTAAAAATGTATCATGTTCCAGTTTTGATAGTTTACCCCACGCCTTCTCCATCGCTGGAGTTCGTATATAGGTAAGGCTTCGAACTTTATGAATGTTTGGATCGAAAAAATTTCTTCCGCCTACAAGAAGCGAGTAACCCCGCATAAAGCTGTCGCTGTGTTTATTCCAATAGGAAATACCATATTGATCATAAGGCTTCAATTTGGTTTGTTTTATTGTCGAAACCAAGTTCTCCAGCAATTTGTATTCAGACTTGTCCTTGAAATCGGCAGGTGTTTTGGTTCCCATCAGAATGTCCTGCGCGGCCTTCGATTCATATCGTGCTTCATCTGCCGGAGCAAAGAAATTGCGGCCCAGCATAAAACGCGTACCGTACTTGAACTCATCACGAAGGTACAGATTGTTAATTTTAATAATCGCTTCGGGATGAGCATATCCTTTTCGTACCACCAAGAATGAACTAGATGGATTATCCACCTTCACATGGTATGCTCCGTTTGCATCCAGCGGGAGTGCGTATGCCTGCCAGTTCGCCTCCGGCTCGTTCTGCCAGGCGCTCGGAAGGGGCCAGTACCCAGCATAGAAACCTTGAAAGAACATCCCCGCCTGACCGTTAATAACTGTTTCTTCCGCTTCTTTACGGATACCCAGTTCTGGATCGAGAAGGCCTTTGGCGTACATTTCACGCAGTTTGACCAAGGCGTCCTTCGTTTCCGGTAGAACCGAACCGTATACAGGTTTTCCATCTTTGCTCAGCCAATATCCCGGGAAAGATCCATATGCTGCGAAGATTGGCGTTAGATCAAAAGAAAAAGCACTGTTGTTGAAATCGTTATACAGTCCAGTGCTTGAAGCAAGGCCAATCGTATCCCGCTTACTGTTTCCATCTGGGTCATTCTCCACAAAGGCCTTGGCGATAGCTTCCAGATCATCTACCGTTTTCGGCGGCTTCAGTCCAAGACGGTCCAGCCAATCCTGTCGAATCCAGAGCATGCTGAAGTCTTCCGCTGTCACAGAAGGAACAGCCATTATCTTGCCAGCGAAGGTCACTTGTTCCATAGCCAATCCGTTTGTGCTATCGATAATTTTTTTTATTTCCGGTGATGCGCTATTATTATATGCCTCGGTTAGATCTTCAATTTCTCCAGCCTTGATCATCTCGTTCAGCTGCAGCTTATTTACAATCATGGCATCCGGCAGATCATTGCTGGCGATAGCCAGATCGATTTTCTGACTCAGATTTTCCTTCGATACCTGCCATAGTACCTGGATATCAATGTTAAGGTTTTGTTTAATCATCGTTTTCCATATATTCTTCTCCAGCGTTTCTCCTTCGGAGAGATCCGCGCCTGTTGGGTCTACCACATATCCCAGTCGGATGGAAACGGGATGTTCATATTTCCCTAATGGATCAGCAGCGGCAGTGTCCGAGATTGTTTTCGTTGGTCCCATTGGCGATTCACGGAAGTATGGGCTGCTGAAATATACGGTCACTGCACTTAAGCTGACGATAAGAACACATGCAGCCATCTTCTTAATCATCGCTTCCCCTTCTTTCGCCCGGTTTATTGGTCATCTGGGAGAGTACGCTTTTTATCCCCTCTGCCGAGCTGGCGATATTCGCTTGGCAGCAGGCCTGTCAATTCGCGAAAAATTCGGCTGAAATATTTTTCATCCGTATAACCCACTCGCTCCGCAATCCAGAAAATCGTGTTGTTTGTATTCAATAAATACTCTTTAGACTTCTCTATTCGTATAAATCGGGAGTACTCATTAAAGGTTTTCCCCATCAGATCCTTGAAGCATTGACTGAAATAGCTTCGACTGATGTTCAGTTGCTGGGACAGACCAGAAGCTGTAAAAGCTTGGCTCAAATCATTTTGCATGATTATAATCGCTTTTTTCACGGCGTCTACAATTTCCTGTGAATACGAAGTCTGTTCATCTGACCTACGAATGCCCACAGAGGTCTGCTTGATCCAATCTTCTACCTCGTACCAGGATTGAAAAGAATGGATCATTGAGATTCTACCCAGCGTAGTCTGGGCAAAAAGGTGATTCCATTCCATAACTATCGAGTATAGCAATCCCATCAGCTGGCCTTTATGCAGTCTTAGTGATTTGAGCTGTTCAATCAGCTGGTTGTAATAACTGTCGTTGTGGGTCCATGGTGATAGGAACCAACTTTGCTTAATACGATCCATGTCTTCATCCTGCGGTTCTATTGGAAATGAGTCCTCCACATTCATCGAAACAGTAATGACAGGATCATAAGGGTTGTATGCATAGAATAAGGACGTTTCTGTATAATTCATAATCCAGTTTTGGATTTGCGACCATGTTCGGCCTTGTACATCGGACATAACCAGCAAGGCGCCTTGGGGAACTTGATCCAGGGATTCCTTCAGTTTATGGAACAGCTGATCCTCTACGTCCATGGGTGCCGCCCACATCCAGCAGTTCCGTTCAACCTCCCATCGGATCTCGTCTACATTGAATGTCAGTTCAATCGGCCAGCTCTGTCCTGACTTGCGATCCAGTGATACAAGTGCATACACATGGCGATAATGGACATTGGTCTCACTTAGCAGTGGCAGCTTTGGTCTTGTATTCGCCAGTTCGTCAATCCGGGTATGTATTCGATGCAGCACGTGTTCGAATTGCTCCTTCTCGAGCTGAACTTTGGCTATATAGTCGATGGCCCCAAGCCTGAGCGCTTCCTGGATATAATCGAAATCTTGATGCAGTGTTAATACGACAATATGTAGTTCTGGATAGAGCTGCCTTGCAGCTCGCATCAGTTCAATACCTGACATCACCGGCATCGCGAGATCCGTCAACATCAGATCGACTGGTTGGGATTTCAGAAAATCCAGTGCTTTCAACCCGTTACTTGCTTCTCCTACAACCTCCATATTGAACTCGTTCCACGGCATCGCGGAGCTTATTCCTTTTCGTACTAATTTATCGTCATCCACTATCAATACCTTAATCATCCTCAGACATCTTCTCCTTTGATCGGAAGTATGAGCAGTATACTTGTCCCTGTACCCAATTCACTTTCGATCACCAGTTGTGCTTGATCTCCGTACTGTGCCCTCAACATGCGGTGGACATAATTGAGTCCGATGCCCATCCCTACTTTTTTATGTTCAGTTATACGATTGTTCAGAAGTCTTTGAATCGCTTCCTCGGTCATGCCTGCTCCATTATCCTGTATTAAAATATTCAGCGTTTTGGCAAGTGTAACTTCAATTTGAATAAAACCTTCGTCACTCAGTCCATGATAAAGTGAATTTTCAACCAATGGTTGCAAAATAAAACGAGGCACAGGTATTTGAAGCACTTGATCATCCGCTGAAATACGTACGTCAAATTCAAAGTCATATCGAATTTGCTGCAGGATTAGATACTGTCTTAACGCATCAATTTCCTCTTCCATCGTGGATACTTGCCCTAATTTACCCAAGTTGTAATACAACAGCTTGTTCAAGGATTGCACCAACTTGTCAATCTCCTCTTGTCCGTTCATGACGGCCAGCCAGTGTACAGTATCCAGCGTATTCATCAGAAAGTGAGGATTGATCTGATATAACAATTTTTCCACTTCCAAATCTGCACGAATCTTCTCTTTCTGCTGCACTTCCTTGAAAAGGTCGCCGATTTGATGCTGCATATTTGAGAATTCCCCCAACAGAAAGTCAAACTCAGGAATTTGAGTGCGGGTCTGGCTGCCTGCCTTTTGTGGATTCTGAGACATTCCGTTAATTTCCGAATGGAACAGACCGAGTGGTTTGTAGACCATCTTCCACAGAAGCCAAGCAAGGAATACGGTAAAGCCGAGAAAAAATAAAGCGACCAGTAATATTTGAAGCAACCACTGGTTTTTCTCCTGTTGATACTTAGCCTGCGAAATTACCGATATGACGCTCCAATTCTGAGCGGAGTCCTCCTTAAACCAATGGTAATCACGGGCTATTCCATCTTTTGCAGCACTTTTTGATAAGCTGGAGAAATTCTCCCCGACTTTCATCACTTCTGGAATTTCACTGTACACAATTTTGCCCTCACCATTCAGGATCAAATGCGATAAAGCTCCTTGGTATTGATTGTAGCCCAGTATATCCTGTGTAAGACGAAAGCCGGATTCGACGTAAATATATACATCGTCCCTTTGAGGCAGCTGTACCTTTCGCATAGCAGATAAAACAAGCTGATCATCAAATCGGTTCATACTCATATGGGGACCATAGTACGCAATGCCATATGATTTGGAAAGCACAGGCAAAGACTCAGGAGAAAAACGATCTTTGATGGGAAAGTTAGCGAACTGTGTAGTGCCTTCTTTCTGGAAATAGTACAAGGTTAGACCTATATTCGGATTAGTAAACGTTACGACATTTAACTCATTCTTTAATTCATCTCTAGCCTCAACCAATTCAAATATATTGGAGGAAGGCTTCAAGACTTCATCCAGTTTTTTGCCTAATGTACCACTATATGATAATTGCTGAGTAACATGATTCAGGTTGGTAATTGAATTTTCCAGTGATGAAGTTACCTGCTGTAGATTGCTCCTAATTCCATCATTGATTTTATTCGCAAAAATGGAATCAATGGTATAATAAGAAATTGTAAATATACTGATAAAGGGAATAAACGCACTGAGAAAAAACAATAAAAAGATTCTTTTTTTTAGTGTCATTTCGACCATTCTCCTTAGGTAAATAAAACAGCAAGCCCCTGATTATGGAGCTTGCTGTTTATTGAACAACAGCTCTATCGATTATCGTATTCCTACCTATTTAAAAAAACAGGCAATATCTTCATCCGATTCAGACTGAGAAAAGTCAGGATTCTTCCCTCTCGGTGAGGTCCAAGTCTGTTCATAATTATAGATTGATATTCCAATATGTCAAACGCTTACATGGAATTTATTTTCCCTTCCTCTTTACATATATCGACTTGCCGTTTTTTAATTGCTAATTGTAGTCATTCCGTTCATTACGTATCAAAAAAAGCGACATCGTTCAAAATCCTAACCAAGGTTTTTTCTTGTCTTTACGTGTTTTCTTCTGTTTCCGCTACCAAGCAAAGTCTTCAGCCAGCCCCAATGTCAACTACTTTTAACAGCACATCCACAAACCTCACCACTCTACCTGTTCACGTTTTGCGTCACTGTTCATTTGTGTCCCATCCTCATATTATCCATTAGTTCAGGGGCCCTTGACTTCGTCTCTCCACATGTTAAAATTCTATTCATCAATTGATATAGTGCCCTATTATGAGGAGAATGCTGGATTCAAGTAGGATCCTTAACATATGTCACCAAGTTGAAATGAGGTTATAAATGAATGGAAGATATGCTAAAGTGCGCAAAGCTTTTCAAGGAAGATCTATATAAGCAACTGGCTAGAATAGGTAAATGTCTATCAAGTGACAAACGTCTTGAAATCTTGAATGTACTATCACAAAGTCCCAGAACAGTGGAGAAATTAGCCGCATGTACAGACATGAATATAGCTAATGTTTCTCGTCACCTACAGGTCTTATTGGACGCTAAGCTTGTTAAGTTTACAAAGAAAGGAACCTACGCCATATATTCGTTAGCAGATCCAGAGATCATTGACTTTCTCTCTTCACTGTGGAAGATTAGTGAAAAACAAATTCCTGATATCAGGAGAATGAAGGATGACTTCCTAAACAACTTGAATGACATTCATACCCTATCCATGGATGAAGTAAAGAAAAAACTAGATAAAAACTCTATTATCTTAGTTGACTTGCGCCCCAAAGAAGAATTTGAAACAGGACATATTCAAGGAGCCATCTCAATGCCTATGGAAGACCTAGACGTATTAATGGGAGAGTTACCAGAAGAAGCTGAAGTGGTCGCTTATTGTAGAGGGCCATTTTGCGTTTATTCGGCACTTGCTACGAAAAAATTGCAAGTTGAGGGATTCAAGGCGTATCGTATGGAAGACGGATTGAATGAGTGGCAGGGACATTTTCACTAACAGTAACCAATCTAATCATCATATAAAAAAGACTTCGAAGTCCGCATATTTGTGGCTTTGAAGTCTTTTTGCGAATAATGTAAGCCTGCACATTATGTCACTTTATCGGATTGAAACCAAAACAATGCCAACAGCTCCAAAACTTACTGCTAAAAATGCTTGGTGCTTAAACTTACCAATCCAAGCCGTGTTCTGCAATATAGCTACTTGTAAGATCCTCTCCAGAATCGATGGTTATTTTTCCTTGAGTTCCTACGGAAACGCCAGCCTTTATTAGTAATTGACCAATATGGCAATTTTCTTCTGCTTTTTGCATCAAATCTTCTACCATGCTTACGTCTTGGGTTGCTCCTGGATTCAGAACAACATGCGGGCGGTGAGTAATACTTAATTGATCACCTTGAGTTATGTTACTTTCTGTATCCATAAAGAATCCTGTCACAGGAAGTTTATTTTTATCTAACATATATGCTAAGGTCATCGTGTAACAAGCCACTGCAGAAGAGATAAGAAGTTGTTGTGGTTCAGCCCCGTTACCACTTCCCCCTTTGGAGACTGGAATTGCAATTTGAGTTTGGATATTGTCACTTTTAATGCGTCCATCGCCCTGTGCATCTTTGTACCAAACCGTATTCATGTTAATTGTTTTTTTAGCCATATTAACATCCCCTGTTAGGTATTGTAAGTCCAAAACTTCGTAAGTTTAAGATCCTCTCAATGCACATAAATCTACCAAAACTTATAGTTTGCTCTAGTTAACAAAAGAAACCGACATTACAGCTGTGCACTGTCGGTTTCTTTCCTGATTTTAAACCTAATTGAAATAGTCAGAGTGTGCTAAATCAATTTTTAGAATGTGCTATAAATCCTGATTTCTGGCTCAGCTTGAAGCAGGTCTTTGAGCCCAACAACGACATCATTATTAAATAGATCACTTTCGAGATAAGCCTTAGCATCAGCTTCACTGTTAAAGCCATGCAAAACTTGAACATCCTCATCACGCTCAAGCAACTCTTTAGAAACCGCACCGGAAATACCAGACAGGAAAGGCTCTTTATAAGTTGTATAAACCTTTGCAGCTGCCTCACGTTCTGGCGCATTAATTCTCAATGTAATTTGAAGATATGCTTTTGCCATAGAAATCAAACCTCCAATTAAGTTATGTATCGTTCGATTAAATTATCAATTAATCAATCCATTAATTGAATTATAATAAACGGTTTTTCTAACGTCAAGCCTACAAATAACACATTCACATATTTGTAATATGAATTTATATTTTGTCTTATTAATTTTTGTTTCTTGAATTAAAACATCTATACTGACACAAAGAGGTGGGTAGAGTTAGCCAATATTCAGGAAATTGCTGATTTAGCTGGGGTGTCGACAATTACTTGAAATGCACCTTCAATAAAACGCCTAAAAAAGGACATAATACTGAAGGTGCACCGTTTGTTTTTAATCGAAAATTTAAACTTCATCGGACAGTAACTGTAAATGTTTTTTTAGTTGTTCAAATTGAACAAAACGACCTTCGCGTAGATATTCTCTCCCACCAAGAAAAACTAAGATTGTCGGTACAGAAAAAATCAAAAATCTCCCTGTGATTTCCTCCACTTGATTCGCATTAACACGTGCAAGTGCCAATTTAGGGTATAGATTAAGCATAGTTTTGAGCTTAGGGTAAATGGCGTGGCATACGTTACAATCTTCTTGGGATACATATATCATACTCAAAGGATTACCACCGATGAAGGAATCTATTTCTTGTATTGATGTCAGTTCCACTACACTCATAATAAAACTGCTCCTCTCTTAAAGATACTTATGACTCCTCACATACATTCCAATCATGAACTCCTTCTTCAATTCGATAGGCCCTATACCCTTGCTTCAGCATATAATCTACCGCTTGAGATGCCAACGAACAGTATGGGCCTCTACAATATGCGACAAGTTCTATAGTACTTTTATCAACTGTCTTCAGGTAATTCTCAAGTTGATCTAATGGTATTGAAATGGCATCTGGTATATGAGAAGCATCATATTCATCTGTGGGACGAATATCTAGAAGAACAACAGTCTTTTTTTCATTTTTCTAACAAATCATGTTTTTTGCAGCACTTGACCAAGTTAGTATCTAGTAGGATTTGTAGATGACGAGAAACATTTGCAACGTTCATCCCCGTATGTGTTGCTAAACCTTCAACTGCTTTTGGACCATTGGACAAGATGTCCATAATCTCTAAGCGCTTATCACTTGATAAACATTTCACGATTCGAGAAAATTGTTGATATATCGGTCTTTGATGTTAAGCTAGCTAATCATGTCCATTTTTTACACTTTAAAATAAACAAGTATGTAATTTAAACGTTCATGCGCAGTTTGAGGCGTGTATACAATTTAATTATTCTTAGGCGGGATATAGCGCAGCCATCATCTGTACATTGAACTCAGTGCAGTGAGCGACAAGTAACTTTCCTTTAACAATTGCTCTTTACCTGTGTTTTTGCCCATTTTAAAAGCCCATTATGCTTCATCATATCGTTCTAAAAATTTTGCGACGATTCGATCAGCTGATTGAATTGCCCCTTCCAGATGTCCTCCCTGTTGATCAGCCGTCTCGGTGCCCGTAAAAAATATGCCCTCTCCCCAATGATCTCCGTAAACAGGACCGTAATTTGGATAGTCACGAAGTGGTTCGGCATCTTCCTCAACAGCTGTATTGGTATCGCATGACCAATCTTTAAATAGTAGTGTATTTACATTCTCGGCAGCAGGCCCATAAAGTCTAGCCAATTGTTCCAACACAAGCTGCATGAGTTTATCTTCCCCCAAAATCTGCCGTTTTTTTGCCGGTAAACCAAAAAAGCCAAAAAGCGCACCTGTTCCTGTACCTGGTGAAGCATCATGAATTTCTTGTAAAGGGCCCACCCAACTTGATGCAAAACCGGAGAGTCCAGCTTCACGCCAAAATGGTCGGTCGTAAATGGCAATAACTTTAGCTTGACCGGCCATCCATGTTGGTTTATCAATTAAATATGACTTCAGATCATAAGGAAGTTCTGGCTCGAATTTAATATTTCTTTCAACCAACCGTGGTGGAATAGCGAGAATAACTGCAGTTGTGTAAAATTGTTTTTCATTGGCTTCTAAGCAGATTGTACCGTCTTCTTCTTGATGAATTGAAGTTACACGTGTATTAAGCTGGATTGATCCTGATGGCAAAGTAGCACTAATCGCCTCAATCAGAGACTGTACTCCACCAACAAATCTTAGCGAAGGCTCCATTGACCCCTCTGGCAAAAAAAGCTGTTGTGGCGTTTCATGTTGGGATCGTTCTAGGAGCATTCGTCCTTCATTAAATTGATTAAATGTCTCCAAACCCAGCTCTTTCGTGAGTTGAGTAATAATTTTCTCATAGCGTGGCCAGAACCATGTAGGTCCAAGATCGAATTTTCCGAGTTCAGGATTGTCTGAGACCTCTAAAGTCAAAACTCTACCCCCGATACGATCTCTGGATTCTAAAACAAAGCATTTTATACCGTGCGCGGTGAGTAACGATGCTGCACGAAGTCCACTCAAACCTGCACCAACGATGACCACCGGAGCATTTTTTTTAACTTGGTTTCTCATTGTTTCTCTCCTTCATTCATGCCTTTCAGCAGGGAGTCACATATATTAAAAGATTATCTTCTCTATATGTATGATATTGAGTCACTCCCAAATTGTATCCGCTACGTTGAAAGGGGCGCTCTAAGAACGAAAAAATCGACAACATTATCTCATTATAATGTTGTCGATTTTCATATCAATTAACCAAGTTAAGAATTTTGTCCTTAAGGACATTTTTTTGATTCACGCCAACGATGGTATCAACGAGCTTACCATCTTTAAACAGCAACAAAGTCGGAATACTTCGAATGCCAAATTGTGAAGCTAATTCGGTTTCCTGGTCGACATTAACTTTTGCCAGCGTCGCCTGTCCTTTCAGTTCATCAGCTAATTCTTCCACAATAGGAAGCTGAATTTTACAAGGTCCACACCATGGAGCCCAAAAGTCTACCAAGGTCACACCGGACTGGATTTGATTTGAGAACGTATTTTTTGTCAATGCAGTTGCTCCCATTAGAAATACCCCCGATAAATATAATTATTATCAATTATCTAATATTCAATTGGATGATTGAATTATAAAACTGTAGTCTATATCTGTCAAGAGTGAACAGAGTTTGTGAAGGATTTATCATTGGGTCATGCTCAACACAGCACGGAATCGTGTCTTAGCCGACATCATTTTTTCATATGCTTCACTAGCTTGTTCCAACGGGAAAACTTCGATCATAGGTCGTACATCGGTCAGTACACTAAACCGAATTGCTGCATCAATTTCTTTGGATTGTCCTGTAAACGATCCCCGAACAGTATGTGGTCCCTTCAGAAAGTCCATGGCAGACAGTTCTAAACGCTCTCCAGAACCGGCCACAATAATAAGCTCTCCATCCTTTCCTAACCCATCAATTAATGTGGAAATGACTTTTGCATTTGACGCTGTAGCAAGAATGACTTTTGCTCCCCCTAGTGCTTGTAAAGCTTTAGCAGGATCTTCTTTTTCGGAATCAATATAATAATGTGCGCCGAGTTCCCGAGCAAGCTTCTCTTTATCACTACCACGAGATACTGCTACAGTCTGATACCCAGCTTTTTTTGCGTATTGTACAGCCAAGTGACCAAGTCCACCAATTCCGGAAATCACAACGAGATCCCCTGGTCGTGCTGAACTATTTCGCAGTGCACTAAATGTAGTTTCTCCTGCGCACATCAATGGAGCTGCTTCTTCAGAAGTCACTTCATTAGGTATGTGAGTCAGACTATCTTCAAATGCTACCATGTATTCAGCATAGCCTCCATCCATAGTCAGGCCGGTAACATGATCGTGTCCTCCATGCCATCCAATACCTACCCGTTGTCCGATTTCCCATCTGGTAGATCCAGCCCCTAACTCCGTCACGATTCCGATCACTTCATGGCCTGGTATCCGCGGATATTCTGGGGAAGCTCCACCAATGGCCATTGAATCACCGTTACATACACCGCATGCTTCAATACGAAGAAGCACTTGCCCTTCTTCAGGTACGGGTACAGGAATTTCAACTAATTTCATGGGTTCGCCTTTAGCAGGAACTTGTATCGCTCTCATCATAGTCATAAGATTGACCTCCTTAGATTCTGTTATAGAACTTCCTAAGTATATGATACAGTTTAATATTACTCAATTATTTAATTGAATAATAAAATTATTTTTGTTGCATTCCGCTTATTTTTGGGCAAGCTGGTATAATAAAAGAAACAAGATTTTCTCCTAATAACTTTTTCCGTTGAAACAAAAAAGACGCTAAAATAGCGTCCTTTCCTTGCAATAATATATGTGTAATTAATCGATAATGAGAATCATTATTAATTGTAGTGTATCAAGAGCTACAAAAATTGCAAATACACAAAATTATGAATGTTATATGTATAAAAACAAAAACCCTCGAATCTAGAGGGCTTTTGGGGTAAATCAGCTATTCATTTGAGGCTGGTTTTGCATCACTCATCTGCACCGATATTCACGGCCATCCCTTTCACGCGGGGCTCCCTGTCGATATCCTCAGTTCCGATGATGGCGTTATCCGTTGATCCGGAATCGATCGCTGGTGACGAAGACTGCAAATGGAAGTCGCCATTCGTGGCACTCACGAATCTAGGATCGGCAAACAGAGAATGCGCATCGTTGCCGGTTCCCGATTTGTATGCGGAGTATCCCGTATATTCTTTATCTTTCCAGGTCCAGTTGGCCCCTGAACTGCCACCAGGTGCAAAATATAAATTATAATCAACAACATTGCCGGAATTTTGGATATATCCATTGTAGATCAATACATCAGTCGAACTGACTACGAAAATATTGTTCTTGATCACGTTGTTTCGTGTATCATACTGAACCAAAAACTGGCCGCTTCCGTCGTCCAATGTATCGTTTTTGTACAGCGTATTGTTCACGATCTTGCAGTTTACCGTTGAGCCACGCTCGTCATCGTAGCCGCCCATAGCGATGCCGGTCAATCGGTTGTTATATATCACGTTACTGCGCACCGTAATATTGCTGGTGGCTTTACTGGCATGCTCAGAGGCAACTTCGACACCGATGTCATTGTTATAGCCGTAATTCTGCTCGATAATACTGTCCTTACCCCCATCTACATAAATGCCGCCGGCCGAGTTGTCATCACTCTTGTAGGATGGGTTATTTCGAACCGAATTATTGTACACTCGGTTGCCCTTTACCAACCCGTTCCGAACCTGATCGAAAGCAGTATTCGGTGCGGTTCCTTCAAAGCCGATCAGATCAATTCCAATGTTGTCGTTATCGTGAATGAGGTTGCTGGTCACTGCAAAGCCATCCACATTACCGTTTAAAACAAGCGATTCGCTGGAGCCGAGCACGAGATTGTATAGTTCATTGCAGCTGATTGTAAGGTTGTGAATCGATGCAGGAGCTTTCGTGCCATAAACAGCGATGCCGTGAGCGTCCCGTCCCAGCCGATCTTTGCTAGTTGGGGTGGTCGTGTTTTTAATGTCGTGGATTTTGTTATCGGACAGATTGATGAAGTTCCCTGCACCGTGAACGTAAATGCCTGTAGGCACTGCGTTCTTGGAAGCTGTGGTAAAATTGCGGATTTCAAACCCCTGGATAGTAACGTAATCGACATCGGCCAATTCGATTAACCCCTCGTTCCCGCTGACCGATAAGCCAGTACCGTCAACAATGGCCGTCTCCGTGCCATAGCTTGCGAACACGATGGGGCCTTGCGAGGCGGAGCCAGATCGGGTGATTTTCAATTTCTCCTTGTAAACACCGCCTCGGACATAGACCTTGCTGCCTGGAGGGACTGTGTCAGCGGCATGCTGGAGCGTTTTCCACGGTGCTTCGCTTGTTCCCGCGTTGGAATCGCTACCACTTGTCGACACATAATATTCGGTACCAGCAGCAGAAGCGGTAGGAGTCTGCACATTACCGATTGCTAGGCCCAACCCCAAGCTTAAACCTACAAGCAAAATTTTACCGATTTTCTTCAATAATTTTAACTCCCATCCTAATTTAGCTTTCGTCAAGCTAACGTTATCATCAATTTACGGCTGAAAACATATTGGATGCCGCCTGTATGAAGGGCCTTTATGATCACACACCATGAGAAGACTGCCGATAAATTTCATCGACAGCCCTTCTTTTCCAAGTAGTATACTCCTCAATCCTGTTCGCTGGACAATTCCTTGAGCGATTTGATTTTACCATGGGGATGCTGTTCTTGCTTTCGTGACTTCCATGCAGCTTCTTTCCTTCTCTTCTGGTGAGCCATAACAGATATCCTCCTTTGGAAATGGTGAATGTATACTACTTCCTTAAGTTGTCATTTCTCGTCTCTGTTCATTCATAAAATTAAATTCGTTGGGTTTTGTTTTTAGTTAGCGGGCATCTCGTTAAAGAATGTGATGTCGTCTATCGGCAGCCGAGTTGTCTTATGACCCGGTTGTGCCGCTTTACCGAGTGCAATCAGCATGATTGGGATGTAGCGGTCTCCTATACCGAACGTTTGCTTAAGCTCGGCCGCATTATAGCCGCCCATCGCGACCGTATCGTAGCCGTGAGCACGTGCAACCAGCATGAGCTGCTGGGATACAATACCACCATCGATATGAATAGCTTTGTGAAGGCTTTCCTCTGGTAACGAAGCATACGTATGAATCGAACTTTCTACGAACGATTTAGCGGTATCTTCCGCTATATAGCCATGTTTTACTGCTTCGCCGAAAACTTCATCGAGCTTCTTATATCCTTCCGTATCACCAAGCACAACGATCACTGCTGCAGCCTCAGTAACCTGGGATTGATTATAGGCGATTGGCTGCAGCTTTGCTTTCAATTCCTCTGTCTCAATGACCAAGAAGCGCCAGGGCTGAACATTACTCGAAGAAGGTGCAAGCGTCGCTTCTTTCAGAATATCCTTAATTTCCTCGTGAGACAGACGAACCGATTTGTCGTAATGACGTACAGAGCGGCGCTCGCGGATGACATCGGCGAACAAGGCGGAGCTCTGGCCAGTATGAGTTGAAGTTGACATTATGAATCCTCCTTGAAATAAATACTGTTTTTTATTAGGCACAGTTAAATTCAGACTAAGCGGCTAGTCGGAGCTTGAATTCCTACTGAAACGAAGTACCTTGAAAAATCCCAAAATATTTACGCTTCTTCGCACAGTCATAACTGTGTTCATTAACGCACAGTATAACCTTAAAAATTAACGCTGCACGCGGCTTGCGTTTAACTGTGGTTTATATTGCACAGTATAAAATCTAAGCAAGCCGCTGTCAACCGTCTTTTTCCAGGTCCATCTAAAGCTTTGCTTCCAGTTGGTTGGCGAGATCTGCAATCGTGTACTTGCTTAATACTCCGCGTATGCTGTCGTCCATTTCTTGCGTAATGTCTTCAAGCGTAGATTTCATACATTTACCGAGCGGATGCGTGCCAGCTGTCTCGGTAATACCGAAGGAAAGCCTGCTGCCTGAACGAAATACATCGTATACATCAACCAGTCGTATAGACCCTGCCGGTTTCCTAAGATGGTACCCACCGTCACGGCCTTCCCGGGTCCCGATAAACCCTTCCTTGGCGAGAACGGAAAGTATGCGGCGCAGCAAAGAAGGCTCCGACTGAAGATATTTGGCAAGTTCAATACTAGGACAAGCTATGCTTTTGTCCTCCTGCGACAATATAACAAGCGCTTGAACTGCCAGTCCAAACCATTTTGGGTGCTGAGTCGGCGTACAATACTCCTGCTTCAACCTTTACTCTCTCCTTCCAGCTTATTCTTAAGTAGTATGAGTAAATTCTACCGAATTCCCTAATTTGCTGCAATAGACGAGCTTACTTACAATTTATATATTTAAATATGATAATTTGTAACTTAATACCTGCTCCCATAATGTCGACTTGTCCTCCGATGATCGGCTAATCCACGCTTTGCGACATTATAATCAGCGGAACCCCGTAATATAGACCTTCGTGGGTACTGGAATCATAGATGATGTAATTTAAACCGTAGATTCTTCCAGCAAATAATCTCTTGCACAACTCCAATAGTTGGATTGATATGCCCCTCTGATTCTAACACGTTCTCTGGAATTCAGGGTGCTATTTCTCTAATGAACATTGTATCTGCTTTCTCAAGTTAATTTAATTTCAATCGTCTCCGTCTACATAACTTGTTTTTTATTCTTTTATTGTTTGTAAACAGGCAGCTCATGCAGCAACAAAAAAGCCGCCAACTTGGCGGCTAATGTGTACAGCAAAAGCTTGTTTTCATACTGGACACTGTTGGCTAACGTTAAATACTCATGGTTTACTGGATGACTATTTGTTGGCTGAATCGCTATAAACCGTGCTTAATTTGGATGTCGCCCTAATACCATTAGGGCCTTCAATGATAATACGACCTTGTTCCGTAAAGCTGGATCCTTGCCAGTCAGTGGCCATATCCAGATAATCGAGACCCGGGCTGTTTCCTTTCCAAGACCATGCGAGATAACCTACGCCCTTTTGCTCAGCGTAACTCATAATGGTAGCCTCATCCACATCACCACTCGTATGTTTGATGCCGAATTCTCCAATCAGCAGAGCCAGGTTTTTATTTAGTACATTATCCATATTGCTCTTTACTGTGGCGGCGTTTCCCCCGGCATATTCGTACATATGAATGGAGAACATCGTATTTTTAAGTGGATCTGCATTAAAGACTTCTGTTCCGTAGTCAAAAATAGATTGCGGATACTGCCCCCATCCTGCACCGTCAACAATGATTGTATTTTTGATGCCAGCATTTCTGAGCTTAGGGATAACAGACTTATAACCTTGCGCCCAGCCTCCGCCATCCCATGTTCCATACCATTCGTTCGCGATATTGAGAATGACGGTGCTTTCTTTTCCGATGAGTGCGCTTTTCATTTCAATCCAGTAATTAGCAATATTATCCAACACAGCAACGCTGTCAGACCCTGTACCATCGTGGACTTCAAGAACAACGACCAATTTGTTTTGCTCTGATAAAGTGATTAAATTTTGTATCGCAGACAGATCATCTTTCGTCCATTGCTGACCATCCGACAGTACAATTCTGATGGTGTTCGCTCCCGTTTTCGCGATGGCAGGGATCGCTACTGACTCTTGCCCCTTATACCAGGTATAAGCGTGATTGATTCCCCTCATAACAAACGGATTTCCCTTAGCATCGTAAAGCGTTGTTCCGTTAATATAAAAACCTGTATTCTCAGTTGTAGAATTCGTTGTAACTTTTATGATATTACTGGCTGCTGAAATATTTCCTGCTGCATCCCTGGCTTTTACAGTGAAGCTGTATGTTGTATTAGCGGTAAGTCCCGTCACCGTATAACTTGTCGTGGTGGTTGAATCGACCAAAGTTGTTCCGTTATACACATCGTAGCTGGTAACATCTACATCGTCTGTTGAAGCTGTCCATACAAGACTTACCGAAGTATTTGTTTTGGAGTAGCTTTTCAGGTTTGCTGGTGCCGTTGGTGCCGTTGTATCAGGGGTTGAGTCAACAAGCGTAAACTTCCACTTCTGCTGATCATTTCCGTTATCCGTCCATTGCTGCACATTTGCCCCGTCATTAGTATAACCCCCGATTACATCCAGCGCTTTACCGCTAGATTGTACAAGCAGCTTATAATATCCATCGCCGACGTCAATCATTTTCCATTTTTGATTAGTCAAATCGCTGTCTGTCCATTGCTGTACACTAGCACCATCTTCTGAAGAGGCTCCGGCTACTGTTAATGCTTTACCGCTGGATTGTACAATCAATTTATAATATCCGTCGCCAACATCAATGACTTTCCATCTCTGCCGAGCGCTGCCGTTGTTCGTCCACTGCTGCACCTTCGCTCCATCGGCAGTTGAGTCCCCTGCTTCCAGATTTTTGCCGCTATGCTGTGCCGTTAGTTTATAGGTTTCACCTGAAACAATATTTGTGTTAGCTGTGGTGGTGGTAACATCAATCACATTGCTTGCATCTGACACGTTACCTGCGGCATCTCTGGCTTTCACGTAAAAGCTGTACGCCATGTTGGCTGTTAAGCCGGTAACGATGAAGGATGTCGACGCACTGGAACCTACGAGGTCTGATCCTTTGTAGATGTCATAGTCGGAAACACCTACATTGTCTGTAGATTCCGTCCACTGCAAGCTTACTGTCGTATCCGATACAGAGGAACTAGCCAGGTTGGAGGGGGCTGTTGGAGGT
The DNA here is from genome assembly GCF_056099025.1 of Paenibacillus sp. TSM33. NCBI lineage: Bacteria > Bacillati > Bacillota > Bacilli > Caryophanales > Paenibacillaceae > Paenibacillus > Paenibacillus sp. TSM33. The sequence continues at coordinate 141,665 of NZ_JBLZXB010000017.1, forward strand.
GAGTTATCCTCCGGCTGGTCAGCTGAATGCACTTCAAATTCCCAAAGGGAATATCCGTAGCTGGTAGCCCTTTCAATGCCACTCATTTTTACATATCTAGCGTCTGTTGCTTCGAAAGATATCTTATCGACTCCTCCATCTCCAGTCGTGGTGGAATAGACGGTAGTCCAATGATCATCATCCGTCGATGTCTGAACTTGGTAGGACTTCGCGTAAGCGGCTTCCCAGTTAAGTGTAACGCCATTGATTTTGGTGGTGCTACCGAGATCTACACTTATCCACTGCGGATCTGAATATTGTGAGGACCATCTAGTTAGCGGGTCACCGTCAATCGCAAAATCAGCCGCTTTACTCGAATCTTCAACGGAGCTTGCGGTTGCCGATTGGGTAAGCTTAGCATTATCGGAAGCGCTCACATTTTTGATCGGCAACATACTCATAAGCAGTCCAAACAAAATCAAGCATGTTATGGTTTTTTTCATTCCCAAACCTCCTATTGTCCATAATAAACAGCTAATTGGTTACCCCTGCATTCTCATAGATTTCAATTCCAATCTCCATTCCTAAGACATGGTAAAGTCTTCTCCTTTCCGTTCATAATTGGGACAAAAACAAACAAACGTGGAACAACCCTTAAGTAACCGCTTTCTTTTACAACTAAAAATTTATTCGCTTTAATAGATTTTCTGTATCATCCCCAGTGATGAAATTTTATCAAAGCGACCTAAAGCATATATATTTTTGTTTTCCAGTACTATGCCTTGATGATTAAAAAGTTTTAAAAGCTGTTTTCCTAACTCCATGGCATGGGTCCTAAAAGTGCAAAACAAGACAACTTTCTCTTAAAAGTTCTCTTGTCTAGTTTTGTTTTATTTATATAGTTGTCGATTAAACTCGTTATTCTCAGGTTTGCAATTTTGTTTATCACAGCCAGTCATCCAGTTTCTGCTCAGAGATTTTCGACAAAGTCCTTGTATTTCGGATTGCCTGAAGCATGATATATCTGAACGTCATGAATTTTTAGCAAAGTGCCCCACACCAAACAATCCTCTACTTAATCGGTAGAGGATTGTTGCTTTCTTTATTCATAAAAACTTCCATTCACATAATGTAGTTGTGGTCACATTTAATATGGATTCATACTCCATGGATTCACGCCTAACAAATGCTTTCATACGCTTTCTATTATGTATCTGTGCGCACATCATCCCAATCCTGTCCCATGTAACTGGTCAGCCAATTTAGCACACGATGACGTTCATACACTACACCATCATTCAAATTTCCAGGGGCCGGCTGTTTATGAATGCGACTATCCACACACATCCAGTCGTAACGACAGATTAAATCGGCTTCATCTAAAATTTCCTTGCTGCTGCGCAGCCTTGAGCTTGAGAGAAAAGCTTCAAATGAGTCAAATTGCTGCAACTTTGAAACAGACAACGGCACGTCGCAAATCCCTGTTGGGTCACCTAGCTTCTCAAGATGGCCCAAAGCCCATAACAGAGTCCAAAAGCCTTCATAACGCCAGGAGAACTGGATACCCTCCGACTCATCGTCATAATCATTGGATAGGAATCTCTTCTCTTCCGGTGAAAAGAAACGGTCCGCCCCATACTGATCAGTCACTTGATTTATCATCCGGTTCGTATCATCTATGCTTTCACCCGCACCGATACACTCGCCTTTCAGTGCTACAATACACAAAGCAACGGCTCGGCCAGCCACTTCCTTAAGGGAACGGATGCTGTCTGCGGCTTCATCTCCTAGCCTTCCTGGGATCGGCGGCATTTGCGTAAAGCCTTGATCGAGCAATATCTTTTCTGACTGCAGCTTTCGCTCTATCCCGGATTCGCTAATTCGGTCCTCTCCGTACAAATAACTAACATGAGCAGTAACTGTATAATCTTCCACTTCCGAACGTCCATTCACATCTAGTAGCAGACTTCCGTCAGGTGCAAGCAAATCACCGCCACCCCAGAACATCAGCCCGTCCAGCGAATTTATGATATCGAGTAATTCGGCAAAAAAGGCTTCAGATATATCCTCCTCAGTCTCCACACCAATCACCATATTTAGCGTACTCATTTTGATCAACAGCTTTTGCTGCAACTGTTCGTTTTCAGCAGGAATTTGACTGGAAAAATTTATCATTCCGTTAAGCATGGAGGCAAACTCCTCCGGATTCGTTTTGCTGGTCATTATGTTAAATCCTTTGACCTTCCTACTAAACCAACCCCGGCTTTTGACCTCAAACCTAGTTTTGCTTTCATTCACGTGTATCTTGTTGTTGGGATAAATCGACTTTAATAGTCTCTCAACCTGATCCAGATCGAAGGTTGAGCTGTAAAGCGCGCAATTTCTCATGATGTCCTCCTCATGACCATACTACGAATAGCCCATGTTTGTTACGAGCTCAATTCAACTAACTCTGCAAAAGCCGATGCAGCAATGCCTCTCCCTCATTCTCAAACCTTCGCTGTTCCTTCAGGAATTCAGGAACATCTTGTAGTCGGGAAGGTCTGTAGCCAGGACCGTCACATCCGCAGGAATGGTAAGAGTATCCGTTCCGGTACAAAAGCTCTACCTTTTTCCACTGCTTGATATCCGTTTGCTTCGGGGCCTGAAAATCATGACCCATGTCATGCATAGGCGTCTGGCATTGCGGACAGACATGAACAAGCCGCTCATATTCATCTCGTGGCATCTCAAAGCGGGATGTTTGCTTATACACCTTCCTACAAGTAAAGCAGGCAAAGATATCTTTGTATGGACCGTACATTGCATATCTACACATATTTTTACCCCCTTCAAAATTTGAAAATTGGCCTGGTTTTCTGCTCATTGTCCAACTGATGTTTCTTTTATATTAGAACGACATTATAGAACTAATCAAGCTAAAAGGTCCATTCTAGCGCATTCCTCGCAGTTTCATAGTATTACGATCTTGTTCAAGGCGCGAAATGATGTAGCATGATGTCTCGAAAGTTAACTAAGAAGACTCCAAAACCACAGTCGAAGCGGAGCTGGAGTCTTCTTTTTATAGTAATAAATACTCAAAGCAGAATGCGCAAATCCCAGGTCGAATTTTTGGGACAGCTTCTCCAGTCTTATAATTCTTGTATGCTGCAGGTCAGCTTCAGGCTGGCACTCGTTTACACATCTAACGTATATAAGGGCAGGTTTTCTGGTAAAGCCGCCGGGCGCTGACATGTGCTCTGCATCGTATAGAAGGTCTGCTGATCGGAAGAATCATGGAACGCCCACATCGCATCCAGCACATGGTAGGCCAGTTCTCCGCTGGCGCGGTGAGGCCGTCCATTACGGATAGCATAGGCCATATCGGCAACACCGATACCCCGTGTATTCTCCTTGTAGCCCGGCAGCAGCGGTGCCTCTGTCCATTCTTGCTCGCCTAACAGTCTATAGCGAACTGGCCCTCCGAATGTGTTCGGGTCAGGTACCTGCAATGTCCCATGCGTACCATATACCTCGATCGGTGGCAGAGTACTTCCACCAAAGATGTCAAAGCTGGTAATCAGCGTACCGACAGCTCCCTGCTTGAAGCGTATCAATCCGGCTACATGGGTCGGAATATCGACTGGGATGGTCTGTCCTTTCTTTTTCTCGCTCGTAATCGTTCGCTGATCCATCGCCTTGCTGGTCATGCCCGAAATGGCGGCAATCGGCCCCAGCAATTGCACCATAGCCGTCAAATAATAAGGGCCCATATCAAACATCGGGCCACCACCGACTGCATAATAAAATTCAGGATCGGGATGCCAATGTTCATGTCCACGGCTCATCATGAAAGCCGTAGCGGCTACCGGATTCCCAATGACCCCATCTTCAATCAGCTTCAATGATGTCTGTATACCGGAACCGAAGAAGGTCTCCGGTGCGCAGCCAACAAGTAGTCCCTTTTGATGAGCAAGATCCAAGACAGCCTGGCCCTGCTCACGAGTGACGGCAAGTGGCTTCTCCACATAGACATGCTTGCCAGCCTCAAGAGCTCTGACACACACCTCGGCGTGAACGGCTGGAATGGTCAAATTAATGATGAGTTCAATCTGCGGATCAGCCAAAATCTCATCTACCGTATATACGTTCGGAACGTTGAACGCTATCGCCTGCTCCTCTGCCCGACTTTGGTTCAGATCCGCTACTGCGAACAGCTCCAGAATGTCGAAACGATGACAATTTTCCATATAAATTCCGCTGATTTTACCGCAACCGATAATGCCCACTTTCATTTTTTTCATGCTTGGACTCCCTTCTCCTTCATAAAAAATGGATAATGGCATTCTTTTATTACATGAGATACTATGTTCACGCTACTGCTGCTGGTTGTCTGCCATACCCGTGTATGCCTCTGCCGTGGAGCTGTCGCGGCTGGTCGCCGCCTGTTTGCCTGCCGCAGTCCACAGGAACCCGCTGCGCATCATCTCGGTCACTTGAGGTATCTCTATGATATCTGCGTGATGACCTAGCGAATTGTAGAACACGCGTCCGTTTCCCCACCGCTTTGTCCATACAACAGGCATATCCACCGGTCCGTTGGCCGAATGAGGTCCTGGAATGACCGGGAAGCGTGTGGTTGCCAGCACCTCAACCGCAGGGTCTACATGGAGGTAGTACTGCTCACTTTTGACCTGAAAATCTTCAATATGGTCCAGCAGCGGGCTCGATCCACGCTTTATGTTCACCATATATTCCACCCCGTCATTGCCGGGATGTGCAACCCATTGCCCACCTGTCATGAATTGCCAGTCTACATTGTTCCGAAAGGCATCGCACATGCCACCGTGACAGCCTGCCAGACCTACTCCGCTTTGAACTGCTGCTGAGACATTATTGACCAATTCCTGCTCAATCTGTCCCATGGTCCACATTGGAACGATCAAGTCCAGGTCAAGCAGTTTCTCCGCATCCTGATAAGCTTCAAGGGTACTAGACACCTCCACCTCGAACCGTTCTTCCTTCAGAATGCGTTCAAAAATGGCCGCCACCTGCTCCGGCTCATGTCCGTTCCATCCACCCCATACAATCAGTGCCTTGCGCATCTGTAACCCACTCACCTTTCAGAATGTGTTGTTATACTACATTTCTTCAATGGATACCCAGCGGCGTTCCTTTATAGATCGTTCTACTGCTTCAAGCACAGCCTGACAAGCGACCCCATCGTGGAAGTTCGGCGAAGGTTGCCGTCCTTCGGAGATGGCACTCAACATCTCAAGCATCTCGTGGGTGAAGGTATGCTCGAATCCAATTGTATGTCCTGCAGGCCACCAGGCTTCGGAATACTTGTGCGCCGGATCGGTTGCGAGCACACGGCGGAAGCCCTGAACGCCTTCCTCATCCTGTGTGAAATACACTTCCAGCTCATTCATCCGCTCAAAGTCAAACCGCACACTGCACAGACTACCGTTGATTTCGAATGAATTTGTGCTCCGATGTCCGGCAGCAAAGCGTGTGGCCTCAAAGCTGCCCAGCGCACCTCCAGCGAAACGTGCTAGGAACAGCGTGGCATCATCCACCGTCACTTCTCCCATTGGTGCATTGGCCTCGGTACTCCTTTTGGAGCTCAATCCGCTCATCTCCGTAGCCAGCGGACGCTGTTTGATGAACGTCTCGCTCATGCCGATGACTTCGTGAAACTCGCCGACCAGAAACCGAGCGAGATCAATCAAATGGGCGCCAAGATCGCCATGAGAGCCAGAACCGGCCACTTCTTTTTGCAACCGCCATACCAGCGGGAAAGACGGGTCCATAATCCAGTCCTGAAGGAAAAAGGCACGGAAATGATAAATCTTGCCTAGTCGACCGCTTTCGACGAGCTGTTTCGCCAACTGGACAGCCGGAGAAAAGCGATAGTTGAAGCCAATCATATGGTTGACTCCTGCTTTCTCTGCTGCCTGCAGCATGTCACGGGAATCTGCCAGTGTAAGCGCAAGCGGCTTCTCACAAAACAGATGCTTGCCATGGAGGGCAGCCTCAATAACAATTTCCTTATGAGCATTACTCGGGGCGTTAATGTCAATGAGATCAATATCGTTACGTTTCACTAGATCACGCCAATTCGTAACACTCTCGCTCCAGCCGAACTGGCGGGCAGCTTCCTGAACCCCCTGCTCGTTACGTCCACAGATAACGGACATCTCCGGCTGCAGCGGGGCATCTGGGAAGAACATGGGTAGACTACGATAAGCGTTGCTGTGAGCCTTGCCCATAAATTTGTAGCCAACCATTCCAATACGAAGACGATTAGACATGTCGTGATCCTCCTTATAGGTATGAGTTTCAACGAATTATTGATGAAGGGTGTTATTGACGAATGGATGACGCCCTGATAATCAGCTCTGTGGACAGGAGTTCTCTGATTGAGTCGCACCCAGTCCCAGTCAGTTCCAGAGCCGGAATGAGGTCCTGAGAGTCGGGTATAAGCTTCGAGGCTGCAAGCTCCCCCATCTCATAAAAAGGAACACGAACACTGCTTAGTGGCGGAACAGCCATCTCAGCCGCATCCGAATCGTCATAGCCTACAAATGATGGGAACCGATCAACTGCTAGGCCGCGCTCACGGAGACCCTGCATTACGCCGAGGACCATCCGGTCGTTCGCCGCAAATACGGCATCAATATCATTCAATTTGTCTGCAATTATAGCCGACGCTTCGAGCCCGCTTCGGCGACTGTAATTGCCTTCGAGAATCAGCTCATGGTCATACTCAATACCAGCCTCCTGAAGCGCGATGAGATAACCCTTCAATCGCTCAGTACTGTTGGAATAGATATCTGGACCGTTGAGAAAGACAATCCGCTTGCACCCCTGCTCAATGAGATGACTTACAGCTGCCCGGCTTCCTTCTACATGGTCTGCATCCACTTCACAGAACGACTGCCCTTCAAAATGGTGGTTCATAACACAGAACGGTCGCCCCTCTTCCTGAAGTCTCTTCAGGGCCTCGACCTCATCGTGGTCATCCCTTGCTCCAAGGATGATACAACTGTCGACCTTCTGCTGACGGAAAAGACTGCTGTAATCCATCCGTTCCCCCGGTTTTCGGAATAATAGTAGTAGATCGAGCCCGCTGTCTCTGGCTTTATTGCCGATGCCGCTCAGCATCTCAGAGAAAAAATAGGCAGAGAACAGGTGCGCCTTCGGGACATAAGGCATAACCACACCAAGATGGCCACTCTTGCTTCGGGCAAAGTTGCGGGCCAATGCACTGGGAACATATCCAAGTTGATTGGCAACGTCCAGGACCCTTTTCCGCGTATCTTCCTTGATAGGACCGGTCGCGTTCAATACCCGAGACACTGTCGCTTCAGACACGCCAGCGAGTTCTGCTACTTCCTTGCGCGAAACGATATTGCCCACCTCCAATCATTTTATGTACGCGCGTACATTTTCTCATGCTGCTATATCTCTGTCAATCCCGAAAAGCGTGCCCTATGGATATATAAGATTTTTTCTCCACAAATTCCCTCTAGAGCTTAAGTAAGCTGATCATTCCCACTCCTATCATCAGCACCGTAATTCCCACAAGTATAACTATCCATTCCTGAGGGCTTTTCTTTTCCTTAAATGTTAAAATGCTACCGACACAAGCAATTGCAATGCTCGCTTGAGAGATCGGAAAACTAGCCGCCATGCCGATCAAACCGTTAGAAATAAAAAGTGCTAGATTAGCAATGCTCCAAACCAATCCTGTAGACAAATTGCGAAGTACTGGAGAGAATCGCAGCCGATGTTTGCCTTTTAGATTCATGACCAGGGCCGAGCATAACATCCCTAGCGATTGCGGCAGAATAATGGACAGCCCAGATATATTAAAGTACTGATTGATAACCACATAACTGCTTAACGCTAACCCGGAGCAAACCAGCATCATGATAATTCGTAACGGCAAAGGCTTAGACAGCCCAGCAGACATGCCCTGATAGCTGGTCAATAGAACTCCCGCCAAAATACACAGAAGAGAACCAACACCCATCCCATATTGGTAACCTGTTATCCATTCACCCAAAATAAGTGCGGCAAATAACGTCGTCCCTATCAACTGTAGACCGCAAATGACAGGAATAGCGATGGATACGCTTACTTTTTGGAAAGATCGAAACTGGAGTAATTGTCCAGCAGCCCAGAAAATACCGGATAAAAAACTTACTACAAAAGGAACCAGTTCAGTTGATGCTGGATAAATGAAATACAACCCCAGGGCAAACAGTACAGCACCGATAACGGTACCTGACAGCTGCTCTCGGGGACTGGCTTTAGTCATATGCGCCAATATCGGCATGACTCCCCAGCCGACAGCTGGAATAAAAGCAGTTAAGAAATCCACGTACGGTTCTCCTCCCGTAAAAGTACTCTTCCTACAATCGCTAAAAATACCATGCAGGAAAAAACAACAATTTTACGATAGCAAAAAAAACCGCTTTCAAATACTAATATTTTTATAGATTAATATGGCAAAAACAAAGAAATTGTCCCTCGAACCGCAGCATCTCAAGTATTTTTGAAAAAATATCATAACCTCTCCACTGTCAATTACATATAGTTTGGCTGCAAAAGTCATATATAATGGAGCTACAATCCTGATTTGAAAAAGTAGAGGCTCTGGCCTTTTCCGCAATCTCCCCGTACTTTCTACAACTTTCTACAATATAGATCTATATTTGTTAATTTATCAATATAGCATAAGTTAAGTATGACAAATACCCAGAAAAAAGGTTGAACTTAAATAAATCCTTTTCGTAAGGTTCTTTGTTTTCCCCATAATTGGCTTAAAAAAAGCAATGTATTTTCTATCACTGGCTTTGTTATGCTGAGTTCAATAATAACGCTTTCAACTGGTTGTCATATTTTGAAAGGGGCTAAGTACATGGCAAGTATACAAGTTAACCCAAAGGAACGAACATTTCACTTAACGAACAAATACTGCAGCTATCTTTTCCGTGTCATGGAGAACGGGCAATTGGAGCATTTATATTATGGCAAAAAAATGGAGTACCTAGGTCAATATGACCGTTTTATTGAGCGAAGCTACCGCTCCGTGTCTGTCGGTGAGTTTGATGGTGACTTGGTAACATCATTGGAAAGCATTAAGCAGGAATTTCCTTCTTCAGGAAGTGGAGACTTTAGAGAACCAGCAGTTGAGATCATACAGGAGGACGGTTCTCATGTAATGGAGTTCATTTTTGACCGTTACGAGGTCATCACGGGCAAACCTAAAATCCCCCATCTCCCTGCTACCTTTTGTAAGGAAGCAGATGAAGCAGAGACACTCCTGATCACGCTGACCGACTCTCTTACAGGAGCGGTTGCCGTGCTTGCTTATACCATCTTCAGTGAACTGCCTGTAATCACGAGATCCGTATCTATAACGAATTCCGGAAGTGGTATTCTGAAAGTCAACCGTCTAATGAGCATGAGCCTTGATCTTCCTGACTCTGAATATGAAATTATTCATTTGTCGGGGGCATGGGGCAGGGAACGACACGTGGAGCGTACACCACTCAGACCAGGTGTTCAGTCCATTGGGAGTACACGAGGAATTAGTAGTCATATCCACAATCCATTTCTGGCGCTTGCCAAACCGGGATCTCAGGAACACCAAGGAGAAATATATGCAGTTAATCTCGTCTACAGCGGGAACTTTCTTGCCCAGGCGGAAGTGGATAGTTACTCAACTACCCGACTGATCATCGGTATTCATCCTGACAAATTCTGCTGGACGCTGAAGCCTGGAGAATGTTTTTATTCGCCTGAAGCAGTTATGGTCTACTCACAGAGCGGTTTGAACGGCATGAGTCAGGCGTTCCATCGTCTGTATAATAAACACTTAATTCGCAGTAGCTGGGCCGACCGGGAACGACCTGTATTGATTAATAACTGGGAAGGAACCTATTTTGATTTTACTGAGAAGAAAATAGTAGATATGGCTACAAAGGCAAGCGAACTAGGGATCGAGCTCTTTGTCCTGGATGATGGTTGGTTCGGTCAAAGAAACACAGATACCTCCTCACTCGGAGACTGGTTTGAAAATCGTGAAAAGCTACCGAACGGAATTTCGAATCTAGCAAAGAAGATTAATGAGCTCGGTATGAAATTCGGTCTTTGGTTCGAGCCAGAAATGGTTAACTCCGACTCTCATATTATGAAGGAACATTCGGACTGGGTTGTGGGAACCCCCGGTCGTAAGCGCAAGCATGGAAGGCATCAGTATGTCCTTGATTATTCCCAACCGCCTGTTGTGGATTACCTGTTCAAGTTAATGGATGACGTGCTCTCTTCTGCTCATATCGAATATGTAAAATGGGATATGAATCGCTGCATTTCAGAAGCCTATTCTTTATCTCTGGGGAAGGAAAGACAGGGCGAGTTTTTTCATCGTTATGTCTTAGGCGTATATGCTTTATATGAGAGGCTGATTACCAAATATCCTGAGATTTTGTTTGAATCCTGTGCTTCTGGTGGAGGACGGTTTGATCCAGGAATGCTCTATTATGCTCCGCAAACATGGACGAGCGACGATAGCGAAGCTATTGAACGTCTTAAGATTCAGTATGGCACTTCCATGGCTTATCCGCTTAGCAGCATGGGTGCTCATGTCTCAACTATTCCGAACCATCAGGTAGGCAGAACCGCACCGCTGCAAACCAGAGCAAATGTCGCCTACTTCGGTGTATTCGGTTATGAACTCGATCCATTGGCTTTGAACGAGGAAGAGTGCAGTATAATCAAAAAGCAGATACAAGCGTATAAACGTCACCAACGATTAGTTACCCAGGGAACCTTTTACCGTCTGCTAAGTCCCTTCGAAAAAAATGAGACAGCTTGGATGACCATTGATGCAGGACGCGAGCATGCTCTCGTCGGCTGGTACCAGGTGCTCTCGCGTCCCAATGCAGCTTATTCACGGCTAAAGCTCATCGGACTGGATGAAATGGCAGTATATTTCGTGGAAGAACTGGACCGACGTTATACAGGCAGCGAGTTAATGAACATCGGACTTATACTCACCCCGCCTTATAAGGCCGACCAGGATTTTAATATTGCGGAGAAATATGATTTTTCATCTCAATTATTTACTTTAACTAAAGAGACTTCCTCTTAAACATATCGTACCGGGTAAAATCATTCTCGTAAAAATCCGATGATTTTACCCGGTACGACTCTCTGAAAATAAGGTATTCCTTCAATTCAATCTGCATAGCTACGAAGGACTTAAAAGAATTAGAATTAGATCACAGACCTGTTCTTCTCTCCAACTCCTCTGTATATCTCGCGCCCATCAATGTGATTTGCGAGGCTGCGTTGCTAATGTTCCGCACATCTTCAGACGTTAACTGAAGGCTTACCGCACCTAAATTTTCTTCCAAGCGACTCCATTTCCGCGTGCCCGGAATCGGAACGATCCACGGCTTTTGGGCAAGTAATTATGGATGTTAATTATCTTTCTTTAGTTAATCGGCTTACGATTCTGTCAAGAGAACTATTAGATGCTGTGCTTAGACTTGCCCGCCTGCTAGATACTCCAGAAGAAATCCCGTTTCTCGCCCCACTCTGCACAAAAGAGATTCTGTACAGACTCCTTCAGGGCCCCTATGGAGCCAAATTGGCTCAGATTGCGGTCGAAGGAAGCAGCACCTATCGAATCCGGGAGGCTATCGACTATATTGTTCAACATTGGGATCAGTCTTTTCGGATCGAAGATCTTGCAGAGACCGCCAGTATGAGCATTTCTGCATTCCATCGGCATTTTAAAGAAGTAACCGCCATGAGTCCGATTCAGTTTCAGAAACAGCTGAGACTTCAGGAAGCCCGTCGTATCTTAATAGCCGAATCAGCGGATGCAGCCGATGTAGCTTACAGGATTGGTTATGAGAGCTCTTCCCAATTTAGCCGTGAATACTCTCGCATGTTCGGTGCTCCCCCAAGAGCGGATATCAAACGATTGAGGGGAAAATACGATAGGGTTCTGAATGACTGAGCATTCGGGCTGATGGGCGAGGAAGCAAAAAGGACGGTCTAATGCCGTCCTTTTTGTAGAATGATTCGTTTAACTTCGCAGCGAGTTTCCTATAAGCCGGGAGCGTCGCTGACTTCTCCAGTATCGTTTTGACGGTCTTCAGGTCCAATTCGGCAGCAGCGTTTCACCCCAATCTGTAGCAGGTGCTGGAGTCACCGAAAGTCTGGGAATTTCGTCATGCCACTCTGGAGTCATCTTTACATTAAAGAGATGGCCGGGCAAATTGGCATGCTTTTGACCGGAAATTGTGAATCTGGGCGAAAAAAGAGTAGCAGACGTATCTATCTGCTACTCTCAAATTAATGAGTCAGAAGCAACTCAAGCGAGTTGCTTCTTCAATTTTAGGTACAAGCATTTTAAAGATTATGTTTATCAGGACCAAACACAAGATTCGCCGACTGTTTGGCCTCCTCAATGACATTCATAACCTTTTCGCTATGTTCAAGCATATCCGAGACTTTTTCCAAATCGTTGTCATGGATGATACGGTCGAATTCAACGAATTCGTCATACATACGATGCGAATGATCTTTCAGGTCCACCTGGATGGGCGTTTCCTTATTAGGAGTGTATTCAAAATAATCGCATATATTAGCTGAACTCGCCATGTGTATATAGCCTTTATTGCCTTGGATGTTCACTGCATTGGGTGCCGTACTGTCTTTTGAACCTATGCAAACACACTTGAAATCGTCGTAATCAAGCAGCAGTATACCTGAAGTGTCAATTTCACGTTCCATGTTCGCCAAATATTCTACCTTCTTAGGGCTTCCGAAAAGGCCAACAACAAAATGAATATTGTATAAATTGATATCCATCAAGGCTCCGCCAGACATTTCTGGATTAAACGCAGGCTGAATTACTCCCGATTTAAAAGCCTCATACCGGGATGAATATTGAGAATAGTTGCATTCCACTATCTTAATCTCGCCAAGTTTAGGCAGATACTCCTTTATGGACAAATAATTTTTTAAATATTGATTTGTAATGGCTTCCACCAACACCAGTTTTCTTTGCTGAGCAATTTCTTTTAGCTCTAGAAATTCATGCACATTGGATGTAAACGGCTTCTCACAAATGACATGTTTACCACTCAATAATGCTTCTTTGGCATATGAATAATGAAGATGATTAGGCAACCCTATATAGACAGTATCCACGTCATTATTCATCAGCATTTTGCTGTAATCCGAATAAATCTGAGAGATTCCATATCTACGTTGCCAATCTAGTAATTTCCCCTCATGGCTAGGTCTAGAACAAATGGCCTTTAATAAAATAGTTGGGATTTCCTGAATAAAACTCAATAGATCCCCTACGATCATTCCTGCTCCAACAATTCCCAATTTCATTCTAGTTACACTCCTTTATACCCTTCTCAAGTATTTCCATTAAAGTTATTGTTTCTTCATCTGTAATCGCTTTTTCTTTGCCCTGTATAATCGAATGATAGAGATCGTCATATACTCGGGCATAATCTCCTTTTTCAGAAACGATTTTTTCTTCATGATACTGACCATCATCATCAAGATACGTTAAAATACCATAATGCTCAGGCTGGTCGATGCCAAAATCGGCGTGTCCCTTAGGCAGATAGTATAATTTAAGATGCTCCTCTTGACGATCCTTTGTCTGCTTTATAAAAACGCCTTTTTTGCCGTATACAACAAAACTCGGCCGCTCTTTCAAACGAAAAAAGCTGGATTTGATGGATACCTTGAGTGAAGAATAATAAAAATCCAGATCAAAATAATCATTCATTCTTCCAGAACCGAGCAATTGGCGCACATCGTAATGGATCGTGTCAGGCTTCCCAAAATAGGAAAGAACCTGGTCAATGGTATGAGCGCCATGTCCATAAAGGTAACTATTATATTTGGAAAAATGAGAGGTGGAGTTGGGGGTCTCAGGGCGATAATAATCGAAATGCATTTCCACCTCCAGCAAATCACCGAGTTTTCCTGATTCAATAACCTTCTTTGTAGTGAGAAAATCCGAGTCGTAACGTCTGTTTTGATAGCACTGTATAATCAGATTTTTCTCTTTGGCATATTGGAAGATGGACACAGCTTCTTCTTTCGTTAACATAAAGGGTTTCTCAACAAGTACATTTTTTCCGTGGTCGAGTGCCATTTTCGCATAAGTGTAGTGAGATTCTACAGGTGTACAGACAACAATCAACTGAATTTCCTTATCGTTCATTAGAGAATCAAGATTATCCGTATACTGAACGTTAGGGGGTTTCTCCCACTCCCCTTTATCTGGATTACGGGCGTAGATCGTCTTTACTTTCAAATGATCTCTGGTCAATGAAAAAGGAAGATGATACCGATTGGTGCTTTTGCCATTCCCAATATAACCGATAGTAAGCATATTAATTCCCCCTAAGTTCTTTTTCATTTATTATAGTAGAAGAACGTCGATCGTAAAGAATTTGCCATCAAAATGGTACATTTAACCGAATATTTGTAAGCATAGCGGCTTGTTTTTAAACAAAATGTTTATTTGGTATCTTTTGTAAAACGTTATTTCAATTGAACCGGGGGGAACCTGTTGAAAATACTGATGCAATTATCTGAAATGCAAAACTTTACACCAAACGAAAAAAGCATTGCTTCCTATATTTTGGTCCACAAGGAAGCGATCCTGCACTTAAATATTCAGGAGCTTGCCAAAGCTACGTATACTTCGCATTCCGCCATTAATCGATTAATTCACAAACTTGGGCTATCCGGCTTCAAGGAGTTTATAATAAAACTCGCTCGGGAATTTCAGCAAGATACCCAGAATATTTCCAATGTGGACCCCAACTATCCATTCGGGTTTGATGAAACCCCACTTCAAGTGGCGAAAGAAATTGCGGAATTAATGAAGGAAACGATTGAAAAAAACTTTACATTCATGGATGATAACTTGCTGTCACAAACGGCTCAGTTGCTGGATCAAGCGAACAGGATCTTTATATATGCGTTAGGCGATTCACAAATCCGAGCGAAAAGTTTTCAGAATAAATTAGTAAAAATAAACAAGTATGTGGTTATAGCCACGGAGCTGTCTGAATGGGCTTACCATACGGCTAATCTAACTTCAGAGGATTGCGCTATTTTCTTGACTTACCACGGTAAGTCACCGATTTTTTTAAAAGCGGCACGACATTTTACGCGTGAAAACATTCCTTTTATCACAATTACAGCTACCAATCAAAGTGAGTTGGCCAAACGAAGTAGTATATGTATCCAGGTGCCTAATGACGAAGTAAAGCATGCTAAGATTGGTACATTTTCGTCGCAAATTGCCTTTGACTATGTATTAAACGTGATTTACTCCTGTATCTATAAAATTGACTACTTGAAAAATATGCAAACCCTGACACAATCGTTGGAGAATTCGCATCTCAATGACATGATGAATGACGTATAGAAAGATTAGCTTCTCTCTAACTTCAAAATAAGCGGCAATCTTATAAGTATATATGGTTGTTTTTCGGCAAATAAGGTCTAGTTAGTATCATACTAACTAGACCTTTTTTTTATCGCTTCAAGCCCATCAGTACAGCCGACAGCAAGCTTGGAAAGCGTTCATTCAAATCGTCGTAACGGATAGAAATAAAGCGTTGGGTTCCCTCTATTCTCGTATGAATGACCCCTGATTCCCGAAGAACCTTGAAATGATGGGATAAGGTTGACTTTGGGGCTGAAATATCTATCGAGCTGCAGGATTGCTCCCCATCTTTGTCTAAAATCTGGATGACATTAAGCCGAATGGGGTCACTTAGAGCATATAAAACTGTAGGTAGAGTAATTTCATTAACGTTAGGATGATATAGTGTTCTCAAGATCCGTTCACCTGCCTGACAAAGAATTATAGTTGCATTATATCATATTAGAGTGCTATATTTCTATTGTTCGAAAATAATCGAACTATAGAACATGTGGAGGGATTTGTTTTGAATAAAATTATCATCTTGTTTTTCTTGATCATGTTTTTCATTGGTACGGATACATTCATTGTGTCGCCTCTTCTACCTATTCTTCGTGAAACATTTGGCATTTCTATTGAGCAATCGGGTTGGATCGTTTCGGCCTATGCTTTAGGTTATGCTGTGGTTGCCTTAATTGCTGGACCTTTATCAGATGCATGGAATCGAAAAAAAGTACTACTGTTCGGCTTGCTTGGTTTTGGTATCTTCACTTTACTTTGCGGCTTTGCCGTTGATTTTTGGACCATGTTTGCTTTTCGCTTATTGGCTGGCATTAGTGCCGCTTTTGCCTCGCCTCAAGTTTGGGCTGCCATTCCTCAGTTGGTTCAACCACATAAAGTATTAAAAGCCAT
Source organism: Paenibacillus sp. TSM33 (assembly GCF_056099025.1). Classification (NCBI taxonomy): domain Bacteria; kingdom Bacillati; phylum Bacillota; class Bacilli; order Caryophanales; family Paenibacillaceae; genus Paenibacillus; species Paenibacillus sp. TSM33. Next base: position 158,034 of record NZ_JBLZXB010000017.1, read on the forward strand.
GGGAATTGCCACCGCAGGATTAGCCTTTTCCCAAATGCTAGGTGTGCCCATTGGCAGCTATCTGGCTACCGCCGGGTGGCAAGCACCATTTATTGTGATTAGTTGTTGCACCTTCCTGATCGTTGTTTTGGCTGCTGTTCTTTTGCCCGACTTACCACCGTCTATACAGAAGCAAAAGGCTCCCACGATTGGGAACAGATATCGTTCATTACTGCAGGGATCAGCGCCTAAGGTCGCTTTTCTGGCCTACTTCCTATTTCAACTCGGAAATTTTGCTGCCTTCTCTTTTATTGGTACATGGCTCTCCGATAAATTCAGCCTCAATGTTGCAAATATTGGTACTGTGATTTTGTTCCTTGGTTTAGGAAATACGATCAGCAGCTTGTTTGGGAGTAGCTTAGTTCACAAAGTGGGTCCTAAGCAATCTTTGATATACGGCGTAATTTTCATCGGCCTGCTTTATTTACTTCTGCCCTATTTACCTAGTGTAACCTATGTCGAAATTACATATTTTCTGATCTTCCTTATCCTTGGAATGATTTTTCCGCTTATGATGAGTATGCTTCAAACCTTGTCTGCCACAGCACGTGGAACAGTTTCATCACTTGCCAATTCTTCTATGTATTTCGGAACGATGGTTGGTTCTTTCACAGCAGGAATACTATACGCGCACGCCGGTGGTTTTATTTCCGTTAGCCTGTTCTCTGTGATTTGTTTCAGTATGTCACTAATCTTGTTCCTACGTAGCGGGGTTTTGCTAAGTCTAAGTTTAAAATAGAAATAAATAACCTTAATATTGACAAGTTTAGGCTAGAAAAAGAACTTATATGGATAAAAAAAGCCGCCAGTAGGGCGGCTTCTTAAGCTATATATTGCGGTTCACATTCAAGGATCAATTTTCATCAATTGCATTTCGAATATCATAATCATCAATGTTAATATCCAGGACCATTTCAAGTGCTAACTTTGCCAGTTGATCTCCAATGAAGGGACCCATGGTCAGCCCGGATGCTCCAAGCCCATTGGCAACGATAAGGCCGTTCCAGCCAGGAACAGCTCCAATTACCGGTAGAAAACCCGGGGTAAAAGGACGGAAGCCGACTCTTACCTCCTGAAAGGTGCTATTTGCTAAATCAGGTGCTAATTCTAAACCTTTATTTAGGATTTCCTGCATCCCGCCTGTTGTTACTCTTGTATCGTAGCCTTCGATTTCATTCTCGTGAGTTGCCCCAATTACGATCTTCTGTTGATCAAACGCCAACAAGTATTGATCAGTAGGCGGCATGATTACAGGCCAAGTTCCTGTATCTTGCCAGGCAGGAACCTGCAAGTGCATAATCTGTGCCTTTTGAAAGCTAACCTTAAAGCGGATGCCCAACGGTAGCATTAGTTGATTGGCCCATGCACCTGCACAAACAATGACTTCGTCAGATGAGAAGCTGTTTTCACCAACCGTTACGCCGGTTACATGGTTGGAATCATATTGAAGCACAGCATCCCCATGGATAAGGGTTGCCCCATTTCTTTGTGCTGATCGGATCAACGCATCACGCAGGGCACGACCATCTATACGAGCGGCACCGCTAATATGAACAGAATGATAGCGATCTCCTAACAAAGGAAAACGTTCATGGGTTTCCTTTTGATTAAGTTGCGTAATTTCGCCGATTTCTGATGCATCTGTATGTCGTAAATGTGCCCGTTCCTGCATTTTTTTAATTTTCTCCAAATCATCATGAATACTGAGAGCCCCGACTTGAGCATAGCCAGTTTCTGTTTCCCCCTCGCTTTTGAGTTCTTCAATCAACCCGGGGTAAAAACGTGCGCCCGCTTTGGCTAGCTGGTACCAAGCCTGATTGCGTCGCTGTGATAGCCAGGGACAGATAATGCCAGCAGCTGCATCCGTGGCCTGTCCTTTATCTTTGCGGTCTACAAGAATGACATCAGCGCCCATTTTTGCTAACTGGTATGCTGTCGATGCCCCCAGAATTCCTGCTCCGATTACGATAACCTTCTTCATGAATACATCCCTTTCCTAAATCACTGTATCCATTATAGCGAATACTGTATGAATGCATAAAGTTTGAAACATTAATATTTCAATCCTTATAAAGTTCTTAGAATTGATCTGTAAAGTAGTTGTCAGAACGAATGAAAAGGATGAACTGATATGGATAACATTATTTTACAGACTAGAAATCTTTGCAAAACCTTCAGACGACAACAAGCGGTGAACAACGTCACATTGTCTATTCGGGAGAATTCCGTGTATGGTCTGCTCGGTCCGAATGGGGCAGGAAAATCAACTACTTTAAAAATGTTAACCGGTATGCTACGCCCAACGGCCGGTGAGATTTTATTTCAAGGAAAACCCTGGTCCCGAAAAGATCTCGCTCAGATCGGTGCACTGATCGAATCCCCTCCACTCTATGAAAATTTGACAGCTAGAGAGAACCTGAAAGTTCGTACAACGTTGCTAGGGCTGCCTGATTCGCGGATTGATGAAGTGCTGAACATTGTTGATTTGGCTCATACCGGGAAAAAGCGCTCGGGCCAGTTCTCGATGGGTATGAAACAACGGCTGGGCATTGCGATTGCGCTCCTCAACCATCCTAAGCTACTGATCTTGGATGAGCCAACCAATGGACTTGACCCTATTGGTATTCAGGAACAACGCGAGCTGATTCGCTCCTTCCCGAAGCAAGGAATTACCGTAATTCTTTCCAGTCATATTTTATCCGAAGTCGAACAAATCGTTGACCATGTCGGTATCATTGCCGGCGGCATATTAGCTTATCAAGAAGCAGTCACTCCAGGGCAAGACCTGGAGTCGTTGTTCATGCAGATTGCACAGGAATACCGAAAGGGAGGTGAGTAGGATGCAGCAATACATAGCCGCTGAACATCTAAAATTAAAGCGCAGCTTCACGAAAAAGCTGGTCTGGCTTGCCCCCATCGTTACTCTTCTTCTGTGTACCGTGCTCATGGGGGGACGTATGCTCCAAAGCGCCAGCTACAATTGGTGGTATTTCATGCTGCTGCCAGGTGCTCTCACCTTAATGTGCTCGGGAGTGACCCAAAAGGATGGCAAGAAGCTGAAATACCGTGCTGTCCTTGGTATGTCTGTAGATTTAGCTCGGGTATGGTACGGTAAAATCGGGGTTTGCGTAAGGCTCCTAATGGTTTCCTCCATAATCCTATTTATAGGAATAATTCTTGGTGGATTCGTATTCTCAACTTCCGTGACACTAGCAGAAAGCGTCGCTGCAACTCTGATACTTTTCACCACCTTTTTGTGGCAAGTTCCACTTTGTCTGTTCCTAACGGATCGAATAGGCATGTTTGCCACCCTAATCATCAACATGCTGGGCAACGTTGCCTGCACCGTCTTGTTCGCTACGTCTTCTGTATGGTGGGCGGTACCTTATGCTATTCCAGCCCGATTGATGTGCGCCGTCATTCAAGTGTTGCCTAATGGACTTGCCGTTCCTTCAGGAGATCCACTTTTGGATAGCGGCGTAATTGTTCCCGGTCTGTTGATCACAGTATGTCTATTCATGATTCTGTCAGTGCTGACGGCCATGTCCTTTTGTAAACGGGAGGCTAAGTAAGATGATATCTTTCTTCCGCTATCTGAAATCTGATGTGCTCAAACTTAGGAGGCAGCCCTTGTTGCTGGTGCAGCTGCTTGTGCCCTTCTTAGGTATAGCAATCTTTCTAGCCTACTATTCCTTTACTCCATACTCACCGATTTCGAAGGTGGACGGCTATTTGCAGGTTCTGGCCGTGGCTCTTCCTACCATGATTGGTATTGTCTGCTCCATTGCTGTTGAGCAGGAGTCAGTCGCTGGAAATTTCCAACACCTCTTGACCTCGCCAGTGAGGCTGCTACCTTTTTTGAGCAAACTTAGCCTTCTTCTGTGCTTGGGATTTGGTAGTGTGCTGCTTGCCTCAGGCGGCTTTGGGGCTGGCTATATATATCTGATGAAAGAGTCCCCGTATGGCTTGAAGTTTTATGTGTTGGCTGCCTGCATTCTGTTTATGTCCAGTGTATTCCTTTATATTCTACATTTTTTCATTAGCTTGCGATTCGGCAAAGGAGCTTCTATCGGTCTGGGCATCTTGGAGAGTCTATTGTCCGCTTTGCTTCTTACAGGGCTGGGTGATCATAAATGGATGTTTATCCCCTCTGCTTGGGCTGCCCGGTTCATCACGATCTGGGTACAATACGGTGTAAGCTCAGCAGATTCTATCCCTGAAACTATACAGCTCGATTGGGGAATCAGATATTGCGTAGTAGGGACCTTAGTCATGATGGTATTATTAGGGTTATGGATTTGTCGTTGGGAAGGACAAAATTCATCGGAGTAATGATTATAGTAAAGAAAGCAAGGGAAGTGAATTAAGCATGGCAAACTTGTTGGCCGTTGATGATGAACCCGCCGTTTTGGCACTCCTTCAAAATATTTTGCAGAAAGATGGCCATGTTGTCACGGTGGTCTCCGCCTCTCCGCAGGTTCTCACCATGCAGCTTGGAGCCTTTGACCTCATCCTGCTTGACGTGATGATGCCAAGCATGGACGGATTCACACTCTGTCGGGAAATTCGCAGCAAGGTGGACTGTCCGATACTGTTCCTCACAGCAAAATCCATGGAGAACGATGTGATGTTGGGCCTTGGGGAAGGGGCTGACGATTATATTGTTAAGCCGTTTGGGGCTGGAGAGCTGCGCGCTCGAATCAACGCACATCTCAGACGGGAGCATCGTGAACGACGAAATGTATTCTGCATCGGGGAAGTTCATTTCAATCTGTCTGGTAAGGAAATCACTGTTCAGAATGTTGTAATCCCGTTTACCAAAAGTGAATATGAAATATGTAAGTTTCTAGCTCTGAATTGGGGCCAGGTGTTCTCTAAAGAGCAGATTTATGAAGCCGTCTTCGGGTTTGACGGGGACAGCGATTCCGCTACCATCGTGGAGCATATCAAAAATATCCGGGCCAAGCTTGGCAAAGTAGAGGTTTCGCCAGTAGAGACAGTTTGGGGGATCGGATACCGATGGAAGTAACCAGAGTACAGCAAGCACACAAAACTACCAAATTACGAACCATTTTCCTGGGTTATTTAGTTATGTTCTGTATCGGGACGATTGCGCTCGCGCTGTTCCTGGTCCTCATCTTCTATGTCCTGATGTCTTGTGGAACCATTCTTCCCGCGAACTATGCTGAGAATCAAGTACGGGAGGATAAGGCATTCATTGAAGCTGGCAAGACCCTACAGCCGGATTCTCGGCAGAAACTATATAGATACGCGTTATTCACTTCGGAAGGCCGCCACATTGAGGGAAATCTTTCTGAAAAACAGGCTCAAGCCGCTTGGAGTGTTACACAGCAGAGCAATACTGCCTATCAATTTCCCTATAACTATGTAAAAGTTTCACATAATAATAAAGTTACTGTTATGCGCTACTCTGTCTCGGCACAGTATGAACTTCCTATTCTACGTCAATATCTGCCGAACGCGGAATTGTCCTTTTTTGCCGTGTTTTGTATCGCCTTCCTGGGGGGAGTAGCCCTGCTCGCTTCCTCCTTCGGACGAAAGCTGACGCGCAAAATGAGTGGATTGCAGCAGGCTACAAAGCAAATTCAGGCACAGGACCTGGACTTCTCAATTCAGCTCAGTGGTGTGATGGAGATCGATCAGGTGCTCCATTCCATGGATAAAATGAAAGAAACGTTAAAGACTTCGCTTCAGAAGCAATGGAATCTCGAAAAATCACGCCGCGAGCAAATATCCGCGCTTGCACACGATGTCAAAACACCGCTCACTATCGTTCGCGGAAACGTAGAGCTGCTGTCCGAAACCGATCAATCGGAAGAGCAAAAGAACTATACCGATTATATAGCGGAGAGCACCAGGCAAATGGAGCAGTATATCAAAACTCTTATTGAAATTTCAAAAGCAGAAACAGTAGCCACCCTGCAGGCGGAAACGATAGATACGGACTACTATTTAACGAAGGTGAGAGATCAGGTAAAGGCCTTGGCTGCTGTCAAAAAAACATCCGTTGCATTTGCTGCATACAACCTCCCTAAGACGTTGTATGTAGACCCTCTTTTGCTTGAGCGAGCCATCATGAATATTGCTTCTAATGCAGTAGATCAAGCACCAGAAAATAGCGAAATCCGACTGACTGTAGAGTCTGTGGAAGAATGTATTCGGTTCAGCATCGTAGACGATGGCCCAGGCTTCTCTCCTGAAGGCCTCAAACAAGCAGCGGAGCAATTTTATATGGGTGATTCGTCCAGAAGATTAAGTGGACATTACGGGATGGGCCTGTACATAACAAAATCCATTGTGAACCTACATGGCGGACAGCTGATCATCGCAAACTCCACCCAGACAGGCGGCGGACAAGTAAGCATTGAGATACCATCGGTGCATTAATGACCTAATGTTAAAACCACCAAAATAAGTATTAGCTATTAGGTTGATTCGATTTCCTAAGGTCCCCCCTCTTCCTCGTTTGTTATTGAAACGATATAAAACGCTACTGACATATGAAGGTCAGTAGCGTTTTATCATTTTGCCATCGGAATGAAAACACTCCTGGCGTAGCCTATGGCGATTATTATAGGGAACGTGGTTATTTGATTACTGTATATGTTGCTAAACGGATGTTGCTTTTTTACGGAAAACTGAAAAATAAAGAATGGCAAATCCTATGATCCATATGCCCATAATCCAAAAAATAGCGCTGAACACACTTTGACTTTGTGCTCCTTGATCAAGTACGGATCCTAGAATAGACGTTCCGATAGCCCCCGCCATAAAGCTTCCCATCATATAGATACCCATACCAACTCCGGTTTGCTTACCGCTTAATGTTCGAGAAATAGTGTTTGCCATTGTAATCTGAGCGAACGTTAACCCAGTATTCGCTAGAATTAAAATGATCGCAATAACTGCTGGAACCGCCTTTATAAAAATACCTAATATAAGATATGTTATCACTTGGAATAGGAAAGCCAACGAAAACACAAAGCGATTCCCCTTTGCGTCCGCGATTTTCCCACCTACCAGCCCAAGCAATGCAGCAATCAAAGCACCGGGAAACATTACGAGTCCTGTATTTACAGAAGATAAGTGATGTATTGAGCTTAGCACCTGCGGTATCAAATACGGAACACATAAATTAAGGGTAAGAACCATACAAGCGATAAACAACCCTATCGTATATCTTGTATTTTTAAAGAGTGTCGGTTCAATAAAGGGTTCATCTGTTTTGTTAATACGAATAATGAACAATACGAATATGAGGATCGTAGCCGCGAAATAGCTCCAGCTATGACCAGTAATGGAGAGTAGCAGCAGTGTAATGGAAGCGGCAAGCAAAATACCTCCTATGAGATCAGCTTTTCCTTTTGAAGGTGCTTCATTGATTAAATACCTTCTAAAAAGAGGAATGGTAACAATTATTAAAAATGAGATTAAAAATAGGTAACGCCAGCTTGCAAATCCAATAACAAAACCAGCAATAATTGGGCCTATTGCCGTCCCTAAAGCCATTCCGGCAGAAGTAATCCCCAAAGCCTTGCCACGATTTGCGATAGATATATAGCGAATCGGGATCAACATGGATGAGGCCGGAACAACAGACGCCCCAATGGATTGGAATATTCTGTTCACAATAACCATCCAATAATTAGAAGAAAAAAAGCCGACTATAGATCCTAGCGCGAAGCAACATAATCCAATGGTAATTAGGTTTTTCAACCTAAACATGTCCGCCAATTTTCCGTAAGCCACTGATCCAATAGCATAAATAATAATATATGCTGTTACAACCCAGCTTACTTGGGAAGAGGATAATTGAAATTCTTGGCGTAATGAAGGTAGCGCGACATTAAACATGGTGGAATTCATCACTGAAATTACCATTGCAAATGCGAGTATCCAGATAATAGCATAGGACTCAGACTGTTTGGTGCGATTGTTGGCTGACACTGCGTCCTCCCTACTTACGATCGAGCGGAGATTTAGCCACCACGTTCAGATCAAGTTCGTCGATAATAGCCATTACACGATCCATACGGAGCGGGCCTGGTTCTGTTGGAAAGGTGTACGTTTCGTGCGGCTCACCCAATGCCCGGAAGAAAGGTTCGAACAATCCAGATACCAACATACCTACGACTTTCGTATAATGAGAGTCCAGTCTGTATGAATGAAGTGTTCCTGCAGGGACATGAAGAAAATCTCCAGGGAATAGTTTTACTTCCTCGCCGTTTGCCCACATCGTCATTTGTCCCTGCACACAGAAGAAAGTTTCCGTATGGTGGTTATGAAAATGTTCAACAATGGGGTCTCCTTTCGGGCCATCAGATGCTACAAAAATGTATTCCCCGTTCGTATTTTCTTGAGTAGCTAGAATTCTGTGAAGCTGGTCTCCAGTAAGCAGCCGGTCTCCCTCTCCATTTTCCAAAACATAAGGGGCTACGCATCTTGGATTATGGCTTTCTTCAGGCGAGTTATACTCCCCCCATTGAACAGCATCTTGAAGGAATACAATATCTGCTCTATTAGAAGCTTCCGTCAATTGATTCTCGGTATACGAATTCATCGCTGTGGTTGGATGTTCAAAAAATGAATATGGCTCTCCTAAAAGCTCATATATTGCCGTGAGATTACCTTTAATCGAATAGGAAGCAAAGCGATTTCGATGTCCAGCCATTCGATATGCATGTGCGATTCCAGGAGGAATGTGAACATAGTCTCCTGCAGTCAACAAATAGTTCACTCCATCGAGCCTAAATTCAATTTTACCTTCCATTACATAGATAGATTCAAAAGCATCTTTATGCTTGTGCAGCGGAAAGGTTTCTCCTTTCCCACCTGAAATCGTCGTTAATTCGAGTACATCCCCAGTGCTTTTAAAATCGGCAATAACAGTAGCTACCTGTTGACCAAATACATACTTTCTTCCATCCCCGCTACGCAGCAAATAAGGCGTTTTTTCTTCTGGAAGTTCTGTAGTTAAACTAACATTCATCATGTCATCCTCCTTTGTATTTATATTTAAAATTTTAATAGTTTCGATTTCTCACTTAAATGGTCATGAACGACAGCTTATGGGCAATTACGACCTGTACCAATTGAATACATCTTAAAAATTGATATAATAAAATTTATGACTAAAAAATGGTGTGCTTTCTACCAACAAAGGAGGGGATCGCATTGGTTAGCGAAGAGACATATTATTTAGAGCATAAGTTTCACAAATGGGACTCTAATTTCTCTTTGTCCTATCCAAATAGAAGGAAATATTCAAAAACATGCTCATAATTTTTATGAAATATCTTATATCAAGGAAGGCAACGGTACACTAAAATTTTCTACGCAAACGTTGCCCGTCTCCAAGGGAGATATTATTTTTATCCCTTACGGAAAAGAACATCTCTTTGTTCAGAGCAATACAACAGATCATACACCACTTGAGGTTATGAACTGTCTTTTTGACAAGCAAATACTAACATTGCCCGGAGAGCCTTCTGATAGCCAAATTCAAGAGGATTTTTATCGTTTGGCCCTTCTTTTTCGGGAATGTACTGACTATATTCAAGTTCGTGAAAATGCAAAAGAATTTGCTAAAATTATGTACACTATTGAAATGGAGCAAAAATGTAAATCCACCGGATTTAGATATAAACTTTATTTATACTTGATCGATTTATTAGAACATATCAGCCATGCCATGCAACAAATAGCTCATGTTTCCAAGCCAATCATAACCGATCCCATTCAGTATGCGATTGATGATATAACCAGAAATTATAAAAATCCGTTGTCTATTGATCAAATTTGCAAGCAATTTTTAATTAGCTCACGGCAATTTCAACGCAAATTTAAAAAGGCCAGCGGAATGACCTATACAAAAATGCTGCAGGATATTCGTATTCATGAGAGTTGTAGCTTACTATTAGATACCCATTGGAGCGTTCAAACGATCGCACTTGAAGTCGGTATTCATGATATGAAATATTTCTATCGAATCTTCAAGGAACGATGTGGATTAACCCCTCATGAATTTCGTTTTAATGCCTGTTCCAATATACAGTAATGCGTAGATCTTACGGACGTCTAAAAGCGCCCTTTTCGTATTTCGCATACATTTCCTAACAAAAAGAGTTCTAAAGTTTTTTACTTTAGAACTCTTTTTGTTAGGAGTATTTATTTGGTAATCGTAATTTGTTTGGATGCTGCATTATAGTTTACCTGATAACCCGAAAGCTCGCTGATGACTCGTAATGGAACCAGCGTGTAGCCGTTAACAATAACCGGAGCATTGATGTTCGTCGAATAATTCCGAGAGTTGTTTAACTCATATACAGCAAGTGTAGAATTCTTGACTTGAAGTACTATTTGTTTGCCGTCTGTAGGACGATTCAGAATGATCTTTTTGGTGCCTTTTTCATAATTTACATCGTAACCCACCCGTTCACTGATAAATCGTAACGGGACCATCGTTACGCCATTTATGATTTTCGGCGCCTGAGCTATCGTTGTAGCCCGACCATCCACATAAGCTGTTTTAGCTCCTGGTGTTAGGGTGAACGACGTTGAATAGGAAGCAACCGCACTGTTCGTGTAACTCGTTGTAGTGCCGGAAGTCGTTGTAGTTGAACTCGTCCCGGACGATGAACTGCCGGTGCCTAATGCCCTATTGCGAATAGCCTCCAATCGATCCAGCAGATCGCTTTTACGTGTACCGGTTGGCAGATCACTAATCGCATCTCTGGCAGAACGCCAGTCGGAAGCATTTAGACTGTTCTCTGCAATCCGCATCAAATCTCTTGCTTTCTCATAGCTCGATGAACTAGAAGACGAAGAGTAGTAACCATCCGAATTCGTGCGTTCCGATATCTTTACACCACTAGATTCCCTTCCACTACTATTTACAGTTATGACCTTAATCTCATACCAGCGTCCTTCTCGTAAATCCGTAATTTTATAGGACTCTGAGGATGTAGTTCCCTTATAATCACCATCAACATAAATTTTCACTTTCTCTGCTCGACTCGGCATATCATAGGTGATTTTGATCCAGGTGTCGCTTTTGCTATCGACTTCAAGATTGGACACTTCTGACGAATTGGAGGATGTACTGTCCGTTGTGGCAGTCAGTTTCACACCGGAAGACAACGCACCTGTGCTTCGCTTGGATTTTATCGTGAACGTGTATGTCTGGCTTGCCGAAAGATTGTTAAATGTATAGGATGATCCTGTTGAATCCGTTACCAGTTGTCCATCCTTATACAGACTGACCGTACTAATTCCGCTAGGTCTTGTCCAGGCTACAGTAACACTATAGTTATTAACTGATGTCACTGAAGCACCTGTCACATCGGGCACGATATCGGTAGAGACTGAAGACGTTGTAACTGGAATACTAACTCCTTGAGATATGTTTCCGGATTTGTCTATCGTTTTGACCATTACAGTGTAGGCTGTAGCAGCATTTAAGACATTAAACGTGTAAGACGTGCCTGTGGTTCTCTGAATTTCTGTACCATTTAAATAGATAATCGCTTGGTTTAAGTCCGTATCCTTAGGCAATATGTAATTGATGGTAAATCCATTATAACCTACATTCGTCGCTGTCAGCCCGCTTACTTCTCCTGGGGGTGTCTTATCCACAGGACCATCAATGGAGGCCGTTTTAGCCTGTATTGTCGTACCTAGAGATTCGTTGCCGCTCTTGTTCACCGTTTTCACGCGAAAGGTATATGTCGTGTTCGGCTGTAAACCGCTCATCATATAAGAGTTACTTCGAATGTTATCTACATATACATCGTTAGTGACATTCACCACTTTTATGTGGTCAAAATTAATGTCCGTGGGATTAGTCCAGGACAAATTTACTTTTGTTGTTTCAGTAGGAGTCGCAGTCAGATTGCTTACCTCTGCCGGCGCAATATTCGAAGTAATCAGTTGGCTAGACATTACCTTTATTATTTGGTTAAGAGTGGCCTTCTGACCAGTTAACGAAGTCAATTTCGTGCCAGAATTGATCGGCATATGGTGACCTTGAAGGGTTGCTAATTTCGTATGTGATTGTGCATTATTCAAACCTGTCAGATTTGAGTTATGCCTTTCAGTCGGCAACGCGCTAGCCACTGCATCGGGTCCCAAAATGCCATATCCCGTATTCAAAATCAGTGTGGCCGTTGCGAACGGAGCCATCCATTGACGCAGACGTTTTTTATTCATATGCTATGCTCTCCTTGATACCAGTATGGAAATTTTATTTGTTAAAACGAATAAGTAAACGCACAAACCCTTCTGCTGCAATCCAGCTTTTAAAATATATACCATAACGTACAGACGTTCATTTAACTGTTATCGGAATTTCCATACCAAATGTTTAGACCTCATTTTTTTCTTACGTTAATCTAAACAACCCGGACGTTGTGACCCGAGTATCTAAGTAAATATTAAGAGCTAGCTGTAAATTTTCGATATATCGTAACTTTCTACCGTTTAATAACATTGCATTATAGGATATATTAAATTTTAAGTAACGGAAAAAGGAGGTCTATTATGTTCAAAAATGCTTTTAAAACGTTTGGTGCCATTGGTAATATTGAAGCGATTTCTTATTTGCTGCTTGTATGTATTGCCATGCCACTAAAATACGCAGCTGGAATGCCGCAAATGGTAAGCTGGGTGGGAATGATCCATGGGGTACTGTTTGTGGCTTATGTGGTTGCCACGTTAGTCATGTTGATATTGCGTAAAATTACGCTGCTGCAAGGGCTTGCAGCCTTGATTGCCTCGCTGTTGCCGTTCGGCCCCTTCATTTTCGATCGTAAGGTGCTTAAGAAAGCCGCAGCCCGCACCAATCATGCCAGCCCGATCAAAGCTACATAAACCTATACCAGGCCTAGGTCAACGCAGCCATGCGGTGTTCTCTTTACCACTTATATAGCAGAATATAAAAAAACAACCGATGGCTGTAAACCACTCGGTTGTTTTTTTATTCATGAATAATAATTATTAGTTCCTGACATTTTCCAAAAATTCATAATAGCCATCATTTGACGGATCATCCTGGTTATTACGTTTGAGATATCCTGCTATAGCTAGATAAGCAAAAAGTCCGAACATAGCAGCAGAAACAACTATATATACTTTAAAACCGAAAATCATTGAAAAGATGATCATAAAAATACCGATTGTAAGGGAGACGCCTAACTTTGACATTCTTTCATCCCTTTCTGTTATATTTATGTAATCACAACTAATCTCTCGGGTAATTTACACTCATGATATCCATAAAAGGAACTTTATCCGTTTCTCCATTGCTCTCTACATGAACCTTGCCTGTTCTCGGATCCATTTTAACGATTTGTCCGCGGGTTGCTTCTTCGCGTCCCCATACAGTCAATACAACTTCGGATTGCTCTTGTTGTGCTTCTACAAGCTGATTCCCGATTTCCTCAAGTACAAATTCATCCCGAGTAGGCCGTTTGGGTACCTTCGCTTTTGCCACTTGCATCACTCTTCCTTTCGCGCAAAATCAAATTCATTCCATTTTACCATACTTTTCATCATTTGGTGCTGGTAATGTGAGTAAAATTACATCCCAGGATGCACCAAAAAGCCGAGTTCTCAAAAATGAAAACATCGACTCTCTAAAGTCGCTTGTTGGAGCTCATTAGGGGCGCTTGGAAACCGACCAGCTAAGTCATTTGACCAATTGTGGAATGTAATCCACGATGTTATAAATTGGTGCACTGCTCTGTTGCGTAACGGCCAAAATTAATGCACCTTCGAGCATTGAAATGATCAGTACCGCCAGGCTGTGTGCCTTTTCCTCATCCAAGCCCGATTCCTGAAGACGCTCCATATAAATGTGCTGCCAATCTGTAAACGTATTCACACAAGCATGACGTAGCGATTCGCTGATACAGGAAGTTTCCGCAGCAGCCCAGAAGCCAATCGGCATGAAGCTGTCAAAGCCGAGACGGTCTGCCTCCTCAGCTGTATGACGAATAAAATCCTGAATGGCTACTACAGGATTTTCGTTTCCGCTCAGTGCCTGTTTTAATTTTTGCTTAATAAACTCATTCCCTCTTCTTATGCACTCCAAAGCCAACTCTTCTTTACCATGTGGAAAATAATAATAAAGTGATCCCTTCGGCGATCCACTCTCCGCAAGAATCTGATTCAGTCCGGTCGCATGATACCCCTGGTGAAAAAAGAGTCTCGACGCCGTTTGTACGATATTCTCATATGATTCGGGTTTAGCAGCCATATACAGCATCCTTCATTATATAATATTTGAAACTTTTACTTTGACAAAAAAATAATAGCATGTTTATTATATATAGACCGATCGTTATAATTCAATACCCATTAATTTATTGGAGGAACAAAAACAACATGAGTACAATGAGTCAAACAAGTTCACCCTCTGAACCCAAGACGTTCAAGGTGCTACCTATTATGATTGCCCTGCTCCTTAGTGGCTTTATTGGAATGTTCAGTGAAACGGCACTTAACATTGCGTTGAATGATTTGATGCAGATTTTGCATATTACAACAGCAACAGCCCAATGGCTGACTACCGCTTATCTGCTGACACTTGGTATTTTGGTGCCTGTATCGGGATTGCTGCTTCAAACCTTTACTACAAGACAGCTGTTTGTGGCATCGTTGCTGTTCTCAATAGCTGGTTGTCTCGTTGCGGCGCTTGCCCCTACCTTTTCAGTGTTATTGATCGCACGCATTTTGCAGGCCATTGGTACAGCACTGTTATTGCCGTTAATGTTTAACACCATCTTAATTATCTTCCCTGCTGAAAAAAGAGGCGCGGCTATGGGAATTATCGGATTGGTTATTATGTTTGCACCTGCGGTAGGGCCTACTATTGCAGGGCTGGTGCTACAAAATTTATCTTGGCACTGGATCTTCTGGATCTCTCTTCCGTTCCTGGTACTCTCGCTGATCTGCGGTATTTTGTTTATGCAGAACGTCTCAGAACCGACCAAGCCCAAGATTGATCTTTTATCCATTATCCTATCTTCCATTGGTTTCGGCGGTGTCGTGTTTGGCTTCAGTAAATCCGGAGAAGGTGGCGAAGGCTGGACCAGCTTGGTTGTTTTGCTTCCTGTGATTGTCGGTGTGGTATCGTTGATTCTATTCTCTGTACGACAGTTGAAAATGAAAGCACCTATGCTGAATTTGCGTGTATTTAAATATCCAATGTTTGTGATTGGCGTAATTATGGTGTTCTTATGTATGATGACGATCCTTTCTACGATGCTAATTCTTCCACTCTTTTTGCAAAAAGGGCTGGCCTTGTCCGCTCTAACAGCAGGTTTGGTACTTCTGCCCGGTGGGATTATTAACGGTCTCTTGTCGCCTATTATGGGTTCTTTATTCGATAAATTCGGTCCCAAATGGCTTGTGATTCCAGGGCTTGTAATCGTGGCTGCTGTGTTGTTTTTCCTGTCCGGCATTACAACGACTTCCACGCTCGTACTCATTATTGTGCTTCATAGCTGCTTGATGATCGGCATTTCTATGATTATGATGCCAGCTCAAACAAACGGCCTAAACCAGCTTCCTATGGATCTATATCCAGACGGAACGGCTATCATGAGTACGCTCCAGCAAGTCGCTGGTGCAATCGGTACTGCCGTAGCGGTAAGTATTCTTTCCAAAGGCATGGACAGCTATTTGAGCCAATCCAACATGCCTCAATCCGTAAATGAAATGGCTAATGCCATGGTAATCGGATCTCAGAATTCATTTTTCTTTGCAATGGTCATCAGCGTGATCGGTCTGATCCTTGCGTTTTTCATCCGCAGAGTTCATGTTGAACATGGCACTGCTAAAGCACCCATGCACTAATTAATTATTATTTTTATTCCAAATGTAATACCTGAATAAACCTAAAGGCTGCTAACCATCTCATTTATGGTTAAGCAGCTTTTTTTTATGAATCTAGATAGGTATTCATATAATTACATATTTACAAATCCTCCTCATTTGGTTACGATATGACTCACGGAGTAAAGCGTAAAAATTACGATTACTATTAAGGAGGTTCCCTGTTGTTTAAACGTTCATATTTCAAACTATTTATCCCTGCGGTCATGGCGGTGATGATGACAGCCTGTGCTACATCTCCATCATCTTCATCCACATCCTCTACGGCACCACAAGATAAAAGTGTCACCTTATTGTTCAACGTGCAAAGCCCTTCTATTGATCCTCATGCAGATATAAATTACACAGCCGTTCGTGCTGGAGTAAATGAAACACTGATCAAAGTGAATAAGGATCTCAAGCTGGAAGCTTGGCTTGCAGAAAAATGGGACAGTAAGGACGAGCAGCACTGGACCTTTAGCATCCGACCAGGCGTGAAATTCCATAGCGGTAAAGCCGTAGATGCCGCAGCTGTCAAAGCCTCTTTGAAAAGAGCACTAAAGCTCAATCCATCGGTTAAAAATGCGCTACATATCCGTGATATTCATGCAGAAGGGCAGATCTTGAGCATTACGACGGACAAGCCCTTCCCAGAATTTGTATCTGAGCTGGTTCATCCGAATACCGCAATTATGGACACCACAGCCGCAGGTGACTTCCCATCAGGAACGGGGCCGTTCAAAGTTGTTAGTTTCCGTGCCGGAAGTGAACTGAATCTGGATCGCAACGAGGACTATTGGAACGGTGAAGTAAAATTGAAACATGCCAAATTCATGTTTAACGAAGACGCCAATGCACGTCAGCTTGCTTTTCAAGCTAAGACGGCCGATATTGTGTATCGTCCGCCCGTTGAAAGTCTGGAGCTCTTGAAAGCTGATTCTACCGTTAAAGTTGACTCACTTCCTAGCCTGCGGACGCACCAACTTATTTACAATATGAACAATCATGATCTGAAAAAAACAGCTGTGCGCAAAGCATTTGATAATCTGATCAACCGGGATGAGATTGCGAGCGGTATCATGTCTGGTCAGGGAACCCCTGCGCAAGGTCCGTTCTTGCCGGATTTTCCTTTTTCACCGGAATATATTATGAAAAAGTTTGATCTGAATGCGGCACGAGAAGGCTTCAAAGAGGCTGGATATACAGTGCAGAACGGAAAAGTTACGAATCCTGACGGCGCCTCCCTTCATCTTACATTGTTAACCTACCAGTCGAGAGCGGAGCTTCCACTCATTTCACAGCTGATTCAGGCTAACGCTAAGGAGCTTGGCATCACGATTGATATCCGTCAGGTTGATAATATTGATGAATATCTGGCTGCTCATCAGGATTGGGATTTGGCGACTTACAGTAACATTACAGCCCCGCGGGGCGATGCAAGCTATTTCCTGAATGCGGCCTATATGCCGGAGGGAGCATTGAATTACGGTCGTGTGCATGTACCAGAACTCGAGCGTATGATTACGCAGCTGAACACAACCGTAAATGAGGAGCAGCGCAACAAGCTGGCGCTGCAGGCTGTCACGCTGATTGATCAAGAAAATCTGCAATCCTTTCTAGTTCATCCAAACAACGTAGTGGCCTATCGTAATTACGTACATAACTGGGTAACCAGCCAAAGTGAATACTATCTGTTGACCCAGGACTTGGATGTGAACTAGCATGCTTCAATCTATTGCCAAAAAGTCTCTGACGCTTATATTGTTCTTTCTTATTCTTTCCTTTGTGAGCTTCTGTCTGCTTAAGCTTGTTCCGGGCGATCCCGTTCGGAGCATTCTCCGAGTAGATGATGTAGCTGTATCCAATCAGCAAATTGCGGATATGCGCAGCCAACTGGGGCTGGATCAACCATTACCTGTGCAATATGGTAAGTGGTTGGTTCAGTTGCTACAGTTGGATTTTGGACAATCTTATCTAACCCATCGTCCAGTCTTGACAGAGTTTATAGAAAAGCTGCCTTATACACTCCTCCTGACTGGAGGCTCTCTGTTCATTATGCTGCTGATAGCTCTCCCGTTGGGCACAATGTCCGCACTGTACCGTAACCGCTGGATTGACAGTGCCAGTCGTGTGTTTGCCTTAATTGGCTCCTCAATTCCCAGCTTTTGGTTGGGGCTTTTGTTTATCGAATGGTTTGCAGTTAAATTGCGTATTTTGCCGTCTATGGGGGATGGAACCGTTTTTCATTTAGTCCTCCCTTCTCTTACCCTCGGATTGGCAATGGCGGCTGTTTATGTACGAATGATTCGTGCAAGTCTGATTGAAAGCTCGGGACAGGATTTTATCAAAGCGGCTCAAGCCCGTGGAATCAGTCCGGTTCGCATTTTTTTCAGACACATGTTCCGTCACAGCTTAGTTCCACTTATTACGGTATTCAGTGAGAGCATAGGCAGCCTACTGGGAGGTACGGTGGTAATCGAAGTGCTGTTCGCCTATCCGGGGCTTGGCAAATGGATTGTGGATGCAATTGCCGCGAGAGACTATCCCATTATACAGGGCTATACAATTTTTATGGCCATATTCATTATATGTCTCAATATCTTGGTAGAACTGTCCTACCGTTGGGTCAATCCTGAAATTGCTTTGAAGGAGAAACGTTTATCATGATAAAATCCGTACATGCGGAAAACAGGCCGTTCACCAGGGCACGATTGTCCAAAGCATGGATTGGATCACTCTCCATCCTGTTCATTCTTACAGCCATTACAGTCATACCCTTCCTAGCTCCACAAGATCCGTATCATATCCAGATGGGGAGTCGACTTCAACCGATCAGTGCAATGCACTGGCTGGGAACCGATCATTTGGGTAGAGATGTGCTGTCCAGGGTCATAGCAGGACTACGGACGACAGTCGGAACCAGTTTGTTGATTTTGATCGTTTCACTGGTTGTCGGGGTTCCCCTCGGTCTGCTATCAGGATTTATTGGAGGCTGGATGGATCGTGTATTCCAACGTGTGGTCGATGCCTTCATGACTTTGCCTGATTATATTTTTGCCATTGTACTAAGCGGCCTGCTCGGACCAGGCTTAGGGAATCTTATATTTGCGGTGTCTGCAGTAAAATGGGTTGGTTATGCCCGACTGGTGCGCAGTACCGTTCTGGCTGAAAAGCAAAAGGATTACATTTCGTTATCCATACTCGCGGGTACCTCCTCCCTGCGAATTGTCATGCGGCATATTCTGCCCCATGCCATTGGGAATGTACTGGTACTGGCTACGCTGGATATCGGCAAAATCATTTTAATGATCGCCTCTCTATCTTTTTTGGGCTTAGGTCCTCAGCCGCCCATTCCCGAATGGGGCACGATGTTGAATGAAGGGCGTGCATATTTTCAAATGGCACCCCATTTAATGCTTGGTCCCGGCATAGCTGTCGTACTCACCGTGCTACTGGCGAACGTGTTTGGAGACAAGCTCCGCGACCGATATGATGTTAGAACCCGGTCAGAGGAGTGAACTATACATGCTGACTATTGAAGGCTTAACGATTCGGACAAAAGCAAAAACGATTGTAGAACAACTGGAACTTGCCATTCATCCAGGAGAATGGTGTGCTCTGGCAGGCGAAAGCGGCAGCGGTAAAAGCATGACTGCGTTCGCTATTGGCGGTCTCCTCCCCGCTTCTGTTAGCGCTGAAGGAATCATCATGTGGAATGACGAGAATTTGCTTGCCCTACCTGTTAAACAAAGACGTTCCTTGCTTGGCAGTGAAATATCTTACATTTTTCAAGATTATCACGGGGCTTTTACACCTTTTTTACGTGTAGGCAGCCAACTCGACGAGCTGATATGTGCTCACGGCAAGCAAGACCGTAAAGCGCGTAAACAGCGTTGTATCGAGGTGCTTGAGCACGTACAGCTTCCCGCCGAACGTGTGTACCGCAGCTATCCATTCGAGCTCAGCGGCGGTCAATTGCAGCGAGCAGCTATTGCAGCTGCACTGCTTCTAGAGCCAAAGCTGCTCATTGCCGACGAGCCAACAACTGCGCTGGATACGCTCACTGCACGCCGAGTACTCCAGCTCATTGACCAAATCCGGATGGAAACGGGGATTTCCGTCTTGTGGATCACTCACGATCTACGGCATGTACGGAAGTATGCGGATCGAATTGCAGTAATGCGTACAGGTGTTTTGCTTGAAGCTGGTCAAACGCAAGCGGTGCTGGACCATCCAGCCCATCCATATACGCGTCGCTTACTGGCGGCTATTCCCCCGCTGTCTCCAGACGCTCCTTCACGTTTGCCATGCAACAGCACCGATGAACAGCTTGCACCGGAAAGGAGCATATTACATGAATAATCAAGGCGCCTGCGCTCAGTGGCAAGACAGCCCCTACCCTGTTGTTACCGTCTCCGGGTTGACGAAGGCTTACACTGGGGGCAAAACTGTGCTGCACGATGTTGCTCTATCGATCTTGCCCGGAGAATGTCTGGGTGTTGTCGGAGAAAGCGGCAGTGGGAAAAGCACACTCGCTCGCTGTATTTTAACATTAGACCCGTTTGATCAAGGTGAGCTTAGACTGGATGGACAGTCCATTCGAGGATTAAAGCGAAGTGAATTAAAACGGATTCGCAGCAGACTGGGGGCGGTATTTCAACATCCATCCGCAGCTTTGAACCCCAGACTAACCATTTTGCAATCCCTGCTGGAGCCATTGGATCAGCTCAAATGCTATGTTCCTTCCTTTATGGCGGGGATGCCCTCTGGACGTTGGAATATAGCAGAACAACTGCTAGGTATGGTAAAGCTTCCGGCAAGCTACCTGGATAAGTTTCCACATCAGCTCAGCGGTGGGGAAAAGCAGCGTGTAACCATTGCACGCGCCATTAGTACAGAACCGGAATTTATCGTATTGGACGAGCCGACTGCAAGTTTGGATGTGACCACACAAGCCACCGTTTTAAATCTGCTCAAGGATTTGCAGGATGAGTTTGGACTGGCTTATCTGTTTATCTCGCATGATCTGGCGGCTGTGCACTTTATGAGTGATCGAATCATGGTTATGAAAGAAGGCCGTGTGCTTGAGCATTTTTCCAAGGAAGCATTATTTCATTCGGATCGGCATCCCTATACACAATCATTACTGGAGGTTTTTTCAACATGCTGCCTTCCCACCGAGCCTATCTTGCTTTAGCAATCCCTTTAATTATTTCGACGATTACTACCCCGCTACTCGGTGCGGTGGATACAGCAGTAATCGGTCATTTGAGCCAGTCTGCCTATTTAGGCGGCGTGGCAGTCGGTACTCTTATTTTCAATACTTTATATTGGCTGTTTGGCTTTCTGCGAGTCAGTACGTCAGCTTTCACAGCACAAGCCGCAGGTGCACAAAATAACGACCAAGGCATAGCTGCTCTCATGCGCCCACTGGCTATAGCTCTACTCATCAGTGCAGTATTTATTGTCTTGCAAAAGCCCATCCTGCTAGCTTCTCTCCAGCTTATCCGTCCAGCTCAGGATGTGGCAGAGCAAGCTGCAATTTATTTTAACATCCGCATTTGGGGAGCACCCCTTACATTGGTGAACTATGTGCTGCTCGGATGGCTGATGGGATTGTCCCGCGTGAAAGCTACATTATTTTTACAAATATCAATGAATGTAATCAATATGCTATTAGCTCTTGTATTTACACAGATCATGCATTGGAATGTCACTGGGGTCGCAAGCGCTACTCTGATTGCAGAAGCTCTTGCATGTGTATTGGGTCTTGCACTGGTGTTCCGTTCACCGATTTGGAGAGAATGGAAGCGCAGTGGACAGAGGAATTGGCGAGAATGGTTCGGTGCCTCAGAGTTGAAAAGTGTCATGGCGACGAACCTTGATCTCATGATTCGTACAGCCTGCCTGTTGACGATGTTTAATCTGTTTACGGCGCGCAGTGCGAGCTTTGGCACCGATCAGTTGGCGGCAAATGCTATTTTGTTGCAGATCCATTACATTATGGCTTACTTTTTTGATGGGTTCGCCAACGCCAGTAGCATCATGACGGGTCAGGCTCGTGGTGCCGGAGATCGTAAAATGCTGCAAAGAGTTATTCATTTGTCCTGGTTTTGGACACTGGTTACCGGTGTAGTGACGGGAGGATTGTACCTTGCACTGAAAGAGCCGCTGATCTCGCTATTTACGGGGAACGCTACAGTGATTAGCCTGACAACTCCTTACAATGGGTGGCTGGTGGTCTTTCCCCTAGCAGCCGGGCTGGGACTGGTATTCTATGGTGTATTTACAGGGATGACGGTAACGTATCCGATCCGTAATTCGATGCTGATTTCACTGGTCTGCTTTTTGATCGCTCTCTTCTGGTGCGTTCCACATTTTGGGAATCATGGACTTTGGTTATCCTTTATCATCTTTGCCCTAGGACGGTCACTGTTTCTGGTGATCTATTTGCCTCGGTTGAAGAGGATTTAGCAGCACCTGCTTTACATCGATCTCAAAAACAAAGGATGTCCCATCCACCATGTACGTGGTGTGGGGACATCCTTTTATTATTTATTCATACAGCTTTCAGGTTAGGAGTATACCAATCCTTCTACTCGCCTTGTGGAACGGTCAAGCCTAGACCATCCGCTACACGACGTCCGTATTCAGGATCAGCTTTATAGAAATGACCGATCTGACGCAGTTTGATTTCATCACTTTCTACAGGCTTCATCGCATTTACGATGTTTCGGACCAGGCGTGAGCGCTCCTCTTCACTCAGCAAGCGGTACAGGTCCCCTGGTTGTGTGTAGTGATCGTGATGATCATAGGCTACACTTTGTGCCTCGCCAGACACTTCAAAAGGAGCAATTTTGTGAGCTGGTGATTCTTTCGGCCCACCGAGACTATTAGGCTCATAATAGACAGATCCCCCGCCATTACTGTCACTGCGTAATGCACCATCGCGTTGGTAGTTGTGTACTTCCGCATGCGGCCGATTGATGGGCAACGCATTATGGTTTGCACCTACACGGTAGCGGTGTGCGTCACCATAGGCAAACAGGCGTCCTTGCAGCATCTTATCCGGGGATGCCTCAATACCAGGAACAAATGAACCCGGTGAAAATGTCGCCTGCTCTACCTCAGCAAAGTAGTTCTCAGGATTGCGATTCAGCACCATGCGTCCTACCTCGATCAGCGGGTAATCCTTTTGAGACCATACTTTGGTCACATCGAATGGATCAAAACGGTACGTATCCGCATCTTCTATAGGCATAATCTGCACATAAAGTTTCCATGCCGGGAAATCGCCCTTTTTAATCGCATTAAACAAATCTTGTATATGATAATCCGGGTTTTCACCGGCAATTTTCGCAGCTAAATCCACATCAAGATTTTGTATACCTTGTTCTGTTTTAAAATGATATTTCACCCATACGGCCTGTCCCTGGGCGTTTACCCACTTGAATGTGTGGCTGCCAAAACCATGCATATGTCTAAGTGTAGCGGGAATACCTCGGTCAGACATCAGGATACTTACCTGATGCAGTGATTCAGGAGATAGGGACCAGAAATCCCAGACCGCATTCGGGTTTTTTAGATGCGTTTGGGGATGACGTTTTTGCGTATGAATAAAGTCAGGAAATTTAATGGCATCTCGAATAAAGAAAACAGGCGTATTATTGCCCACGAGATCATAGTTTCCTTCTTCTGTATAAAACTTTACCGCAAATCCACGTGGATCACGTACAGTATCGGACGAGCCTAACTCACCTGCCACAGTAGAAAAACGGATAAACATCGGTGTACGCTTGCCCACTTCGGACAAGAAGCTTGCTTTTGTATATGAAGACAAATCATTAGTGACTTCAAAATATCCGTGCGCCCCGGCACCTTTAGCATGAACAACGCGTTCCGGCACACGCTCCCGGTTAAAATGCGCCAGTTTCTCCAGCAGATGCACATCCTGAATTAATGCGGGGCCACGTGAGCCCGCTGTGATCGAATTCTGATTATCTCCAACAGGAGCGCCCCAGCTTGTAGTCAGGTTCGTTGGTTGGTTACTCATGATTGAAATCACCTCTTGATTGAATTGGTTGACCATGTGCCTTTCACTATAAATTGTGCACAAACAAAAATCAATACTTTTTTGTAATAATTATAATTTAGGATTTAGAATTAGTTTAAAATCACAAATAAAAAAGCAAGCCCTATAAGGCTTGCAATCATGTAGTGCTGTATTTATTTACAAATAAATGGGCTCCAATTTTTACTTTCTGTGATGATTACTTTGATACTTGTTGAAGTATTGTCATAGAGACTTTCAGACAATATTCATATGGAATTCATCATAAAATCATAATAGGAGCTGCTTTCTATCGAGAAAATCCAGAATATCCTGTACCGACTGACTTACCTCTCGGCCTTCAGTGGATACGATTAAATCAGGTTCCAGCGGTGCTTCATATGGAGCATCAATCCCCGTAAAATGCTGAATTTCTCCAGCTCGTGCTTTCTTGTACATTCCTTTTGGATCACGACGTTCACATTCCTCTAGACTGCATTGGATATAAATCTCGTAGCAGCCCTCCTGCTGTAAAATGTCCTTTACCATTTCACGATCCTCACGATAAGGCGAAATGGTGGCGCAAATCGTTAGAACACCCGCATGGGCCATTAGCTTGGACACTTCGGCTATACGACGAATATTTTCTTTGCGGTCAGCGGGCAGGAAACCCAAATTGCGATTCAAACCATGCCGAACATTATCCCCATCCAAAATAAATGTACGTATACCTCTTGCATATAACGCTTTTTCGAGTGTGGAGGATACCGTTGACTTTCCCGAGCCAGACAGCCCCGTAAACCAAAGCACCGGACTCTTATGTCCGTTCAGAAGCTGTCGAGCTTGCTTATCCACTTCTGCTACATGCCAGGTAATGTTGGAAGATGGGTTCATTCAGCACTCTCCTATTTCATCAGTATTAATGTTTAATATGTCTCTAACATCAGGATAGAGCATTTTTAAAACTGTTTAAAGTACGCTGCTCTGCTTTGTGGTCCAATACCGCAAAGACAACCCGTTCAAACAGGAATCCATATCCTTCAGTTACAAGTACTTGCTTAAACCAACTGGCTACCTCTTCCGGCTTATTGCGAAATACTCCACAACCATAAGCACCAAGCACAAGATGTTCTACAGCGTTTTGCATGGCCATTCCCAAAATGTAACGAATGCGCTCCAACATAACTTCTCCAATCCGATTGACCTGCTCTGGCTCCCGTTCATGCACGACTCCAGCATTCACAGCAGGTGCGGTCAGGAAATCGACTAGATACGGCTCTTCCAGCAATGTTCCCTGATCATCCCGAAATACAGGAACTTGAGGAGAATAAATCATATAATCTGAATAAAAACAGCTACGCAGCTTCCGATTATGTTGGTACATTTCCTCCATTTGTGAAATGCAAGGATACAGCGCTGACGAACGAGCTAAGCTTTCCTCTTGAGCCTGGCTGCCTCCGAGGAATCCGCCCCCTGGGTTTTTGGCTGATGCAAAATTCAAACACGCTACGTGTTCCTGCTTCTCCTCGACCTGGAGTCTATGTACGGCCTGCAACGTACTTTCTCCCGTAACTTCCATCTTTTCAATGATCGCCTGTTCGCCTACATGGGAGGAAGCTCCCAATATACTTTTTATTCTTTGCTCTGCCTCTTGCTTTACAGCTACCAGTTGAGAAGGTCTATATAACTTTGAGCCTGTGACCGCATTCCCTACCTCTTTTGCTATATTTACTTGTACCTGTTTGATATTGGTGTAATGCCCATTCTCTAAAATGGACAGTGTTTCATGCGCCATATGTGACCTGGCATCCCGCTTACTTCGGGAATTCATTGTGTTTTTCATGGTGACTAATCCTCCTTTTGCAATAGATCCTCACGTAAATTCGTCAATATTTCCCCCAGCCAGTTCGTACCCCGCCATAGCTTCCGGTGCCGTATACGAGCATCATTTTCAGCTAAACCTACGCCCCAAATGGTATCCGTCGGACTAGCCTCAACCAAAGTAGTTCCCTTCGTTTTAAGCAGGTGCTTGAGCAAATTCGTATTTTGGGTGAACTTGGCATAATTTCCGTCATACACGAATTGCTGGCAATTTGCTTCCCATAAGGATTGGTCAAATCCGCGCACACTGCGACCACGGGCTTTTTGCTCCCTCGGGGTAGGGGCTTGCATAATTTTCAGGGCCGCCTCTTCATCTCCGAAAAGCTGCGCTTTTTTCAGCATCATATATTGCTCAGCACAGTTAAACTCCAATCCATCCACGACAAATTCACAAGGGTACCATTGTGAAAATGGTGAATGACTGCGATAAAAAAATGTAAACTTCTCCATGACTAATCCTCATTTCTTCTTCATTTTATGCTATATAAAACGTGACCGTGGCTTAAATCGGTATAACTTGGACGGACGATGTCCGGCCGCCTTCCTGTATTCATTGGTTTCTTCCACGAGATCTGCTATTTTACGACGAAAAGCCGCGGCCAACAGCTCTTTACCTAAAATAATTTCATATACCTGTTGGAGTTCGCTCAGTGTAAACAAAGCTGGCATCAGGTGAAACGCAATATCTGTGTATTCAATTTTGCTGCGTAGACGCTCAATACCGTACGCAATAATTTGGGCATGATCAAAAGCAATTCCCTGTGACTCCAGCACTTCTCGCTTGATTTCTATGGTTTTCCCCTTAAGAATTTCAGTTACTTTCACTTTGGCTGACAGAAGGATGTCCGCATGCTTCAATGTAATGTCAATGTTTTGCTCCCACGTATAACCTTCCTGTTGATTCGTCCGCGTTTCCTGAGCCACACTGTAATCCAGCTCAAACCATTGAGCATCTGCGGCATCATCTCCTGCCTGTACCTCCAAGGATTCATGATCGACTAAAGCCATATAAGCGCAGCTGATCACCCGCATACGCGGATCACGTGCCACATCTCCCCAAGTATATAGCTGCTCCATATAAATCTGATCCACGTTGGTTTCGGTTTTAAGCTCGCGTCGTGCAGCTTCTTCGAGGCTTTCATTCATACCTACAAAACCACCAGGCAACGCCCATTGTCCTATAAAAGGGTGCTCTCCTCTTTGGATCAATAGAAGCTGAAGTGTCTTCTCCGGCAGCTTACGGTAATTCTGCTGGAGCTGATCCATTACAGTAAATAGCAGCATATCTACCGTTACAGATGGACGCTCATATTGATTCGGATCATAAAGGGCCAAAAATTGCTCCTCCGTCAAGCCACTGTCGTTGTATTTCGATCTATCTGTCACTTGTGTCACCTACCTGCTCATATTTGGGGCATCATCGCTTTTGCTTCAAAAGCAACAAATACTCTATGTAAATTTTAATTTAAATCATTTGATAAAAACAAAATGTTAATATCAATACATTAATATATAATTAGCGCTTCGTCAATAGGGTGCATAGACCTATATTTGGTCATGTGGTAGTACTATTAGACTGTTTACTGAATTTTACTTGTTGCTTATTGTCATATCATGTATGATGTTTTGGACAATATAGGAAACACAACATACTAAACACGTAAGGAGAAGATCCAATTGTCTAACCCGTCTAACCCGTCTAACCCGTTTAACCCGCAATACAATCAACAAGGAGCACCATCCAGACCAGCACCTGTTTACCCGCCACCTGTTTCATTCAAGGAGTGGATGATTAGTTTACTCCTGATGGCTATACCGGTAGTTGGACTTGTTATGCTGTTTGTGTGGGCTTTTAGCGGCTCGACAAATCCGAGCAAAGCGAACTACGCTAAGGCAGGCCTGCTATGGGCTGCTATTGTAATTGTGATCTATATCATTATGGCTGTTGCTCTATTGCCTGCTATCATAAGCTCATTGAATTCCAGCAGCTACTATTGATTTCAAGTACATAGCAAAATAACCTTCTGATGAATCCAATTGAACCATCAGAAGGTCTTTAAACTAAACTGCCGATCCTGTCGGCAGTTTTTGTTTGATCTCTTTCACTTTACTTGTACCAAAGATCATCTGTTTGCAGTTCCTGTAGACTGCTCAAAAACGATTTTGAGTTATTGACATAAAGTTCGGTATCGATATAGTACAGCTTTTTATCATGTAAGTGGTCCGGTGTGCGCTCAACCTGCTCCTCAAACAACTGATGAATCGTTTTCTCCCGTGGGTAATCCGCTAACATACCGTGTAACATGCTCAACTTCATCTCCTTCTCCTGTCAGCCATAATCCGGATATTACAATAGGTTGGGGATTTAACTGGAAAAAAAGAAATGACATCAGAGCTTGTTTTTCGACTGATAATTTCTTTAAAATAAGTATATAGCTACTTCTTGCTCTACAATAAATACCACAGATTGGTTACTCGACTGGAGGAAAAGAAATGACATCGGAGTGGCAGAGACTACAGACCAAACTGCCGGAATGGGTAGAACAAAGCCGTCATGAGTATATTCATGGCAAGGTAGCAGCTTATATTCCCGAACTGTCCAAGGCCCCGGCCGACGCGCTGGGTATTGTGGTCATGAACGGTGCGGGTGAGACCGTGGTAGCCGGAGATACGGAAATCCAATTTACGATGCAAAGCATCTCAAAGGTATTTACGCTCATTCTGGCCTTGATGGATAATGGAGAGGACGTTGTCTTCTCTAAGGTAGGTATGGAGCCTACCGGAGACCGTTTTAATTCCATGCTAAAGTTAGAACTAGTCGAGCCGGGGATTCCATTTAACCCACTGATTAATGCCGGAGCAATCGCGGTCTCCTCTCTGATTCGCGGAAACAGTCCAGAAGAGAGATTTGCCCGTGTTCTTCAATTTTTCCGTCTGCTTACTCATAATAACACATTGGAATATGATCAGGATGTCTACGATTCAGAATCAGCCACAGGCCATTTGAACCGTTCCCTTGCTTATTTTCTAATGGAAAAGGGGATTTTAAGAGGTCATGTGGAGGATGTGCTTGACGTCTATTTCAGACATTGTGCTGTCAAATTAAACTGTACAGATTTAGCACGTATGGGACTCATACTAGCCTACAACGGCCGTGATCCGATCACAGGTATACCTTTGATCCCCCGTCGCTATGTACAGATCGCCAAAACATTTATGACAACATGCGGTATGTATGACGCCTCTGGTGAATTTGCCATTCAAGTCGGACTCCCTGCCAAAAGCGGCGTATCTGGCAGTATAATGACGATGGTACCCGGACGATACGGCATCGGGCTAGTGGGGCCTTCATTGAATCGTATGGGCAACAGTACAGCGGGTGTACACTTGCTGGAGACAATGTCCCGGGATTTGGATTGGAGCTTGTTTTAGTATATAAAAAAGGGTATTCCTAGCCTGTACGGCCTATAGGAATACCCTTTTCTTTTATGATCCTGCTATGTTAATTAGTTTGACCACGAACCAGTTTGATTTGAATGCGGAACGGGTCGGCCACATACAGGGCCCCATCACGTTCTTGCAATCCATAACCTGCCGCAGTCAAACGAGCAGTAATGGCATCCAATTCTTGTTGGTTTGGAACAATCAATTCAAAATAATCCAATCCAGCAGCCTCCTCGGGAGCTGGTGGTGCTCCTTCTCCTGCCCATATATTCAAGCCCATATGGTGGTGGTAACCACCTGCGGAAACGAACAAGGCTGAAGATCCATATCGGCATGTAATGTCAAAGCCAAGCACATCGCGATAAAATTGCTGTGCAGTGAGCAAATTAGATACATGGAAGTGAACGTGCCCAATTACCGTTCCCTGCGGCAGTCCCTGCCAAGGTAAATTTTCAGAAATGGCAATCAGGTCTTCTGCATCCACAGGGTCTGTTCCCATCATGTAAAATCCATCTGCATCTTTTTTCCACTGATCCCGAGGACGATCCGCATAGATTTCAATCCCGTTATTATCGGGATCGTGGATGTATAGTGCTTCACTTACATCATGGTCTCCCTGTCCGATTTCAATCTCATGAGCCAGCAGATTACGCAAAGACAGACCCAGAGCTACACGGTTCGGCAGGAGAATAGCAAAGTGATACAATCCGGCTGCGGACTGGCGCGGCAGAATAACTGCATTTTCAATATGGTTAAGGATCAGTAGCGTATGCTTTCCGTCAACAGTCAATTCAGCGGTATCCGCTGTTTGACGCAGAAGCTTTAAACCAACGACCTCAGTGTAAAAATGAATAGAACGCTCCAAGTTACTAACTTTTAATGAAACCTGCCCTATTTTAGTGTTGTCATGAATATGTGCTGTCATGAGATTTCCCTCTTTCTACATGGATTGGAGGACTAAGGCTGAAACGAAATTTATTGTTCTGTTGATCCACGACGGCTGAATAAAGAATCTAGAGACAAGCGAGTTGTCGGTGCAAACACGAGATGAAGAGCTACCAGAATAAAAGCAATATCCAGCTCATAGCCAGCGCCTTGACCATTCCCCATCAACCCGCCGGACAATTTGGCTGTGAAAATGGCACCGATCAATACAATAACTAAAAGTCCGGATACATAGCGAGTAAGCAATCCAAGAATTAATGCAATCCCGCCGACCAATTCAATCACCGCAACGACATAACCTAAAAATCCTGGGACGCCAATGCTGGAAAACCAGCCTGCAACATTACCCAACCCCATTTGGAATTTAGCAATTCCATGTACCAAAAACAAAATTCCGAGCGCCACCCGCATAATTGTAGAAACATTTCTGCTTGCTGAACTCATGTTTATCTCTCCATTCTGTTTGTTTATTACACTCATACAAGCGTATATGAATAATTAATTTATATTACTAATAATTTGGTTAAAAAAATATTAACGTCCGAATCTATACTACAACACATAACGGTGAATCAAACTCAAATTATTAGTAATAGTAATAATTATTTTGTAATGTGAATTTAGCACAAGAAACTATAGTCTGTCAACAAGTTATTTGGTATGATGAATAATAAATTAGTATACATTATATTTTCTAAAAGGAGGAACGCTCAATGGGTATAGGATGCAACATTCGCGCCGCTCGTAAACGTAAAAATTTATCCATCCAGCAAATATGCGAACGAACCGGTCTATCTCAAGGGTTTATGAGTCAAGTAGAAAATAATAAAACCTCCCCTTCCATCGCTACATTGGACAGCATCGCTAATGCGCTGAACGTACCTCTCGCTTTTCTGCTTCTTAAAGAAGAGGAACGAATGCAAGTGATTCGCAAAGATGAGCGCCGTAAAACGTTGTATGGTAAAAACAAGCTCCAGGTCGATCATTTAGGTGGTCAGGGTAACGTCAAAATGATGTTGGTGGACATGCCGCCAGGCTCATCCACTGAAGAAGAACATGCCCATGCAGGGGATGAGATTCATTTTATTTTGGAGGGTACGGTATACGTAGAGCAAGGTGAGGATTCAGCTACTCTGGAAGCAGGAGATTCCTTTAGCTGGAGAGCAGCCATCCCCCACTATGCCAAAAATATAGGAGAAAACAACGCGCGTATTCTGATCTCCGTGTTTCTCGAAGCAGAAAATGACGCCTAAACAAGATTTGAGTATATCACAATATCAATTACCCATTTCATTGCAAAAAGCGTGTACCGGGGAAGTTACATTAACTTCAACGATACACGCTTTTTTGTAGTAGCTGTTTAACTCATCTTATTCAATCGCCTGCTGGGCATCTGTACGCGATTCCCACGGCAGCTTGAAGGTTTTCATGATCTGCTTGGCATTGGCTGGGAGTCCGCTTACCGGATCACCCGTCGTACCCAACAGCTCTTCTTTTTTATCTGTAGTAATACGCCCATAATAAGTAGAGCTGCTGTCCCCCCATCCTGTAGTATACTCGTAGATCAGCGGCTTATTTAATTTCGGATAGGTTCCCCACTGATCTTTGGCTTTATTGGCCAAAAACAGCTCCAGTGGATCGTATTCCATCGTAAAGGTTTTATCAAAGGGAGCTCCCACATACCCTTCATAGGTAACAATCGGAAAACCGTCCTTCACTTCAACCAGACTCAGCACATCCCCGTTCACTGTAAAATACCGCAATGCTTCGCCTTGGGGGAACATATAGACACTGGACAGCAACTCAGTGTTAGGACGGTGTGCTTCTATATAAGGATGGACAGAACGTCTTTGTAAGTGGATTAACGCTTCACGTGCTGCCACGAGATCTCCCTCATATATTTGTTCTTTTAGTTTACCGTAAATCGGTGGCTGGATCTGAATCTGTGTATTTGTCTTCTCCAACGTGTAACCTAAATCAAGCGATAGATTCTCTAAGAGGCACATAAACGTCTTTACCTACAACCTCAAAGGTAAGCTGCTGCTTGTTCTTAGGGAATCGCTCCTTAAGAACTAAGGGTTCTGCCCACTTTTGCAGCGTGACCTGCTTTTTTTTAGCATCCCAATGGTAGCTTGCACCCACAGCTTCAGCGAAAGGTTTAAGCGGTACCATGAGCTTACCGTCAATCAATAGAGATTTGGTCTTGTTGTTTAAAGGTTGACCGGCTATAACAATATCTGTTAACTGTGTTGATTGAGGTGCTGTGGTTCCCTGTTCAGCCGCTTTGGCTTCTCCTTGGTGCAATGTTGTCAAGAGTAATGGTAGCATCAACAAGGCGACGAACAATCGTTGAAATCCTGTTCGATCTAGCTTCATGATGAGTCTCCGTTCACTTAATAGACTTGTTTATTCCGGCTCTATCTCTTTTTGGCTGCATCAATGTCTCCAGGTCTCATCCCTGCCCATATGTTCGGAATGCTGACGGTCTCTGGATGCTCAAATACGAGAAACGCAGTCGGCAAATATCGTTCTCCGTATTCAGAGGAAGGCTTGTTGACAATGGTGTTATCCTTGACGAGCACCGTTGATGAACCTCCATCCAGATTAGCACCGATAACCGCTCCATGCTTAAGTAAAATATTTTGCATATCATACAAGTTGGCACCTATGCTGTACCCAGGCTGGCGACCGTCGACGGTTACGAAAAGGATTGCCCCGTCTGCTCTCTGTCCCATCGCGGTACGGGGAGCAATGCCCCATCCCTCACTTGCATTGCGAATCAGACCTTTTCCATTCACAATTAGGCGTGGTTGGAAAGTAACCGCTTCTTGCACATTCATTTTGGACAACTCGGACAACGAATAGTGACCGGCTATCATTTTTCCCTGTTTATCAATACCTACGATTTGAACAGAGGCATTTTTACCCATATCGTTGTAGTATATTTGGCCCTGAGAAATGACAACACCAATCGGTTTAAAGCCATTCCCGTTCCAGTTGGGATCAGCGAATCCACCGCCATTTACACCAGCAACGGCCCCCAAACGCTCGACCATGCTAGATACATGTTCTCCCCGGCCGACTTTAGCAGGGACCCCGAGCCTAATTTTAGTAGGGTCATGCACCGTCATAACATAGCCATGATAGTTACGTCCCGACACCTCTTCCACTTCAACCAACGGCGTTTGTTGTACTTTAGTAGGTACCAGATCAGGCAGATTGATTGTATGTCTATCCTTTTCCTCACCCATTTCTTTGAACCGGGCCGAATATTCAGCCACGCGCTTCTTCGCCTCTGCTTCACCGATAAAATATTTCGCCCAGTGACGGTGCTGAGTCGTTATCAGCGTGTCCGCAGCCAAATAGCGCATGTCCTTGCCAGATGGGGTTAAAAACAGCCATGCACCACCCCCGATTCCCGCCAACAGGAATACAATAAAAAGTCGCATCATAAAGCGACCAAATCTTCCTTTTCGTTTCTTTTTCTTATTTTTCTGCCTGCGAGCTGCTGCACGCTGTGGCAAGACTTCCGGTTTCATACATCATCTCTCCTGTTTGGTGACTTCTATCGTATTTCTTCACTATTGCCCATCAAATGATCAGTAGCGATAGGCTGCGACATCTAACGACAATATCATAAACTAATTTTGTAGAATGATAGTGTCAATTTTTTAACAGATTCATCCACTCTGAACAAGAATACAGCAAAAAGCCCTTCACATAAATGTGAAGGACTGTAAATATAGAGGTGATATCCTATTTACGGAGCAGCCTCCGGTTCAAGCAACATGAACAGCTCTTTCATCTGCTGTCGCTTGAGTTTGGGACTAAGCACGTACAAAGTATCGCCTGGTTCAATCACGGTCGTGCCTCTCGGGGCAATAATTTGCTCGTTCCGAATAATGGCTGTGAATAAGATGTCTTCAGGCAGCTGTATATCCTGAATCGCCTTGCCCGCTATCGACATCCCCTTTTGTACCTGAATGTGGTTGATTTCCGAAGTGGTTTTTCCCAGAGAAACTAATTCCAGCAGTGAAGGCGACGATGTCTCGTTAGGGTCCATCAAGCCAAGCTTCACTGCTAGCCACGAGATCGTGGTACCTTGAATAACCGCAGAAGTGAGCACGACGAAAAATACGACATTAAAAAACAAAGGTCCTACATCCATTTCGTCCAGTAATGGATAAGTTGCTAGTACAATGGGTACCGCTCCCCGCAGTCCTGCCCAGGATAACAGTGTCTTCTCGCGAACAGAGTACCTGGAAAAAAGCAAGCTTAGGAACACGCCTATTGGACGAGCCACGAGCATGAGGATGAAGGATAGCGCCAAGCTTTGCCACGCAATACCCAGCAATTGATCGGGAAAGACCAACAGGCCGAGCAGGACAAACATCATAATTTGCACCATCCAGGCGAAGCCATTGTTAAAATGAATGATGGATCGCTTGTAGGTCAAGTCGGAATTTCCCAATACAATGGCCATGACGTACACAGCCAGCAATCCGCTTGCCTCCAGTAACGATGCCGCCGCATACGTCAAGACCGCAAATGCCAGTGCCATTACAGGATACAAACCGGATGAATCAAAATTCATTTTATTAATCGCATACACACCTAAGCGTCCGAGTACAAAACCAACGGCTAAACCAAAACCCATTTCCCATAAAAACAACAAGATATGTATCCAAATGGATTGCTCAGGGTGATGTATCAGCTCAATCAAGGTTACTGTGAGAAATACAGCCATCGGGTCATTACTTCCGGATTCCGCTTCAAGCGTCGAGGTAATTCGCTTTTTGATGTTTTTACCTCCTAAAACGGAAAACACAGCTGCCGCATCCGTCGACCCGACAATAGCGCCAAACAGCATGGATTCCATCCAGCTTACGCCTAAAATAAACTTGGCACAGACGCCAATGACTACAGTCGTAATGATGACCCCGAGCGTTGATAATGACAGCGCAGGTCGAATTACTGGCTTAATATCTGCAAACTTTGTCTGCATCCCGCCCTCAAACAAGATTACAATGAGCGCGAGAATGCCCACCAGCTGTGTGATAAAGGCATTATCAAAATAAATAAACTGACTGAGCACCATGCCTACAGCAATAAACAAAACGAGCGCAGGCATACCGAAACGGCTGGAAAACTTGGTAGTCAGCACACCGACCAGCAGCAAGCCGGACAGCAAAAGCACAATCAAATTAATCACGGTTGTCTGTTCCATACGGCTTCTCCTATCTTGAGAAATAAATGTTCATTTTTTCGCCTTCTAACTATATACCCTCAAATCACACAGAATACTAATCTTAGGTAAAAAAAATAGGAGAAAATTAAAAAAAACAGCTCATGGTCTGTGCTAAATTGGCACTCCATAAGCTGGTCTGTCATTTTTATAGGTGTTAGGCTGCGAAAATCGTTGTGCTTTAGGCTTTAGGATGAATCATATGCGCAGGTACAACATATTCGTCGAATTGCTCTTCAGTCAGCAGTCCACTACGGAGTGCTGCTTCCTTTAAAGACAGTCCCTCTGCATGTGCAAGTTTGGCGATTTTAGCGGCATTTTCATATCCGATATATGGATTCAATGCTGTTACCAACATCAGTGAATTATTCAAATTGTGCTCAATCTTGGCGAGATCGGGCTCGATGCCAACGGCACAGTTGTCATTAAAAGCAATGATGGAATCGGCCAGCAGATGAACAGATTGCAAAAAGTTGTATATGATTACTGGCTTAAACACATTCAGTTCAAAATTACCTTGACTTGCTGCAAAGCCGATAGCTGCATCATTACCCATGACTTGTGTAACGACCATCGTCAATGCTTCACTCTGTGTCGGATTTACCTTACCCGGCATAATGGAGCTCCCTGGCTCGTTAGCAGGAATCGTGATTTCCCCCAAGCCGCTCCGCGGACCACTAGCCAGCCAGCGAACATCGTTGGCAATTTTCATCAAGTCCGCAGCTAGCGCTTTGATTGCTCCATGTACAGCCACCACTTCATCGTGACTGGTCAGCGCATGAAATTTATTAGGTGCAGAAGTGAACGTTTTGCCAGTGAAGCCGGAAATTTCCGCAGAGGTCCGGGATCCAAACTCTGGATGAGCATTAATTCCTGTGCCCACTGCTGTTCCGCCAATCGCCAACTCCTTCATATATTGAACCATGTCGACGATCATTCGCTTGCTTTTGTCCAGCATGGCATACCAGCCGCTGATTTCCTGACCCAGTGTAAGCGGTGTCGCATCCTGCAAATGGGTTCGACCAATTTTGATAATATCCTTGAACTGTTCTGACTTCTGTTGAAAAGTCTCTTTCAGCTTATCAATGGCAGGCAACAAACGCTCCTCGACAGCAATGACACCCGCTACATGAAGCGCTGTAGGAAATGTATCATTTGAGCTTTGCGACATATTCACATCGTCATTCGGATGCAGCTTCGCCTCTTTTCCCTGTTCTTGTAACCATTGGCTGCCTAGATGAGCAATCACTTCATTGACATTCATATTGGACTGCGTACCGCTCCCTGTCTGCCATACAACCAATGGGAAATGGTCATCGACTCGTCCAGCTAGAATTTCATCCGCTGCATAAATAATGGCATCCTGTTTTTCCTGAGATAGCTTACCCAACTTATAATTGCTGATCGCCGCACTCTTTTTGAGTACCGCGAACGCCTGAATGACCTCTAATGGCATTTTCTCCGAGCCAATCGGGAAATTTTCCTTGCTGCGCTGTGTTTGCGCTCCCCATAAACGGTCTGCCGGTACTTTGATTTCGCCCAACGTATCCTTTTCAATGCGGTAGTTCAACTCATTTCCTCCTCTTGGCCTATGTAATTCAGACAAAATATGGTGATCTTCTTTGCCTATTATACATTAAATTTCAAATGTTATCATATATTTTGCAAGCGCTTTTTTACGATAAGGTTAGAGGAGATAGAGAAAAATTCAGCAATGAGCTTGAATACCAGCCTCAGCTAATGGTGATGTTTCTTTTGGCATGGACTTCTTTTCTGCCCAGCAGCTTGTTTAGCGCGTCGATATAAGCTTTAGCGCTAGCTTCCAAAATATCTGTACTTGTACCTCTTCCCAGTGCTGTGTGCTCACCTTGCCTCAAAATAGCGTGGACTTCCCCCAACGCATCTTTGCCATACGTTACAGACTGAATGGAGTAATCCTCCAACTCCACCACTTCACCACTAGCCTTGTCAATCGCATGGAAAATCGCATCTACAGAACCATTACCCATCGCAACTTCATCAATTGATGTGCCATCTTGATTATTCAGCCGTATAGAGGCGACTGGAACCGACTGATTACCATAGGACACCTGAATGGATTTCAGTGTGTAAATTTGAGGTGAGGCATTGCGGCTTTCATCCATCAGGACGAGCAAATCCTCATCCAAAACCTGTTTTTTCTTATCCGCCAAGGCTTTGAATTTGCGGAATGCATCTTGAAGCTGTTCCTCTGTCAAAACATCAAACCCCATGTCCGCCAGTTTTTCCTTAAACGCATGACTTCCCGAATGCTTGCCTAATACAAGTTTACTGGTCTTCAAACCAATGCGCTCAGGCGACACGATCTCGTAGGTTGTACGCTCCTTCAGCATTCCGTCCTGGTGTATACCGGACTCATGCGCAAATGCATTAGCCCCAACAATAGCCTTGTTCCCCGGTACCGACATTCCAGTACGTTTGCTTACCAGTCGGCTGGTAGCATACAGTTCCTCCAAAACCAGACTCGTTTGTGCACCATAGAGATCGGTTCTCGTGTCAAGGGCCAGTGCGACCTCCTCGATAGGTGTATTTCCGGCTCGCTCACCGATGCCATTAATGGTACCTTCAAATTGATCCACACCGTTACGGATAGCTGCCAGCGTATTAGCTGTTGCCATCCCAAGATCATCATGACAGTGTGTGCTAAGCTGTATTTTTTCAATACCTGGTACTTGTTGTTTTACGATTCTAAACATTTCTCCAAATTGATCTGGCGAGGCATATCCCACCGTATCCGGCAAGTTGACGACGGTCGCCCCAGCATGAATTGCCATATCTACAACTTCACAAATAAAGTCCAACTCGGTACGACTGGCATCCTCTGCCGAAAATTCTACCTTGCTAAAATACTTGCGTCCATAACGAATGGCAGCGGCAACGGTCTCTAATACCTTCGCTTTATCCATTCGTAGCTTATGCTGGCGATGAATAGGTGAGGTAGCCAGGAACAAGTGAAGACAAGCGTCCTCCGCTCCCCGTAGAGCTTCTCTGACCGCATCTATATCCTGCTCTTTCGAGCGTGCAAAACCAACCAGTGTTGCTTGGGTGACCTGTTTGGCAATTTCCTTCATGCTGATAATCTCACCAGGTGAGGTTGCTGGAAAGCCAGTTTCAATCCGATCTACGCCTAATTTTTGAAGCTGAAGAGCGATTTCCACCTTTTCTGTGCTGGTTAAGCTAACTCCTGGTGATTGTTCTCCATCTCTTAACGTTGTGTCCAACACCCATATTTTGCGCATACAGATACCACCTTTGGTTTGATTTTAGGAGATGCTCAAAGTAGAAGGTTTATACATCATTTCATTCATCTGATCATCTGATGTTTAGGGTTAAAAAAATTAGGAACTTCCCATATGCTTTTGCAGCTCCAGCTTGGTGCCGTCCAAATGCTGAATACTATATAGCTCTGCAGCCTTACCATCCTGATCCAAAATCGCTTCATAAATTTTTTCATGCTGAAGTGTAAAATGATTTGGCATCGCCGGATCGGTAATCAGATTGCTTAGCGCCTTGCGAATAGCCTCTACAAAGCTGCGGTATACGTCCGTAAGCACCTTATTGCCTGTAGCTGCTGCAACAGCCAAGTGAAAAGTGATATCCGCATCCAAGTACCCATCCATATCTCCAGCGGCCAATGTCGCAGCTCGACGGTCCAGCGCCTCCCGCATCAAGCGTAAGTCTTCATCATTACGACGTAACGCAGCTAATCTGGCAATCTCCAGTTCCAGCACACTCCGCACTTCATAAACCTCAATAATTTCAGCGCGGCTAAGTCGGTAATCCAATGGTTCTTGAGAAGTCGTCGGTTGGCAGACAAAGGTTCCGTGTCCTTGCTTTTTCTCTAATAGACCGGCATGCACCAGAACGCTAACCGCCTCACGAACTGTAGATCGCCCGACTCCAAATAGCTTCATAAGCTCGGGCTCGGTTGGAATCCTAGTGCCCACGTTCCATTCACCAGCAGCAATTTTTCGTTGCAGCTGCTCAGCCACTTCATCAGCAATTTGCTTGCGTTTGACGGCTTGAAAAGGCACCATTTCATAATTCATCTGATCATCTCCTGTTTCGTATCATACTATGATATATTACGTTTCTGCAACCTAAATTCCTCTTCTCCTACCCTATGATCTTCTAAATGTAAGCATACCAGCCCAAAAAGCCTGCACCGTTCACCACGATGCAAGCTTATTCGGATAAAGAACATATTAAGATTTCGTTTTATTCGGAGTAACACAATACAGACGGCTGGTTGTTTCAAAAATATGACCCGGAGCCAGTGCAATTAACCCAATGTCTTCCGCAGGCAAGTCTGGTCGATTCGGTGCATTGATCATGTTCATTTGCGGTTCAGGACAGATGAATTCCTGGCTCGCTTTGTTGTTCCAGATCATCCAGTGCTTATAAGCAGTGCCTACATCGTATACAAGGGTAGCACCTGTCTTACTGTGGGTGAGTTCCATGTAGTTACGTCCATTTTGCGGAGCCGCCGTATAATGATTATCCATAGAGGCAAAATAAGGACTAACTCCTGTTGTCTTCATTAGTTCCTCTTCCGGTGATAATGGTTGGAACTGTCCAGTGGCCAATAACCGATCTGTCAGCTCACGCCGCTCACCGATCGTAACCTTAATCTTGTAATCCTCAGGCGAGCTATCAGGTACAAACGGTACCCGAATGGCTGTGTGAAAGGCAAACAGGTTGGGAATCGGCTGATCCCCCTCGTTATGGATCACATAACGCTGATGCAAGCCAAATTCGTCAAGGCTGTACGTTAGCTTCATCGTAAAGGTGAAGGGTAGATAACGGAACATGGGATGCCCTTCCCTTACATGCTGATTCATTACCACATAACTACCTTGCTCCCCGGAACCGTAGTCCTCAACCTCCCACCGAACGGTGTGTAAAAAGCCGTGCAAATGGTTATGGGTAGCCTCTTCATTAATTGGCAGCTCATATGTAACACCATTCCACAGGAATTTTCCATCCTCATACCGATTTGGAGGGAACAGAAAAGGAATTCCGTAAACGGATGGGCTTTGCTTGAATGCCTCTATGCTCTCAGCATCCGGCTCACGTAGAAAAGAATATCCCGTTTCATTGTCACGAAAAGAAATCAGATTTGCGCCATTTCCTGGCAGGGCAACCGCTTCATATCGTCCAAATTTAAGACGAATCGCCGGTATTCCATAATAAAGATCACCAATTGCAGTATGCTGTTGTGTCATCAAAAATCCTCCTTGATGAAATGACGATGTTTAATGAAAGCGTTTAGCTTTTGGCTTGACTATACCATGCCCAGCAAAAAAATTCCACGTCCACACAAAAAAACGATGCCCCGTAAGGCATCGTCCTTCACACATATTACACATAACGTCCCTGTTTGGGTACTGCCATGTGTTCAAAATTTCCAGCCAGCTGTTCCAACTGATCAGTCAGCTCGTTACCTTGCATGAAATGTCCATGCCCTGTAACTGCAATTGCAGGCTTTAAGCCGGCTAACATCCTCACTGACCGCTGTGCAGCTTGCCAATCTGTTGTAAAATACGCAGGCGGTCCGTGGATTTCTTTTTCCTGTAAAAGCACAGCCAAGGCCGATTCCTGCTTTACTGTGATAAAAGCGTCACCAGCCACCATTAAGCGTCTCCGCTCATGAAAAAGCGATACATGACCAGGCGTATGTCCTGGTGTATGCAGCCACTTCCAACCTGGGGCGCCGGGGACACTGCCATCTTGGGGCAAGGAGGTGATGCGATCATCGAGATCTATAGCATCATTGGGGTACAAGAAGGAAATTCCCGACATCAAGCCTCCCCCCACACTAGGGTCAGGTTTCTGATAATCCTTCATTCCCGTCAAATAAGGTAATTCCAAAGGGTGTGCATAAACAGGTGTACCCCAATGTTGTACCAACTCAATAACCGAGCCTACATGGTCAAAATGACCGTGAGTAAGCACAATAGCAACCGGAGGACCCTTAAACCTTTCCTCAGCCAGGCGTATAATCGAGTCTGTGAATCCTGCCATCCCCGTATCCACCAGCACCCAGGATCGGCTTCCCGGTTCTCCGATAAAACACACATTTACAAACAGCGTCCGTAAGCTCAGGAGATCGGGAGCAGCCTCTTCATTTACCGTCATTCCTTCGGTGAACAGATGATTTGCCAAAGCTTCACCCTCCTATTCACATGGAATTTCCTGTTATACTCGACCTTTAGGCTTCCCCCATGTCAGCAGATTATGCGGACACTGCTAAATATAATCCGCTTGTCACGAAAATAGACCATGTTTACATTACTCGGGTAATTTACTCCATGCCGCATCCAGCAAATAGTCGAAAAGATCATCGTTCTCTTCAATCCAGCTATCCATCTGTAGCATCTCTTCCTCCAAGCGTGGCTCTCCTGCAAAATGGAGACTATAATCCCACTCCTTTCCCTTTTTACTGTGGAAGGTGATTTCATATATAGAACTCTGTCCGTCTACTCCGAATACCACTTGGCCTAAATAGGCACCGTTCTCATCTCTTGTCATTTGTGCCTGCTGAATATGTACTTCTTTCAATTCCTGAGAAGAATTTTGCTCTGTCATTTATTTATCCGCCCTTTCATTTTTCACTAAAAAGTACCAAAACTGATTTGTGAACCTTTTCGTTACATTGTACAATATATAAGCTATGTGTGGAATTTGCAAAAAAACTGTGCGAATTACCCTATTCTTATTTGAGGCTTTTTCGTGAAATGGAGGAAAGTTACATGTCAGATTTTCAACAAAAATTGCAGAAATATGCGGAATTAGCCGTTCGAGTGGGCGCCAATGTCCAACCAGGGCAGACACTTATCGTTCATGCGCCAATCTTGTCCGCCGAACTCGTACGACTTATCGTTAAATCAGCGTATACTGTCGGAGCCAAACTGGTAAAAGTAAAATGGAGTGATGAAACGGTTACCCGATTACAGTATGAACTAGCTCCTGATGAAACTTTTAATATCGCTCCCAAATGGTACGCAGCCGAAATGACTGAAGAAGTCGAAAATGGCGCTGCAGTGCTCCATGTCATTGCCGAGAATCCTGATTTGCTTCAAGGGATTCCGTCCAGCAGAATTACCGCTGCCCAGCGCGTGCGATCACATGAATTACGGCAATATCGTGAATACCAAATGGCTGACAAGTTCAGCTGGTCTCTGATTGCTTATCCTTCAGCAGAATGGGCAGCCAAAGTGTTCCCTGATCTGCCAGCTTCCGAGCAAATGGATAAACTGTGGGAAGCCATTTTCAGCACTGTACGTGTGGATCTGGACAACCCTGTGGAGGCGTGGAATGAGCATTTGAAAACCCTCTCTAGCAAAGCTGACATTTTAAACTCCAAACGCTTTAAAAAGCTGCATTATCTGGCGCCAGGTACAGATCTCACTATCGAACTGGCAAAAGACCATCTATGGGTAGCAGCCGAAAGCGTCAACCAACAGGGGCATACTTTTGTAGCCAACATGCCTACTGAGGAAGTATTTACTGCCCCACTCAAAACGGGAGTAAACGGTAAAGTCAGCAGCACCAAGCCACTCAGCTACAGTGGTAATATCATCGACAACTTCTCATTGACCTTTGAAAATGGACGTATTGTCGACGTACAGGCCGAAACCGGTTTGGAGACTCTCCAGCATCTCGTAGAAATGGACGAAGGTTCACACTACCTGGGCGAGGTTGCGCTCGTGCCTCATAAGTCACCAATCTCTGATAAAAATATTTTATTCTACAATACATTGTTTGATGAAAATGCCTCTAACCATCTGGCTATCGGCAATGCTTATGCATTCAACCTTAAAGGTGGTAAGGATATGACTCAAGAGCAGTTGGCTGCCAACGGTCTGAACTCCAGTCTGACTCACGTCGACTTTATGATTGGTTCAGGTGAAATGGACATCAACGGCGTTACCGAAGACGGTACTGAGGAACCGATCTTCCGCAAAGGAAATTGGGCGATCTAACACGGCAAAAAAGGCTCTCAACGCTTCATGCGGGAGAGCCTTCTTGCTTCATCCTTTAGGCTGTATTACGTATATTTACAGTGTATTAATCCAATAATTCGCTGCAAGTCCAAATACGATTTGTACTACGCTGATGATGAAAAAGACAATAAAGCAGCTTACAACTCTTCGATTAATGGTTTGATGTAAGGATAAAGATGATTTCACATAAAACATGCTGCCTAATATCCCCAAGCACAGACCAAAGATGCCTGCAAATAGCCACCCTATAACCAAGCTGACCACGACAAAAGCCCAGCTCCAGCCCGGAACCTTACTTACTGGAACATAAGGTTGATTGGACCCAAGATATACACCGTCCACAGCTAAATCTGCTCTGTTGCCAATAACCACAACATTCACAGCTTTCTCCTTCAGTCTAATTGGAAAATCAATCAAGTTCA
Organism: Paenibacillus sp. TSM33; assembly: GCF_056099025.1. NCBI lineage: Bacteria > Bacillati > Bacillota > Bacilli > Caryophanales > Paenibacillaceae > Paenibacillus > Paenibacillus sp. TSM33. Next base: position 201,999 of record NZ_JBLZXB010000017.1, read on the forward strand.
AAAATGCGTTCTGGCTTTTCACCTTCTGCTCGCTACCATTCACAATGATTTTTCCTCCGGTAAAGCCACGCTTGTACTCAATACTATATTGAATACCTTGGTCTTCTACATTCCATTTGGCCATCGCTAAACCCCTCTCAAATTTTAGATAATTTTCTAATTATGTACCATGAAAATCATACCATAAGCTGCAAGTTAAATAATGGAAAAAGGCCGCTTATCAGCGACCTTTGAATCTACTTATTTCGTATGCGATTAGTTTCTATGTCCAATTTTAGTCTTGTAGGCAACTGAATACTGATCAGCCGCTAAAATCGCATCCAGCACATCATCCGCTGTAACAGCAAATGGTAAATTGTGAGCGGTTTCGCCTTCTTTGGTAGCAGCCTGAGCTACCCGGTACAAATCCTCTCGGGAAGCTTCCTGCAGCTTAATGTCTTCCAGCGTAACCGGCAGATCGAGTTTTAGGTAAAAATCAATATACCGCTCCACCTCAGTTAAAGGTCTTTTTTCCAAGGCAAGCTGTACTAAGGTGCCAAAAGCTACTTTTTGACCATGCGTCAGGTGATGAATGTCTCCTTCGAGTACGGTAAAACCATTGTGAATAGCATGTGCGCCTGCTAAGCCGCCGCTTTCAAAGCCCAAACCGCTTAGCAACGTATTGGCTTCCACCACCGCTTCAAGCGCAGGTGTAACGACTTTGCGTTTTACAGATTCATAAGCTTGGAGACCGTAATCGAAAAGAACTTCCTCGCACTTGGACGCAATGGCTTCTGCCGCCAAGGTTGGCAAGCCGCCAGCCATAGTTGTAGCACGAGCTTCAATGACTGCGCGGGCTTCAATCCATGTTGCCATGGCATCCGCAATGCCTGAGGAGAGGAACAAAGGCGGTGCCTGAGATATGATTTTCGTGTCAACCAGGATTAAGCTCGGGTTTTTACTGAAAAAGGTATACGTATCAAATGCACCCTCATCCGTGTACAAAACAGATAGAGCACTGGTAGGGGCATCTGTAGAGGCGGTTGTTGGAACAATCACCACCGAGGAACCGAGGAGCTCATTAACGGCTTTGGCAGTATCCAGCGTTTTACCGCCACCTACACCAATGACAATATCGACCTGGCCGCTTCGTCCCTCATCAACGATACGGTTTACTTCATTTTTGGATGCTTCCCCTTGAAACTCAACCTTTATAGCAGTGATATCAGCCTGTTCCAGACTTTTGACCACTCGATCGGCTGCAATCTCCCAAACCAGCTTGTCCGCAATAACCAAAGCCGTATGGCCTAATGGCTTAACATATTCACCTGTTTTATCAATCACATTTTTCCCTTGCACATATTTACCTGGACTAATAAATACTTTTTCGCTCATCATTCAACTCTCCCTTCCATGTTTGTACAATCTCTATTATACGGCTGAAAGAGCACACATCTCAATTTCAAAGCCAAGATCTTCTATCATTTGATGATCAGCAGTAACTTCTTGACCTGCTGTCGTTAAATAATCTCCTACAAAAATCGAATTTGCTGCATAAAGGGCTAGCGGTTGTAATGAGCGTAAATTCAATTCCCTTCCGCCAGCGACGCGTATTTCTTTGGATGGACAGATGAACCGGAACAGTGCCAACACCTTCAAAGCTTGGATCGGCGAGATCCGCTGTGCTTCTCCCAAAGGGGTTCCGGGGATTGGATTCAGGAAATTAATCGGAATAGAGTCGGCATCCAACTCTCGTAAGGCATAAGCCATTTGAACAATTTCCTCATTCGTCTCCCCCATACCGATAATAACGCCAGAGCATGGAGACATTCCGTGTGATTGAGCCATTTTCACAGTTTCGATGCGTTGGTCATATGTATGTGTGGTTGTAATCGAGGGATAGTTGGCCTTGCTAGTATTTAAATTATGATTGTAACGGTGTACCCCAGCATCTGCCAACCGCCGTGCTTGATCTCCCTTGAGAATCCCCAAGCAAGCGCAAATTTTGAGCGGCATGGTACGACTAATTTCTTGTACAGCATCAATCACCTGATCCAGCTCCCGATCTGTCGGACCTTTGCCGGAAGCTACAATGCAATATGTCCCCGCTTTTCGTGCTAGGGCTTCCCTTGCCCCAGCCAACAATGATTCCTTGTCCAGCATACTATACTTGCTGACAGGTGCCGTAGAAACGATGGATTGTGAGCAATAACCACAATCCTCCGGGCACAGACCGCTTTTGGCGTTCATGATCATATTGAGCTTTACTTTTTTTCCGTAAAAATGATGCCGTACCTGAAATGCAGCTTGCATAATCGGTAATATTTCAATATCGTCCGCTTCCAGTATCGCCTTACCTTCTTCCAGCGTCAGATTGCTGAAATGGATTGCTTTTTCAGCTAATGAACCCCAGTCTACATCCTTTTTGAATAAATTCATACTTCATCCTCCTTCAGATGATCATGTAACCAGATGAGATTTTTAGCGTAAGGAAATTCACTCTATTGTCAACTTAAAAATGCACGATTAGGTTGACAATAATACAAACATCATATCAATTCATATCCTTTATGTAAAGAAGACAAAATAAAAAAGCGACCCCACATGATTGAAGGCCGCTTTCCATATTTATTCCATTATGAGACTCCTGCTTCCTCCACGACGATAGGCTGTTTGATTAGCCGAATACGTGAAATCCGCTTGTTTTCAACTTCTTCTACAATGAACATACATCCCTCAAACACTACAGACTGGCCTGGCTGTGGAGGAATAACCTCTACATGTGAGTACAGCCAGCCTCCTACTGTATCATAATCGTCATGATCAAGATCTAGCCCGAAGCGATCGTTCACTTCATCAATTAATAACATACCGTCAATGGAAAATTCCTCGTCATTAATCTGCTCACAACTCGGACGTTCTTGGTCGAACTCATCCTGAATTTCACCGACGATTTCTTCCATAATATCTTCCAGCGTTACCATACCCGAGGTGCCACCGTATTCATCAATCAAAATTGCAATTTGCGTCTTGCTACGCTGCATGCGTTTGAGCAGATCGCTAATTTGCGTTGATTCAGGAACAGCAAGAATCGGCCGAATCATCGTTCGGGTATCCAGCGTGTTCGCACGTAGAAGATCTTTAATATGGATAAAACCGATAATATGGTCCTTATCTTCGGCACAGATTGGATAACGGGTTCTCATGCTTTCCGTCGCAATCGCGAGATTTTCTTCTGTGGACTCATTACTGTATAAACAGATCATCTCCGTGCGCGGAATCATGATTTCCCTGGCGGTCGTGTCGGCAAAATCAAATATATTATCAACAAGCGCCAATTCCGTATTATCAATTAGTCCGCTCTTATTGCTTTCTTTCATCAGAATGCGTATTTCGTCCCCTGTATGCGCGGAATCATCGTATTCGGATACCGGCTCCAGTCGAAATAAACGCAACAGGCTGTTCGCCATTCCATTCAACGCCCATATGAATGGATACATCAACTTGTAAAACCAAGTCATCAGCATGGCCGAATACAGCGTAATAGTCTCAGATTTACGAATAGCTATCGTTTTGGGTGCCAATTCACCCAACACAATATGCAGAATCGTAATGACAATAAATGCAATGACCACGGCAGTACCGTGCACGTATACCGCTCCCAAGCCAGCGGCTGTAAATGCAGGTTCGATCAAATGTGCGATGGCCGGCTCTCCGATCCATCCCAGTCCCAGCGATGCTAGGGTAATGCCCAATTGGCAGGCCGATAAATAAGCATCCAAATTGTGTATCATGTTGGCGGCGTATACAGCCTTTTTATTGCCAGCCTCCACCAAGGTTTCTATACGGCTGCCCCTGACCTTCACCATGGCAAATTCCGCAGATACAAAAAAACCATTTAATAATACTAATGCAAAAACGATAAATAAGTTAAACATACTCGGTAAAGGGTCACTCAATATGCTCCCCATCAGCCGTCATTACGGCAGACAGGCGCACCTCCTTCGGATAGTTTCATCATAGACAGAACGATAACACATCATAAGCAGCGTCAACTTCCCAACACATTCACCCCTTCCGGCTTCCTAAGCCATATTCCGCAAAAATGATTAAATCATTCATCAGCTTATATTAATTATATAACTATACTCTATACAGTCAAACTACAAGCAATGTCAGAAAAATCAACTCCCCTATCATTTAAGTCGGAAAGCTCTCGTTTTCGCCTCTTACCACTAAGAAAGCAACTATATTTGAGAAAGAATATAAACAAAATACATCCTCTGCCGCCTGGCAGAGGATGTAGACTCATATATATGAAGGCATCAGCGAACCGGGGATGCGCCCGGATTCCCGATGACGCCGGGATATTGGTACAACAACGGCTCATCAAAAGTTGCATAATCCAGGTTTAACATCAGTAGAATGGTCCGTTTTCCCGTCGCCGGATCACTAATAATAATGTGGTCCCGACCTGCTGCTTCCAGAACACCTTTGAATATTTTAGCATTCCATTCTCGGTTATTTTCATAGGTCATATAAAAGGTTCCCGTTTTACCTAAGTTCAAGCGTAAAATATTCTCGATGTATGATTGCTCGTATTGCGGAGTCTGAACCTGCACCACTGTACCCGTTGGTGTCATAGGACTGCCACTACTTACTTGAGGTGGAAAGCCAGTCACAGGTTGCATAGGTTGCATAGGCATAGGTTGCATAGTTCCGACTGGAGCCATCCCTCTTGGCCATTCTGGATATCCATTACCGGAAGTATAAGATGCGGGACGGTAAGCTTGCTGTGAAATCATGTAAATTCCTCCTAAAATGGTTTTGGTTTTAATTCTTCAAGCCTTCTGAAAGGTATCTAATATACATTAGGACAGTCCTGTACAGTTGGGCTAAAAAAGCAGTGGGCTTTAAAACGTCCGGTATTGTTCTGGTTATACCAGGTACTCGGACAGCCTCCAACCGGTCTGAAAAACCATAATGCGTTGGATGCAGGATGTATTTTTTCCCCATTGATTACACGCTGGGCAAGTCGTATGTCCCGATCACGGGCTTTCTGATAAAAATACCCCTTCTGAGTGGCTTCAAAACCTCCTGGGCTCTGAAACACCATGTCATTCATGAGGCGTATCCCTTGGAAATCCAGGCAATTGGATAAAATTCGGTTCACACCGACATTCCCAACCATAAGCATCCCCATCTCTCCTTCACCTTCAGCCTCAGCCCGCATCAGCCGGGCGAGGGTCCTTACATCTTCTGAGTTGGTCTTGATTACAGCCACCGCGTCCCCTCCTTGCTTCTCCATCACATACCCTATCCTATGGTACAAATGCCCAATAAGTGACAGTCCAAAAAATAAAAAAATAGCCCCAAGATTGGGACTACTCATTAATCTTTCATCATGGCTCGTAGATCATCTTACGCGTCATGCCACCATCAACCACTAGATTCGTGCCTGTTACAAAATCATTGCCGGGTTGTGTCAAATATAGACAGGCTCGTGCAATGTCTTTAGGGGTCCCTACTCGCCCAGCTGGATGCTGTTGATGGTCTTCCGCACGCAATTGCTCGTAATCCCCGGTTTCAATCCATCCTGGACTAATACAATTGACCTGAATCCCATCCTTTCCTAGCGATATGGCCATCGCGTGTGTAAGGGCGGCTATGGCTCCTTTGGATGCCGCGTAGGCTTCCGTATCCGGCTCTGACATAAAGGCTCGTGTAGAGGTCATATTAACCACTGAGCCCCCTTCTGCGTTTCGCTTCATTACCTTTGCCACTTCTCTTGTTGCAATAAAACAGCTGCGTACGTTTGTATTCAAAATGTCATCCCATTCTGCTACTGTTAACTCATATGGAGATTTCCATCTGGAGACGCCTGCATTGTTAATCAACGTATGAATTGTACCGTATTCTTCTTCCGTGGCACGAATCAGCGCTACAATATCTTCTTCCTTACGCACATCACAAGGAATAAAAATGGCATGATGGCCCTTGTTTCGGGCTGCTGCAGCGGCTGCGGCGCCCTCTTCCTCATTGTAGTCAGCAAATACGACTTTGGCACCGTGAGCAGCGTAGGCCAAAGCGACCTCTTTCCCGATGCCATGCGCCGCTCCTGTTACAATAACAACTTGTCCTTCAAATGACACGACTTATTCCTCCTCTAAACTACTCTGTTTTAGTATATATGTACCAAAAAGTGCTATACAAGAAACATTTACAGCCCCTACCCTGTTTCCTCGCAGAAGGCTGTAAATGAGCACAACCGTTTTGACTGAATCCTACATTTTAACCTGCTCCAAGCTATAGCGATTAAGACGCTGAAATCCGATATACCTTGTACCTTGAAAAGTAAGTCGTCCCTCATCTCCTTCAGCACATTGACCATATTCTTCCCCAGATACCTTGAACTCCATCCGGTCGCCACTCTCCACCTCGAAGGTTACATAATAAAAGGTGTAGGTACGAGTCCCTTGTTCCTCCTGGCGCCTCTGTTGGAGATGGGTCCTTCTGGCCGTAATGCGGGAACCCACCGTCAACACAGGCTGTCGCTTGTTCCGGCTCCATTCCATGACTTCCCTGCCCGCAGACAACACGACAATACCCAACACAACTACGAAAAACACAGGCAATACCGTACCCAGCCAATCGAACATCCATAATGACTCAAATCCCATGCACCGCACTCCTCTCCGCCAGGCATTCCACAGGGAAACCACCGGGCATCCTGACCTGCCACAAGCCTTCTATAACAGTATATGTATGTTGCTGCCCAAATTTGATAGCAACCCTCAAGAACGCCAAGAGCCTCCACGGAATTATCCGGGAGGCTCAAGATATGGCGATATCAGAATAGCTCATTGATTTATACATGTACAAGCTGGAGATAACGTTGTGTTTCATCCAGGACTTCATGATCTTCTTCTTCGGCGTAACGCTCTGCACATTGCTTGCAGTCCTCTTCAGTCGTGCAACCGTAGGCGTCCTGACAAGTGTAGCAAAATTGAAGGTAGTATTGGGTTAGCATATGATCCTGATTCGCTCTCATGATTATCACTCCTATCGTTGTTTACAGGTTTAGTATAACAGTGGCTCATTTGTTAGTTTGTGATTTTTTTCACAAGTTGTCGTATAAAATTTAAATTTTTTAAAAATAAAACGCCCTGGGATGTCTTCCCAGGGCAATCTCCTTTATCGTGGTTATAAAATTCTCCAGTTTGCACCACCGTCCGTTGTTTTTAACAGCAGTGATTTCTTATCGTCGAGTCGTTCTAAAAGCAGCCAACCTACCGATGAAGAAGCAAAACGCAGCTTGACTGAGCGTGGGTAGTCTTTTAACTTCGAAGGCAGCACCTTGTTGCCTTTGAGACTTGTCCACGTCTTCCCTCCATCCATTGTACGGCTCATTCCGTTTGCGGTTATAACCCACCCTTCTTTATCACTTAGAAAGGTACGCCCGGGAGTTATAGAATTATTCTTGCTACTCAGACCCAATGGCACATCATTCCATTGAGTTCCTGTATTATTCGTAAACAGCCCGTTATATTTTGTACCGTTATCTCCATAGCAGAGAACCGGAATCCAATATGACGAACTGTTACCCTCAAGTGACTGCTGAGCTTCTGCCTTAGCCTGAGGGCACCCCTGCATGCTGTTAACGACTGGAGTCCACGTTTTCCCTTGATTCGAAGTTTTATACAACTTCACACTGCTGTCCACGTTAATCGCCACAAAACCCTGATTGTTGGAAGAAAAGCTCATTCCCGCCATACTGCCCTGATCGGGTAAACCTGAGCCTGATTTGTTGGATGTCATACCAGAGCTCTGCGCAACTTTATTCCACGTGGCTCCTCCGTCCGTGGTGTGATACAACATTTTTTGTTGATCCTGCTCATTCAATTTGGTATAAGCCATGATCCAGCCTGTGGTTGGATTTACATATTGTATCGAGCTTACATGGTCTCCGCTAGGTAACGCTGAAACATCCCAGCTCTGCCCTCCATCTGCCGTTCTTAGAATGACCGTTGCGGTTTGATCCAGATTTTGACGGACCACCCAACCGTGACGGGAATCAGTAAAACTGATATCCTTGCCATATTCAAGCTTATCTTGAAATTGGACGTTTTCGGAAGGGGAAATATTATTCCATGTTTTCCCACCATCATGGGTATCATAAAGTCGAAACTCATTATGGGTAACTCCCCAAACCAACCCTTTATTGTTATCAATTAAATGGAAATCCGCGATTCGTGTCTGCACCACATATTTGGCGTTTGGATCCCCCGCCTTTGGGGTCACTGGCGGATTAATAGTTATCGTCTGCCCCTGGTCATCTGGTTCCTCAATCGGAGGTTTAGTTACAGTTTTTGGGGTTTCAGCAGAACAGGCAGTTAGCAGGATGCCCGTCAACAGCATTACTCCTCCCAAGAGCGCACGCCAGCGCAGTTTCATATCAAAATCCTCCCTCGATGGCATGCGGTAATCACGTGCCAAAAGCTTATCTGAAACAGAATTATACCATAAACGACCTTATGTGACACTTTTCGCGTAATGACAAAAAAAACCGGCTCCTTCACAAAAATGAAGAATACCGGCTTTTTTTATCTAATATTGCTTAGGATTTATGGTTCAACAAACTTTTGTGATATCCATAGAAGAAATAAATCAGTAATCCAAGCAGTAGCCACACGATAAATCCGATCCAGGTGCTGATATGAAGCTGAAGCATCAGACCGATGCAAACCAAAGCACTTAGTAGCGGAAGCAACGGAACCCATGGTACGGTAAACCCTCTTTTCAAATCCGGTCGTGTCTTACGCAGAACAATGACCCCAACCGAAACTACAGCAAAAGCGAACAGAGTTCCAATACTCGTCAGATTGGTCAGTGCATGCAACGGGAACAATCCGCTAGCCAATGCGATAATGCTGCCCACCAGCCATGTGCTTCGAATCGGTGTTTGAGTTTTGGCATTTATCCTAGATAGAAAAACGGGTAAAAGACCATCACGTGACATAGAAAAAATTAATCTTGTCTGGCCATACAACAGCACCAGTAAAACGGTCGTCATCCCTGCAATCGCACCTACTGAAATTAATCCAGCTACGAAATCCTGATGAATAAAGCGAAGAGCAAACGCAACCGGATCACTAACGCCCAACTGCGTATAAGGTACCATTCCTGTTAGCACAACTGAAACGGCAATATACAGTATCGTACAGATGGCTAGAGAGGAGATAATGCCAATAGGCATGTTCCGCTGCGGATTGCGCACTTCTTCGGCTGCAGTTGAGATAGCATCGAAACCTAGATAAGCGAAAAATACGATTGCCGCAGCACTCAAAACACCAGAAAATCCATATGGTAAAAATGGTGTCCAGTTGGCAGGCTTAACATAAAAGATTCCGATTCCAATAAACAACAGTACAACCCCAACTTTGACACAAACCATTATGAAATTGAACCGAACCGTTTCCTTGGCTCCCAGACTTAGCAATAGTGTGATAAGCATGATAATGCACACAGCTGGCAGATCAATTATGGTCCCCTTGGTCGAATCGAAGGCTGCGGTTAAAGCTAACGGTAGATGCATATCAAATCCGGCCAGCAAGCCTTGAAAGTAAGCAGACCAGCCACTACTCACAGAGGCGGCCGCCACTCCATATTCCAGAATCAAGTCCCAACCCAGTACCCAGGCCAGAACTTCTCCAAAAACAATATAACTATATGCATAAGCGCTCCCAGCCGCGGGAACTGTAGATGAAAGCTCTGCATAGCACAAGGCTGCCAATACGCAGGCAATCCCTGCAATAACAAAAGAAAGCATCAAACCGGGACCTGCATTTTCTGCTGCTGCCTTGCCAGTAATAACAAAAATTCCTGTCCCGATGATGCAGCCTACTCCTAGCATGGTGAGATCAAAAGGCCCCATTGTTCTCTTTAGGCGACCTGTAGATCCGCTTTCCTCGTGCGAGAGCAGTCCTGTTTTTTTTCGAAATAAGTCCATATTCCTAATCCTCTTTCCATAATTTCTTACGTCAATATCGGTGCTGCAACGCTTTAGTGCATGTTCCTATCGTTCGATTAATTATTAGCGAGCTCGCCTTTGAAGTCAAGGAGAAATGTCATAATTCTTTACGGTGGTTAAATATATACGGTACAATAAGTTGGAAACATAAATTTTAAAGTAATACCCCAAAATGAAAAGGTATTCAACCCGAGAAGGAGATGAGGATTTAATGAGCTTAAAACCTTACAAACGAAGTAGAGTGGCTATTGTCGGCATGGGAGCGGTTGGCACAACAACTGGCTACACCCTGCTGCTGCGCCAACGCATGGCAGAACTTGTCTTTATTGATATCAATGTCAAAAAGGCGAAAGGGGAAATGCTCGATATGAATCATGGGCTCCCCTTTCTCGGTGGTGTTAAAGTGTGGGCCGGTGATTATGAAGACTGCCGTGATGCAGATATCATCATTGTTACAGCGGGCGCTTCACAAAAGCCCGGAGAGACACGTATCGATCTGCTGAAGCGTAATGCCGAAATTTTCGAAAGTATTATTGATAATATTGTCAAGGTCAATACCCATGGCATTTTGCTGATCGCAACCAATCCGGTGGACATCCTCTCCTACATCTCTTGGAAACGCAGTGGTTGGCCATCAAGCAGAGTTATTGGGTCGGGTACTCTTCTAGACAGCGCACGCTTCCGCTATCTGATCGGAAAGCAAAAGGGCATCGATCCCCGGAGCATCCACGCCCATATTATTGGTGAACACGGAGACTCCGAGTTACCTGTATGGAGCACAGCCAACGTGGCTGGAACTACACTGGAGTTGGACGAGGGAACGAAAAATGAAATTTTTGAGAATACGAAGAATGCTGCCTATGAAATTATAGATGCCAAAGGCGCAACATCCTACGCCATCGGACTGGCTCTTGACCGGATCGTAGCTGCTATTCTCGGGGACGAAGGATCAGTACTTAACGTGTCCACATTGCTGGAAGATTATAACGGAGTATCTGACGTATATTTAGGTGTCCCAAGTATCGTAGATCACAATGGGGTACGTGAAATCCTAGATCTTCCACTCAATGAACTGGAGCGTGAAAGGTTGCTTCAATCTGCGGACAAGCTGAAAGATCAAATTAGTAAAGTGCATATGTAATTCAGTAAGTCAGGAATATAAAAGCTAAACAAAAACGGGCCTCCACAGCGGATATATCCGTTGAGAGGTCCGTTTTTTTATAATATAATTCCGTTCGTTTGTCGCCTGCTATGCGTTCCAAATTACCAAGGTGGTGTATCGCCATCCACACCCTCATTTTCATGTTGCCTTTTCTCTTTAAGCCGCTCAGCCACCGTTTCAAAGGATTCAGGTTGTAGCAGCTCAATCGGTGAAAATCCCTTTTCAAACGTAAAAGCGTCACCTTCTATAATAATTGCATATCTATCATGAAGTTTCGTGATATGCAACTTGGCACCAAAGTCGGATAGTAACCCACGCACAGCCGTATCATCCAGTTTGAAACGAACTTCAATTTCCGGTTTTAGCTCGACAATATGCTGCGCAGCTTCTACGACCTGAAGAGGTTCCCATTTTCCTTGCAGATCCCGTTTTTCGCTGGCCGCCCACAGCTCCAGATCGCGCTCTTCCTGCTGTCTTTCCTCATTAGATGCATCCGGCCATTTGGTTTCTACATAATTCTGAACAAAGCCCATGACATGCTCATTAACGATTTCCGGCATGGATTGCTCATAAGTGACGAATTTCAAAAAGTCTTCAAAATACCGCGCATGCGAAGACTGGTGTATTTTAAGCTCCCACTCATCGTTCATACCCTCCTCCAGCATGTAGGGATACATGATGGATTTCATATTACGGGCTGAAATGGCCATTTCGACCTCACTGACCAGACTACTTTCAGTAATCCGTGCAATTTTAGGTTCAAAATCACATTTGAGTACAAAAATAAACGGGTCGTCAGAGTGGGTATTCAATGTAGCCTGTACAATGATCAGTGCTCCACCCCGTACCGCGCTTGTATCCAGATACATCCGCACCAGATCATCACATGCATTTTTAAAATCTTCCTTATCCTCTGCTGCTCGTAGTCGAGCGAACATATTGAAATTCGGATTACTGCTCAGCTCATGTTCCGGTTCGACGATAAAGCGGCCGATTTTGGTCGGTGCCTGCTCTGTGCTGGGATTTTTTTCAACCTTTCGCTTGCTAATGCGAGCAAATTCCCCATCCAGAAATTTTTTGACATCACTCTCGTCGTAATCATAGTCATCCATAGTAGCATAATGCTTATAGGACTTACCGCCTTGTCCTTCTTTTCCGTCTACCTGAATCACAAAAAAAGATAAAAAGTCCACTTGAAAGTTCATCTACGTTCCATACGCTCCTTTTCAGGCATGTACGCGTAATTATATCACTATGATTTTAAAAGGTACATCGGATTTAGATTCTGATAGATAAAGTTGCGCTTATTGGTTAACATAATTTTTATTATGTCCCCCTTCCGCATTCTTTAGCATGATTGATCACTTCCTTTTTCCTGCTCTACTTCTACTTCGTTCATAATCACAAAAAAAGATTTGACTAAATAGTAGTAAATTTATTATATTATCTATTGTTATATAGACAAAATTTAATTTTGTTTATAAAAAAAGATCTTAAGGGTTCCCCACCCTGAAAACTGGAAAGGAGAGTTTGTTGTTGTTTAAAAATCCATATATTAGGACCATTATCGCCTCCAATGCACTGCTAAATTTGGGCATCTGGGTGCGAAACTTTGCCATACTGTTGTATGTAACAGATCTGACCCATAATGATCCCGTATACGTATCGCTCATTTCGGTTGCTGAATTTGCGCCTATCTTTCTGTTTGCCATCATTGGAGGTACATTTGCGGATCGTTGGCGACCTAAACGGACAATGGTTAGTTGCGATCTGCTGTCGGCCGCGTCTATTTTTATCGTGTTGCTCGCATTGTGGTACGGGTCATGGCAGGTGCTTTTGCTATCCACTTTCTTCTCGGCCATTCTATCTCAATTTTCTCAGCCATCTGCGATGAAAATATTAAAACAGCATGTAGCACCAGAACAGCTTCAGGGAGTGATGGCTCTTTTTCAGTCTCTTATGGCATTATTTATGGTTATCGGTCCTGTCGTCGGTACTTTTATTTATCAACACTTTGGAATTTTCATTTCTTTGTCTATAACAGGAATATTGTTTCTCATCTCGGCGCTTGTTCTGACTCGTATCCCACAAGATGAACAAGTAATTGAGATAGATCGACCAACTCATTTTATTGAAGAGCTTAAAGAAGGAATACGTTACGTATGGAATAACCGTACACTTCGCACGCTTGGGGGGACATTTACCATAATTGGGCTAGCGGTCGGACTTATTCAACCATTAATGATTTTTGTCGCCATCGAGAACCTTGAGCAAAACAAGGAATTTCTACAATGGCCATTAATGGCGAACGGAGCGGCTATGCTGTTGGGCGGCGGTCTGATTATGGGAATTGCCAAAAAAGTTCAGCCGCAATTGCTGCTGGCGACTGGACTTATGGTCAGCACACTGACAACCTTTGGAGTCGGATGGTCGCACAATATTGTGCTAACAATGGCATTACAAGTACTTAGCGGTCTATTTTATCCTTGCATTCATATCGGTATCAACACGATGATGATGAAAAATGCTGAAGCTGCTTTTATCGGTCGCGTCGGTGGCGCCCTCTCTCCCCTGTTCTCGGGGATGATGGTCGTCGGTATGAGCATCGGCGGTACACTCAAACGCGAATCCTCCCTGTACACCGTATATATCGTGAGCGCCGGCTTATTTTTAGTCGGATCGATGTTGTTGTTACCGCTGCTTCGTGACAGACTGCCTGTACAAGCTGTCACATCCGTTGATTCTAAATAAGATCACAAGAAACCGCCCTGGGAGATATGATATGCAAGCTACTAGGGCGGTTTCTTAATGTTAGTACCTGTTTCATATGGATGCTGTATTCCTGCTGGAGTGGGATCATTTTCATAAATCGTTTAATCGAAATTAGTTAACATAATATATATTGTGTTAACTTCTTGTTCTCATGATCACTTTTTCATCAAATTGATGAAGTCAGCCTTGACTTCATTACCTGTATGATCGTATATTATGGATATATCTTCAATTAAGGGAGAGATTTTAATGTCGGTGAACGTTCTTAACTAAGCAATTGCATATTCAGGGAAGACCATCAGGCGCTTGTACCCTTTAGGGACAGGTTTGTTTCTTGCTGAGTTTTTACCCTGGTATTAGTTAAGAACATGCGGATATCATAAATCGCCTTAGGGATTATTTTCATCTAGGCCTTATTCCGTGCTGTGTTCAGCACGGTTTTTTTGTTTCCAACTTTTGTGAACTCCTTTTACACGTTTTTCTATTCATAAGCCAATGAACTGATATGTTGGTTGGCCTGTGGATTAAAACGCAGAATTGATGAGAGCACATGCTGGATTATAGGCTTATTTGATGATACACTCCCTCTCCCTTAAAGGGCGGAGAATGAACGTTCGTTCATTCTCCGCCCTTTTTTGTTTTTCAGAAAGGTTTTAAAAAATCCTGTCAATACACAACTAAAGGAGAGATTTATCCATGAATGAAACTACAATGTTACGTTTGGAATATGATCAGATTAAAACAAGAGTGTCTGAATGTGCTTTTTCGTACCTAGGTAAGCAGCATGCCGCTTCCATGCAGCCAATTACAGATATCCGTACAATCAAAATTCGTCTTAACGAAACGAGCGAAGCTTTACAGCTCATTCGCCACGGAGCTAGCGTACCTGTTCCTTCATTGGAAGGAATGGAGCACATTCTGCACCTCTTGGGAACTGGCTATATGTTCAGCGAGCGTGATTTTTCTCATTTGGCCCAATTCATCAGAAGCTGCATACAGCTGATGAAATATATGCATGCCAAGGCGGATTCAGCTCCAACCGTCAGTGCTTATGCCTCTTCCATGTATGGCATGGAGTCACTCCTATCCGAAATCGAGAGATGTATTTATTCGGGTCGAGTAACGGATAATGCCAGTAAAGAACTAGCTAAAATTCGCAAAAAAATTGCAGTTACTGAAGAACGTATCAAAAGGAAACTGGATTCTCTTACCAGCCGTCACCGATCCATCATGCAGGAAAATATGATCAGTCAGCGCAATGGTCGTTACGTCCTTCCGATCAAAAAAGAATTCCGCAAGCAGGTGAAAGGCAATGTACTGGATGAGTCAGGTAGCGGTCAGACCGTCTATGTGGAACCTGCCGAGATCATAAATCTGCAATTCGAACAGAGCGCAAATATGGCAGAAGAATCAAAAGAGGAAATGAAAGTCCTAGGAGACCTGACCGCAATGGCTGAGTCATACAACCGTGAACTAAGCATTAATACAGAGACGGTAGGCATACTGGATTTTTTATTAGCTAAAGCCAAATACGCTATGACTCTGGATGCTGTCTCTGTCGAGCTTAACGATGATGGGATAATAGATATCTATGGTGCACGTCACCCATTGATGGCCCATACTATGGTGCCGCTTGATTTCTCAATTGGTGAAGGTTATTCTTCACTTATTATTACCGGGCCGAATACAGGCGGAAAAACGATGGCTCTCAAAAGCGTAGGTTTGTTAACACTCATGGTGCAATCCGGCCTGCTGGTTCCTGTTTTGCAAGGTAGCCGAATGGCTGTATTCGAGGACATTGTGGTAGACATTGGCGATGGCCAAAGCATTGAACATGCTTTGAGCACCTTTTCTGCTCATATTCGCAATATGATTGGTATTTTGGAAACGGCAGGCAGCTCTACTCTGATCCTGATCGACGAAATGGCCTCTGGTACTGATCCGGGAGAAGGCGTAGGCCTATCTATCGCGCTGCTGGAAGAATTTCATCGTCGCCGAGCGACAGTAGTGGCTACCACGCACTTTAGCGAAATCAAGCATTTTGCTGAAAATACACCGGGATTCCAAAATGCTCGCATGGAGTTTGATACCGAAACGTTGCAACCCTTGTACCGACTTCGCATCGGCGAGGCCGGGGAAAGCTACGCATACGCAATTGCTTTGAAGCTAGGCATGTGGAGTCGCATTATCGAGCGTTCTGAGGCCATTTCTGCTGGAAGAACGTCTCAGGATGCACAGGAACCTTTGGTTATTCCCCCTTCTTTTGATGATAAAAAGTCTGACGATGTATATAAACCTGCCTCTAAAAAAGCATCTACAGACCGCACAGTCGCAAAACAGGGAAAACAAGAGTATCCGCTCATAACCAAGCCATTTGCTCTTGGAGATAGTGTTTATGTCAGCTACCTGGATCGAACCGGTATTGTTTACAAAACTGAGGATGAACGAGGCAATGTTGGAATTTTGATTCAGGGACAAAAGCTGATCATAAACAAAAAGAGGCTCACTCTTCACATCGCTGCAACAGAATTGTATCCTGACGACTATGATTTGGATATTGTGTTAGAAACAAAGGAAAACCGCAAAAAGCGGAAGCTTCTAACGCGCAAGCATGTTCAGGGGCTGATAATTGAATCTCCCCCGGAAAATGAACGGTAAGCGTACGTGCATATTCTTCATTGAAAAATAAGTTGCTTCGGAATGTTATTTGCATCAAGTAAACATAATATATATTATGTAACCCAATAAATGCAAAAAGGCGTGTCTTAAGTTCAAGGCACGCTCTTTTGCTTTCATTTTATCTTATACCTCAAGATGGTGTGACTGCATGTAGCTGTATATAGCACCTAGCAAATTCGCTTCATTGCCTAATTTACTTTGTTCAATATCTGCACGCACAAAATTTAAGATCGAATGCAGGTAAAGCTTCTCTAATTCTTCTTTAATGGTAACAACCAGTAAAGGATTGGCAGATATGCCTCCCCCGATCACAAACTTTTGAGGGTCAAGAATTGATTGTAAATTAATAATTTGTGTTGCGATGTTCCTACAGTATTTTTGAAAAATCTTTTTTACCGTGTGATCCCCTTCTTCAATAAGCTTGAATACTTTTTCACCTGTTATAGCATCTTCAGGAAGTCCTTTAGCCTTGGCAACAGTTTTAACTAAAACAGAACTACTCCCTTGCATACCAAGCAGATAATCAACATTGTCTGCCTGCTCATTGTTAGTTCTGATGAAGGAGAATTCCCCAGCCGATAAATGATGGCCTTTCAGCAATTTCCCCTGAGAGATAATTCCACCACCCATTCCGGTTCCAACTACCAAAACTACACCATCAGTGATCCCCTGTAGTGAGCCGCGCCATACTTCTCCAAGAGCTGCACACTTCCCATCATTTTCTATAGCTACAGGTAAATAAAACGCTTTCTTGAAAACTTCGATCATATTGATATCGTTTATATACCTTAATGAACCACCATGCACCATATGACCAGTGACCGAGTCCACAATACCTGGCATGCTGACGGCTATTCCTTCACATTCATCTATAAACTGATTATGAATTTGCTTCAAGGCTATAAGCAGATTTTCTAGTGAATCTAATGGTGTAGCAACTTTACCTTTTGTCATAAATTTACCTTGAAAATATAAACTGAATTTAATAAAAGAACCACCAATATCAAAAACCAGTATTTATTTCTCATGCTGCTTATAGTCCTCTCATTGGGTAGTGTGAGAAATCTGGAGTGTATCTCTTAACAACAATAATTAATATTAATGCTTTTGTAAATCCATCATTTTCTTTATCGTTAATAACACACCGTTCTCTTCATTGGATTTGGTGATAAAACTTGCTGCATTTTTAGTATTCTCACAAGCATTTTTTACAGCAAAACTGAATTTTGCAATACTCATTAGCTCCACGTCATTTTCACCATCTCCAAAAGACATGGTTTCATCCCTAGTAACGCCCAATATCTCTTGGAGCTTTCTTACCGTCTCCCCTTTATGGGTATGAAGGGCTGTAATATCCAGCCAATTTGCTTCAGAATCTACAATATAAATTTGGTCTAGCAGCGTCTTTTCAACATGTTTTCTTAATATGGAGCTTCTCCCTGATGGATCATAAACAGTTATTTTAAGAAAGTCGCTATTTATGTGATCAAATGAATCAATCTTTATTACTTCTTTATACGAGCCCTTCACAATTTTGTAATATTCCTCTTGAATATGAGAGTGAACATAAGCTGCTTCTGTTGTACATGCGATGATAATAAAATCCTTAGCAAAAGCTTCAATTTGATTGATCGCTTGTAATGCTAAATTACGTTCAATTGTAAACTCTTTTACAACGACTCCATCCTTTTTAATGCGAGTCGCGCTGTCCCCTAAAATCCAGATCCCTTTTCCATGTTCACCAAACAATTCTTCTACTCTTTCACATTGCTTACCTGTACAAGCAACAAAGGAGATATTATTTTCTTGCATTTCTTCATACACTTGATTGAATAATTCAATATCAAATGTGCCACTATTGTTCAGAAAAGTACCATCCAAATCACTTACTACCAGTTTAAACATAAATAATCCTCCTCTAATTGTTAAAGATCTCTAGCTGTCAGGTCATTTTTATGGTTTTTTATTTTCTTCCCAAGGGTCAACATCAAAATCTCTATAAAAATCCTCAAACATCCGTGCTGCAAGCTTTTGAACAAAAGAAGAATGAGCCAAACTACTGATTATGAAATACATAATAAACAAAACGGTAAGGCATAAGACACCTTCAATCCCCCACATTGTCGCACTCCCTTATGTCGTAACTCCAACTTTTATACAACATCTAAACCATTTAAGTAGCTCAAGACAAGACAAGTCCACTTCATAAAACATTTAATAAAACGTATTAATAAAGATAGTAAAAAAAGTATCTTTATTAAGTGGCTACACAACTACTCGAAAAAATCATCAATAAAGCGGTAAGGTTTTACTTCCATAGGCTGTCTTGATAATGCTAAGCACCAATAAGCACCACCCCATATAACTAAACATAAAAAAATAAGTGAGATCATAGAGTGCTCTCCTTTCTCTTTTAGGGTATATATTTACTTTAGCTGATGAAACGCGTTTCAGGTCAAGTTATAAATTGTCTTATCCCTTCAAAATTCTCTTATTCAGTATACGATTCACTTGTTCTGAACTAAGCAGCATAATAAGAAGGAAAACAAGGACTGCAACCGGAAAAAAATGAATACTTACCTGAGAAGCTATTACGCCAAAAATGGGCGGGAGCAAAGTTGTTCCTGTATAAGCAACTGCCATCTGATATCCCATGAGTTTGGCGGAATTTTCCTTACCAAACCGTGTTGGCGTTTCATGAAGAAGTCCAGGATAAATCGGCGCTAGCCCTAAACCAATAAGAATAAAACCGGGTAATAAAAAAGCGACAGGCAAAGGAAGCAATAAAATGAGCCCTCCTGCAACAGCAGTAAGTTGGCCAATCCGGATCAACATACGATTATTTATTTTTATAGTTACAAACCCCGTAATGAGCCTGCCTACCGTGATTCCACCGTAGTATAAAGATATCCAACCAGCAGCAGTGTCGGCTGTGATGTTCCTTGCGCCTACCAAATAGCTGGCTCCCCACAAGCCCACCGTGGCTTCCACACCACAATAAAACAAAAAAGCAATAAGCGTGTTCTTAACTCCTTTTATTCGAATTGGATTTTGTTTGGGTATGTTCTCAGCTTGTACGATATTGTCATCCATCTGTGAGTAGTCTGATGGAGATTCAGAAATAATGGGATTTTGTATCACGGTAACACGTTTCCATAATGGGAGTGTAATGAGCAAAATAATAACAAGGCCCCACTGAATCATGGATACGGCTGTGTAACCACTTCTCCATGAGTTGTAGTTCGAAATGTAGAAAGACATAATTATCGGCCCCATCGTAGCTCCAACACCCCAAAAGCAATGTAGCCAACTCATATGGTGTGCCTTATAATGAGTAGCCACATACTGATTGAGTGCTGCATCAACAGCTCCCCCGCCAAGACCAAGAGGAATTGCTAATAGTACAAGCCAAAATAATGAAGGCGCAAAAGAAAACCCGAGTAACGCTCCTGCAGTCAAAAAGCAGCTCATGAGAGTAATCTTACCTGTACCTATTTTTTCAATGATAATTCCGCTAGCTAGACTTGATACAATGGTTCCGCCTGCAACGACCATGGATACTATTCCAGCTGACCCAAAAGCTGCCCCAAGTTCCGGCCACATCACAGGCCATGCTGCCCCAAACAGGGAATCCGGGATTCCCAAGCTAATAAACGCTAGATAAATAATAATCAGAAACCAGGTTGCCAACATTCCTCTCCTCCACTGCTTAAACGATAGATGTCATTATTTAAAGACAATAATAGGACGTTCTAATTCTTTTAGAGTTAACCCTCTCAACCCTGTTTTAAAATCTTCATAAAATAAATCCGAGATAACAATGTCAGGATACAAAGGCAACTTATGCTTGGTTTTATAGGTTTCCAAAAAATGAGAGAAAGACCCTTCTTCTATATTCTCTCTATAGACCACAATTTGATCAGGATCAAATACAGATTGTAATATATGAATAATTTCACATATACTATTGAAAAAAATTTCTTTCCCCTTGCTTTCATCCCAAACTATAGACGGGAGGAATTTGATTTCACCAGCCAATCCATGCTTTCCCTTTAAAACCCCATTACGCAAATAAATGCCCATTCCCGGTGGAGAATTTTCAGGAAAATAGATAGCCAACACACATTGATCTTCATCGATCTGTTCTCTGTAAACGTATCCACACACAGCCGCATTTACATCATTCTCCACAATAACTGGCAAACCAAATTGGCTCTGCACATCCTCTGCCAGCCGAATTCCATTCAACCTTTCATGACTGCTGACTGTAATCTCTCCATCTACAGATTGTCCCGGGATTCCAATACCAATAACCTTAATAGAAGGGTAAAGAGAAATGATGTCTTGAATTGTGGAATAAAATTGGGCAGCATCAAAAATTTGAAAGGGATGTTCTTCTTTCATGAGAACGTCCTCGTTTAAATTAACTACCGTGGTCGATACTACATCAATTCCATGTTTTTCATTAATGTGTATAATCAGTGCCAGACTATACTCATAATTAAAACGATAGGTTAACGCATGTCTACCTCCATTTGAAGGAACGATTTCATCTTCAAAAATTTCTCCATTATTAAGCAATTCCTGCATAAGAGTGTTGATAGTCACCACGCTTAAATCAGTCAATGCGGCCAGTTGGGGCTTTGTGGCCTTGCTAA
Organism: Paenibacillus sp. TSM33; assembly: GCF_056099025.1. Taxonomy (NCBI): domain Bacteria; kingdom Bacillati; phylum Bacillota; class Bacilli; order Caryophanales; family Paenibacillaceae; genus Paenibacillus; species Paenibacillus sp. TSM33. Next base: position 223,279 of record NZ_JBLZXB010000017.1, read on the forward strand.
CCTGCTTCAATACTTTGCGAACCAGATTCAAGTTTATTTCTTTAATTAAATTTGTATTGGCTTTTTCCATACAGTGCTCCTTTGTTTACAAAATTAGTGAGACCACTTCATAAACCATATTTATAAAGTGATCTCACTAATTTTGTAGCAAAATATTACCTTTGTCAAGACCATAGGAACCTGGCTATTAAATAAGAACGTAAAATCATGGTTACAATTTACAATTCAAGGTTTAATTCTTTTAATAGGTTTACGTAATAATATTTATGTAAACCATATTTGTTTCATTATACAATACACTCGTGGAACAAGCTTACAATCCCGTTATTGGGATCTGAATATCCAGCTTATCCATCGCTTTTTCTTTTTCTCGATCTGTAACATGAGTATATACCGTGGTCGTTTGGATGGATGAGTGCCCTAGTAGCTCCTGTACGGTACGTAGGTCTGCTCCCTTACGTAATAGCATCGTCGCAAATGTATGTCGCAGCTTATGACTGGAATAAGCCTCTCGACGTTCTATACCCTTTTCTTGCTGGAATCGTTCAAACGTTTCTGTAGCAATCTGTTGAATAGAACGCACTGCCAGACGGCGACCTTTTTGGGATACAAACATCGCATCCTCTTTACCTCTCCACGGTGCCAATCTTTCCTCCAATGCATGATCCACAAATTTACATACGGCCTCTGGTACTGGCAAAGTGCGCCACTTACGTCCTTTACCGAACACATCCAAAGTGCGTCTTTCTCGGCTGTAATCCGAGAGATTTAAAGAATGAACCTCCCCCACCCGCAATCCCATGTAGACCATGAGCAAAAAAATAGCCATATTACGATTTGCATATTTCCCTTCCACCGCAAGCAAAAATGGCTGAATGTCCTTCTCATCCAGATAAACGGGCATACGATTCTTTTCAGTCTTTGCTTTTTTAATTCCCGCTGCCGGATTCGTGCTGCATAATTCAAATTCCTGTAGCGCTCTAAAAAAACTATTCACCGCAGCATGCTTCCGGTTCCGCGTACTATCTCCGGCGCCTCCCTCCCGCGCTTTAGACAAATATGACATCACATGAATCTTTTTCACCTGGTCGAGTGGTTTATCGCGCAATGTACGTAAAAACTGTTTTACATCCCCTGTGTAATTCTTTTGCGTATGTATCGTATATCCCGCATCCTTCATCCAAATCAAAAACGCTTCCAGCTCTTCAGTATACACTTCATCAATTTCGTCTATAGTATCCCGATCTATATCCCGCAGCTCTTTTTTCATCCCGCTTGCCTCCATTCAGTTCAAAATCAAAAAAATGCTGTAAAACGATCATTTTCGTCTGATTTTTCTCGACAATCCAATCGACATCTTATGCAGGAGAGCATCTAAAAGTCGTTTTAAACCTAAACTGCGTATAATTTATATTATACGCAGTTTTTTTGAGCTCTTTTTAAGTATAAATAAAGCGTGTCTCTCTTGTCCAGTCTATGTGATTACCCTTTTTTTGTTCATCCGATTATACAGTTGCCCGAACTGGTCTGCCTGATGACAAATTTCTGCTGGACGTCTACATGTCTTATCATTTAAACTATTAAAAATTAATTTTTGAAAGAGCGGCATTACAGCGAAAACATGGGGCTCCATCGCCCCATCTTACAAACAAAAATACAAACATCACTTTCTATCAGCTGTAATGCTGCTTGTTACTACATAATATTTATTATGTAAACTGAGATTGGAGGATGAATGTATGATTAACAAATTGTACTGGTTACCGGTCGGTCAGCTTGATATTGATCGTTCCTCACTCAACCATCATGCACAGCCCGGTGAACTGGTGCGTCTGCCAATCTGGTCGTATCTGCTGGAGACAGATCACGGTCCGATTCTCATTGATACCGGTATGCCAGATTCGTTTATCAACAATCCGGATTATTTTAAAAGTACACCGTTTGAAGGACGCTTCATCCCCCATATGACAGCCAATGATAGTATCGTGACAGTACTGGATCGGATTGGCTATCAACCAGATGATATCCATGCCATCGTTATCTCCCATATGCATATGGATCATGCCGGAGGCAATCCGCATTTTCCGAATATCCCCATTTATATACAGCAGACCGAAGCGGACGCCGCGATCGGTAATCTGGAGTATGCGCCACCGGAATGTGTACAGACGGACTTGAATTACCGCCTGCTACAAGGGGATCATGAACTAATTCCGGGCTTGCAACTGCTCTATACTCCGGGCCATTCCCCGGGTCATCAGTCCGCTCTGGTCACAACAAAGGAATCGGGTCCGATCATGCTGACGATTGATGTTGCCTACACACAGGAGAATTACGCAAACGACGTGCCGTTTGACGGCTTTGACCGTGAACAGGCACGCCAGTCAATCGCCCGCATTCAGCAGATTGTACAGGAGGTCAATCCAAATCTGTTGTTCTTCGGTCATGATCCTGAGCAAGCAGCTATTCAGCCGGTATATCCACAATACAAATAATGATGGTAAAAACAACTCCTCCTCATTGTACAAGCTGTCCAACCATCATCTTCCACATAAGAACGCCAACTGCCCAATGTCAGCTCAGGCCTTAATGGTTAGAACCATTCCTTTCTTCAAACGCATTCCCTTGCCTTTATACTCATATGGGGAACCGCGGCTCCTTCCCCATAACGTTCAGCAACTGATAGGTGATTTCATATAAATGAAGCTAATTGTCCCTAATCTCCTGTTATCGCCAGCATAAGGAAGCATATCTAAGAACTCATGGGGTGAGTAACTGTCGACACGGTATGGATGATGAGGATAAGTATTTTGCTGTCTCGTTCCGTTTTCCCTTGATCATCCAGCACGATATACTTAAAGAAGTCGAAAGGCAACCTTATATTCAGTCTATGCTTATTTCTAAAATGTAGATTTTTCATGACAAAGGGAGTGTTCATTTATTTATGAGTACCGAAATGCTGGAACGTCGAAGTGAGATATTAAAACGAAACATTCATCAGCTGCTGGTTCAGGAAAATCAACACGGTGTGACACGGCAGGAAAATTACACGTTGAATAAAATGATCAGAGAGTTGCATCAAACCTCTCATGCCTTGAATACTTCCCGTTGAGATGAAAGGTTACTACAAGAAATAAAAAATAACCTTCAGTTCCACTTCCTTAGTGGTGTTGAAGGTTATTTTTCATTTTTTATCCTTTTGAGCGACTCAGCAGATATAAGAAGTATGGCGCACCTATGATGGCAACAATTAATCCTGTCGGAATTTCTTTCTGTAAAGGTAAGGCTCGTGTGATCGTATCCGCTACGAGTACCAGAAGGGCTCCGACTAAAGCACACGTTACAAGCAGCATTTTATGCTTCGGACCCACCAGCTTTCTTGCCAAATGTGGAGCTACCAAACCGACAAAACCGATTCCGCCACTAACCGACACACTTGAACTAGCCAGTCCGACCGCAGCCGCGAGGAGAAGAATACGTTCCTTTTCGATAGGTGTACCTAACCCGGATGCCGTCTGATCCCCCAAATTAAGCACATTCATAACATTTGCTTTATAGTATGCGAAAGGAAGCAATACAATTAGCCAAGGCAGCAGAGCCATTACGAATTTCCAATTTGAACCCCATATGCTTCCTGCTAACCAATTAGCTACAAACGTGTAGCTTTCAGGTGTTAACTTAAGAGTCATAATGATCATGGCAGCACTGATACCCGCCGCTACCCCAATTCCGCTCAGCAATAGCCTTGTCGGAGAAATACCTTCGCCTTTTTTGTAAGAAAGAGCATAGATCAGAATAGCAGCCGCTCCCGATCCAATGAGTGCAAGAGCGGGAAGTAAAAATAATGAATTCATCGTTTGCATCGATGGGAAAAGCAGTACAAACAGCATAACCATCAGCCCGGCGCCTGCATTAATCCCCAGAATACCAGGGTCCGCTAGGCTGTTACGCGATACCCCCTGCATAATGCAACCGGAAACAGCCAAACCTGCGCCAATCAGAATGGAAATAACCATTCGCGGCAGCCGGAATTCAAAGAGAATTAATTCCTGCTGTGGAGTCCCTTGTCCGAACAAGGTTCTAAAAAGCTCCATTGGCGAAAGCCGAATCGTTCCTGTATTCGCGCTTATGGTGAATGCAGTAATGAGCAATACAAGCAATATGATAACAACGACCCAATCATGGATTTTTTTACGGTGACTCGCTTTGGCAATAGCCCCATTCGTAACGTTACTCATCTTACAGTGCCCTCCTTTCTTTACGTGCCAGATAAAGGAAGAACGGAACACCAATTAAAGCAATAAGTACGCCCACTGGTGTTTCCTCAGGTGCGTTAATCATACGGGCCGCCAGATCGGCAAACACGATAAGTAAAGCTCCCATTATAGCCGAACAAGGAATAATCCAGCGATAATCAACCCCAACCAGTTTGCGCGTAATATGGGGAATAATCAAACCCACGAAGCCTATAGAACCAACCAGCGATACCGCGGCACCTGCCAGGATCAATACGAGAATCATCCCGGCGATCTTTACCATCCCAGTTCGCTGACCAAGACTCAACGCAATTTCATCGCCTAGACTAAGTAAAGTAATAGAGCGTGATAACATGAGAGCACCGATAAAAGCTGCCGCAACCCATGGAACAACAATGCCTAGCTGAACCCACTTGGTTCCACTAAGTCCTCCAGCGTACCAAAAGGCCAAGTCCTGTCCAACATTAAAGTATAAACTGATCGTATCTCCTAAGGCAGACAGCAACGCCGTGACAGCTGCACCTACCAATACAAGACGAACTGGCGTAATACCTGATTTGGACATAGCGCTTGTACCATAGACCAGCACAACCGCCAAGGCTGCACCCACAAAGGAATACAACATTAACTGCAAAAAGGAAGTACCCGGAAAAAGAGCAAAGCATATCGCCATCGTCAAGCTGGCGCCCGAATTCAGCCCAAGCAAGCCAGAGTCTGCAAGCGGATTGCGGGTCATCCCCTGCATAATGGCCCCTGCTACGGCAAAACAAACTCCGATTAACACACCACCCAGAATTCGAGGTAGACGGATTTCCCATATAATTTGATGGTTTTGCAGCTCAGGATTAAAATGAAAGACGGCGTTCCAGACCTCCTCCAATCTGATTGAGGCTGCACCAAATGATAAAGAAAGAGCGATACCGAACGCTAACAGTGCTAATCCGGCTGTCAGGATAAGCGAAGCCGCCCATGGCCGCGAGTGGAATTGAGTCGGCGGCTGATTGTGATTACTTTGAGCGGGACTATCCGAAGATTCTGATAATTTCATAACTATGGTTCACCCTTACTGTTGAATAGTATGTAGGTATCACGAAAACCTGTAGTGGAGATAATGTCTGATAATGAGAATTATTATCATGCAATCTTTACTATTGTAAATTAATGTGGCAACGGCTTCAATAGCAAAATTTCGACGATTCTCTAATGCCCTGCTATTTTGTGAAAAAACAAAGCCCTCCGGCAAAAATACCAAAGGGCTGTCAATAATACCGAAACAACTACTACTGTGAGACGTTCTCTTTATTCCGCTGGACGATCATATCTGCCAATTCTTCAGCTTGCCCCACAATAGCGATAGGATCAAAGTACCAGTATCGATCCTCCTGAAGCTCAAAAACCTTCCCATTCCGGACCGCACTCAGTGATTTCCATATGCTGTCTCCTTCATAACCGCTCAAATCCTTGTTAACCGTCAGAAAAATGTAAGAGCCAGCATATTGATTAATAACTTCCTTGGAAATTGACTTCCATTGAGTCTCGCCTAATAGTTCTTTTTGGACAAGTGGTGGAGGTGTCAAATTCAATCCTCGATAAACCGCCTGTCCTCCTCTGCCAAAATTATCACCGTATACATAGTATTCTTTTTCTGTGGCTTCCATTACCGTGAAAGTATCCCCGGGTTGAACAATTCCCTTTAATTTGTCACGTGCAGCTTGCAATCGCTGATCGTATTGGGCAAGCCACGTTTTAGCTTCCTGCTCTTTTCCCAGCAGCTCACCAAAAGCTGTCAGTTCCTCATGCACATTCTTGTATGTTCCATAAGGAATGACTATGGTCGGAGCAATTTTACTATATTTTTCATATTCTTGAGCATCTTTGGAACCAATCAGAATCATATCCGGCTGTAAAGCCAATACTTTTTCAATGGATACACTACCGCGGTCTCCAATGCTTGCAATGCCTTGTACAAGATCCTTCGAAAACGGATTATCCAGATAATACTTAACACTTCCCACAGGTTTAATTCCTAGTGCTAATAAATCATTCTGGTACATATCTACTACAATCCGCTGAGGTTGAACCGGAATCTGAATATCCCCATGAATCGTCTTGACTGTTTTCGTTGCAGCTGACTTTGATTCACCAGAAGCTTGATTTTGCTTTTCGTCTGGCTGATTTACCTTTCCACTACAGGCGCTAAGAATGACAATGACTGACAAAAGCATCGTCACAATCCACATTTTCTTTGTCAAACTCATTCATTCCTCTCTCTATTTACGAAGTCGCAATTGACTCTTACGTTCCATACTGAGCTTGGTGCAGGCGGCTATATGCACCTTTTACAGCCATTAATTCTTCATGTTTTCCTTGCTCGGCAATCCCTTGATCTGCAACTACAATAATACGGTCAGCATTTTTGATCGTTGCCAGACGATGGGCGATCACGAGTGTCGTGCGACCTTGAGATAGCTCTGTCAGGGCTTGCTGAATTGCAGCTTCTGTCTCTGTATCCAATGCTGATGTCGCTTCATCCAAAATGAGAATTGGCGGATTTTTCAGAAACATCCGGGCAATGGATAAACGTTGCTTTTGACCACCGGACAGCTTTACGCCTCGCTCACCGATCATCGTATCTAGCCCCTCTGGATAGGATCGAACAAGTTCTTCAATCTGGGCTCGACGGGCAGCATCCCAGATTTCGTCTTCTGAAGCATCAAGTTTGCCGTAAGCGATATTTTCACGAATCGTTCCATCAAAAAGGAATACATCCTGCTGTACGATTCCAATCATGGACCGCAGCGAATCCAGCTTCATTTCACGGATATCCATGCCATCAATCTTAATGCTGCCTTCCTCGACATCATAGAAGCGTGGCAGCAAGCTGCAAAGTGTCGTTTTGCCTGCTCCTGAAGGACCCACAAGGGCAACAGTTTCTCCCGCATGAATAGCAAGGTCCACTTTGCGAAGTACCTTGTCTTTGTTTTCATAGCCAAACGTTACACCTTCAAATTGAATATCTCCGTTGAGATGCTTAACGGTCTTCGCACCTGGAAGATCCTCTACGTCAGATTCACTTTCCAGCAAATCCAAGTAACGCCGGAAGCCGGCAATTCCTTTGGGATACGTTTCAATGACAGAGTTAATTTGTTTGATGGGTGCAAGGAATACATTGGACAGCATTACAAATGCGATAAATTCCCCATAGGACATCTGCCCCTTAATAACAAACCATGTTCCACATACAAGCACAAACAATGAGACCAGCTTCATCAGAATAAAGCTAATTGAAGAATTCCATGCCATAATACGATATGCGATCAGCTTTGTTTTACGAAACCGTCCATTATTCTCAGCAAAACGATCCATTTCATGTGCTTCGTTGGAAAATGCTTGAACAACACGGATACCGCTAATGTTATTTTCAATCCGGGCGTTGTAATCCGCAATATCAGAAAACATACGATGGAATGCAGCATTCATTTTGCGACTAAAATACAAGGACAGGTAGATCATCAGTGGAACAATAATGAATGTCAGCACAGCCAGCTTCCAGTTAATGCTGAGCATGATACCGAAAGCCCCGCCCAAAGTCATCAGTGCAATGAACAAATCCTCTGGTCCGTGGTGGGCAATCTCTCCGATATCCATCAGATCGTTGGTCATACGGGAGACCAGATGGCCTGTTTTGTTATTGTCAAAAAAGCGAAAGGATTGCTTTTGTACGCGATCAAACAGCTTTTTACGCATATCTGACTCAATATTAATTCCGAGCTTGTGTCCCCAATAGGTAACGACATAATTCAATCCAGCACTTACGACATAAATCCCAAGCAAAGCTAGACAGGCAAATAAAATCCATTTCCAGTTTCCGCTAGGTAGCAAATCATCAACCACACGATTGACTGCAAGCGGAAAAGCTAACTCCAGCAGTGCAGCTAGTATGGCGCAAGTAAAATCAATGATAAACAAAGTCCGGTATGGACGGTAATATTCAAAAAATCGTCTCAGCATATGACTTCTCCCTTCCATTTAAATGAGCTGATTATTTAGGTTCGACGGAAAACATGTTAACGGCCTCATCCAGTGATTGATCGATAGCCAGTGGTGAGTAGGTAAACCAAGGATCGGCTTTGATGAAATACACTTTGTGGTTCTTGACAGCCGGGAGATTTCTCCACAGTGCACTTTGCTCAATTTGCTTAAGCATTCCGTCCTTGCTCGCTTCATCGTAAACCAGCATAATAATTCGGTCTCCTGACAATTCAGGCAGCTTTTCCATTGAAATAACATCATAAACATAATTAAATCTCGGGTCCTTCGCCAGCTTCTGGCGTATGTACTCAGGGGGATTCAATTCCAGTGAACGGTAAATAACATGCCCTACATTCCGCGCTCCGTAAACCCTTAACACATTCTTATCGTAGGCCATGTAAATCGTAACCGTTTCATCTTTTTTGAATTTTCCAGCCAGCTTCTTTCGACTTTCTTCAGCCTTTTTGTTGAAACTAGCGATCCACTGCTCGGCTTCCTTGTCCTTACCCAGCACGGCTGCGACATTCCGCAGTTGCTCAAATACATCGCCCTCTCCAAACGAAACGACCACGGTTGGAGCAATTTTCTCCAGCTGCTCCTTCACTTCTGGCGTGGTATATTCTGTTGTGATGATCAGGTCCGGTTGTAACTCCAGCACCTTTTCTACATTTGTCGGGTTCCCAATATCCGCAACTCCGTCAATCTTATCTTTTAAATAGTCGCCCTCCAACAAATGGGAAGCAGCACCTACAGGCTTAACTCCCAAGGCCAGCATAGCATCCAAATATTGTGTCGTGACGACCCGCTGCGGATTTGAAGGGATACTGATCTTATTGCCAGCAGCATCAGTATATTCGCGCATGACAACCGCTTTGGATTGCCTGTTAAGAGTATCTGTTCCAGTCTTTTCATTGGTCTGGTTGTTACTAGCTGCGTTTCCGCATGCAGCCAATACAACCATCAAAAAAACGACAAGTCCAAGCATGATTCCCCTATTTAATCTGTACTTTTGTTGCACAATAAACGTCCTCCTTAGATATATGCTATTACAAAATGATAGTGATTCTCATTATCATACAATTGTTATTCTATCTTTTACCATCCCTTCTTACAATACAAAAATTAAAAACTTCCATTTTTGTGTATATATCATCTTGGGAGAATATCCAAAAAAAAGAACTGATGCAAGAATACGCATCAGTTCGAAAGTTTAATATAGGTTGGTTCACATATCCATTCTTATTTGGATTGATCCACTAACTCCAGTTTGGCGGGAATGGATGTTTTCACGGTTTTACCTTGAAGAACATCCTTGGCTGCTTGTACTGCCAATTGTCCAATCAACTCAGGTTGCTGAGCCACGGTGGCTGTGAGTTTCCCTTCCTTAATTGATTTAAGCGCATCCTCGTTACCATCAAAACCGATGACTGGAATATTCTTACCAGAGCTTTGAATGGCTTCAATGGCACCCAACGCCATTTCATCATTGTGGGCAAATACCGCCTGAACATCCGGGTTGCCTTGCAGCAGATTTTCCATTACGTTCAAACCTTTGGTCCGATCAAAGTCAGCCGACTGCTTGGCGATAACCTTCAGGTCCTTATCTGCTACTTCATGGAAGCCTTTCCCACGTTCGCGGGTAGCCGATGCGCCTGGAACGCCTTCCAACTCAATGACCTTGGCCCCTTTTCCGACTTGATCAATCACGTATCTGGCAGCCATTCGTCCTCCCTCGACGTTGTCTGAAGCGACAAGCGCTTTCACATCACCTTTGTCAGCGGAACGGTCCAGCGTAATTACAGGAATGTTCAAAGCATTCGCTGACTGCACCACAGTGGAGATAGCCGACGAATCTGTCGGATTAATGAGTAACGCATTTACTCCCTGTTGGATCAGATCATCCACGTCATTACTTTGCTTCGCAGAATCATTTTGTGCATCGACCACAATAACCTGCAACCCTTGTTTTTTGGCCTCTGCAACAACTCCGTCTTTGAGAGAAACGAAGAATGGATTATTCAATGTTGAGATCGACAAGCCGATTTTTATGTCCTTCAGATCTGCGGCCGCTTTAGGCTTCGCCCATTCAGGCGGTTCCAGGGAACACCCTGTCATGAGCAGGAGCAGCAAGGATGTCATGATTAATGTAAGCTTTTTCATATTTGTGTGTCTCCTTCTATGCAGATTAGGTGTATTATGCGGATTTTTTACGGTCAATCAATACAGCAATAGCAATGACGATCCCTTTTACGACCATTTGGTAAAAAGAGTTAACCCCCAGCAAATTCAAGCCGTTATTTAGGGTACCGATGATAAGCACACCAATTAATGTACCTACGATTCGTCCGCGTCCTCCCGAAAGACTTGTTCCACCTAGTACGACAGCCGCAATAGCATCCAATTCATAAGAAGTACCCGCTGTTGGCTGCGCTGAGTTCAAACGTGAGGTCAAGATAGCACCCGCCAACGCAGAAAGCATTCCAGCCAAAGAGTAAATCCAGATTTTCACACGCGGTACTTTAATACCTGAAACAATCGAAGCTTTCTCGTTGCCGCCGATGGCATACGTTTTGCGTCCGAAAGGTGTTTTATGCAGAATGATCCACAGAGCAGCAAAGGTAATGAGCATCGTAATCGCCGGGACCGGAATACCAAACTGATAACCACGACCGAATAATTGAAATACCAGACTATCTCCGAGCCCTGTAATAGGGTTACCGTTGGTATACACTAATGTTAATCCTCTAAAAATAGTCATGGTTGCGAGTGTGGCGATAAACGGAGCCATTTTACCTTTCGTAATCATCAAGCCGTTGACCATTCCCATCACGCCACCCAATGCACACCCAATGATTATAGCCAAAATCGGATCGAAGCCGGCCAACATCATATTTGCGACAAACGCACTGGATAGTGCTAATATGGAGCCAACGGACAAATCGATTCCGCCTGTAAGAATAACGAAGGTCATACCGAACGCAATCAACGCATTAATAGATACCTGGCGCAATAAATTCAAAATATTAAGCGGTTCCAAAAAGCTGGGATTTAAGGCCGATACAATGATCACCAAAATAATGAGCCCCAACAATGGGCCAAGCTTCTGTGTGATTTGTGATATTTGAATGCCTTTGCTACCTTTTGCTTCATTCATAGTTGTCATATTACTGTCCTCCTGTAGCTAGCGTCATAATATTTTCTTGTGTGGCTTCTTCCCTGCTCAGTTCTCCGCTGATCTTTCCCTCGTGCACCACGACAATACGATCACTCATGCCAAGTACCTCGGGAAGCTCTGAGGATACCATGATAATTGCGACTCCACGTTCGGTCAGTTCGTTCATCAACTGGTAGATTTCCCGTTTGGCTCCTACATCCACGCCTCTCGTCGGTTCGTCAAGAATAAGCACATTGGGGCCGATACCTACCCATTTGGCAATAACCACCTTTTGCTGATTGCCACCTGACAAACTGCCAACCGTTGCTTCGGCTGATTGGGTTTTTATTTGTAAGCGCTTAATTAATGTATTAACAAAACCCATCTCTTTTTTGCCTGATATAAATCCTTTTGATGTAAAACTGAACAGATTCGTCAGCACCATGTTTTCCCGAATGGAAAAATCCAGCACTAAGCCCTCATCTTTTCGGTCTTCTGTAATGAAGCCAATTCCTAGTTTCACTGCATCATCCGGTTTGCGAATAGACACCTTTTTCCCACGTACGTGTATCTCACCACGATCCAAAGTATCCAGTCCAAATAACGACCGCATGATCTCGGTCCGTCCCGAGCCCATCAAGCCCGAAAAACCTACGATTTCCCCAGAGCGCACTGTAAAATTCACATTTTCAAATAGACCTTTATGTGATGCGTTTTTGACCTCTAGCACCACTTCTCCCAAAGCAGGCGTTCTTACCGGGTAGCGTTCAGTCAGCTCTCTGCCAACCATTTTCCGTACAACCTCGTCAAAATTCGTATCGGGGATCGCTTGAGTGTCTACAGTTTTTCCGTCACGCATAATGGTAATCCGATCACAGATCGCGAATATCTCCTCCATCCGATGGGAAATATATACAATTGAAACACCATCTTTTTTCAAGGAAGTAATAACCTCAAACAGCTTTTGTATTTCCCGTTCGGTTAAGGCTGCTGTCGGTTCATCCATTACGATCACTTTAGCATCCGTCATGAGTGCTTTAGCTATTTCAATCATTTGTTGCTGCCCCACTGAACACTCGCCTGCTTCACCGTTTAAAGGAAGGTTTACTGAAAGCTTACTAAATTGCTCATTTGCTAGCGCTTTCATTTTAGAGCTATCTAGTAATCCCCACTTGGAAGTCACTTCCTTGCCGATAAACAGATTTTCCAGTACCGTCATTTCCGGCCACACATTCAGTTCTTGGTGAATAAAAGCAATTCCTTTTTGCTCCGCTTCCTTGGGGTTGGCAAAATAGGTTTCCTGACCGTCAATGATGATCGTTCCCTCATCCCGTCGATGCAGTCCGATTAAAATATTCATCAGCGTTGATTTGCCTGCACCATTTTCACCCATGAGGGCATGTACTTCTCCTTCACGGAGATCAAAGTCAACCCCACTCAGTACCTGGTTGGTACCAAAGGCTTTGTGAATTCCTTTCATTTGAATCTGCATACTGTCCCCCCCTTTTCATTCCACACTGATTTATCCAAAATGAACTCCTGCCTGTAAAATACAATTGGCAAACGGCGTAGCCTCTCCTGTACGGATGACAGCTTTGGCTTGCCGGGTTAATGTCTTAAATTGTTCATGCGAGCAAAACTCAATGACGGCAGTCGGCTCAATAATCTGTGAATGCCCTAATTGCTCTCCAGCAAAGGTGCGCATAATATACTGTAATGCTTGTTCATTTTCTTGTTTGATTTCTTCAGCCAGTATTACTTTTTCAACCACCATGTCTGCGGCAATGACATCAACAACGTCCTGAAAAGACGGAACACCCAGTTTCAACGCCAAATCAATTTTGGTAACGCCTTCAGGAACTGGTAATCCAGCATCAGCCACGACAATAAAGTCCGTGTGGCCGAGATCCGTTAGTATTTTGGATATATGACTGTTAAGAATTCCATGTTTCTTCATTATAATTGCTCCTCCACTTCACGACGGGTTGGCATTCCACCTTGCGCTCCAAATTTGGTAACAGACAAGGACGCGGCCCGATTAGCAAATTTCACACTATCTGCCAGCGATTTCCCTTCAGCTAGTGCTACCGCAAAAGCAGCGTTGAACGTATCTCCTGCACCTGTTGTATCAACGGCTTCTACCTTGTAAGTAGGAACCACAACTTCCTGTTCTCCGTCGAAAAATCGTACACCGTTGCTGCCTTCAGTTACAAACAACTTGTTAGGATACTTGCGCAGTGCTTCTTGAAGACTCATATCCTTAAACATGATGGCAGCTTCATGCTCGTTTGGGGTAATGTAGGTTGCATTGGCAATTACGCTTTCTTCAACTTCACGAGCCGGGGCTGGATTTAGCAACAATGGTACCTGATACTTCGCACAAATTTCGCTTACATAGACAATCGTCTCCGCCGGTATTTCCTGTTGAATTAACACAATATCCGAACTTCGAACGACATCAAGCGCTTCTTCCACGTAAGCAGGAGTAACTTCATTATTTGCTGCTTTTACCACGACAATACTATTATCACCCTCAGCCAGTACAATGTGCGCTGTACCGCTTTCCATATGTGTAACCGGTTTCACATAGTTAATATAAACATGATTTTCTTCAAAATTGCGTAAAATCTGTTGTCCAAAATGGTCATCTCCTACACGTCCAATCATCGTAACGTCCGCTCCAAGTCGTGCTGCGGCTACTGCCTGATTGGCTCCTTTACCTCCAGGTACGGTTGTAAAGCTCTCTCCCAATACTGTTTCACCAGCACCAGGACGTTTGGACGAAGTAACTACGAGGTCCATCGAACTGCTTCCGATAACCGAAATTTTAGCCATGATGATCCACCTTTCTCGTTGTTTCCCGTTCTATAAATTTGACAGGCAATTGTATGCTTGAATAGGTAAGTACTTTCGAATGAAGGTTAGGTACACTTGACTTTGTTGCTTGCGCCTGCTCAATTAACTGAATGAGCAGACCTGCCGCTTCCCAGCCCATTTCATAAGCAGGCTGCCGGATCGTTGATAATGGCGGAAATAACAAGCTGCTTAATGGTATATCATCAAACCCGATAATTTGAACATCTTCCGGGATTTTTTTTCCTAATCTATGTGCCTCATGCATCACCGCTGTAGCTACAATATCGTTACTGGCAATAACTCCGTCTGTATCCGGATACTTGCTGAATAGCTCTTTGGCCCACGACTCTGCCTCCTCAAATGAAAAGGACGTTGTCTCGACGACATGGTAAGCAACACCGGATTGCTGAAGCTCTTCCACCGCCCCGCAAAAACGATCTTGTGCTGGACGAATATGAGCAGGACCCTGCATGACTGTAATTTGTGTGCTGCCACGGGCAACCATGGCCTGAGCAGCCAAGCGACCGCCATGAGCTCCATCCGCATAAACGGAGAGACTGTCACTGGAAGTCCGATCGAGAAAAACGACTGGTATTTTCAGTTTGGCGTAACAGTCGGCAGCAGGGTCATTGGTAGATGAAATAACCCCAACAACATTATTCTGAACAAAAGTATCCATGTAATCTAATTCTTTTTGGCGATCTTCATCACTATTACCGAAAATAATACGAAAATCATTTTCCTGCATTCGATCCTCCACCCCACGAGCCAACAAGGGAAAGTAAGGGTTTGTAATATCCGGCAGCAGCAGGCCGATTAATCTGGATTTCTTTTTGTACAGAGAACGTGCAACCTCATTAGGCTTGTAATTTAGCTGCTTCACCGCAGCTTCAACCTTTCGCCGTGTATCCTCGTGGACATATCCGGTTTCATTAATAACTCTGGATACGGTCGCTACGGAAACACCTGCAAAACTCGCTACCTGCTTAATTGTTGTCATAATGTAGTTTCAACTCCAATTGTGTAACCGGTTACACATATAAAATATCATAGCAATCATTTTTTGACAAGCATTAATTATTTGCACGTTGAAAGCATTAGCCGTATAATTCTTTTTGTAACTGATGAAGTTTCACCTTTTCGTTTATACTAAAGTATGCTGATTCACTCTCAGTTGCTCAATAAAATATATATATGGAGGCATTTCCTGATGAATATCGAAGTTTGGTCTGATTATATGTGTCCGTTCTGTTATATTGGTAAACGCCGTTTGGAGCAAGTCTTGCAGCAGTTCCCACATCGCGATGAGGTTCAATTGACATTCAAGAGTTTTGAATTGAATCCGAATGCTGTGAAAGATAGTGGTAAAACGATTAATGAGGAACTATCAGCAAAATATGGCGTTAGTCTGCAAGAGGCTCATGCCATGAATGATCGCATGACCGAAAACGCACGTTCTGCGGGTCTGGAGTACAATATTCATGCCATGGTGCCGACAAACTCTTTCGATGCTCACCGCCTAACGCATTGGGCTCACACACAAGGCAAAATGCTGGTATTGAGCGAGCGTTTATTTCAGGCTGTCTTTATGGAAGGCAAGCATACTGGAGATCATGAGGTGCTGGCAGCGTTGGCAGCCGAGGTTGGTTTGGATCATAACGAAGCCGCTGCCATATTAGCCGGTGACCGCTTTACCGATGAAGTTAGATCTGATGAAGCTGAAGGTGCTAAGTTAGGCGTTCAAGGTGTGCCATTCTTTGTATTTGATCGTAAATTTGCTGTTTCTGGTGCTCAGCCGGAGGAGGTATTTCACGATGCGCTTCAAAAAGCATGGGATGAACGTTCACCTTTCACTATGATCAGCGGCAGCTCATCCAAACAGGATGATACTAGTGTATGTACCGATGACGGGTGCGAACTTCCAAGCCGCGAGAGCTGACCAGTCAATGAACTAAACCTCTCTTTAGATAACTTATGAAAAAGCGTGCCTGCACCAATTAAACCTGATGCGGCACGCTTCTTTATTTTTTATAGTGATTTAATCATTCCGCCGTCCACAAGAATGGTGCTGCCAGTCAAATAGGATGAAGCCGATGACGCCAGAAAAGCAATGACTTTACCAAACTCTTCAGGCTCTCCGTACCGTCCCAACGGAATGCCCTCTTCTGCTTGTTTGCGAACTTGATCCGTCGTTTGGTGGGATTTTTCGGCTCGATGCTCGTCCAAACTGCGTACGCGATCGGTTGCAATTCTCCCTGGTGCTACAGTATGTACCAGAATATTATATGGAGCTAATTCCATGGACAATGTTTTCGCCAATCCAGCAACCCCAGTACGTAGTGTATTAGAAATAATCAGGCCCGGAATAGGTTGCTTCACTGATGAGGAGGCGATATTTAAAATTCTACCACTTTGTTGTTTTTTCATATAAGGTAACGCCTCACGGATCAACCGGATATGACTAAGTAAATTTTGCTCAAAGGCCTGCATCCATACTTCATCTGTAAAATCGTCAAAGGTGCCCGCAGGAGGGCCACCCGCATTGTTAACCAAAATATCGACAGTGCCAAACCAATCAACTGTACGGCGGATGGCCTGAGAAATATGCTCAGGTTTGGTTACATCACAAACTATATATTCAACGCGACCACTCGCTGTTTCCAGTAATTCTGCCTGCGTCCGCTGAAGCTCTACCTCGTTCCGTCCTGAAATGACGACATTTGCACCCTCACGTGCCAGCTCCCTTGCGCTTGCCTTGCCGAGTCCTTTACTGGAACCTGCAACAAAGGCTGTTTTTCCCGTTAATCCTAAATCCATCTATGACACTCCCTTTTCTCAGTGTTCTTTAATTGTACACATGACCAGCACATAATGCGAATAGCTCGGTACAAAGCAGCAAGGCAACACAAAAAAGGACCTGACATTCAGTCAGGCGCCCTTTCTGTTATACACTATTTTTTTGGTTTATAGCACTATAATGCTTCAGATATTGTTGACTGCTCATATACAACAACGGACTGGCTCTCAGGCTCCCATTTAACATTTGCTCCCAAAGCCTCTCCGATTACCCTTACAGGTACCATTGTCGTTCCATCCACTACGGATGCTGGCTGCTCGATAGAATACGGCTGGCCGTTAATATATGCTTTGGCGCTATTCACGAATAATTTGACGGACACACCATTACGACTGACAGTAACAGTCTTTTCTTTCGGATCCCAGGAAACCTTGGCATTCAGAGCTTCGGAAGCTGTTCTAAATGGGACAAGTGTGGTGCCATTGCGGTTAATCGGCTTTGCATCGTATTTTTCACCATTCACGAACAGCTTCATACCTGATGACCGTCCAGCCTTCCTCAAGAATACATCCAGCTTTTTGTAGCTATCAAGATTGGACACATCAGCCAATACTGCCTCCTCCTGCATGTAAACGGCATCTGTTACATTTCCGTTTTCAGCCAGTAGCTCAGCAGCCTTAGTTAAGGCTTTGTCAGAATTTCGGATCAATTCAAGTTCAGTTACCTGCTCCGGGGTCAAACGTTCCGGGTATTTTGTAAGCAGCAGATTCGCAATAACCGCTCCTGCCGGCTTATCTTTTGTATTTTCTACTGCTTGTAGCAGACCGTTATACCCGTTGTGTCCCTTGCGACCTTTTTGGTCTTTGGACTCCCCGTATGTATCATCCGTTACTGCAACAGGGGTGTTCTTTTTGATTTCATTGTGTTTATCTATTTTGCTGCTCTTTTCATTCCGATCTTTATCAGACGTATTTGCTTCCTGTTTGTTCTCCTGATCATTTCGGTGCCCCTGCTTAGCTTCGGCTGTTCCCGCTGCCAGTCCCAAGACCAGTATACACGCTAATAATGCTGTCCATGTGTTTCTCATGATGCGATTCCTCCTTATAGTAAAAGACCAGGTTTAATAACCTACATATATTAACGGCTACTATAAGCTAAATATGAAGCCCTTTTTTACTAGTGTTGCTTTTGCAGGGACTGATGGCTAATCCAATATAATAAATTTTATTATGCGTGAACCTATTTCCACAGTATAATGGGAAATGCACGTGCATTTTAAGGATTAACGTTTACATTCGCATAATAGAAAGAAGTGGAGACAGACATGTTCGGCACCATTCTTTTAGACGTTGTTTTACCTATTTTTGTCCTTATCGGTTTTGGCTGTATCATGCAATATTATTTTCGACTGGATTTGTATACCTTAGCTAAAATCAATTTTTATTATATCACCCCTGCAGTTGTGTTTACCGGTCTTTATAACTCTGAAATTTCTTTAATTCTCATGGGTGAGGTTTCACTTTTTTATGCCCTGTACATAGCTATTCTGTATGTAATCAGCACTACCGTTGCCAGATCTCTGAAATACAGCCCCGGAATGCGTGGAGCTTTTACAAACAGTGTCATGCTAGATAATTCAGGGAATTATGGTCTACCAATTAATCAGTTGGTGTTTAAAGGTGATCCGCTGGCTATTTCTGTCCAAGCTCTGATTATGACTTTTCAAAGCTTTATTACATTTACATATGGTACTTTTGTTGTACAGAACGGTAAGGCCAAAACACGAAGAATTTTGATTAATTTTTTAAAAATGCCTGTACCCTACGCGCTTGTGCTCGGCTTGCTCCTGAATCTACTGCACAGTCCATTGCCCAATTTGCTAGCTGAGCCGCTAAACTATATTAGCCATTCGATGGTCGCAGTGGCTCTGCTTACTTTGGGAGCACAAATTGTGCAGTACCCTTTTCATTTGCGCCGGACAGCCGTGTACATCAGCATGGTATTACGCCTGATTGCAGGTCCAATAGTTGGCTTTATGCTCGTGTTTTTCCTAGGTCTTAAGGGGATTCCCGCTCAAGCATTGCTCATTGCATCAGGTATGCCTACCGGTGTTAACACGAGTATTTTAGCGGAAGAATATAAAAATGAACCTGATTTTGCAGCACAAACAGTATTGCTTTCTACGATTGTGAATGTCATTACGATGACCCTGTTAATTTCAATATCCCGCCATCTTACTTGAGGGATATGATAAATATAAAACTTGATTTGTGACGCTTTTGGTCTGAGGACAGGAGCGTTTCTTTTTAACTAAAATAGGAACATACGTTCTTTATGATATCTTTTTTCCGTTTCAAGTGGTGTGTTGGTTTGACGATGATGGTATGCGAGAAGGAATCTTTTTTCTATTATGAATTTTTCATATAGTGAAATAGTTATGCGTTTGAATTTAAACCTCTGATTCCTCCAAAAATAAAGCCAGCTCGCTCATTAGAGTGGCTGACTTAAGATTATTTTTATGAAGATTTAGGGTTCAATTCCCCATTGCTTGATCCCGGACAGGTATGCGGTTACTTTAGTAGAATCTTGTAAGCTGTTTGCTGTGGGGTTAAAGGAATAATCATCAGTTTGTGTATAATTGCTCCAATCCGCTTTGGATATCCGGGTTTGTAGCTCAACACTCTGACCAGGCTCTAAAGAACCCGCTGCCGACTTAAAACCAATTTCTGCATAAGAATCTGCACCTGGCTTTGCATTGGTTAATGTTTTGAAGTTAGCAATGACATTCCCTGTACCGATGCTTGACCAATCTGTAAAGAAGTTCTGTGATTTCTCCCCGTTAATGGTGTAATAATAACGCAATGTCACGTCTGCTAGGGAAACGGGTGAGCTTCCTGTATTGGTTATTTTAAACTTGGAACTGATCGTATTACTTGTTGCAGAAACATTCCCATTGAAGGATTGCACCTTCAGAGCACCCTCGCCTGTTCCCGGCTCACTTGGCATATCCCCTTTCACCGTAATCGTGAACAACGCATCATTGCCTGTACTAAAATGGAAGTTGAGCGTTGTCTCTCCTTTAGGAAGTTTAGATAAATACTTGTTGGTAAGAATAACTGTTTCTTCACTAACCGTATAATCTTCACCTTTGTTCAGTGCTACACTTCCCTGCTTGATCGCTTCTAGTGTATTACCGTTAAGAGTAAGCTTGACAGTAATATCGGTATTACTGTTAGCCACTCCATAGGTTGCAGCCGTCGGTGTAATACTTGCTTGTCCGGTAGATGGCTGATCACCACCCACACGATCTGCCACCAGAATGCCACGGCCATTCGTTCCGAGATAAGCACGTCCGTAAACCCGAGGATCCCCAATAATGGTGGTCACACGAGCATATTGATGCTTATCATCATTTATGCGTACCCAGTTTGTGCCAGCATCGTCCGAGCGATAAAATCCACGTGTACCGTCAATTTTACCAACGATAAACACTGCTACATTGGTGCGATTGGGTGCTGCTTTGCCAAAGCCTACAAAATCCGCCTCCTGCACATGATCAAGCTTGGTGAATGTAACACCTGAATCCTTGGAATGCCATAAGCCGTATGGCCCTCCGTCCTCGGAGCCTCCAGCAAACCACACATCTCCTTCCGCTCCTCGTACAGCACCAATATCTGCATTCCCTACACTTGGCAAACCAGTAACTGTGGATACTGTGAAGGATGTGCCTCCATCAACACTTACATATATTTTTCCAGCAGCAAACGCGTAATATTTGTTAGGATTTACTCGGTCAGAGGCGATCTTTGCATTGGCTGGAATTCCCGTGCTTGCTGTCCATGAGTTTCCTCCGGTTTTGGAATAAAATACACCTTTGTCCGATGTACTCCACAGCAATCCATTACCATTTGCCGCTACCGCGATGCTGCCTCCTCCTGCTGTACCGGAAGGCTCGCTATTAGCTTTGTACCAGTTCGCTCCGCCATCATTGGAAAATCCGATAGATTTGGCGTTTGGATCTTTTTTATAGTCCGCTTTACCTACCCGAGCCATAAAAGAAGGGCTTAACTCAGCATAATCAATGCTTTCGCTGCTTGTAAAGGTTGGATTATCCAGCATTTTAGCAGGAGCCTTGAACAGGTCATCATGTCTGAATCCGGAGACATCACCCACTGCACTCACCAGAGGAGCTCCAGTTGGAGGGCTCACCAAATCCAGAATCGCCGTTTCCTCTACCCCTTTAGCGGCTACCGAAATGTCCAACTTACCTCCCTTGTCCCAATTGGTCAGATTTTTAGAGCCATAAATCGTAGCTCCTGTGCCGTACAGCATATGATCTGAACTAAATGGATCTATTTCCAGATCTCCAATCATCCAGCCCAGCTTGGGCGATACTTCCGGCGGTGCAGGATTTGCATTGAAAGTCAGCCAAGGCGCACCGGATATATCTAGATTGTACTTCAGCTTACGAGCCGGATAACCATCAAATTCCCAAATAGGGCTCCAGGTTGCCCCTCTATCAGTACTGCGGTAAATCGTTTCATCCGGCCACCAGGCATTCAACGTTGCAACCATAATTGTACCTGGCTTCTGGGCGTCCACTGTCAGTCCACCATATCCAAAATGATTGTCTGCGCTGCTGCTGGCAACGGGGCTAATGTTAGTCCACTGTCCACTGGCTGTATTCAGTTTCCACAACTCACCCTTTGTTCCATCATACGGTCCAGCTCCATCGCTGTAAGAAATATACAGGTTCCCATCTGGCGATAAAATGCCATGATGTGGCAAATAGCCTGTAGGCTGGCCCGCTATAGCAGACCAGGTTGTTCCGCCATCTGTACTGCGATAGACACTTTGCTTTTTGTCTGCGACACCTACATAGATTGTTTGTGTTGCTTTGGTAGAAGAACCTGTTTTTTTATCAAAGGTGATCCAGGCTAAACCGACAATATCACTGGTATATTCATTTGAGGGGTCCTGTACATACGTCCCCGGATTCGGGAAGCTACTCACCTTACTCCAGGTTGCCCCGTAGTCGGAGCTTTTCCATAGTCCATTACCACTTCGAGCTCCGAAGAATAATATGTTGTTCTTATTCGGATCAATTGTCAGACGTTCACCCATTGAGCGTCCGGGCATATTGCCTCCTACCTTAAAGGGAAGCTTCGTAGTTTGCCACGTATTCCCTTTGTCGGTGGAGCGCATAATTTGCCCGTTATGTTTATCCCAGGAATTAGTATACGTACCTGTAGCTATATATACACGATTCGGATCCACAGGATCGGTGGCTAGTGCATCGACACCATTTTTGTTCCAATCTTCCCAGCCCACAGAATCCGTCAGCGGAATCCAGCTTTCACTCGCAGGATTCCAGCGGTACGCTCCTCCAATATCTGTACGGGCATAGATCAGATCTTTTTCCGTTTCATTAAAAATAATACCAGGTACAAAACCACCTCCACCGCCTGTAACGACACTTTTCCAAGTATAATCGTCACTTGGAGCAGCATGGGTGGGTGCAATCATGCCTGTCCAGGAAGCACCCGCAACTATAAGCGCCAAATATACAATTCTCAACTTGCTTTTTGCCTTAGTCAATGAATTCAACCTCCTTCTCCGTAATCATTTAAAAATGCAAGTCATTTTGAGCTAAAAGTAAGCAGTCAATTGCGGATTCGTTCCTATCGTTATTATTCCATTCATCAATCAAACAAGCGTTCTCTCAAGTTCACCTCCAGTAATCCAATAGATTTGCAACTTCTCTTTGTTAGCGCTTACATTGGTTCTGCTCAAAAGATTCGTCATCTTTTTCTCATTTCCTTGTGTGAAAAATCAAGATAATGTAATAGGATCTTCTGCTTGATAACTTGTAATAAAAGAGTTGGCTTCCACTTACGGTTGATACCTCTTATAAATTACTAATATGAATTTTTCATATAATGAATTATTTTCTTTAAATTTCATTCGAACGAGTTACCAAAATACTTTAATTTACAGCAAAAAACCGCGCTATGCGCGGTTCGGGCTTCCGTAATGCTATGGCTATTCATTAATAGGTTGAAATTACTGCAAATACTCAAGCGCCAGCGCTAAAAAAATATGTCCTGAGATGAGTAACGCGCGCTCATCAAAATCAAAGCGAGGATGGTGGTGAGCAAAATGGGTTCGTTCATCCTCATTACGAGCGCCCACAATAATAAAGGCTCCAGGTCGTTGCTCTAGATAATAGGCAAAATCCTCTGCTCCCATGGCCGGTTTTAAGTCCACAAAAGCATCTGCTCCATACAGCCTACTGACTAGCTCACGTACCCGTTCTGTTTCGGCCTCGGAATTCACCAGAGCAGGATAACCATTCAAATAATCCATTTCGTATCCCGCATGATAAGCATCCGTTAGACCTTTTACGATACTGCGAATTTCGTTTTCGACTTCCTTGCGTATATCCTTATTAAACGTACGTACGGTCCCTTCAATTTTGGCTTTATCTGCAATTACATTAAAGGCAGTTCCTGCTTGAAATACCCCGATCGTTAACACTGCTGATTCCGTAGGGTCCACTCTGCGACTCACGACCTGTTGTAATCCGTTCACAATTTGACTTCCAATAACAATGGAATCCACTGTCTGATGCGGTCTGGCGCCATGTCCGCCCTTGCCGTTGATTTGAATTGAAAAGGCATCGGCAGCAGCCATTGCCGGCCCACTCTTTAAACCGATTTTGCCCAGTGGGATTTCCGAGGAAAGGTGAATACCATATACTGCTTCCACCCCATCCAGACAACCATCCTCAATCATGAATTTGGCTCCACCAGGCGGTTTTTCTTCGGCATGTTGAAAAATAAACACAAGCTTTCCCTTCAATGTCTCACGGTGGTAGCTTAACACTCGTGCTACTCCTAGCAACGCAGCGGTATGACCATCATGTCCACAAGCATGCATAACACCGGGAACAGTCGATTTATAAGGCACATCCTTTTCATCCTGAATAGGAAGTGCATCAAAATCAGCACGAAATGCAATCGTTCTACCTGGCTGCCCGCCTTCTAAAAAACCGAGCACACCGTTACCACCGACATTCGTTCTTACTTCAATACCAAAAGAACGTAATTGATCGGCGATAAATGCAGATGTATTCGTTTCCTCAAAAGAAAGCTCTGGATGCTGATGCAAATATCTTCTCCAAGCAATCAGTTCTTGTTCACCATCTTTTAGTTCCTGAACCCATTTCTCCAGCATAATACCCTCTTTTCCTATTGAATTTATATACTCCTATCCTTATCTTACCATAAAATGATTTCAATAAGTTATATATGAATTACCAAATAACTGTATACCTGCGTTTTTATGTGTCGATGCAGATTCTAATGGGACAATCTATGGATAGAAAACTTGAATTGACAACAAAAAAAGCCGACAGAATATTCTCCTCGGCTCTTTTCTGATGATTCTTCTATTATGAATTTTTCATGTATTGAAAAACTGACTTATATTCCCTCGTACTGGATGTGTTTGCTCCCTATACTCACCATTCGTATAGCTTCCAATGACCTTGCGCCAAAAGGATTGGGCTGGTCTATTCGTGCTCATCTGCGTCACCTTCCATCGCCCGTTAAAACGTCCAAACAGCTCATGAGCCGCCCAAGTGCCCACGCCATTGTGTCGATAAGGACGAAGTACAAAGAACTCAGCCATGTAATAGTCAGCTTCTCGATTGCTAGACAGTCGGTCAACGAGTGCGAAGCCCACAGGAATATTATCCTGTCTCCAGATCAGAAAAGGTAGCTTCTGTTCACCGCTCGTCCAGTATTGATACAAGTCTGGATAAGCCGGGAATGTCCCTTTCTCAGTGACATCAATTCGCAGATAGGCTGTAAAATCGTATAAGTAAAATTGCATGAGCTGGACAATAATGTCCTTCTGTGACTCAGGTACACTCTTTATAGACAGCTTCAATTCTGATTTGATATTATATCCCATACTTTCACCTCTCTTGGCGGTTCAGTTCGTTCTTTACTTCGATGACTTCCCATCCAGCGCTGTTCAAAATATGCTAAAATACATATATTATGACCGGACGAGGTGAACCCTATGAACATACAAAAGATCATCGACCGGCGCAAACTGGATGAAAAGTTGCCGGATCTGCCATGGTACGTACAGCAATTTATGGATTACAAGCTTCCCGACCTGTCCCCCTCTACTTTGCTGGAATATGTACGGGACTACGAAACTTTTTTTTCATGGCTTCGTTCGGAAGGCTTGTCTGCCGGAGAAACGAATGCCCAAGTTGCGCTGGAAGAATTAGAGACACTCCATATGGATAGCATTACAGGCTTTCGCTTGTTCCTGTCTACCAAACGCGAAGGCTCCAATTCCCGCATCACCATTTCACGTAAGCTATCGTCCTTGCGTTCACTCTTTCATTACTTGAGTCAAATCGCTGAGGATGAAAATTTTTATCCGTTGCTCAAACGCAATATTATGGCCAAAGTCGAAATTAAGCGCGTACATAAACCCAAGGATACGGCCGCCAAGCTCAAAGGAAAAATACTGGAAGAGGAAGAGCTGCTTGAATTTATCGGCTACATTTATGAAGGCTATGGGCAAGATTTGGCTGATAACAAGCAAGCCCTATACTCCTATGAATTGAACAAGGAGCGGGATGCCTGTATCGCAAGTCTTATTCTAAACTCGGGACTTCGTGTATCCGAAATCGTCAACTTGAATATGGATGATCTCGATATAAACAATAAATTGCTGTATGTGTACCGCAAAGGAAATAACGATGAAACTTTTAAAACGCCAGTATATTTCCGCGAGCAATCCAAAGATGATCTCGCACTTTATTTATCCTTAAGACATACCCGTTATCGCGCTCCAAAAAAAGAAAAAGCTCTTTTTGTCGCGCGTCCCAACGGCAGTACTGAGGGAAAACGGATGACTAAAAGAGCGATTCAAGCAATGATCATCAAATATGCCAAGCGGTTCGGCAAGCCCTATTTGACCGTTCACAAGCTCCGTCATTCCTTTGCTACTGACTATTATTTACAAAATGATATTTACAAAACCAAGGAACAGCTGGGGCACGCTTCGACAGAAACTACGGAAGTCTATGCCCACCTGACTGACAAAACGATGTCTCAGGCGATCGAACGGCGGATAGATACTCTCACTGATTCAGCCGATTAATGGTCACCTCAGCCCTACTCTGTTTGGAATCCTGCTCTGTGTCTTTGAATCTGTTCGAGTAGCCAGCGGCCTGCCGGTTCGCTGGCATCAGCAGGAAATATCTGCACCGTTTTTTCATCTGAGTAGTAGCCCTGAGCCCACTCCATTTGATACTCCCAAACTACCACTCCCTGTACATTTGTCAGCGCCTGAACAAGCTGGGCATCCGATTGTTCCCGCACCATGACCAGCTTCGGATAATTTTCCTTCTTGAAGCCTTCCAGCAACACACAGTCATAGGCCTGAAAATGCCGGATGAGTTCGGCTACAGGCCTACTATATTCCTCTAAAATGGCTGTTCTTCCTGCCGAGACAATCGCTACACCTTCGGCGCCTGCCTGTCGGTGCTTGTACGTATCTGTTCCCTCATGATCCATCTCAAATTCATGACCATCATGCTTGATCACTGCTACACGTAGTCCTGACTGCTGCGCATACCGAATCAAACCTCCGAGGAAGGTTGTTTTTCCTGTATTTTTGAATCCGACGATTTGACTTACAAATGGATGTTTCGTTTTCACGTCACCTGTCCGCCTTGAAGCACCAGTACATTTACCTCTTCACCTTCGCGCAAGCCTTCTGTTGTGGGAGGAACTACGATCAGACAATCGCTGTCCTTAATCGTGACCATGACACTGGATTCATCTACTCGCGCAGGAATCGCATATATTTGCCCACCACGTATCTCCAGAGAACTGCGTACAAAGCGGGTATAGTTGTTTACCTTCGTATAATCTGCTCCTAGCTTCGCCGTCCAGGTTTGTAAATACGGATGTGCCGAAGATAACATCATTTGAATAGTCGGTCGTACAAACAGCTCACAGCCTACAAAGCATGCGCCAGGATTGCCTGAGAGCGCAAATAACAGCTTGCCGTCTATCACTGCGGCTGTGGTTACACTACCTGGACGCATCGTAACCTTGTTAAACAGCATATTCACATCTTCCTGTCGAACGAGGTCACCCATAATGTCAAAATCACCTACCGACACTCCACCACTCGTAACCACGATATCATAGGCAGCTATTGCTTCTCGGACAGAAGCACGAGCAAGGTTCAAATCATCATGAATGGCTCGCAGAATGAACGGCTCTCCTCCTGCCTCCCTAATTTGAGAAGCCAACATATATGTATTACTGTTTCGAATTTTCCCCGGTTGTAACGGCTCATCCACTGCAAGCAATTCTGACCCTGTAGAAAAAACGGCCACCCTTGGCTTCCTGTAAACGGGCACCCGATGTACACCAAAAGTAGCCAGTACCGAGACGTGTCCCGCTCCCACGCAAGTTCCCTTACTGAGCAAAAGCTGGCCTTCTTTAATCTCATGACCCATTTGTGTCACATTTTTTCCAACATCCATACGCTTCTTCAAGCCGACATATATCTGTCCGTTTTCCTCACGCAGCTGTGTCGCCTCCAGCATAACCACCGTGTCCGCTCCTTCAGGTAATTGTGCTCCTGTCATGATGCGGGCTGCCATTCCCGTCTCCACCCGCTTGTCCGATACGGTGCCACAAGGGATTTCATCGATCACGTGTAGCCAGATTTCCTGACCGGTCGAACAAACTTCAGTGTCCGAGGCAAGGATCGCATAGCCGTCCATACCAGAGCGACGAAAGCGGGGATACGGATGTGGCGCAGTCAAATCCATTGCCAGATAGCGACCATGTGCTTGCTCGAGCCCTACGTCCTCCTTTTCGCCCTGTCGAACATAGCTAGCTATCCTGCTTTGTGCCTCTTCCACCTTAACTGCTTTACGTTGGAATTTTTCTGTGTTTAATGGTGTCTGATTCATGTTCTCACTCCGTTCTTCTAAAATACCCTCTTTCTGTTATAACGCTAAAACCGTTATCTGGCAAATCCGAACGGTATTTATTGAATTGCTCCAAGTCTTTATCCGCCAAAAAACAGCCTGGATATCATATCGCGGCTGTTTTGGTAGATTTCAATTTTTTAATTTTGCGTATCATCCGATCATTTCTCAATTTTTATTAGTTTATATTAATTTTCCCGAAATAGATTGAATCTATTGAAACCTCATATAACGAGGACATTTGCTGTGCTCGGGCTATTGTTAAATCGGATGAATCTTCCTCTATATGTTTTAATTCATTCATTGACATACCAAGTATATTGCAAGCTATTAACTCACTATATCCTGAAGCGAGTCGTGCCATCTTTATTGTATAAAAGCTAGTGCAAGTTACATTTTTATTTTTATCTGCGACCATCCAATCAACTCCACAATATAATTGATAAAAAAGTAATTTACCTGTATACTCTGAACGAAACACTTTCCCCTGTAAGGAGCAAGTAAGGTGCAAAAACTTACTCGGGGGAAATGCCTTTTGAAAGAGGAGCTCAAATCTCATGGACGCACTCAATCTTGGCTCGCCCAACGAACTGGATATTCGCGGCAACAAATATCCAACTGGATCGCGGGACGTGACAAAATGTCATTCGAGGCGGCAGTCCTCATTTCTAGAATATTGGAGTGTAAAGCTGAGGACTTATATGAGTGGGAACTTGCCTGACAAACAGGCATTTCCTTCGGGCCAATTGTACATGCCGGCATTTACATTATATATCCTGCTTTTACCCTCCTTTTCATTTATGTAGATTGTTTATACTTTGATTTAAAAGATTGTTATTTTTTTCATAATCAATTTTATCACATGGAAAATGATTAAAAACGGGAAATATGTCGAATTAAATCGAAATTATCCGGCTTATCCTAGTCTAACTGATTATTGACTTATTTATTTAAATATGCTAACAAAAATGACCCCTGAATTTTCATGGGTCATTTCCATAATTTTTTAAGTGCTTTAAGCTTATTATGAGACATAGAGCAAGTGAAGTCAGATCCTTCGAATCGTACTAGACCTCCAAATGCGTTAGACTCAATCTCACAAACCAAGTCGAGATTTATCAGGGTATCTTTATAAGCTGGATATAGATACGGAAAAGCTTCCCTGCAAGCCTGTGCGGTTAGCCCGATTGTATAAGAGCGATCTCCAGAGTTGAAACGCGGGACATAATAATTTTTTTTAGGTTCCCACATGTCCACACTATGCATATTCATTACTTTAAAAAAACCGCTCACTGCTGCCTTACCCACTACCTTAATTTCCGATCCGAAAATATAACGAATTTCTCTATCGGCATTCATTGCATCTGCATATATTTGTTTCCACCGAGATAAATTTGCTGAATTTATACTTTCCTTAATATCATGATTTTTAAAAACAACCTGCCCCCCTCCATAATCTCCCGTAACGATCTTGTCCACTTGTGTTATGTTAACCAAATTTGATCCATCCAAATTGCAAAAAGTGGGTAAGCCGACAGAACATTCATGGAGGGTGGTGGGAACAGTAAATCTACCATGAGAAGTATGAAAAAGCGGGATATGATAATTGCTTTTAGGCTTCCACAATTCAATCGCAACAAGCTGATTTTCACAAAAAAAAGAGCAGTCCCCAAGTGAATTGTCATCAAGCAATTGAGTGGCTAGGATTCGCTTTCCCTCTTCCATTAAATTCAGTTCTTTTCTGTTTTCTTCAGCTCAGCTGGTACAGGTTTAGCGCCAAATATTGTTTTTTCTTTTTTGGTAGATTCGTTAGCGTATTTCCCAAGGCTGATATTTAAAGCTCTCGCCAATTTCTTATCCATTTTCGCTCACCTCCTTTCCATAAAGGTAGGATACTGAATGCTTGTATAGTTAAAGCTAAACATATTATGTGTGATTGTATAAAAAAATTTAATGTGCAAACCAAAATGCATACCGTTTTATAGTATTTGTGGTATTTGGTCTTATGAATATAAATAAAATGATTGGGAGCATAAGCAGCAAATACGAGTAATGAACAAGCGTTTATAATCAAACTCGTTGATAAATCCAAAGAAATGAAGGGTATAGTTACACATATTGCCGTTGTAAAACAGACACAAAGTGTAAGGTTGCTGAAGTGTACCCCTCCTGAAAATCTCCTCACAAGCATAATCGTAACCAGAGCTAATAATGCGCCCAAAAAATGTCCTGTTATCCATCCTATAACTGCGACCATAAGCACTGCTGAAATTTCGGTAATTTTTATACCAATCGCATACTCCATCACTTCAACACTTGTGGGTCCATCAGGATCAGCTTTCTTTATTTCTGATGCGATGTGCCTCGATAGCGTTTCTAGCATCCTCGTAATCTCCTTTCTCTGATAAGAAGTACGATATTCCAAAAGTTAGTAATGAGATGGAAAGTAATCCTATCGTATTGGAGTTATAGAGCATATACAAAGTAACAAGAATAGTGACAAATGAAATTAGGGAGCCTATCATGAACATTTTATTAAGGGGTGATAGGTAATTTTCACCTTTCAAAAAATCATGTGGGGGCTGAATGATAAATGAGAAACCAAAGTTGTATTTCCCCATGACAAAAGAAATAAAGTACGCAGTAAAAATAGAAGCTAACTGTATAACGTAAATAGAAGAGCCAGAAGTATTATTGATAATATCAGGTTGTGCTACTCCGAAAAAATTTGCAAATATATATACAAATAGCTGTAGGTTAATGTAAGCTGTTAGACCAGAACCAGCAGAAAAAGCTGCAAGATATGTTTTGATCCCTAAACCAAATCTTAAAAAGAGAACCATTAACAAATACTGAAGCGGAAAATCTAATTTAGGCATGCCTATAACCTCTCTCATGAGATAGGAAAACAAAGCTATGCCAATTGCATAGATAAGTATTTTTCTTCGATTTTCCCACACGGGAAGCATATAAAGCTTCAATACCAAAGTAACTGCCGCTAAAGCATCGAAAAATCCAAGTGAAATATATAAAAAAGCAGATAACACAGTTACATCATCCTCCTATTTCGCCTGATGTAATTGTATATTTTACTAATAGATGTGGCAATGAAATAATCTAGTAAACTGGTAATTTTTATGAAATGTGAGGTAAATTTTTTTCCATTTGACTTTTTTCTTCAAATTCTACATCCATTTGTGCTAATAAAAAAGCTCCCCAAGTGGATGATGTTGTTTTTGCCAATGTATTATGTTGGTTTTTTTTCGATATCAAGGTTATAATCTACTTAATTTGGGGTGGAGGGATTATAATGGCTTTAAGTGACAATTTTAAAAAATTACGTATAAAATATCATTTGACTCAACAAGAGCTTGCTGAGATCGCTGGGGTTACCAATAAAGCAATTTCAGCTTGGGAGAGCGGACTTTCTGAACCACGGATGGGTGCTATAGAAAAGATAGCCCGTCATCTCCATATCAAAAAAAGCAATATCATTGAAGAAGATGGCATTGAGCGCATAAGCCCTGATCGCAGGTCAAAGTAGACAGCAATAAAATCGAAGTGAGGGAGCATCCATTCATTTTACATTAGTAAATGTTAAACAACAAAAAAAGGAACTGTGCAAGACAGTTCCACAGTTCCGCAAACAACTTTAGATGCAAATAGTATAGATGAAAAAGAAACGGCGAAGTACATAACTACATTTTGGCATCTCCCGCAGCACGATAGAATTACCTATTATCGTCGACTTCGCCGGCTAATTTTACCTGAGCCGCTGCGTGTTTTAGGCTTACTATAAGATTTGCGCGGCGAATCAAATATGCTGGAACCACCGCTGCTGCCTCGGTCACGTGAAATCGAGCCTCTACTCGGTGAACTGCTGGAGCCTCTATCGAATATACTTCCGCTTGATCCAACGCTGGAATCTGAATTTTTTCCTCTACGGGTAACTGAACCTTTTCGTTCCACCGTTATCGGCGGGATCGCTTTTTTCTCCTGTGCTGTTGGAGCACGATATTGCCCTTGTGAAGGTCGGTATACATCTCTGCTTGAATAACCTCGATAGGAGCCAGACCCCCGCAACGAATCGAACAGAGCATCCAGCACAGTTGCAGTTAAGTATCCTTTTAGAAAGCTGGAACTGTAATTTTGCTCGACATACTTTTTACTGTCGATTTCAATGAGCGTATCTTCCTTCTTAGCTGGATCTTGCTGCAAATGGTACCATTCATCGCTATATACCAGAAACATCCGCTCATTGCTCTGAGGCGATATTTGTTCCGGTGTACGCTGTTCTTTCAATTCCTCCGCTACTTCAGGAACTGTTTTGCCTGCCGCCCGATACACGTACGAGGTCGAGTTTCCGCTACCACTAACGGATTCCAGCGGATACGTATCTTTCACATTTGGCGCGCCGCAGCCGCTTAGCACGGATACGAACAAGCTCAGCGCCACAATGACCTTTAATGCATATTGCCAGGTGCGTTTGCCCATGTGTAACCCTCTCCTAGCTAGCCCGAATAACCTTGACGTCTCCGGTAATCACTTCTTCTCCTTCATAAAGCATAAAGCGACCGTCCTGCCACTCTACCCGCAGTAGATGGTAATCATCAGACTGGTACTGCCAAACATGTTGCTCTCCACCCTGCCGGAAAGGAGCACGGCCCATAACAGTAACATGCCCAAAATACTGTTCTTCCAAATGATACGTTGTATCATCCAGCTCTAAAATGGTCGGTACTTCCTCGGGGTTGTCTAGTCTGCCATCGATGGCCTGATATAGTCCGAATTGCAGTGTTTCCCGTTCCTCAATATGAAGATAACTCACCTGATTACCATCCTGAAGCGTCAAAACAACGGCATTCCGAGCACGATTATGTACACGACCTACCACTTCATAGGTGACAAGCGACACTTCACAAATATCACCAGGATTTAAGTGAAGCATGCTTTTTTCCGCTTTCGGCGGTTCAGGCTTGGCAAATAGATTTGAAATTCGTTTCCATACACTCATGGTCATATTCCCTCCTTACTTTGCCTAGAAGCATGCTGTAATGATCAAGGCACCAACCAAATGCAGCGCTCCTGAGAACAAGCCGAAACCAATTTTACCTTCCTGCGTACCTTTATCCAGATCAAACTGTGCCCAATACCGCAACAGCAGACGCACAATCACTTCCAGAACAAGCAAGATGATAAAGGCAATTACAGAATACACAAGCGCTTCAAGCAAATTATTAGCTGTGGCAATTGAACCTGATAAAATATATCCTTGTGCAATCAGCTTCATAATCATCCGTACCGTTACAGCCATATTTCCGGCTTTTACTTCGGCAAAATCCTTATACTTTGTAAATAAAGAATCGACATACATTAATACGAACAGCAAAATAGCACCCGCACCTGTCCATACCAGCATCGCTTTCATCGTTTCTAAAAAATGCATTTAGTACCATCCTCCACATCTTCTTGACTACATATATTCATTTACGCCTCCAGGCAGGGAAAAGCGAAGGAGAAAACGTTTCTCCTTCGCTTACTGAACCATCACACTAGCGGCAATGCTTTTAAGTTCTTATTTGTTTTCGTATTGTTTCAGCAAAGCAGCAAGTTCGTCGTCCACAGCACTTTTCTTATCCAGCTCTTTAAACTCTTCATCCAGCGATTTTTCCTTGGAAGCCATCTCGTTGCTCGCTTCAGCACGTGCTTCTGCTTGCAGCATTTTTTCCTCCATACGCTTCAATCCAGCGTTTGCCGTATCCGAGCTAAAACCGTTCATCGCTTTGTTAATTTCAGTTTGCGCTTTAGCTGCGTTATAACGGGCAACCAGTGTCTCGCGCTTGTTTTTCATTTCAGTCAGCTGTCTACGCATTTCATCCAGCTTACCACGCAGGTTGTCAGCTGCAGCTTTGTTTTGCTCATAACCAGCTTGGAACTCGTTCATTTTTTGTTCGGCAGATTTCTTTTCTTCTAGCGCACGACGAGCAAGATCAACATTTTGTGCTTTTGCAGCCGTATGAGCCTGTTCTTCGCGTTTTTTCACCAAAGCTGCCTGCTCTTCGTATTGCTGTTTAAATCTCTTTTCAATAGCAATTTGAGCAGCTACCGCTTTCTCTGCGTCTTCCAGGTCCTCTTGCATATCACGAATGTATTGATCCGTCATTTTAACTGGATCTTCTGCCTTGTCGATAATGGCGTTAATGTTAGACATCGTAAGATCTCTTAATCGTTTGAAAATAGACATGTGAAGTTCCTCCTAGAATTGAATGCTTAAATTTTAAGCTCTGTACACATGTTTACGCAAGCTTTGCAAAGAGGTTTCAAAAATATCTAAAAACCGCGTAAATAAGGCTCTGGAATATCCGCCTGTACTTTTAGCGCTCGTGACGCATGGAGCGCCCAGTAGGGATCACGCAACATGGCACGCCCTATGGCTACCAGATCAGCTTCATTCTGCTGAACGACTCGGCGGGCATCCTCATAATCATCCAATAAGCCGACAGCAATGACAGGCACATTCAGTTTTTCACGGATAGCATGAGCCAAATCCACCTGATAACCAGCACGCGCAGACGGGCCTCCGCTGGAGCCAATCGGACCCTCACCACCAGAAGAAATATGGAAAATGTCCACACCCGCATCACGATATCGTTCCCCTATGGCTGCTATGTATTCAACATCATATCCGTCTCGGACATATTCTTTGGCAGATATCCGCATTAGCACAGGCATATCAGCTGGAAGTACATCTTTAACAGCATGTATCACCTCAACACCAAACAGTGACAAATCCTGCCCATACTCATCTTCTCTGTTATTTGTTAAAGGGGAATGAAATTGATGGATCAGATAGCCGTGAGCGCCATGAATCTCCACCGTGTCAAACCCAGCTTCTATTGCCCGGCGCGCTCCCTCTTTGTAGGCCTGAACCAGTTCCTTGACTTCTCCTCTCGTCAAAGCGTGCGGCTCTTTAAATCGTTCACTAAAGGGGATCGAGGATGGGCCTACAGGTGGCTCAGCATCTTCAGCCTTTCGTCCGGCATGGCCTAATTGAATGGCAATTTTAGCACCATACTTGTGGACTTCCTCTACAATTTTACGATAAGCAGGAATATGTTCGTCACTCCAAATGCCTAAATCGCGGTCCGTAATGCGCCCATCCGGATGAACCGCTGTCATTTCCACAATTATGAGCCCAGTCCCTCCTACCGCACGACTCACATAATGGACATGATGCCAATCCGTCGGTTTGCCGTCCTTGGCCTCCACGCTGTATTGGCACATTGGGGGCATGACAATCCGATTTCTTAAGGAAAGCCCCTTTAATTGATAAGGAGTAAACAAGTCGGTCACTTTTATCCATCCTTCCCTCAATTCCAAGTCTGTATCATTATGAATAGCATCCCCATTATACACCAGCTGTCACGGTATACCGAATCCTTTGTAAGGCTAAAACTTGCGAAAATGCTTCAGTTTTCGGTCATGTTTAAGAGAATATGTCCGTTTACTTCGTCATCTTCACAGATATCCGCTTCATGATGTGCTTCTCTTCAGTCGTGTAGGGCTTCACTCAATCACCAGCATAATTTTAATAGGACAGGTACATAATAGCTGAGAGCACCACTAGGTACCACGCACGGAAAGGGGGAATATAAATGCGGTACAGGGGAGTGTTGCCATGTTTAGCACTGTTACTAGCATTTTCAAGTTTTCCCGTTCACGCGGATACGTCTCCCAACATCGGAACGCCCCATCCCAAGGAAGCTGCTGCCGCTACTTCGGTATATCAAAGTAAAGATCGAGCTGTTCCAACATTAGCAATGCTACGAAAAAAGCATGCGGACATTTTTAAAATGTGCGGCCCGCACACCCGCCAAATTGCCTTAACCTTTGATGATGTGCCCGATTCAAGGTATACGCCGCAGGTTTTGGACGTATTACACGCAAACGGTATCAAAGCTACCTTTTTTATCGTCGGCCATCGTGCGGAAAAGCATCCGGGGATCATACGCCGCATCATCCGCGAGGGTCATGCTATAGGAAACCATTCCTATACTCATCCGGATTTCAGGAAGGCCACACCAGAACGCTTTCGCCACCAGATTACTAAAACAGAACGCATTTTAGAAGCCAGCGCAGGTTTTCGACCCAGATTGATACGACCACCCTATGGTGAAATCACGGAGCCTCAAATCCAGTGGGCACGTCGTCATGGGTACATGATCGTTAATTGGAATGTGGACTCTCTAGACTGGAAGGGATTAAGCAAAACACAGATTCAGCGCAACGTGATCCCGGCTACCGGACCTGGCTCCATAATTTTAATGCATGCAGGTGGAGGTCAAAGTTCCAACTTGCAAGGTACTGTCCAAGCTTTGCCGGGTCTAATCCACTCTTTAAAAGCTAAGGGCTACAAGTTTGTCACAGTCCCCCGGCTACTTCACACATCGGAACGAAAATAACAGTATGTCTAAGCCTCGTATATACCAACAACGTAAAAAGGCTGCCTTAACGAGCAGAATGTTTCTGCTTGTAAGACAGCCTTTTTTTTACGATAAACGACTAGACCTGATAAGAAGTCGTCCCAGTTATATGTTGTGTGCTATAATATTAAGTTTACATAATATTTATTATGTTTAATGAAATCAAACATATGCACACTGCTATTTATCAATGACGTACAGTTTCACATTTTGGAAACCGAAATCGTTCACGAATGATTTGTTGCCAGGGATAAAGATATCAATCCGCTTTCCGGTAATAGCGCTGCCCTGATCACGGGCAACGGCCACAAAAGAATGGTCTGGCAAGCCCGGATGGGAATAGCCTGTAACTAGCACCTTTGTTCCCATAGGAATGACTTTCGGGTCTACCGCAATTGTACCTAGTTTAAGCGGATTGCCGTAGTAATCGACTGCACCCCATTTGCCATTTTCATCAGCTGCGGCTGAATATGCTGTTGCTTTAACATCAACTACTTTACTGTAATTGAACGTTTTGCCCCATGCTTCAATTGTAGGTCTCTCATTCGCTGGTGCTTTCTCCGTAAGAAGCTGTGGCTTCGAATCCGAAGCCGCCTTCACACTTTTTTCGTCTGGAACTTTAATTTGCAGACCTGCATATATGTTGTTGGACGCAATATCAGGGTTAGCCTTCGTCAACTCATCTACCGATACCCCATAACGTTGAGCAAGCAAAAAGAAGGTATCGCCTTCTTTGGCAGTATGAAGCGAAGCAGCATCTGTTACTCCAGCTGTCTGGGCCAGTCCTGCAATAGCTGCGGCAAGTACCGCAAATTTCATGGTTTTTCCAATATGTTTTAAATGTTTCAAAGCTATGTACCTCCTCTGTTATGCCTGCGAAGTTAGCTGTCGGATTCGGACTCAGGAGAAGCCCTATGCTTGTGCAATTCACCCCTAGGCATATTCCACAACATCTTATGACGCATTGGAATAATTGCCGTTGTTACGTCCCCCGCACTTCCCATGGTTTGAGCCCAGCATTGAGCATTTGTTATCATTGCTGCTGCTCCGGTAAGTTTTGGCTTACTGCATAATATCACAATTTTGTAACCTTATCTGCATGAAAATGTTGGGAACCTTGAACATCATACTATACTCATTACAATTTTGTCATCAAAAATCGGTTTTTTGTTACGAAAATATGGAGATATGGTGACAAAAAGAGAAAAGCCCTCCGTGAAACATTATCACGAGAAGGGCTTTGTTAATATTTCATAAAAGCATTTTCTTACAGCACTTTAGCAAGAAAATCACGGGTACGGTCATGGCTTGGAGTACCGAAAACTTGCTCAGGCGTACCTTGTTCTATAATTTGACCGTTGTCCATAAAGATGATTCGATCCCCTACCTCACGGGCAAAGCCCATTTCATGCGTCACGATCACCATCGTCATGCCGCCCTCAGCGAGCTTCTTCATCACGTCCAGAACCTCTCCAACCATTTCAGGGTCAAGGGCAGAAGTAGGCTCATCGAACAGCATTACATGCGGCTGCATGGCCAAAGCACGTGCTATCGCAATACGTTGTTTTTGACCGCCAGATAACTGGTTCGGGTAGGTATTCTTCTTATCCTCAAGACCCACGGTCCGCAGGAGCTCCAGCGCAATTTTCTCCGCTTCTTTCCCCGACTGCTTTTTCACCTGCGTTGGTGCAAGCGTCAGATTCTGCAGTATTGTTTTATGCGGAAACAGATTAAAATGCTGGAAAACCATCCCCATCTTCTCCCGAGTCGCATTGATATTATGACCACGGGCCGTAATCGGCTCACCCTCAAACAAGATTTCCCCTTCTGTTGGCTGTTCCAACAGATTCATACAACGTAAAAACGTACTTTTCCCCGAACCACTCGGGCCGATAATGACGACAACTTCACCTTTGGCGATATCTATATCAATGCCTTTTAAAATTTCATTCTTACCGAATGATTTACGCAGTTGTTTAACGGTGATCACTGGCTCTCAACTTCCTTTCCCATAAACCCAACAGCTTAGATAAGCTGAATGTCATTACAAAATAAATAGCGGCTGCGATTACGAACGGACTCAAGCCTTCGTAGGTAATATTCTTAATGACCTGGGCTTGATACATAATATCCACCATCCCAATGGTCGAAATAATAGAAGATTCTTTAATGATCGTAATGAACTCATTACCAATAGCAGGCAATATAGATTTAAATGCTTGCGGTAAAATGACGTGTCGCATCGCTTTGCCTCGTCCCATCCCGAGCGAGCGGGCAGCTTCCATCTGTCCACGGTCTACGGCCTGAATACCAGCACGGAAAATTTCAGCTAAATATGCCGAACTATTCAGAGACAATGTAATTATACCGGACTGGAGTGGCGTAAAATTAACACCCAACGTCAAAGCAACTCCGTAATGAATGATCATAAGCTGCACCAGCATAGGTGTGCCGCGCAGTATCTCTACATATGCGGTACCTAGCCACTCGATAATACGAATACCACTCATCCGCAGCAAGGATATGATCAGGCCAATAATGAACCCGAACAGTACTCCGAGCGCAGACAGCAATAGGGTGTAGCCGATACCCGTAGCGTAAAAACTGCGATATTTCAAAAATATATCTACAATGCTATTCGAAGAAACTTGTCGGTCTGCAGACAGTGCACTCGCTTC
The DNA here is from genome assembly GCF_056099025.1 of Paenibacillus sp. TSM33. Lineage (NCBI taxonomy): Bacteria > Bacillati > Bacillota > Bacilli > Caryophanales > Paenibacillaceae > Paenibacillus > Paenibacillus sp. TSM33. Next base: position 262,576 of record NZ_JBLZXB010000017.1, read on the forward strand.
TGTAGAAAACTTCTCAATCGAACCGTCCGCTTTCAGGCGAGCCAACGTTTTATTTACTGAAGCAAGCAATTCCGCATTTCCTTTACGGATGCCTACAGCAGTTTCTGCTCCTTCATCCTCAGGTACTGCCTTGGCAAGTGTTACGGTACCATCTAGCGTGTAACCTTTAGCAACGGTATCTTCGATTACAACCGCGTTGATACGCTTGGTCCGAAGCTGGAGTACCAGATCGGATATTTTATCCAATGAGGTTACAGAAGCATTAGGCACTTTTTGCGCAATTTCTTCCTGGATACTCCCCTTCTGCGCACCGAGCTTCTCTCCTTTTAGAGCAGCCATCGTTGAATATTTGTCTTTATCCTCTGGGCGTACCATAATGACTTGCTTGGAACGATAGTATACATCCGAAAAATCAATGCTCTTTCTGCGTTCATCCGTCGGTGTCATACCGGACAGTACCAAGTCTACGCGACCACTTTGCAGAGCAGGCAGCAAAGAGTCAAAACTCATGTCCTCTGGAACCATCTCCGCATCCAGATCCTTTGCAATTTCCTTGGCAATTTCAACATCAAACCCAACAATAGTATCCTGACCGTTAATAACCTTATGAAACTCATACGGCGGAAAATCAGCACTCATGCCCACTACAAGTTTTTTCTGTGGCTTTTCTTCCGATCCGTATGCAGTGAGCATGGGAAGGCCAGCCAACAGCAAGATAACCGCCGACAAAACCAGGGCGGTAAAACGATATGCCTTTTTCAATCTTTTTTTCTCTCCTTAAATTCTTTATAATAAATAAGATTGTGTCATTATAAATGAATATGCATGATTATGCAATGAATGTTATAGTACAATTTTAGTATATTTATTCGCAGTACCTACATTACAGCATCTATAAAGGAGTTTTCAGCATGAATTTTAAACAGACCATTCAACACACCATTGAACAGCATGCCGAGCGGTTTAAGGACATTTCGTTATATATTGGCGCAAACCCTGAACTTGGAAACGAGGAATTCCTGGCCTCTGCCCGTTTAAAAGAAGAACTTGCTTTTCACGGATTTGAGGTTCAGGCACCCGTACTGGGTATAGAAACAGCCTTTATTGCTACTTACAAAGCAGCAAAGCCAGGGCCGGTCGTTGCTTTTTTGGCAGAGTACGATGCCCTGAAAGGTCTAGGACACGCCTGTGGGCACCATTTGATATGTATGATGAGTACAGGCGCTGCCGTAGGTCTCAAATCGATTATCGACGAGACTGGTGGAGAAGTACGTGTATACGGCACACCTGCCGAAGAAACACGCGGTGCAAAGGTTCCGATGGCGGCGGCCGGGTTGTTTGATGATTGCGACATAGCTATGATGACACATCCCTTTGACCGCTACGAAAAATCAGGCAAATCGCTAGCGATTGATGCTGTGCAGTTCGAATTTTTTGGTCAATCCGCTCACGCTGCGGCCAGTCCGCACGAAGGGATTAATGCTTTGGACGCTGTGATTCAAACGTTTAACGGGATTAACGCATTTCGGCAACAGGTGAAAAGTACGGTACGTATCCATGGCATCATTAATCAGGGTGGGCAGGCTGCCAATATTATTCCTGATTACGCCTCAGCCCAATTTTACGTGAGGGCCGCGACACGCCAGGAACTGAACCCGCTTACCCGTCGTGTTATTCAAATTGCTGAAGGAGCTGCTTTACAAGCCGGGTGTCGTTTGGAAACATCCAATTATGAGACTTCTTACGATGAAATGGTGACTAACCGTGTTCTCTCCGATACCTTTACTGCAAATTTGGTGCAGGCTGGCATTGCGCAAGAAGATATTACGGAAGGCGAAGATCATGGCTCAATGGATATCGGAAATGTATCACTTCATTGCCCTGCAATCCACCCGTACATTCAAGTTATTGACGAGAAGCATGCCTTGCATACACCAGAATTCCGCGATTTGGCAATGCAGGACCGCGCAATGGAAGGAATGCTCTTGGCGGCGAGGACCTTGGCATGGACGGCTTGCGATGTAATCACAAATTCTGAACTGCTGGCACAGATTAAAAAAGAATTCGCTCAGCTGAATAGCAAAAGCTAAATTCGGAGATCCGTCTTCTGGTAGAAAGGAGTGCCCTCATGAATAGTATGAGTAGCTTTTGGACGTTGTTTATTGTGGTTGACCTCATCATTCTTTGGTTTATATTCCGTGCTATACGCAGGAATCGTGGAAACAGAAGTACGCGGCGCCGGAATGCATTTTTCCTTAGCTCCCCCTCTCCTTCGTCACTTACGCAGGAGCGTCATCGAGAGATTACGGAGCTGAAGCAACTGTTGGAGCGATCCATTCCAGCCTCCTATGCTCATAACGTAAAGCAACGTGTCATGGAAGCCCACCCTAGCCTGACTGAACAAGAATATGATTGGCGTTGGCATGAGCTAAAGCGATACTTCATGCTATGCGCCATTATGAATCGGGTGCCTATGTTCAGTAGTGATGTGGATGAACTATGGCACGAAATGTTAATGTTTACGCGCGAATACCAGCAGTTTTCGGATGCTTTTTTTGGTCGTATGCTTCACCATGCACCCCATTCGGGCGGCTCTCAGCCGATGCCAGAGGAGCGGGCGTGGTTTGACTGGTTATATGTCGAATGCTTTGGCTGGAATCGCTATAGCGCCAGTTTGTGGGGAACTTTTTTTAATCATCCATTACCGAACGATGAGCTTTCACACTATTACAAAATGACAGCTTCAGCGCAACCACTAGGTGACCGATGGAATATACGTGAGAATATGGGCATTTCAGAGCAGACACAACAAGCGGTTCATAAGATAGTCCAACACCTTCGTGAGCGAGTAAATAAAGCTGTAGATGATCCTGAGGGCAAGCAACTCCCCAAGGTCAACTATTTGCAGGTTGACTATCTGCTCTTAGCTGTTGTGTGGTATTCATGGTATCGGCCTGATGAATTTGCCATACACATGCACCCAGATTCCACCAGCAGTGCCGCACTAGCCAGCTCATCCGGCTGTAGCTCCGCAAGCGGCTGCTCGAACTGGGATACACACCACTCGCACCATCATTCCTCCCATGACAGTTCTCATAGTGGAGGCTCTTCTCACCACGATTCAGGCGATTCCGGGAGTCATTCCTCATGTAGCAGCGGATCTTCGTGTGGAAGCAGTTGTGGGGGCGGGGGCGACTGACCGCAGCAAAAAAGGGAATTCCTCAGCCGGACACTGGCTAAAGGCATTCCCTTTTTTAATAGCACAAAATGATATCCTACCTGTTTAATCGGTCTTTACTAACGAACGGTAAATATCCATATACGCCTCGGCCGATACATCCCAACTGTACTCTCCTGCAAAGGCCGTCTGTGTAAGCTTGTTCCAATGCTCAGGTTGGCGATAGTAATGAACAGCACGACGAATGGTATGCAGCATGTCATGTGCATTGTAGTTCGTGAAACTAAAACCGTTTCCTTCACCTGTGAGTTCATTGTAAGCCTGCACAGTATCGTTCAGCCCTCCAGTTTCTCGCACTATGGGAATACTTCCATAACGAAGCGCCAGCAGTTGACTAATCCCACAAGGTTCAAACTTCGATGGCATAAGATACATGTCACTTGCCGCATATATTTTTCGTGACAGTGGCTCGCTAAAAGCAAGCTGGGACGACATTTTCAGAGGATATCGTCCTGCCGCTTCCCGGAACCAGTGCTCAAAAGCCGGGTCCCCTGTTCCCAGCACGACAAACTGGATATCGTCATAATACAAGATTTCGTCAAGCACTCTCGTAACCAGATCCAGCCCCTTCATATCCACAAGTCTAGTTACCATTGCAATCAAAGGTGCGTCCGGACGCACCGGCAGACCTAGCTCCTTTTGCAGGGCAATTTTATTTTCCTTTTTCTTTGCCAGACTTGTGCGGTACTTCGTATAAATACGATTGTCTGTGGCAGGATTGTAGCTTTGGGTATCAATTCCGTTCACAATCCCCGTTAAGCGTCCCTGCTGTCCTAATTTACGAAGTAGTCCCTCTAGTCCGTATCCGTAGAATTCAGTTTGAATCTCCTCTGCATAGGTTGGACTCACGGTTGTGACATGATCCGAGTAAGTAAGCCCACCTTTCATAAAATTAAGTCTGCCATAATACTCCACACCCTCGGAAGTAAAATAGCTTCCATCCAAGTTAAGTAGCTCCGTTAAGACCTCATATGGAAAATCACCCTGATACAACAGATTATGTATCGTAAACACCGTGCGAATATCGTTGTAAAAGGGCAAATGTTGATAATTAGCATTCAGAAGCAGGGGAACCATCGCCGTATGCCAGTCATGACAATGCACAATATCCGGCCGAAAATTCAGTTCAGGCAGCACTTCCAAAATCGCCCGGTTGAAGAAGGAGAAGCGTTCGCCATCATCCATATAACCGTAAATGCCGTCACGACCGAAGTAATATTCATTATCTATAAAATAAACTCTAATCCCGTCCAACGTCAGCTCCTCTACTCCACAATACTGATCACGCCAGCCTACAGCTACATGCTTGACCGTTACCGGACGCAGAGACTTCTTATAGGTATCAGGAATGCCCGCATATTTAGGTAAGATAATTCGGACGTCGCATCCTGCCTGATGAAGTGCCTTTGGCAGTGCGCCAATAACATCAGCCAACCCGCCTGTTTTAATAAATGGATGTGCTTCTGCTGCCGCAAACAAAATGTTCATATGTGCTTCCTCCTTATGTGGTTAATCTGCTTTTTTAGACCTACGTGGTGGTGTCTTCTTGAGTATAACGATGCTTAGAGGTGGAATCGTCACCTCCAAGCTGTGAAGCTGGCCGTGGTAAGGGATTTTGGAAGTACGTATCACCCCTGAGTTGAGCTGACCCCTTCCCCCAAAGTCCTTATGATCGCTGTTCAGTAATTCCATATAGCTTCCTGCCTTTTGCAGCCCAATTCGATAATTTTCTCTTTGCACAGGCTGAAAATTAATGAGGACAACCAGCGTATCCCCCGTTTTTTTGCCTTTACGTAAATACGTAATCACACTCTGCCCACGGTCTTCAGCTTCAATCCATTGATAGCCGTCCCACGAATGGTCCAATTCCCATAATGCCTTCTCCTGAAGATATAAATGATTCAGTGCTTTCGCATATGCGTGCAGAGACCGATGACTGTCATAGTCCAGCAAAAACCAGTCAAGCTGATCCTCATCCTTCCACTCAATAAATTGACCAAATTCCCCTCCCATGAATAAAAGCTTTTTACCTGGTGAGGTCATTTGGTAGCCAAGAAGCGCCCGTAGCCCGGCAAATTTTTGTTCATAGGTGCCCGGCATTTTATCAAGCAGCGACTTTTTACCATGAACAACCTCATCATGTGACAATGGCAGTGTAAAATTTTCGCTGTACGCATAGGCTATGGGAAATGTCAGCAAATTATGGCGATCGGGTCGTTGATCAAACGCTGATTCCATATAATCAAGTGTATCGTTCATCCAACCCATATTCCATTTGTAATTAAAACCGAGCCCTCCATCGCTTACTGGGGAGGTCACCATCGGCCAAGCGCTGGACTCCTCTGCCATCATGAGTGCGTATGGATAATAGCGGAATACCGTCTCATTCAGCTGTTGAAGGAAGGCGATAGCCTCCTCATTTTCAATCCCTCCCTTGGAGTTGAGACAATATTGTCCTTCCTGCTTTTCAAAATCCAGTCGTAGCATACTCGTCACTGCATCCACACGCAGGCCATCAATATGATACACATCCATCCAGAACAATGCATTGGAGATCAAAAAAGAACGTACTTCTGGCTTGCTATAATCGAACGTTAGCGTTCCCCAGCCAGGCTTTTCCGCAATTAGCGGGTCCGCGTATTCGAACAGTGGCGATCCGTCAAATCGTCTCAAACCATGAGCATCCTTGGCAAAATGAGCCGGAACCCAATCCATAATCACTCCAATTCCCGCCTGATGGCAACGATCCACCAAATACATAAAATCATGTGGTTCACCATAACGGCTTGTGAGTGCAAAATACCCGGTGAGTTGGTAGCCCCAGGAAAGATCATACGGATGCTCACTCAGCGGCATCAGCTCAATATGTGTATACCCCATATCAGTTACATAAGGCACAAGAAGCTCAGCCATCTCCCTGTATGTATAAAACGTACCATCTGCTTTTTGCTTCCAAGTGCCTAGATGAAGCTCGTATATATGTAGAGGTTTACCATAAGGTGCTCTACGTTTGCGGCGCCAAGCTGCATCGTTCCAAACATAACCATCCAGTGAAGCTACCACTGAAGCTGTAGCTGGTCTCACTTCAGCACGTACGGCATAAGGATCGGCTTTCAGAAATCGTTCACCATTTGGACCTGTAATATCGTATTTGTAAAATGTTCCTTGGGATATCCCCGGAAAAAAACGACTCCAAAATCCGGATTTGGGAACCCTATATAAGGAATCCTGTTCCCCATTCCAGTTGTTGCGATCTGTAGCAAGCCCGACATGGAGAGCATGAGGAGCCCAGACCGTAAAACGAACGCCCTGTTCTCCGTTCTCCACAGTAAGGTGGGAACCCAAAGATCGGTAGCTGTGATAAAGCGTTCCTTCATGAAACAAATAAATATCTTCCGATGATATAGTCTGTTGCGGAAGAGTTTGGTCTGTCATCACGTCACCACCCTTTTATGTTTGTAAGTAAAAATGTATGAATCGGTAATGCATTCGCTTTTGGGTCAAAGCTGACTTGAGTTATTACCCCATTCTAGCCACAATGAACAGAAAAATGACTAGGAAAAAAATAAACCTTAGTTTTTGGGGAATCTTATATACCTGATGGTTCAAGAGTACCCCATACCGTTTATGTATGTACTACAACAGACAACTAAACCGGGAGGGAAACGAAATGTTTAATAAAGAATGCATTGCCATGCTGCTGGCAGGCGGAGAGGGACGCCGTCTTGCTCCCCTTACTTCAACGATTGCAAAACCCGCCGTACCTTTTGGCGGTCATTACCGGATTATCGATTTTCCTCTCAGTAATTGCGTAAATTCAAACATTGATACTGTAGGTGTACTGACGCAATATGAGGCGGAATCCTTGCACGAACATATTGGGGATGGGACTCCATGGGGACTTACAAAAACGGATGACAAAGGAATTACCCTGCTTCCATCTTATAATACAGGTAACGCTGAATACTTAGGAACGGCAGATGCTATTCATAAGAATATCGAATATATTGACAGCCAAAATCCAGAGCACGTGCTTATTTTATCCGGTGATCATATTTACTATATGAATTATCGCGAAATGCTGAACTACCATAAGGAAAAAGGAGCTGCGGCAACTATTTCTGTTATGGAGGTTCCTTGGGATGAAGCACACCGTTTTGGTGTTATGAGCGCCGATGAGGATCTGCGCGTCACTGAATTTGCAGAAAAGCCGGAGAAACCCGAAAGTAATTTGGCATCTATGGGGATTTATCTTTTCAAATGGGATTACTTAAGAAATTACCTGTTGGAAGACGCACAGGATCCTCAATCTAGTCATGATTTTGGCAAGGATATCATTCCTAAAATGCTGGCGGACCAAGAATCTCTATACGTTTATGAATTCCAGGGTTACTGGAAAGACGTAGGTACAGTTAAAAGCCTATGGGACTCCCACATGGACCTGCTGCAAGAAAATTGCGCGATTGACCTTCAGCGTCAAGACTGGCCGATGTATACGCGTGAACGCCGGACAAGGCTGAGCGCGCAAAAGGTGCTTGGTGGTAAAATGCAGTCATTGGATAGCCTCCTCCATGATTCCTGCCAAGTCGAAGGCCAAATTGAGCGCTCCGTAGTGTTTAGTGGCGTCGAGGTGGGAAAAGGCTCAACCATTAAGGAAAGTATCGTTATGCCTGACACACGTATTGGGCGCAACGTGCATATTGAGCACGCAATTATCGGTGAAGGTGCTGTGATTCGTGACGGCGCTATAATTAAAGGTAATCCGAGCGAAATTATGGTTATCGGCCCCAACGAAACAGTATTTGGGAAAATGGCAGTACGGCCGCAAACTACACGTATGCTAAAAGAAGTGTATGAGCGTAATACACGCTTGCGCGCAGAAGGCTTTACTTCATAACTCTCCCTAAAATTTCAAACAGCCAGCCCTCCAATAAGTGAGGACTGGCTGTTTTTATCATTATCTCTTACAATTGACTTTAAATTTGCCCTTCTGAGAGTTGTGGTGATTCCGGGGATGGCTCTGCTTGCAGAGCAGGCAATGAAACCGTAATGGTCGTTCCAGCTCCCAATTCACTTCTGATGAGCATCTGACCGTGATGACGCTCAACAAATTGTTGCGAGATTGCCAATCCCAGACCCGTTCCCCCATTTTGGTGGTCTACCTGGAAAAAGCGATCTCTTACTCTGGCAAGGTTTTCTTCACTAATCCCAATCCCTGTGTCCTGTACCGATATCTCGATATTGCCCTTAGTACGTTGAAGAGACAGATAAATAATCGAACTTTCATGCGAAAACTTGATAGCATTATCTACAATGTTCAAAAATACCTGCTTCAGACGGTTACCGTCTCCATGAACAAGATATGTCGTTTCCTCCGAATCCAATTGGAGCTTAATCTGCTTCATTTCTGCCTTAGCCCATACATTCAGCATAATTTCCTGCAAAAGCTCTCGAAGATCAACTGTTCCCATCACGAGCTTCATGGCATTTTGTTCCAGTTTAGAAAAATCGAGAATTTCCTCCACCAAACCGATCAGCCGATCCGTTTCCTTGGAAATAATCTGCATCCCGATCTTCGTTTCTTCCGGGTCATACCCACCAGAATTTAACGTTTCACTCCAGCCCTTAATGGAAGTAAGCGGAGTACGCAGTTCATGAGAAATGGATGAAATAAAATCATCCTTGATTTGATTTGTTCTGACAATCTCTTGTGCCATGTAGTTCAACGTCGATGCCAGTTCACCCAGTTCATAGCGATAATCGCCTTTGATACGTGCATCAAATCGACCCTGGGCCATCTGAGCAGATACATCACGAATATTGTTAATCGGTCTGACAATGGAATTGGCAAGCCCCGTGCTCACTACAAATACAATAATCAGTACAGCCGCCATGATTCCGACCGAAAATAATGTAATGATAAATAACTTGTCATTTACTAATTCCAGCGAAGTCGTATACCGGATAATATACACCTGATCCCCGACGATATTGTCCAGTTTTTGAGATACCGCCATTACCTGTTGTCCCGTACTCGGTTGCTTTCCGATCCATTTGCCTGTATCTCCAGCTAAGGCTTGTGTCACATCACTGGTTTGCACACTTAGATCTGCAGCAAAATTTGTCGAGTTATCAATTACATTCCCCTGTTCATCCAGCAATTGTAGTTCAGTGTTGGGCAGAGAAAATGTATCCAACAAATACGATTGTAATGATTGCTCCGGCTCTTTAAATTTGGATGCAAATTCACTTACCGATTGGATACGGTTCTCGATCTTTTTATAAATGGTGTCATAATAATACGACCGGAGTGCAAACATAAAAATGACCTCTACTAACAGAAGCGCCAAGAACACTACGAAAAAATAGTGAAGCACAATCTGTCGGCGAATCCCCTTTTTGATCATTGAGACTGACCTTTCCATTTATATCCATGTCCCCACACAGTTTGTAAAAAAGCTGGCTCGGATGGATTGTTTTCAATTTTCTGCCGCAGACGTCGGATATTCACATCGACAATTTTCGGATCACCCATATATTCTTTGCCCCATACGTGGTCAAGTAGTACATCTCGGCTGAGCGGCGTATTTTCTTTCTCCAGAAAAAACTGAATCAGCGAAAACTCTGTCGGTGTCAGCTCGATCAGCTGTCCGTTTTTCTTAAATTGTTTAGCTATCAAATCCAGCGTAAACGGACCGGACTGGAATGACACCTTGGCTGCTGTTTCACGATGTACATTCACCCGACGCAATAACGATTGAATACGTGCAATCAGCTCTGTCGGGCTGAAAGGCTTGCTCACATGATCATCAGCCCCTACAGACAAGGCATACACTTTATCCTGTTCCTGAACCTTGGCTGTTAGAAAGATAATGCCAATACGCTCATTCGTTTCCCGAATTCTCCGACAAACCTCAAAACCATCCATCCCAGGCACCATCACGTCAAGCAGCGCGATATCAATATCCCGCACCGTGTTCAAAATATTCAGAGCCTCATGCCCATCTGCCGCCTCCAGCACCTCAAAACCGTTACGTTTCAAGTTAATAACGATAAAGCTACGGATCGATTCCTCGTCTTCCATGATTAAAACTTTACTCACTCTATTCTACCTGCCTTTCCCCCATCTTGTTTTTAATGGTTTTACGTGGTTCCAGCTCGCTGGATCGCTTGATACCAACTACCTGTGCGTTCGTTCGCCACAATTGGCTATAGCCTTCATTGTTTCGCTCCCATTGTGACAATGAGAAAAATTTAATTTCCGCTATCGTTTTGTCTGTATCATCCAAAATAAACCGCAAATAGCTGTCTTTCCTTGAAACCTTCGGATCAATAGTCACCTTGCCGTGTAACTCTTTTGGCAGCCTGAAATAGACCTGTTCATTAGAATCACGATACTGCTGCTGTTTGAAAATCGTTCCTTTGACCCCATCCCACTGATAGAACGATACAAAATACGGAACTTCATCCAGCGGCCTGTTGCTCCAGCCTTTAGGCTTCTCTAAATTCCCAAATTCGAGAATACCGTCACCATCCACATCACCACTGGCGATGGTGGCATCCTTAAAGGTAACATCCATAAGATTGAGCTTTCTGAGTTTGCCGTGATCCATCACGATAACATTAGATACTGTAGTCGTCTGGGCAATCTTTGTATCTATAATGATTCCCTGCCTACCCTGAGCTACCTTACCAGCGACGACATTGTAGACACCTAGAGCCTGACTATCCAATTCCAACGATCCGATTTCCTTAAAGGTCCCTCCGCTGAACTGGAATGTTTTGACGGTAAAAAATTCATTACGACGGAGCAAGATAATCGTTAAGTCATTCAGATTGTCCCCGTTCAAATCCATCTTCTTATGGTTAAAATCGTCTACAACGAAGTCCGTATAGCCTGTTGCATATATTTTTTCTAACGTTCCTCCAGTATAAGAGTATACGATAAGACCCTTCTGGTCCCCGTTCTCGCCACTGTCTCCGCTCGAAAAACCTGCTACAATATCAAGCGTACCGTCATTCGTTAAATCTACAAGCTTAAATGATTCCAACACCGTGCCTTCCCCATCAAATGTGAGCTTCTTTACCCACGTTCCTCCTTGATCTTCAAACAAGGCACCATGTATTTTTACGCTCTCATCTGGTGTTTCATAAAAAAGCACCGCTTCGTCTATACCATCATTATTCAAATCTCCCGTCCGAATTGGCGTAGGATCATCCGGATCATTCGGCCTTAAAGGCTGTACCGCCCCTAATTGCGTATTTACTGCTCCATTCAGCTGTTGTTTCTCATCAGACATCGTTGGTGTCTGCATCAGCGAAATCGGATCGCTAATCACATTACAGCCGCTTAAAAATCCAGCAAGGAGCAGCAAGGAGCAGCAGCCAGCCACCATTTTCAACAGCATTATTCTCACTTCTCTTGCCGTCCCCTTCACAATTTGTTCTTTTCTGCCTGTGTCAATCGTCTTCCCTGGATATCAAACACCAGCTCGCCCTCATTCAGACCCCAGATTCGGGAAGCAAAACGTTCAGCCATTTCCAGCGGTAGTACAGTAATGATTGTTACTCGCTCGTCAGAACACAGCTTGCGAAAGGTTTCCAGTACATGCGCTGCTGAGGCAGGATCAAGTCCATTTACAGGCTCATCAGCTAAAATAACCTTAGCTCCGTGAACGAGAGCACGCGCAGTCGCTACCCGCTGACGTTCGCCGCCGCTGAGCTTGTCGCATTTATCATGCGCCTTATCCAACAGACCCAAATCCTCCAGAACGTCCATCGCTCCCATATAATCGTCAGAACGCACCATGCCAGTTACCATTCTCCACCAGGGGGTTTGACCCGATCTGCCAATGAGCACATTTTTAAGAGCGGTCCGATTCATATTAAGATGCGGATTTTGCTCCAGATATGCCCATTCCCGTTTTAATTTCATCTTGCCCGTCCACCCGGATTTCAGTACATCATTGCCTCCTACAATCAGACTGCCTTCTTCCCAAGGCTCCTGTAAAGCAAGACAGCGAAGAAGTGTTGTTTTACCGCTTCCGCTTGGCCCCACTATAGCAATGAATTCACCCTGATGAATTTCAGTATCAATCCCTCGAAGTAACGGGGTACGTTCAGGCCCCACTTGCTTGGTCAGCTTCCGAATTTTAATCATCTATGATTCCCCTTTGTCCGCCATCAATACATGTTTATATTTTATAGTAATTGTGAAACAAATACCATGCAAACCGCAGTTTTAAACAGCTGGTACTCTTATTCGGGAAAACAAACCTAACAATCCAAAAACAATGTAACTACCTCCAAGGACTAGAAACATGCTGCCTTGAGTTCCAATGTCCAGCAATCCTCCGCTAATATTAGGTCCGATCACACTTCCTAGATTAAAATGAAAGGATGCCAGCACATTCGCAGCCGCTAAAAATGATTTGGGCAACAGGTCAGCTGCATAGGCCAAACCAAGTGAGAAAAAGGAGCCTACCAATCCACCTGCGATGGTCAGCAATACCAAAGTGAACATAAAATGATTACCACTCCATGGTAGCAATATGAAGGTCAATCCTCCCGCTATACCTACGCTCATTAGCACCTTTTTACGTCCCCAACGGTCGCTTAATATACCTAAAGGCAGTTGCAGCACTAAGCCCCCCAAACTAACGAAAGGCAGCAAAGCAGCAATTTCATCGGTATGGAAGCCAATACGGAGGCCATAGACTGGAAAATTACTGTTCAGGCTCGCTTCCATATAACCGTAGAGAAATGCAGGCAACAGAGCGTACCATGCCCAGCTATAGCTGCGCCGGAATCTTTTTGCGGGACGCGCCTCAGTTTCCTGCTTCTCCGGTCTGGAGTCAGGTAGCTTGATTAACACCAGCAGCAACACAAGTAAGCACAAAAAAGCCAACGCAGCAAATGGAACCAGCATTCCATAATCGAGTAGCCATAATCCCAACGGGCCTAATGCAAAACCCAGACCGTAAGACATACCATAAAAGGAAATGTTGCGGCCTCGATTCTCTGGCGGAGTTACTAGCAATATCCACAACTGCGCAGAATAGTGCAGCGCACTGTCTCCAATACCTACGAGCAAGCGCAGTACAAACCAAATCCGAATATCAGGGATTAGCGGGAACAGCAGCAGCGTAATGAGCACAAGTACAAGACCACCAGCCATCAGCTTTTTGAACCCTAGCCATCCCAAAGTCCGTTCAGCCACCAGTGTCATTGCAAATGAACCAATGTACAGTGCAGCCGCGTTCATTCCGTTTAGCGAAGACGAAACCCCCATTTGTTCCAAAGAGATCGACAGAATAGGTAATAATAACCCTTGACATAATCCGGCAACAATAATAACTGCAATTAAGATAAAATAATGAACACGTAACGACGACGACATCCTCGCTCCTCCTGCTCGAACAAATAAATGATTAACATCATAAAATGAATGCTTAGAAATAATTTGCATTTGATACCATAAACAATAATAATTCTTATCACGATGTGTACCATGCCATCTGAAAAATCGATATATTACATTTTAAGATGTTTTTAGTATATTAATTTTAGTGTATTAAAGAGAGAAAGAAAAAAATCGCCATCTGAGATGACGATTTTACGGATAGAGCTAGTCTGGTATGTATCCGACTCCATTCGGTGAAGAGCCTCGTATGTTCAATCCGACCAAGTTCACGTCACAACGCACTATTTTATATTATAGTGGACAATGCCTGGCAGAACAAGCCATAATAAATAAGTGGGCAATTTCAGAATGCTCATGTTTTGCTTATGGACGGGCTTTAATTACGTTCACCGCTCTGGGCTAGAAGACAGAATAGGAGGCATTTGGTTCCATGAGTTATCAAATTAAAATAGACACTTCTCCAATTTATGAATTGCTCGGCAGCTTCATGGCCTATGTAACTAAAAAGTGGGTTCAAGATATGGACTTGGGCCATGAATGGATCGACAAGGTCGATGCACGATTACAACAGGAAGTTCGTGCTGAGCTAGCTACAGCTCAGGATTGCCCTTTTAGCGATTATGACGCACTCTATGCCTGGGCGTTGCTTCGACCGGAATCAGATGAAATATCCGACTATATTTCTTACTTGGATCACGGACCGGATAAGGATATGTTTGAGCTGCTTGTTCCGCATATTCCTTTTTTAACCTTTGAAGAATCTTTACGGATTCGTAAGGTATATGCACCACTCCTCAGATTGTGGGATCGTGATTATTTTCGGGCCTTGGAAGGCGAACTGCGTGTGTTGGCAGAAGAAGACGCTGCGGAAAAGCGCATGCTGTTAAGTAAAATGGAACCGGAAGCACTTGTTGAATATGCGACAGCTGGACTAGTTGTGCCCCATATGGAAGATCTCGATACAGTGGTGCTGTTTCCGGTCGTCCATAACCGCCCAATTAATTCATACTGCTTTTATACCCGCACACTGCTGATTCAGTATCCGGTAGATATCCCCGAGGAGAGCGAGGAAGAACCGCCTACGCTTCTACTACGGCTTACTCGTGCTGTCAATGATCCGCAACGGCTGCGTATTCTGCGTTATGTAGCTCAAGGTCCTAAGTCTCTCGAAGACATGCGCCATGATTTAAGCCGATTGGAAGATACACTTATGTCTGATATGATGATTTTGCGTGTGGCTGGCTTGCTCCGCATACACATTGGACGATATCACAAGGAAAAATTCAGCATCCGTCCGGACGGTGCGGCTGATTTGCAGGTATTTTTGGAATCCTATATTGGATTGTAATTTGAATCGCAACTTTAGTTATAAACCGAACACCGTTAAAGCTTTGGCTTGGAAGGAGTAAGCATCATGTCGTATCCGAAGCAGCACATTTTATTTGATCTTGATGACACTTTGGTCCACTGCAACAAGTATTTCGATCTTATTCTCAACCACTTTTTCGATTTGCTTCAGGAATGGTTTGCAGTTCATGACCTAACGAGAAATTCGATCCGTGAAAAACAAATCGAAATTGATGTGGCTGGAGTTCATCAGGTGGGTTTTGCCAGCGAGCATTTTCCACAATCCCTAATAGATACGTACCAATTTTTCTCGGAACAATTTGGACGCCGTACGGATTCTCGGGAAGAGCAGGAGCTTCGCTCGCTTGGCCGAAGTGTGTACGAGCAGGAAATCGAACCGTATCCAGGTATGGCCGAAACGTTAAATTCACTCCAAAAAGCAGGGCATTCCCTTCACCTTTACACTGGCGGTGAGCAGGTCATTCAAGAAAGAAAGATTGAACAAATGAAGCTAGCTACTTACTTTGATGACCGTATCTACATTCGCCAGCATAAAAATGTAGATGCACTGGAAGAAATCATCCAAATGAATCACTTAGACCGAAGCATTACCTGGATGATTGGGAATTCTTTACGTACCGACGTATCTCCAGCCCTGGCGGCAGGTATTCACGCTGTGTATCTTAAGCAGCCCAAAGAATGGATTTACAATATGGTTGAATTGCAAAAAAACGTGAACTCTGTGATGTATACGATACAGAAGCTAACAGAAGTGCCACGGGTAATCCACGAAAGCATACAATTGCATCAACAAAAAAGGACCCTTGGATAGGGTCCTTTTTTGTTGATGCTCCTACCTCAGGAATCCTCACGAACGCTAAGTTCCCCTGTTCCCGGCACCTCCAGAACAATCCGCGCTTTGACGGTCGAACCATCTTTACGTTTAAAAGACAACAATTGCGTCTGCCCCTTCGCGAGCAAGGACTTGAGCATCGTTTCGGTAATCTGCTTGCCCGCATATTCCTTCCAAATGACAAAGCCACAGCCCTGCTTAAAGTGGCTACACCCATACCCTTTGCGGCCTTCAATAATGCTTCCACCGCAATTGGGGCACGGGCAGCTGCCTAACGCCTGCCTTTGGCTTGCTGAAGTATCTGACTGTCCATCAGATGAGCTTCGCACTGCTTTTGTAGTCGAACTGCGACTTATTGGCGCTGATGCTTGCTTTAGCGCAGCACTTCCTGCACTGCTACCGCCTCCTGATGCTGTGCGGTCTCTTCCTTTGGCGGTGGTGGCACGTCCACTCGTACCTGCACTGCGGACGTTTCCCTTCCCTCCTGAATTGCTCCTTGCCTCCTCGCCAAAGGCATTTGCGGGAGCAGGTGGCTGCTGCCTTACCTTATCAATGATGGACAATGTGAATCTTTTAACGTTATCCATAAACTTCTCCTGCGCTGCCTCACCCTTGGAAATTTGATGAAGACGGCGTTCCCATTGACCTGTCATCTCCGGTGAGGCTAATAGATCTACCCCAGCATGTCGGATCAAGTCAATAGCCATCTTTCCCTTATCTGTAATCAGAATCTTTTTGCCCTTCATTTCAATGTAGCCGACTTTCTTTAATCGTTCAATTGTGGCGGCCCGTGTCGCAGGTGTACCCAAGCCAGCATCCTTCATAACCTCGCGTAATTCCTCATTTTCCATCTGCTTGCCCGCGCTTTCCATCGCTTTAAGCAATGTGCCCTCCGTGTAGCTTTTAGGGGGCTGAGTCGCCTTTTCTTTCATCTCAGCGCGAACACAATCTACCAGACGCCCTGCATCAATTTCAAACTTCTTGTCCGTCCACTCGTCCGTTTCTTCTTCATCTTCTTTTTTGGATGTTTTGCTCTTTTTACCTTTATCCTGATCAGCCTTGCTCAAAACCACTTTCCATCCCAAGGACAGAAGCTCCTTAATATTGGTTTTGAACAGATGCTTATCCACTTGCGTCATTACGGTATGCATTTTATATTCAGCCGGAGGAAAAAAATGTGACAAAAACCTGCGAATAACCAGATCGTATACATTTTGTTCCTCCTTGCTTAGGGTTCCCGGCCTTTTTAACGTCGGCAAAATAGCATGGTGATCCTCAACACGAGACGGATTGCAGACCGATTTATTCTGTTTATGGACCAAATTAGGGTTTGCTTGTTGTACTAGATCAGCATAAGGGCCTGTCCCCAGCATCCGTAATGCCTTATGCATGCCGTCTATATTCTGCTCTGTCACATAATTAGAGTTGGTACGCGGATAGGAAATGACCTTGTGACGCTCATAAAGCGCTTGTGCCACATCCAGCGTTTTTTTGGCTGAATAACCGTACTTGGCATTCGCCTCGCGTTGAAGCAGCGTCAAATCGTACAATTTAAAAGGATACTCCTTTGTCTGCTTCGTATCATATTTGGTAATCTTCCCCTCTTTTCCACGTACCGCAGCGGCGATCTCCTCAGCTTCTTCCGATTTCGTCAGCCGATCTCCCTGCCATGCCCCTTTGTACTTAATCTGATCTTGCTTAAACTCAGCCCACACGTCATAGAAGGTTTGAGACTGAAATGCTTCAATTTCCTTTTCGCGATCATGAATCAGCGCCAGCACGGGAGTCTGTACCCGTCCTACCGACAGCAGTGTGTTATGTCGTGTTGTGAACGCTCTGGAGGCGTTCATGCCAATCAGCCAGTCCGCTTCACTTCGTGCCCGCGCAGCTTGAGTCAGGAATTCAAACTCCGAGGCATCTCGCAATCGTTCAAAGCCTGTCGCAATACTCTCCGCCGTCAAGTCCGAGATCCACAACCGCTTAACTGGCTGTCGTAGCTTTAGCTGCTGCTGAATTAACGCAAAAATATATTGCCCCTCCCGTCCAGCGTCACAAGCATTCACGATGGCATTGCAGCGTTTGGCCAGCTCACCAATCATTTTTAGCTGATCTTTTGTTTTCGGATTAGGTACGATTTTGAATTGTTCAGGGATAATCGGAAGATCTTGAATATTCCATCGTTTGTACTTAGCATCGTAAGCATCCGGCTCAGCCAAACCCAACAGATGACCGATCGCCCAGGTTACAATGTATTTCTCCCCTTCCAAATAGGTACGGTTATTTTTAGCACGCGGCTCCATAACAGCGGCAATCGTCCGCCCCATATCTGGTTTCTCAGCAATAATCAACGTCTTCATTCATTCCATTCCTTCCTGACGGCCTTCTGTTTCTCCTCCATGAATCATAGATATACATGGAACGCAAATGAAAACACAGGTATCCCGGCCTCATGCAAAAGGAGCCTTCTCCCAGCGAAAGCTCCTTTGTAAATTCTTTTAGTCTAGCGCTTCAACAATATACATCTATTATACCATAGATATCATGGTTCTCTCAGGTCATGATTTTATGTAACCTTGGAAAAGATCATGTCATCTTCCTTTT
This sequence comes from Paenibacillus sp. TSM33, assembly GCF_056099025.1. NCBI lineage: Bacteria > Bacillati > Bacillota > Bacilli > Caryophanales > Paenibacillaceae > Paenibacillus > Paenibacillus sp. TSM33. Next base: position 281,038 of record NZ_JBLZXB010000017.1, read on the forward strand.
AAAGCAATATAGATATAGAAAATCCAAGTTAAATCTACACCTTTAGCAAACGCGAGTTACATTTAAGTTAGTTAATATAACATACTATTAAGTTATCACCTAATTTTTTTTGTAAAATAAATGTATTTTTCTATGAAAAGGCTACACACGACCCTCATTTTTATGTTATGATCACTATAGATAACAACCACATGATTAGAAAGCCAATTTCAAGTCATTTTATATAACATAAAATTCACAAAAAATTTGTATATCCCCTAGAAAATTGGCTTCAGCAATTAGTGATAAAGATTGAAACATAAATAAAAGCCCCATCCTAAGATGGAGCCTTTACTTGATTCGTCACATAAAATTTATAATTATACCAAAACGGTAGCACCCATGAGGTATTTATCAACTTCACGTGCTGCTTCTCGGCCTTCATTTATTGCCCACACCACAAGACTTTGTCCGCGGCGCATGTCGCCCGCAGCAAACACCTTATCCACATTCGTCACATATTTTCCATAACGTGCCTTAACATTAGAGCGACGGTCCGTTTCCAAACCGATTTCCTGCACAATCGTTTGCTCAGGCCCATCAAATCCAATCGCAATCAGCGCAATTTGAGCCGGGAATACGCGTTCCGTACCTGGAATCGGTTGATAGATTTTACGTCCTGTTTCATCAACAATACGTTGAATTTGAATGGTGTGCAGTTCTTTCAGATTGCCGTTCTCATCGCCCACAAATTTGGTTGTCATGATGGAAAACTCACGCGGGTCTTCGCCGAACAACGCTTTCGCTTCTTCCTGTGCATAATCGAGAGAGTACACATTCGGAAACTGCGGCCAAGGATTCGCAATCGGATCCCGTTCTAGTGGCGCTTTGGTGTGTGTACCAAATTGAGTGACACTCCGGCAACCATGGCGCAAAGAAGTAGCTACACAGTCCGAACCTGTATCACCGCCACCGATAACAATAACGTCTTTACCTTTAGAGGACAAATAGTTGCCATCTTCGAGGTTGGAATCCAGATAACTCTTGATGGTGCCATTCAAATAATCCATAGCATAATGAACGCCATTCAAATCGCTACCTTCAATATTGAATTCTCTCGGCTTTGTAGATCCACCGCATAGCACAACTGCATCATAGTCGGCAACCAACTGCTCAGTAGGGATATCTTTGCCAATTTCCGTATTCGTGATGAATTGGATACCTTCAGCCTCCAGCAAATCTACACGACGCTGTACAACCTTCTTATCCAGCTTCATGGATGGAATTCCGTACATCAGCAACCCACCTACACGATCTGCACGCTCATACACAGTCACGCTGTGCCCTGCCTTGTTAAGCTGTGCCGCAGCAGCCAATCCCGCAGGACCCGAGCCAACAATAGCCACTCGTTTGCCTGTACGTTTTTCCGGCGGGTTGGGAACAACCCAACCTTCCTCAAAGCCTTTTTCGATAATCGCTTCCTCAATTGTCTTAATGGTAACAGACTCCCCAATAAGGCCAACTGTACATGAACCTTCACATGGCGCAGGACAGACACGACCCGTAAATTCTGGAAAGTTATTTGTTTTGTGCAGCCGATCTAACGCTTCCTTCCACAAACCACGATATACGAGATTGTTCCATTCCGGAATAAGATTATGAACTGGGCAGCCTAAAGTTGCTCCCATGAGATCCATCCCCGTATGACAATAAGGAGTTCCGCAGTCCATACAACGCGCCCCTTGGGTACGCAGCTCTTCTTCAGACATATGCTTATGGAATTCTTCCCAATCCTTTATACGCTCTGCCGGGTCCCGGTCTGTAGGAAGCTGTCGTGTGTATTCCATAAATCCAGTTGGTGTAGACATGTTACGTTCCCCCATCTCTTCGCTTATGAACCCCGATCATCCATTCAGAATTCTAATCAAATTCGAACTTGTCTGTTTGTGTTATGAAAGGGTCTGTTCTCGTTGAATTTGATTTATTGTATCACAATACAGCGTAAAAGTAATGAAAACTTATGCAACTTTCTGCATCTACAGCCAAAAGGATTTTTTATATGGTTTATTAATTTTTCAAATGAGCTAGGTTGAATTCATCTATTGTTATTCTGTTCTCTCGTAAACAACAAAACGGTAGTCATACAGGTTTTTGTCGTCCTTGATACCCGGCGTCTCATTGACTATAGTCCAGCCGCTCCAATCCAGCTCAGGAAACGTCGTATCACCTTCAAAAGTCTCCTCAATTCGAGTCACAATCAGCCGATCAGCATGTGGCCAAAACAGTGAATAAATCTCTGCTCCGCCAATGACCATTAGCTCTTCTTCCTGCGCAAGGTGGAGCCCCTCTTCCAGTGTATGAATCACTTCCGCACCTTCTGCCTGATAGTGCTCATCACGAGTCAAAACGACGTTGCGACGGTTTGGTAAGCTTTTCCCGCCAAAGGATTCCCAGGTTTTTCGTCCCATGAGTACCGTTTTATTAATCGTCTGCTCTTTGAAGAAGACCATGTCTCTGGGAAGGCGCCAAGGAAGACTGTTATCCCGGCCAATCACACCATTTTGTGCCATAGCCCATATCATCGAAATGCTCATCTTTCCAACTCCTCTAATCAGATGGCGACAGGCGCCTTGATCCCTGGGTGATGCTCGTAATTCTCAAAAACAAAATCCTCGTAAGTGTAATCGAAAATGGATTCAGGCTTGCGCAGAATTTTTAACTGTGGCAAGGGATAAGGATCACGTTCCAACTGTGTATGCACTTGTTGTATATGATTTGAATAAATATGCACATCGCCGCCTGACCAAATGAACTCTCCGGGCTCCAAACCGCACTGCTGTGCAACCATATGCGTCAGCAATGCATAACTAGCGATATTGAACGGCAGTCCAAGGAAGGTATCCACTGAACGCATCGTCAGCATACAGGATAACTTTCCTCCAGCTACGTAGAATTGAAATACAAAATGACATGGCGGCAACTTCATCGATTCAATTTCAGCTACATTCCAAGCACTGACAATATGTCGACGTGAATCCGGATTGTTTTTGATAGCCTCAATGACATTCGCAATTTGATCAATATGTTGTCCGTCCGTTGTTTCCCATGCGCGCCATTGCGATCCATATACAGGCCCCAAATTCCCCTGCTCGTCTGCCCATTCATCCCAGATGCTAACCCCGTTCTCCTTGAGATAAGCAATATTGGTATCCCCTCGCAAAAACCATAACAGCTCGTGTATAACGGATTTCAAATGTACTCTTTTAGTGGTCACCAACGGGAAGCCCTTGGCCAGATCAAAACGAAGTTGCCTTCCGAATACAGATAATGTTCCTGTCCCTGTCCGATCCTCTTTTTCCACTCCGTTCTCTAAAATATCCTCCAACAATTCCAAGTAGTTGCGCACGTTGTTTCTCTCCTTTGAACATGAATAAAAAAACAGCATCGTCAATTTTTAATTTTTGAAAATTATCGATCTACACCATTAATCTATATTTAGTTTATCATGTAGGGTACTTTTTTGACCATGTACTGTGTGAATTTTCATGATAGTCCAATAATCTTAAAGTTTGAAAAAAAGAGACAAAGAGCGCACATATAGCGCTCCTTGCCTCTTTTTTCATGTATGAATCCAAAAACAAGATAATGAAATGGAATTAGCGACGTGGCGCCAATGCATGGATCGGATGACCCATTACAACTTCTGCTGCTTCCATCACCAGTTCGCCCAGTGTAGGGTGAGCATGGATAGTCAGGGAGATATCTTCGAGTGTAGCACCCATTTCAATCGCCAGACCCAGCTCAGCAATCAGGTTGGAAGCTTCCAGACCTACGATTTGCGTACCCAATACCAGACCTGTATCTGCGTCAGCTACGATTTTCACAAAGCCTTCAGCAGCGTTCAGGGAAACAGCACGACCGTTTGCTCCGTAAGAGAACTTACCAACTTTGACATTGTAGCCTTTTTCTTTAGCTTGTGTCTCTGTGTAGCCTACGCTAGAGCATTCTGGATCTGTGAACACAACAGCCGGAATACATTTGTAGTCTACAACAGATGGTTGGCCGGCAATTACTTCAGCAGCTACTTTACCTTCGTAAGAAGCTTTGTGAGCCAGAGCAAGACCAGGAACAATATCACCGATTGCGAAGATGTGAGGAATGCTTGTGCGTCCTTGGTGGTCAACTTTCACCATTCCGCGGTCATCCAGTTCTACACCGATCAAATCCAGACCCAGTTCACCGTCTGTATTTGGACGACGTCCAACAGTTACCAGCAGGTACTCAGCAGTTACTTCTTTGCTTTCACCGTTCACAGAGAATTTCACTGTTACATCTTTATCAGTTTGTTCCGCACTTTCCGCTTTAGCGCCAGTGAAGATTTCGATACCTGTTTTCTTCATGCTTTTCGAAACGATGGAAGTCATATCTTTATCGAAGCCAGGAAGAACAGTATCCATACCTTCAATGATCGTTACTTTGGAACCGAATTTGGAATACATTTGTCCAAGCTCTGCACCAATGTATCCACCACCGATAACGATCAGGCTTTTCGGAATTTCAGGCAGGTTCAATGCTTCAGTAGAAGACAGAATGCGTCCGCCAAACGGGAATGGCTTCAATTCGATAGGACGGGAGCCTGTTGCGATAATCGCATTTTTAAAACGGTAACGTGGTGATTCATGTTCGTTGAATACACGCGCTTCGTTTTCGTTGATGAACATGCACTCACCGTTGAAAACTTCGACTTTGTTGCCTTTGAGCAAGCCGCTTACGCCGCCAGTCATTTTCTTAACAACACCGTTTTTGAATTCTTGCGTTTTAGCAAAATCTACTTTTACATTTTCAGCCGTAATACCGAAAGTTTCGCCATGTTTAGCTGCTTCGTATTGATGAGCTGCAGAGATCAAAGCTTTGGATGGAATACATCCACGATTCAGACAGACACCGCCCAGCTCAGATTTGTCAACGATCAATACGCTTTGTCCCAATTGTGCGGCACGGATGGCAGCTACATAGCCGCCAGGACCCGCACCGATAACCAATGTGTCAATATCCAGAGAAGCGTCTCCTACTACCATTGATTACACCTCCATTACAAGCAGCTCAGGGTTAGCGAGCAGCTGTTTGATATAGTTCATGAAGTTTTGAGCAGTTGCACCGTCAATAATACGGTGGTCAAAGCTCAGGGAAAGAGCCATTACTGGAGCGGCAACAATTTCACCGTTTTTCACGACTGCTTTTTCACTAATGCGGCCAGTACCCAAAATTGCAACCTCAGGGAAGTTGATGATTGGAGTAAAGAACATACCGCCTGCGGAACCAATGTTCGTGATGGAAATTGTGCTTCCTCTCATTTCATTGGCAGCCAATTTACCATCACGACCGCGTACAGCCAGATCACGAATGGAATCAGCAATCATCCAGATACTTTTACGATCAGCATCTTTGATAACAGGAACAATCAAGCCGTTGTCTGTATCTGTAGCGATACCGATGTTGTAGTATTTTTTGTAGACAATTTCGTTAGCTTCTTCGTCGATCGAGGCATTCAGAGCCGGGAATTGACGGGAAGCAGCAACCAAAGCTTTTACGATGAACGGCAGGTAAGTTACTTTTGTGCCTTTCTTCTCTGCAATTGGTTTGATACGAGTACGGAAAGCAACCAGCTCAGTTACATCCACTTCATCCATAATTGTAACGTGTGGAGCCGTGTAAGCCGACTTAACCATAGCATTGGAAATTGCTTTACGGATACCTTTAAATGGTACGCGTTCTTCCTCAGCACGCGGATCTGCAGCTGGTGCGGATGGTGCTGCAGCTTTCGCTTCTTTTTTAGCTGGCTCTTGCGCTTTTGCAGCTTCTTTCGCTGCTGGTGCAGCCGCTTGGCCTCCACCATTTTTGAAAGCTTCTACATCTTCTTTAGTGATTTTACCGTTTTTGCCAGAGCCACTCACGTGAGCGATGTTAACACCTTGCTCACGTGCAAATTTGCGGACGCTAGGTGTAGCCAGTACGTCTTTATTCGAAGCAGCAGGTGTTGCACCTGGTTGAGTGTTCGCTCCACCTTTTGCAGCATCCTCTTCTTGTTTAACAGCAGCTGGTGCTTCTTCTTGCTCAGGAAGTTCACCCTCAGCAGCGATGACAGCCACAACTTGACCTACGTTAAAGATGTCTCCGTCTTTGGCAAATACTTCTTGAACCGTACCATTAACCGGACATGGGACTTCAACTACAGCCTTGTCGTTTTGTACTTCCATGATGATATCATCATCAGTTACTTTGTCACCGGGCTTGATGTGCATCTTGATGATTTCGCCTTCGTGCAGACCTTCACCCAGCTCTGGGAATTTATATTCAAATCTAGCTGTACCTGCAGCTCCGCCTTGGGCAGCAGCACTTGGCTCAGGGCTAGCAGCTGGTGCTTCCGGTGCATCTTCTTGTTCAGGAAGTTCACCTTCTGCGTCGATGATAGCTACAACTTGACCTACGTTGAAGATGTCTCCGTCTTTGGCAAATACTTCTTGAACCGTACCATTAACTGGACATGGAACTTCAACTACAGCCTTGTCGTTTTGTACTTCCATGATGATATCATCATCAGTTACTTTGTCGCCGGGCTTGATGTGCATCTTGATGATTTCGCCTTCATGAAGACCTTCACCCAGCTCCGGGAATTTATATTCAAATTTTGCCACGTTTAAAACCTCCCAAATTTACGGTGTGCTTTAATTAAAATTCCATTACTTTATTAACCGCATCAATGATACGTGTTGGCGTTGGCAACCAAGTATCTTCAATTTGAGCGAATGGATAAACGGTATCCGGACCTGCTACACGCAGAACTGGTGCTTCCAGATGCAGGATTGCTTTTTCGTTAATTTGTGCAATAACTTCAGCAGCAACACCTGCACTCTTTTGCGCTTCTTGAACAACGATCGCACGATTGGTTTTTTGAACAGAGGCAACAATGGTATCAATGTCAATCGGACTGATTGTACGCAAATCAATGATTTCCACTTTAATACCTTTAGTTTTTTCCAGTTCTTCAGCAGCCTTAACTGAAGTGTGTACCATCATACCGTAAGTAATGATCGTTACATCAGAACCTTCACGAACTACATTAGCCTTGCCCAGTTCAACAGTGTAATCATTCTCAGGAACTTCAGCACGGAATGCATGGTACAGGTTCAAATGCTCCATGAAAAATACTGGATCGTTATCGCGAATAGACGCGATCATAAGACCTTTTGCATCGTAAGGGTTGGAAGGAACAACAACCTTAATACCTGGTGTTTGAGTCAAAAGACCTTCCAAGGAGTCTGTGTGCAGCTCAGCTGCCTTAACACCGCCACCGAAAGGTGTACGGAATACGATTGGAGAATTGTAACGTCCACCGGAACGGTAACGCATACGGGATGCTTGAATCGCCATTTGATCGAGCGCTTCAAAGATAAAACCTACGAACTGGATTTCAGCTACAGGGCGGAAGCCTTGAATACCCAGACCGACAGCAAGACCCCCGATTGCGGATTCCGCCAGCGGAGTATCGAATACACGTTCCTCGCCAAATTCTTTTTGCAGACCTTCGGTAGCGCGGAATACGCCACCTACATGACCTACGTCTTCACCAAAAAGCAGGACGTTAGGGTCGCGTTTCAACTCTACGCGCAGTGCGTCACGAATCGCTTCTTTCATGTTCATTTGTGCCATTTGCTTCATTTCCTCCTTAAACATTGACAGATCAATTTCAGTTCAGGTCAATCGAAAAAACAGACCGGATCGGGTTGCCGCCCGGTCTCTTTCAAGTTCAATTATTTAAAATCAGCTTTTTGTTCTTCCAAGTGCTTAGGCGTATTTTCAAACATGCTATCGATCAGGCCAGGAATTGTCATTTTTTCTGTTTTCTCGGCTTTTTTGATCTCTTCGTTCACTTTTGCCTTAGCTTCTTCTTTTACGCGAGCTGTATCTTCTTCAGTCCAAAGACCTTTTTTCTCAAGGTATTTCGCAAAGCGGGCAATTGGATCTTTCGCATTCCATTCGCCTTCTTCTTCTTTAGAACGATATTTAGTTGCATCGTCTGAAAGGGAATGTGGACGGAAACGGTAAGTAACCGCTTCAATCAATGTTGCACCTTCGCCATTACGTCCACGCTCTGCAGCTTCTTGAACAGCTTTAATAACTGCAAGCACGTCCATACCGTCGATTTTCACGCCTTTAATACCAGCAGCTACTGCTTTATGAGCGATCGAAAGAGCAGCCGTTTGTTTTGAGAATGGCGTTGTGATCGCGTAACCATTATTTTGCACAAAGAAAATAACTGGCAACTTGTATACACCAGCGTAGTTCAGACCTTCGTAGAAATCACCTTCGGAAGAACCGCCGTCGCCTGTATATGTAATGACGACTTGTTTTTGTTTTTTCAGTTTGTAGCCCATTGCAATCCCCATAGCGTGCAGAATTTGCGCGCCAATGATGATTTGCGGCATCAATACGTTAACGCCGTCCGGAATTTGACCACCATGTTGATGACCACGGGAATACAAGAAAGCTTGATATAATGGCAGGCCATGCCAAACGAGTTGCGGAATATCTCGGTAGCCTGGTGCAATAAAGTCTTCTTTTTGGAGCGCAAATTCACTACCAACCATTGTTGCTTCTTGTCCGGATACCGGAGCGTAGAAGCCGAGACGTCCTTGACGGCCCAAGTTAACAGCACGGTCATCCCAAGTACGTGTAAATACCATACGATACATAATTTCTTTCAATTGATCATCTGTAAGTTTAGGCAATTTATCTTTATTGATAATTTCACCATCCGGAGAAAGCACGGACAGAGCCTCAACTTCCTCTGTGTAAACTTCATAAGGAACCTTGCTCATTTTCTTCACCTCAACAAAAAAATTTGAATATCAAGTTCCGCTGTTATAGGACTATTATACACCTGTTATATCGCTCGCGTCAAAGATTTAGTTATTTTTTTTGAGTTTACCACATTTTTGTGTATGTAACAGGGTATGTTCTTTACTATAACAGCTTAGTACATGATTGAAATTTTAAACATCTATTGCAATCAGGGTAATCTTAACTTATTGTGATCCCGAATGCAAAATAATACCCAAGAAAGGTGACGAAAAATGACGGATTCTCGGTATTTAAAACGAACCATCCTTAAAGACGAAGTAGACAGCCGCTTACTTGGCGAAACCCGAATTCTTCGGATTTATTTGCCGCCCGGCTATAATGAAATATTGAGCTACCCGGTCGTCTACTGTCAGGATGGAGAGGAATTCTTCAACTTTGGACGCATTGCAACACACGCCAACCGTCTCATACTGGATGAAGGCGTGGAACCCTTCATTATTGTAGGCGTGGAAGTGAACACTAAAATCAGAACTCAGGAGTACGCTCCCTTCGGCAATCGTTTTGAAGCATACACTGCCTGTTTTGCAGAAGAGATTATTCCCTATGTAGAACAAAAGTATCCTATAAGAAAAGATGCAGCTTCCCGCATTCTTGCTGGGGATTCACTGGGAGGCAGTGTGTCTCTTCATTTGGCGCTATTGTATCCTGAGCTGTTTAATCGCATTATCAGCCTCTCAGGTGCCTACTATGAAGCTTCGCAAGAAATTATTGCCCGTGAGAAAGAACTGTCGCACCTAAATGTATGGATGACAGTTGGCCTTCAGGAAGATGCTTTTGAGAGCGATACCGGAATTTACAACTTTGTAGAGCTGAACCGTCAATGCGCAGATTTACTGCGCGAGCGGAACGCTGAAGTTTCTTACCGTGAAAAGGATGGCAAACATTTATGGGGCTTTTGGCAAAACGAGTTGCCTGACGCGCTAATGTATTTTTTGGATCGTGCCTGAGTAAAAAACATATAAGACAACGATGAGGAATGGAGCATTGACCTAGGAGGTCATAAGGCTCCTTCCTCTTTTTTTATAACTTGGTTGCGCTTTCAAAAATATATAACGAAAACGGCAATGATTGCCGTCATCTGTCGTTCCCATTATAGCTTTTCTTCTATGATCTTGTCCAGCAAGGCCTCGCATCCTGCGTCCATTAATCGATAGGTCTCTTCAAAATTCCCAGTAAAATATGGGTCGGGTACTTCTCTTAGCTTTTCTTGAGGAAGCAAATCCATAAATTTTAGAATATCAGCATCTGCTCCACCTGTAAGCTTACGCATATTTCGTTCATTAGAGTCGTCCATGCACACGATATAATCAAACGCGTCAAAATCACGATCCGTTATTTGCCGTGCCTGTATGCCTTGTTCGCTGATTCCGTGCAGTTTAAGCTGCTTTAGCGTTCCCTCATGCGGAGGATTTCCAATGTGCCAGTCGCCCGTTCCAGCCGAGTCCACCCGGATTTCTGCGTCTAATCCCCGTTCCTTTGCTTTATGTCTCAGTATTGCCTCCCCCATGGGAGAGCGGCAAATATTGCCCAAACACACAAACAAGACGTTAATCATTTCGTTCCCCTTCCTCTTCACGTCACACTTCTTTTTTCTGTTCCATTGTAGCCAAGTCCTCCAAAATTGTGCAAGCCATATTTAACGCGGTATACTTAAAATGATCGTATATATGGGACTGTATGCAGAAAGAAAGGATGTTGGATATGACGAAAAAACGAGCCATTGTATTTTCAGGCGGTCGTCTTAATGAAGAAGATTTACAACAAATACAACCCGATGATTTTATTATAGGTGCAGATAAAGGGGCCCTTTTCCTGATAGAACACGGTATTTCGCCTCATGTCTCTGTAGGAGATTTTGATTCGATTACTTCAGAAGAACAAGAAAGGGTAAAATCAGCAAGCCAACGTATGCTTGCGTGTGATCCAGTACTTAAGGACCTAACAGATACAGAGCTCGCTTTAGAAATCGCTATCGACGAACAAGCAGATCATGTACTCATGCTCGGTGTGACTGGTACTCGGATGGACCACACATTAGCCAATGTTCAAATATTAGTACGGGCCATGCAGCATCATATTAGTTGCGCTATCATGGACGCACATAATTATATCGAGCTTACTGGATCAACGCTCGAGATCCAGCCTATGGGCTATACATATACATCGCTGATTCCTATGACCGCCGAAGTAACAGGTATACAACTGGAAGGATTTATGTATCCACTCCATAATGCCACTCTTAAAATGGGACAATCACGTGGTGTCAGCAATAAGCTAACGGCTGCAAAAGGTACTATTTCTATTAAAAGCGGTCTACTACTCGTTATTCAAAGCAAAGATTAATTATGACATTGTTGTAACTATTTCAAATGTTGTTTACCCACTTAAAACCCTTGATTATCAAGGGTTTTTTCGTTTTCACAGGTTCTAGAACCAATTTATTTTTTACAAATTGTAATTTTTAATCGTTTTTTAATAATTACGACTTAAGCCTTGTCACTCAAGCATTTGAGAGTAGTTTTCCAACTATTAGGCGGCTTCAAACCTGTTATACTCAACGCTGTCAGTTAGTTAGCAACTCAGCAAAATATTGCACAAATCAATTTTTGGAGGTACTTACAACATGAATATGCATAAAATCATAAAAAAGGTAATTATCGCAGGGGTCGCTGCCACTATTGGCTTTGGTACTTTTGCCATTGAGGGAACAAATACAGCACAAGCTGCTACTGCTACTACTACTGTAGGTCAAAAAGTAATTAACTACGGCAAAAAATATATGGGTACTCCTTATAAATTTGGAGCTTCCACAAGCACCACACGCAATTTTGACTGTTCTTCTTTCATGAAGCACATATTCAAGAAATACGGAGTCGATTTGCCGCGTACTTCTGTTCAACAGTCTAAAGTCGGACATGCCGTATCCAAGGCCAATTTGAAAAAAGGGGACTTAGTGTTCTTTTCAAGTGGTAGCCGCGCTACAGGACGCAACATTACTCACGTAGCAGTCTATATGGGCGGGGGTAAAATTTTACACACTTACGGTGGACCTGGGGTGACCATCTCCGATTTGAACTCTGACAACTGGAAAAGAACATACATTAAAGCACGTCGCGTGCTGTAATGTAACACTCATTTGAAATAGGTAAGCCGGGACGAAAAGTTCCGGCTTTTTTTATATAACCTATGCTAGTTTGCTTCAATGGGCGTTCTGAGTGAATAGCCAATGCCTCGTTCCGTTCGTATCATTTTAAACTTTTGCCCCCTATCCACTTTAACCCTCAAATGCCTGATGTACACATCTACTACATTCGTATCAGCGATATAATCATGTTTCCAAACATCCCTTAAAATTTGCTGCCTGCTGCAAACTTGGTTAAGATGTATCGCCAGATGTAGCAAAAGATCAAATTCTTTCGGAGTTAATTCCAGTTCGCGTTCCCCTCTGCTCACCATTCTGCTTGCAGTGTCTATATGTAAATCCCCCACTTCGATTGCCCTTTTCACATCACGTTCAATACCAAAAATTCGTAATAAATTAGCCACTCTAGCCAGAAGAACTCTAGGATAAAAAGGCACTACCATTACATCATGTGCCCCTTCTTCAAAGCAGGAAACCATATATCCCTCCTCATCCGAAGAAATCATTGCAAGTATCGGCACATGAGGATGGTTCTGCTGCAAATTGCGAATCAAGCCTTGAGTGCCCGCCTGTTCATCTTTAATGTTCAGAAGTAGCAAACTCACAGGATTCTGAGTTAAATAAGGGCTTACATCCGACGTATTACGAACATGAACCACCTGATAACCTGCCTGCTCCAATGGACGAACGATTACAGCGGACGCTTCATTTTCATCCACAAGTACAATTAACGGGCTCATCTTTTCACCCACCTAATTTGGACATCGCATTACATATTTGGATCGAATAAGTTTGTTATAAGCCATTAAACTTATTTGTATTAGTGTAACAAAAAAGCAGAAAATCATTCTCTGACGAATGGCTTTCTGCTTTAAGGTTTATGGTTTTCAGCCCAAATAGCGATGATACAGACTTCTTGCTTTCGCCACGTCCCTTGTTCCATGGATTAACGCTCTGCCATCTGCAAAAACAACCAGGCGATGCTCGCCCACACTAAAAGAAACCAGATACGAATTCCACTCTACGTTTCCCTCGTCCAATGCTGCAAGTCTATCTGCTAACTCCGCGAGATTCAGATGTGCCCGAATGGCGGGTCTTATCTGAACAGTATCCCTACCGCATAAAACATCTGTTTTCTGGCGATGAGAGGCTGATAAATAGGGGTACGTCGGTTGACTACCGCAGGAAGGACAATTCGCCTTTTTAAGACGATCCACTGCTATTGCTACATACTCATTTTTCCACAGATCAAACGAAAGCAACTTTCCTCTCAAGTCCGCGGGATATCCACCAAGAAGTTTAAAGGCTTCTGTAGTCTGGTTAGCGGTAACCATCTGTACTGCCTGCGGAATAATGCCGGCCGTATCACATGTCTCTCCTCCAAACGGTACAGTTCCCATCAGACAGTGTAGACAAGGCGTTTGACCCGGTAAAAAAGTGTAAGTTACACCGTAGCTACCCACACATCCTCCATAAATCCAAGGAATACGATGCTTGAGAGCCACGTCGTTCATAAGAAGCCGGGTATCGAAGTTATCGGTTGCATCCATCATGAGATCCACACCCTGGATTAACTCTTCCAGCTCTTCTACCCCAACATCCAAGATATGTGCATGTATGATTGTTTCCGAATTAATATCCTTTAATCTTCGCTGGGCCGCTATTGCTTTGGGACACCTTTGCACAGCATCACTTTCCTGAAAAAGCTGCTGACGCTGCAAATTGCTCCATTCCACATAATCCCGGTCTACGAGACTTACCGTACCTACACCTCCACGAACTAGCGTTTCTGCAATACCTGTACCCAGCGCTCCAACACCTATGATTAATACGTGAGAGGAAGCAAGCCGGCGTTGTCCTGCAGGCCCAAAGGGCGCAAACCTTTCCTGTCTGGAATAACGGTCACTTTGTGGTGTGCCAGCACCGGATTTTTTTTCAGTTATCCTCATCCTTGAACCATGCCTTCTGTTGGACTGCTTGCCGAAGCATACCGTTTTACAGGAATCATCCCTGCCTCAAAACCATATCTGCCTGCACGCACAGCCAGCTTCATAGCTTCAGCCATTTTCACAGGGTTCTTCGCCCCCGCGACAGCTGTATTTAGCAGAACACCATCTGCACCCAACTGCATCGCCATTGCTGCGTCACCAGGTGAGCGAATGCCAGCATCGACGATAACCGGAACTTCCGCTTGCTCGATAATCAACTCTAATGAAAACGGATTGAGCAAACCATGTCCTGTACCAATCGGTGACGCCCCAGGCATAACGGCATGTACTCCAAGCTCTTGCAACCTCTTCGCTAGTATCACATCATCCGATATGTAGGGCAGTACAACAAAGCCTTCCTCTAGCAGCTTTTCACTAGCTTTCAACGTTTCAAAAGGGTCAGGCAACAGCGTCTTGCTATCCCCAATGACCTCCACCTTAATCATATCGCACAAGCCGGAAGCTTTTGCCAACTTGGCTATACGGATTGCCTCCTCTGCCGTTGTTGCTCCTGCTGTGTTGGGAAGAAGTGTATACTGGCTCAAATCCAGTGTATCAAGAAAATGCTGCTTATCCCGTTCCTCTAAATTCAATCTACGCACGGCAAACGTTAATATTTCCGTCTCAGCAGCCTCTACGGCTTGGGATTGGATATCCAAATCCGAAAATTTCCCTGTTCCCAGCAACAGCCTTGAGGTAAAAGTTGCTTTTCCAATGGTTAACATGATCAACCGCCTCCTACAAAATGTACAATTTCCAGGCAATCTCCATCCTTAAGTACCGTTTCATGATGATCTTCACGGGTCAATATATGCCGATTCAGCTCTACCACTACGGTTTTCACCTTTAAATCAAGTTCATGCAGCAATTGATCCACACGAGTAATTCGATTAGAAATGGTCATGCTCTGTCCGTTAATGGTCAGCTTCATAAGCTTTCCTCCTTGAGGAGTTCAGAAGAAAATTTGCTTATTCCAAGTGCAGCCGCACCAGCCCCTTTAAGCATGGCTGCCATCGCTCGTCCAGTCGCATCACTAAGCAGGACACCGTTGCGATAATGCCCGACTGCAGCATAGGCACCCTCTACTCCAGGAATAGGGCCAATGAAAGGACGCTCTGCAGTTGCCTGCGGACGTAAGCCTGCCCAAGCACGTATAAAAGAAGCTTCTTGTACACGGGGCAACCAGGCAGATGCACGTGCTAAGAGTCCTTCTAAGCCTCCTACGGTCACCTCTTTGTCATATTGATGCGGAAGACTCGTCGCACCAATCCAAAGCTCGTTATTCTGTTTAGGCACAAGGTAAACATCGTCGGCATAAATGGTATAATCCAACGGATGATCCTTCAAGGAGACTGCTACCGCTTCGCCCTTAACCGGATAAAGTGGATAATCAAATCCAATCTGTTCTAGCAATTTCAAGCTGTCCAAGCCTGCGGCAATCACGACCTGATCGCAGGAAAAAAATCCACTATCTGTTTGCACACCGCAAACTCGACCGTCCTGTATGACCAGTTCCTCAGCTTGAGTTCCGGACCATATTGTTGCTCCCAGTACCGCAGCTGCCCCTGCATAAGCACGACTAAGCTGAACAGGGGCCACTTGTGTCTCCTTTGATCGGTATATAGCCCCAATTACTTGATCTGCCAAGCCGGGAATCCGCCGGGCCACTTCCCTGGCATCCCACCAAACAGGACAATCATCCTCTCGCATATTGGCAGCATTCCAGCGTTTTTGGCCCTCAGCTTCCGAACGAAAGGGGGTCACAAAGCCTTCTGTTCGAAATTCCACTGAAATACCCGATAAACGTTCCAAATCACAGATAAGGTCAGGGAATGCATCTCGACTTGTACGGGCAAATCGTGCCAGCTCATGGTCTGCGAACTCTTCACTTTCCGCTGCCAGCATTCCCACCGCTGCTCCTGATGCTCCCTCACCAGGGATCCATCGTTCCAGCATGATCGTACTTCTTCCCTCCTTAGCCACATGATAAGCAATGGAACTGCCGATCACACCTCCGCCTATGACCAAGCATTCAGCGTGTCCTATCGCTTTTGTCTCTGTATGTGTCTTTGGCATTTGTTCCGTGTCTCCTCTCCAGTGAGTAT
Organism: Paenibacillus sp. TSM33; assembly: GCF_056099025.1. Lineage (NCBI taxonomy): Bacteria > Bacillati > Bacillota > Bacilli > Caryophanales > Paenibacillaceae > Paenibacillus > Paenibacillus sp. TSM33. Next base: position 297,174 of record NZ_JBLZXB010000017.1, read on the forward strand.
TCCGCTTTCTTTAGTCTTGTTTCTTGCTACAGATTCGTGAACTACAAGATCTATCATTCGCCTATATTCCATCGCTGCTGCAACGGGTGACTCTGCTTCCCATATACCAGACATCACTGCAATTCCGCTTGCTCCGGCATGATAAAGCTCTGGAACATGGTGAGGTTGTATGCCTCCCAGCGCTATCACCGGAATGTCCGACAATCTGCAAATGCGTTCAAGCTGTGCTACACCCCGCGGTACAAGACCGCTCTTACAATGGGTCTTATATACATGGCCAAATAGTACATAGTCTGCTCCCGCCTGCTCAGCAGTCTGCGCCTCCTCCAAGGAATGTACAGACACTCCACATCGTGTACCCTTCGGAATTAGACTTTTTGCATCCACCACAGATAACCCATTAGCTGGTAGCTGGACAGCTCCTACAAAGGTAAGCATAGCTATGTCCACACGGTCATTTACTACAATTTGCTGCAAAGGAACTCCCTGCTCGATCATGCTACGAGTCAAAGAAAGCAAAGCAGAGGCACCCTTCTGTTTCAAACGTGCGTGTACATAATGAATACAAGGACAAATAGCAGCAGCCACTTGGGGTACATTCACGCAGGAGACACTTTCCATCGTAATTACGTGTAATTCGATCTCATTTTCACCTCTCTTGGACTAAAAAATTGAACTAGTGTTATAAAATAATCGGATAAGCTGAACCTATATAGTTACAGCCCCATATTAGGTAATATCATACGGAGCAGCCACATGTGCCAGCAATAATGAAAGGAGATCGTATGTAAAATCGTCTACGGAAGCTCGAACAAATGAAGATGATTGAAATGCAAAAAACCACTTCCAAAGGAAGTGGTTTGACGAACGTTCGAAATCAAACGGACATTATATCCGTAGACGTATATCGTTCCCCGCGCAAACAAAAGTAAAGAGCTGCTACCTTGTTTGTACGGAACTCACTTCCCTACGCTGGCATAACCCAGATCAGGTACAAAGGGTCCGAAATCCATTTATTCCGTCTCAGCCGCATGGGCGGCTCCCCTAGTGTGACTATTTTATTGTATCAGCTAAAGATAGCTTAGCATATTTTCCTAATTCTGCAAACCCCACGTCGTGTGAAATTTGTCAGAACTGGATTTTAGTTAACTTTACTAGACCACTCTTCTACATTCCACGTTTTGGTTACCCAGTCCTCGTAAAAGTCCGGTTCGTGGGATACAAGTAATACGGTCCCTTTGTATTCCTTCAAAGCGCGTTTGAGTTCATCCTTTGCTTTGACATCCAAGTGGTTGGTAGGCTCATCAAACAGTACCCAGTTGCTCTCACGCATTAACAGTTTACAAAGGCGGACTTTAGCCTGTTCTCCACCACTAAGCGCAGACAAAGGCCGGGTGATATGCTCATTCTTCAAACCACAGCGCGCCAAATGCGCTCGTACTTCATGCTGATTCAAATGCGGAAATTCATTCCATACATCGTCAATCGGTGTAATTTTCTCCGCCTTTACTTCCTGTTCAAAATAAGCAGGCTGCAAGAAATCCCCTTGATAGGTTTTTCCGCTGATTGGAGGTATTTTCCCAAGAATGGTTTTGAGCAACGTAGACTTACCAACACCATTGCAGCCAACAATTGCGATCTTTTCGCCACGTTCGATCGTCATAGACATTTTAGGCAAAAGGGCATGAGTGTAGCCAATTTCAAAATCAATCCCCTCAAAAACCGTTTTCCCGCTTGCACGGGCTTCTTTGAACTGAAAGGTTGGCTTTGCGGCTTCTTCAGGCTTATCAATACGTTCGATCCGATCAAGCTGCTTTTCACGGCTTTTTGCACGGCCTGATGTAGATGCGCGCGCTTTATTGCGCTGAATAAAATCTTCCTGTTTCTTAATATATTCCTGCTGCTTCTCATATGCATCAATATGCTGGGCTTTGTTCAGATCCGCCATTTCAAGAAACTTTTCATAGTTAGCTGAATAACGGGTCATCTTAGCAAATTCAAGATGGTAGATGACATTAACAACCTGGTTCATAAATTCAGTATCATGTGAAATTAGGATAAAAGCATAGGGATAATCCTTCAAATATCGCGTAAGCCATTCAATATGCTCTACATCCAAATAGTTGGTAGGCTCATCCAGCAGCAGTACATTCGGCTTTTCCAACAGCAACTTAGCAAGAAGCACCTTTGTCCGTTGCCCCCCACTAAGTGCTGCTACATCCCGATCCAGTCCGATGGCAGAGAGACCTAATCCATTCGCCATTTCTTCAACCTTCACATCAATGAGGTAAAAATCCCCCATATCCAGTTGCTCTTGAATTTCTCCCATCTGTTCCAGCAAGACTTCCAACTCTTCGGGAGAAGCCTCTCCCATTTTGTCAGTAATTTGCATCATTTCCTTTTCCAATTCCAACAAAGGAAGAAAAGCGTCTTTTAATACATCACGTACTGTTTTACCTGGCGTCAGCTTGGTGTGCTGATCCAGATAGCCATAACGTACACGTGGAGTCCATTCCACTTTGCCTTCATCTTTAAGCAATTTTCCAGTCAGAATGTTCATGAGTGTCGATTTACCAACACCGTTAGCTCCTACCAATCCTACACGTTCCCCCGCAAGTAATCGAAAGGAAACATTTTTAAATAATGCACGATCTCCAAAGTTGTGGGATACATTTTCTACAGTCAATAAACTCATAAGCTGTTTTTGGCTCCTTATTGTCATCGGCACTGCCGACTGTTCTTATTTCATATTACATTTCGTTTCTTTCAAAGTTTTATTGTAGCACATCCAGCAACCTTATCGGAATATTGAAAACAGCGAAATTTAAGGTTTTTCATATAGATTATTCTAAAAAAGAAAAACCACCCCGGAGGGTGATTATTTCAAGTCATTATAATGTTGATACTCGAAGTACCCCGCAGCTGCCGCAGATTTTTCATTTGTAAAATGTTCAATCGCTTTAAAGGGAGCTGGACATGAATCTCTATAAAAATATTTCATTCCAGTGTCTGGTTCTATGCCACCGATAATAGGTTGCTTTCTAACGACTCTGCCACCACCAAACCCGTAGTTATTGTAATACCTGTCTCCAACTGGAATACCTTGGACAAAAGCGATCATCCCCACATCATCTACCGTGTTATACCACTCCTCTTGTGGAATAAGTGGTAGGGTGAACGTATAAGATATGCCGTTACGTGATGCCTTTTCGTTGTGGATATTAATCATTCGAGCCAAGTCCTCCTGAACGCTACGAACTATGGTAGAACGACGCATTTGCTCAAATGTTTTGGGATCATTCAGTAACGAAATAGGGGTCTGACCCTCAAGCTCCCTTTGGAAACCCTCCACCCATCTGTGATTCCGCGCATCATATGCGTGCAGATAATTGTCCAGGGTGAATCCCACACTATTGCCTGCTGCATCAACATAGGCATAAGGCTTTTTTTCGCTCCACTTGGGGTCTATGACCGCTTGTCCATACGTATCTTTGTAGGTTGCTGAAGCGAACGTATAATAACCATCATAATCCAGAATTACAACGACTGGTATGTAATCCAATAACGCACGTTGTGCTGTTGTATCTCCATCAATGCCCATATTAGTGAAGAAAGTGTGCAAGAACGTGGCCAGTGCTTTTCCTTTATCTACACGAAAAAATTTATCTGATCCATATCCGGCCTCGCGTTCCTGGCGTTCATTCTGTGAGAGCACAACACCTGCATCCTGAACAGCGGTACGGAGAGCAGACGTATATTTCATTTCTAGCTGCTGGGCTTCACGCTGATTCTGCACTCGTAAATCACTAACCACACCAAAGGGCAAAAAGAGTAAGATAAATATAACTGCAAAATCAGTAATCTTCATTCAAAACCATGCCTCCGTAAGAAGCTGAAACTGCCGGCTTTTCGTTATCTGTTCCACCCAGAAGCCATGATTTGTACAAATCCGCAGGAGTCCGATTCGTATTATGTAATCGTACTGTAAAATAATCACCGGCCATCAAGGTATATCGACGTGCCTGTTCCGACTTGGGCTGCTGATTATCAGGAAACAGTACAGGTAAAATTTGCGGGTTATAGTAACCATCGTATACAGCTTCATAATCGCCCAGGAAACTGTCTGGCTTTGCCGCATCTGCATAATTCGGCACATATTTTTTGTGCATATGCTCCAATTCAACTTCGTACGTATTACCTGTCAGCTCCAGATCAAGCATAAAATCGTTATACATCGTCGGTGTAATGTAACCTTTGGTTCTTACCATGTCAACAAAATGTATAGTCGAATGATATGTATTTAACCCGGATATATCATCTTGCCGTTCAGCAGCTTGAGCTGCGGGTACGATGTACAAAAGCAATACAGCTAGCAGCGCCGCCAACAGCTTAGATATTGTTTGAACCACTTCAGTCCTCCCCCAATTTCTCAAAACGTACAGATGTTATGTCTCCATTCCCATTACGCTGTGGGTACATGGCATATATAGAGGAAGCATCCAAGGAAGATACATCAGGCTCAAACGGTTCAGAATATACATCGTACTCTGAACCGTCAACTTGAACCGAAATCCCCTCCTGCAAGTTCAAGCGAATGGTCTGAATGACTTGAGTCCCTTTAATCCGTTGCGGCGTCTCAACCCCTATAGTACGGGAGATCCGTCCCTCAGATTGCTCCTCCTGCTGCGACCTTAATTCCAGTGCGCTATCCAGTTGACTGGACAAGTTTGCTGCTGCTGCACATGCGGTTACAAATAGAATAACTGACACACCAAGCCGCAGCATACTTGAAGCGTGATCAGACATGCTCACATCTCCCTTATGACTATTATTCTTGCTGTACTACTTAAGACTGGGTAAACAACAACCCACGTACCACGTTAGATTTGTCTTTAACGATTTCAGCCTTGAATTTACCACTTGGATTTACATATTCATTCTCCTTTTCATTCAGTGTATTCGCGATTTTTCCTGTCTTATCACTGCCGCCATTCACAGCGCCATACTGCTCACTATCTGGACTAATGTTCAGAGCATTTCCGTACCACTGTCCTGACATGTTTTTGCCAGTTTTAATTTGAATACCGAACTGGTCCTTTCCCTGAAATTTCCGCAGCGCATTGGTTACCTGGGAGCCGCTAATCGTCGTGCCGTCGTATACCGTAAAGGAGGCCTGAGACAATTCGGTCTGGATATCGGCGAAATTGTTTTGTGCCGTTTTAGTGGCTTCCTGAGCTGAGATAAACAGTATAACTACAATCGTAATTAGTGCGATGGTCAAAAAAATCCCAGCAGCTACCTTTAATGCCGTTGATGCATTATTCATCTTTTTCTCTCCTCAACTTGTAATATTGGTTAAGCATTATTGAACTTACTTACTGAATTTTTTGTATTTGCTCATAATAGCTATCCATTTGAACAAAGCTCATTCCAATCAGTGGAATTACCAAATATAAAAAGATAAGTCCATACATTGGGGCAAAACCAATCATCCTCCCCCAGATCGCTTTGCTGTCTATTATTTTTTCATACTCCTGTTTTCTTTGTTCAAAATAGTAGGACATATGGGATTCCAAATCATCAAATGCCTCCCTAATGGTAATTTTACCCAAAGACAAATGGAGCTTGTCCACCAGACGTTGAAATTCCGGCAAAGGTGCTTCTTCTTTCAACAAATCGAGAGCTGCCTCTGGCCCATGTTCATAATGAAGCAGACATTTTTGCAGAGGTCTTTTAAAGATAACTGAAAATCTATTCAGCCACTCCAATATTTCCTCGACAGACATTCGTTCCATAACCCTTAGAATGGAGATAACCGTTTGAAACTGATACACCTCATGCTTCATGTCCAAATGACGCATTTTCCGTTGCAAATACAATAAAAGCATGGGCAGTTGATAGGCTACATACCCAGCAACCATACTAATCAGTACTTCCCACCACTTGATATATTCTTCATTCCAATCTTTCAGCTTTTGGAGGATTCGATGGGTATTCAGGGATAGCTGCTCTGAAGTTGCTGTGCCATTAGCATAATGCTCTAAAGCAGCGTACGTTCGCTCGTATGTGCTGTCTGCTTTCATGTTCAGCGTTTGCATGATTTTGCGGTCAATCTCACTCTGCTTCAAAGCTTCCTTTTCCTCGATCGGACTTAAACGTCCAAACATTTGACCCGATTGTACTGGTGCGTGAAGGGTATGCGTTTTTTCAGCTACATGTAAAACAAATATAGAACTGATACTAAGCATTAATCCTAAGATAAAAAGAGCAATTCTGCGTATGTAGAGCCACTCGAGCTTTACCTCCGCACCACTTTCCTTTAATAGTCGGGTTATCTGGAAATAAGATGACATATGCTGCCGGGGAATTAGAGAATCCACTATATTACGAATAATGGGCAGACGATATAACTTCTGCTCCCACACCCTTCGCCCTTTACCTGCACGATATCCTGTTTCGTCGGACTGTTGCAGTTTCTGTAACAAAAAGTAGGATAGGATGATAACAATGTAAACGGTCAATTTCGAGATATAACCCAATTTCCCCTGATAAAACTCATCCATGGATGGAAAACTGGATCTCGCCCATCTCTCGATTGGGGTAGTAAAGAAAACGGGCGCCAGTGTAATCACGTTTAAACTTTTTAGCAGATAGTCTAGTTTATTTCTCCTTAGCAACTCCAACTGGATTTCACGTGCAAGACTGCTTAGCCCCTTCAAATAAATCGAACCACCATCCTCAATCCGATCACCAAACTCCATGACCATATACGAAATACCAGCAAAGGCTTTTAGAAACCGATTTGGAGCCGATTCATAATATCTTTCGAGTGACTCGTGCGGATCAGCATCTGTCAGCGCCTCATGGATGAGTCGTGCATGTCTCCCAGCCTCTGCCTCTGCTAAATCGGCCGCTTCGGATATGGCTTCTTCCACCATACCGTGCTGATGGTAGCGATGACGTACACTGGCGAACAATTCGATCATTTGTGTAAGTAGCCTTTTTTCCATTTGGCTAGTGGCCACATCTATAATAAGGCTGTTGATTACCACTCCGCATAAAACGGCCAATACAGCAAACTCTATTCCTGGTTTCATCATCAACAGCACACCCCCGCTGCAAACAAAAGCTCCCCAGATGAACAGTATCATCTTCATGGTCTGTAGACGAAGCTTATACTCATCGTATGCATGCTGACCAGCTAGTCGCTTACGTACACTCGTGATGTATCCGGATGTGATAGGAACCCTCATACATAACGTGTACAATTTGTGCATTAGAGTTTGCAATTCCCGTTGAAATACCGCTTTTCCCTTTCGCCCTTCCTGTACAGAATGAATTCTACCTTTGCGAACTGCATGGTTCTTATGTTTATGCAACCAATACAAAGCTATATATAGAACTGCAAATCCCCCACCTGATATAAGCAAAACCCACAATAAAATTTCTTTAAGACTCATAGTCTTCCTCCCAATAACGGGTCAAAAAACTGCGGAAATCTGCAGCATCCTTTGCATTCATCTGCTCGCACATTTCTTCTACACTTTTAGCTGTTAAGGGCTTCATTGGTATATAGCTTCCATTTCGATATTCCATAACATGGTGATAGCTATAGCTCGATGAAGCATTGGGACCTACATCCGTATGCTCTGGATTAGGTGGCACACATTCTGTGATCCGTTCGATATAACGCCGCCCTTGCGCATCACGTTTGAGATGTACATCAAAATTAATGACCTGCACTACCTGTTCTTCAGCGATACCTTCGTGCTGAAATACTCCTGTTTTGAGCAGTGAATTACGAAGTGAAAATACAAGATCACGAAATGTTTTAGCATGGTGAGTAAAAATAGTGAACAAACTAGCAACCTGCGACATTTGAATCATCCAAGCAGCCACTTCATCACTCGCTACTTCGCCTAGAATATTAACGGTTCCATCTGTTTTTTTCTGCAAGTCAAGACCTTGTTGTCCTGAGATATGATCTGTTTCTCGAAAGGTAAGAATATTACGGCAACTGTAAATGCTACGTAGATGCAGTTCAAAGGCCATTTCCTGAACGCGAAGCGTATACGAAGCGTAAATATGCTTGATCATCGCCATTAACAATGTTGTCTTACCTGAACCCTGGGCGCCTGTAATCGCAGTAATCCGGCTGCCTTTCATTAGATATGATAGTAGCTGGATTGGAAAATCAGCGTTTTGTCCCCTAATTAACTGTTCTAGCGAAGCACTTTGAATATCAAACTTACGAACAAAGAAAGCCCAAGATTCAGAGAAAGGCGGGCGCACTACTACTACCCGTGATCCATCCTTCATTTCATTGACCTTATAACCATTCGCTTCAGAAAGCTGCCCCGGATAATTGTATTTGTAAATATTTTGACATACCCTTTTAAGCTCACGTTCCGATCCGAAGGAAAGGAATGAAAGATGGATAGTTTTACCTTTGTAGAAAATCCATACGCTCTTATATCCATTCGTAGTAGGCGCAGAGGTTTGTTCAAATACATACTTATCTGAAGGCCACTGTGGTGAAGAAGAAATACTCCCTTCCGGCATACCACTTACGCCCCCACTTACACCATCGATCCTCTGGTCGCGAATATCATCAATGACAGAAAAGCCTTTGTAATTTTGATAAATTCGCTGCACAATAATATCCACTTTCTCCATAAAGGAAAGGGGACGGTATTCACAGTCATAGATATAGCGGATATCCTCTGTCGTTACGAAATAGCTTCCGTTCTCTTCATCTTGCTGTGAATACCTCATTTCGGCTAAGTCGTAAGTATCCAGTAAACGTGATAGTGCATTCGCGCCAAACTTCTGCTGATATTGGTAAAAAATAATTTCGAATTGATCCTGTGTGCTAAACAACTCAGGTCTGGAGAATGGCATAACAGTATCAGCGATTTTCTCGTTCAAACCGTAACCGTTAATCAGAAGCTCACTCATCAGATTTTTAACAAAACGTTTATCTCCACTGCTGCCATTGGCACAGTCTTTTAACGCTCTTCGCAGTTCTGCCCTTTGATGGATACGCCGTCTATATTCCTCTTCATGTAATCCGGCGTCCGCCATCTGGCTATGACTTAGTTCATGAAGCGCATTTTTGATATACTCTATCAATGTTTCGAATGTGGCATCTTCGTTCTTTGGTTCTACCCGAAGAGCTGAATATTGCGAGTGAAGATTCCCTCGATATTTAACAATAATCAGTACGATGCACAACAGCACAATGCAGGTAACAATTAATCCGTTGATCACATGAGCAGACAGCATTAAACGCCCCTCTCCAAAGCCTTGAGCCGAAGATCGGACTCTGCCGCCTCCAGAATAGCTTTGCTAATCTGCCTTACGCTCTGCGCCCATCCTACAGACATAAAAAACTTACGTTGCTGCTCTTTTCCACTTCGCACCTCGCGCTGCACATGGCCAATCACATCCCTGCGGTTCCATGCGTCCATAAATTCGGTGCTATAAGGGACTGTATGCAAAGTACCTTTGTAGCCATATCTCCTGCGGATATTCGCTTCATTCGCTTGTGAATGCACATCATATTTTCCAAGGACAATTATTAAGGGTAATGACGAATATGTGGATAACGGAGATACAGATTCAAAATAAGCGTCCAACTCACGCATATTCTGAGTGAGCGATAGAACGGCCAGTTTGGCTTGTGCACATGCTTCATGCTGTACAGCCCCCCAGCCTACTCCACTCCCTGCATCAATCAGCGTTAAATCATAATATTGATTTGCTGTATCAATTACCACTTTTACAAGATCAGGGGAAAGTAGCGGCGGTGCAGCTCCAAAACCGGAGGTTCCCTCAAGTACATCCAGTGTGTGTTCTAGCACAGGTGTCGTATAGTTACGAATATTTTCTCTTGACAGCGTCCCTCTCAGAACTAAACGTGAAACAGCATCCCAGCCCCCTTCCTGAATCTGTAGACTTGGATCGTCCATACCGTACTCCTGTAAAGGAAATCCTGATTCAATACCGGTATGCCTACGGCCCAAATGAGTCAATAGTAGTCTTCCTCTATATAAATTACCTATGGTAATTGCTATTGCTGCTGCTAATGAGCTACTTCCACTCGCTCCCTTAATGGGACTCCAAAACAAAATGGTGCTCATGCTCTCCTCCTTTCCGCACGCTTTAGCGCACGACGACTCTCTTTTATCTCCCAACTCATCCATTCTCCAATGCAACGGCACAATTCTCTCTTATATATTCTGGATAGAGGTTTTAGCAGAAGCTGTTTCTTATGCTCATTTTCCAGCTTTAGAGCAAGCTGCCCCTCATCCCATGGCAGTACATACGGTTCTTGCTGCCATAAGGCAGGGAAGCGGTTCATGTATTCCCATAAGTACGCCTGCTCCACACCGCAATCCACTGCCTGTATAAATAGCTTGTGAAATACAAGATCTTGGGGGAATCCAGGTTGGTCAAACAAATACTTAAGCCAATTCTGTCCGTTGTACATTAGCATGTGGCTATAATCACTGACCCAAACTCGCAGTTCCGCCGTTTTCCAAACAGAAATTGAACAAAAATCAGGTAGCTCTACATCCAAAATAACAATGTCGTAAGTCTGTTCTGCCTTTTGATCAGCCAGCATACCGATATGCAGATCTTCCCATGCTGTAAATCCAATCGCCACATCAAATCCACAAAACTGCGTAATGGGTAGTGGTTTATCGAGCATTCCTATGCTATACCGATACTGTCCCCGCAGTGTAGCATCCACAAGCAGTACCTGTTGACCAGAAGCTGCCAATACGCTGCTGATGTATAATAAGGTATCGCTTTTGTCACAAAGACCGGCAAATATCCATGTTTTCATACTTCCGTTCCTTTTCTCTCATTTATTTGGCATACGGATCAGAGCTGCCGCCCTGTTAGAATCTTCGTTTGTTCTATGTGATCCTGTTCTTCACTTCCTGTATCATCAATCCCTCTTGCTGAGTCTTCTATAGATGCGCCTCCATGCTGAGCTGCAACCTCCTCACTTAGACCTCTTTCCACAGGTGTTGAAATCTTATTGTTTGATGAACTAATTGCATTTTCTAGAGAATCTCGTAGCTGCTTGGACAGTTTTTGTTCAGCAACATGGACTAAATTCGGATCACTATTCATTAACGCTAACACCTGTGCATTAGGCGGATAGGTCGGGATGGCCTTGGGCTGAAATTGGGGATCTACATATGTCAGAGCATAAATGGATGCTTTATGCAGATAGGCATCTACAATTGCACTCGAAAGCGCTAATATTTCCTGCTCATTCATAGTAACCCATACGGTTGAACCTTCCAGCCGGGAAATCTTCTTTTTGGATAATAAAATGTAATCCTGACCTGTTGGAAATTGAATGCGGATATCTACTTCGTCCCCTGACTTCAGGCTGCTGGGCAGTACCACCACTTTTAACTCACGGTTGCGTAGATCCTTAGGTGTGGGTTCATCAGCAGTAATCATAGCCGATGTAAGCACAGATCCTTTTTTTAGTTCTATCTTAGCTGTGGTGCCAGAAACTTCACTTTTATTTGCTAACAAATTAGTCGGGGCTTGAGAACCAGGAACCTTAATTCCCTTCAAGTCATTAGATGTAATCTTCTCGCCTGCTGAAATGTCACGAACAACCGTCCAGCCTGTTTTCGCGGTCCGTTGCTCTTGTTCATAGAGTTTCCATTTCTGCTCTGCCTCCACCTCTGCCTGTTTCCTAATCTCACTCATTTGATGGATATTCACCATAAGGTAGCCCACAAAGATCATGCCTACAATTCCTGCGCCAATACAACCTGCGTATAGTTTTTGTTTGCTGCTTTTTCTTAGCTTGGACACACAGCTTCTCCCCTACCTCTTTTTGGTATATATCTGTCTATTTAGTGCTGCCGTTTAAGGAATCTGAAACGTCTTTTCCGAGTGTCTGTAATGACTCCACGAAAAAGCTCGTCCAATACCTGATCCATTTCATCATCCCGTTCGAAAGGGTCTGAATGGAACGGCAGCGCAAATACTTTATCGTGATCTAGCTCCTTTCGTAGCCTGCGTACAGCCCCCGAGGGTGCCAATGGCAAGCAGTAGTTCCATTTGTGTTGCGGATGACGCTGAAGAGATCGGGCTAGGCCCGTTATATCCTGCACTCTCCATTCGGCACCTGAGCCAACAACTAGCGGGTAATCGGCTCTCAAAAATTCTTCCAGTCGTTCATTGTCCTGCCCATTCCCCAAGTCCAGTACGATAAATCTGTAGGAGCCGCCCAGCAAAGAAATGACATCCGCACGAGATGTTTGCCGCCAATAATGGACTCCATCGACTTCAAAACGCCGACTTGAACTCGCTTGACCAACAGGTATGCCTTCCACGACTTCTTGCAGTCGGGCAAATGCCTTAGCTGTACTATGTAGCTCAACCAAGGCTACGGAGTGGGTCCTTCGAGCCAAATAGTGGCTCACCGCAATTGCTGTGTGCGTAGCACCGGAGCCGGAAGATACACCCAGCACAGCCACTACCCTTGTTCCAGCATAATCCATTGAATTACTAATAGATTTTCCTGGTTGAGCAGGCTTAAAATCAGCACTGCGCCTCAGTTCTCCAATGACCTCCTCAGCAGACTGAAATCGTTCCTCAGGATGATGCCGCAGCAGCTTTCGAATTATCGGAATCAAATGTCGAGGCAACTCCCCGCGAATATACCCTTCAACTCCTGCTGTCCACTCGCTATATTTACCACCTGTACATAAATACAATAGTAACGCCCCCAGACTGTACAGGTCCGAGCGAGCATCCGTCTGTCCTGTTCCATATTGCTCTGGGGCAGCAAAGCCTACTGTGCCCAGCTTGATCGTATCCTGATCCAGCTGGGACTTATAACTCCTCGCTATCCCAAAATCGATTAGCTTAAATTCCATTTCCGGTGTCAGCATAATATTCGCCGGTTTGAGGTCCCGATAAATGACTGGCAATTGACGAGTATGCAAATAATCAAGAACATCCAGTACCTGCAGAGCGAATGGAATGATTTGCTCCTGTGGAATATAGCCTTGGTAGCCCCTCATGTATGCTTCCAGTGTAATTCCTTCGATGTAGTCCATAACCAGATATACCGCACCAGATGGAGGATATTCAAAAAAATCAACAATTCTCGGTAAACGTGGATGGCTCAGCGAAATTAACATTTCGGCTTCCGTCCGTACAATCTTCATTATTTTTGGATCGGCAATCGATTCCTTCACTGCCCAATGCTTGCCCGGTAGCTTTAAATCTTCGGCCATGAACACGCGGCTCATGCCTCCCGAACCTAACGTGCGAATAATTCGGTAACGCTCACCGACAATTGACCCGAACTCTAATTGTGATGGTTGATTCATCATTCTCTTACCTCCCTTCTATAAGCAGACAACGCAAAAAAGGGAAAGCCACCGCAAAATGAAGTCTTCATGCTGACATGAAAACAATTTTCGCGGGATGCTTTCCCTTGATTTAACACAATTATTTTGTTAAAGGAACAATTTGGCTTTATTATATAGCACACCTGTATCTATTGTAAAGAATTATTTTCCATACTTGATCATATACAGGGTAATCTCGTCTCGGTTATGGAAAAGCTGCTTAGCTCGCTGAATCTGCATGCCGGACTCCTCAAATGAAGCAATCACATCATGAATGAGCGCCAAGGGCTTTTTATGCATTAGCTTGACTGTTACGATAGCCGTACCACCACTCCGCAAACTATATAGTAGATCAGTAACGAGCCTTGCCATCTGTTTTGGACTCCAGCTCATATCACAAACCAGCAGATCGAACGAATTCTCTTTGAATTTGACTTCACTTGCATTTTTACGCAAAAATGTCAGATTGGCGTACTTCATCAGCGATGGCTCCATCTTGGCCGGATCAACCGCTGTAACTTTCAGTCCACGCTCCAGCAAGAAGGAAGTCCATCCCCCCGGTGCTGCCCCAATATCCAGTCCCTGATGGAAAGCGCTAAAATCAATGCCGAATGTTGCTTCTGCTTCCAGTAGCTTGAACTTGGCACGAGAGATCTGTCCGTCTTCCTTCTGAAAACGAACTGCACCTCCGCTCCAATCCGATAGGTTGTCCTGAGGATGTGATACTCCTGCGTACCACGCATCCGTATCTGCAAAAACGGACACAATAACATCGGCGCCTTGTACTACCAACTCCATAGGTAGATCATTTAATTGTTCACTCAAAGCTAGCTTGAGCGCACCTGCGCTTTCAGTCCAACTACTATTAGATCCTTTGCGTACTTGCAAAGAAACACGTTGATCTATCAATTCCCTGCGGTTACGGATAAATGCAACCAGACGCTCTTGCACTTGAACCAGATCCGTACCTTCCTCCTGAAAATGAACAGGAAACAAGTGACGCAGAAACATCGGTGGCTGACCTGTAATCGTCTTCACTGCCTCAATTTCTTGCGCAGGTAATGTTGCTAGAAAAATTTCACCAGGTAGAAGCATCGTACTTTTTACAGACCCAAATAATCTTCTAAGCTCCTCTTGAGCATAGGGCGCAAAACCATGGTTGGCCGTACAAACAAATCTTGATGTCGACAAAGTGGACTCACTCTGTTCATCTGTATTCACGTTTAGTTCTTCCAAAATAACGTTACCCTCCAGTGCACACCCGAATCCAGGGACGTTCACCATCCCATTCCAGCTCAACTGGAACTTCATAAGTGTGCATAATCAATTCTTTTGTTAAAACTTCTCTTTTCGGTCCAGCAGCTGCAACCTGACCATCCCGAATAAGTGCAACATGTGTAAAGAGGGGGACAATCTCCTCAATGTGATGAGTTACATAGATCACTGATAAGTTCCGCTTGCGAAGCCGATCAATCTCGACCAACATCTTTTCCCGTTCAAATAAATCCAACCCGGCACAAGGCTCATCCATAATCAGCAGACGAGGTTCAGCCATCAGTGAGCGGGCCAGCATTACCTTTTTACGCTCTCCTTGAGATAATGTGCCTAACGGGTGATGAATCAGATCACCTAAATTCATACCCTCCAGAAGAGATACGGCTTTTTCTTTTGCCTCCGTGGGAATCTCCTGATAAAAACGCAAAAAAGCATACGCACCTGTAGCCACCACTTCCCAAACGGGATCTTTTAGCGCCAGCTTTTCCAGTAATGTCTGGCTAATGTATCCGATCTGCTTGCGAACTTCCCGCACATCACATTGACCATACGTTTGCCCAAGCACCTCAACCGTACCTCGACTTGGAAACATATACCCTGTCATCATTTCCAACAATGTTGTTTTGCCGGAACCATTTCGACCCAGAATAGCCCAATGTTCACCTTCTCGTATTTCTAGGCTTACATCGTCCAAGATACGTCTTTCTTCCCGCTGCAATGTAATGTTCTTCATGGATATCATTCCATCACGCTCCTTATCCTGCTCAGCAAGTGTTCTACAGATTCCATTTTGTAGATGATTTCAGGATTTTTGTTTTCACCATTATATATAAGAAGCGCGGGGACGCTGGAAATCCGATACTCCTGCACCAGTTCAGGAATATAGTTAATGTTGCTTTGCGCCACTGCTCCTTCGGGGAGCAAATGCTCTGCTACCTCCAACATTCTACGGGCAGCCGCGCATGTTCCGCACATGGGAGTGTATACAAACAAAGCCAGCTTGCATCCCTCCCATGTGGCACGGCGTACCTCTTTTTGTCCGATCTCTTTCATCGCTTAGACTCGTTTATGATCTCTTGCATACGCACCTCAGGAATCGGCCCGTTATGAACAGTGACTCCCTCCGGCTTATTCGCATAAAGCAGTTCATACATGGCTTGCCGCCCCTGCGGACTGGAGGAATGCAAGTAAATTTCACGCGGATATAACTGTTTACTTGCAATAGCAGCAGCAACATCCTTTCCCGTCGGTTGACCCGGGCCCAAATCATAATCTAACGATAGTATCGAAATAGGATATTCATGAAGCAGAAGCAGACACTCATCCGCGTCCCTTGCCAGTTTAAAACCTGGAGGACAAGGTCGATAATCGTCCATAAACAAATACATCAACTTCTCCTCCTTCTTCCCAAAATGTAAGCTTACATAAACCTCTTAGTTAACTTTTATCATCTGAACAATTTACTGCCAGCTTTGAACCATTTGAATATCTTCCTGATGGGTCCCATCAGGTCCAGCCTCACTCTCCAAAACGACAGGAATACCTCTTACGGCTTCTTGTTCTGTTATCCAGCGCATGCCTTCAGTACCAATGTAACCTTGCCCCACGCGCGCATGTCTATCTTTTTTAGAGCCGTACGGGTATTTGGAATCGTTCAAATGAACTCCGCACAGCGCTGACCAATAGCCGAGGCGATCCCCTTTTTCAAGCAAAGCTTCGTCCATTCTACCGTTCCACAATCCCGCTGCATACGCATGACAAGTATCCAGGCAAAATCCAATGCTGTCAGGATCTCGACACAACTGGCGAATTTGAACCATTTCCTCCAGCGTGGTTCCCATGGGACCGTGATCCCCCGCCTGATTTTCAATTAATATTTTTGCATTTCCCTGCCAGTCTTCCAGCACATCATTCAGACAGTTAATAATATTACGATAGCCCTTCAGCGGGTCAGATGAATGCATATGCCCAAAATGAACAACTATCCCCTTCGATCCGCAGGCTTCAGCAATATCCAAATCATTGCGTAATGAAGCAACCATCAGCTCATAAAGTTCCTGACCGCGTTCGCGACCATAAGCTGGATTAACGGGATATGGTGAATGAGCAATGGATTGAAGCTGGTGCTCTGAGCAGTAAGCTTTGCAAGCAGCAGCATCTATTGAACTCCACTCCTTCAGCCTGAGACTACGAGGATTTTTCGGAAAATATTGAAATGAGCGTCCTCCCTGCTCTCGTGCACGTATAGCAGCTTTGGAAAAGCCACCACGCGTACTCACGTGGGAGCCGATAAGCAATTTAGGCATCATGCTGCTGCACCGGGCAATAAAATGCTTTTTTCCCCGCCAGCTCGACTCTTACAATTTTCCCACCGCTTGGAGATTCTTCTCCTTCACGGTCATATACTCGACACTGATGATCAAAGCCACCTGTGAGCGTGTCTCCCTCCATTAGAGGCATTTCCATATAACCGCCCTCCGCAGTAGCTTCACGAAGTACGGATTGAGTAGCATGATATAGCTTTTCCACTTTTTCTGGAGACTGTACAATGTTTTGTACCTTGGAACCCGGTGTAAATCCAGCGATATAAGCAATTTCGTCCGAATAGCAATTTCCAATCCCCGAAAAAACTTGCTGATTTACCAGTGTTGTTTTCAAAATTCCCCGTCGTCCTTTTAGACGTGCTGTAAAATTCTCCAACGTCATACGACGGTCTAACGGATCGGGTCCCAGGTCTGACAAAGCTTCATCTGTTTCTTTAGCCGTCAGCAAGTGTAGATAACCTAAGCGCAGTCCGATAAAATAAAGCTTCACTCCGCTAAAATCCAATTCGATCTGAACTGTGCGGTCTGGACGTTGCTCCTCCGTTCCCAGATACAACAGTCCTCCCAACATCAGATGGAGCACAAGCCGTTTTCCCGTATTTAAATGAAAAATCAAATGCTTGCCTCGACGCTCTAAATATACAACGGTCGCACCCATCAATTGCTTCTTAAAGGTTTCCACTTCAGTATTAATGGACTTTTCACGGCTAACCGCCACTCCAGTAATCGGAATGTCCAAAATTTGTTTCGATAATAAGATTCTGTAGTTTTCCATTTCGGGAAGTTCCGGCATATCAACATCTTTCCTTTCGTAGCTACATAGCTTTTAATTCTCGCAAATTTCTAAAACATATATTTTTTATGACTCCAGTTCTTCTTTTATCCATTCCTGCAGTTCGTCCAAATTTTCAAACATCAGATCAGGTTTTACTCCAACGGCACGAATATGTTCATCCAAATTAGCGCGAGTCGTCACACCCGTCAGAATCAGAGCTGTTTTACAACCTGCTGCTGCACCTGCCGCAATATCTGTAAGCATATTATCGCCCACAACCAGAGCTTCATCCGCTCTAATGTTCAAGCGATTCAGTGCATAATTCATTAGCACGCTTGAAGGCTTGCCGATGACGACCGGTTTGACCTGTGAAGCAGCTTCAATGGCAGCTCCAATGGTACCTGCACCTGGTGTAAGTCCGTCATGCGAAGGCAATTGTAGATCCGGATTTGTCAAAATAAATGTAGCTCCCTCACGAATCCAACGCATGGCAGCTGCCAGCGTTTCATATGTAAATTGACGATCTATCCCCTGTACCACATAATCAGGATGATTCTGAACAAGCTGCAAGCCAGCCCCTGTGAGTGCCTCGCGTAATCCCGTTTCACCGATACAATATACATGAGCTCCAGGGCTTTGCTGTGCAACATATTGTGCAGCTGCCAACGCTGAAGTATATACTTCATAACTAGCTGCTTCAATTCCCATACCAATCAAATGCTCGGCCACCGATTCGGGTGTACGTGAAGCATTGTTTGTGACATATGCATAAGGTATTTGCTGTGAACGTAATCGCGAAATGAACAGATCCGCACCCTTGATCATCCGATTTCCATGATAAAGTGTTCCATCCAGATCAATTAGTAACGATTTTATCGCAATCCCCTCCCCCACTTCAATTCATACATCATAACATTGAAAATAATAATTCACCCCATGAATGGTATTCTCCTTTTTATTTAACCACCTGAATGACTTAGGACATTAAATAATCGGTCATTTCCATTCATCTCATCTATCTTAAGTCAAAAATGCTTATGAAGTCCATGAATTGCTGGTAAACCAACCAAAATAGCGTCAACTCTCGCTAAAAGCCGTGGCTTCCACATAGCACAAGATCATTTCTTCGTCGAAATCCATCGAAGATGCTACGTCTTCAAAGGGAATTTCCTGTATTTCCTGGGCATACTCAAGCAACTAAATCCTTTAAATTCGATATATAGAAACTCATATATGACATACCTCCATATGTGGTAGAACAATTTCATTCATCCCCTTAATGATGCCGTCTCACCTCTTGTCGCATCCTGCGCTTTCCCGGAAAATAATTTATAGTGAAAAAGAAAAGCGCCGGAGCAAGCCCCGGCACCTATGCACATATCTTCTCTCCAATCGTTTATTGACCGATATCAGGTACCGGTAACAACACATGCTGCTCCGCAAGCAATGAATTGGGGAAGAGGCTCTGCGCTTCCTTCAGCAAAGGCTGAAGCTGCTCTTGATCCTTATACCTAGAACTAAAATGCGTCATAATTAACTGCCCCGCGCCTGCGGCTTTGGCTGCTTCCGCTGCCTGAAGCGCCGTACTATGATGATACTCATACGCCGTATCCGCCAGGTCATGTAGAAAAGTGGCTTCATGAACGACGACAGTTGCATCTCGTGCCAGCAGCACTGTATTCGGACAAGGTCTTGTGTCCCCTAAAATAGTGATGATACGCCCCTTTTTAGGTGAACCCAATACATCCTGGGGATGCAAAATAACTCCACCCTCTACTTCCACGCTTTCTCCACGCTTTAATTTACCGTACACTGGGCCAGGCTTGATCCCGTATCGCTCCAGCAATTCTTGGTTGAGCTTACCGGGCTTATCCATCTCTACAATTCGGTAGCCATAACTGTCGATCCTATGGTCCAGCAAAGCTGATTCCACCCGAAATTGACCATCATCAAACATAACCCCGCCCGTATGCTCCACAATATGTAGTGGGTAATTGATACGAGATTGGCTGATCCCTAAAGATAGCTCAATATATTGCTGAAGCCCAGGCGGTCCATATACCGTCAGAGGTGCAGTACCTCCCTGATATGCCCTGCTCGACAAAAGGCCCGGCAGACCAAAAAGATGATCCCCATGCAAATGAGTGATGAATATTTTTTCAAGTCTGCTCAGCTTGAGCGGCGAACGCAACACTTCCTGTTGAGTGCCTTCACCGCAGTCAAACAACCACATGCTTCTTCGTTCCTCCAGTAAACGAAGAGCAATGGATGTTACGTTTCTCTGAATTGTAGGTACCCCTGCATTTGTACCGAGAAAATATAATTCCATGACATTTACCTTCTTCCTGCTGACCAGCAAAAAACCTCCGAAGCTCGGAGGGTATTTGCTATCCCATCTGATAAAGGTGTTAAACCTTTTCGACGTTAAAGTACTGCGCCTGAGGGTGGCTGAACACCATGGCTGATACTGAAGCCTCCGGTTCCATCATAAACCCTTCCGTTAGCTCAACGCCAATGTCCTCAGGTTTTAACAATTGGAACAACGGTCCCTGATCCTCCAGATCCGGACATGCCGGATAGCCAAAGGATACCCGTATACCTTGATATCTGGCGCCGTGCCGCTGTTTCATCGTCATATCGGCAGGGTCTGGGAAACCCCAGCTATCCCTGATAATATGGTGAAGCCGTTCTGCTAACCCTTCTGCCACTTCGAGCGCTACTGCTTGAAGTGCATGTGAGCGCAGATAATCTCCGTTGTCTTTCCATTGGGTAGATAGCTTTTGAATGCCATGACCAGCGGTAACAACCATGAAACCCACATAGTCCATAACCCCTGATTCCACTGATTTCAAAAAATCAGCCAGACATAGATAAGGTTCTACCTGCTGACGTGGAAACGTAAATGTGTGCAGTACCTTGCTTACATCCAACGGATCATAGATTAGAATTTGGTTTCCTTGAGACTGAGCCGGGAAGAACCGATACATAGCATGCGCCTGAATAATTCCGTCTGTAACAGCTTCAAACATAATGCTATCCACGGTTTCCTTCAACTGAATCGCTTTCGGGTTCCCCGAAGCTAGCAGTTGCTCAACATTGCCTTTTAATCCAAGATGATGCCCCATCAGCATCTGCATATTCACATAAGGCAGAATATAATTCAGGGGGTAGTTACGCAGTACATGGCGATCCGTATCCGGCGGGATATAGACGGGCAAATCCTGAGCAATGTTAGAGCGTACAGCCCGAGTTAGCTTAGGGAGCGGCTTGGCCTCCACGACCGTTGCCGCTTCCGCCTCCTGCTCAGCCTTCATGTCCTCCGCCATTTTTTTACGGGACTCAGGGTCCATAAGCTTATTGGCAATATCCAGTCCATCCATAGCATCTTTCGCGTAGGCTACTAGCCCATCATACTCAGGGCGAATACGATTTTTAGTAAACTTACGCGTTAAGGCAGCTCCACCAACCATTATTGGAATATCAATATTCGCATTTTTCAAATCCTGCGCGGTTAGCACCATTTGTTGTGCCGATTTAACAAGCAGACCGGACAGGCCGATCATGTCAGCCTTTTCTTCACGATAAGCCTCAATGATGCGTTCTGGTGGTACTTTTATACCCAGATTTACAATATGGTAACCATTGTTGGATAGAATAATCTCCACCAAATTCTTACCTATATCATGCACATCACCTTTAACCGTAGCCAACAAAATCTTACCTTTTACTGAGGATTCATTTTTCTCCATGAACGGCTCTAAATAAGCCACGGATGCTTTCATCACTTCAGCGCTTTGCAGAACCTCCGCAACAATCAGCTCGTTGTTGTTAAACAGACGTCCTACTTCTTCCATCCCTTTCATTAGCGGTCCGTTAATAATCTCCAGAGAAGAATATTTAGCGAGCGCTTGCTCCAGATCCGGGATCAGTCCCTCCTTACTTCCCTCCACTACATAGGAAGCCAGCCGTTCTTCGAGCGAAAGGTTTGATATCTTCTCTTTTTTCTCCACTTTCTTGTTACGGAAAGCTGCTACAAATGCAGATAACGTATCGTCATTTGTTTTATAGATCAGGTCTTCCGCCAATTTCCGTTCATGCTCGGGGATCGATGCATAGCGTTCAAGCTTCTCCGTATTTACGATTGCATAATCCAGTCCCGCTTTGGTGCATTCGTACAAATAGACAGAATTGAGCACTTCACGACCCGCTTCCGGTAAACCAAAGGATACGTTACTGATGCCCAATATGGTATGGACCCCAGGAAGCGCTTCTTTAATGATACGTATGCCCTCAATCGTTTCCTTAGCCGAACCGATATATTGCTCATCCCCTGTTCCTACTGGGAATACGAGCGTATCAAAAATGATATCCTCCGCTGCCAGACCGTAACGGTTCACCAACAGATCATAAGAACGTTTAGCTACCTCAAGCTTATCCTCACGCGCAATTGCCTGTCCGCGTTCATCAATCGTTCCGACAACAACAGCAGCCCCGTATTTATGAATAATTGGAGCCATTTTCTCAAATTTCTCTTCACCATCCTCCAAATTAATGGAGTTAATAATGGCCTTACCCTGCGAATATTGAAGTGCTTTATCGATAACTTTAATATCTGTGGTATCAATCACCAATGGTACTTTCACTTTGTTTACAACCAGTTTCAAGAACGCTTCCATGTCTATCATTTCATCACGGTCAGGATCTTGCACACAAATATCAATGACATGTGCTCCGCTTTTTACCTGAGCACGAGCAATTTCAGACGCCTCTTCATATTTGCCTTCCACGATCAAACGCTTGAATTTTCGAGAACCCAGAACGTTCGTTCGCTCACCAACCATATACGGACGATTATCCTGTTCAATATACACAGGCTCAATGCCTGATACGGCAGGAGGATGATGACCTACGAGCTGACGAGGCTCAAACTGCGCCATACTTTCACTCATTACCCTTATATGCTCTGGTGTAGTACCACAACAGCCTCCTGCAATATTCAACCAGCCTTTTTCAGCGAAAGCAGCCATTTTACGAGCTAATGAATCTGGCGATTCATGGTATTGACCATTTTCATCGGGCAAGCCCGCATTTGGATAACAGCTAATAGCTGCAGAGGACATTTCAGACAAAGAACGAATATGATCACGCATAAACTCTGGACCTGTAGCACAATTCAGTCCAATCGAGATTGGATTTAAATGTTCGAGTGATATGCAGAAGGATTCAATGTTTTGTCCGGCCAACGTTGTTCCCATCGGCTCAATCGTGCCAGAAATCATTAATGGAAGCTCAATCCCTGTCTGCTCAAAAGCTTGACGAATTCCAATGCTACCTGCCTTGACGTTAAGCGTATCCTGTGAGGTCTCCAACAGAAGAACATCTACCCCACCTTCAATAAGCGCCAAAGCCTGCTCCTGATAGCTTTCAATCAGCTCTACAAATGTAACACCGCCTGTGACAGACAAGGTTTTCGTAGTTGGCCCCATAGCTCCTACAACAAAACGAGGCTTGTCCGCAGTACTGTATTTATCCACCGCGTTACGCGCCAGTTTGGCCGCCACCAGATTAATTTCACGGGCACGTTCTGGTATATCGTAATCCGCCAAAACGACGGATGTCGCTCCAAATGTATTCGTTTCAATCAGGTCTGCTCCGGCCTCCAAGTATGCTTCATGAATCCCTTGAATGACGTCCGGTCTTGTTAAGACCAACATCTCGTTGCAGCCTTCCAACTCTTCCCCACCAAAATCAGCGGCAGAAAGGTCTTCCTGCTGAATCATAGTGCCCATAGCCCCATCAAGAAGGAGTATTCTTCGTTGTAACGCATCCTGCAAGCTAACTTTATCCAAAATTTCTTCACCCCCGCAAAACGTTAAATCCTAGTTTAGCAGAAACCGTATCATTTAGATAGATTGAAGTAAAAACATACGTTTTATGCAGGGTAATCTTCTTCACAAACGGCATTGCTGATCTATTTTTGTAGTATGCATCGTTATAGACGAACGTCTTTAAACTGTATCTTTTAGCTATAGTCGTTCCCATATAAATGTTTCAGCCTGTATTGTACAACTGGATAAGACATGGTATTCTTTATATAACATTAATCCAAGTGGAAAAGAGTGATTTATACATGGCAGAAATTTTTATACGCAATACGAATGAGCGAATTAGCGGTGAAGAGCGAGTACGTGAATTTTTGGAGAACCACCAGGTATTGTATGAACACTGGGATGCTTCCAAGCTGCCTAGGGAGCTGCAAGAAAACTTTACTCTGACAAATGATCAAAAAGCCGCTGTTCTTAAAACATTTGAACCTGAAATCAAAGATTTAGCCGCACGTCGCGGATACAAAATCTGGGACGTTATCACTTTATCTGAAGCAACGCCGAATCTGGAGGAGCTGCTGGCCAAGTTCGAACAAATTCACACCCATACCGAGGATGAAATCCGTGCCATTGTTGCTGGTAAAGGAATTTTTATCATTAAAGGCTCTGAAGAGATCGGCTATTTTAATGTAGAGCTTTCACCAGGTGACGTTATTTCCGTTCCTGAAAATACTCCTCACTTCTTCACTTTAATGGAAAATCAAAAGATCGTCGCAGTTCGCTTGTTCATCGAAGAAAATGGCTGGATTGCCGAACCGTTCGAAGATCCAACATTCACTACAGCATAATTACGATGTATTGTGTCCATAAGAAAACTCCCTCTGCTCTGTAGCATATCGAGCGAAGGGAGTTTTCTTGATACTTGTTTAGAAGACTGTAGATTTCTTACTTTAAAGATTGAATAATTCCATGCAACTCAGACAAATGTTTGATTTGGAACTTTGGCTTGATCTCTGTAGTATTGATTTTATCGTTCCGATTTACCCACACGGAATGTACACCTGCTCCCAAAGCTCCTTGAATATCAGTCGTCAATTTATCTCCTACCATTAAAGCTTGTTCAGGTTCAATTCCTAGAAGTCCCAAAGCATGCTGGAATATAGAAGGATCAGGCTTGCCCCGACCAAAAGAACCTGAAATGACAACATGATCAAAAAAAGGAGCCAATTGAGGAACTCCATCCAGCTTCTCCTGTTGTAGATCAGGGGAACCATTTGTCAGCAATAACAGCTTGTATTGCTCCTTCAATTGTTCCAGAATCTCAAACGTTTCTTCATATACATGTGGACGTGCACGTCTTTCCGAAGCAAATTGGGCAGCTAGCTTTTCCGCCAACTCCTCATTATCTATCCCCAGTTGCTGAAGCCCTCTGCGCCAGGATTCTTTACGATAAACAGGAGCCAACTGTTCCAATTGGCGGAATTCAGGTTGCTCACCTGCTGTAAAATTCGCCCACAGTCCTTCAAACGGATTAATGCCAATCATTTGAGTAAAACTAAAGGTTTCATAGGACTCATACAAAGCACGCGCTTCCTTGCGTACGGCTTCTTCCAACTTTTTCGGATCAGCGCCTGCTTCTCGGGAGCCTGTTTGACACGCTGCATCAAAAGCCTCTTCTACACTACGTTCATCCCACAGAAGGGTATCATCAAGATCAAACATTATCGCCTGAATCGTCATATGAATTATCCACTCTCTTTCCACTGTATATGTAAGCTTGTCTGTTTGGTCAGGAATCAGATCGTTATGTGTGCCCATATTAAGCAAGTGGCCGCACCATGTTATATGAAAAAATAACATCATACGGCCTTCTTACTGAGCTACAGGCTAAATCGGTTATTTCTTATCTACCTGTATCTGATTGGATAGTGCAAACTTTTCAAGGCGCTCTGCGATGGCATCTGTATCATAGCGTCCTAGTGATTTTGTGAAAATAAAATTACCGCCCTTCCCTTTTCTTTCAACGGTAACGTAACCCTTTTCAATTTTGATGGCTTTCATGTCCCCTGCCGTCATCGGCCGTTCTCTGCCACCTTTTAACATATAAAGGGTATCTTTTCCCACTTTTAAATAAGGACGGCGAATGAAGAAGATCACAGCCAGCATCAAGTACAAGCCAAATACGAGCCAGTCCATTCCCCGCATGCCAGTCTTCGTCAAAAAGTAACTCATAAGCATGTACAATACAGCAAGACCAGCCAGCATGATTGGCACAGTAATATTACGGCCACGGAAAATGTCCATTGCTGAACCTGCGCCGTTAATGGTTTGAATGCCTTGTTTCTTGCGCGTTTTATTTAAATGCGCTGTGTTTTTGCGTACTTTTCTTTCAAATGATCGGGCCATTTCTCAATTCCCTTCCCAATAAATATTACATTAAAACAATTGCCCTAAAGCTGATCTATATAGATACCAAGAAAGATACCTAAAAACAAAAGGCAAATAATGCAGGCTTTAGCGACATTAATGCTTCAGCCCGCCATTTCCCTTCGGCGTATCATCGTCTACAAATTCAATGGTTTCGAGCTGCTGCCGAAAATTACGGCGAATGTTGCCTAAATAAATTTCCCGAAGGTTAGCGCGCTCCGTGGTTTCCTCTTCCGTCAATCCTTCGGCTTTTGCTTTGCGCGCTAATTCATTAATGCGCTGTACCAAGCTGTCTATATCCAAATTGTGTCCCCTCCATAAAAGCAAAGATATAATACACTTTGACATGTAGAAAAGAGCTTGTCAAGGCTCCCGCATTGTGCTCCCTGACAAGCTCTATAGCCTTATCGTTCAGAAGGGTGGGAGCTTAAGTACCTGACCTGCCTGCACTCCCCGATCCTCCAAACCGTTAATACGCACAATTCCTTCAATATATACCCGTGTATCCATTCGTTCCGGTTTATGATTCACGGCAATCTGCCATAATGTATCTCCAGGTTGTACAGTCAGCTTAATCACTTCTTCATTAGAAACAGAAGGTGCTGCGAAAACCGTAAGTACACCTGCCCCTGCAACCCAAACGATAATTACTAGAATAAGAAGCTTGACTAAAAGAGTATTGGTAATAACCTGTAGCAAACGCACCTTACCCTCTTTTCGGCTCTCCTGTAAATTCTCTAAACTCATCGGGAAAATACTTTGATAAGTGCTATATTTCATAATTGGCTGCGTCCTCCAAACGTTTGTTCTTATGTTTTTCACAATATAACACGAACGTTTGTTTTGTTCAATAGAAAAGAGAACAAAAGTTCGTGAATTTTTTTAGGGATTATTTAGAACTTATGTTTGTACGAACGGAGGTTCTATGCTATAATTTTCCCAAACGTTACTAAATGGGGTTGATACGGTATGTCTAAGATTTCGAGCCGCCAGCAGGCCATTCTTGAATTTATCCGCAATGAAGTGCGTCTAAAGGGATACCCCCCTTCTGTGCGCGAAATAGGCGAGGCAGTCGGATTGGCCTCCAGTTCTACGGTTCATGGTCATTTGGATCGTTTGGAGAAAAAAGGACTCATTCGCCGCGATCCTACGAAACCACGGGCTATTGAATTACTCGGTCAAGACGAATCGGATAACAGCAACTTGATTAATTACTCCATTAGTCGTGTTCCCGTCGTCGGCAAAGTAACCGCTGGTCTTCCTATTACGGCGACAGAAAATATTGAAGATTACTTTCCTCTTCCCCAACACTTTGTTGGTGAGGATAAAATATTCATGTTATCTGTTGTAGGCGAAAGCATGATTGAAGCTGGTATTGCTAACGGAGACTATGTAATCGTACGTCAGCAGCAGACCGCTGATAACGGAGACATTGTAGTAGCTATGACAGATGAAGACGAGGCTACGGTTAAAACCTTTTACAAAGAAAAAGATCATATCCGGCTTCAACCTGAAAATCCAGCCTTTGAACCGCTTCGACTGACACACGTCAGCATATTGGGCAAGGTTGTTGGACTCTTCCGGGACTTCCACTGATTTATCGTGCTTTCTTCCCCGTTATACTACCGCTAATATAAAACCGGCCGCCTAGGCGAGCCGGTTTTATATTGTTCTTATGTTTACTAGGTGTGTGTCTCCAACTATCTTTTCCTTTTCAGCAACCTATATTGTCTCTACTATCATATCCGCCCCATTATCCGAGATAGTACCCCCTCTGATCTTGAATTGTTTACTTTTATTAGCTAAACAAATGGAAATTGAACTCATGTGACCTACTGTAGCCTTCCCCTATAACGTAAAGTCGGGAAGTCAAACGCAGGCTAGCATGAGCTTTTTTTTGTTAAACGTTTAGGAACATAGGTACTAGCTTCTTTTTATCTTTAGTAGATTTATGCTGATACATTACTAGCACAATTGACATATGTATATAGCAGACCTAAAGCAAAGGAGATATGCAGATGATCAGAAATAGAGTTAAAACGTATAAGCATCGCATCGGGAAAAACAGATATCTGGTCGTTAAAGTCTTTCAAGCCGCAGCTGCTAAAACAGGAAGCGGAAATGCACTCGCAACTAACGCATTAAATATCAAAATTTCCAAGCGTAAGCATAAACATCATTAAGATTTAACCATACCTTCATTTCTTTGAAGGGAGGTGATATTATGAGCAGAAGACACTGCAACCGTGAATTGAGAAGAAGAAGATTAAACATCCGTTCCAATCAAAGAGCCAATGCGCGCGCAAGAGGTAACGCACTGGCTGTTAATCTGTTTAGCGTGAATGATAGACAACGCAGACGTTAATAATTATTTTCAAGCAAAAAGCAGGAAGAATTCTTCCTGCTTTTTTTGTGTTAAATGATACACCAAACTACCAATCCGCCAGTTATAGCTTCCTCACACTTGTATCAGCTTTTCATAACTTAAGCATTTCTGGGTGTACATCATTCATTAGCTTAACACCGCTGTAATAGATTTGCTCTATTATTTAATTTAACACTTTTTTATAAGGTCCCACTTGCCCGCTTTTCTTTATAAATTTTATAAACAAGGCTCGAACAGCTGGACCCATAATTAATAATTGTAATGGATAGGCCACAAGAAAGTTCTTTATAAAAATTTCTATGTATGCTTCAAATAATGAATGAGCGCCAATACCATGACTCAGAATTGAAGTTAATAAACCGTAGAAAGACATAGAACAGGCCATTCCGATCACCATGCATGTTGAAATCGTGATAACTAAAAATATTTTTTTAGATTTATCAAAAGGTAGACTTAAAGCAACTTTTTTTGCTATAGGACCCACGATATATAAATCTAATACGAGCGCTATAATAAATCCAATTAGAAATTCAACAGCAATGGTAATCGAGCTAATTTTTCCAATCAATCCGTTAATCAAAAGATTATAGAAGGTCATAATAATGACCATTCCGAAACACATAATAACCCCGAAGTAAAAGCTTTCCTTTTTAGTTGTTGGCATTTAATTCAACCTTTCATTTTTGGATGTGATTATTTTAGCTGTAACAATAGTTTCATGTAAGTGAACTTTTTATGAACATATCGTTGGGAACATATCATTCTTTTGAGCTGACATTGAAATAACAACAGAAAAATCCCCATTACCTTAGCTGGTCGTCGGGGATTTCGTTTATTTAGACTATTCAATTACACTACACATCAATAATTTTCTAATAATTGATTATAGCTGATCCTGCTTTAGCCCACTCTTTGAATTCTAATTAAGTCCATTAAATTGCTTGAGCATTTGGATAAAATTATGAAGCTCCGCATCTTTCCAGTCCGAAATTCGTTCATAGAAAACGTTCTCTTTCTCCTTAAGCGCATCAATTAATTTTTGCTGTCCATGCTCGGTAAGAGACAATACAACTCCCCGTCCATCACTTTGGGAAGCCTCTCTGTTCAGATACCCCAAAGACTGGAGCTGTTTGACAAGACGACTCACTGAACTTCGATCCATCGCAGTTGATTCCGCTAAAGTGGCGGCATTAGTCGGGCCATAAGAATACAGCCAACGAACAATGTGGAAGGCGGCAGGTTGTAAGGAGGAGTCAAATTTCGCAGCAGCTCTGACATTCAGGGCGTGTGAAGCACTGATAAGTGCGTTAAGCTGCTCGCCCAACTCAATTTCCAATTTCTCCCTTGGTTCAATTTTAACTTCCTTATATTTCATCCTCAATCACCTTTCTCTCGATCAAAAAACCACAACTCAATTTAGTTGACATATATCAACTAAATCATTATAGTGGGCATATGTCAATCAAATGTGCTAACTCACCGGATTAGCTACTCCAATAAAATTGTAACACATGAAGGAGAAATGACGATGTCTAAAAATACTACTGTTGTCATAACAGGTGCCACCAGTGGTCTTGGACAGCTAGTCGCAGTAGAATTGGGAAAACGCGGCTGCTTTGATCTTGTTTTGACTGCCAGGAGTAAGGAACGTGCTGAAGCTACAAGAAAACAGATTGAGCTGGTTAGCCCATCAGCGAAGGTTGACTTTTTTTATGGAGATTTATCGGTACTGAAGGATGTTAAACGGGTCGGGGGTGAGATAGCCGCCGCGTACCCTTATATTGATGTGCTGTTAAACAATGCAGGAATTCATGCTTTTGAGCAACGCGTCACTCCCGAGGGGTTTCCTGAAATGATTGCCATAAATTATTTATCGCCGTGGCTGTTAACACATACACTAAAACCATGTCTGCAGAACGTAGACAAGGCCAGAGTTGTCAATGTTGCCTCCGAAGCTTCACGCCGTCATGGAGTTTTGCAGCTTCCCGAGGACTTAACGGATACAACTGCCTTTACCGCTCGTGGCTCATCGCCCATCTATGGAAAAACCAAATTATTGAATATTATGTTCACTGCTGAACTGGCAAGACGATGGTCGGATACGGGAATCAGCGTAAATGCACTAAACCCAGGATTCAATGTTACCGGATTGGGACGAGAACTTTGGTTTGCCCCCCTATTAGAACGATTATTGAAAGTCCTCCGTCTTGGAGATCCACGAAGAGGAGCAGATATCATTACCCGATTAATTGTAGAGCCGGAATACCATCACAAAACTGGTGGATACTTTAACGTTGGAACCGGGAAATCTCTTAAACCAGTCTCACCTGGAGGAGATCCCAAGATGCAGCAAAAACTGTGGAAGGCCACAGAGGATTTGCTGGAACGGAAAGGATTCCTTCCATAAGAAATGATTGGTGAAGGGATAAGACCGCAATGAATGAAACATTAACCATCAATAACATCAGACCGCACTACATACACGCATATCTTCAATCATTTGCTAAATCCTTGAACGGAATGAGTCACCAAAAGCAGCCACCAACCCATTCAACTTTGTGGATTTCGTTCTCTATAACGTTGATAGTTCACACGTTATCAGTGACTCTGATAAGTTCGTAAATTGGTCCACATAAAAATAAGCCTCAGATTAATCTGAGGCTCAGAGTTCCATATTGTACCATTCACACTCCAGACGGTGTAATATTTTTGGGTCACGACCCCAGCTCACTGTTATTGCGATATGCCTTGTGTCAGTCTTGTCATTTCATATAATATATTATATTTCTCTAAAGTAATCTATTTTTTGTTGTCTATTCTCCCCGTATGGTTCTGCAGTTTCATCTCCAGTAATTACCTAGATGTGCCATCAACAGAGTACATAAACATTATTGTAGCTTTACCCGAACCAGTATAACCACCACGTAATCTAACTTTTCCGCCATTTGTATGAATGATGTCACTTTGGGCGTAGGTTTCGTTTTTCCACTTAGTTGTGGTTACATAGCTGGAAGCTGAAACGCTTGTAGCAAACATTAGAAAAGCAGCAATCATGACTAGCAACATCTTGGATTATCAAGCATCAGTATATTTAGGTCATTGAAGTAGTGACTCATTCGGGGCATAGTGTAACAATTCCTTTAATCAAAAAGCTCTACCAACCATAAGGTTAGCAGAGCTTTGTGCTTAAGCACCTCCAATTTGTACAAGGATCTGAATTTGTTGCGTCAGGACAGGAAAAAATAAAAAGCTACTCGCAACGATTAATAGTGCCATTTTTTTCAACATTGTCTAACCACACCTTTTCTAATAGTTTGAAATACTCTTCTTTGATCTCTAAAGACGCATATGCTTGGAAATGTGCAAAGAGACCTGTACAGTTTATAAAATATGTTTCATTGTTTAGTATATGTGCTTTTACCATTGCACATAATAATTGTTTAAAACCATCACTGTACTTCTTCCTATTTAAATTATAATAGGCCATTTCATAACAAAACAATGCAATATAGTCAGGTACCACTTGTTGGGTGTACATATCAGTAGATGTCGAGAGTTGAGTAGAGGCATCAATGTCTATTTTAAACCTTGTAAGTACACCATCTACATCCAAATAGTATCGGTTAGCTACTATTATAATGTTCAACAACTTTGAGAGCTTCTCACTTTCATTGGAGGTTGTTCCTATATATTCAACATAGTCTAGCAGCACACTAGTATCTCCGGACATAAGTTTATTAACATAAGTGTTACCTTCTGCCCAATGCTGAAACAAACTAATCCAGTATTGGGTATCTTCGTCAGTCTCTTTGACCCAATCCAAGTCTGTGTAGGCGTATGTATATTGTAAAGCTTGTTGATAGTCGCCTCGGGCTTCACAGGCACTTGCACACAATAAATCGGCATAGGTAATGTACACAAACATAGGGCGAGTTAGCTTCTTAGTAGATTCAGTGCGTTCTCGGCTGTTCTGTTGATGTTTCAAAGTGTATTGGATTTCCGCTTTAGCTCTCATTTTTATCGCCATTTCCTCAACCTTGTCCCATTTACGCAAAGACCTGTACACATTAGCTAAGTCCTTCAATGCATCAAGTTGTTCTATTTCATCTAGGCGCTCGACATAAGGCTCAAAAAGTATGGCTGCCCTAAGATTGCGACTTTGATCGTCATCAATCTGAATCGTGAAAATCCGATACTGACAGATGGCCAAACGTTCAGAATGTTGATATTTTTCCACTTCTGCTACACTCTCATAGAGCAATAATGCAGCATCATGTTGTCCCTGCGCTAATAATTCTTCTGCAATGTCAAATAGTTTGGGTGAGTAGAGTAGATTGTCCATGATAGCTCCCACCACTCGACGGATCGCATCCAACTTGTCCAACTCTGCACAGCGATATAAAAATGGTTCGATTCGCCTCATATTGGGGGGAATGTCAATAATATAGTTTTCTACATATAAGTCGTAAAAATAGCCTTCTGGTAAACCCATAGCCTCAGTGATTCTATCAATTTGGTTAACAGACATAGAACTATTTCCTGTTACGATGCCACTAACTATTCCCCTATTAATGCCTGCAATATGCCCGAATTGCGTTAGGCTAAGACCCTCTTGTTTTAGGTATCTATCTAGTTCCGCCCGAATCGTAGGTGTATGCTTCATGTCATATCCACCCTTCACATAAAAATTCCAAAATTTTTATATTGTTGTAATCTATTTTTCTCTAAAATTGACCATATGTCAATATATTATGTGAATAATGCAAGATTTCAATTTTTAAACTTAAAATAAAACAGATAACTTTTCGCTAAGCATCCTTAACAACATATAATCTTACCTGACAAAATGGTAGCATATAATTTTATATCTAACATTTAACACTTTTATGTATAGTCCATGCTGATCACTGACAGCAGAACCCAATAAGCGCAACAAGCTATTATGGCAGGGTTCCCTAAGTACGCTGTAAAAACTTAGTTAACCAAAAGGAAGAGAATACTATGGCTACTGCCAAATAACCTATGCACCATTGGGTTCAACTTTTACCATCCTTAAAAAAAGTAAAGTGTGTTGCATAACAATTTTTTCATAAAATTAAATCCAAAATGCTTTAGTAATTATAACCAAGAGGATAAAAAGCACCAAAATTGCAGCATTAGAAGTCCACATACCGTAGTCGCCTTCATATGCCCCATGGTTTTAACCTCCTTTAATCGATCCAATCGAATCACTTGCTTATCTTCGTGTCAATAAGGAATATGGGATATACACCGTGAAAACGCCATGTTTAATAGTTCCTGATTATAAACTAAATACTTACTGTTTTGGTCCAGTACCCAGTTGGCAAAACCTAAAGCTCTGATATAACTATCATAATCGTAGGGATTAATTTTAAACTCAAGAATATCCAGCATAATCTGATTCTCTTCATCTGATAATTCCAAGCCCAACTTGCTAAACTGTCTTTGACGAATTCTCCGAGCGGTAGCATCTTGTATAGCTTTGTGCTGATTGGACACTTGTCCATTATGTTGACGATAATACAATACGTTTATGGGGAGGTTCGCCATTTGTACTTGGAAAGCTAGTCGGTTCCACAGTTCGTAGTCTTCGGCATGAGGATAATTACTATCATATTGAACGCCAAGCCGATGAATCATGCTATTGCGCATGATTATAGCAGGATGGCAGATACAACAATGAAATAGCAACCATGTTTTTATTTCGTCATGACTTGCTGGATTAACCTTTATTGATCCTCCACTAGTTGAAGTAAAAGCAGCACCGCATACATCAATGAATGGATTTTGATCCATATATGCGATTTGTATAGCTAGTCGATCTGGCGTAGAAATATCATCGCTATCCATACGAACGATGTATTCACCATTAGCCTTTTTTAACCCTTCGTTTAAAGAAGCGATCAACCCTCGATTAGTATTATGGAAGATTTTTATCACTCTAGGGTCTGATATTTGTGAAATAAGAAAGGTAGACCCATCTGTCGAACCATCATCAATAACAATTAATTCAAAATCCGAATAAGTTTGAGACAAAATACTCTGTATTGCTTCCAAGACAAAAGCCGCATTATTGTAAACTGGCAGTATGACCGAAGCTCGTGGCACAACATTCCCTCCATTTCATATTTTACAAATTCATATTTTACAAATGGAATCAGTAATAAAATCACAAGGCAGCTTCCCTATTTTTTGATAATGGTTCCTTCTATATTCTCATGCTCTAAGATATGTTCTGAAATATATTTCGAAGCGGCTTCCGGGTAATATAATACGCCCTTTTAAAAATTCAGAAACTTCCAGTCCTAGAAGCTAAGGGCATCCAAGATTGATTAGTTTGGATATCCATGCTTCAAAGTCAGTTTAAATACTTCTCAGATTAGATTGACAAAATAAGTAATACATTTGTACAATCAGGAAAAATATTCTACTTAGATCCTATTCTTCATCGGTAACAAACATATTGTAAATAACGGTAAGATTTTCTTAGCGATGGGTATAATGGCTCTTTTTTCTGCAAAGGCGCTCGTGTTCAATTTATCGTAAGGAGATTAGATCACGGTGCATGTATCACTGTATGTATTACTGTATCTACTATTGTATATCTATATATAAGTGGAAAACGGACTGTGAGATTCAGCCGAAGATAATATCTGCATCTTAAAAAGGGAGATAGAAAGATGGAACGAAATGTAACATCTGTTGAACACCACTACACTCCAATTTTGATTGTTGGTACGGGTATCTCGGGGCTTGCTGTTGCTTATTATTTATCAAAAAACAATATCAAGTACACGATTACAACAAAAAAGAATGCGCCCAAACAGAGCAACTCCTTTCTTGCAGCCGCAAATACACGTGTTCCATCAGAGAATGATATTAATAATATTATTAATCTTACGATTGATAAATGTGGAGCAGATCGATCGGTTATTGAAACGCTATATAGAAACTCCAACATAGTTATAAATTTTTTCGAGGAATTAGGAATCTCTTATGAGAAAACATCTTTTGGTATTATGCCTGAATGTTTGATTAAATCACAGGGAGGAAAGAAGTTAATTAATTGTTTATTACAACATATTGAACAACCGCTGTGTAATAAAATTTTGATTCATTTGGAAAAGTATGAGGATGGAATTATTGCATTATTTTATGACATACAATTAGATCAATTTTTCAGGATATATACTAATTATTTGATATTAGCTACAGGAGGATATGCAGGACAGTTTAACTACAATGATAATTCACCGGGTTCGACTGGAGAAACGCTTATCTTAGCTAAAAAAATAGGTGCAAGATTAAAGGGAATGTCTACAGTAATGTCTCATCCTTGGTCAATATACAATGGAAGACAAATTTTATTAGGCGGAGTTGTATCTTTAAGTCAAGGGAAAATAGTAGATGAGGAAGGAATTCAACTATTAAAAGATAAATATATATGTGATGCCATAGCTCGAGATGATTACCACGAAATGATTGACGAGATTTTACATTTTGAACTAGATTGCATCAAGCAAAAAAAGAATATGTACTTGGATATGAGCCATGCTGATGAAAATATTTTAAATGAAAGATTTAAAAAATATGGATTTAGCACTAATGTGGTTAAAAATAAAAGAATCAAAATCACACCAACAATGCACTATTCTTCAGGAGGAATCGAAATCAATGCTAATGCTGAAGTTATAAACTTGAATCGTGTTTTTGCTACGGGAGAAGCTCAATTTAATGGTGATCTTGGTATGGGAAGAATCCCTGGGCAAGCATTTGCAGCGGGTATCGTTTTCGGTAAATTAATTGCTGACAAAATTGCTAATGAAGGTGTCTTCAACGATCAATACCCGATTACATTTAAAGATCCACCTGAGACTATGCAGCTGTACTCAAAAGAAAATAATGACTTTCCAATTGAAGAGTTTCAGAAAAAGTTGTCAACTCTAATGGTGGATCTGATCGCTCCCAATTCATCTGTGGTTTCTCTATCACTCCAGAAAAGAGAAATACAAGAAAGTCAAAACATAATATTAAGTAGAGCAAGAGGATCAGGAAAACGATATGAGAATATTTTAACATTATTTTTTGGATATTTTGTTGCGTTAGAAATTATAAAAGATCTTGAAGAAAAGGCATTGGTATAGCTTCATAAACCCTTCAATGAGACATTCCCCTTCCGACAACACTCAATAAGCGCATAACTATTATGACAGGAATCCAGCAGGCACCCACCAAAAGAACAGCGAATGCTGTGGCTATTGCCAAATAGCTTATGCGCTTATTGGGATCAACCTTTTACAATCCATGAGTGAAGTGATATTATCCAGCAGCTCTTTTCACCAATTAAACCCAAAGTGATTTAGTGATGATAACTAAGAGAATAAAGAGCACTAAAATTGCCGCTGTAGAAGTCCATACACCGCCGCCATTACCTTCATATGCACCCATGCCTTTTAACCTCCTTTATCTGTCGTCACCTTAATATATGTAAAAATACATTCTGTGATAGGGCATGCTGGTAATTAAAAAAACATCACAGAAACATTTCCCCTTTATTTTGACTCTTAACCCGTTTTCATTGATATTGGACGCAACCTCTCCGTTAGAGCAGGCACCATTGATACAAATAGCATACCCTTCATTATTCGATACCCTATTGTTGTTGATTCGGATTATGCCAATAATTAATTGATCCACTCTCTAGAACCTTCCTAGACTGCATACAATAAGGTGCATAATCGTAGTGCATTTGAGATGATTAAGCAGATCGGGAAAATGTTCAAATAAAACAAGCTCTACTAACCTTAATCGGTCGGCAGAGCTTGTTATCTAATTTGATTTCGGGTAGTTTACCAAAGAAATAAGGGCATTGAACTTTATTGATGGGGTCTATACAATTTTCTTCACAACATTAAACCCAGCACGATTTAAGGATGATAACCAAAAGGATATAGAGCACCAAAATTGCCGCTGTAGAAGTCCACACACCACCTGCACATCCACTCATAGCTTTAGCCCTCCTTTAATTGTTTTCACCTTAATATATGTATAGCTACGACTCTGTGACCGGGCGTTCAGTTAAACATCCGACCCGGCGAATTCAAATGGAAATGTATTTGCAGACTAAACATTGGCGTTAAACTAACTAGCAAGTTAGTGGGGAAATTGTAAATTGACTCACGTTACATCGCGTGTTAGTATGATTTTAACCATTAACTGAATAAAAACGTTTTCTAGGGTTCCGCAATCGCAAGATTGGTCTGGTCCGAGAGAAAACGCACAGCCAGATGGCTGTGACACGGAGGGATAAAAGCCTGGGAGATAAACGCATTGTGCGTTTTATTTCCCAGGCTTTTATCTTTTTCTTTTATGGCCAAATTTCAATAAGAAGTTTAAGGAGGAACATGTTATGAACAAAACGTGGATTTCAGTCATTGTGGCGGCTATATTTGAGGTTGCTTGGGTTAGTGGGTTAAAGCATGCGGATAGTTTTTGGGAATGGAGTGGTACAGTAATCGCTATTTACATCAGCTTTTATTTGATGATCAAGGCGGCTCGTTCATTAGCGGTTGGAACGGTATACGCTGTATTTGTCGGGCTAGGGACGGCAGGAACTGTAGTAGCTGAAATTCTATTGTTTGGCGCAGACATAAGTGTTTCAAAAGTAGCATTGATCGGGCTGCTGCTTATTGGAGTGATTGGACTGAAAATTCTTAGTAAGAAAAAAGAGGAGGTTAGTGGATTATGAATTGGGTATATTTGATTTTAGCGGGCATTTTTGAAATGATCGGGGTTTTGCTTATCAACAAGTTCAATCAAACCCGCAGTTGGAAATCGCTGACTCTTTTGATTA
Source organism: Paenibacillus sp. TSM33 (assembly GCF_056099025.1). Taxonomy (NCBI): domain Bacteria; kingdom Bacillati; phylum Bacillota; class Bacilli; order Caryophanales; family Paenibacillaceae; genus Paenibacillus; species Paenibacillus sp. TSM33. The sequence continues at coordinate 335,460 of NZ_JBLZXB010000017.1, forward strand.
CCGGTTTTGGCCTCAGTTTTATATTTTTGTCGTTGGCAATGCAAACACTCCCGATGGGAACAGCTTACGCTGTATGGACTGGAATTGGCGCTTCTGGAGGCGCTATCCTCGGCATGATCTTTTATAGTGAGCCACGCGGTTTAATGCGCATTTTGTGTATAGGGTTGGTCCTTGTTTCTGCTATGGGGCTAAAACTAGTCAGTTAAAAATATTTTAGTGCAGCCCTGCAGTTCGTTTCCTGAGCCAACTAACGATGAATGTTAATTTTATAAAAAAGCTGCGGCAGTCCGGGACTTTATTTCCTTATCCAAGGCTGCCGTTGATATAAAATTCTACGAGAGTTTAGAATTGAATTGCAGAAACCAACATCGCCTGGGAGCACCCGAAGCTTGTTTACTTGTATATACTTTTGATAAAATTCTTCTTGTGTGCATATAGGATTTGTGAACAAGTTAAAGCTCCCTACTACCATATTTGCTTATGCTATCCTCTACTTCTCTATTAATTTATTGAATACCTCTCTATCTTTGGAAGTAAAGTCGGAAACCCGTTTCTTTTGCTCGTATGTGTTGGTACTTGAGTCCAATTTAATGAAGCCACTTTCCCCAACCACATATACGATATTTTTTTTAATCTTATATGACACAATATTATCAACAGTATTTTCCAGTGGACCAGCAAGATGATTATAAAGAATTAAAGGGTCGTGCGGCCCCCCTCTATAAATTTGAAAAGTCCCGTCACCAAAATATTCTACGGTATCTTTGCCTGATGGGTATTTATACTTCGTATTATCCCCAGAATTCATCAGGAAAATTAGAATAGTAGTTGTAATTAGCATAGCAATCAAGATAAAGATGTACCTACGCTTCATCTTCGATTTATTCCTCACTTCCAAGCCTTCTTTGTATCAGTTACTATAGCATAAAATGATTCCCAGTAAACATTTGTTTAAAATTCGACTTCTTTCATGAGCTTTAGATACGCTTCCTTATGTTCTGGTATGATGCGTCTGCTTTCCCATAGTCCATTACCTTTGAGTCTTATTGACATGACATGTATGTAACCTCCTGTTGTGTTATACACAAATTATATTCTGAGTACAAAAAATAAACTCCAGATCATCGGAGGTTTAATACCGTATAATGCCTATTTCCAGACGAGGAAATGTAATGATCTTTTGGCACCATCCCAGCCCTCTATGATTACAATATAGAGCGTATCCGTCTTCGCTAAGCACAGCCTAAACAAACGCATCGCAGTTCGGGCCAATCTCAAACGGCAGGTCATTTACCGCATTGGTGCCAAGATGCCAAAGACTGAGAATAGCTGCGAGTTCCCAAAAAAACAGTTATCAATAAAGCGTACAATCGCAACACGTTAGATACATTTAAACTAATCAGGAAATTATCCAAGTAGGAGGAAATAACCATGGCATTTGAAGGTTATGGAGAAGACAAGCGAGAACATTGGTTTGACTGGCCATTCCCCTTGTCGGTATCAATACTGTATGTGGATGCGGATGTAGATGAAACAGAAACAAAATGGTACCTCATTGACGAACAAGAAAAACACTTGATCCGAATTAGGGATGAAAAGCAAATTGAACTGCTTCATCATTGCATGTATGGAGTCTTGTTAAATGACGAGAAGATCAAGTGGATTATTGACAAAAATGGCGGTAGATTTACCTATCACGATAGTGTGCAAGATTTTATCAAATTCCAGAAAGAATACCTTGATACATTATAAGAAGCGTGAACAATTAAAGCTCTACCGACCCATTAAGGTTAGCAGAGCTTTCTTTTACTTTAGAATCCACCAATTTGAATCGTGAAAATACGATATTGGCAAACTGCCAAACGTTCAGAATGTTGGTATTTCTCCGCTTCAGCTACACCCTCATAGAGCAGCAGTGCAGCCGCATGTCGTCCCTGTGCCAATAATTCCTCCGCAATGTCAAATAGTTTGGGCGAATAGAGTAGATTGTCCATGATGGTTCCCACCACTCGACAGATCGCACCCAACTTGTCCAACTCTGCACAACGGTATAAAAATGGCTCGATTCGTCTCATATTCGGGGACGTGGAGATGATGTAGTTATCTATAAATAAGTCGTAAATGCAGCCCACTGTTAAACCCATAGCCTCAGTCATTAGATCAAGCTGATTAACAGACTACATAGACTTATTACCTGTCACAATGGCACTTACTATTCCCAATTAATGCCTGGGATATGCCCAAACATTTTTCACCATAATTAAACCATCTGTCAATATATTATGCAACTAATATAACATTCTATTTTTTCGCAGGAGATCTCAAATAATAGCATTCCGCCAACAATAGGTAAGAATAATTAGCATAGTAGCTAGATGGAATTAAATCAAAAGCCACAATAATATCTCACTAAACCTAAAAGTACCCCACTGGCTTTGGCTAGTAGGGTATGACCGATACTTTCAGGCACAACGGAATTCTGTAAATACAATACATTAAATTATCATGATGCATTAGAATTTTGAATAGAAAAATACCGCATTTTCATCTTTGTATTTTGAGTTTGAATAAAGCATAGTGTCCACTGCTCCAATTTCAAACCCATTTTTCAAATAAAATCGACAAGCGAGTAAATTAACATCCTGCGTCTCAAGCGTAAATCCCTGCATTCCTTTTTGTAATGCCCATTCCCTTGCCTTGTTTAACAAGGCAGTTCCAATTCCTTTTCCTCTGCTACTTTCTAATATAATAAGTCTGTCAATAGAAGCAAATTTAGTTTCCTCTACTGTCCCCAGTCTTATATGTCCCAAGCATTTCCTTCCGGAATAGTATAAGAAAGCAATACTGTCATTGCTATTAATATATTCATCAAGATCTTCGTGTTCCGGGTATTTTGACTCATAAGGTTGTTCATAAAGTTCTTCATGATAACTCCATATGCCATTTTTTAGTTTGGGGATAAGTCTCCCTATGACCATGAAAGGTTGATCTTTGCATTCGTAATCATCCTTGTTATCAAATGTCATTTCAACAATTTCAATTCCTCTAAATTGCTCCAAAATATCTCTCCTTATTGCTGGACTTTAATACTTGATGGGATTCAATTATAGCATGTCTGTCTCGAATATAATTTCAGTTTACTTCACTTCATTCCTTTCGCCTGTTCATATTCCCTCCTGCTAGACATATATGTATAGTGATCTTGGTTTACTATTTGAAGAGGCTAAACGAGAAACATCCAGCTTAACAAAAAAGGAGCGATGATTATGAATTTAGAAAGATTTCTAGAAATACATCGCAGGAACATACAAGACAAATTACAAGAGGAACGGCCACGAACTGATGAACAAAAGCAAATAGTGGTAGCGTTGTATATCGCCGAAGCGCTGAATCACCTTCGTAATAACCTGACACTGGAAGAAGTCTTGGGACTAACGGAGATATATAAAGATTACCGCCGAACCAGTGCAATGAAGTGATGACGTTAAAAAGCTCTGCTAACCTTAATGGGTCGGCAGAGCTTTTTAATTTATTTAGAGTATTCACTTACTTCAAACGTTAGGATACGATCATACAGCATGTAGTCCTTACGGCTACTGAATGGACCTTTATTGTTATCATGTTTATTGATTGCATAGGATGCTGATCCAGAACCAGCTTGTTTGCCTTCGTACCATGCAATAAAGTCATTGACCTCTTTCATGCTTAGGTCAAATTCTTTCTCCAAGCCAGTTGTCATGGTGACTACTAGAATTGCACGATCCCCGTTTGGAGTCGGTTCCTCTGTTCCTGGGTTAGGAGTGGAACTTGATACTTTAGACATCATTTCTAATTCGCTAAGAGCTAGATACTGACTTCCATTATTACCTGTAATATTAATTCTATAATCCTTGTATAAATTAGAATTAGAGAAAGTGAATTTTTTGGGAGTACTATCCACCCATCCAGTGATATTTGACTGAGTATCTAGCACATTCCAAGTAACCCCATCATTTGAGCCTTCGAAAGTCCAATCTTTAGGGGCGCGGTCGGTTGCCGTTGTCTGTGGATATATCACATATTGCTCAATAACTACGGCTTTAGGAAAGTCATATCTTAGCCAAGCAGAAGTTGTACTTGATGTCCACGAACTAGCAATAGTAGCAAATTCCTTATTAAACGCCTCATATGCGTATGAATATTCATTACTTGCGCTTGCTACTCCAGATGGCAAAATGTTAGTTGTCATATGTGGAACTAGATTTTCTGAATACTCTGCTTCAGCTGCAAAAACATTTGACAAGGGAAGAGATAAAAGAACTAAAAATAAAATTGTTATACATGCTTTCTTCATTAAATAATCCTCCAATATGTTTAATAGAACTAAGAATAATTTAATTGAGGAAATGTGTCTAAACATAAACTTGCTTATCTATAAATATGTTCTATATTTTTGCATATTTATTTTTTATTGGGTATTAAAAAGACTCATGCCAGCTCTAAACTGCGTGAGTCTTTGTTTTTATTTCACGATGAACCTTATTTTAGTTCCATCAGTATACTTATCTAACTGATGATTGTCCATGATCCTGCTTCCCGGTTATCACTAAGGGTTATGTATCGAATATTAACACCTGCGCCACCTTCTGCACACATAGGGGAAAGTCAAGGGTGTGAACTGTGTTGGTGTTAAAGGTTGGAACAACCGTGGACCTGCACCACCTGAAAACCTTTATACACTTGTTTCCACTCTTTTAAAAATACAATTAATCCTCTTGCGATTTCTTTTATCATACGATAGCTTCATAGTATTTAAACACAACACCTGATCCATCAACAAAGCCCGATCTGTCTACAACACCTGGATCATCGGATACAGATAGATCATCGCAACCAACTGGTGATCGCGCTATTTTGACTGTAACAATGGATAATGGATTTGATAGAGAATTCGATTTGAGTAAAAAAGAATTGAACACCTTCATCGCTTGGTATGACACTAAAGATGCAGGTAGAGACCCTTCATTCTTTGCCATTGATAAGCACAATAATAACAAAGGACTCCATACTGGTTACATACCAGCGGAATCCTTTCTCACATTTGCTCTAAGTTCAAATTGATCAACGAAAAAAGCTCTACCACCAATTAAGGGGATTAATTCACTTGCTGTCTTGAACAAACACATATTTAACCTTCCACATCAAATTGCCAGAAGGACCAGTTGTATTCCTAGGGTAATTTAGAGGTTTCCAGGCTGTGAATGAGCTACTCCCCATGTTTCTCCGTCAACTTTATAATCGCTGCCTCTCCACTGAAGTATGTAGTCTCCAGAACGCAATCCGTCGCTAAAACCTTGGTCTGTAGATTTCCAAGTCACTGTGTCGTGAGGAGCGATTACTAAACTTTCAATATATAGTTTGTTTGAACCACTGTGAGTTAAACTTACTCTTACTGGATGATCAGAGTGATTCTTCATACAAAGTTTAACATGACCCCATCCTTTAGGGACACTAAAGGCTTCTTTTACAGTTGCGCTTCCGCCCGATCTTTGAGAAATTATGTTGTTTCCACTAGTTTTACTGGGTGAAGCTGGAACTGCACCTACCGTAGTTGCTATAGATAAAGATAAAATCAAGAACTGAAATATTCTTTTCTTCATCATTTTCCCCTCCTATTTTTGATATGGTCTACCTTAAAGTGACACCATCTACAATCTGGTAGGTCCTTTCACTTCTACTCTAAATTCAAACTATTACGAAAAAAATACGATCCATTAATCTTAACCGACCCCAGTGTAATCTTCTCTACTACGCCACCGTAGTCCACAATATCTATCAAACCCTCTCCCAACGGCTGTACTACACATACTCTTACTGTCCTAATGCAGCTGTAAATAGTTCAATATCCGACTTTAACATTTTATATGTATGGTTCATGCTGATCACCTTAGATAATTATTCTGCCGTATGTGTGGTAATTCCTGCACTAAAGAAAGCTCTACCAACCATAAGGTTAGCAGAGCTTTAGCTTTAAAATCCTCCAATGGTAACGTTAGGCTGAATACTATGGTGGTGGTTAAAGGCTTGATCCGGCACAGTAACAATAAACAAAAAGCTAGCTGCGATGGTCAGTAGTACAATTTTTCTCAACATTGGTCATTCATTCCTCAAACAGGGTTCAGGCCCCGCCAATTGGATCATAGTATGGCGTAACCTGATGGCTATTCGACTGAACAGGCACAGTAACAATAAACAAAAAACTAGCTGCAATGATTAGCAGTACCATTTTTTTTAACATTGTCTAACCATGCATTCTAAAAAAGAGGGCATGAATATTAATAGTAAAATAATCTATCTCTTTGCCCCACACTAACTAAACTTTCATACTTTATAAAAGTTCTAACGTCAGCAAATTGTTTAAACTGCTCAAATAATCTTATGCATCTAATGAAAAAGGATTCTTTGTTATTGGCTAATGATTTAGATAAAACGTCTAGCAGGTACTTGAAGCCATAAGAGTAATTGCCTCTGTTCAAGTAGTATTTAGCAAGTTCATACTTAAAACGTGTTGTTTGCTCTGGTACTACCTGATAAGTATACATATCCGATGATGGTTGCTGTACAAAAGAATCAATAAGCATTTCAAACCGTTTAAGTATATCATTCACGTCTAATTGAAATCGGTTAGCTGCAAACATTACGTTTAAAAGCTTTACAATCATTTCCTTATCGACTTTATCACTTGATGCAATAATGTATTGAACATAATCGTTTAGCACACTTACATCCCCAGATAAAAGCTTATATACGTAAGTATTACCTTTTGCCCAACTTTTGAACAAGCTAATCCAGTGTCGGGTATCCTCGTCAGTCTCCTTTACCCAATCTAAACTAGCATAGGCGTATGTATACTGTAGAGCTTGGTGGTAATCGCCTTTAGCTTCGCAAGAACCTGAACACAACAAATCAGCATAAGCGATGTACACAAACAGCGGACGACTTAGTTTCTTGGAAGACTCATCACGCATTCGACTCTGCTGTTGATGTTCCAAAGTATATTGGATTTCAGCTTTAGCTCTCATTGTTCTAGCTACTTCCTCTACCTTGTCCCATTTACGCAAAGACCTGTACACGTTAGCCAAATCCTTCAATGCGTCAAGCTGTTCTATTTCATCTAGACGTTCCACAAAGGGTTCAAATAGCGTTGCTGCCTTGAGGCTTTGGCTTTGATCGTCTCCAACTTGTATCGTAAATATACGATATTGACAGACTGCCAAACGTTCAGAATGTTGATATCTCTCTGCTTCAGCTACCCCCTCATAGAGCAACAATGCAGCTGCATGCCGTCCTTGTGACAATAATTCCTCTGCAATCTTAAATAATTTGGGCGAATAGAGTAAATTATCCATGATGGCTCCCACCACTCGACGGATCGCACCCAACCTGTCCAACTCCGCACAGCGAGACAAAAACGGCTCGATTCGCCTCATATTCGGAGGATGGTCGATGATGTAGTTTTCTATAAATAGATCGTAAAAATACCCTTCCGGTAAACCCATAGCCTCAGTGATTAGGTCAAGCTGGTTAACAGACATTGACTTATTACCTGTCACAATAGCACTTATTATTCCCCTATTCATACCTGCAAGTTGTCCAAATTGCGCTAAGCTCAAACTCTTTTGTTCTAGATATCTGTCTAATTCTGCTCGGATCGTAGGTGTATGCTTCATGTCATATCCACCTTTCATACAGAAATTCCAAAACTTTTATATTATTGCATTCTATTGTTGTCCATAATTTAACAGTTGTCAATAAGTTTTGAAATATATGTCATGTAATATTCAAATGAAATATGTATTTTCGAATATTGTCGGTACTGTAATGAAGATAGTTCTATTTTTTACCATCTAGTTAGCGTAAATGTACATTTTATTCCTTTTTATAAGATATACTTGATCAGTAGTACAAATTATACCATTCGAGAGGACGGTTTTTGATGAAGTTTAAAAAAACAGCAATCATTCTTTCAGGTGTATTGGCTCTAACGGCAATAGCTCCATTGGCTGCTTCTGCCGCACCAGCTACGGGGATTAAAGTATCGAAGGATCATGGAGGTATAGTTATCCAATCAATTGGTCAAGAGGTACATGAGGTTCTTGGCGGGACAAGTCCGACGATGGACTTAACTGTTAAAAAAGGTTATGGACATGTAAAGATTAAAGTTCGGAATGAAGGAGCATCAAATCTCACTTGGAGCTTGCAGGGTAACGGGAGAGAATATGTCTATAAAACTGTTGGTAAAGGTGACACATTGACGTGGACTAGTCTTAATTCATTCCCTAATGGGATGCCTTCAGGGGAATACGTAATTCAATTCAGAGCCAACGGTAACAAAGTTGAAGGCGAAGCTTGGGGTACTACTGGTCAGTACCCCTCAGACATTCACTAACCAATACTACAAGCAGGGGAGCGTCTTGGAATTAAATCGAAGTCGCTTTATGTTTCAATTTTGTACGGTAATCTCAACGGAGTGTTTAACTAAACATGAAAAAGAAAACTATTTTACTATAGTAGGTGTTATTTTGGCATTCATCCTTGTCTGTTATTTGTTAACTTTATGGGCTGCTAATAATCTGCACGTGCCTGCACAATGTGCTTCAGTAGCAAGTACTGCCTTCATCTTTGCCTTATAATCATGATATGTATTCTCAATTACGATGTTAACTCTAGTTGGGATACTACGCTACCTTGAATGGAAAGAGTAAGTGAAGCATACTGCAAAGTCTCCTGAAGCTTACGTTCCCCCCAGCTTCTTTATATGATGTTTGAGCAATGTATCGTTGTCCCTGACTTGCTTTAATGAAGGCAAATGCAATACCTTACTTTTCAAAACTTCTACGGTTTATCGGGCCACGAGAGGGATAGGTGCGCCGAGTCTGGCGCCATTCTCCAAAATGGACAGCAGTTCATTTGCCATATAAAAATAGGCGCCCGCGTCCCGGAATAGGTGCAATCGCCTAAGACTCCGTCAATTAGATGGGATACTGCCACCATTGCAAAAATAAATACTTTTCGAGCGATGCCGACGAAGACCAATCTTACTTTTTAAATTTGGTCCGGTTCCCTTCTCACCTTCTGCACCAGCAGCAAATAATCCAATCGCATAATCAATAGCGACCAGAGCAAGTACCACCCCAATACTCCCGACCACCCATAGTAAAAATACGCCACCGCGCTACCTAAAGTGGCACTAAATTTAAAAATCTCCCACTTATCCAGCCTTCTTTCCCCATCTCTGCTCAGGAAAATTATCCTGCCCCCTCTTCGTTTGGTTTCTTATCCTTCTATTCCTGTGTATTTATCTTTGCTAATACATTTCTTGGCGCTATATTCAAATTTTTAGGTGTTTCTTTCTGGCTTGCTGGTTGCAAAGCAATGACAGCAGAAGATAGTCAAATAACAGTAATCAATCTAAGGAGCATGTCGACCTATGCGAAGCTTCAGCCTAAATGGAACTAACGCAGGTTGTAGTTAAATTACTATTGTGATAAACTGGATGTAATTTGATGATGGGAGTTGAACGGATACATGTAGAACTTTCTTGCTTCGAGATCACGAAAAAGAACGGACGCAGCGATCGGCTGTGGTCGTTTTATTTCATCTCTGCAAGAAAGGTCTGCGTTTCGTTTGCGCCCCCTCTCCGGACAGTCATACGGCCCTTTAGAATGGGGCCGTATTTCCTCGTATGGATTAGAGCCGCAAGAAAGCACCTTTCTTGCGGCTCTTTTTATTTCCAAACGAAAGGATGATTGCCATGCCAGCCATTCAGGTAACCAATCTTACTTTTGCCTATCCAGGCAGCTATGACCCTATATTCGAAAATGTTCATTTCCAAATTGATACAGACTGGAAGCTGGGTTTTACGGGGCGAAACGGTCGGGGTAAAACGACGTTCTTAAACCTGCTGCAGGGGAAGTATGAATACAACGGTACGATCTCCGCGCCAGTCGCCTTTGATTATTTTCCGTTTCCCGTTGAACACCCGGAGTATTTGACCTTAGATGTCGTCGAAGAGATCGTGCCAAACTATGAGAACTGGAAGCTGATGCGTGAACTGAACCTGCTTAAGGTTTCAGAAGACGTGTTGTACCGACCATTCGAATCGCTGTCCCAAGGAGAACAGACGAAGGTATTGCTAGCCGTGCTCTTCATCCAGGACAATCGATTTCTGCTCATCGATGAGCCGACCAATCATCTCGATTTGCACGCACGCAAGCTTGTCGCCGATTATCTGAATACGAAGCGCGGTTTCATTCTTGTTTCACACGACCGGGCTTTTCTCGACCGCTGTGTGGATCATATTCTAGCGATCAACAAAACGAATATCGAAATCCAAAAAGGCAACTTCTCCAGCTGGTGGACGAACAAAACTCGCCAGGATACATTTGAAATGGCACAAAACGAAAAGCTGTACAAAGATATACAGCGTTTATCAGCTTCCGCTAAACGTACTAGTAGCTGGTCTTTCGAGACCGAAAAATCGAAAAACGGCACACGAAATTCCGGTTCCAAGCTTGACAAGGGGTACGTCGGGCATAAGGCAGCCAAAATGATGAAACGCTCAAAATCCATCGAACAGCGGCAACACACTGCTATAGAGGAAAAATCGAAACTGCTTCGAAATATCGAACAGTCAGAAAGCCTTGCGATCTCTCAGCTTGTGTATCCCAAATCGGAACTGGCGCTGCTGGATCATGTCACGATTTACTACGGGGAAAGAGCAGTTTGCAAGAACGTTAGTCTGACGATTGAACCAGGAGATCGGATTGCAATTTCAGGTCCAAATGGTTCAGGTAAGTCTAGCTTGCTTCACCTGCTCAACGCTGAGGAGCTGCACTATACAGGTACGTTTCAACGGGACCCGCAGCTTCGCGTTTCCTATGTATCCCAGAATACTTCTCATTTGCGAGGTACGCTTTCCGATTATGCAGCAGAGCACAAAATTGACGAAAGTTTATTTAAAGCCGTGTTGCGTAAGCTAGATTTCGCCCGCATCCAGTTTGAGAAGGATATATCGGCGTTTAGCGGCGGGCAGAAAAAGAAGGTTCTGATCGCAAGAAGCCTATGTGAGGAGGCTCATCTGCATATTTGGGACGAACCGCTCAACTTTGTCGACGTGATTTCCCGGATGCAAATTGAGGAACTGCTGCTTGAGTACACGCCGACCATTGTCTTCGTGGAGCATGATCGGGAATTTCATGACCGCGTCGCCACGAAAACGATTGAACTCGGTGCGGATTAGAATTATACAAGCGACTTGGAGTAAGACATGATTTCAACCGCTGAAAGCTTAGCACCACAACTTTTATGAAAAGAGAAAAGTTTGAATTAAAGGCACGCGATAGTTAAACCGAACATCGGCAGTCTAGGATTTTATTTTTAGTCCATGGCTGCCGATGTTTTTATTGAAGACAGTTTAATAGTTATCTCACTAAGACTGAGTAGCTTATATTAATTTACAGTGGGATTTGCTTCTTCTGCTCTACTCTCACTGTCAATCCTATAAGATTGATAAGAAATCCACTTATCTCTTTTATTATATTAGTTTTACTTTGACAATTTGGTTGGGTTGATCTCTTGTGGGAAAGTATCTTCAAAGCAATCCTTTTTCTCATATAAATTGTACCAAGCCTCAGCAATAAGATCTGGATCTCCAGCCGTACCTGCTTGTATGACAGTGCCTATTGAAAGATGACCGACATATATGCCTTTTTCTTTCAACTCAAAATGCAAATTTGTAGCATAATTACGAACACCACTCATTACCACACCAACATTTCCAACAGACGGGTAGGAAACCATGGCAGATAATCCTGTGGTCAATAGAATTGCACCCGAAGCATTATTTATCATATCTGGTATTACTTCATTCACAGAAAGAACGGCAGGGAGCAAGTAACCTTTTACTTGTTCTAACACATCTTCTGGTGTTGTTTCTAACACATGCTTGAAATGCGTTGGTCCTGCATAGGGGCTGAATTCCAGAACATCAATATGACCAAAGTCTTGTTTAACAGCATCTAATGCTTGTTTTAGTGCAGTCAATTCCCTGACATCCGCTACATAAGATTTCGCTTCAATATTTAGCTTCTTTAGTTCGTTCATGATAACGGCCAATTTCTTAGGGTTACGCGAAATGACAGCAACTGTAAATCCTTTCTCCCCGAATTTTTTTGCAAGGGACAACCCTAATCCAAGTCCTGCACCAATAATTGCAATAGTCTTCATTTTTATACAAACTCCTTTTTTTGTGGTATACATATAACAACACGTGTTGTTTTAACATCTTAAATTCAATACACAAAACGAACAACCAACAATATAGTTACCAATGTTGCTATAGCAACAATATTAAAGAATTATTGGGTTAGGAGTGAATCAAATGGGGACAAAGGTAAGAAATTTACGAACAACTTATACTAAAGAATCTTTAGTTAACGCTTTTTTTAGTTTAGCAAGTAAGAAGGAGTTTGAAAAAATAACAGTGGCAGATTTAGCAGAGGAAGCGCAAGTAAATCGAGCTACTTTCTACGCACATTTTAACGATAAGTACGATTTATTGGATTATATTATGGAAAATTCCGCCTCAAATGCTATTGCAAAACGGACAACAGGATCAATGATAATTGATCAAGAAAGTATAAGCCAGCTTGTTTTAGCTGTTTGTGATTTTTACCAACAACCGAGATTACAATGTCGCCAAAGTAATATAAGTTTAGTAATACCCCAATTGAAAGAAAAAATATTGAGTGAGTTGAAATTGTATTTTCTTAAGAGCATAGAAAACTTATATACAGATATGGAAAAAGATTTATTCGCATCTATTTATGCGAATATAATCCATGAGACTGGTTTTTTATGGGCATCCGGAAAAGTAAATTTAAACAAAGAAGAAATAGCTAAGAAAATTTCGTTATTCGTATTAGGTGGGCAGAACTCTGTTTAATGTTGAATTTTGCTCACTTTCTTGATATTGCTCATCCTCCTTCCAACAGATTAGAAGCAATTAAAAAACACAAGCGCAATGCTTGTGTTTTGATACGGCCCTTATCAGATTACTCTCGAATTTTCTTAGCCATTTTCATCAATTCGTCAAAAGTGGTTTTAAGCGTGCTCTTCAGCCACTGTTTTTTGCGAGGCTCCCTGCGCTAGATTGAGTACATTCCTCGTTAGTCGAGTTATGCTGGTTAAGCGCTGTCCGCGATCAGACGAAAACGCCTTGAAAGTTGCGCGTAGCCTGTGACGAAAGTTGAGTTAATAGTGATTAGGCTTTAAGCCTCCCCTAATCACTTAATTTTCTTATTAAAAATATACGGTAACACCTCTAGAAACCGTCCGCGTGTAATGGGATCATCATAATTCCATGCATTATCCACAAAATGAGTCTTACTGTTACTTAGATCAGCTAAAGCCCCTATATGTGGACAGTGAGCAACAGTTTGCAATTCCTGGCGAGAAGCCAAGACGAAATTACGATCTCCAGCATAGTGATTCATCTGATGCTGCTGAATTTCTATCCATGCTTGCCCTTGTTCGATTAGATGCATCACATTGGCAGAAGGACGAAAGCCAAGAGATTCATACAAGGTGGCAGCCAATCCGTTCTGACCCATAATATAAAGTTTTGCACCAATCTTGAGATAAACAGCAGCTGTCTCTCCAGCAACATATGCATCTGCTAATTGCCTTCGTACCCATCTTACTTTGTTCTCATATCTAGTAATCCACTTCTCCGCAGCGTTACTACGTTCAACTAGTTTAGCAATATACCGTAACCGCTCAAATAGTCTAAACTTACTGTTCAATATAACAGTAGGAGCGATCGCATCTAGTTTCTGCAGATCTTGTTCGGGATGAACATAGCTAAGCAATAATAACTCCGGCTGTAGTTGTGCAATTTTATCTGGATCTGCCCAATGCCCAATATTATAAATATTTCGCAATTTATTGTGATAAATCACGTTCTTTTTCATGATAGAGATGGCCGCTCCTATAGGGGGCATGGCTAAAACGAGTAATTCTCCAAGCGTAAATTTGCCATCAGTCACGATACGTGTTGTATCTTTAGGAACATGAATTTTTCTGCCAAATGAATCGATAACTGTTCTTTGCCGAGTACGAAAATGAATATTCGAATAATCACGCGGAGTGTGTCCAGTTAATTTATGAAAGCACCGGCTGAAATAGTATTCATCCTTAAATCCAATTTGCCGAGATATTTTGCTCAATGTCTCGGTTGAATTACACAGAAGTTCTTTTGCATGGTTTATACGTAATTGGACCAAATAATCATTTGGCTTTTTGCCGGTCATTATTTTAAACTGTTGACTATATTGCCATCTGACCATTCCAGCCATAATAGCAAGTTTTTCAACTGTCAAGTCCTCATCATAATGCTGTTCCATATACTGCACAGTTTGTTGAACCAAGTTTATCTTTTCATTGTTCTGCAATTGGGAAACTTGCTCATCGAACTGAGCCATCAACCCCAGAATGAGCTGAAGACTACCTTGCATCATAGCCATTTCTGATGTGGATAGAGAGGAACAATATTGGTTGCTTATCCATGCTTCGATTCCTAATACTCGGTTGACATGAGAAATCAACAGATTATAGGGGTAACCACAAAGCAAAGGTGGATGAGCAACCGGATTCAAAGTGATTCCTTCTACTTTAAAGGTTTCAAAGGTAAAGCGGGCAAGCTGTGCCTCTTTGTTGCTTGATTCCACCGTGTAGCGCTGTATAGGTAAAACCAGAATACAGCTTCCTTGTCGCAGATCGATTGCAATGTTGTCTACATACAGCCGTATGCCGTGACTGAGTGCTATCAATAATGTGCATAAGTTTGTTTCAATGTCATTCATTCCCACATTGTGGCCATTCGCTGAAATTATCTGGTCAACTTGAAATCTCTCATAGTGTTGCAGCCTAATATACAAGGATGCTAGATTCATAAGCAACTCTCCAACAATTGAAAATGATAATCATTATCGTTATTATAACATATAATGACTTGCTTTCAACTATAAACTATAGTTCAGCTTTTAATAATTGGAGTCTTACTGTTGATCCATCCATTGTGGCATCTGTTTAAACAATTGTTCCAAAGCTAACAAATTATCTGTATTCCATTTACTGGGAACAATATGAATATTTCCCTTTTGAACTGCAGGCAAAGTTCCCCATATTGGTCTTTGTAGCAGTCGGTCAGCTTCTGTTTTACTTTCACCATCATCTTGTACAACTACAAACAAATGATCACCAGCAAATTCTGAAAGCACTTCTTCTGAAATATTAACGAAAGACACGCCTTCTTTATCAAGAATATTCTTCTGTACAGCTGGTGGGACGGCAAAACCGTTCTTCCCATAAATAATAGCACCCAGGCTACGATTGCCCATAACATAAAGTGTTTTACCCAACTGATAAAAAATTGTCGCTGTCTCCCCGTCTGCTAATTGAAACTTATCAAACATTTCTTTCGACTGTGCATTAAACTTAGCAATCAATTGAGCTGCCTCTTCCTGTTTGCCAAAGATATTTCCCATCTCCTTTACACGTTCTGTATAAGGAAGGGCTGGGTTAAAGGGGATAGTAGTAGCAATTTTCGACAATGCCTCATTATGATCTGCTTCTGCCTTGTAATAACCATTAATAATCAGATCGGGTTTTAAACTCAGAATCGTCTCTAAGTCACCAGGATTTCCAACATCAACGATCCCTTCAAATCTACCTTCATAGTAACTAGGAGTATCTTTGGGAAGGTTATTACCAACAATTGGAATACCCATAGCCAAGAAATCACCAATTGTCTGGCCAATATAAACCACTCGTTTTGGATCTGCAGGTATTTCAACCTGTTCACCTGTTATCGTTGTATATTGAACAGTTTTCTCACTTTCCTCTTTCTGTTCATCGGACACGCTGCTATTAGCATTAGAAGTACTGCATGCCGATATTATCAACAATAGGAGGAAACTCCCTACCCAGAGTATAATTTGCTTTCTACGTTGTTTCTTCACACTTGTTGCCCCTTTCCTTCTCTCTATTAATTGAAAATGATTATCATTTAAGGCATTATTATAGATTGTGTGAAAAGGGGAAACAATGAAAAAAACGCAACGGTTTATTTGGATAAATGTCAATGATCGTATCAAAAGATCATTGGGCATTTCCACTACAATAAGCGATACAAAATTACGGAATGTGAATCACTCGCCGATAATACATGCAAGTGATTAGTTCATCCTATTCCAATTCACCGGCGTTGGCATCCCGATAGTATGCGACCGTAGCAAGCAAAAAAATGTTCATCCACAATGCCTGGGACGCCTTCAAATTTCCCATCAGAACATCTTGAGAAGCTGTTCAACTAACCTGCCGTTAGCGTAACAAGGCTGCCATTCAATCCACGACAGCCTCATGGTTTAGTTTAGTGATGGTCCGCTCCTCTTCCAACACGATATTCCTTCCAAAGGAAGTCTTTATGTATAGGTATACTCCGGTCCCAATCGTTCGATAACTCGATCCAACTGTCTGGTTAGATAAGGCGAAACGTCACCAATGCCAGCCACTGCTTCTAACAATGGAAAGGGTTGCCCACCCCACGGGCCTTGTGGATCAAAGACTTGTCTACCGATTCGCAAGCCTCCTGATTCCTTGAAGATGTTCAATCGTTCCAATCCTTCAATAAGCAGCCCGACCGGAAGCGTTTTGTTCCTACGTCGGGACCATTCTGCCAAGAAGGACATGCCGCGTAATATATCATATTCAAAAAACCTCGGAAAGCAAGGCTTAAGCCATTCCATATCAATGACGCTTCTATTTTGTTTAGAACATACAAGACGATGCTCAATTAAATAACGTGCGCCCTCATCTAAGAAAACGGCTTCCTGTTCAGTTAATTCACGGTCTGTATGCCATAAGATAGCTTCAAGCGGAGGAAGTGTTGAAACAATAGAGCTCTTTTTAGAATGAGTATAAGCTTCAGGGTCACAGTTCAGCCCGCCATCAGGTAACTGATGCTTTAAGAGCCATTCGCGAATCCAAGGCAGTTCCTTGTCCAAATCACAGCCATACGCCACTAGAATCATATAGTATACGGCAAGTTCACAATGGCAGCAATCCATCTTCATCTTATCACTTTCACTTGTTGGATGGTCATCGGCGGATATAATGAAGGTCGGCCAGACCTGAGTTTCGAGTAAATATTTTGCTTTGACAATAGCAGACTCGGGAATTAGTTTCACTTCTCCCATTTCATAAAGAGCAGCCATATGCCACCAAGCTCCATCCCATTTTCGACGGCTGCACTCGCCGTGAGTCTTCCCCAAATGCGAAGTAGAGTTAAGGAACTGTATAGATTCTTCGATTGCTAAACGAATATTTGGATTTGCTTCCATCTGAGTATCTCCTTTTTGATTACATCTACTTTACGCTTCAGTTAAGCAGCGCGTCATCTCGTATACCCTTCCACTCTTAAGAAATTCGATTTGTTATTAAACTATCCTGCCCTTAGCTTAATGGAGCATTGTCAGACTATTACTTTGTTTTACAGTCTAGGATCTTAGACACCTACAATTAAGACCGCAAAGGCTTAAACCCTTACGGTCTAATTTACTTCTGGCATTCTTAGTCCAATTTCACCTTCCTTGTTTCGTCCTTGTCCATAGTCGATCGTGACAAAATCTAAGGTGCGATTGATCTTCAAACTGTTTGCTATGTTCACAATTGCTCTGTGCCGCTTATCCGCGGATGTAGTAGCTGAAATACCCGGTATGTCTTTACGAGATCCTTTTTCTAAGTACTGTTGGTACTTTGAGGTGTTTTGTTCCATCCAGAAATAGCAGCTTTGCTATCAATCCCTCGTGCTTATCACGCATATTATTTATTGAAAAATTAATGTTACTCGTGAGAATTGATAAAATTTATAATTTACATGGCGCTGGTCTTTAACTAAAGCGGTGTTGGCTGTCACATCTGCTGTCAGTTCTTGACCAGAAACTCGTTTAGAAACCGATCCCTCTGCCGAAAGCAAATCATATGTAGCCACTTTGTTTTTCTTATAACTACTTTATCTACATCGTCAAAGAAGTTTACTTGGACTATTTTCTGTGTATCAGATGAGTCTTCATCAGATTGAGCGCGTAAAATGACTTTAAGGAGAACGCAGTAGTTACAAAATATACTTTAAATCCTACTGATTCAGATACATATGTAAATGGCATACCTAAAACTTGGGCTTTTCAAGGTTGGGATGGGACTCAATGGATAGATTTAGATAAACAGCAAGATCAAATAAACTGGAAAAGAGGAGAAATTAGAGAGTTCGCTATCATAAATAGCAAAGGCTATTCAAAATATCGTTTATATATAACAGCAGATAATGGGGGAACTGCTGGATATACTTGTATTGGTGAGCTGCAGTTATTCGGTTATAAAGAACCAGTAACTCCGGATATACCCGAAACGGGGAATCGTGCAATACTTACAGTGACCATGAACACTGGTCTTGAAAAAGAATTTGATCTCTCAATGGATGAAGTAAATTCCTTTATCACATGGTATGAAGGCAAACAAGCTGGAACAGGAACTGCATCATATGCCATTGATAAGCACAATAACAACAAAGGTCCATTCAGTAACCGTAAGGACTATGTAATTTTCAATAAAATACTCACATTTGAAGTAAGTGAGTATTCAACTAAATAAAAAACAAAGGACTCCATACTGGTTACATACCAGCGGAGTCCTTTTTCACATCTACTCTAAATTCAAACTGATTACGAAAGAAATAAGATCCGTTAATCTGAACCGCTTCAGGTGAAAACTTTTCTACGGGGCCTCTATATAATCCAAAGAGTCATTTGTGTTCTTCATTCGGTTGTTTTAGAACAAGTAAGAGTTTTTTAATCTCAATCAGTTCGCCTTCGATCCGATGAAGGTGGCTCTGCATATCGTCAATCTCTTGTTCGGCTTTGTAGTTGATCGCGAAGTCAATGATCGATTCATGCTTATCCCTTGCAGCTTGGCGGTTCTGACTCATCATAATGACCGGAGCCTGGAATGCTGCGATAAAGGACAAACACAAGTTCAACAAGATAAATGGAGGTTCATCGAAATGAAAGCGAGTAAACGGCAAGCTGTTCAACAGTATCCAGAGGGTCAGAAAGATAGAAAAATAAGTAATAAATCTCCAGCTACCGCCGAATGATGCAATCCGATCCGCAAGACGATCTTGCCAGCTTGTCGTTCTTTGATAAGCTTCATCTAAATGAGAAAGAATGCTATTTTCGTAACTATCGACTAGCCGATCAATACGACGAGTATTTTCCTGATTCAATTCAATATCAAAGCCTTGAATATGAGCAGCACTTTTATTTTGCTGCTTTTTTTGAAAAAAATTTATTTTTGACATGTCAACTGCCTCCTTGTTTTAAGGCAGTCAGGCCCAATACTAACCCATAGGAGAGGAGTAGCAACCATACTCAAATACGGTATCTAGTTTTAACCCGACTGCCAATAGACTCCCTGGTTCTGGATCCGGTTCAGACGAACTTCGACTACTCATTGAATGGTTCAACCCCTCTCTCCTTAACATGTTGTGGGCTCCATATTTTACTGATCACACTGGAACCATATCACTGCCAATACCTAACACATTGAAATAAAAACGCCCCTCAGCTCAACTGAAGGGCGTCGTTCTGCATGCAAGATAAAGCATGCAAATATCCGATTCCCCCAAGTCCAGCTTTAGCACTATACGACGTAAAAGAACCAAAGTTCTTTAGCCACATTAAGAAGAGCCTTAATCCGGCAATTCCTGTTATACCCATTGGCATCTTTCGATGTTTCCGGGCAGTGGCTTATGTTCGTATAGGAGCCTCACCTAACGAGGACATCAATATTTCCTTAGCAAGCATACTGCTGTCCAAATGTGCTGTCAACCCAAATATATTTACTATATTTTACATGTGTTTGCGCCTGGTGACAGCGACGCTGGCACTCCCCCATATAATGCAAAAATAAAAAGTCGTTGTGCCCCAGGTGCGGCAACAGGTGGTCTACAACTTACACCATATCACTACTCAACGGTTTTACTACATATACTCTTTCCTGGCTTAATGCAGCTGCAAATAGTTCTATATCTGACTTTAACACTTTATATGTATGGTTCATACTGATCACCTCAGAAATAGATATTCGGGTAAAACGTGTGGTAATTCCTACACTGAAGAAATCCCCGCCGATCAATTAAGGTTAGCGGGGATTTGCTTTACTTACGTTTAAGCCCCTCCAATAGTAACTTGAGGTTGGATACTATGGTGGTTAAAGGCTTGATCCGGCACAGTAACAATAAATAATAAAAAGCTAGCCGCAATGATCAGCAGTACCGTTTTTTTCAACATTAGTCATCCACACCTTTTCAATAAGATTTAAAAAACTAGCTTTGGTTTCATGAGACGCATGTTCCCGAAAATGCATAAATAGCCCCATACAATTTATAAAGTAAGTCTCATTATTTAGTGTATGATAACTTACCATTGAATACATCAAATGTTTAAAACCATCATTGTAGGAGCCTCGATGTAAATAATAATAAGCTAACTCGTAACCAAACCACGCGATATAGTCCGGTATCACTTGTTGTGTATACATATCATCGGATAGAGGCTGTTCAGAAAACGAATTAATCTCCGATTCAAATCATTTTAGTATATCGTCTACATCTATGCTATATTGGTTTGCGGCAATTATAACATTGAGCAGTTTTGATATCTTCTCGTTTTCGTTAGTCGCTGATGTCGCTACAATATATTCAACATAATCATGCAGCACATTTATATCTCCTGATAAAAGTTTATACACGTAAGTATTACCTTCTGCCCAACTTTTGAACAAGCTAATCCAGTGCCGGGTATCTTCGTCAGCCTCCATTACCCAATCTAAATTAGCGTAGGTGGATGTATATTCTAGAGCTTGTTGATAATCGCCTTGGGCTTCACAAACGCTTGCACACAACAAGTCAGCATAGGAAATGTATACAAACAATGGACGGCTTAGCTTATCAGTAGATTCAGTATGTTCTCGACTGTTCTGTTGATGTTTCAGTGTATATTGGATTTCGGCTTTAGCTCTCATTTTCCTCGCTATCTCATCAACCTTGTCCCATTTACGTAATGACCTATACACGTTGGCTAAATCCTTCAATGCGTCAAGTTGGTCTATTTCATCAAGGCGCTCAACAAAAACTTCAAAAATCGTAGCTGCACTAAGATTTTTACTTTGGTCGTCTCCAACTTGAATCGTAAATATACGATATTGACAGACTGCCAAACGCTCAGAATGTTGATATCTATCCGTTTCAGCTACCCCCTCAAATAACAGCAATGCAGCCGCATGTCTTCCCTGCGACAATAATTCTTCTGCAATTTCAAATAGCTTGGGCGAATACAGCAGATTATCCATGATAGCTCCCACCACTCGACGGATCGCATCCAACCTGTCCAAATCAGCCAGCGAAACAAAAACGGCTCGATTCTCCTCATATTCGGGGGGTGGTCGATGATGAAGTTTTCTATAAATAGATCATAAAAGTGACCTTCTGGTAAACCCATAGCCTCAGTGATTAAGTCAAGCTGGTTAACAGACATTGACTTATTACCTGTCACAATAGAACTTATTATTCCTCTATTCATGCCTGCAAGTTGTCCAAATTGCGTTAAGCTCAAACCCTTTTGTTGTAGGTATCTATCTAATTCTGCTCGAATCGTAGGTGTATGCTTCATGTCATATCCACCTTTCATACAGAAATTCCAAAACTTATATATTATTGCACTCTATTGTTGTCCATAATTTAACAGTTGTCAATAAGTTTTGAAATTTTTGTCATTCGGATATTTGACTAAATTATTTTTTTGAATATTGTCGACTACTGTAAGACAAATAGTTCTATAGCGTCATTTCCCATTTAATTATTTAAAACACACAAATTATTCCTTATTTTGTGGTACACTGGATTGGTAGTTCAAAATAATACCATTTTGAGAGGACGGTTTTGGATGAAGTTAAAGAACACAGCAATCATTCTTACAGGTGTATTAGCTCTTACGGTAGTTGCTCCAATTGCAGCATCTGCCGAATCATCCACATGACAAATTACACAAAATTCAAGTTAAAGATGGAGTATTGTCCCTAAAAGAGGTTCCTGAAAGTATTTATAACCAGTATAATTTATCGGATTTACAAAAGCATTTTGATGAATTAAATGAATTATCAAAATCAGGTAAAATTACTGTGAATAGCGATTTAAGCATAAAGGACAATACCATCTCGCTTAATGCAGAATACGGATCTTGGACTTACCACTGGTGGGGATATGATCGGAAATTCACTGACTCTCAGACTAAACAAGCGATAGATTACTATAATAGTGTGGCAGGTGGCGGCGCACTCGTTTCAGGGGCAACGGCTTGGTATCCTCCTGTTTCAGGTATCTCAGGATCAGTCGCAGGATATTTTGCATTGTTTGCAGCACGTATGAGCGCGAATAACAATGGTAACGGAGTTTATGTTTCTGTTTCATGGGCGGCAGTGTTTGATGTTGAACCTTTGTAATACGACACAGTAAGGAGACTCTATGACCAGTATTTTAGCTGTTTTGTAATTATTTGGGGAATAAGTTATATGGCTGTCTACTACATTAAGAAGAAAAAAAATACACACGGGCAACCTGGTTATAAAATATTTTTTATGGTTATTCTTGTTATTTTAGCAATCGCTTTGGTTAGTTCATATTTATAATCAAACAATTTTATGATTTTTATAGCCTTCCTTTAATGGAGGGATTTTATATTTCATATCAAATCTTTTGGTGTAAATCCCATATGAGCAATGACAAAAAACTCCCCGCCGACCGATTAAGGTTAGCGCAGAGTTTCTATTTCACGATAAATTCAACCTTCGTTCCATCCTCATACTTATCTAACTGATGACTTACCCATGATCCTGCTCCCCTATTATCACTAGAGGTTATGTATCTGATATCAGGACCTGCGCTACCTTCTGAACACATTGTCATTGGCCACTCATCGCGGTCTTATCCTTTTTAGTTGGATAGCCCTTAAGCGACTTCTTCCTGTTTTCTTCGGCTCCGTCCCGATCAATCGTGCATACCGCAGAATGTCCGGCCGCTATTGCATCCCTTATGTGTGCCCCGGTTTCAGGGTAACGTGAACTTGGGAACTCCAACGTATACTCAGCTGCTGCTTGTTGACTGATTGCTGTCGGTTCAGCATAAATGCCTTATACCGAGAAAATAGCAGCTAGTAAAAATACAACTAATCCTCTTACGATTCCTCTTATCATCTGACACCTCCATAGTATTTCAAATTTTCTCAATACTATATTGGGAGACATGTCGAAGTATTGCATATGTTGTCACATAATAAAAATTAAAATCCATCGATAAACTTTATTTTGAATATATAGACATAAATGTTTAGAAATCCCTTTTTATTATTTGTATGCTTACTAAGCAAATAAAACAAAAAGGGGATTTATTCATGAAAAGAAATCTCAATCTAATTTTGTGCTTCACCTTACTTATTACCATTTTTATTCCATTATCATCTGTGAATGCCTACACTGGTGGTTATGCCAACGGGAAAAATGTAGTTACAATGATATCTGACAAATATTTTATAGATAGGCCACATGCAAGTAAAACAAATACAACGCTTATTACTGATAACAATGAAGAAACAAACTACTCAATTCCTGCAGGTATGATGATTATGATTGACTTAGGTACAAATAGAACAATTGATTCGTATAAGCTTAAAAGTGATTCTAAAAATTTAAGGATCATTTTTTACGACCAAGATACTGGTTGGTTAGACTCTTTAGAAACCAATGTTGGTAATGGGGAACTGACAAAGCTTCCAAAGGGAAAAAAAGTAGATCGTGTTAGATTTATCACTCTTTATTCACTTAGTGCTGAAAATTTAAATATAAGCGAGTTGGACTTTTTCTACAGTCAAGATACAATACCAACACCGGAACCTACTCCAACACCAGATCCTAAACCGACACCGGAACCAATACCGACACCAAATCCAACACCAAGTCCTGAGCCTAATCCGTCTGAGCCTACGGAGCCAACTGAACCAACCGAACCATCACAGCCAACTGGTGACCGCGCCATTCTGACTGTAACGATGGATAATGGATTTGATAAAGAATTCGATTTGAGTAAAAAAGAATTGAATGCTTTCATTGCTTGGTATGACGCTAAAGATGCTGGCAGAGGTCCTTCATTCTTTGCCATTGATAAGCACAATAATAACAAAGGTCCATTCAGTAACCGTAAAGACTATGTAATTTTCAATAAAATCCTTACATTTGAAGTAAGCGAGTATTCAACTAAATAATAAACAACAAAGGACTCCATACTGGTTACATACCAGAGGAGTCCTTTGTCACATCCACTCTAAATTCAAACTGATTACGGAAGAAATAAGATCCGTTAATTTTAATCGACTCCGTGTGTATTTCTCGATTGGACCGTCGTAGTCGACGATTCCCATCATTTCTTCGCTAAGAACGTTCACTACATAAACTCGGGATTGCGACAAAGCAGCCATGAAGAAATCGTTATCTGTATGTAAAGTTCTATACGGTTCCAATCCAACACCTCATATCTTACAGTGTGAAGCTAAAATGATAAACTACTTGCCATATTTAAGATATCATATAATCTATTAATAACTCTCACCCATGCTGCGGCCAATGTTAAATATATACTTGAAAAAAGCCACAAATAACCGAAATTCACGGCAACTCTGAGTCCGAACAAAAATAACTTATACCCGTAGGATTTTTCAATGTATGCTGGCAAATTTCGATAGAAGACTAACTGTATAAGCTGTAGCAGCAATGCTGATCACTCTAGCTATCATTAATGGTAGTATCCCGACTGTTAGTGGGCTTGCGTCCTGTAAGTCGCTCCAGCTCGAGCAAGAAGGCCAACGCTACAGCACTATTAAGCGTTTTAGATAGGTTCCAGGGATTGTTTCATAGTCCATTACAGGCGGCAAATCCAGCGATTTCTCCCCACCTACTTGTTCCAATACCTCAGTAAAATGACGCGCTTCCGCTTTGGCTGCCTCAACGCTGATTGCGTCTACAAAATGGTATGCTCCCAACAATACCCCGCTGCTCTGGCTCCTTTTGCATTCGTGGTGAATGTCGGATAAACGTAACGCTGCCCCAGACTGGCCTTGATGAAGGCAAATGAAATGCCATCTGCCTTGACCGCCTTCCAATCAATCCTTCCTTGATAACGGGATACGTCTATTCCTTGGGCATTACGGCTGTTTCGTCGTTGCATCCTCTTTCTCTCCTTCCTTACCACTTTTACTTTTCAAAACTTCTACGGCCTGTCAGATCACAGGCGGGATAGGGGGGCCGAGTCTACCGCCATTCTCCAAAATAGAAAGCAGCTCATTTGCCATATAAAAATAGGCGACCGCATCCCGGAATAGGTGCGAATCGCCTAAGACTCCATCAATCAGATGGGACACTGCTACCATTGCAAAAATAAATACCTTTCGAGCGATACCGATAAGACCAATCTTACTCTTTAAACCTGGCCCAGTACCCTTTTTACCTTCTGCGCCAGCGGCAAACAATCCGGTCACATAATCAACAATGACCAGCGCAAGTAACACCCCCAATACTCCCGACCACCCACCGTAAAAATACGTCACAGCGCTGCTTCTCTAAAGCAGTACTGAACTTAAAATCCTCCCACTTATCCAACTTTCTTCCCCCGTCTCTCCGTTCAGGAAACTTTTCCTGAGCTATCATTGTCTGTGTTCTGATCCTTTTCTTCCTGGGCCTGTATCTCTGCTAATGCATCTCCTATTGCTATATCTAAACCTTTAAGTATTCTTTCCGGCGCGCTGGTTGCGAAGCAATGACAGCAGAAATAACCTCCAATTGTATATCCAATGCTGATTTTTTTTCCACCTTTATAATCACCTCCTTAGAACACGAAATAAGCCCCTGAGTTATCAGAGGCTTTCATACTTATATCTTAGATTGGTTCTGTTACTGTAACGCTGCGGATTTTAAAAGCAAATTTGGATAGAGAGTGGCAAACTATTAGTAGTAAATTTTGTATTCTCCGCCGCCACCAGTTGGTGAGTATGCTACAACCTTGTGATAACCATTAAGAGGTCCAATAGTTACACTTTGCAGCCCGTAATTAGATGCTACTACTCTCGCGCTCTTCACTACGTTTCCGGTCATGTTTTCAAAGTTAATAACATACTCACCTAATGCGTTATTATAAAATTGGATCGTAACATTCCCTCTCAGATATATATCAGTGCTATATCCACCTTCGAAATATCCTTTTAATGGATTTTGCGCAAAAAGATCAATTGCTTGTGCTTGTACTTCCTGCGAAGGAGGATTAGTTGTAATAACAGCCTCGTCGGCGAAAGCAGCCTGGATAGGTGCTAAGAGCATGGCCATGGTAGAAAGTACTGCAATAGCTGTTTTTCGAAATTTTTTCATAATCAAACATCTCCTTTAGAAAATTAAATGGAATGAATAATTGTTTGCTTATCCCTACGAACAAGAATACCAGTAAAACATTAGCATTGTTCCAAATTTCACATTCCAGTTGATAGTAGCATCAGAAACAAGTCTACTTATATGTGTCTAGAAGTAGTATTAGTATTACTAAATAGGTGGCAAAAATTTTGCATGAAGTAGAAACAATTGTACCCCTCCCGCAAATGTATTTGTACAAGAGTTATGGTATATCTTTCTCAATAGAGAAACAATGTGTTTTCTTAATTTTATTATAATAATAGGATATTAATGGTTATAATTAATGAATGAGTTCTCAATCTCCTTTATACAAAAAAAGCCCTCCGTTTAAAAGGGCTTTTGTGTATATAGTATATAATTTTTGTTTACTACTAGATTTCTACATATTTATTTAGTAGCTAATGCTGCTTTAAGTTGTTCTAGCTCTTTTTTGTACTCAAATAAACCGTCTTTGGATTCTTGTAATTCTTTCTCTGTCTCAGTGACGCTTTGCTGATGATCAAATCTGGTTTAGCAGCTACAATACCTTCAATTTTAACCGTATGCGGCGAAACAAAAACGGCATTATCCAATTTTCCATTCAGATAATTTGGTGCTTTTCCGTTTAAACCAGTGGAAGATATCACTGGTGTATATCCTATGATAAGAAGCTGCTCCGAGGTATACGCCAAATCAACAATTCGTTTCGGATTCACTGGTATATCAACGCTTCCCTTTACCGTTTGGATCGTTCGAAATTCGCTTCCTTCCATAAAATAATTTTTTTTAGTATTAGATGTAGTAGACTCAACTTGTGATGCCGATTGTCCGTTTGTACCATTGCAAGCAGCAAGCAACATGAAAACAGACAGAAGAATTAAAAACACGCTCCATTTCTTCATCCATGTATCCTCCTTTCTTCACAATGCTTTATTTGGATCTGAACAACAGGTACAAGAAATAAGGTGCACCAACTAAAGAAACAAGAATACCTGCAGGTACTTCTAAACGCGGCATGATTGTTCGTGCAAGCCAATCACAGAGTAATAGCAACAATGCACCTATTAGTGCTGAAATTGGAATAATGGATTTGTATTTACTGCCCACCATTTTTCTCACAATATGCGGAGCCATCAGGCCAATAAACCCGATGCCACCACCAGCAGCGACACATGCTCCAGCTAAACCGACACTTATAAGCAGAAACTTCAGTCTCTCCCGATTGACCCTAACACCAATACTTGTAGTCGTACTTTCTCCAAAGCTCAGGGCGTCTAAATAGCGACAATTATAGAAAGCATAGAGTGATAGAATTGTGATCCATGGCAGGATTGCAATCACAATGGGCCATCCCGTCCCAGCCAGACTTCCAGCCAACCAAACGGTTGCCCCCATATAAATTTCATCACTCAATTTTAATGATAGTATCAAGTATGTGGCCGATGAGAGAGGTGATTAGAGCACCTAAAAAAGCGAATAATGGTATACTCATCGCATTGTAGGATGTGATTGTACCGTTTTGAAATACCAGATACATGAGTAAAACAACGGCAAGTCCCGAACCAGCATGGACACCCATCAATCCAGGATCAGCTAGATCATTTCTGGATAAACCTTGCATAATAGCTCCTGAAATAGCTAAACCACACCCAATGAGAAGTGCTATGATCATTCGTGGCAGGCGTAACTCAAATAAAGTAAGAACCTGCTCCCGTGTCCCTTTTCCTAATAGTGTTAACCAGACATCTTGCAGTGACATAAAAACCGAACCAGAATTTAAACTTAAAACAAATACAATACCAATTAGAATTGAAATGATGAAGGCAAGAAGTGGGGTATGTTTTCTCCGAGCGAATCGCATCACATTCCCCTCCATTGTTTTCTGGCCATATATAAGAAAAATGGAACACCGAGGACAGCAGTTATTGCTCCTACTGGTGTTTCATAAGGGAACTGAACCCACCGAGCTACTAAATCTGCGTAGGTTAACAGTACTCCTCCTAACATAGCCGAACAAGGAACAATTAATCGGTAATCCTGGCCAACAAGAGACCGTACAATATGTGGGATTACAAGTCCAATGAAACCTATCGCCCCAGCTATTGAAACTGAGACTCCTGTCATTAAAGCCACTAATAAAATTGCTATGGATTTGATAAGAAATGTTCGCTGACCTAAGTTTGTTGCTATCTCTTCTCCTAAACTGAGAATACTGATTGAGCGGGAAAGAAACATCGTGATCAACAAACAAGCTATACCAATCGGTAGAATGAGTGTTACTTCCGGCCAGCGCACCATGGATAGCCCTCCTGCATAAAAAAAGGCTACATCCTTAGAGATTTCGTAATATATAGCAAGTCCAGAACTTAATGAACCGAATAAATAACTAATCACCGTGCCCGCCAGTATCATCTTAACGGAGGTCATTCCACCTGGAGAAAAAATACTAATGATATAAACAAGGATAATACTAATGCCTGCCCCAACAAAAGACACGATCATTAATTGCAAGTGATTTAATAATGGTGAAAAGACCATGGCGATACACAAAGCAAGACCGGCTCCTTGCGACAAGCCAAGAACAGATGGATCGGCCATTGGATTTCGCGTAATTCCCTGCATAATAGCTCCAGATGCGGCCATACATGCTCCCACTAGCATCGCACCCAAAACGCGATGTAATCGTAATTTATGAATTAACATATGAACGTCCACTTCATGATTGTATGAGAATAAAGCTTGCCAGCCGTCTCTCCAACTCGCGCCCAAAGTTCCATAAATCATCGATAAAATCAATCCAAGAACTAGCAGCAAACCACCAACAAAAAAATAGTACTTGCAATTACGGTTTGTTTTTTAGGTAATGACGTGATGCTCGTGCACCTTTCAAGTCTGGTACGTCTCCCCTTCATCGTTATCAAGTTCTCAGCTTAGGTTAGTTTATTTGATAATGATTAACATTGTAAATTCACATGAATCAACATCTATAAGAAGTACCGAAGTAGATATGAAATATCCGAATAGTTTATATGTTTATGTAATTAGTTTCATTCTTGAGTAATGAGATAGCTCCTAATAAAGCAATCCACTTCTACAAAGATGGAATAAAAAACTCTCTCAGCTTCCAAGTGCATTCCACTTAAAAGGCAAGAGAGTTTAAGGTTTATTGTCTATATTCTCTAGGAGTCACTCCTACTTTCTTTTTGAACACTTTAATAAAATAACTTGTTGTATTGAAGCCACACTCCAAAGATATATCTTGGATATTATAATCAGTCATGTTTAGTAAGCGTTGGGCTGTCTCTATACGATGCTGAAGCAAAAATTCGATAGGTGAACAGTGCATATAAGATTGAAATACACGAGATGCTTCACTTTTACTTATGTTTGCCGCCGTTGAAATATCAGCAAGTGTTACTGTTTTTTTATAATTGCGCTCTATATAAGAGACCATATGTTGCAACCGTACTTGATACTGTATTTCCCTTTTGTCGAGTTTTAATTTGGGTATCTGATCTAAGTTCATTACAATAGTCTGCCATATTTGATTCAGTAAGCACTGAATCTGCAGCTCGAAACATATCTCCAGAGGGTTACCAGTATCAAATTTCAACTTAGGAAATGAACCATAAGTACTCTCAGCCCCATATCGTTGTAATAAATCAAAAATACAAAACAGCTTTTTAAGAATTTCATTGTTCCATGAAATAACAGAAGACAAAATAATATAAGGTAAATCTTGATCTGTGAGGATAGGCTTCATGTACTTCTGAAACATAATACTCGAATGTTGAGCAATTAACTCCGGGGAGAAAATGATATTCGGGCATTCACACTTGTCCATTTCACTTACTTGTTCAAACCCGTGTAAAGTATTACCGTTTATAAATATTCCGTCGCCTGCATTCAATAACACAATCTGGGTCCCGATCTGTACTCGGACTACTCCCCCCATAGCCACATAAAATTGTGGTTCAAAATGCCAATGTAAAGGCACTCTTCTATCCAAAAATGTATGCAACTCATCAACATAGTACTGAATCGGAAAATCAGGATGCCCATGTTGAATATTTTCAAACAACGTATGGTTAAGAGGCATTGTATCAGCTCTCATTAGACTCTCCTTATTGGGAAGATAGTTTTATCTTTCGAGAATAATATACCTTTTTAATTATTAAACCGATGATATAATTCTATTCCATGAGCACTTGAGTTGCAAAGTCAGGAACCATTGAAAAGGAGGAGTTAGAATGAAATTGAAAAAAAAATATTTTACATCATTGCAATATTAACTGGAACTTGTCTAAGCTTTGAAGGCTCACTTTTCGGAAAACTAGGAGAACAAGTCGGTGAATTAGAAGCTAACTTTTATAACTTCTTTATGGGCGCAATCATCTCGTTAATTCTTTTAATATTTTTTGGGAAAGGTAATCTTCCAAGAATTATGAAATTGCCAAAATGGAATCTTCTCGGAGGTGTTTTAGGGGTCATCTATATGCTTTCAATTGTTATTGGCGTTCCCCTTGTAGGTGTGGGGATATCCATGATTACTGTTGTTGTAGGACAGATGGTGACAAGCATTCTTATTGATCACTACGGCTGGCTTGGTAGAGCCAGAAAGAAAGTTGGCAGAAAAAGAATAGCCGCTTTAATTCTTATGTTGGGAGCCCTAACTTTCACTATATTTTAAAGGAGTATCGCTATGGGAACTTTATTCGTAATTGTATTAATTACTCTGCTCGGAGGCGCGGCAGTCAGCTCGCAATCCTCTATCAATGGCAAAGTCGGTGGAACAGTTGGTTTATTAGAGACTGTTTTCTTCTCATTGGGTAGTGGCACTTTAATTCTTGGGGTGTTAGTGTGCTTTTTTTGGTACCGGCCATTTATTTGACCTAGTCCATGCCCCCAAACTACAACTTGCCGCTGTTTTCTTAGGGTTTGGTTACTTGTTTTTATCCAGTTTTAATGTAAATAGGCTTGGTGTAACTCCTGCTAATCTTACTGCCATTGTAGGCCAGATCCTTGCTGGGTTTATTATTGATGCTCTTGGTTTAATTGATAGTGCGGTCATCGAGTTCTCGTGGCAGCGTGGAACCTCAGTAATACTGATGTTAACCGCTCTTTCTTTAATATTTAGCGAAAAAACAGCGCAGCATTAGAAACAAATCAGATTAAATAATGCCTAGAGAACAACCTTGTTAAAGTAGACTATGAAAGCTCATACCCAAAGTTGCATTGAAAGCTACCTTTCGAAAGAATCGATTCCTCTATGTCTAGTCAATAAATTAGATATACATCTAATAACTGTGACACAATGTTTTGTCCTTTTCGTCAAAGGAACAAAGTTCTTTTCCCTCAACATGTAAATAAGTACACAAACAAAAGCAGCCGATCACGTTGATCGGTTGCCTTCAAAGTTTCATTGTGAAGCTTAAAACCGAGTATTTACTTCAGAGATTGTGTCTCACGTAGATCTCTCACGCCTTCTGAACAGAGGGCGAGTAAAATACGACATATGTATATACTTGATTTTGTCCCAGTTGCCAGGATTGGTCGTGTCTAAAGAGCGGTGCTCCAGAATGGCCTGGTATAGAGCGTTTTTTTATTCCAAATGGGCAACGTGCTGTTTGGCTTCTTCGAGCTTAACGAGCGCCTTCTTCGTACTCCTTCATGAATGCGTAGCATTGCGGAATGGTCGAATTTCCTTCGAGACAGAGATTTACGTACATTTTTAACAACTACAATCGGCATCCCAGATTGCTTGAGGCATTTAATACCATGCAACCAGTTGATCGAATCTTCGTCAAACATCCGAATATTGTTTTGATTACGCTGTACTTGGCACCAGACCTTTATCCGTGTAAAAGCATACTGCGTGTTCGGTAAGCCCCGTTATTAGGGCAGCTTCTTTGACCGTATGCACGTGAAATCCTCCTTGGATAAAAATTTTTGAAACAGTTTAACTTCGTATAGCTCAAAAGGTTCTAAGCTTAGTAGATAATGGGGACTAGGAAAGTCGATCTATAAACCTTGATTAAACCGTAAATTCATCATTTATTTTTCACATTCGTTCGCTAAAAAGAAATACCTTGACTACGCATCGTTTATTACTAGCAAGAAAATCAAACTAAAATACGACTCGAATTTTTTATTTGCCTACAGATGTAACAAAATACGTAATAAAATCTTTAGTCTAGGTTTTCAGGATACTGATTTTGATGACCTAATTGAGTACTATTCACGAAAAAGCGGAAACATTAAAAACAAGCGTTGGTGGCCAATAATATTAGCTGGTTTAATACTTTTTCCTTTATGGAGTGAGTTCATCGGAAAGCAAATTGAGAAAGGCTTAGGAGCGTTTCTCTTTATGATAATTATCGCATTTGTCCTAACATACTTCACATCAATTTTAATTCTATGCTTAAGACAATTTTGCTTTCAAAAGCTGCCAAGTATGATGAACTCGTAGATATCTTGAAGACTATAAAAATACTTTAATACTTAATGAAAGTTTCTTTCATAAAAACAAGGTGGACAGAAACCTTCACCCATTAATATATCCTGCTTTAGTATCATGTCGTGTATTCAAACGATATGATCAATCCATTTGCCGATAAGCTATTGCACCATACCCACGGTTCACCAATACATCTACAAACACAGTGACAGCCTTGTCACGCTGATATCCTCACTGCCCTCAACAATGAATATGTTCTGCATAGACTATCAAAAAGGAGGTGAGAACATGACTAGATTGTTAGATGCTCGAACATCTCAAAACGCAAGTTACGGTAATACGATCTCAATTCCCTTGCCGGCCAATACTGCTGTTGCCATCGCGGAGCTTGGTTTAGATGTAACAGGCGCAGGGGAAAACATGCGCGTACAATTATCAGGGATAGCCGAGCTTGCATTTCCTACCACTCCACCATTTGACTCCATTATTTCTTTTTCCATCGTAAGAGGTGATGTCGATTCGCTTGTTGCTTACGCCCTTTACTCTGTGAGTGTTTCTGAAACAAACCCAAACGCTGTACAAGTCGTCACCATCAATGCTTCCGATTACAATATCCCTCTACCATCATCAAATGAATTGGTATATACCTTATATATATTTTGCACAGCAGATGCTACCCGAATAGGAATAGAAAGTTTTAATGCTGTTGCCTACTCAGATTAAAATACACCGTAACAAGGAGGGCAAAGCCCTCTTATTTTTGTTTCATTTGCTCTTAGGAACAATCATTTCTATCTATCGTTCATTTTTGGTATAATTTACTTAAGGGAGGGGTGATCAAATGGGAATCATGCTTATTCTTATTTCTATTATTTTTTTCTCGCTTGGTATTTTAAGCAAACGAAATCCCACTTGGGGATGGCGCGCAAACGAAGCCTGGAAGATTAAAGGGGACTCAGAACCAAGCGACGCTTACATTGATGACATGAAATTTAGGGGCTCTGTATCTATTCTCTTTGGGTTCTTTTTCTTAGCATGTGGACTCTTGGTTATCTTACTGTAATCGCACTTCCTTAAACTTCAAAGCTCGACCAGCGAATGTAGTAGCAGTTCCATAACTGGCTTCATAGATTTCATACTTTTCTTTTTTGGTTTCTAGACACTTCTTCGCGCCCTGCTGGCGTTTGTATTCCCCAGTCTACTTCGTGAAACCAAAAGTACTTTCCGTAGCAATCCCTATAGGTCTCTACCCAGAACTGAAGAAGTTTCTTAATTCACTAATTTTTTGTGGGGAAATTGTGGGGAGTTCTACCATAGTCCAAGAAAATGATGCATTATCCTCAAACAAAAAATCCCTCAACGCTTAGAGCGCCAAGGGATTTCTAATTTTAGTAAAGCGTCAGATATTGATCACGTTCCCATTGGTGTACTTGGGTGCGATACATATCCCATTCAATTTCCTTAAGCTCATAGAAGTAAGCCAGAGCATGATCACCCAGTGCGTCAGAGATAACCTCGCTCCGAATAAGCTCAGACAAAGCTTCTTTCAGGTCTGCAGGCAGACTTGGAATGCCTTCTTCAATTCGCTCTTCCTCGGACATCACGTAGATGTTGCGATCGATTGGTGCTGGCAGAGCCATCTGACGTTTGATACCATCCAAACCTGCTCTCAGCATTACGGCCAGGGCTAGATAAGGATTCGCTGCCGGGTCAGGGTTCCGAACTTCGACGCGAGTACTCAGGCCACGGGATGCAGGGATCCGAATCATCGGACTCCGATTGCTTGCAGACCAAGCAACATAACAAGGCGCTTCATAACCTGGTACGAGACGTTTGTAGGAATTTACTGTTGGATTCGTGATCGCTGCCATTGCACGTGCATGTTTAAGAATGCCTGCCATATAATGGCGAGCTGTCTGGCTTAATCCGAGTTCATCCGTCTCATCATAAAATACATTCTCATTGTCCTTAAACAACGATTGGTTGCAGTGCATACCGGAACCATTCACGCCGAACAAAGGTTTTGGCATAAAGGTGGCATGCAAACCATGCTGACGAGCAATCGTTTTTACAACGAGCTTGAACGTTTGAATCTGATCGGCAGCCTTAACTGCATCTGCGTATTTAAAGTCAATCTCATGCTGACCAGGTGCAACTTCATGGTGAGATGCTTCAATTTCGAAGCCCATCTCTTCAAGCTTAAGAACAATTTCACGACGACAGTTCTCACCCAGATCCATCGGAGCCAGGTCAAAATATCCCCCTTGGTCATTCAGTTCTGTCGTAGGATCGCCTTTTTCATCGGTTTTGAACAAGAAGAATTCAGGCTCTGGTCCGACATTCATCGAAGTGTATCCCATTTCTTCGGCTTCCTTAAGCACACGTTTCAATATCCCCCGCGGGTCACCTGCAAATGGAGAGCCGTCTGGCTTGTAAATATCGCAGATCAAACGAGCTACACGATCTGAGGTTACCCAAGGGAATACAACCCAAGTGTCCAAATCTGGATATAAGTACATGTCAGATTCTTCGATACGTACATAGCCTTCTATGGAAGAACCGTCGAACATCATTTTGTTATCCAATGCTTTTTCCAGCTGGCTAACAGGAATTTCAACGTTCTTAATGGTGCCCAGCAAATCTGTGAACTGCAAACGAATAAAACGAACATTTTCTTCTTTCGCAATTCTAATGATATCTTCTCTGGTATAACTCACACTAACCTCTCCCTTTCTGTAACGACTATATGCAAATCGGCTGTATCATAAATGACTTAAATGATGAGATCATTTTTTAAGTAAAATAACCATATGCCAAAAGGTAAGTCACAGCATTATCTTTTGTTGAAAAACCGTGATAATTCGCCTTGGATCAAAGATACCTGTCCTGGTCTTTTGCCTGCAACAAGTTGTTGTTTCAACAAGCGATGAAGCTGAGTATCGGACATTTCACGGCGTTTGACTTCTGTATCTGCAGTAATAACTGTGGCTTCCTCCGATTCCTTGGTAACCGGATTCATGACTTGTTTAATTCCTGCAATGTTAACACCCTTCTCAATCAACGCCTTAATCTCAAGCAGACGCTCTACGTCATTAAATGAAAAAAGACGTTGGTTACCTGATGTACGGGCAGGAACTATCAAATTATGCTGCTCATAATAACGAATCTGACGTGCTGACAAGTCCGTTAGCTTCATGACAATACCTATTGGAAATAAGGCCATATTTCTGCGAATTTCGTCGCCCATTTGTCATCAACCTTCCAGTGATCTATTATTCACCTTATTGTACATTTAGCTGATGCAAAGTGTCAATGATATGTTAGAAAAACTCACAATAATTTACGTTCTTTCATCGTTTGCAGAGCCATAAGTACTCCATATTTGACATGAGAGTAGGTTAAGCCCCCTTGCATGTAACCAATATAAGGCTCCCGAATCGGAGCATCTGCGGATAACTCCAAACTTCCACCTTGTATAAACGTACCTGCTGCCATAATAACCGGATGCTCATAACCCGGCATATCCCACGGTTCTGGCACCACGTGGCTATCCACGGCGGCTGCGCGCTGAATGCCCTGTACAAAGGCAATTAGATGTTCTGGTCCGCTAAAAGAAATCGCCTGAATCAAATCCGTACGCTCTTCATGCCAGGCAGGCTTGGTCTCAAACCCCATTTCTTCAAAGACTGCAGCTGCGAATATGCTTCCTTTAACCGCTTGCCCTACCAATGTAGGAGCAAGGAATAGTCCCTGGTATATGCCACGTGTAGTACCTAGCATCGCTCCTACTTCTCCACCAATACCAGGTGCTGTTAATCGGTAGGATGCCAGCTCCACGTATTGATGTTTGCCGCAGATATATCCACCCGTTTCTGCAATGCCACCACCGGGATTTTTAATCAACGAACCTGCCATCAGATCGACACCAACTTGAGTAGGTTCCAGTTTCTCAGTAAATTCCCCATAGCAATTGTCCACAAAGACAATAACATCAGGCTTTATCTTCTTCACTCGGGCCGTCATTTCTTCAATATCTGCCACACTAAAGGATGCTCTCCAATCATAGCCGCGTGAACGCTGGATACCGATCACTTTGGTATTGGCATGGATTGCGGACTCCACCGCTTTCCAGTCCACCTTACCTTCTGCTGTCAGCGCTGTCTCTCCATAAGTAACACCAAAGTCCTGCAATGATCCTGTTCCATCGCCGGGCTTACCAATCACTTTGTGTAAGGTATCATAAGGTCGCCCTGTAATGTATAACAACTCATCCCCTGGACGCAGCACACCAAATAAAGCCGTAGCGATGGTATGCGTTCCCGAGGCAAAATGCGGACGCACCAACGCTGCCTCCGCACCGAACACATCTGCATAGACTTCTTCCAGCACTTCACGCCCCCGGTCATTGTATGCATATCCCGTTGAACCTGCAAAATGAAAATCGCTCACTTGCTTGCGCTGGAAGGCCTGAATGACCTTCCACTGATTTGCATCCACAATATGATCTATGTGCTGTATACGTTCTTGTATTTTATGTTCTACTGTTTCCTGAATTTGCTGGATTTCCGGACTAAAAACTACCATTTACCTTCTTGACCCTCTCTCTTCCGCAGCCTTAGGCTAATCATGTTATATTATTATTCAATTCGAACGATGAGCATTATCATCTTATGGACCCAAAAACATCATTAGATGTTAACTTTCTGTGAACTCACTAAGCGCATGACCATACTTTTCGTATTCTCCTCTTTGAATTTCTACCTCATAAATGACATCATTGCCATCATACTCTGTCAGCAGTACATCTCCAATTCGATAAAGCACCGATGTTAAATCCCCACGTTCCGCAGGAATACGAAATCTCAGTGTGTCACCGCTCAGATGCTCCTGAACCAGTTCGCGAATGCGTAGCAAATCTGCTTCATCAAAAGCACTGATTTTCAAATAGCCTTCCCCAGAAGGGAGCATTTCCAATTGCTCAGGGGTGCAAGCATCTTTTTTGTTAAACAATACGATCTGAGGCTTGTCCGCAGCCCCAAGCTGTTGCAGGATTGACTCTACAACTTTCATTTGTTCGTCACGCATGTCTGAGGAGGCGTCCACGACATGTAAAATGAGATGAGCCTCATTGGCCTCCTCCAAAGTGGCCCGGAAAGAGGCAACCAAATCATGAGGCAGATTTTGAATAAATCCTACTGTATCTGTGAGAATAACTTCTTTGCCACTCGGCAGTTCCATTGTTCTAGAGGTAGGATCAAGCGTCGCAAATAGTTGGTTCTCAATATATACATCGGCAGCTGTCAGTTGCTTCAACAGTGTTGATTTGCCGGCATTTGTATAGCCAACGAGTGCCACCTGGACGATGCCGGCCTTTTGTCTACGCTCCCTGTGTAAATACCGATGACGCGTCACTTCCTCAAGTTGGCGTTTCAGATCACTGATTCGGTCACGAATGTGACGACGGTCCGTCTCTAGCTTGCTTTCACCAGGACCACGTGTTCCGATTCCGCCACCGAGCCGCGAAAGATTTTTACCGTGTCCAGACAGTCGGGGGAGTAAGTATGACAACTGCGCCAGTTCAACCTGGATAATACCTTCCCGTGTTTTTGCACGTTGAGCAAAAATGTCCAGAATTAACTGTGTCCGGTCAATGATTTTGAGATCCAGGCTCTCTTCAAGATTTCGTACTTGAGCGCCCGAGAGCTCCTGATCAAAAATAGCTGTATTCGCTCCCAATTCTTCAGCAACGGCACGCAATTCATCTACTTTTCCTTTGCCAATAAACCATTTGGAGTCCTTGGATTCCCTATTCTGTGTGAGGACGCTCAGCACTTCAACTCCCGCTGTTTCAGCCAGCTTCACCAGTTCTTCCAATGAATATTCCGTATTGATGCCAGATCGTTTGACTTCATCCGTAATTAGACTGACCAGCACCGCCTTATCCTGCATTTCTGTTTGTGTATCATGAGTGGAGTTCGCCATATTGTTTGCTCCTTTATTTTCATGTCAACTCTCGAACAGAAACCGACCTGATGTCAGGCCGGCCCTCGTTCGATGTCATACAATTCGATATGATTCAGATTCCTATTATCGCCTATCTTTTGTCCATTTTCAAATCCTCTGGTCGCAACGTCATCAATTCCTGCTTGCCGGGTTGCCCACTCCTGTACTGATTAAGCAGCCTGACAGCTTGGTGCCGAATCGCTTTTTCAATCACATTACGAACATAACGTGCATTACTAAATGCATGGAGACTGTCATTTCGCTCATTTAGTAAATGTTCCTTCATTTTGAGTATAGACTGAGGCATGAGAATATAATCCCGTTCCTTAGCCATCATCTCCGAAATTTGAATGAGCTGATCCACAGTATAGTCAGGAAAATCTAGCTGGATTGGAAAACGAGAAGGAAGACCAGGATTGGTCCGTAAAAAAAAGTCCATCTCTCCCGAATACCCTGCGAGGATCAAAATAAATTGATTTTTTTGGTCTTCCATGGCCTTCACCAAGGTATCAATCGCTTCTTTTCCGAAATCCTTTTCCCCTCCGCGTGCTAAACTGTAAGCCTCATCAATGAACAACACGCCGCCCAGAGATTTTTTTACCAGGTCCCGCGTTTTTTGTGCGGTGTGGCCGATATACTCACCTACCAGATCAGCCCTTTCCACCTCAATTAGATGGCCCTTGCTCAGTACGCCCATTTTTTGCAGCATTTTAGCGATAATGCGGGCCACTGTCGTTTTCCCCGTACCTGGATTTCCTTTGAAGATCATGTGATATACGTGTGCGTTGCTTAACAGACCCGCATCAGTTCGCATGTGGGCGATTTGTAAAAAGGCATATACCTCAAATACCAGCTCTTTGATGTTATCCAAGCCGACGAGATGATCGAGTTCTTTCTGAATTTCCTGATAAAGACTGAGATACTGCGGTAGCGCCTGCGACTTGGTCGAAGCCACTGCTTCCGTCTCGTCCACAGTCACCGAAGCGATCGGCTCCGGGCTACGCAGCACGACATTGATTTGTCTAGAAGGTCTCTCCTCCGACCGCTTGCCCGCGGCGATTCCCCGTCCGTTCATGCATCCATCACCTCAACATTTCTTCAGGCACAGCTTACCCTATTAATGTATTCGGTCCAGCATGTCCTTATTAGCATAAAAGCAACGAGAACGTGTACAAAGCCTTCTCTCAATTCAGCCAATCCAAGTTTGTGCACTGATCAACCACCGTTGTAGCGTCCATTTAGCGTAAGCCAATACTTCTCTTGATTGATGAAATGGCATATTCAGCACTTTGGATTCGGTCAGAGCCAACTGGGGATGATCAAAATTCAAAAATTGAGCAATTTCCAACGCGCGAGGACCGTGATAGCTATGTGTGATGATTACCGTGGAGTGCCAGCCATATTCCTCCATGATACGCTGGCTGTAGAGCAAATTTTCGTAAGTACTGGTTGCCTGGTTTTCTAACACAATATGCTGTACAGGGACTCCTCTATCTACCAAGTAGCGTTGCATCCCCTCGGCCTCCGTATACGGAAAATCAGGTTGATCCAGTCCTCCACTTACAATTAGTCGCTGCACCATCCCGTTACGATATAACCGCAAGGCTTCTTCTAATCTTTCTTTTAAACCAGGACTGGGCTCAGCTCCCCACATAGAGGCACCTAGTACGATACCAATTTGTGCATGCTGAAGCGGAGTGGTAGAGGCAGCTGTATTCATATTCCATACTCGGATACCTGCCCATACCAATCCGATCAAAATGAAAATCATCAAACCAAGTATGAGACGCTTCGATACCATAAATATTTCCCCATTACGACTTTGCCCGCTTTTTGGCTCATGGCGTTGGGGCCCAGTGCTTTTCATCCACTGCAAAAATTTCACCGTTCTCTCTTGAAATCACCGTTATGAAACCATTCGGCCCGGTGTTTCAGCGACATTTTAAAATAGGGGAACATGTGAGCATCGATCTGATGTAGCAGGTCAGCCGCTGTTCGGTTAGCCAATTCTGCTTCTTGCGTAGAAATATGCCCCCGTTGTAGCGCCTCCTCCAGTTCAT
Source organism: Paenibacillus sp. TSM33 (assembly GCF_056099025.1). NCBI lineage: Bacteria > Bacillati > Bacillota > Bacilli > Caryophanales > Paenibacillaceae > Paenibacillus > Paenibacillus sp. TSM33. The sequence continues at coordinate 376,620 of NZ_JBLZXB010000017.1, forward strand.
CCTCATCCACCAGAAAGATTTCACCGTTTTTAAGCACAACAACATCCAAATACAAATCATCAAACCAAGGAACTCCTTGATCGGTTACTCCTTGATTTCGGCAGGTATCAATGTACCATTCGACGATTTGTTCTCGATTGTCAAACATAGCAGTCACTACATAATGCTTACCTTTGGGATAATATTGCAACCAGGAATAACCTTTATCGGCTATGCAAAACGTATGACCACCATAACTTTTCCATAATGGCTCCTTGAGACTCAAAATAGTATACAGGGTCACATATCCTGTAAACGCATCACTTTCTACATACCGGCAAGCAAACTTGCGATTGGTGATTCTTCGCCAGTTGGCCCGGTCTCCGAATTTGCGCTTCATAAATGATGTTCCTCTCCAACATTGGTAAAACCAGCTTACCATATTTAAACTATACACTCAAAAATAACCCCTGTATTACAGCAAAAAAGGTATTTTCAGACTGTCAAAACAGTCCGAAAATACCTTTGATTTTGAAGCCAATTCAACTTACCAAAAACCTCTTTGCTAATCCCGGTTGTGACGTCCACGATTGGAGTTCGAATGGCCGTTGGCTTTCCCTTCCTGACTTCCATCCGTTATAGCCCCTGTAGTAGATGAATCTGTATTTTCTGAATTGGTCATAGTATCTTCATTAGTGACACCTGAATCCGGTGTAGTCGTCTGACCATTTCCCTGATTTGTATCGTTTCCGTTACCTAGATTATCGTTACTGTTACCTGTACCTTCAGCACCATTTCCATTGTTAACTCCAGGAGACGTTGGAAGTTGGTCAGAACCAGTACCATTATCGGTTCCTCCAGGAACTGTATTCCCCTGGTCCGTGCCATTCTGACCATCTATATTCTCGCCATTATCCGGTACGGTTCCATCCTGATTCGGATCGTTTCCTGGTTGCGGATCTATCGGAGTAGTTTCTGCTGGAATTTCTACGCTAATCGTATTGGAAGCTGCGGATTCTTTACCATCTGCTCCATAAGCTACGACATAGTATTGATACGTCTTTCCAGCTACGGGCGACGTATCTTCACCACTCGTGCCTCTCATCGCCTCCATAATCGTCCGGAAGCTTCCTTCAGAAGATTCTTTACGATAAACACGGTATTGCACATTATCTCCCTCAGCCGCATTCCAAGACAACGATACAATTTGGGTATCCTGACTATACGACCCGCTCAGTCCGCTTGGAGCGGTGGCCTGAACCGGCTCTTCTGGCTTCTCCTCAATCGGTGGTTCATATCCCTTCGGCTCGCTAAATTGCGTCACTGGGTGTCCCTTGAGTGCTTCACCCATAACCCTTCCGAAGAAGGCTGCCGACTGGCCGCTGTAGTTTCTCAACATATGCTTGCTGTCCGGTTTGTCATACCCCATCCATACCGCTCCGGTATATTCCGGCGTATAACCGACAAACCAAATGTCCCGGTTACCACTGTTGCCGCTGATTCCACTTTGGGTCGTACCCGTTTTACCAGCTACAGGCCAGTCGATACGTGCTTTGCGACCTGTACCGCTATTAACCACATTTTGCATCATTTTTGTCATTTCATAAGCCGTTTTCTCACTCATGACTGATTTGGATTCCTCATTATGAGTATACACCACTTGATCATCACTATTGTTAATTTGCTTAATAGAGTAAGCTTTTTGGAATTGTCCTTTATTGGCAAAAGCGCTATAAGCCTGCGCCATTTCAAGGGTATTTGTTCCTTTGCTTAGTCCCCCCAATGCGATAGCAAGAGAGTGATCATTTTTGTCCATCGGTATACCAACGCTCTCGGCGAATTGAACCCCTTTTTCCACACCGATTTGGTTCAACAACCATACAGGTGGTATATTTTCAGACTTCGTAATGGCATCTATCATGCTGATGGTCGAAGAGTAACCATGCAAGTTTTTAGGGCTGTATCCGTTAAAACTTTGCCGTTCGTTACTCAATGGAGTATCTATCGTAAATTTACCAGACTCAAGTGCTGGCGCATAAGCTACAATCGGCTTAAAGGCCGACCCTGGCTGTCTGCGGCTCTGTGTCGCACGATTGAAGGTTCCCTTTTTGTAATCCCGTCCAGGAGCCATTGCGGCAATTCCGCCAGTCTGGTTATTGATAATAACCATTGAAGCTTGGACAGGCTGATCGTCTGGACTTTTTTCAAACATATCATCATCCGCCATCGCCTGATCCAATGCATTTTGAGCCTGAGCATCCATTGTCGTATGAATTTTATAACCGCCAATAATCAGATCATTGCCGCTGACTCCTGGCAAGGCATCCTCTGCCTCATCCATGACATATTCCATAAAATTTTGATACTTTTGCACTTTTTCCGGTTGTTTGTAATCGTAATTTATAGCTTTGGCTTCTTCCATTTCCTGCTTGCCAATCATTCCCTGCTCAAACATCAGCTGGAGAACCACAGCACGCCGGGCCTTTGAGTTTTCCGGGTTACTGATCGGGTTATACTTGGATGGCCCTTTCGGAATAGCCGCCAGTGTAGCGACTTGCCACAACTTTAATTCGTTTAAGTTTGACACGCCGAAATAGCCTTCCGAAGCTGCCTTAATCCCAGAATATGAGCGTCCAAACCATATCCGATTCAGATATAGCGTAATAATTTCATCTTTAGTCAAATTTCGCTCCAGCGCCATTGCGATGGATACCTCTGTTGCTTTACGGAAAAAGGTTTTGTCACGTGTCAAAAACAAGTTTTTGGCCAACTGCTGAGTCAGCGTACTGCCGCCCTCCACTGCAGAACGAGCAACGATATCCTTCACGGCCGCCCGACCGATCGACCAAATATCAACTCCTTGATGCTCCATAAAACGCTTATCCTCGGTTGCGATAAAAGCTTTTTTAAGCAACGGTGGAATTTCTTCACTTTTCACTGGATCACTTTTTTGCACAGACAGCTCACCCATGAGCACACCGTTGCGGTCATAAACCTTTGATGTCTCGTTCACAGTAATTTTGTCCTTGTTGGCTTTGTAGATTTTTTCGCCATTAACCATGACAAATAAATAACCACCAAGTGCGCAAAATATGGCTAATGCTGCTGTAATAAACAGCGTCCACCCAACTCGCTTACCTGTTATTTTCTTTTTCTTGCCCTTCGGCTTCTCTTTAGATGTGTTTCTATTGCGATTGCCGGATCTGGACAATGAATCGTTTGGCATTCCCCTGACTCCCTTTCGCGAATAATCATAATGTCACCGAGCATAGGCTTAAAGCTAGCTGTCGGCAGCATAAAAGTAAACGGAATGAAAAGAACAACCCTGATCAGGTTGCTCCCGGTCACATTCCTATACAGTTAGACGAGACGGACGCCTGAAAAGTTTCATTATCCAGGCGACCGTCAAGCCGTAATCAGTTATCGCCAGCGTTATCTTGTTGTACAAGCGATACGTTGCGTTGCGGTGTGAAGGTGGAGATGGCATGCTTGTAGATCAGCTGTTGCTTCCCATCCGAATCAATAACGATTGTAAAATTGTCAAACGCTTTAATCGTTCCTCGCACCTGAAATCCATTGATGAGGTATACCGTCACAGGTATAGAATCCTTGCGCAATTGGTTCAGAAACGTATCTTGGATATTAATAGACTTGTTCATTTTAGCCGTACCCCCAATAATCATTTGGATTGTTTTGAAGTATATTCAAGGTCTGTCCGGAACTTTCCTGCTATAATTTCGTGTATTCGGGCTGCATGAGCAGAAAAATTTTCGAAATCAGTGACATCTACCCACTGGATATCCTTCATATGGCGAAACCACGAGAGCTGCCGCTTCGCAAAATGACGCGTATCCCGTTTTAGCCAAGTCACCGCCTCCTCCAAAGACACCTCTCCCCGCAGGTAGGAGGATATCTCTTTATAGCCTAGACCTTGCATGGAGATGGCATCGCTTCGCACTCCCCGTTCCATTAAGGAGGTTACCTCAGCAACAAGCCCTTGATCGAGCATCCCGTCAATTCGGTCTTCAATACGTTTATATAGCATTTGCCTATCCATTGTCAAACCTACGATGCAGAGTTGGTAGGGAGATTCCTTTTTTTGACTGGCAAGTTGAGAGCTAAGAGTTGTTCCGCTAACATGGTAAATTTCCAGTGCTCTCACGACTCGACGACGATCATTTGGGTGCAGACGAAGTGCACTTTCGGGATCAACTGCCTGTAGTCGCGCATGAAGCGCGTCGGCTCCGAACTGGTCGGCATAGTCAAGCTGCTCCTGACGAAAAGCTTCATCAGCCCCTACCTCAGAAAACTGGTATTCATAGCAAACCGATTCTACATATAAACCCGTTCCGCCTACGATAAAAGGTAGCTTTCCTCTAGATTGAATGTCAGGTATGAGACGACGACAGTCTTCCTGAAATTGGGCTACTGAATATGGGTATTCAGGCTCATGAATATCGATTAAATGGTGCTTGATTCCTTTCATTTCCTGTTCGGAAATTTTGGCAGTTCCAATGTCCATATGACGGTATACCTGCATGGAATCCCCGGAAATAATTTCCGCGTCAAATTGTCGAGCCGTTTCGATGCTTAGTTTCGTCTTGCCAACCGCAGTCGGGCCAACAAGAACAAGTAGTTTAGGCTTAGATGCCACTGTCAATATCAATCACTCCGTACACTGTTTTCGTTGTGCCCCGTTGCTTTACACGGAAGCCGAGGCGGGCAAACTCTCCGCTACCCCTTTTTTCTTTCAATACAATTGTTTTTCTTGCAACCCTTTTCGCATGAGCAATACTTTCTTCATTCAATGCATCTGGATTGGCCAATCCTCTTAATGGACCGATTGCACTGGAATCAAGCAACGGATCACGGAACATCGGGTCAAAATAAATAATATCTACACTGCGGTTCGGCAAGCTACGCAAATAGTCCAGATGATGACCAAAACGAACGTCAATGTCGGAAAAGGCTCTATCTACTGCAGCGTTACCGGAACGGTAATGTCTCATCCCGTCCTTGATTAATGCATAGACAGGGAAGGAACTCTCCACAGCTGTGACTTGTCCAGAACTTCCCGTTCCAATGGAAAATAGAAGAGAATCCGTACCAAGCCCTGCCGTGCAATCCAGCACGGTATCACCCGGGGCAAGTCGAGCAGCCGTCAACATTGGGTCAGCCTCGCCCTTTAATACCCTTTTGGCTCGAATGAATCCCATGCTTGGATGAAAAACCATTGGTGGTTGTTCCAGACCAATCAGTCTCACTCCGCTCTGCACCAGCACCAGAGCCTGACGGACTCTGTGAGCAGCAATTAGCTTAGCTACTGATATACCACGACGGGGAGCATACAGCACCCCAAGCTCGGCTGCAAGGAGCTTCGCGCGCTCCACAACCTCGTCCGAGGGAGAATCTCCTGTCGTGACCAGCAATTCAGCTTGCTTCTCACGAAGCATCTTTTGCTTTTCTTCTTCACGGTTTTCCCAATCCTGCAACATATTTATACTCCTTACATTACTCTTTTAAACAGCTTCTCCAAATCATATGTGGAAAAGGAAACAACGATGGGGCGCCCATGGGGGCAGGTATAGGGTTGTTTGCAGGCTGCCAAACGCTCTAGCAGCACGATAGCCTGCCGGTCAGTAAGCTTCTGATTTGCTTTAATCGAAGCCCGGCAGGAACACATAATTGAGGCTGCTTCCCGCAGTTTAGCTAGATCAATGGCTTTTTCCTCCAGCACCCATCCGGCCATTTCCTCAATGACATCCGCTTCTTCACCTTTGGGGAGCCAGTATGGATAGGAGCTGACACGGAAGGTTTGCCCGCCAAAATGCTCCAAATACACCCCAGCCTGTTCAAACCAGTGCAACCTTGTTTTCAATTTTTCCGTCTCGGAAGGCGTAAATTCCAATGTAATTGGCAATAACAACTCCTGTGATACTGATTCAGGATTGCCAAATTTTTCGTAATAAAATTCGTAATTGACCCGTTCATGGGCGGCATGCTGATCAATTAAATACAATCCTTGGTCGTTCTGCGCAATCAGATAGGTTCCATGGTGCTGACCGATTAAATTCAGCTCAGGAAAAGTAGGCACCTCAGGGGTTGCCCCCGACAACGCAGCCAATTGCTCTGTATTCAAACGTTCCTGGTGCGGTTTCTGATCCGTGAATTTAGTAGTGTTGTCTGTAATTGGTGAAACAGAAGAACGGTAAGCAGCAGAAGCAGCCGTTTCCTGTATCCCTTCGCTGTACAAGGAAGAAGCGTCAGTTTCTGCATGATCTCCTGCCGACGTCTGTATAGTCGTTCCATCAGGCAGCGACACGCCTTCTCTAGCATCATTCCCGTTCTTTTCTTCCACAAAATCTGCATCTAGTTCATCATCACTGATACTTTGATGAGCGAGTGTGTTGGCCTCTCCAATGACTGAATGGCTCTCCCTATTCGGAAGTTGCTCACGCTCCTGGCTAATCTTCTTACTCACTTCTTTACTTTCATTTCTGCTTGTTTGATTGGATTGAAAAGATTCCCGGACCTGCGGCGAAGCCATAGAAAGAGGTAACGTTCTACTATGATCATTATCTGAAGAAGCATCTAGTTCCGCACCATTTCCTTTCGAGAAGTGAAACTGCTCCTGTACAAACGATCCGCTATCCTTGCCACCAATTTCACGTTTAACTGCCTTTGGAATCAGCACTTGCTGCCCTAAAACAGCTTTTACCGAATCTTCAACCAGTTGAAACAGTTCAGCTTCTTTACTGAACCTCACCTCCAGCTTGGCTGGATGGACGTTAACATCCACCAAAGAAGGATGCATGTCCAGTTGGATCACAGCCAGCGGATAACGATTGATCGGCAACAAAGTATGATACGCCTTGAGCAGTGCCTGATTGAGCCCATAGCTTCGCACAAATCGTCCATTCACCACTGTCGAAATTGCATTTCGATTCGATCGTGTCCACTCTGGGCGACTGACATAGCCGCTTATTCGGTAATCAAGGCTTTCTCCTTCCACCATCAACATTGATTTTGCTGCAGAAGTTCCGTAAATAGCAGCAATCACTTGGAGCAAATCACCATTGCCCAGCGTTTGCAACAATGTATTACCATTATGCCGCAATGTGAAGGCCACTTCCGGGTGCGAAAGCGCCATTCGGTACAATACATCCGAAATGTGTCCCAATTCTGTCTGAATTGTTTTCATATATTTTAGCCGTGCAGGTGTATTATAAAACAGATCACGTACAGTAAAATCCGTTCCCTGCCTACCCGCAGCATCTTCGTGAAGTACCAGTTTACCGCCCTCAATCACCAATTTACGGGCACGGCCGTCATCTCCTGCTGCTGTAAGCAGTTCTACTTTTGATACAGCCGCTATACTTGGTAATGCCTCTCCCCGGAAGCCGAGACTTGTGATCTGGAATAGGTCGCGGCCATGTCCGATTTTGCTTGTCGCGTGCCGATAAAATGCCGTTTCCACGTCTTCAGGCTCTATCCCACTGCCATTATCCGTCACCCGAATACTTTGCAGGCCGCCCTCTTCTACCCATACGTCCACTCGTGTACCGCCCGCATCAATCGCATTTTCCACCAGCTCCTTCACGACGGAGGCTGGACGTTCCACGACCTCACCGGCAGCAATCTGGTTCGCAATATGCTCATCTAGCACTCGAATTTTAGACATCCCTTTAACCTCCTCCTGACTTCAAAGTGTGATGAAGATGAAAAATAAGCAAATTAATAGTGTCTAGTATTTTTTAATTACAGACCATTGGCCTTGTTTTTTAATTCATTTAACAGTTGCATCGCCTGTAAGGGTGTCATGTTCATGACATCAGCATTCTTCACCTTCCGCAAAATTTGGCGCACGACCGGATTAGCTTCTTCTGTCTCTGTTCGTGGCTTGGAAGGGGCAAGGTCCTGCTCTCCGAAAATGGACAGCTGTACCACGTCAGAAGCTGCTTGCTGTGACGTGCTTGAATCTTCCACAATCTGTAGAGTATCTTCTTTTACCAGGGTGGCTTGCTGTGATCCAGACTGGACTTGTGGCGCCGTTTCTCCGTTTGCTCGCAATGTCTGGCCTGCATATTTTGCGGACATTGGAGAAATCTCTTCTGTCCCTGACGCTGTACGAAGATCAGTCCCTTCCTTCGCTCCTCCTACTGCCTCGGTGCCCGCCGTTACTTGAGCTGCCGCCTGTTCAAAACCATACAGCAGACCATTCGCTCGCTCAATAATGTTATTAGGCAAACCTGCAAGCCGGGCACAATAAATACCATAGCTACTACTAGCCGCGCCTGGTATGAGCTTGCGTAGGAAATTCACCTTATCGCCGCTTTCCTGCACAGCCATGGAGTAATTTCGCAGCGAAGACAGACCTTGCTCCAAATGGGCCAGCTCATGGAAATGCGTAGATACCAGCGCCTTACAACCAATCGTATCATGCACAAATTCGATGACCGCTTGTGCAATTGCCATTCCTTCGCTGGTGGACGTTCCTCGCCCCAGTTCATCAATTATAATCAAGCTTCGTGGAGTTGCCTTGTCCGTCATGACTTGAATATCTGCCATTTCCACCATAAACGTACTCTGCCCGCCGATGAGATCATCCGCAGCGCCGATCCGTGTGAAAATGCGATCCAGCATCGGTACTTTAGCACGTGTAGCCGGGACAAAGCAGCCAATTTGAGCCATAATCGCAATGAGTGCAACCTGACGCATATACGTGCTTTTCCCAGCCATATTCGGACCAGTGATGAGTAGAATATGCGCATCGGCTTCTTCCAATACAGTGTTGTTGGCGATAAAGCTGCCATCTTTCATTACGGCCTCCACAACAGGGTGCCGTCCCTGTTCCACAACAAAATCATATCCTGCTGTCAGCTCAGGTTTCACGAATCCACGTTCCGCGCTAACCGTTGCCAGCGACTGATACACGTCAATTTCAGCAACTTGCTCTGCCAGCTTTTGCAGGCGAGGAATTTCAGCGTTCAGTTTATTGCGAAGCTCGGAGAAAAGCGTGTACTCCAGATCCACCATTTTATCCTCAGCTTCCAGAATCAGTGATTCCTTTTCCTTCAATTCCGGTGTGATATACCGTTCTGCATTCGCCAACGTCTGCTTGCGTTCATATCGGCCTTCCGGTAATGAAGCCAAATTAGATTTGGTCACCTCGATGTAATAACCAAACACTTTGTTATATCCGATTTTGAGCGACCGAATGCCGGTTGCTACACGTTCCTTGGCCTCCAGCTCAGCAATCCAACGCTTACCGTTCACACTTGCCTCACGCAGTTCGTCCAGATGCTGATGGTAGCCTTCCTTTATAAGCCCTCCATCTCTTACGGAAATCGGGGGTTCATCGGCCACTGCTTCCTCAATCAGCGTACACAGGTCTGTACAGCTGTCCAGTGTTTGTGCAATCCGTCTCAGTGTATTCGACGGAGATTCAGCGCACAGCTCACGTAACGACGGAATTTGGGCCAAAGACAGCTTGAGGGCGATCAAATCTCGTGCATTAGCACTACCAAAAGCGATCCGTCCTACCAAACGCTCCAGGTCGTAAATCTCTTTAAGCTGAGCACGTACATCCTCGCGGAAAATAAACTGGTGGTATAGCTTGTCTACCGCTTCTAATCGTTCCTCAATTAAATTGCTGCTCAACAGCGGTTTGTCGATCCAACGACGCAACAAACGTGCGCCCATGGATGTCTCTGTCCGATCCAACAGCCACAACAGCGATCCCTTCTTGGAGCGTTCACGCACCGTCTCCACCAGTTCCAGATTCCGGCGGGTAAATGGATCCAGAATCATAAAATGATTGGGCTCATAGACCGAGATTTGGGTCAGTTGACCTAACGATCTTTTTTGTGTTTCATTTAAGTAGGCAATCAGGCGCGATACGCAACGTCTGCGTTCCTCCGTAAGCCTTGCCCATGTGGCTTCACCGAATTGATCCCGTACCAGATCATCCTTGGATTTGTCCCAGGCCGTATACACAACACGCCGTCCAACAGGGGACATACGAGAGGTCACGAAATCGAGCAAATGACCATCTCCCAACATTTCGGATGGCTCATAAATGTTAATTTCATCTAATAGCCATTCTTTCGAATCAGGTACGGAAGTCACATAAAGTTCACCTGTCGACAAGTCGCATGCCGCCAGCGCCAGCATCCCGTCCGTCTCTGTGACACATACCATGTAGTTGTTGGATTTATCACCCAGCACCTTGCCCTCCATGACCGTACCCGGGGTCACCACACGGACGATATCCCGCCGCACCATTCCCTTGGTAGCTGAGGCTTCCTCCATTTGCTCACAGATGGCCACCTTATAACCCTTTTCAATGAGGCGTTGTATGTAATTTTCTGCTGAATGATAGGGCACTCCGCACATCGGAATTTTCTCCGCGACGCCACCCTCGCGACCAGTCAGTGTAATTTCCAGCTCCTTGGATGCAAGAATTGCATCATCAAAAAACATCTCGTAAAAATCTCCAAGACGAAAAAACAAAAATGCATCTTTAGCCTGCTCTTTTATAGATAAATATTGTTCGATCATCGGTGTATATTTAGACATACCGTTTCCTAACCCCCACAATTTGTTCCGTTTAAATTTACAATTACCTTTCATTATATCAAAAATGACAGTCGATAACATGAAACCATCTCGGGTGTTGAACTTGATTTTACGAAAGTTTCCAGTACGGGCGCAAATCCCGTGTTTCATCCCATTGCTTTCCCTTGCGAAGACTGTCTAGCAATGGCGCTATATAAGCTTCATATTGAGAATAAATCTCTAGTGAAATCATATCTAAAATAAGTGGTTCCATATACTCTCTAAGTACAACCTGGTTTCCTTCATAAAAAGCTCTGTGAGCCTCTTCTTCTCCCAGCGGCCTACGCTGCAAACGTGAATATTGGGAAGCGATCAGAAACGCCATCCCAATCACACCTTTCGCCAGCTGTGGCGAGATTAGAAAACTAGGCAGTGTACGATATTCAAAACCTCCGTACGACTGACGGCGAAAATCGCCCAAATTGCCATAATGCGGTCTGCGCCGAACCGAGCGCTTGTCTTCCAGCAGCGCCAGAGGCAACGCCAAATAGTTATCTAGTGCCCTAAGTAGGGCACCATTTAGCGGAACACCGCTGAAATGCAGGTGTCCGCCCAGGGGAAAACCTGGCTGCGGCATTCCGCCCGCCTGCCAGATAAGCGTGCGGTCGTCAATGTGCCGAGCTGCTGTTGCAAAAGCTTGGCGCAGGTGCCTCAGCAGACGAGCCGGATCTTCGCTCGGGGCAGGACGAAGCTCAGCGACCGGATACAGCGTTCGCCCTCGGCGGGTAACGGCATCGCAGCCGGCTACGCCTAGTCGACCCAAAAATCTAGAAGCCGGAACAACCCTCCCCTCTGGCATACGTACCAGCACAAATTCGGGGTCCATTCCGATTAATAATCGCGCGCTCCCCCGTTTCGCTGAAAGTTCTTCTCCCGGAGCATCCTCTTCACTAGCAGCAATTTCGTATAGCGTGGCCAAACGTCTATCGTTCAGCCAGGGCTGTGCCAAGACTTGGCGAACCTGACAATTGCGCTCTCCCAGCGGCGTCAGCACTACCTCACCACTGTCCAAACCGAGTGTATACAACGTACGTACAGCCAACCGCTCCATCCGGACATAGAGCGGTGATTGAGGATCTAGTTCAGACAGATCATATGTGCTAACTTTGGTAGAACCTCCGAGGGCACGTCTGCGGATTTCCAGCACCTGCAATTGATGAATTTGCACCGCATAACCGATCGCAAAATCGGCTGTACTCTCATCCAGCCAATGAACCGATATACCTGAACGCACCAGTCTGCGCATTTTTTCATCATCCGTCATCTCTCTGAAGCGTCTGAGCGCCTGTCCCGGTTGCCGCATCATACTCCCCCTTACCGTTCTACGTACGGACTTCAACGATCCAAAACGACAAAAAAGGAGGGCCTTTGCCCCCTGCGCAATATCAGCCGGCGCAAAGAGTAAAGTGGCCCTCTTTTTGGTCACTCCTGTCAGAGCTCGTCGTCAATGAGGTCGGGGTCGAGCTCCTCATAGTCCCCCTCTTCCGCTCCAAAATCAAAGTCCTTGTCAAAATCGTCACTGCTGCCATACGGGAATACTTCTACAACAATCTTCGTTTCCGCCACCAGCTCCACCGCAAATTCCCGCTCGACCCGGATCATTACGCTGCCACCTCCAGAAGACACACTGGCCTCAACGCAACTTGGCTCCTGTGTAGCTTCGGCGGATACTTCCACTGTAGACGCCCGGTGCTTCGGATCAAGATACGAGAGCGGCACATTTTCCACGTACGACACCGTTTCCTTAGCCACATCGGTCTGCGAGTTTTTATCGTATGAGTACCAAATATTGATATCATACGTCCCGATGACCTCAATGCCGTCTCCAGCCGCCACAGCTTCATACTGGTGGTTGATAATCCATGCCCCCAAAATACTGGTCGGATTATTCGGCGGAGTTACGGTATGGGTTACGGTAGAGAATCTGCGACCTTTACCACAGATCGCTTTGGTAATAATCTCTCTACGATTTTTATGACTTAATGCCATTCTTGAACCTCCTCCATACAATCAATCATTCCATACATATGTATGCAGGTTGTGGGCGAATGTTGAGTGAATAGGCGAAAAGGAAAAAATATTATTTGTATAAGCATATGCCGCCATGGCTTGAACTCATGCACGCCAATGTGTTACATGCTGCTCAACGATCTGTAAAAATTCGCTGAGAGCTGGCGATTTCCACTTTTTCGTGTGATAAGCAACCTGAGTAGCCACCTGCTGTTCACTATCATCCCAAGCTAGACGCGCCATTTTCCCTTCTCGCAGCTCATTTTGTACCGTAACCAGCGGAAGCAGAGCAATACCCAGTCCTGCCATGACACATTGCTTGATGGCTTCAATGCTCCAAAATTCCAGACTAGGGTCTGCAAAAATACCGTGTTTGTTCAAATACTGCTCAAAAAGGATTCGGTACGTACATCCAGCCTCCGTATGCAAAATGGTTTCGTCCTTCAAGTCGGCAGGCTCTACCTGTGTACAGGCAACTAGCGAATGCTTCAGTGGCGCAACCAGTGCCATCGGCTCATGAATAAGCGTGGTGATATTCAGTTCCCTGTCCTCCGTCTCAGGTTGAAGCAAAAAAGCCAAATCCAGTTCACCGGAACGGATCAAATCACGTAATTCCCAGCATTCGCCGGGTTTAAGTACAATTTTAACCTTCGGGTACCGCTCCCTGTACTCACGGATCAGACTCGGCAAACGAAAAGCAGCCAGAGACTCTGGCGCTCCTATTTTTAGCGTCCCTGCTAATTCTGTTTCTGAACGAAGCGCATCCTTGGCCATAGCGTGCATCTTGGAAATTTCCTGCGCATAGGGCAGCAGGCGTCGTCCGGCATCGGTCAGCATGATTTTCTTGCCAATGCGATCAAACAGCGGCGTACCCAATTCTGTCTCCAGTGTTTGAATTTGAGCAGTAATACTTGACTGTGCATAATCCAGTATACGCGCTGCTCGCGTAAAACTGCCTGCCTCCACCACATTTAAAAAGGTAAACAAATGCCGCGATTCCATAATCCGCTCCTTCAATCGATTTTTCCGATGCAAGCAATCGTAATATTCCGTTTTTCCGATAGATTGATTATCTGATAAGCTGGAGGAAATAACAAGAGAAAGAAGGCATTTCTGCATGACGAATGAAAATAAACTTCAATCCACTATTGGTCTTCCACAGGCCATTGCGCTCTATATCGGAGCTGTGCTGGGTTCGGGGGTATTGATTGTGCCTGGCCTTGCCGCCCAAATGGCGGGTCCAGCATCGTTGCTGGCATGGGGATTCATGACCCTGCTCATTCTGCCAATGGCGCTTTCGATGGGGCTTTTATCCGCGAAATTCCCGAATGCGGGAGGGGTATCGCATTTTGTGACGTTGGCCTTTTCCCCACGTGCCGGTGCTTATATCGGGTGGTTTTTTCTCATGTCGGTTCCAATTGGGGCACCTGTTGCCGCACTTACCGGAGCCGGCTATATGACCACAGCTATGGGCTGGGGAGAGGAAAGTCGCATTATGTTAGCCGCTGCTATGCTGGCGGTGGGCCTGATCATCAACTGGATCGGTATGAAGGTTGCCGGACGTATTCAGATTGCCGTCGTTATAGCCATCGTTGCCGTCCTGATATTCGCTATTGCCGCAGCACTCCCTCAGATGAAAACCATTCACTTTACGCCGTTTGTTCCACATGGCTGGCTTTCTGTCGGCCAAGCAGCTGCGATTCTGTTCTGGTGCTTTATCGGCTGGGAGGCCGTGTCTCATATGTCAGAGGAATTTACCAATCCCGAGCGGTCTGCCGTTAGAGGTGTGACCATTGCAGCCGTCATTGTCGGTTTGCTTTATTTCCTTACTGCGCTTGCTACGGTGGGCACACAAAGTTATCTTGCAGGGGGTTCAGATGCTTCGCTCGTATGGGTGATTAGCCGGGCTATCGGGCCGTGGGGTGCGATCATTGCTGGGTTGACGGGTATCTTTATTTGTACCGCTACTATTATTGCTTACGTGGGTGCCGCTTCACGTGTCGCTTATGCTTTATCCCGACAAGGACAGGCCTTTCGCTGGATGGGGATGTTATCCCAACGTTTCCATACACCCATCGGGGGCATTGCTTTTCTTAGTGTCTGCTTCGTGATCATTATGGTGTTGTACGGTAGCGGTGCAGTTTCACTCACCAACCTGATCCAATTCCCGAACGCCACCTTCATTCTGACCTATCTAGGAGGTTGTGCAGCGGGGATTAAGCTCCTACGCGGGAGTCGTTGGGGAGTGTCCATTAGTTGGATTTCCTTCATCTCCACGGCAGTTGTCTTTCCTTTTGTTGGGTGGGCTATGCTGTACCCTTGCCTGATCACAGCTGTTTTATGGATTACAGATCGAATTCGGCATAATAGAACTTTTACTCATCCGACTTCTGCCATCACCGAACAAGAAGAGGCTACTGTCCATCATGGATAGTAGCCTCTCAAGGTCTTTACTCTAATTTTTCACTGGAGTAGGGGCCTTGTCCTTTTTAGCGATTTTCAAATACTGATGAAGCTCATGTGTAAGCTGCAATAATGCCGAACGGATCTCGAATTCCTCCCGTGTGGCAGGAAGCTCCATCGCTTTAAATTCTTCACGAACCTGCTCTAACAGCTTCTCAGTCTGCCCCGTATAATGTCCAGCCAAAACGTCGTTGCTAAGCTGGTCGAACAGCTCGGCCAAAAGCTTGGCCTGCGGCATATGCTGATACATTTGTGCGATCAACTGCATCATGTTTTGAATCGAATCCAGCTGTTCTTTGCGCATATAAAAATACACATTCCAGCCCTCTTGGGGACGAAGCATTTGATTTTCCAATGAACGACCTGCCTCAGTGACCCCTTTGGTGATCACGCTGTCCGCTTCAATAACTTCCTTGCCATCCCATATGTATGCCGGACTACGCAGCGTGTTGGCCATATTTCTGAAAATAACAGAAAATGTCCGATCTACCTCCTGCCGGATTTGTTGCATTGTATTATCAGAACGCGGCATATAAGCTAAATTGACAACCATCGCAGAACCCAGTCCAATCACCAGCAGAGCCAGTTGGGTCAGCAGTACCTGCATATCAATCACGCCGCCGCTGAATACTCGAAAAACCACGACTGAACCCGTGACAATACCTTCCTTAAAGCCTACCCGTACAATGACTGGAAACGCTGTTAAAATATATAAGGCAAGTACCCAATCATGGAATCCAAATACTACAAACAAAACACAAGCAAAAAGAAGCCCCACGACGGATGCAAAAAATCTCGCCGAAATGGTACGGAGACTTCTCTTGCGTGTGACATCCACCCCCAAAATTGCTAAAAGCCCTGCCGAGGTGGCTCCGTGAATGCCCACTCCCTCCGCAATAAGTACGGCCATTAATGCGGCAATAGCCGTTTTAATCGTACGAAAGCCCATGAAAAAATTCTGTCCCCTCTAGATGAAATCTGTTTTTCATTTTCATAAATATTAAGCATTTCATTTTCATGGTACTTTATTTTCACGTTTTACACAAATATTCAGAAATTTAATAATTATCGATGTGGGCGACCCGAAAGCAGGCGGTGCTCCACATACACGACTGCCTGATACATCAGTGTAGCTACGACAGCAATGATCAACAAACTGGACATGACCAGCGTAAAATTGAATACCTGAAAACCATAAATAATCAAATAGCCTAAGCCGTTTTTAGCCACCAAAAATTCACCAACAATCACGCCAACCCACGCCATGCCGACATTCACTTTTAGCGTAGAGACAATTGCGGGAAAGGATGCAGGCAAAATTACCTTTTGAAACGTATCACGGCGTGAACCTCCAAACGTGCGAACCACTTTGATCAAATTCGAATCGACTTCCTGAAAGCTGTTGTACACCACTAGTGTCGTAATGATAACCGTAATGGAGAGGGTCGTCATCAGAATTGCGGTAAAACCTGCCCCAAACATGACGATAAAAATCGGACCCAGCGCTACCTTGGGCATACTGTTAAACACGACCATATACGGGTCAAGCACCCTCGACAAAAACGGCGACCACCAAATAAGTACCGCCAGCAGTGTACCGAGCAGTGTGCCAAGTAAAAAACCTGCCATCGTTTCTCCAACAGTGACACCTACATGCCCCCATAATTCACCGCTGACCGCATCCTTACCAATCTGTGTGAAAATTTTGCTAGGGTAGCTAAACAACAGTACATCAATCCACTTCAAACGACCTGCAATTTCCCACAATACAAATAAAAGCAGCAAAATAGCTGTCTGCACACCTGTTACTAACCACTTTTGCAAACGCCTGTTACGCAAATACGTCTGATGCAGTCCTTGAATCCATCGTTGCTCAAGCTGATCAGCTTCGTTCTTCATACGTTAACTCACTCCTTTGCTCCCGAAGCCTCCAGTTCCCCCCATATTTCATGAAAAAGCTCATTAAAGCCCGGCTGCTCGCGTGCATAAAAAGGTTGGGCTTCCCGTATGGAATCCGGAATTTCAAAGGTACGCCGGATATGACCAGGATTTCGCCCCATCACTATAACCCGGTCGCTGACTGCAATCGCCTCGGCCAAATCGTGCGTGACTAAAATCGCCGTTTTCTCTCGCTCACGCAAGGTTTGCACAACAAGGTCCTCCAGTTGTAGCTTGGTTTGATAATCCAGCGCGGAGAACGGCTCATCCAGCAGCAGCAGTCCCGGATTAGTCGCCAGCGTCCGTACCAGCGCCACACGCTGGCGCATTCCTCCAGACAACTGGGATGGATGCAAATGCTCCTTTCCTCCCAAACCCATGCCTTCCAGCAATAATCGTGTCCGCTCACGTGCAGCTTCATCTACTCTGTTGCTTAGTTCCAGACCTAATAACGCATTATCCATTATCGTCCGCCAAGGGAAGAGGTAGTCCTGCTGCAACATGTAACCGACCTCAGGGCTCGGGCCACTTACCGGCTGACCTTGTAGCATAACTTGACCTGCCGCTGGACGCAGCAGCCCGGCGATCATAGACAGGATCGTCGTTTTACCGCAGCCACTTGGACCGACTAAACTGACAAATTCCCCTGTATTTACGGAAAAATCGATATTCTCAACCGCAAGTGAAGCTTCCCGATCCGTCACGTACACATGGGTCACTTGCTTCATTCTCACCATCGGGATCGTCACATCCGCAGTGAGACCACTCTGTTTCTCCATCATGGTGAACCCCCAGCATCGACAGCTGTATCCGTAGCTTTAGTTGTGCTCTTTTTCACATCTGTCTCAGTATTCCCGATAGAGTTGGAGGAGATCGCCTGTTTTGCAAAGCTTGGATTTACCAGCTTATCTAGTGCAACTGGGCTTTTCAGCTCACCCGCCGAGGCCATGACATCCTGTAGGTTCTTCCATTCCTTTTCCTCAATCATCGGGTTCATAGCATAGGTACTCTGTTCCTTGTATCGCTTGATACTACTCGTCAAAACAGCTAATTCTGTATCCTTAAAATAAGGTGTAATGGCTTCGGCGATCTGTTCAGGTGAATGCGCAGCAATCCACTGCTGTGCCCGATATATGGCATTTGTAAATTTCTGTGCGGCTTCGCTATTGGTATTTAGATAGCTTTGCTTCGCCATATATACCGTATACGGCAACTCGCCACTCTCTACGCCGATAGAGGCAACTACCCGACCTCGACCTTCCTTTTCAAAAATAGATGCCTGTGGCTCAAACAGCTGCACATAATCCCCTGTACCCGAACCAAAAGCAGAGGCGACATTGGCAAAATCAATATTTTGAATCAGCTTCAGATCCTTATGAGGATCAATGCCGTGTTTGCGAAGCGTAAATTCAAGTGACATTTGTGGCATTCCGCCCTTGCGTTGTCCCAAAAAATTTTGTTGTTTCAGCTTTTCCCAGTCAAAGCTATCCTTTGTTTGCCGAGCAAACAAAAAGGTTCCGTCCTTCTGTGTCAGCTGAGCGAAATTAATGATAGGGTCCTCTGCTCCTTGCTGATACACATAAATAGATGTTTCCGCGCCGATCAGCGCGATATCTGCCTGATTGGACAACAACGCCGTCATCGCCTTGTCTCCCCCGGGGATCGTAGCCAGTTGGACATCCAGTCCCTCCTGAGCAAACATCCCCTGGCTCAAGGCTACATACTGCGGCGCATAAAAGACCGTACGGGCTACCTCGCCAAGTCTGATCTCAATCGTTTGCTCTCCCTTAGGGGCACAACCACTGAGCAACAGTAATCCGAGTAGTGCCGCAGCCACCACTGCTTTGAAACGAGCGCCGTTTTTCATCCTTGTTCCCTCCCCACCTCTTTGCATCGTTGACTTCATATATTGTTATGCGGCTGTCGATATAATGGTTAATTGCATACAAAAATCCCGCATTTGCCTAAGAACGCGGGATTTTTGTATGCAATATATGAGAACTTCTAAATTACAACTTGTATATGGATGTATATTTCTCTTCCAGATAATCAGCAAGATAATCAGGGTTCAGATCCTCACCCGTAATGGCTACAATCAACTCAGACGGCGTCCGGCTCTTGCCGTAACGGTAAATCCGTTCAGTCAACCATTGCTTGATCGGCTCCAGCTCACCAGCAGCAATTAGCTCATCCAGGTTCGGCAGCTCCTTGCGCAGAGTCGCCAAAATTTGTGCTGCATACATATTGCCAAGCGAGTAAGAAGCAAAATAACCAAAATCACCGCCGGACCAGTGAACGTCTTGAAGTACGCCCAGCCCATCGTTCGGGGGAAGAATCCCCAGGTATTCTTTATATTTTGCATTCCACACCTCGGGGAGACGCTTTACATCCAGCTTTTCATTAAACAGCATTTTCTCAATTTCATAACGGACAATGATATGTAAATTAT
The DNA here is from genome assembly GCF_056099025.1 of Paenibacillus sp. TSM33. Taxonomy (NCBI): domain Bacteria; kingdom Bacillati; phylum Bacillota; class Bacilli; order Caryophanales; family Paenibacillaceae; genus Paenibacillus; species Paenibacillus sp. TSM33. Next base: position 396,076 of record NZ_JBLZXB010000017.1, read on the forward strand.
ATGTCAGCTCATCCGCTTCAATACGAATCAATGAATTTTCCACGCGGTTGACTGCCCGGTAAAATTGCTCTGCCGTGACCTTCGCTAAACGATCAGGAAAGTGCTTTTGCAATTCATCGTAATACCGATCCCAGAAAGCACGACTGCGTCCGATTTTATTTTCCCACAAGCGGGACTGGGATTCATGAATCCCCATGGATGTTCCTCCGGACAGTAGTGATCCTGCCAGCTCAGGAGCAATATTTTGTTCGTACAGTGCATGGCCTCCTTCATGTAGGGAGCTGAAAATAGCACTGGTTACATCGTCTTGCAAATAATGTGTTGTTATGCGCACATCACCAGGATTTAACCCTGTCGCAAAGGGATGCACACTCTCATCCAAACGACCTGCGTCAAAGTCATAGCCCATCTGTTCTAAAATAAACAGACTGAACTTTTCCTGCTGCTCCACATCAAATACACCGTCTAAAAAGCTCTTATCCGGCTGGTTGGGTGAAGCCTGAATTTTAGACAATAGGGGTACAAGGCGCTTTTTAAGACGATCAAAGACAGCATCCAGCTTTTCAACCGTCATCCCTGGCTCATATTGATCCAAAAGCGTGTCGTACTCTGTATCCTTAACCCCCCAGTAGCCGATAAACTCTCGCTTCATGTCTACGATTTTAGACAAGTACGGTTCGAATCCCGCAAAGTCGCTATGTTCCTTCGCTTCCTCCCACTTGCTTTCAGCCTGAGCCGCTAAAATGCTATACTCCCGGTAGCGGTCTGCCGGAACCGAACAATTCAGATCATAATTTTTGCGACATTCCTCTACCAATCTGCGATCATTGTCCTCCAGTTGCTCCAGCTTGTCTTTTGCAGCAAAAAATTGCAGCAACTGCCCCATTTCATCCGAGATCATCAGCTTGAACATTTCCGTGGATAGCATGCCCAACGTCTCCGACCGAATGTCAACGCCCTTGCGTGGAGCGCCTGTCCGTAAATCCCAGTGCAGCAAGCCGACAGCTTCGCCATAACCGCTGATTTTGTGTGCAATTTCTTTTAAAGCCGTCCATTGATCCAACGTCTGTTGCTCCATAATTAGGGTCACCTCTTTAACTTAAAATGGTTAAAACTTTACATTACCTATACTTGATGATAATTATATTAAAAAGTATAATCAACACACAACATGTACGACCAGCTCCTAATACCTGAATCAAACGTTGGGCTGTACATATTAAACTTTATTAGAATCTGGAGGGAACAATCGTGGATCACATCCAAGAAATTTTAGAGTACAATCGTGTTTTCGTAGAAAACAAAGAATACGAGGCCTATAGAACAGGCAAGTTCCCTAATAAAAAAATGGTCATCATAACCTGTATGGATACACGGCTAACGGAGTTGCTCCCCAAAGCCATGAACCTGCGTAACGGTGATGTCAAAATTATCAAAAATGCAGGTGCCATTATTTCACAGCCTTTTGGAAGTGTAATGCGCAGTGTGCTAGTCGCTCTATATGAGCTAGGAGCAGACGAAGTACTCGTTGTAGGTCATTATGAATGCGGCATGGCTGCATTGAATGCTGATCACATGGTTAATGAAATGCTTGATCGCGGAATTTCGCAGGAAGTGCTGAGTACATTGGAGAACTCAGGTATTAAGCTGAATAAATGGTTGAAAGGTTTTGACAACATTGAAGAAGGGGTGCAGACTACAGTGAAGCTTATTAAGAACCACCCCCTTCTCCCTCCAAATACGCCCGTCCATGGTATGGTAATACATCCAGATACAGGAGCGTTAACTCTTGTTGTTGATGGGAATAACCAGTAAACACTATGTCTAGTTACCAGGGTAGTTCAGGCGCGTACATACGTGCTTAAACTACCCTGTTTCTATGAAAAAAAGCACATATACATACCGAATGACCCCAGCTATTTTTGGCTAACCTGTGAACGACCAGTGTGAAAGTTGTCAAACCATACAGTTTCAGTGTACACTTTTTATGAAGCCGCATATTACCTGCCGCAGAGCTGTTACAACCGTTACTAAGATGGATGAAGGAGATAAGATATATGAATTTACTATCGTATGGTCTGTTGGGGCTTCTCGCCAGAGAGGAATCCTCCGGCTATGATCTGATGTTGCGTATCCAGCCTTTTTGGCAGGCCAAGCACAGTCAGATCTATCCACTACTGGCCCGTATGGAGAGCAAGGAACTGCTAGCCTCCCGATGGATTCAGCAGTCCGACAAGCCAGATAAAAAAATGTATACCATTACCGACAAGGGAATCCATATGCTTCAGCAATGGTCTCAGGAAACGTTGGCTGCTCCGGTTACGCGGGACGAATTAAGCCTTCGACTATTCTGTCTCTGGTTGACGGACAAAACGAGTGCCAATCGTATGTTGGAGGAACGGAAACGTTATTTTATTCAGAAAATCCGGCATCTGGAGGATATTCTGAACGACATTCCCGCAGAAAATTTACACTTTGGCAGTAAGAACTTTGGTGACTATATTTTAGTGCAAAAAGGGCTTTTGAATGCTAGAGCAGGCCTGGAATGGTGCCAAATGGTGCTGCGCATGCTGCTAGCCGGTGATGTTAGAGCGGACACTAATCCGTTTTTACTTAAACCCTAAAGCTGAGTGCTTTTATCAACCCGTGTGTAGGATTTATGTATGTTATCGTTTAATTTTTTAAAATTTAAAATTCTTTGAAACCCTTTTCCATGTTATATCGTATTACGGGTAAGCGGTTGTTTGACCTATAACGCAAATTACTAAGGGGGATTATATTTACATGAAAAAGACATTCACTTTGAAAAATATGATGATGCTAATGATGGCTTTCACCCTACTCATTGCTATGATCGCACCATCTACAGCTGATGCAAGGCGTGGTGGCGGATTTAAATCCGGACCAAAATCATACCAATCTACACCAAGCAAGGCGAATGACAGCAGCGGCATCAATAAGTCTGATAGTGGAACTAAATCTAGTGCTGCTACAGGCAACACAAGCAGAACTGGTGGATTCCTCGGTGGCGGTGGTGGCTTCCTCAAAGGTATGATGCTGGGTGGCTTGGCAGGTATGCTTTTCGGCGGATTGTTCGGCAACATGGGTGCATTGGGTAGCTTGCTTGGCCTAGCCGTTAACGTTCTAGCTATTTATGTCCTGATTATGGTTGGTGTAGGTATCTACCGAGCTATCAAAAATCGCCGTAGACCAGATGATTCTCGTGGAGGACGTTACTAAGTTATGATTTTAAGCATGGATGAGATTGTCAATGCCATTTGCCTGCACATGGCTGAACGCAAGGGCGTACAACCCACAGATGTGGTTGTGGAGCTAAGCTGGGATGAGGACACAGGCTATACTGCCGAAGTTCATGTCCAGGGACGCAGTCAATATCTGGTGGAAGCCAATATGATTGAAGCTATTCTGAGATATCTTCATTCCGAATACAATATTCGTGCCTATCGCGAGCAGGTTAGATTGGATCTGGATGAAGAAATTACTGCTATTGTCCAAACTTAATTAAATTGCATAGGCCAATCGTACAAACTTATTTCAAAACAGAAGAACCGACCTTTGCCTGATGGCAAGGGTCGGTTCTTTTTTTGCTCGTTTCTCTCTAATAGGTCATCATAGTTGCATGCGGCACCCTTTCGAGCAAGCCGCTGCCGTACATTTCCCGAAATGGCTGCTCCTCCATGTGGATATAACCGATATAACACCCGCATTCTTTCATCCGGCACGGACGCTGGGCGCTCAGCCCCTCCAGACCGTCTCTGTACAGGTGCCCAATCACACGTCGATCCTGATAGCAGTGTTTTACTCGCCCGTCGCCTTGGACGTAAAATACATCTTCTCCCGCGCGACATGCTCGTCCCTGACTGCTATAATCTTTTAAATTCCATTGAAAATAGGGATCTATCGCGGTTAATTCAGCAACCTCGGCATCCGTATAATAATGGGGTCGGTCCTTGTAGGCGTTGACCCACATATAAACCTCTTTTGGAAGTTGTGTTCGCAAAGAACGAATAGCCGGGAACGCCTGTCTTAATCCGACTGTACCGACACTATAGGAGATGCCAAGTTCATATAGCTTCAGAGCCTGCGATATAAAAGCTTGCTCTTTGGTTTCTCCAGGATGGTATGTAGCCCACAGCGCAGCCGTATTTGGATTTAGTTCTTTTGTCCAATCCAGCTTAGCCGATAGATTCGTCTGTACCGCCACTTTTTCCACATGCGCCATATGAGAAAACTCAATCATAGCCTTACGATACCAAGAATGAATCAAGGCTTCTCCATACGGATTAAAAAAAATGGAGAGCTGGTGCCCCAAAGCTCCCTGCTCCCGTACCCAATCAGCAAAATGCTCCAACTGCGCCCGATCCTTATTCAACGTTTCCCGACTATCGACGTTTTTACTGAATGGGCAGTAAGGGCATGCATAGTTGCACGAGGTCAACGAGCCACGATAGTATAAGGTCGCTCTCATACGCCTACATATCCTTCCATACGCTCACGTACTGATGTGGAGATCATCCAATCTCCAATCGCATCGGAATAGGCCATTCCTTCCTCCGTAAGTCGAAGCGTGCCCTCCTCGACCACAGCCATACCCGATTCCAGCAGCAGCGACATTCCTGTAAAATCGTCTTCCAGGGATACACCGAAGCGTTCTGCATAGGTACATAGCTCCAATCCCTCCCGATGAAGAAGCGCCTTCAGGATAAAGCGCCGCTTACGCTCATCCGCATTTAAAATAAAGCCGTAGTCAGCCAGATCATGACGCTCCGCCGCCACATAATCCGCGATAATACTACGTGTAGCTGCTGTACTGACACCATACCGGCTCGCATAGTGTACATCGCGTGTATAAGAACGCGCACCACACCCCAGTCCAGCCATACCCTCCTCCTGGCAACTGTAGGGTAAAAGCTCTTTGCTGGATGTATCCTCATTTTTTGCAAAACGGCGCATGGAATATTGTACATATCCTGCCTGTTTGAGTCGTTCGCGTGCTACTTCATACAAGCTAAGGCGAATATCATGATCCAGCCCAGTATAGCCGGGCTTTAAGATCGTATTTTCTCGAATGTATAGAGGGTAAAGGAAGATTTCTCCTGGCGAATAGGACAGGGCTTCCTCGAGAGAATACAGCCAGGTTTCCACCGTCTGACCAGGCAGACCATAAATTAGATCCACGTTGAGCAAAGGAAAATTGTATTCTACCAACCGCTCAAGTGCTTCTCTAACAAGCTTGGGCTTCTGAGGTCGGTATATGGCGGCACTTTCTGATTCCACAAAGCTCTGGATTCCCATGCTGACACGATCTGTACCCCGGCGCTTGAGCACTTCCAGCCTATCCTCAGTTACAGTGTCGGGAGAGGTTTCGACTGAAATAGAAGCTCGTTTGGGGTCCAATCCCATAATATTTTCCGCAATGTCAAATAAACGCTCTACCAAAGGAGCCTCCAATAAGGTCGGTGTACCGCCGCCAATCGCAAAACGCGAAAATGGTCGACCTCCCATAATTGGGGCCCATTGCCGAGCTTGTCTTTCTAGCGCATCCACATACTCCTTGTGCACATCCTGACGCTTGTCCGGCAAAGTGAACAGGTTACAAAATCCACAGCGAGCTGCGCAAAACGGTATATGCATATACAAAAAATAGCTTTCCAACTCTTCTTTCTCCCACAATTCCTGCAATGAGAGCGGTGTATCGAACGAACGATAGGCCGTTTTATGCGGGTAAGAGTAAAGATAGGAGCGATAGGGAGCCTCTCGGATTGTGCGTGCCCATTCTACAGGAGTATCCGGCCACTGAAATCCAGACGTTATTAAATTTGTGTCCATTCCCGGAGAAGTCTGGGTTGCTGCGCCCATTGGATGCAGGTGATTCACATTCATGGCTTTCATTTCTGCTCCTTCCTCGCGCTGGATTGGATTCTTGATATTTTACCAGTGCAATCTACGTTTCTTTTTTGTTCTACAGTATAAATTCGCGGTAAGGCACATTCCACACTACCTCATGCGCCAGGCGATGCCCTTCGTAGCCGTCTTCCCCATAAGCTGTACCATGATCGGAAAAAGCCATGCAAAACGTCTTGCCCCGCTTCCGCAAAGCATCAAACAAACGTCCAAGTTCACCATCCACATACCGCAAAGCTGCTCGTTGAGACTCTACTGAATCTTTTGAAGAGCCCTTTATAAAATAATGATTAGGCCCATGGATGGCTGATACATTCAGAAACAAAAACAAGCGCTCTGCAGGGTCTGCCTTCTCCAGCAGCTTCAAAGCGTGATTCACCTGATGTTCTGTTGAACGGGGGTTGGTAACGCCAAAGTTCATGCGCCAGTAGCTCTCTTGAAAATATCCGGGCAGCACCTTGGCCAGCTTGTTCTTCTTCGTGAAAAAAATAACGCCGCCGATACAGATGGTCCGATAGCCCTCGTTCTCCAGCCCGGACACAATGTCCGAAGCATCAAACAGCCAGGTATGTGGATGCGTACGCAGTCCCGTATCCTTTGTGTGAAACAGCCTGACATGTGAAGCCTTATCCGTATTGGCCGGAGTCGGTAAAAAACCGCCAAAAAAAGCATGGTGTGCAGCATATGTAAAGCTCCCTGGTGTATGGCGCTTTTCCCACGACCCCGAGCCACATAAATTCGGACAGTTTTCTTCCTCCAGCTTGGCTACGTCATAACGCAGGGTATCCAGCGTAATCATGACAATATCATGAGAGCCGACAATTTGATTCATATCAGTCATTATCTGTCTTTCCTTTCCAAAACTACGCTCCTATTAGCAAGGTGCAGCATTTCCCATTCATATGGATTCCAACCCTGATGTTCAACCCGGTACAGTAAATCACCAAACGGATTAACATCCAATACATAGGGACGCCCACCGTGAGCCGGAACGAGCACATCCAGTCCAGCAACCATGGACGCTGGAAAAACTCTCATGGCGGCTTTTGCAGTATGCTGGACCGATTCTATCGTACTCTGTGGTAGTCCGGCTTCGTTCAGCGAGAGTCGCTCATTACGCAAATGTAGATTTGTAATAGGGCTGTGACTCAAACGTAAAACCGCATGACAAGCCTCTGATTCACACACGAGTTGACGCACATCATAAATGCGTCCGTTCAGGGTCGCTTTGGGAATCCAGCGTTCCACATGTACCCCTTCCGAACATAGCCAGTTAAGGATGGCATGAATGTCCTGCTTGTCCGTATAACGACGCAATCGTCCGGCATTATAGTACACACGCTGTCCGTGTATGATCTCTGTTCCAATCGTAGTTACCGCCAGCTCTGCATTTGTCTTGGGATGTACCTGATATGCCATAACACCAGAAGCACCCGACCCGCAAAATATTTTCACAAATACGCGGTGAAACCCACTCTCTTTCATAGCTGTATGCAGATCGACAGCATCACGCAATGCACCGCCTGAAGCTGTAAGCACAGGCGGGACCCTAATGTCTGCCTGGTCTAATACAGCGCTACAACGCCGTTTGTCAAACATCACAGCCACTTCCGCAGGATCGTTCATCCAGCGTGACGATGGCCAGAGCCGATCTACTTCATGCCGCAGCCAAGCCAGCAGACGGCAATAGCCCCGGAACCATTGTGCCGGGTGCCAAATGCGACCATGCTGCTCCTGTAGACGGGTCGCTTCTGCCGCCAGTATACCTGTGCCATGTGCCCATTCCGGCCATGGCAACAGAGAATCGTCTCCCTCGGCATCCGGGGCGCCCAGAGCAATCAACTCTCGCTCTACCTCAAAGTTTTCGCCCGGTGCATCCAGGCGTAGCAGCGGGCCTCTGTCTGCCCTTCCTGCCAGTAATTGATCAATGCTCTTTTGCACATGGATACTGTCATTCACGCTATCTTGCGCAGCTTGTGCAGCTATCCTGACCATCAGCTCGCTCAGACTCTGTTTCTGGCTAATAGCTCTTAATACATCTATATATGAAACCTCCAGAGCGGACGGAAGCTTTAATCTGCTTCGCGCCTCCTGAATCCCTGTAGTTCGACGATTCCCCGGATTACCGAACAAGATAAACGGCTCGTTGACATTTCTATCCCACATCATAACTATAGAGCCGCCTCACTTTAATTTCTTATTAATTTTAAAATCATCCCGTTTTATAAATCCATTGGAGCAGATTACTCTGTCAGTGAAGGATAACGCCAATCATCTTCTTCATCTGCTTCTTGTTGATCCTCTACGTTCACAGATAAACCTGAGCTTTTCCAGCGCTCCATCATTTCACTAGACATATAATGATAGCTCAAATCCAGATGCTTTAGCCCTTTTATGCTTTCACTAGCCAGCAACGCTTCTGCACCTTGATCGGACAATGTACCTTGTGAGAGATCCAGCACCTCCAGTTGTCCAATCACAGGTGCATTAGCAGCAGCAATTGCAATTTCATCCTGTATTTCACTGTCTTTGAGTCCCAAGTATGTAAGTTTGGGAAAAGGATTGCTGTCCAAAAACGGTAAAATATCTTTCAGATTACCGTCAAAACCATAGTCCTCGACACCCAAATACAGCTCCAGCTTGCGCAATTCAGGCAGTTCGGCATTACGGATTTGTTGAAGAACGCTCACAGGCAGACCGCCACAAATAATAACCAATTCCTGAAGATGATTATGACGAAGTGGTTCCAGACTCAGGTCCTGGCTTCCTTTGATATATAAGGATTCAAGCTTTGGAAACGCTTCTAATAGCGGGGAAAGATTCGTTTGGTTAATCCATGAAACCTCACATTCATCATATTCCATATCACCAATAAACAGCTTGCGCACCTTAGGAAATTGATCTTTTAGCTTCACTAACACCGGTATAAAATCATCTGGTGAATTTTCATAGGCGCCGCCCCAATCTCCAATGATCAGATCCGTAACTTGGGCACTCTCCGGCTTGGCTGCCAGTTCTTCAATAGACTTGGCCATCGTTTGGCCATTCTCATAAGCTTCATAGTCCACAACCAATTTCACTTCCATCTCACAATTCCTCCGATCGCTTGTCTCAGATCTCGTAAACTATCTATTTCCAATTTAGTCTATCCTATTCTACCAATGTTCGTCAAAAAAAGTCCCAGATCGACATTAATCCTATGTAAAATGTGCTAATGAAATAAAAACAAGACAGCCCACTTAGGGGCTGCCTTGGAACGTATCCATAATAAATTTCTACTATTATAAAGAACGCAAGTTTAGAACCAACTTATTGGGTAATTGTAATCGGTGAGTTATCGGACAGCAATGCCAGATTATTCACGATCACATTCTCTTCTTTGCTCAAGCCACTGGTAATGAGTGTTTGTGAACCTGTCGTTTGAACGGTCTTCACTTCCTTGCGTTTCGCATGGTCACCGTTTACTACATATACATATTCTTTACCTTGATCCTTTTGAACTGCCGCAGTAGGAACAACAATGCCTTCTTGCGCATTGGCAGCGACAAAGCTGATATCAGCCAACATGCCAGATTTCAGTTTCATGTCTGGATTGGCTACTGAGATTTTTACAGGATAACCTTTTCCGCTTGCATCCAACGGGCTTACATTTTTTACTGTGCCTGTTGTTACAATGTTGGAAGCTGCAACACGAACCTGTACCTTGTCACCTGCTTTCACATTGTTGATCTGTTCTGCAGGGACATAGATCAATGTATTAACCGTACTCAGGTTAGCAATGACTAGCGCAGGAGACTGAGCGGATACCATTTCGCCCACTTCTGCATTTTTCGTACCCACAATACCATTGATCGGTGATCTAACAATGGTGTCATCCAATGCATCCTGAGCAATGTTTACATTCAGTTGTGCCTGCTTAAGAGATTGTTGGCTAGACTCGATGCCAGCCGTATTTTGAGATACTTTAAGCTGATTTTGTGCATTGCTATAGCCGCTATTAGCATTACTATAGCTATTTTTTGCTGATTCATAGCTGTTGCGGGCTGTAGTTAGGGCCTTTTGAGCCGCTATCAATTGATCTTTTGCATTAGCCTGCGCATTTTGTGCATTATTATAAGCCGCTTCTGCATTCACAACTGCGGTTTTTGCTTGTTCTAATTGTGCTTGGGTGCTCGCACCAGCATCAAACAGACTTTGTGTACGTGTTACATTCTTTTGTGCATCTGCCAAAGCTTGCTGTGTTTGTTTCACCGTATTGGCTGCAGATGAGACACTATGTGTCGCTTGTTCTACGGCTGTGGTTGCTTGATTAATAGCCCCCTGAGCCTGATTGATTGCGCTTTGGGATTGAATCACACCGCTCTTGGACTGCACTAAGCCCGAAGTTGCTTGAACCATCGTTGATTCATGGGATGCTTGAGCGGTACTTACGCCAGCTGCTGCTGCGGCTGCGGCTGCGCGAGCTTTTGCAACATTGTTACGCATATCCTTATCGTCCAGCTTGAACAAGACCTGACCCTTTTTAACCTCAGAACCAATATCCACAGGCAGCTCAACCACTTTACCGCCTACTTTAGGCACAATATTGACGGTTTCCGAAGGTGTTACCGTACCTGTATAAATATTTCCCTGTCCGATAATCCCCTGCTGTGCTTGACTAATTTTAACTGGAACGACCATGTCCTGAGCCGCTCCACTATTACTGGAGCAGCCTGCCAGCACTGCGCCGCCGAGGACTAAAGCCGCTAATGTACTTTCTACTCTCAATATTTTCATGATAATTCCCTTTCTTTCTGTCCGTGGAAATAATGTAAGCCATCCAGTCGATATTTTTGTATTTCTCTTTATTAAGCTTCCGGCTGTGTCTTTGCTTTCTTCCTCTGAATAAACAAAAAGATGAGTGGAATCGTGCAAAACAGCGGTATAGATGAAATGAGGAACGTATCCCCAATTCCTCTCGATGTAGCATCCAGTGTGATTAAACTACTTATGGATGACATCCATGAGCTACCCAATGTCGCCTGTAGCGTATGAGCTGAGTCCTGTGTAATGGACTCCGAAATTTGCTGGGCATGAGCAGCTGAACGGCTTTGCATAATGGCGGTCAGTACTGCAATCGCCATAGATGCAGCCACGGTACGTACCAGATTGGACGCTGTAGACGCATTGGCTACCTTACTCGGATGAACGGCATTCATGCCGACCGTGGACAATGGCATCATGCAAATGCCAATTCCCAGACCCCGCAATGCCATTACGGTTTCCAACCAGGCATGCGAAGTATCTGGCGTAAGCTGATGGAGATGATAGGTCATAAAGCTGGTTAGTGTCAGGCCTACAAGTCCCAAAGGCACAATGCCGAACTTATCGAACAGCTTCCCGGCGATAGGCATCATGGCCGCCATGGCAATGGCCTGTGGAATGAGGATAATACCAGTATCAATCGGTGACACGCGCTGAATATTTTGCAAAAACAACGGTGTAAGGAACGTTCCTCCGTACATCCCCATCATGACCAGACTGGAGGCGATAACACTAATCGTATATTTTGAATTTTTGAATAATGAAATTTCAATTACAGCATTATCCTTGCCGCTTTCTACATAGATGAGAAAGACAAGTGCCCAGAAAGCAACAAACAGCAGGGATACAATCCCAAACGAAGTCCAGCCATCACGTTGACCGTTTGTCAGTGCGTACAATAGTGTTCCTGCACAGGTTGCCGCCAGTAAGAATCCTGGCAGATCAAACGGTTTCGGCGTTACCTTAGGCGGCTCCTTGATGAGAAGGATGACCATTAAAATGGCAAATAAAGCAACCGGCAGACTGACAATAAACAAGAAACGCCAGTTAAACCATTCAATTAAGTAGCCACTCAGCGTAGGCCCTACAGCTGGTGCGGCCATTGCGGCGATCCCCCATATACCAAGGGACATCCCGATTTGTTCACGCGGCATGATTTTGTAAATAATCGTCATACTCAGCGGCATGATGACACCGCCGCCCAGACCAGCCAGTACACGCGCTGCAATCAGGGAAGAATCACTCCATGCAAAAATACATATTCCTGTTCCCAGCGAGAACACGCTGAGCGCAAGAATCAAAAACTTTTTGTACCCGATACGCTGCTCCATATATCCGGTAATCGGGACGATTACGCCGGATGCAAGCGTGTAACCTGTAATAACCCACTGAATACGTGTCGTTGTTGACCCTAAATCCGTCGTCAATCGTGGAATGGCGACGTTGATCAGACTGTTGTTCAGAATGGCGACAAAGGCGCCTAAAACGATAGCAAAAAAGGCAAGCCAGCGTTCTTTGGAAGAATCTGTCGAAGGAGCAGCAGCAGTTTCATTGGCAGCCACATGGACCCCTCCTTTTTAAGATGTATGAATTTTTACTTCCACGTTCGTCCCAGGGATAAGCTTCATGTCCTTCGGCTTGTTCACAGCAATTTCTACAGGTACACGTTGAGTCACCTTATTAAAGTTACCACTTGTGTTCACAGCAGGAACGAGCGAAAACACTGCATTGGAAGCTTCGCCCACTTTACGGACCTTACCCTGAATGACCTGATTGCCTGCTGCATCAAGCGTAATGTCAACAAGCTGTCCTGGTTTAATACGGTTAATATCGGTTTCTTCAATATTTGTGGATACATACAGGTTGTTCATATCAACCATAGTCGCTACAGCGCTACCCGGTGTTCCAATTTCATGCTCTTTCGAATAAATCTTAATGACAGTTCCGTTAATCGGCGCACGCAGGACAGACTTGCTAATCATGCTTGCATCCAGTCCTGATACATCTTGCTCAGCAATCGGTTCATTGCGTTGCAGCACATCGCCTTCTTCAACATCAATGTGGCTAATCTCACCAGAGATTTGCGGCATCACCTTATACTGATCGGCTTGAATGCGCGCATCGTCACTTTTAACAAAGTGTGTTGCCTGATACCAATAATAGTAGCCAATCGCTCCACCACTCAGAATGAGCAGCACGATGAGAATCGGCAATACAGTTTTCTTACTCACTTGTTCCACCCCTGTTGTCCAAAAAATTTTTATTATTCAACGCTAATATTTTAAAATTGAAATATTAGGCCATTAAACCAAATGTAGAGCATAAATAAACACATGGCAGCAAGCCATGCACAAGACAGGACTTATTTATGTACGTAGGACAAGCTGATCATAGTCCACAAACCGTCTTTATTATATTTAAATATTTTCATATAACTATTGTACATTGAAATATTATAGATATATTTATCTATTCAGGCAATATAAATTTTCAGTTTTTTCAGAATTTTTTTTCACAAAAAAGAACCTTGTTTCCAAGGCTCTTTCATGAAAAGGGATAGTTTACATTTAAAGGTTCACGCAATAATCCTAAGAGAAAAGCGTAGATCCAACTGACCGATCCCTACAGTTTTTCGCCTCCCGCTCTTCCTTTTTGTCCTTATTCGCTCTGTTCTGCTGAGAAGCTTGCTGCCCCATACATCCCCTGCAACGACAGCGTTCTGCCATACCATGCATATCCTCTCTGGAGTCTTTTAGTAATCGTACGTAATCCAAAGATTGCTGTAAAGAAGCCGAACCAGGAAGAAAACGAACCTTCTTCCCTTCTAGCAGACAGTATACTTCGATAAGCTGAGGAAGAGCTCCAAATGCATAATAACAAAATACATTTGTTAAATGATGAAATGTACTAATAACGTTAGGGTTGTAGTCCACCATATACTTTTGAATCAGCAATGAATCCGCTTGTTCTGATTGTTGCCAGGCTGCCTGAATAATCAGCGAAATATCGACCTCCAACTCAGGTACCGCTGTACAAAATTGTTCATACAACATCACAGGCACCAATAAGTCATTATTTAAGGCACATATTTTTGACAACTCGCCTGATACTTTATTTTTGACATCCCAGTAATGGAACAAAGATTCAAAACTGTTCGACTGCTTAGGCCACCACTTCTCCAGCACATACTGAACAGGGACTTCTCGCCGTACCTCTACTTCCATTCCAAAGTATTCGTTCAGCGCATGCCCTATCGCATATTGAACCCTTTGCCGCCAATTCCAACCCTCACGCCCTCGTTTTCTCTGTGATTGATGGATTGACTGCGGAGTTCTCCACATCTCTTCAAGCTGATAGTCGTGCAGAAGAGGAAAGCCGCTTAAGCTATCGCTATTGCGCATACCTATCCCTCACTCTCTTCTCAGGACACTCCAATGCCAGCCTGCGCAAATTGTCTTCCGTAAGCTCGGCAATTCTCCTTCTCATCATCGAGTGGATTGAATTCAATCTTCAAACTCTCCTGAATGACTGATGCGCCGCGTTCTTTGACTTTTTCCTCTACCAAGTCCACTGCGCCACAGAATTGTGTATAAGATGTATCTCCACTGCCAAATACAGCAGTCTTTTTGCCAGACAGATCAAGCTCGTCTAGTTCCTCGTAAAAATCTAAAAATTCATCAGGAAGCTCACCATCTCCCCATGTATATACACCCAACAGGAATCCGTCATATGCGAGCAATTCTTGCGCGCTGCAATCATACGAAGCCTTCAACTCTGCCTCATGCCCTGCCTGACGAACACCCTCGGCGATCAATTCCGCGATTTCCTCTGTATTACCGGTCATGCTAGCATAAGCAATCATGATTTTACCCAAGTTCATCCCTCACCTTTATTTGAAATATGGGATGCTTTCATTCCCTATTACTCAAATAATATTTGATAATGATTCTCATTGTCAAATACAAATTTCAATCATGAGGTGTATTTTGGTAAACCTATACGCAAAAAAGTCGCATTTTATGCGACTTTTCACTATTAAATCTATGGATAGTTATGAAAATATTATGTACGTACAACCAAATCTCTTTTTTATAAATAGAATAAAAACCGGATAGTTGTACGTACAAGTGGGATTGATTTCATTTTAATATGGAAGCGCTCTAATTACAAGTATATCCGAAAAAAATATTTTCGTTCCATCTCACTACTTACTTATTCATGGAACCATTCGATTGTTGCTAAGGTTTGTTGTACAATAGACTCCATGTGGGGATTTTGTGCAGCTTGCTGCCTAAATCCTGAATTGACTGCTGAAGGATGGATTGTACATGTATGTAGCACAAGAGTGGAAAGACTATGAAGTAATGGATACAGGCGGTGGTGAAAAGCTGGAACGTTGGGGCAATATTGTCCTGCGTCGTCCCGATCCGCAAATCATATGGCCTTTGACCCAGGAAACAGCTGAATGGCGTAATGTTCATGGCCATTATCACCGCAGCTCTTCCGGGGGCGGCCAATGGGATATGAAAAAGCCTATCCCCGAGCGTTGGACGATTAGCTATGGACCGCTTAAATTCCACATTAAACCGACCAGCTTTAAGCATACTGGTCTTTTCCCAGAGCAAGCCGCCAACTGGAGCTGGATGATGGATAAAATTAAAGGCGCAGGTAGACCCATTTCCGTATTGAATTTGTTTGCATACACGGGAGGAGCCACTACTGCCGCAGCGTATGCCGGAGCCAGTGTAGTTCACGTGGATGCAGCCAAAGGTATGGTGCAGTGGGCAAAGGAAAACGTTCAATTGTCCGGTCTGGCTGACCGTCCGGTACGCTTCATTACAGACGACGTGTTCAAGTTCGTGCAACGGGAACAACGTCGGGGCAACCGTTACGATGCCATTATTATGGACCCTCCTTCTTACGGACGTGGACCTAACGGAGAAACCTGGAAGCTGGAAGAAAGCTTATATCCGTTTCTCGAATCCTGCATGAGCATCATTTCGGACCAACCCTTGTTCATGCTGATCAATTCCTACACGACAGGTATTTCACCTACTGTATTGCGTAACATGCTGAGCATGACGATGCAACAAAAGTATGGCGGACAAATTAGCGCCGGTGAAATCGGATTGCCGATCACACGCTCTGGATTGAATTTGCCTTGTGGTATTCTCGGACGCTGGGAGGCTTAATTCCTCTTATGAATCAAGATGAACTTACTCGGCAAGAGCATACACATCCGAATATTCCTGTCCTGTATGAGGACAATCATGTCCTGGCGGTTGTAAAGCCTGTCAATGTTCCGACACAGGAGGATGCCAGCGGTGATCCCGATCTGCTGTCTTTACTCAAGGAAGATCTGAAAATCAGACACAATAAGCCTGGTAACGTCTTTTTGGGTTTAGTGCACAGGCTGGATCGACCTGTAGGCGGAGCTATGATTTTTGCTAAGACGTCCAAAGCGGCTTCTCGTCTGTCAGAGTCGGTTCGAAGCCGTCATTTTCACAAACTGTATACAGCTGTTCTGAATGGCGTTCCTGAGGCTCTCCAAGGCCGTCTAACCCATTACCTGCTTAAGGACAGCCGTACCAACACGGTCAAAACGGTTCGCCCCGGCACGGCTGGTGCCAAGGAAGCCATTTTGGAATACCGCGTTATCGGACAAGCTGCTGGACTTAGTCTTGTGGAAATCAAGCTGCACACCGGACGCTCGCACCAAATTCGCGTACAGATGCAGGCAATCGGCTGTCCCCTCTATGGGGACCAAAAGTATGGCGGCAATTTGAGCCGCCCCGGTCAACAGCTGGCCCTCTGGTCCTTGCTCGCTGGAGCACCGCATCCGGTCAGTAAGGAAGCGATGAGCTTCCATTCACTGCCTCCCGTTCAATTTCCTTGGAGTGAGTGGCCCTTGTCGCTTTATGATAAAATGATTACATCGGATAATTGAGCAGACTTACCACAAAGAACCCGCACTACATGTAAACAAACATGTAGTGCGGGTTCTTATTTGTACAAAAGCAAATGAAAATGTATCCATGCTTATGATGAGGAAGCCACAGTCTGCCCCTTCTCGCTGTTGACCAGCTGTTGGCGGTGACGAGCGTTTTGTGCATTTGTATTTTTGATGAAAAACGCCAAAACCAAAGCTGTCACGCTCAATAGTGTTGCAATGATAAATGCCGAGTTAATACCGTAGATCGTAGCTTGATTGCTAGCAGCCAGCATTCCCGCTTTGTCCGTAACGCTCAGTCCCTCGGATGCCACCATCGTGGTCAAACGATTGCTGGTTTGAGTAGACATCACCGTCACTAGAATTGCTGTCCCAATCGAGCCTGAAATCATACGCAGCGTATTGCCCATCGCCGTACCATGGGCATTCAATCGTTGCGGAAGCTGATTCAGTCCGGCCGTTTGGATCGGCATCATCAGTAATGACATCCCGAACATTCGTACCGTATAATTGATTAACAGTGTCATATAGGTGGTTGATTCGGTTAAACGTGTAAATTCCCAAGTCGTTACAGTCATAATCAACAACCCAATTACAGACAGCCAGCGCGCTCCAATTCGGTCAAAAATAGCCCCCGTCACAGGAGACATGACCCCCATCAGAATCGCTCCTGGTAACATTAGCATACCAGACTGGAGTGGTGTAAATCCGCGAATATTTTGCAAATAAATTGGAAGCAATATCATACCGGCGTACAGAGCCATCGTCACAATAACATTAATGATTGTCGTCAAGCTGTACACATCGTATTTAAAGATACGAAACTCCAGCATAGGCTCATCTACATTCAGTTGTCGGACAATAAATAAAATAAGCGCAATCGTCCCGACGATGAGTGTAGACAGCACTGGAATACTCCCCCAACCCGATGTTCCAGCATCACTAAAGCCGTATAACAGCCCACCGAAACCGAGTGTAGACAAAATAACACTGAGTATGTCCAGCTTAGGCTTGGACTGCTCGGTTACATTTTTCAGAAAAATAAATCCGATCACAATCGAAATCACGGAAATCGGCAAGATGATCCAGAACAATACTCGCCAGTCATAATGCTGGACTATATAACCAGATAAGGTTGGTCCAATGGCTGGAGCAAACCCCATCGCAAGCCCCAGCGTTCCCATTGCACGGCCACGACGCTCTATTGGGTAAATGTTCAAGATAACGACCATCATTAATGGCATCATAATCCCTGCACCCGCAGCCTGAATAAGCCGACCGATCAGCAATATACTAAAACTCGGCGCTATTGCACATAACAGCGTGCCGATTGAAAAAATAGTCATTGCACTAATAAACAATTTACGAGTAGAGAAACGGGCAATCAGGAATGCGGTCACCGGGATCAATACCCCGTTCACGAGCATAAAGCCTGTGCTAAGCCACTGAGCTATATTGGCATCTACATTCAGATCACTCATCATTTTCGGTAAAGCCACACTTATCAATGTTTGGTTTAAAATTGCAACAATTGCGCCAATCAACAGAGCGGCCACAATGGGTGCTCTGCGGACATTACCTGGTAGTGTCATTTGAGGACTGCTCAAGTTGATTCATTCCCTTCGGTGTTAATTTCATGATCATTTGTTTATGAACATCCAAGAGCAACTCTAGCTGCTCCTTCGGGATATCCAGAATTGGCAAGACGCGCTCCATCCACATGGCGTCTACCTTTTGCATTATATCTTTTCCTTCTGGCGTAAGCGTCAGTACTAAAGATCTGCGATCATGCTCATGCCGTCCGCGAGCGAGATATCCCGCCTTGGTCAAGCGGTCAACCACCCCGCTCATAGAGCTGCTTCCCACATGAGCTATCTCTGCCAGCTCGGATAACCCAATATTGGGGCGTTTATTCAGAATCGCCAAAGCCATGTGCTGAATGGCCGTCAGATCCAAATGCTGCTCCTCGTTCCAGAAAGCATAAAATATCGTCTTGTTAACCTCCCTTACCGATTGAATAATCCGGTACACCTCTAGTCTGTCTTCCTCTCTGTCGCTCACTAGAACCATCCTTCTTCCCCATACATATTCATTACCCATATAACATAAACTAGTAACTATTTGTATACGAATTGTTATTTATTTATAACTATTATTTTATCATCTCTTATGTAAATGTCAACATCCCTCCAAACACTACCTATAGTGGGACACAAAAAAGCGCGGAAATGATACCACGATCGGCATCTATCCGCGCATTTCTATTCAACTTAGAAAGCCAATCTGCTGTGTACAGCTACATTCCATGTATCCACTAACTAGCTATTCTGCTCGCTCTATTTGTTCCTTTATTCCCTCATCTTCACTGGCTGATACAGCCGTTTTCGTCTTCGTTGTAATTTTCCCCAACAAATAAACCAGCAAATTCTGATTGTGCTGAGATATTCGGTTAAGCGCAGAACCCAGAAAATCGTCCCGAATTTGCAATCCGCGCTCCACTTCTTCTCTGCCTTGATCTGAAATAACAATCCATACAATTCTACGGTCCTTTGCGTCTCTGAACCGGGTGACCAGTCGATTTCGCTCCATCCGATCCAATAGCATCGTAACTGCCGCAGGTGTGGTGGCGAGATATGGGATTAGTTGAGACGGCTTCATGCGGCCGTATTCGTTCAGAACCTCCAGCACCGTGAGTTGAGCCTCAGTTAGTGATGGAGCTAGTTGCTGTTCCATATGAACCTTGTAATCCTTAGCCATTCTGGACCAGATTTTTGCAAATTCGGTCGTTTGCATTTTGCCTCACTCCTTTGAATAACAGGGTCAGTAAAAGCATCAAAGTTACCGTATGGGCCACCGTCCGGATTGTATTTCATCACATTAAATTTTCGCCATTCTCCCCCAGTTTCCTGCCATTTTTGGAGCATCAAATGAAAAGGGGAAGGAAGTCTCACTTCGGATTTGGAGGCAGGTCAAGGTTCGACAGCATGACGGCAAAAAGGTCCTCATTCGTGCCGGAATGGCACGTGAGGACCTCTCTTTTTCGAGCTAAAAAACGCTTGACTTAACAATTATTCTACTGTCTGCGAACTCTGAGGCTCACTACGCGGCAGCACATTTACAATTTCGTCTTTCTTTTCCACCGGAGCCAGCAGTTTGCCTGTATCCTTGCGGTCAGTTAAAGGAGCTTTTTCCGAAAGGAAGGACATCGTCTGCCCTTCTGATGTGATGACAAATAATTGAACAGCTTCACGACAGTAGAAGGCAGCCACGATTCGAGTTCCGTTCGAACGAACCCGCTTGCCTTCCTTGAATTCGAAGGTACTGATTCCTTTACCGCCTCTCCCCTGAGAAGGATAATCCAGCAGAAGCGTACGCTTACCGTAACCGGATTCGGTCAGTACCAGCACCTCTCCTTCATCCTCTTCTACCCATAGCGCTGCGACAATTTCATCGCCTTCCGCCAGTTGTATGCCTTTGACACCCGCTGAAACGCGGCCCATGGCATTAACCTCTTGCTCCTTGAAGCGTATGCTCATCCCTGCACGGGTAATCAACATTATATCCTTGCTATTGTCGCTTAACGTTACTGATAATATCTCATCGTCGCCAGCCACCTTGCAGGCTGCTACAGCACTGGAACGCTTTGTGGCATATTCTGTAAGTTCTGTTCGTTTGACTTGCCCTTTCTTGGTTACAAACACCAAACTTTTACCGATTTCCTCCATGTTTTTGATCGGAATAACGCTTACGATACGATCTTCCTTCGATAGCGAAATGACATTGACAATTGGAGTTCCCGGCTCTTTCCACTTATACTCCGGTATCTGATGCACAGGCAGCAAAAAGTATTGTCCACGCTGGGTGAAGACGAGCAGCACATCGAGTGTATTGACGTCAAGGAACTGGGTAATGTAGTCCCCTTCTTTAACTCCGGAATTTGAACGGTCCCCGCCAGAACGAGTGAACGATAGCATACTCGTACGTTTCACATAGCCATCTTTCGAGAGGGTTAGCAATACATCCTCTGCCGCAACCATGACCTCCAGATTTACCTTAATCTCTTCTACCTCACCTTGTATCTCCGAGCGACGGTCTATGCCGTACTTTTCACGAATTTCCAGCAGCTCCTTGCGGATCAGACTGATCAGCTTGCGGTCACTTTCCAGAATCGAACGGTATTGAGTAATTTTCTTCTGAATGTCAGCAAGCTCTTTTTCGAGGGTGGTAATTTCGAGATTTGTAAGACGGTACAATTGCAGAGTCAAAATGGAATCCGCCTGCCGTTCACTAAAGCCAAACATCCATTGCAAATTATTTTGTGCATCCTGACGATTTTTAGAAGCTTTAATAGCTACGATGACCTCATCCAGAATGTTCAGCGCCTTGACTAAACCTTCCAGTACATGTGCACGGTCCTCCGCCTTCTCTAGTTCAAACTTGATACGGTTTGTGACAACTTCACGCTGATGAGCTATATACGCTTCCAAAATGGATTTTAATCCAAGCTGGTGCGGTGCTTTGTTTACGATGGCTACCATATTGAAGTTATAAGCCACTTGGAGATCGGTTTTTTTCAGCAAATATGCCAAAATACCTTCCGCATCCGCTTCCTTCTTCAGCTCGACAACAATACGCAGGCCATTACGCCCACTCTCGTCACGAACCTCGGCAATTCCTTCTACCTTTTTCTCCAGACGGATGTTCTCCATAGCGGTTACGAGTCTGGATTTAACAACCTGGTATGGAATCTCTGTAATAACCAGTTGCTGCTTGCCTCCACGCAAAGACTGAATCTCCGTTTTGGAACGGATATAAATGCGTCCTTTGCCTGTTCTGTATGCATCCTTGATACCTTCGCCACCCATAATGAGTCCGCCAGTCGGGAAATCTGGACCTTTTATAAAGGTCATAATCTCTTCCAGCTCGATCTGCGGCTTTTCCATCACTGCGATGGTGGCGTCAATCACCTCACGCAAGCTATGGGTTGGAATTTCCGTTGCAAACCCCGCTGAAATCCCGCTAGATCCGTTTACCAACAGATTAGGATAACGGGAGGGCAGTACAACAGGCTCCTTTGCCGAATTATCAAAGTTATCCTTGAACAAAACCGTACGTTTCTCGATATCACGCAGCATTTCCATTGCTATCGGAGACAAGCGTGCCTCCGTGTAACGCATAGCTGCCGCAGGATCGTCGTCCTGAGAACCCCAGTTGCCGTGGCCATCCACCAGTACGTGGCTCATTTTCCAAGGCTGCGCCATCCGTACCATTCCATCGTAAATAGATGAATCACCATGAGGATGGTAATTACCCATAACGTCCCCAACGGTTTTGGCGGATTTGCGATATGCTTTTTCCGGGGTATTACCCGAATCGTACATCGCGTACAGAATTCGGCGTTGCACAGGCTTTAATCCATCCCGTACATCAGGTATCGCCCGATCCTGAATTATATATTTGGAATATCGGCCAAAGCGGTCACCGACCATTTCCTCCAGATAAGCTGGCAAAAATTGCTCCGATAAGCTCATGTCTACACCTCATTTAATAGCACTACTCTACGTATTCCGTGAAATCCACGTTTTCCACGATCCAGCGCTTACGCGGATCCACCTTATCACCCATCAATGTGGACACACGGCGCTCAGCTTTGGCAGCATCTTCAATCTGAACGCGCAACAGGGTACGTGACTCGGGATTCATTGTTGTTTCCCATAACTGATCAGGATTCATCTCCCCGAGTCCTTTATAACGTTGAAGCTCAAAATTCCGTCCAAACTCTTTTAAGTAATTATCAAGCTGCTCGTCAGTCCAGGCATAACGAACCGTTTCGAGCTTACCCGACTTGCGGGTTATTTTATACAATGGCGGCTGAGCAATAAATATTCGTCCTGCATCAATGAGTTCTTTCATGTACCGATAAAAGAACGTCAACAACAGCACTTGAATGTGCGCGCCATCCGTATCTGCATCGGTCATAATGATGATTTTGGAATAATTGCTGTCTTCCAGCGTGAACTCTGTTCCTACCCCCGCGCCAATCGCTGCCGTAATAGCACGGTACTCATCATTTTTCATAATATCCGCCAACTTTGATTTTTCAGGATTCATCGGCTTGCCCTTTAGCGGCAAAATCGCCTGGATTTTGGAATCCCGTCCCTGTTTGGCCGATCCACCAGCCGAATCGCCTTCCACGATAAATAACTCATTACGTGTAAAATCCTTAGACTGCGCAGGCGACAGTTTGCCATTCAAATTAGAACTTTCACTGCGTTTCTTGCCAGAACGCATTTCGTCCCGAGCCTTACGTGCAGCTTCACGCGCTTTGGATGCTTGAACTGCCTTTCTGATTAAGGTTTGCGCTATCTGTGGATTTTCCTCCAAAAAGCGCTGCATTTGTTCAGATACAATGGCATCCACTGTACTCCGCGCCGAAGCACTACCCAGCTGATCCTTTGTCTGACCGACAAATTCAACCTCGGCCATCTTGACACTGATGACAGCCATCATACCCTCACGTAGATCGTTACCCTCCAGGTTTTTATCCTTTTCCTTCAACATCGCTGTTTTGCGTGCATAGTCGTTCATGATACGAGTGTAAGCGGTTTTGAAGCCTGTTTCATGCGTACCCCCGCCACGTGTCGGAATGGAGTTAACGAACGAAGCAATCGTCTCTGTGTAGCCGGCATTGTATTGGATGGCAATCTCCACTTCAATGTCTTCTTTCTCGGCATTAAAGTGAATAACATCATGAAGTACATCCTTGCCCTCATTCAAAAAAGCAACAAACTGACTCGCTCCACCCTCATAAAAATATTCATCTGACTTTCCGCTGCGTTCGTCTTTAAGCTGAATACGAAGGCCGGAATTCAGAAAAGCAATTTCCTGAAGGCGCTCAGCCAACGTATCGTAGTTAAAATGAATTCCTGACTGAAAAACGCGAATATCCGGTTTAAATGTAATTTTCGAGCCCGTCTTGTTAGTATTGCCCAGCACTTCAAGGCCTGTGGTCGGTTCACCGACATGCTCCACGCCCTTCTTGTCCTGCCAATATTCAAACCGCTGACGGTGAATCTTGCCGTCCCGGTAGATTTCCACTTCAAGCCATTCCGAAAGAGCGTTCGTTACAGACGCACCTACCCCATGCAGACCCCCGGACTTTTTATATCCCGAACCGCCAAATTTACCTCCGGCGTGCAAAATGGTGAATACAACTTGAGGCGTAGGAATTCCCATTTTGTGCATTCCCGTAGGAATACCGCGCCCGTTGTCTGATACTGTAACTGAACCGTCCTTATGCATTGTAATATCAATGCGAGAGCAAAACTTGGCGAGATGTTCATCCACCGCGTTGTCTACAATTTCCCATACCAAATGATGCAGTCCCGAAGAACTGGTGCTCCCGATGTACATGCCCGGCCGTTTGCGAACTGCCACAAGCCCTTCGAGCACTTGAATGTCGTCCGCGCCATATTCTGAAGCTCCGTTCTGTGTACCGGAAGCTCCCGCAGACAAGTCGATTTTGTCGACCATTCATGCTCCCCCTTTGTCTAATCATAACCGTGTTTTGCCTTATTCTTGATGATTTTCACCAAAAATGCAAACAGATGTTTTCTTTTACCTTGTCCATTTTAATTCAATATATCCCGTTTCGTAAAGACGGCGAATGAAACAATCAACGCCGCAGCCCCCCAAATGCCCAGTACAGCTAAAGAAAACGGCAGGGTCATCCCCTCAATCGGGGCAGGGCTTCCAGATAAATAATCGGTTAATCCGAGGTTAACCATAAATAAATATTTGGCGCTCTGCCAAGATGAAGCCATGTTGGTCAGTATAGTGCCCGAAATAAGCGCAGCCATCATGACCACGATACTTGCTGCTGTACTACGTACCAGAACAGATACCATAAAAGCTAACGAAGCAACCACAAGACTCACAAACCAGATTAATCCGGCTTGCAGCATCAGGTAAAGCCATTGTGGAATGGCATGTACAGCAGACAAATCCACTGTCGATCCAACAATTTGAAAGCCAGTAAATACCGGAACATTAAAACCACGAAAACCAAAAAAAAAGCCTGATATGAGATAACTAATGACAAATACGGACAAAATGATGAGCGAAACGAACATATACAGTGTCAGAAGCTTGCTCAGCAGTATTTTCCACCGCCTGACCGGCCGAGTCAGCAACATTTTTATCGTGCCTGTCGTCCTTTCTCCTGAAACCAAGTCCGAAGCAATCGCCATGATCAACAACGGAACGAACAGATTTATGGAATTATCCATAAACTCTCTGGTAAAAGTGACGCCACTCGGCTCATTAGGATTCACGTCATTTTCCAGATAATATTGCATCTGCTGCACAAAGACCCGCCGATAGGTCTTCCATTCCTCGGGAACCCTATCGCTGCCCAGCGAGTTTTGGTTATCGGTAATGGCCTGACGCAGTTCAAGGCGCCAATCATTGCCGAATTTTTCGCGATTGTTTTCTGCCACTTTCATCTGAGCGTACGTAAAAATCGGCACAAGCACAAGCAAAACAAGTAAAATGACATAAAATCGTTTCTTCTTGATAATTTTCAGGGTTTCATTTTGTACGAGCGGTAAAATATTATTCAAGTATCTCACCTTCCGTCATTTTCAGGAATAGTTGCTCCAGTGTAGGATTGATTTTGGTTACACCTTTAACGGAAATACCGGAAGCTGTCATGTGTGCGACCAGCCCCGCAATATGCTCTTCGTCCATTTCTGTAAAAATAGCATCCACTCCGCTACCTGCAACAATGCTGTCATCAATTAATTCATCGGCATTCGTAATGATTTGCACATTCGGAGAATTTTGCAATAGGGCAAGGCCCTGATCACGGGGCTCCAGCTGCCATACAGCCATATGTGAGTGTGTCTCAACCAGTTCCCGTACCCCACCAACAGCTAGCACCTTGCCTCGACTTATAATTGCCACACGATCACATAGCAGCTGGATCTCGCTGAGCAAATGGCTAGAAACAAATACAGCCATGCCTTCTGCCGCTAACAAACGAATAAAGGCTCTCATTTCTTTGATTCCCTTGGGGTCTAACCCGTTCGTCGGCTCATCCAAAATGAGTAGCTTCGGTCTGCCAAGCAAGGCTTGAGCTATACCAAGACGCTGGCGCATCCCCAGTGAATATGTACTTACCTTATCATGGATGCGACGATCGAGCCGAACCAACTCAACCACCTCGCGGATGCGCTGTTCATCTACACCAGGCTGCATCCGGGCAAAATGCTCTAAATTCTCCCATCCTGTCAGGTAGCTGTACACCTCTGGATTTTCCACAATAGAACCAACATGCCGTAAAGCCTGCTCAGGGTCACGATTTACATTATGACCGCATACGGTTATTGTCCCTTCCGTAGGCTTAATTAAATCAACCAGCATACGTATAGTCGTCGTTTTTCCAGCTCCATTGGGGCCAAGAAATCCGAAAATTTCACCTGCGCGAACGTCGAATGTTACATCATGAATGATCATTTTGCGTTTAATTCGTTTCTTAACATGCTGAACAGAGAGCACAATTTCATTATTGCTGCTGTCTCTGTCTGCGCTACCAACCTGATTGGAGGAATGAAGACTGGACACTGCATCCGTGAATGCCGAATCTTGGGTCACGCCAGCCTCGGTCTTGTCAGCAGGTTGGATGCTCATTACTTGTTCCCTCCCTTTTTCGCTTCTGTAGGTTGGCTACTTATAGACTGTTGTTTAGGATTCACTTGATCGGAATCCTTCGTCGTGGTAACAGCAAATCCTTGTGCGATACGTTCAGCGATGGCCTGATAGCCCTGTCCGTTGGGGTGAAAATGATCGGATGATAAATAGACGGGCAAATTTTGCTCGAATAAATCGAAAGTTGGAACCAGCGTCATATTACTGTTTTGGTTGGTAATTGCCATGGCAGCCATATTCCATTCGGTTACCACAAGATTACCGGGAATTTTCATTTCCCGCAGATCACTGAATGGATTATACAATCCAACATAGACAATTTTAGCATTCGGATTGATTGTTCCTACCTTTGTCAGCACCTTTTGCAAACTTTTGGCTGCATCAGGCAGAGCTTTGCGCAATCCGCTGAGTGTAGGCGGTTCTTTGCCGGTTTGGGCCGCCTGCGCGCCCTGAAACAAATCATTTCCGCCAATCGAAACTATAATCACATTAGCCTTCTTCAGTACATAAGACACACCAGGCTCATCCAGCTTCGTTAATAGTCCTTGAGTCGTCAGTCCATTAATCCCTAGATTATTTATGAGCTGAGCTTTATGTCCCTCCTGATCATTTAACAAAGTCACCGACCGGCGCACAAAACCACTTCCGGAGTCATCCCCCGTTCCTTTGGCTAGCGAGTCGCCAATGGCAGCTACGCGCAACTCTCCCGTCTGAGCAGTAGCCGATGGTGCAGTTTGTGTCTGCGATGAACCGGATTGTACAGGTTGAGTACTTACCAATGGCTCTGGAGCCGTGATACTTCGTACTGCTGCAATAAATCCGTACAATAATAGCAGTGTGGCGGCAATGGAAACGGAACCGACAGACCGCCAAATCCATTCTGATGAATTCACTCGTGTTCCCTCCTGATAGCTTGGTGAAATAAACATAAAGCTTCTCCTGTCATTTTGCAAATAAACCGTTCTAGCTCAAGCGAAAATCAATGATTATAATCCCGCATAATTTTCCATGAACATACTAAAAAAGGATGGCAGACTCCCATCCTGCTATCATACTTTTTTGTGCGAATAGCCCTTCCTCTCATCAGCAGCCAGACGAAAGAAACTATTTGCTATCAGGGATGAAACTTCTAATCCATTGTCCAAAACTACCCGGATTTCGGCTTTGAATCAGTACCGTTCCTTCACCGCGAAAACGGCATACAAGAGCTTCCCCACTCGTTACGCTGGACAACCAGCCTTTAGATGCCTTTTCAATTCTATAATCCATATAATCCGGCCATGCCACTAGATGAGCATTATCAACAATACGCTCCTCTCCTGGCGCGATATAAATGGGGTGAATGGCTCCATAAGAGGATAGGAATACTGTGCCCCGTCCACTGATTCCTACAATAAAAAAACCTTCACCGGAGAATAAACCTTTCATCAGGTTTTGCATTTTGGTACTTACCTCAATCCCTTCCGTGCAGGCCAAAAAACCGTCCTTTTGGACCAACAGCCTATACGTGCCATCCAGTTCCACTGCTTGTACATCACCTATGCTTGCGGGGGCTAACAGTACTTCAGCGGGTCCTCGGGCCGCCATCAGCTCTTGAAAAAAGAATTTTTCTCCGCTCAGCATTCTGCCTAAACCACGTAACAATCCACCGTCTACCGTCCCCTTTATATCTACGCTGGAAGACATGGAAACCATCGCTCCCATTTCCGCTTTAATGGTTTCTCCGGGGTTCAACTGCACCTTGAGCATTGCAAAAGCACCTTCATGCACGATTTCGTAGCTCATTTGTTCACCTAGCCTTCCAAAAGTAGTCTGTTATCCATTCAGCTTACTGTCATCATACTATAAGCACGTCCCTTATGTCTTTTCTGGTATAGAGCAATGGTTTATGCCTGAAGTGACATGAGCGACATAAAAAGACCCGCTGAACGATGTCAGCGGGTCTCTACATTACGTACGTCACTATCTTTTTATAAACAGAAATGACGTTTAGAACGTTTTCTCTATCAACTTAGTTACGTGTGAACTCTTGTACCCAATATCCATTGTAGTAAGCCACACCGATTTGTGTATATTCTGCCTTCAAAATATTTTCACGATGTCCCTGGCTATTCATCCAGGCCTTCATCACTTCTTGTGGTGTTTTTTGTCCCATTGCAATATTCTCACCCGCATACGTATAAGTTACACCAAATTTTTTCATCATATCAAAGGGTGAACCGTAAGTCGGAGATGTATGGGAAAAGTAATTATTCGTGCTCATGTCCTTCGCCTTCGCTAAGGCTACTTCTGTAAGCTTCGCATTAGATGTGAGGGGCTTCAGACCTTTTTGACTGCGCTCGTTGTTTACAAGCTTTACAACCTCTGCTGCAAATTGAGACTTGCTGAGTTGTGCATTAGAATCTGTAGACTGGCCTGCACCTGAGTTGGTGTTTTGTGTTTGGGTCTGTTGCTTGGTAACAGACTTTGAAGCCTTTTGGCTCCCCTGATTCGTCGTTTGCTTGCCAGAAGAAGGATTTGCCGTTTTTGTTTTAGCCTTGTCCTTTTCAGAATAATCCTTAATGACAGTCTTTGTTATTGTCGTCGTCCCGTTGGACATATTGACTGTGTATCCGTTATTTTGAAACCACTGTTGTAATTGGGCAGACAAATCGTCAGCTGGTGAAGCTGATGCCGGAACGATGAATCCTGCGGATAAAATGGCGCTTAGGCTTCCCATCACCAGTGTTTTTTTCAACATATTCTTCATTTCGTCATCTCCTTGTTGTATAAGTGCCTTGGTGTGAACGTCTCAGGTTACAACTTTGTAAACTTTACTCTAGCAGTATATCATGTTTTATAGCATCATCAATGGTATAAAAGTTGGAAAAAAAATAGTCCTGCTCGGCAATGGCGAACAAGACTAAATTAAAAATAGTGAGGCTTTAAGTATTAGATTGTTTGTGGCAAGCTGATTATCTGAGCTTCTTGCTGAAACGGTAGCCTTGCTTCTCAAAGCCGATTCGGTTGTAGAAAGCACGGGCCTCTACTTGTTTGATGCGGTTATTCGCTCCAGTAATGAATAAATGATAGCATCCTTGCGCGCGTCCCCACTCCTCACCACAAGCAACCAACCGCTTGCCAATGCCTTCGCCGCGATACTCCCCGCTCACGACCAGCATGGTGATTTGTACAGCAGGATCAGGATAGGCCAGGCTTTGAGCCGTATGCATGCCGATTACTCCGACTACACAACCATCCATTTCTGCAACCATCATATTCGCTTGACTGTCCTCCTGCGCTGTTCCCATAACTTCTTTCATAACACCACAAGTCATCGGGTATCCGACTTCTCTGAGTAGCCCAGTTACAGCTTCGCAATCGCCAAGCTCTACGGAACGAATTGTCAGTACTGGAATCATCACACTGTTAGACATGATTTACCTCCACTTTCAGCATATTGGCAGCTTCTTTGGCTGTCTTCCGTGCTGTTTCCACATCTTCTGCAGCGCTAAGCGCTACAGCCATCCGGCGTCCCGGCTTGGTTTCAGGCTTCCCGAACACTCGCACCTGTGTCCGGGGTAGCAATAGTGCATCATGCAGACCGCTTATTGCGAAATCGCGCGTAGCCACTTCTGCCTTCAAGGTAGCTGAAGCTCCTGGTGTAAGCAGCGTGACGGATGGCACCGGGAATCCAAGAATCGCCCGTACATGAAGCGCAAATTCAGACAAATCCTGCGTGATCATGGTCACCATACCTGTATCATGCGGACGCGGGGATACTTCACTGAATATGACGCTATCAGCCGTTAAAAACAGCTCTACGCCAAACAATCCGTAACCACCCAGTTCATCCGTAATCGTACGGGCAATGTGCTGCGCCTCCGAAAGCTGCTTGTCCGTCATGCCATGAGGCTGCCAGGATTCGACATAATCCCCATCTTTTTGAATGTGGCCAATCGGTGGGCAAAAAGTCGTGCCTGATTCCGATCTGACGGTCAATAAGGTGATTTCGCTCTCAAACGGGACAAAAGCTTCAACAATGACACGTGTCGTTTTGGCACGTGCGCCTTCCAGCGCCGTATTCCAGCAGGATTCTGCGTCTTCGAGTGTCCGGCATACAGACTGCCCTTTACCCGACGAACTCATCAAGGGCTTGACCACGCATGGCGTGCCCAGCTCTTGAACTGCCGACCGTAACTGCTCAAAATGATCTGCAAAACGGTAGGCAGCAGTCGGAAGCTGTAATTTCTCGGCAGCCAACCTGCGAATACCCTCCCGGTCCATCGTAAGACGGGCGGCCCGGGCCGTTGGTACTACGTGAAATCCCTCTTGCTCTAATTCCTCCAAAGCACCCGTAGCAATAGCTTCGATTTCAGGTACAATTATGTCGGGCTGTTCCTTGCGAATTAGTGCCTTCAACGCCTCAGCATCCTGCATATCCAGACAGTGAGAGCGATGGGCCACCTGCATTGCTGGAGCCAGCTCATAGCGATCTACAGCAATACATTCCACGCCAAGCCGCTGAGCTTCAATAATGACTTCTTTTCCCAATTCGCCGCTACCCAGCAGTAGCATCTTCTTAGCCTTGGCAGAAAAAGGAGCACCCCACATCTTGAACTCTTCCCCCTCTGACGATATTGCTCTGATCTCTTTTCATCTTTATTTTCAGGGTTTAGCTCCAAGAATGCAATAGTGCTCGGCATTTTAATTTACAAAAAACGCGATTTTTTGATCTTTTTTTTACAAAAATCTGAACTGTGCTTCCACCAGCCCCCGATATATTCCATGTTTTTTCATCAATTGTTCATGATTACCACTTTCCTGGATTTCCCCATGATCCAGTACAACGATATGATCAGCATTTCGGATGGTGGACAAACGGTGAGCGACCATAAAAGAAGTTCTGCCTTCCAGTAGCACCTGAAGAGCCTCCTGAATTTTCAACTCCGTTTCCGTATCAATGCTGGCTGTCGCCTCATCCAGAATAAGAATTCGCGGATTAGCCAGTAAGGCACGAGCAAAGGATAAGAGCTGTCGCTGACCCATGGACAGCATACCACCGCGCTCCTCTACCTCTGTTTCATAACCATCTGGCAAATGAACAATAAATTCATGAGCATTGACCGCCTTCGCAGCCGCTTCAATTTCCTCGTCCGTTGCATCCAAACGGCCAAATCGGATATTGTCGCGTATCGTCCCCGAAAAAATAAATGTATCTTGAAGCACGATGCTAATCTGGCTGCGCAAGCTCTCCACTGTGACATCTCGCACATCATAACCATCAATAGTAAGTCGCCCTGACGTAATGTCATAAAAACGGCTGAGCAAATTAATAATTGTACTTTTACCTGATCCAGTATGACCTACAAGCGCTATAGATTGACCTGCCTTGACAGAAAGATTAATACCTTTAAGCGCCTGTCGTCCCTTTTCATATTCAAAAATGACTTTATCAAATTGAATATCACCCCGAATAGGCGGCAAAGCTTTTGCTCCTGGTTTGTTTGCAATATTCGGCTGTTCATCCATGAATTCAAAAATTCTTTCTGACGAAGCCATCGCAACCAGTAGCTGATTGTACATTTGACCCAGCCGATTGATTGGCTCCCAAAAGTTCCCTACATAGTTGGCGAATGCAACCAGCAGCCCCACCGTAAGCTGATCTGTCTGAATTAAATGCGCTCCAAACCAGAACAGCACAAGCGTACCTAATCCTCCGGTAATATCAATAAGTGGTCCAAAGACCTGATTCATAGCAGAAGCCTTATCCCACGATTTTTTACTGGAGCTGTTCATATCGTCGAAATAAGCCATGTTTTCCTGCTCCTGCGTATACGCTTGTGTCACACGAATTCCCTGAATAGATTCATTCAAATGAGAATTGATACGCGAGTTCTTCATGCGTACTTCTTGCCAGGCGCGACGGATGCGTACTCGCAGCTTGGTCGAGATCAAAAACATGATCGGAACGGTCACAATCACTGCCAAACCGAGCTTCCAGTTAATAAGCAGCAAAATAACAATAATTCCGAAAAGCTGTACGCAGTCAATCAGGACATTCACTGCACCATTCGTAAATAAATCCTGTAGCGAGTTAATGTCATTCGTCACACGTACTAATACAGACCCCGCCGGTCTTTTATCAAAAAAGTTAAAGGAAAGCTTCTGAATATGCTTGAACAAATCTTCACGCAAATCGTAAATAACCCGCTGACCAATAATATTGGTGAATTTAATGCGGTACATACTGGCTGCCCATTGAATTAAATATAACAAGAGCACGGCACCCGTAATGAGCAACAATAACTTTACGCTCGGCTGTGCAGGCCATGCGGGAGCAATGGCCTTGTCAATGGCCAGACTGATCAAATATGGAACCGTCAGCTTAGTAATCGTGCCGAGAATCATCATGACCAGAAGAATCGGCAGAATCTGACGGGCATAAGGTTTCATGTATGCTAGCAAACGTTTGAATTCCGCCCAGTTAAACGGTTTATCAATGACCTCATCATCTTGATAGACAAAGCGCTCATTGGTCGGCTTCTTTAACAGTTTGGCTTTTTCTACTGGAATATTCATGGTCTCACCTGCCCTTCGGATACACCGTCTGGAGCCTCCGCTATGTAATCGGCGTATTGAATATGATACACATCTTGATATGGACCTGGAGTAGCAATGAGCTGTTCATGTGTTCCACGTTGGACGATTCGTCCTTCCTCAAGCACCACAATTTCGTTGGCATGACGAAGCGAGGAGATACGATGAGCTATAATAAACGTTGTGCGTCCACGCATAACCTCTTGAAAACCGGACTGAATTTCATGCTCCGTCTCCATGTCGACCGCACTGGTTGCATCATCCAGAACCAGGATTTTTGGATTTTTGAGTAGTGCACGCGCGATGGCAATCCGTTGTTTTTGCCCTCCAGACAATCCCAATCCACGTTCACCGACGACAGTGTCGTAACCCAGTGGTAATTCACTTATGAATTCATGTGCCTGAGCCAGCTTGGAAACGCGAATGATGTCATCCATACTGACATGACTTAATCCATATGCAATATTGTTGCGTATAGAGGACGAGAACAAAAAAGTCTCCTGAAATACAGAAGAAATCTGGGCACGTAAATCACGAATTTTCAAATGACGTATATCCGTACCATCCAGTTTGATGCTGCCTGCATTCACATTATAGGCTCGCATGAGGAGTTGAATTATGGTCGACTTCCCGGACCCTGTTCCTCCTAAAATCCCAATGACCGATCCCGGTGGCGCATCCAGATTGATGTCAACAACAGCAGGTAGCTTATTTCCGTAAGCAAAGGTAACATGTTCAAA
Organism: Paenibacillus sp. TSM33; assembly: GCF_056099025.1. NCBI lineage: Bacteria > Bacillati > Bacillota > Bacilli > Caryophanales > Paenibacillaceae > Paenibacillus > Paenibacillus sp. TSM33. The sequence goes on from NZ_JBLZXB010000017.1 coordinate 429,781, forward strand.
CGTCACATGTCCCTTCACCTGATCGGCGTTGAGTGTAAGTGCATTAGCTTCATCAGTTACATCTACAGACTGGTTTAGCAACTCTAAAACCCTTTCACCGGAAGCTTTGGATTGCGTATAGTTATTGATATGAAAGCCAATGCTCCAGATGGGACCGATAATATACCAAATTAAGCTAAAGAAGGCGACGAGTTGCCCCAAGGTCATTGAGTTCTGTATAACCAGATATCCACCCATCCCTAGGAGAAGGACCACACTGACCGAGGCAATCAGTTCCATCGCCGGGAAAAATCGACTCCATAAGGAAGCAGCCTGAATCTGGTTGCTCTTGTACTGCTCATTACGTACGGCAAATTTTTCAACTTCATAGGATTCGCGAGCAAAAGATTTTACGGTTCGCACACCTGTTATATTTTCTTGTACTGCCGTCGTCAGGGCGCTGAGAGCAATTCGCATTTCCTGAAAGGTGGGATGAATTCGAGATTCAAACTTGAATGTGACGAAGAGTAGCAACGGCATGCTGATCATCGTAAAGAGGGTGAGCTGCCAATTAATATACAGCATCATGATAGAGCCGAATACGACCATCAGTAGCACATTGAGGAGCTGGGCAAAACCAAACCCGATAAAGTTGCGGATCGCCTCCAAATCACCCGTCAGACGGGACATAAGATCCCCCGTTTTGGCAGTGTCATAATATCTGAAGGACAAAAATTGCAGCTTTTCGTAACAGGCATTGCGAAGTCTATACGCCAAGTAGTTACCTAGCCGTCCACCAAAAAAACCATGTAAAAATTGCATAAACCCTTTGATGATCACGACTCCCAGTACAGTCAGAGCCAGAACCGGAACTTTCTCGAAGTCACCGGGAATGATAGCGTTATCAATGAGCCGTTGGAGCAGGTTCGGATACACCAGTCCCAAGGCCGTCGCTATCGCAAGGCATAGAATGGAAAGAAATAGATAATGTCTCCTCTCTCGAAAAAAAACTTGCAGTTGCCTGAGCACTTCCATGTCAAGTCCCTCCATTAGTTGCACGACGTTGTTATATGGCTTAGTGAAGTTTACCATCCGTGTTCCAAGGCGGCAAAGAGGATAACGGGCCGTTTTCAGGCAGGTTCCCAATTGGTAGGTGATTAGACAAATTAAATCGCTTTCTTATCATTGAATATGGCTATTTCCTCAGTTTTCCTTTCTTTTTGAAGTATGCTTAAAACACCGGATTGTCCCACAACCCGGTGTCCTGACCTTAAAGCAATCGTGAACATATTTATATGGACTCTAAATTCGCGAGCTGACCAGCAAGCTCTTCCCAAACTTGTGGCTCCTCACCGCCCTTAAGTGCATGCTCCATACCACGAGTTGTCTCCAGCATTTGCTCGCGAAGCTGTGCTTTCTGCCATGTTTGTTCTTCTTGCATCATAGCAATGTAAAAAGAAGACATTCGCTCTCGCTGCTGATCCACAGCTTCCCCGATTAGCTGACGTAATAGGGGCTCTAATCTGGTTTGTAAATTCGCGCGTCCCGTTCCTTCAAAAAATAGCTTTGGATTCTTAAAGCTATTCCAATAATCCTTCCACTGAATGGACTCCTGCAAGGAAATATCCATCAGCTCGGGAACAGCCCATTCTCTGAATTCAGGAACTGTACAATCTAATCCATTCAACTGATGGTTCATGTGATCTACGCACTGTTGGATAGCCTTACGCACTAAAGCTTGCCCGGTTTTTTCCAGTCTGAGTGTGGTTGCTAGTAATTCCTGAGACAGCTCCAGTTCGATCAATCGCAGCAGTTCACGACCACAAGATGCAAAAGCCGAACGAAGATCACCTACTCCTTCACGCAGAACAGAAGGATGAAACGCTTCTGCCATAAATTCACCCGTTCGGTAGGCAAGCCTTTGACGTACATGATACAGCAGTTCATCGGTTTCGTCTGACAACACAGATCCACCATTGCTGCCAGTCGAACCAAGGAGCACCTCCTCCAGCTCCCTACGAATTCGAGTTAATTGCTCTATTCGGATCTCACGCTCTTCAACGCTGTACCGAGCATCAGCAGCATGTTGTTCTATTCGGTTTTGCAGCCGTCCCAGCTCCTGCATAGCAGATGCAATGGACAAACCTGCCAGCTCTTCGGCTGCAAATGCCGAAAAATCATTTTCAAACGCATCAAACCGTGAAGCTGAACGCAGCGAAGCCTCTCCCTGCTCGGCTGCTTCCAACGCCAGCATGCTGGAAAGCGGATAAATACGCGGCTTTCGGATTCCGTTCGCTTGAAGTTGTTCCTGTACATGCTGGGTCACAGAATGTAGCTCTTCTTCTGAAGAAGCCAAATCGGATGCGTTGACAATAAAAAATGTTTGATCCAGCGCCAATGTCTCTTTGACTCGGCCCAATTGATTCAAGAACTGTCGGTCCCCTTGCGTAAACGCATGGTTATAATATGTCACAAATACAAGAGCGTCTGCATGCTTCATATAATTGAAGGTCACACCTGTGTGCCGTGCATTCACAGAATCGGCACCTGGCGTATCCACCAGCACGATACCCTGACGAGTCAAAGTGCAATCATAATAAAGGTCGATATGCTCCACGAAGCATGATTTGCGCTCGGATGCGACAAAATCTCGATATTGCTCTAGATTCACCTGAAGCTGTTGTCCTAGCAAGCTTTCAGCTTCTTCCCATCCAGCTGCAGCAGCCTTCAAAAAGCTGTAATGAGGCCTTCCCGCAGGATGAATACCTTCTGGTGATAACGAATTTACGGCTTCTTGCCAGCCCACGAATGCTGGTTCTCCCAATCCTAATAACCGAAATGAGTATTTAAGATCTTCCCGCAATGCATCCACTGATTTCATGTGGACGTCAGCCGTGGCATGGCGCTCATGACTTGTAGGCGCCATAATGCGATTAATCGCCGCTGTCGTTGGATGCGGCGATACGGGCAATACCGCTTCGCCCAGCAAAGCGTTGGCAAAGCTGGATTTCCCGGCGCTAAACGCTCCGAATAGCGCCAGTGTAAAACGTCCCTCCTCCAGTGCAGCAGCTCGCACATGTAAATCCCGAACAGCCGCTTGCATGGAAGGGTACGGGCTTACCAATGCAGCCGCCGCCTTCAATCGTGTCGCTGCTGCATCCAGCCGCGTACGGCGGCCTCCGGCGGCAGACTGCGCTGTCGACGTGCCTGCTTGTGGCTGTACCGTTGCATTACGCGAGCCAGCAATGTCTGGACGCACGGCACCTGTTGATGCCGTATCTGTCGGGGCAGCAGCGGCGGTCTCAGCCGCAGGAGCAGGCGTGCTCACACGGGGCAAACCGCCAGGCGCGGAAGCCTGCGGCAGCAAGCTACGCAGCAGATCGGCGTGCGAAGCCGAGGCTTGCACGCGAGTGCTGTAGCGGCTCGCCGCGTCCGCCTGCGCCAGCAACGCAGAGCGCGCATCCGCGAGAGCCTCGCGGTGGGATTCGACCCGTACCGCAAGCAGGGCCAGCAGGTGGTCTACCAGCACCAACGCCTTGCGGCGGCAATCAGCGGTCACAGCAGCGCGTAGGTCCTTGCAATAGTTCAACGTATACTCCGGAGACAAAGCATTTTCCTTTACTGTCTGCTCTACCAGTTGCCGGTCCATTACAGGGCGGATGTCATCCAGCTCCTGCTCCATCGCAGCGGTCCACAAACCTTGACCTTCTCCCCAAGACCTGAGTAACTCACGCACATGAGGCAACAGCTGTCCCTCTACCTGATCAGCCAGCATTCCTGCCAGCTGGTCCAAACGGCGCTCCTTTTCTCGCTCTGTCTTTCCTCCGATGAACCATAGCCCTGTTTTAAAGCCCGGCTTACGGCTCTCTAAATATTCGCCAGCCGCTTCACGTAGCTCCGCTGGCGTGAGGTGAGCATGTTCTAATAGATGATCCAGCTCTTGACGCAGCCGTTTATGCTCCTTTTCTGGAAGCATCCTCCAGTGTTCATCTTCTTGCTGCAAGGTTTTCTGCTCTATGTCCAGGCGCAAAATGGCTTCTTCTCCACCTGCTTCTTTGAGCAATACGTTCAGTTCCTCTTCTTCAGCAGCCTGCACTGTCTCCACATGCTGCTCTACCAAATGGTGCATAGAGGACACTAAACTATAAGCCAAAAGCTCTGTTTTGCGCTCCAGCAATTTCGGAATCAAGCACGTCAACTGTTCCCACTGGTTCCAGGGGTGTTTTTGCTCCTTCAAGGAAGTAAACAGGATGTCCGTGTAATGTACCTGCCAGGCATGAAAGCTGCTTTCCACCTCATTACGATAACGTGAAAATGATAGCTCCCGCTCTCGGTGCTTATCGATTTGATTGATGATCAAATATAACGGCTTGCCCCAATCCGACAAACTTTTGGCAAAGGACAGATTATTTTCAGATTGGACATGATTGTAGTCCATCACATAAAAAACAATATCAGCCCAATGTAAAGCTGAATGCGTCGCCATCGCGTGTCCGTGGTCTGTGGAATCTACGCCGGGGGTATCCAGCAGCACTCCTCCGCCAGATAATGTCGGGATATCCTCCCATACTTCAACGGATTCATAGGCCCCACCATTTTTACAATACTCAGCAAGCTCAGATAGGGAAGCTTCCACGATTTCCGGCTCTGGGTTTTCTGCCGATCGGGCTGGATGAATAAGCGCTCTCGAACGTCCATGACGGATGGACACTACATTAGCACTCGTAGGTACCGGTCCAGATGGCAGCACGGTTTTACCGCACAAGCTGTTAATCAAGCTCGATTTACCTGCTGAAAAATGTCCACAAAAGGCGATGGTCAGCTCTTGCGCATGCGCTTTTTCCAGCAAATCCCCTACGGCCTTCGCTCCCGCTTCATCCCCCGTTTTACGCAAGGTATCCTGTATTTGTTCTATCGTACTCAACCACTTTTCCGGATCTCCTGTAATCGTTTGCATCATAAGCTACGGTTCCACTCCTTGTCTCTTATCTGCACCAAATAGCTATATTGTAGCATTCCTAAGCCACTGTGAGAATCATCACATTAAAAAAAACAAAAAAAGCGCTCCCTGGCTTTCGGGAACGCTAATCTTGTAAATGGCAACCATAAGTGTGTATTTTATAATGTCCAAAACAGATCATTACAATAATGCTTCAATATATTCTTCCATATCCAGAGGGTCTGTCGTTGCTTCAAATCGTTTGATCACTTTCCCGTTCCGATCAATCAGGAATTTCGTGAAATTCCATTTGATTGAATCTCCTGGTAAGTACTCAGGATGACGCTCATGAATTAAAGGAATAAGTATTTTGGCAACCGAATGCGTCTCATCAAAGCCCTCAAAGGGCAACGACGAAGCAAGATATGTAAACAACGGGTGAGCCTGCTCATCACGTACATTCACCTTTTGGAACATGGGGAATGCGACACCATAATTCAGAGTACAAAATGTTTGCACATTTTCATTGGAATCCGGCTCTTGATCGGCAAATTGATTGCATGGAAAACCGAGAATGACCAAGCCTCTATCCTTATACTGATCATATAGACGCTGCAAATCCTGATATTGAAATGTAAACCCGCACTGACTGGCCGTATTTACAATCAATACTACTTTGTCTTTATAATCACTAAGGGCAATCTCCTTGCCGTTCATCGCAATGGCTGAATAATCATAAATGCTCATTTAAGAAACTCCTCTGAAAATGTAATTGAAGATTTCATATTTAAACATATGAAATCGTCCACATCCAGCGTTTTATGACGGTCTTCAAGGTTCGCGTAAATATGCGCCTTCGGGCTGGTTAGACCAGCCGAGCCGCCTACACCGGAACATGCAATGCATGTCGTCCGCTAATTACACTTAATTAGCTGCAGTCTCAAGTACTGGCAGCAAAATTTCAAATACTTGACCATGCTGTAAGATTGTAATCCCACGGGATTTATCCTTCATTACGACCACTTCTGGCTTTTGTGACATACGCTCCAGGTAATGCTCGGGTACATCACCAGAATGACTAACTGTGATTCCCTCTAGCTCGCGCTCTTCGTTTTCAGCAAACTCTGTTGTTACAATTTGCTCAAAAATATCGGAGAACGCCTCAAAATTGTCTGTATATACCGAAATGCACTTCATTACTCTTCATCCTTTTCTACACATAAATGGTTAAACCCTCTATTACCTTTATAGGTCTTTCGGGTCTTTAAGCTCTACGTTTCTTATCTTTTCTGATAAGAGACGTTTTCATACGTTTCTTGCCTTCCCTGCATACATCAAGCAAGGGACATACCTGACATTGAGGGTTTTGAGCTTTGCAATGGTAGCGTCCGAAAAAAATGAGTCGGTGATGGGTCACAGACCATTCATCCCTAGGTACCCTTTTCATCAGCTTTTTTTCCACCTCAAGCACTGAATCATCCCAACCTGCTAAGCCGAGCCGTTTGGAAACGCGCTCTACATGCGTATCTACCGCAATAGCTGGTACATCAAAGGCAGTAGATACTACGACATTAGCCGTCTTGCGGCCAACACCAGGTAGCTTGACCAGTTGATCATGCTCCGAAGGTATCTCTCCCCCGTACTGGTCTATTAAAATCCGGCAGAGGTTATGAATATGCTTGGCCTTGTTTCGGTACAAGCCGATTCTACGAATATCCTGCTCCAGTTCCTCAAGAGGAACAGCCAAATAATCCTCAGGTGACTTGTATTTTTGAAACAGGTCTGCCGTTACTTTATTGACCATCTGATCGGAGCATTGAGCAGACAATAACACGGCAATCGTTAATTCAAAAGCATTGTCATGGTTCAGCTCACAATGGGCATCCGGAAACATCGTACCGATGGTGTCCAATATATGACGTGCGGTTGCTGCATTCACGGAAATCCTACCTCCTAGCAAAAAAAACGTCTTGATACGGGATAGCCCGCATCAAGACGGTCACTCTAAATAATCATCCGGAAAGAAACGAATACTATTTGTGCATGACTGCCTACATAGGCGAGAAATACACTCCTATATTATCATTATCTGTCACAGATTGCACGTGAAAAGTGTGTAAATTCCCAAGAAATTTTCATACAGTCTGATCAATTAGCGGCTGATAGGATGCTCCAAATCTACATGTCCCATTAAGGACTCTAGAGATTGACCATCTACGAGCAAATCAAGCGTTTTGACTTCCTTGAATTGGAACATGGTTTGCTTCAAGGCATCGATAGCCAATTCCTCACCGCCAGCTCCCAATCGAGCCTCATCCGGCAGGGAAATATCAAAGGTCAATGCACCGTTATCCAATTTGATCTTATGCACGGTAATTTTCTCCGACCACAACGGAACCAAAGCAGAATCACCGCTCTTTTGTAGAGCTTCAAACGCTTTTTGGAATTTTTCCAGCTCGCTTGGATAGGTAATTTCCTTTTTTTGTTCTTTCAAGCCGTTCTCTTGTGTATCCGTGTAGTACACCGTGATCTGCTGTGTTTGACGATCTCCTGACTTTTCCGTGTCTGTTTTGGTCTTTGTAGGCTCCGTCGACGGAGATGCAGGTGTTTGACTCGCTCCATTATTTTCAGCAGACTGAGCTAATGGATCAGGGGTCGTCTGTTCGGGTGTACTATTTTGTGCAGCTGAAGTTTGTGTTTCCTGAGATGGAGTCGCAGGAGCCGATGTTTGCTTAGAGGCACACCCTGCACCTGCAATGGCAAACAGTGCCAGCAGACCTGCAATTACGATTTTCTTGTTCATATGTCTGTCCCCCTCCTTACTTGACGTTGGCAAGCGATTTGTTGAAGATTTATTTTACGTCGAGATACTCTGTGATTCCATCTGCAATCCCTTGAGCTACCCGGTTTTGAAAATCTTCATCAAACAGTGTTGCTTCCTCTTTTGCATTACTCAGATATCCTACTTCAAGCAAAACAGCTGGCATCGTCGTTTCCCGAATTACATGGAAATTTCCATAACGAATGCCGCGGTCTGTCAGACCCGTCGCAGGAGCAAAGTACTTATGCATAACGTTGGCGAACGCTTTGCTTGCACTACGCTGGTAATACGTCTCTGTGCCGTTGGAAGCTGAGCTACCGCTGCTGTTAGCATGAATGGACACAAACACGTTGGCTTTAAGATTTTCAGCCACTTTTACGCGCTGTTTAAGCTCCAAAAATGTATCATCGCTACGTGTTAACACAACCTCAAGCTTGGGGTTTTGTTTTAATATGCTTTCTACTTTCAGAGCCATCGCCAGGTTGAAGGTCTTTTCATAATTTTTTCTTGAAATACCAACTGCCCCAGAATCTTTTGCTCCATGTCCAGCATCAATAACAACGACTTTTTTACCATTGCTATTAACTGGAGATGTCTGCGTATCGTCCGGCTCTGACCCATCCGGTAACGTTGCGTCTGGCGTTGTATTCACTGAATCCTTGGAAGCCAGATCGACGATAACACGATTCGATCCATCATTATATGCGGTATAATTCATGGCATGTTTCAAATCAATAACAACTCGCACCGTTGATGGTTCCTTTTGGAATAAAGCATATCGGATACCGGACACATCCGCTTCATTCTCAATGTCCAGCGAACCATTTAAGTTGCTATCCAGCTTCTGCTGGTCTCCAAAATTGTCCGCAAATGCAGTCGCTGGCAAATCCACCACTACCCGATCAGGGCCTGTCATCGTAAACGCTTTCGGCTTGACAGCACCCGCTGTTGTGATGGTTAAGCGGTTTTGGCTGAAACTGACTCCCTGCACCTGCGTCACACCTGAACTCGCATTATTGGTTGGCGCAGTTACACTTCCTGTACCTGTACTGTTATTTCCGGACTTAGGAGGTGTAAATTCCCCGTTTCCAGACCCACTATTGCGGGTATATAATTTTACGGACTTGGTGCTGCTGTCCCATTTTACGTCCAGTCCCATTTGCTCGCCGATAAAACGAAGCGGTACAAGGGCATAATTGGAACGCAGCAGAGGCGAAGCATCCAGACTAATGTCGCTTCCATTGACAGTCGCCGTCTTACTTCCGATTATCATTCGGATCAAGGTACTGTCCTTCTCAATCGTTATGGTTCGCGCCTGCTGCTTCCATGTCACGTCATATCCCAAATTTTCAGAAATTACGCGTAGCGGAACCATCGTACTTCCGCCAATTACTTGTGCCTTAGCACCACTAGGGACACTTAACTGTTGATCGTCGAGATAGATTTGTGTTCCACTCGAAGCCGCATGTCCATAACCCGGAACCGCCCACATGAAGACAAATAATAACAACAAAAAACCAAATTTCTTCATTCGTCACCCTTCCATTCATAATTTTTTTGCCACATGCTCCGGTGCGGCGACCTGATATACGCGCTTATGTAATATCAGACAACCTTATAGACGTTATCTCACACCAAAAGTTGCGAATATATTCCATCATAACAGAAATAAACGTGCCAAAGAACTATTTTTGTCGAATTTTGACTAAAAATATGGACCATTTGCTTCCCGTCAAAAGTCACAGCAAAAAAATAAAAAAAGCTACTATTTTACCCTCATGAATTTTCATTAAAAGGTGAAAAAGCAGCTTTTATTGCAAACTTTCTTAGTTGAGTGATTCAGTTACTCCTGTGCCTGTTCCAAGGTACTCTTTCAGGCCATCGACAATACCTTCGGCAATCTTCTGCTGTGTTTCTTCTGTGAACATGGCCGCTTCATTTGACAGATTACTAAGGTAGCCACATTCCAGTAATACAGCGGGCATTTGTGATTTTCTCGTCACCACATGGTTTGCCACCTTAATACCGTTATCCTTAAACTCGGTTGCTGCTACAAGATGCTTGTGCATGATCGTGGCCAGGCTCAAACTTTCCTGACGTGCATAATAGGTTTCAGACCCATTAGCTTTTCCGTTATTAGAAGTTGGCATACTGTTACCATGAATGGAAACAAACACGCTAGCCTGCTGATTATTAGCGAGCTGTGGCCGTTCATCCAGTGTGGGATACGTATCTCCATTGCGAGTCAATACAATTTGAATATCAGGATCATTTTGGGCAAGCTGCTGGACTTTTAACGCTACCGCCAACGTAAATTCCTTCTCATGTCGTCCAGTCACACTGCCTGCTCCAGGGTCCTTACCACCATGTCCTGGATCTATTACGACGATTCGCCGTCCTTCGACATTCGTTGATGCTACCATCTCTGGATTTGTACTACGTTCACGCAACTGAAGGGTGATATCGCCTATGCCATTAGTCGAAAGATCGTAATCACGTGTCTGATTCAAAGCAATGACAATACGTGCTCCTCCTTTTGTTCCATCCGCAGGAGCAAATCTGATTTCCTGTACATCCTCACTGTCACTATTCGTCAACGCCCGCGTGCCATCCTTGCGAACCGGGAACGACTGGAGAAGATCTGTCGACAGTGAAGCCTCCGGTAAATCTACAACTATGCGGTCAGGTCCCGTCATTTTGGATACTTTAGGAGTTAGGTCTTTGTTTAGAGAAACCTTTAGCGTTTCATTCTCAAAAGAAATGTTTTGTACAAGCACCGCATTTGCAGTGGTCTTTTCTACATTTTGCTCCTTGGATATTGACGGTACGACTTCCGTAAGCTTGTCTGCTTCAACTGGAGTTAATGTCGTCGCTGTTGCTGTAGACGTTTTATTTGTGCTTTTTGGACTCTGTGTTGACGTTTGCGACGGTTGTTGGGATTGAGACTGTTTATTCGCTTGTTGAGTTGCAGTCTTCTGACTGAGATTTACGGATTTATTTTCATTATTCCAATCCACCTTTAACCCCATTTGCTCCCCAACAAAACGCAATGGAACCATGGTCGAGCTGCCCCGCAGTACGGGTGGTGCATCCAAACTAACTGTTTTTCCGTTCACATCAGCCGATGTACGGCCTACATACATAGACATATCGGTACTGTTTTTTTGTATTGAAATTTTATAGGCTTGAGGTTCCCACTTAAACTGATATCCAAGCTGCTCCCCCACCACCCTGAGCGGTACCATGACTTTACCATTGACCATTTCAGGCTTGGCATCTGCAGGCGCTTCCACCCTTTTGCCATCCAAAAACAATTCTGCTCCAGCCGCATTCACATGAGGGGAGGACGGCCACAACCAAATCAAAATAGCCGCTAGTATCACCCAACCATATTTCTTCATCCTCATTCCCCTAACTTATATATGTATTTTTTGTGCTACTTACAGACATAGTCCTTCAACCATTTTACATTTACAATACCATGATGAGTCGAACCGTCAACCCCTTATTTACCAATTTATTTTCTAAACATGATAAAAGCCCGCAGGCAAAAGAGTTGCCAGTACGGGCTGTTTGTCTATCAAATAAATCAACTATATTTCTTCATAATGGAGCTGGACTGGAGATGAACATTATGCGCCTTGTTTAGCAGCACGTTTTTGCTCATAAGCCAGAATTTCAGACTCGTGCTGGAGGGTCAAGCCAATATCATCCAAACCTTGCAGCAGGAATTGACGGCGATGTTCATCCAGATCAAATTCAATACGCAGGCCGTAATCGTCAGTGATCGTTTTTTCATTCAGGTCTACGTTTAATTGGTAATTATCATGCTTCGCCGTGCGCTGGAACAAATCCTCTACTTGCTCTTCAGACAGCTTGATCGGCAAAATACCGTTTTTAAAACAGTTATTATAGAAGATATCCGCAAAAGACGGTGCGATTACACAACGAAACCCGTAGTCCATGATTGCCCACGGCGCATGCTCACGGGAGGAGCCGCAACCAAAGTTGGCGCGAGAGATCAGAACAGATGCCCCTGCATAACGAGGCTTGTTCGGTTCAAATTCAGGATTAATATTGCCCTCTTCATCAAACCGCCACTCGTAAAACAAAAACTGCCCAAAGCCTGTACGCTCGATTCGTTTCAAAAATTGCTTAGGAATAATAGCATCCGTATCCACGTTGACCCGATCCACAGGCACTACAATTCCTTTTAAAGTTGTGAAAGCTTCCATCGTTAATTCCTCCTCCGTATCCTAGCGGACAACTTCTTCCTGCTTGAATTTCCAATCCCGTACATCGACAAAATGTCCATGAATCGCCGCAGCGGCTGCCATTGCTGGAGATACAAGGTGAGTACGTCCTCCGCGTCCCTGACGACCTTCAAAGTTGCGATTAGAAGTTGATGCACAACGCTGTCCTGGTTGAAGCACATCTGGATTCATCGCAAGACACATGCTGCAACCCGCTTCGCGCCATTCAAATCCTGCTTCTTGAAAAATGACGTCCAGCCCTTCTTCTTCAGCCTGAATCTTCACACGACCCGAACCTGGTACCACGATTGCCGTGACTTTGTCAGAAACCTTGTAGCCTTTGGCTACTTCGGCTGCAGCGCGCAAATCTTCAATCCGACCGTTGGTGCAGGAGCCGATAAACACATAATCAATTGCAATATCCGTGATCGGTGTGCCTGGCTTCAAATCCATATATTCAAGCGCTTTTTCAGCTGCTTTACGTTCGTTTTCTGTCGGCAATTCTGCCGGAAAGGGTACGGTTGAGGAAATATCTGTGCCCATACCGGGACTGGTGCCCCACGTTACTTGTGGAATTAAGGAATCCACGTCAAACTCCAGCACGACATCAAACTCGGCGCCTTCATCGGTGACAAGCTCTTTCCACTCAGCAACCGCCTGCTCAAATGCGTCACCTTGGGCTACATGTTGACGTCCACGCAAGTAGTTGAAGGTCGTTTCGTCCGGCGCAATCATACCTGCTCTGGCTCCGCCTTCAATAGACATGTTACACACTGTCATGCGCTCTTCCATGCTCAACTCGCGGATGGATTCACCCGTGTACTCAATAACATAGCCTGTAGCGAAATCTGTACCGTATTTGGCGATGACACCCAAAATCATGTCCTTTGCCGTCACACCAGGTTTGCGACGCCCTACAAAACGAACTTCCATCGTTTTTGCTTTTGCTTGCTGGAGACATTGCGTTGCCAATACGTGCTCTACCTCACTGGTTCCGATACCAAAAGCGAGCGCTCCGAACGCCCCGTGTGTGGAGGTATGGCTATCACCACAAACAATCGTTTTTCCCGGATGAGTCAGCCCCAGTTCAGGCCCCATAACGTGAACGACACCCTGATCCACCGTATCCAGATCATATAGTGTGACACCGAAATCGCGGCAATTTTGAGTTAATGTATCAATCTGCTGCTTGGAAATCGGGTCCGTAATGTTGTAACGATCTTTTGTCGGTACGTTATGATCCATTGTGGCAAACGTCAGCTCTGGACGACGCACCTTGCGACCGCTAAGACGTAGTCCCTCAAACGCCTGCGGCGAAGTTACCTCATGTACGAGGTGAAGATCAATGTACAAAATACTCGGCTTGCCCGCTTCCTGATAGATGACATGGTTATCCCAAATTTTCTCGAACATGGTCTTTTTACTCATCAATATTCACCCCTGTGTTTTTCGAACCTAGTGGAGAGAAGCTGTACGGCTCTCTCTTGGATGTCAACAATATACCACGACGTGTCTGATTGGTCTAAGATATGATATCTATAGAAGTGATAGTCTTGACCTATAAGCGCGCTTAAGAAAATATTGAGGCAAGACTAAACACCAAAGGCCGAAGGTTATTTTTCCTTTTGACCTTTGGTATGACTCTATTTTTATATCATTATCGTTTTGCGCTAAAACATTGAGATTGAGTGCATCACCATACCGTACACCGTCAATCTCCGATGACTGCTTACTTCAAATAGGTTCCCGTTTCTCCAATTCCACCACTGCCATTCAAAACATATACCCTTGCATTTCCTTTACCGGAGCAAGTCAAGGTAATTTTGCCATCCGTAACTTTTTTGGAATCACCGGTCACTGCATCCACATAGGTTCCGTTCGGAATTCCGGAAAACGTTGCGTTTCCCGAAATCGTGACCAACGCAAAGCTGTCAATGCCTTTGGCGCTGTCGGTATATCTTCTCTTAAACGCAAGATTACCCGTTACATTTTCTGTAGAATACTGGCCTTTTTGCAAGGCAGGAACAGCTCTTCTAATTAAATTTAGCTGTCTGATATGTTTCGCCAGAGGATGGTTGAGTGATTCCGCAAGCGTGCCAGTAGCATTTGTGTATTTGCCATAATCTTGTACCATAACACTGCCTTCTATGTGATCGCCGTAGTAAGCCCGTCCCGTTTTGCTTAGCGGTGCATTTGGACCCGGATCAATGACTGCCCCCTTTTGAAATTCGATTTCGGAGCCATAGAAGATGGCAGGTATTCCGCGGAAGGTGAACATCAGATCGAGATTCTCGGCCCAAGTATCTTGTGTGCCCGCAAATCTTTGATTTTCCGGAGCCTGGTCGGGCGCATAGTCATGAGAGTCGACATAGGTTACATTCCAGGTGGCATCATTGTAGTATTGATCTCCACTTCTCATATTGAAGGCTTCATGCGCGGTCTTGAACGCCCAATGCATAGGAAAATCTATCACATCCATACCCGATTTCATCGAATAGTCAGGCTTATGATAGGTATTGCCGATTAAGAAAGCATTGTTCGAAGTTGGCTGTCCTGCTGTAGTAGAGTTATCCGCCCACTCTTGTTCAACCGACATTTTATTAGAGGCATAGTCATTTTTCCCATCGCCCGAATACGATTTTGAAGCCTTCCAAGTATAGAATGGCGTTGAAATCGCTGGAATTCCGCTGTTCCAAACATCTCTGTACCGGGTGGCTACTTCTCCAAAAACATAGAAATCCGAGCCGCCTCTTGTCTTCCAGGCAGGAATATAGTATTTATTGAAAATATATCGGCTCACATGCTTCACTGTATCGACACGGAAAGCGTCAACGCCCATGTCTATATAGTGATTGTAGGTATCAATTAAATATTTGTTAACTGCAGGGTTTTCCGTGTTCAAATCCACGCAATCTCCCGCTATCTGACCAGTCTGAACAGTATAGGACTCCCAGGAAAGACTTTTCTCTGTATGGTAAATATTATTATTCGTTTCGGCGGTCTTCATTAAAGCGAGCCTTGCCTGATACTGCTGATCGGGTGTCATGGAATCATAGTTTGACGGCAGCTTATCCGTAGTTTTCACCAAGTTGTTACCAGTATCCGGTTTAGCCGGATCTTTCTTAAACATGGGGTACAGATTCTCTTCACCAAAATTACCGGTATGATTGACGACGATGTCCTGAATAATCTTCAGCCCTTTGGCATGGGCCGCATTGATCAAATCCTGATAAGAAGCTCCCGCCGATTCATACCTTGGGTCTACTTTGGCAAAATTTATAGCATGGTAACCATGATAATCATAACCGCTGGCATTCTGCACAACAGGTGTAATCCAAATGGCACTAAATCCGAGGGCTTTGATATAATCGAGTTTCTGAATCAGCCCCTTAAAATCTCCTCTCCAAGCAGGGTCCGAATCTGGATTACGCGCCTTGGCATCATCCCATGCGTGCACATTGTTGCTTGGATCACCGTCATAGAACCGGGAAGTAATCACGAAGTAAATAGTGTCTTCCCGAAAATCACCTTTGTCTCCAATATTATAAACAAAGCTCTGTTTGGTTTGATTCCCAGCACCGTCTATAACAAGAAATTTTAATGTCGTGGTCTTGGAGATAAGGATGGAGGGTCCGGTCAAGCCGTCCAGTGCGTTACCGAGGAGGTAGACTTTTGAGCTTGTGGTCGGTTCCGTACCATCCTCCGTGTAGTATGCCTTGGTCGTTGCTGCCTTGTTATCTTTCAGGTTGAAGGACACAGTCACAGAGGAACCGGAATGCCCGGCAGGCAAATTCGCTGTGATTGTCGGAGCTTGCAGATCGCTATTCAGGTCTATTACATAATCGAAAGAGGATGCATTACCGGTTTGACCGATTGAATTAACAGCGATGGCCTTGATAGTCAAAGAGGAAGCAACCTGGATTGGAGTGGTATACAAGGTCGAGGAGGTCGTAGGTGTTGAACCGTCTATCGTATAATAAATCTTATCGCCACTGTTGGTGCTGGAAAGCGTTACCGTTTGGGCCGAATCGTATGTTTTCGGCACAGGAGAGATGGAAACGGCCGGAATTTTCGGAGTTTCCGGGTTGGCATCATACCATACGTTATCCGTGTAATACCAGCCCTCTTTCACACTGCGGGACAAGTCGGCCGTCTGTTTGCCACTACCGTCATTAAAGATGAGACTTGAGCCTATCGCCTCGGCAATGGTATAGCTATACCAGTCGTTTCCGTCCGACTTCATCAGAATTCCTGGCCACGCCCCACTAATCGGAACGGTTGCCGGATTCAAGTTCCAGTAATGGATTCGAGTCGCTGAATTCCAGTTTGAAGGCTTCTTAAAGTGAACCGTTAATCCGTTTTGAGTTGCTGTAGGTGTTGCTGTTGGTGCATACGTTGCAGTAACGGTAGAAGTGGCCGATGCTGTTGGCAATGGAAGAGCATTCACTGTGGAATTTGTATAGGTTGCTGTATAATCGGTATTACTGGCCGAAGCACCACCAGATAAACCGAAGAAGTTCAAGCAAAGCGACAATATAATCAACCAAGAAATAAAACTCCCTGTTTTTTTTCTTAGCAAGTTAACACCCTCCTGATAAAATTTAGTGGGTAGATCGTGCAACCGGTTGCATAAAAATAAAAAAAAAGAAAGACACTTATTTGGATAAAATGAATCCATTGATCGCCTCCTCCGTGTTATGTAAGGAAAACAACTATTGTACGCGCTTACAAAAATAGCACTTAGAAAAGCCCATTTAAATAAGGCTCAATAAGACCCAATGATTTTTCCTTTTTTGATTATATCATCCATACTTTTCCTCGGTCAATGTATTTGCTAGTGTGTAGATTTCCTCTCATCATAATCAACTCTTTTTGAAAACCAATGGCTGCTTTTCCAGAACTCCCCTGCTCGCTAAATTCCCAGCATACCTATCTCCAATCTAAACTATGTAAAATTTTGGTTAGGTGTAATGAATTTCACATCTTTCCGGGTCAACCTGTTCTACCATAGAAGAGTGATACGCCGTGCTGGGCAGACCATTTTGGTCGGGACGTCTACTTCCTGTTCTAAATTAGCTACAGAGGCTGTCTGGCATGTGCGGCAAGTACGCCTTTATTTTGATTCGAAGCGGAGTGTCCAGATGTTGAATACCGAATTGGAATACCGTGAGCGCATCAGGAAGCTGGCCGTATGTATTGTCAAGCATTACCGAGGAAAAGGACCGGACAACGTTAAGGTTTCTCTGAACTCACCACTCCGAGTTACAGTAGAGATCCAGGGTACTTTGTCTAATCTGTCCGAAATTCTCGTTCATGAAGGCGCTGTGGAAAAGGTCAGTGATTACTGGAATGTCCTTCGTCCTTATCTGGAAAAGGAGTTTATGAGGGAAGCCGAAAAAACACTTGGCAGTCCCTTCAACTACACTTGGGAGGTCTGCCCCTCCGTCCATGGAGACGGACATATTATCATTACTCTTGAACTACAACACATACCCCGGTTGGATTAGCGGGAAGGAGATTAGCTCCTCGCTCGCGGATAAGCCAGTACAGGATGCAGCGTAAAGCGGCATTTTTGTATTGGCTTTTTTTATGTTACGAGTTTCATCTATTTCATATAAAAAGAGGTGCTGCACACATGGCAGACAAGGTATTAACAGTATGTCCCTACTGCGGAAGCGGTTGTCAGCTTCATTTGCTAGTAGACAAAGGACAGGTAATTGGCGCAGAGCCGGCTAATGGTCGTACAAATGAAGGAACATTGTGTCTGAAAGGACATTATGGGTGGGATTTTCTGAATGATCCACAGATTCTGACTGCACGCTTGCGCAAGCCGATGATTCGCAAAAACGGGGTCATGGAGGAAGTGGAATGGAATGAAGCCATTCAGTATACTGCCGAAAGACTGTCAGCAATTAAGGAAAAGTATGGACCTGACTCTATCATGGGGACGGGCTCCGCGCGCGGTCCGGGAAATGAAGCCAATTATGTCATGCAAAAGTTCATGCGGGCAGTCATTGGCACCAACAATATTGATCATTGCGCTCGTGTATGCCACGGCCCTTCTGTAGCAGGTTTGACTTACTCGCTCGGGGATGGAGCTATGTCCAACTCTATTCCTGAAATTGAACACTCTGATCTCATTTTCGTATTTGGATACAACGCACCCGAAACGCATCCAATCGTCGCAAGACGCATTGTAGCTGCCAAGCAAAGAGGTGCCAAAATTATTGTTTGTGATCCACGCATGACTGAAACTGGACGCATTTCAGATATGTGGCTACCTCTAAAAGGCGGCTCGAACATGGCTTTGGTGAACGCTTTTGGTCATGTGCTAGTGCATGAAGGGCTGTACGACAAAAGATATGTGGAAGCAAATACAGAGGGCTTTGCCGAATACGTAGATAGCATTAAAAAATATACGCCCGAATATGCAGAAGGCATCACAGGTGTCAAGGCGGCTGACATTCGGGCGGCTATGCGGGAATATGCCAAAGCCCCTACCGCTACAATTCTGTACGGAATGGGCGTATGCCAATTTTCACAGGCAGTTGATGTGGTAAAAGGGCTCGCTTCCCTTGCCCTACTGACCGGAAATCTGGGCAAGCCGAATGTAGGCATTGGACCTGTACGTGGACAAAACAATGTTCAGGGGTCCTGCGACATGGGTGCATTACCCAATGTGTATCCTGGTTATCAGGATGTCACCGACACTGCAGTTCGCAAAAAGTTTGAAAAAGCATGGGGTGTTGAGCTGCCGCGTAAGAAAGGATATTCACTTACGGAGGTACCGCATCTCATCCTAAAAGAGAACAAGCTGAAGGCTTATTATATTTTCGGCGAAGACCCTGTACAAAGTGATCCGAACGCTGCCGAGCTGCGTGAAGCACTGGAAAAATTGGAATTTGTCGTAGTGCAGGATATTTTCATGAACAAAACGGCGCTGCATGCGGATGTCATCCTCCCTTCTACCTCTTGGGGCGAGCATGACGGGGTGTATTCTTCGGCAGATCGAGGCTTTCAGCGTATCCGTAAGGCCGTCGATCCGCAGGGTGATGTAAAGCCTGACTGGGCCATTATTAGTGAGGTTGCTACCGCCATGGGCTACCCTATGTCCTATGCGAATACAGAGGAAATCTGGGATGAAATGCGGAGCCTCAGTCCTCTATTCGCTGGTGCAAGCTACCAGAAAATGGAGGAACAAGGCGGCGTACAATGGCCATGTCCTACAGAGGATCATCCAGGTACACCATATTTGTACAAAGGCAATCAATTTTCCACACCTAGTGGTAAAGGTCGATTATTCGCCTGCGAATGGCGCCCGCCGCAAGAACAGCCGGATGCGCAATTCCCGCTTGTCTTATCTACAGTCCGTGAGGTAGGTCATTACTCCGTGCGTACTATGACTGGCAACTGCCGTGCATTGCGCCAGTTGTCTGATGAGCCTGGATTTATTCAGATTAGCCCAGAAGACGGAGCAGATCTGAATATTTTGGATGGCGAAATTGTTGCCATCTCCTCCCGTCGGGGACGCATCATGGCGCGGGCACAAATCAGTGACCGTGTGCAACAAGGTGCGACCTACATGACCTATCACTGGTGGGTCGGAGCATGTAACGAGTTGACCGCCGATTTTCTCGATCCGGTATCCAAAACCCCAGAATTGAAATACTGCGCCATCCGGTTGGAACGGATTGCCGACCAAGCGCAGGCTGAACGTGATGTGCATGAATCGTACCAAAAGATTCGCAGACAGATGAACGTCCAGGAAGCCGTTCTAGCTGACAAGGTGACAAGATGAGCGGCGCACGAAACACGTTAAACCGTTCAACGAGCAGAATGGGTTCAGCCAATAGAACAAGTGCTGTTGCCTCCTCTTTCGTTGTTGCGGATGGCGGGCAATGTATTGGCTGCAAAGCCTGTGAACTGGCGTGTTTTGCCGTTCACGGTCAGGCGAGCGGCGTAGGCGCTTCGGTCGGAACCGTCAGCGTGCCTGTGGTGCCCAAGGTGTATGTGGTGCGAGCTGGGGATACGTATGTGCCGGTGCAATGCCGGCATTGTGAGAATGCCCCCTGTGCACATGCCTGTCCGGTGCAGGCCATTCGTCAGGAAGACGGCGTAGTCATGATTGATGAGGAACGATGCATCGGCTGCACCTCCTGTGTTTTGGCCTGCCCCTTCGGGGCAATCGAGGTGTCTCCGGTCTATCGAGCCGGGCACGTTATCACGCAGTCCGGCCTGACTCACCGTGCAAATCGAACCGCGCTTCCCCGCACTGCGGCAAGCAAATGCGATCTGTGCGCGGAAACAGAGAACAGACAGCCTGCTTGTGTAGAAGCCTGTCCAAATCATGTGCTACGGCTGGCCAATGGTATATCCGACTCGCCTCCAGAGCCTCGGCGGGAAGTCTTTTTCCCACGCCTGTAAGGTCAAAATCAGCCGCAGAAAGGTAGAAAAACATGTCAACAACAGACAAGATCTCTTCGCCTCCTTGTATGAGGACGTCTGATTCTACAGACCCCGTCATTCATATTGACCCAACACTCTGCACTGGATGCAGACGCTGTGCGGGTGTTTGTCCGGTAGATGCCATAGAGGGACTGCCTGGAGAACCTCAAACCGTGAACGCAGACCGCTGTGTTATTTGCGGTCAATGTGTACAAATATGCAGCGTGTACGCCTCAGATTGGGCAGATTCATCTCCACAGGCAGCCGCTATCAGACGACAGGAACGTATACGTGAACGCGATATGCCTGCCGACTTCGGCGAACCGCTATTTGCTGCCTATTACAGCTATAACCTGAATAAGGTAGCTGACATGATGAAGAAGCCAGGGCAGCTTCGAATCGTTCAGTGCGCCCCAGCCATTCGCGTGTCACTCGCAGAGGAATTTGGTATGCCGTTTGGTACCCTGACGCCCGGCAAAATGGCCGCTGCCCTTCGTCGCCTCGGTTTTGATCGAGTATATGACACGAATTTCGGAGCTGATGTAACCATCATGGAAGAAGGCACTGAGCTGATTCGCCGCGTAACCCAAGGTGGACCGTTACCGATGTTCACATCCTGCTGTCCAGCTTGGGTCCGTTTTGCCGAGATTGAATACCCTGATCTGCTAGACCATCTATCCAGCTGCAAATCGCCAATGCAAATGGTGGGAGCGCTGATCAAGACTTATGGTGCACAGCTGGATGAAGTGGAACCTGCGAATATTTATAGTGTCGCGATCATGCCATGTACCTGTAAACAATTTGAATGCGATCGTCCCGAAATGGAATCCGACGGTTATCGTGATGTGGATGAGGTGCTGACCACGCGTGAGCTTGCATACTGGATCAAGCAGCGCGGCATTGATTTTATGAACCTGCCTGATGAAGAATTTGATGCACCGCTAGGACAATATTCAGGAGCAGGTACTATTTTTGGGGTAACTGGGGGAGTTATGGAAGCTGCCATCCGCACAGGCTATGAACTGCTGACGAATGAGAAGCTACCAAAGCTCCAGCTGGATTTTGTCCGTGGCGAGGAAGGCATTCGAGTAGCAGAGGTACAGGTAGGCGAGCTACAGCTAAAGGTAGCGGTCGTCGCTGGACTCCAGCATGCCTACCAACTCCTGGATCGTGTGCAGGCGGGTGAATGTGATTATCATTTTATTGAGGTTATGGGCTGTCCAGCCGGATGTATCAGCGGAGGCGGGCAACCCAAGCTCATGTTGGAGAAACAAAAAATCGAGGCCTATCGTGCACGTAAATCGTCCATCTATGGACACGATGCTGCATCTCAGGTGCGCAAATCGCATGAGAACCCTTTTATCATCAAGCTGTACGATGAATTTCTGGGTGAGCCGCTAGGTCATGTATCGCACCATCTGCTGCACACGACCTTTCATAAGCGTGGACCCGGCAAGCAAAGCCGCAGCAATGATATGTCCGTCAAAGGACATAACGATTATCCCATTCATTAGTACGCTCAATATATAAGTATGATCATTAGAAATTATAATTTGCCGTTAGTTAGAGAGGAGTCGAGTTAGTATGAATCGCTTTGTTTTAGCTGATCCCGATCAGTGTATCGGCTGTCGCACCTGTGAAATCGCCTGTGTTATCGCACATTCGCCGGAGAACCCTTTTATCTCGCCAGATGACGAGTTTCATTTTCACCCTCGCCTACAGGTGATCAAATCATTTGGAGTCACTGCACCTGTTCAGTGTCGTCACTGTGAGGATGCTCCATGTGCTAATGCCTGTCCGAACGGCTCCATTACGAACGCAGACGGCTGCATTCTTATTAATAGCGAAAGCTGCATTGGCTGTAAGACCTGTATGATCGCCTGTCCTTACGGCGCGATTACCATGGTGCCTCAATACAAAGATGGGCAGCCGGTCGTGCAAGACGGACTGTACACTAATATGTCGGGTCGTTTGCAACCCAAAGAACGCATGATTGCCAGCAAATGTGATTTGTGCGAAGGTGTCGACGGCGGACCAGCCTGCATTGGAAAATGTCCAACACAAGCTCTCAAGCTGGTCGAACCAGATCTGGTTCATGCCCGGGTTGAGGAAAAACGTGCTGCAAGTGCACGTCAGCTGCTGCATATGACACGCATTCCGGCTACGGGTCTATGACATGACTCCATCTTCTCCTCTGGTCAAAGTTATGCGGACCGAACGGGATGCACTAGGAGACATGGAAATTCCTATGGATGCCTTGTACGGTATTCATACCGCACGTGCGATGAACAATTTTGCAGTCAGCGGCAGGCCCGTGAACAGAAATCTGATCCACGCTCTTGTGTTGGTAAAAAAAACCGCCGCTCAAGTGAATGGTGAGCAGGAACGATTACCTGCCCACCGGGTCTCTGCCATTGTAAATGCCTGTGATGAATTACTCGCAGGGCGATATCAAGATATGTTTACCGTGGATGCCATGCAAGGCGGCGCAGGCACCAGTACCCATATGAATGTAAATGAGGTCATTGCTAATTTGGCCATTGTACAGCTAGGGGGGCAGCCAGGACAATATGAGCTTGTACATCCTCTGGATGATGTGAACTGCTGCCAGTCTACGAATGATGTCTATCCGACGGCGCTACGAATTGCAGCGATACGCCTGCTGCGTCCTTTATGTGACACGATGTCTTCGTTACAAAATGCTTTACAGCAAAAAGAAATAGAATATGCCGACCTGCTCAAGCTAGGTCGCACACAGCTAATGGATGCCCTGCCTATGATGGCTGGGCAAGGCTTTGGCGCCTACGCAAAAGCTATAGGGCGTGACCGTTGGCGCCTCTATAAAGCCGAAGAGAGGCTACGAGAAATCCCTATTGGAGGTACGGCGATTGGCACAGGTATGAATGCGCCTCGGGCTTATAGCTACCGAATGGTCGAAAAGCTGGCGGACGAGACTGGATTAGGGCTATGCCGTAGCGACCACCCCATGGACCCCATTCAAAATATGGATGTCTTCGTCGAGGTATCGGGTCTACTTAAATCCGCCGCCGTAAATCTGCTCAAAATATCTGGCGATTTTCGTCTGCTAGCCTCTGGTCCTTTCGGTGGTATCGGTGAATACATGCTACCTCCGGTCCAAGCTGGTTCCTCTATTATGCCTGGCAAGGTCAATCCGGTGATGGCAGAAATGGCCGGATTGACAGCGATGCGCGTGATGGCCGAAGATGCCGCTATCACGATGGCTGCTGCCTCCGGACAGCTGGAGCTGAACGCGTTCCTGCCGTTGATTGCCGAATCGCTGCTGGAATCGCTACACATTCTCACCAATGCTGTTCAACTGTTCGAGGAACGGTGTGTGCGCGGTTTGATCGTACAGGAGGAACGCTGCTCTGCTAATCTGCGGAGCTCAGCTGTCATGGCTTCCGCACTGGTCGCGGAGCTTGGCTATGATGAAGCTGCTTCCATTGCATCAGCAGCCATTGCACAGGGTCGCACACCAGAGGATATTGCTGAGGATCGCGGTCAGCTGACCCGTGCGCGTATTGACCAATTGTGCCATCCCTATACTGTAACCAAGCCCGGAATTCCGGGGCAGGAAGAAGGAACTCACCATGGGAATGAATGATACTCCGCGAAGTAACCGACCACATATCGTCCTGCTAGGTCGCCGAAATGCAGGCAAATCCAGCATTCTGAACACCTTGACCGGCCAGCCCGCCGCTGTGGTATCTCCTGTAGGAGGAACGACTACGGACCCCGTTTTCAAACCGATGGAGCTACTTCCTGCGGGTCCCATTGTTCTGGTGGATACCGCCGGACTGGACGATGAGGGTGAGATCGGGGAGCTGCGCCGCAACAAAACGCTAGAAATACTTAATAGTACAGACTTGGCTCTGCTGGTCATCGACGCCACTGTTGGCGTCGGACCATTCGAGCACGAGCTGCTCGAAAAGCTACGCACTAAAAAGATTCCTGTCATTGGGGTACTAAATAAAATAGATGCCCTTGCTGAATCAGATCCAATGGTTACAATCCTGGAGACCGAATTGAATCTCGCCCTGATTCCTTTCAGTGCATCTATGCTCCAGGGGGACACAGAACTGAAAAAGGCCATCACGAATACACTCCCCCAAAACGAAGATCGCTTCCGTATCGTAGGTGACCTATTGTCACCCGGCGATCTGGTCGTGCTGGTGGTTCCCATCGATAAAGCGGCACCAAAGGGGCGATTGATTCTGCCGCAGCAGCAAACGATCCGTGATACGCTAGAGAGCGATGCCATCGCTGTAGTGACCAAAGAGCATGAGCTACGCTTGACGCTGGAGCGACTGGGACGCAAGCCTCGCCTGGTCATTACCGATTCACAGGTCTTTATGAAAGTCGCGGCCGACACGCCCAAGGATGTACCTCTTACCTCTTTCTCCATTTTGTTTGCCCGTCATAAAGGCGATCTGGACGAACTGGTGCGAGGGGCAAGAGCCATTGATCGTCTCAAGGATGGAGACCGTGTACTCATTGCCGAAGCCTGTACTCACCAATGCCAATCTGACGATATTGGTCGAGTGAAAATTCCACGTTGGCTCCGTCAAACGATAGGCAAACGCCTCATTATCGAGCATGCATCCGGCTCCAGCTTTCCTGATGATTTGAGTGAATATGCATTGGTTATTCATTGCGGTGCCTGTATGCTCAATCGGCGTACGATGCTTCACCGAATGTCTGAAACGAAAGCTGCAGGGGTGCCGATTGTGAACTATGGTGTGTTCATCGCTTATGTCCAGGGGGTTTTCCCCCGTGCTATTGAATGCTTTCCATCTGCTATGCTGGCCTGGGAGCAAGCCGCTGAAGCAGGAAGTTATTCTTAAAATCTCGTCATTAATATTCTTTTCTCTAGACATACAAAAGCAGCCGCGCTGATTCCAACGCGACTGCTTTTGTATTTTCGGATGCTATTATTATAAATAATAAGAATTATCATAGCGTAACATGAAAGGATACCGTCAATAATATAAATTGCTAAAAATACAAATCACGCTCGCCTGCTTCCAATCGTTCAAGTCTGTCAAGCGTCAAACGGCGCGTCGATTCACGTGGTATACGCTCCAGATTTTCTCGCAGAGCAGCAGCTCCCAGCTCACGTGCCTCCTCATCCCCATAATCCAGTAGATATTCTTGGAAGGTCAGTAGAGAATTCGGCTGGCACACATTATGAATTTGGCCGGATTTGGCAAGTTCCATGAAGCGATCTCCAGTTCGTCCCTCACGGTAGCAAGCTGTGCAGTAGCTTGGCATATATCCGCCACGGCACAAACTCTTAATAATTTCCGATGGGGAGCGATGGTCTCCCACCTCAAATTGAGGCTTATCTTCTGTCTCCTGTTTTGCATAGGCGCCTACGCCTGTAGCTGATCCAGCACTAATCTGTGACACGCCTAAACCAATGACACGGTCTCTATATTCCGGCTCCTCGCGTGTAGACAGGATCATCCCAGCATAAGGGACAGCCAGTCGAAGGACGGATACAATTTTCATAAAATCATCATCGTTGACCAGGTACGGATATCGCTCCAGGTCTACATTTTCAGCCGGACGCAAGCGTGGAACCGAGACCGTGTGAGGCCCACAGCCAAAGACTTCTTCCAAGTGCTCGGCGTGTTTCAGCATGGCTACAGTTTCATAGCGGAAATCATACAGGCCGTACAGCACACCGATCCCCACATCATCTATTCCTGCACGCATGGCTCGATCCATTGCGGTGGTGTGCCAATCAAAGTCCCGTTTTGGTCCTTGTAAGTGAAATTTGCGATAGCTTTCTCGGTGATACGTTTCCTGAAATAGAATATACGTTCCAATACCCACCTCTGCCAACTTCCGATAGTCCTCTTCGGTTGTGGATGCAATATTCACGTTGATCCGCCGAATGCTGCCATTATCTACTTTGACCTCATAGATCTGGCGTAGACAATCGACGATATAGTCAATGGGACAATGGACTGGATCTTCCCCCGCTTCCAGTACGAGCCGTTTGTGTCCCAGTTCTTGAAGTACTCTGACCTCCTCCACCAATTCCTCCGGGGTCAGGCGGCTACGCGTAAAGCTATCATTGGTATGCTTATACCCACAATATTCGCAGTTATTAACGCAGTGATTGCTTACATATAAAGGAGCAAACAGCACAATCCGGTTGCCATAAATCTGCTCTTTGACTGCCCGCGAAGATTTGAACATCTCTTCCAATAATTCAGGATCATCTACATGCAAAAGAGCCGCCGCTTCACTTGCATTCAGCCCGCGGCAGGCTCTACCCTTTTCCAAAATTTCCAAAATACGTTGTCGATTTGTTGCCTCTTGTTTCCCCTGCTCCACTGCGGCCATAATCTCTGCTTCATTAATAAAATCTGCCGACACTTTCTCCCGTACTCCACTCACGTATACCCATCTCCTTATTTATGGTTACTGCAATGTTTCCGTCACGTTCTCACACGGTCCCCTGTCTCATAAGCTGTCGTTGCACTCTCAAACTATCGCCGCGCCCCATATCGACTTCAAATCCCGCTCCACGGATTCGCAGCTCCAAGCAATGTCTACATTGGGCAGACTCATCGCCCAAACATATTTTATTCTCATAAATCGCATACTTGGGCCTCACCGCCAGTGGCGACAAATTAGGCATCACCACATTCGCTCCCGCCTGAAGCGCCTTCTCCCTTCCCTGGGGATGAATCGTTCCCATGGCCGTAGATGCCGGAATAAGCGCATCTGGAACGACCAATCGGGATAATGAAATGATATCAAGTGCTTTTTCCATGCTCCCCTGCCTGGCCTCACGAAGCGGCGTATTGCTATGTGGTAAAAAAGGACCAATCCCGATCATATCTGGCGACAGGCTGTGCAAATAGACCAAATCGTCTGCTAATTCACTGTTCGTTTGTCCCGGCAATCCCACCATACATCCAGCCCCAATCTGAAAGCCGATCCGTTGCAAAGCCAGCAGCCGGCTACGCCTGCTTTCGATCGTCATCGTCGGATGCAGCTTGGCGTACAAACTGGGTGAAGCTGTCTCATGCCGGAGCAAAAAACGGTCCGCGCCCGCCTCGTATAGTTGCTCGTAAGTTTCGTCATCCCGTTCACCTATGGACAATGTAACCGCCACATCTGCAAAACGGCTTTTAATTTCCCGAATTAGTTTCGTCAGCCGGGCAGCCGTAAACCAGTAATCTTCCCCACTTTGCAAAACAAAGGTCCGATAACCCAGTTCATACCCCTCCGCGCAGCAGGCCAGAATTTCTTCCGGCTGCAAACGGTAACGGTCTGCCTGTTTATTCGAAGCACGCAGCCCACAGTACATGCAATCCTGACGACATATACTTGAGAATTCAATTAATCCTCGTAAAAAAACACCTTTGCCATAACGCTCCAATTTGGTACGAGCTGCCAGTTGACGCAGTTGTGCTCGTAGCGTCGGCTCACTATCCAGACGTGTCAGCAGCTCCGTCATTTCCGTATGCGTCCATTCCTTGCCATCAGCCAGACGCAGTAATAATTCGTCCGTGACTCATCCCTTCTTCCCTCGTCCATCCGGACTTTACATCATCAGCGGCTTATATCGTACATGTATTATTCTAGCAACATCAGAGAGAATATAACGTGACTAGTTTCACAAAAAATCCCATTTTCTGAAAACTAATTTCATTCTCGACTTAAAAACTACACATTCATCTCTACACAAAAAAAGCTGCCTCCTCCCTTATGGAAGAAACAGCTTCTCTCGATGGTTCTGCTTATCACTGAATCAAATCAATCGCCTGCTGGGGTACAAAATAATCAACACCGTTAAATACAACTACACCATTGAGCGTAGAATTTTTACCATTCAGTGTAGCAATATTTTTGTATACTGGAAGCTCCAGCTTGTTACTGCCTTTGGTCACCGTAATGACTTTCGTGTCCGCAGTAAACTTGGCTCCTTTAGCTTCAAAAGCGGCTTTTGCAGGAACAAACAGTTGCTTGCTGACTGTATCCAAATCCAGTCCAAGTACACGTGTCATATACTTATTTACATCTGTATTGTCGATGACACCGGATGGACGGTCTCCGTTCGGCGCATACGTGTACAACACGACATCGCCTCCTGTGTGTCCACCTGTAGTCCAGCCAATATTGGCGCGTTTGCTAATAATCGGTCCGACGGCATAGTTCATGCTGCCTTCTTTGGCATCTTTAATTGTATTTACTTCTTCGTCTGTCAGATCGGTGATGCCAAAATACGTGGAAAGCACCTCTTTAATATTGCTGCGATCTGCATTCAGCTTGGCTTCCAAGCCTTCACCCGTCAGCTTTGCTTTTTTCAATGGGTCTATAAAAGAAGCTAAAGGCGTTTTATCATAATTGCTAGTTGTATCACTGCTACCAATCGTCAATCCACCGTTTCCGTGGTCTGTCACTGCTACGACGACAGTATTTTGGTTTTGCTTGGCGTAATCAAGAGCAACCTTCACTGCATCGTCAAATGAAAGCACGTCACTAATAATTCCCGTTGGATCATTAGCATGTGCAGCCCAATCCACTTTACTGCCCTCTACCATTAAGAAAAAGCCTTTATCATTTTTGGATAACACATCAATGGCTTTTGTTGTCATTTCTGCCAGACTAGGTTCCTTCGATGCATCGCGATCCAGGTCATATGCAAGGGCTTCGGGAGAAAAGCTGCCCCAGAGCTTGCTGGAGGTCGAATTTTTCATCCCTTCAGGTGTTGTGACAAAATCATAGCCCTGGTCTTTAATTTGAGCAATTAAATCTTGGCCGTCCTTACGCCCTGCTGGCTCCAAAAACTTGCCGCCTCCACCTAACACAACGTCAACTCCGTTGTAGGCTTGTTGCATGCTGAGTGCATCATAATTCTTGCGGTCAGGATAATGTGCGGTAAAATCAGCTGGTGTCGCATGCATAATCTCCGAAGTAGCAATAATTCCGGTCGATTTCCCTGCTAGCTTGGAAGCCTCCAGAATGGAAGCTACAGGCTTTTTGGCATCACCCGCTGCGATTGGTTGTTGTCCAGGCATCGTTGCTTCATCTGGAAGAACGCCTACATACCCAGTATGTGATTTATGTCCTGTAGCAAAAGCTGTACCCGCCGGAGCAGAATCGGCAATTGGTGCATCCGCAGAGTGTGTACGCACCATGCCGCTTGCCATGCTGTCTAACGTTAAGGATGATCCTTTGTACCATCTAGCCAGTGCAGTAGCGTCATTAGCCATACCGTCTGGAATCAGAATAATTACATTTTTAATTGACGTGTCTTTCTCGACTGCCATCGCTGTCCCGCCGCTTACAGTTAGCATCATCGTCGCTACGAGTGCAGCCACCGATTTTTTCGTATGTATCCCCCAACATTTTAGCATTCATTTTCCTCCCAGACCTTTTTTTGTACAACCAGAACTAAGATTAATTATGTTTTATCAGGAGAATGTTAAGAGAATTAATTATCTATATTAAAAGACTCTATTTCTGAAAAAACGCTTCATCTATATAAAACTTATGACACATGAGATTTGTTAAGATTGGGCATTTAATTTTATTATTGTATAATCAGTCTATGATGTAATAGGAAAAGCTTATAAGATAAGGAGCATGAAATTCAATGGAATTCAGACAGCTTCAATACACCCTGCAAATTGCAGCGGAAAAAAACTTCTCCCGCGCAGCAGAAAAACTGCATATTGCTCAGCCCTCATTGAGCCAGCAATTATCCAAACTGGAAAAAGAGCTTGGGGTGCTGTTATTTCAACGCAACACCAGCACGGTGGAATTAACACATGCCGGAGCAAGCTTTGTGGAAAAGGCAAAAAAAATAGTCGACGCGGTGGAGCAGCTCCGACAAGAAATGGACGATATCTCTCAGCTGAGAAAAGGGAAGGTCGTCGTTGGCAGTATGCCTATCACGGGCTCCCATTTGCTGCCGCATGTGCTTCCTGTATTCAAGAGGGCTCATCCAGACATTGAAATCGTGTTAGTCGAAGATTCATCCATGAATCTGGAGAAAAAAACGGCAAGTGGCGATACAGATCTCAGCCTGCTCTCTCTTCCCCTAGTAGAACCTACACTTTCTTATGTACCCATCGGTGAAGAGTGGATTGATCTTGCTGTTCCTCCGGGTCATCCTCTAGCCCTGCGTAAAAACGGTAACCAGCCGCAGCCAGTGCACATGGAAGAACTTAAAGACGAGCCTTTTGTCGTCCTGAAAAAAGGGCAAGGCTTTCGCAAGCTGACGATGGATCTGTGTCATCAGGCAGGCTTTGAACCCAATGTGGTGTTTGAAAGCACCAATATGGAGACACTCCAATCGCTCGTAGCGACAGGTATGGGAGTGACACTCGTTCCCCGTTTTATCGCCCGGGCCGCCAGCAGCGAGTTTGTTCCAGCATTGCTGCCACTAGCCGAACCTACCCCCAGCCGTACTCTGGCGATTGCTTACCGGAACGGACGTTATTTGTCTAAAGCTGCCGAAGCTTTTATTGATACCTTCCGAGAAACGGTCAAGCAACTTTCTCAAAAGTAGCATCGAACGTGAAAAGGACCGTCTTCCTCCCCAGCCCAAGCCAGAGAAGAAGACGGTCCTGGGGCTTCGCCCCTATACTTTCAATACTGCATTTAGATCACGGGTTCGATTACACTGTTGCGATTGCTTCCCTTTGTCTTCAACGAACCACATTTCATGTTCATTTGAAATTCATGTCAGCCTCGCCTGATTACTCTACGCTTGCTCGGAAACTCCACTTTATCCATCCCGCATCACTTCTTTCCTTAAGGTCTCTAGTCTTGGTATCCAAGAATGTCCTACCTCAGTTCCAATGTGCTGTGTGATCCCAAAGTGTCTGTCCTCGCCTTGTTGTGATCAGGGTCTCCCTAGATGCGGTGGACTTTTGTCCTGATCATAGCCCATTTCATAGTTGTTTCCGACAACCTGTCTATTTAAGCCTTTCGGCCGTGACAGGCCATCCCTATTCGCCAGTTCGGATCTACTTTGGTTATCCATCGTTATCAACCTCCTGGTGTCGGGATACTATTATAATACACCTATAGGCTGTATCTGAAACAGGCGGAACAATTTTTTTTTCGGGAAGAACCAAAAGCTTGCTGCACGTCAGCTTCACTCACTTGTGTCTTAAAAACCAGTTTCGAAGGATCTTGAGGCGAATATATAACCTCTATAATACTTCCCTGCTGCAGTTTGGATAGTTGGGAAGAGAAAACATCCTTTTGCGTGGTTACATTAAATGTCTCGCCGTTGCTTTTCGTTACTGTCAGTGTAAACTGAAGCTTGATTTTATTGGGCCCCGCTTCCCCCGTGGGTGTGACATCCATTATCTTTGCATAGGCCTGCTCACCGGTTTTGGCAATTTCCATCAGCTCAGGCGATACGCCCTGCTTGACCATCTGCTCATTCATTAACGCTTGCAAATCCATTTGCGACACCTGACCTTTCAGGTCAAGACCTACCTTCATTTTATCTTTCTCAGATACGATCAACGGAATGATCGAGCCCGGCTGAAATTGAGCCATGGAGGTCAAAGGAATAATCGTTGTCAAAGCAGTATCATATTTATCTTCACCCTGTTTGGTTACGGTCAACCCGAGCTTTACCTGCGGCTGATTGTTTACATAAGTCCCTGTTTGTTGAACACTTGTAATGATTCCAACCCCCGGAACACCCTTCTTGACTTTACCGCCACCAAAAAACAAACCTAAAATACCCGGTAGAAATATAAGCGCAAAGCCTGTGTAAATTAACGGTCGATACCACGGAGCATCCATAATCAAAAATGGATCATTCCATAAATATTCAGCCAGAAAAGGCGAAAATCCTACGCCAAACACCAGAAGTACCCCGATCAAACTCAAAAATCCTTTCATTCTTCAAAACCCCTTTTTCAATCATTTATTTAAAAATGTGCTCACAAGAATGGTGAAAGGCCCGCCAATCATTTACGCTGTCACCAGCCCCATATAAATCAGCTCTGATGGATTTACCGGATTGCTACCCAGACCCACCACATCTCCAGGTCGCGGAATTTGCAGCTTAGATACGAGCGTTTCCAGCGTTTTTTGGTACCGATTGCCGCTAACTTCCGTCACATCTAGTACAAGCACCACAATCGGATCAAAATTCACGAGCTTCCCGGTATCTGTTACCGATATCACAACCGCAGTCGCTGCCATCGACAATCCGCCGTTAGCCGCCGTTTGGGCTTGTCTTGCCGAGTTTAAGCTCTGATTGATCTGTTCCCGATGCTCTTTGGGGACCAGACCTTTCATAAATAA
Organism: Paenibacillus sp. TSM33; assembly: GCF_056099025.1. Lineage (NCBI taxonomy): Bacteria > Bacillati > Bacillota > Bacilli > Caryophanales > Paenibacillaceae > Paenibacillus > Paenibacillus sp. TSM33. Next base: position 462,539 of record NZ_JBLZXB010000017.1, read on the forward strand.
TCCAGATAAGCCCTTATTCATCAGTTGATCTGCATGTTCTATCGCATCCTGTTGTTTTTTCTTCTTACCGAAAAAGTTCATCATGTGGTTGCACCTCATATTTTGTATTGTTGTACCTTATGAATCCAGTATAAAAGACAGTATCCGGCATCACAATACGTTTTGGCGCATACAAAAAAACCGAAAGAACAGCAGCTTTAAACTGTTTTTTGTCGGTTTAGTTTTGAGCTTTGGGGCGGTTTGCACAAAATTTTGCGCACTTCAGAGCATTCATTTGCACGATCATCTGATTGTTTTGTGAAAAACGAGTACATTCAGCCTATTTTTTACGCAAAAGATAGACCAGTTTACGATAATACACTGATGATTCTTTATAGCGACGACTATCCTCGGACACTACAGCCAGCGTTTCATATAGCTGCTCAAGCCGCGCTGGATGCTGAAGGGCTTCAAAATAAGGTAAACATTGCAGAGCATGCGTCCAAAAAGCATCCTGTTTTCCCTGGGCAAGCGCAAGCTGGCTTTCATAAAAATCAAGCCCCATTTGCTGATCCGTTGTCAGATTAGTTTTACGCAGCTGATCCAGATGCTGTGAGAGCAGTCCCCAGTTTTTTCGGGCAAATGCAATCTCACAACGGTATATCAGCGTAACGGGCAGCATCATTTGTTGCATTTCCTCTCGCTCCCGACTCACCAGTGCTTCAAAACGCACTACTTCCTCCAAGGCCTTATCCAGCTCGCCAATTGATGTCAGCATAATAATCCGATTGTTCAGGATCGTCGTAAGCATATCTGCCGCATTTTCCAAATAGACCAAGTTGGCCTCCGCCATAGACAACGTTAATAGTGCTTCCTGTACAGAACCCATAGCAAAACAATACCCGCTATAAGCCACGTACAGGCCCGTCAAACGATGAAATAGTCGGTCATCGTATACCCTGCGCATCGTCTGCTCAAATACCTGCTTGGCCTGATCAAACTGCTTGACCTGAATGCAAGCCTCCATCATAATGTTTTGCGCATTGAGCCAATTTTCCGTTCCCTCTTTCACCAGGCGGATGAGCTGTGTAACGTTATTTAGTACATCATAATAATGATTTTTAGAGCGGAAATATTGAATTTTATAAAATAAAATTGCTTTTTTTAGCGGTGCGGGCAACTCCACCTCATCCGAGCGACCAAACTTCTCCAAATAAAAATTCAAATAGGTTTGATGTAAATATTCATAGGCTGTTGGGTCATTTACCTGCTGAAAATAAACAGCCTTCATCAAATAAGTCGTCATTTCCACCACGAGCGAATCGTTGCGATCCTCCAACTGATCCACATAGCTTTCCGTAGTGGGACTAGCCAGCTTGGACAGTTCTGTGAAAATCTTATCTGCTGTAGCCAGCGTCTCCTCGTCCTCTGCCGATGCGCGCAACAGGTAGGAAGGTTGTACACCTAGACGCTCAGCAATTTGCTCAGCTAAATCCTCAGCCAGCGGGTAACGGTCAGCCAGTATATTCGCAAAATGTGCAGGTGTAACCAATCCGTCTACCAACTCTTTACGGGATAGGTTTTTCTTTTTACACAAAAATTCAATGCGTTCCTTAAGCATAGATTATCCTTTCTACACTGATTATCGGTCATACAGCAGGGGACGCCGATCTTCAAACACCGGAATACGTCTACGCACGTCCTGAACCAAGGCTGATTCAATTGATCCTGTGAGAATTTCCTCCTGCTCTCCGCCTTCTGCAATAATTTCTCCCCATGGATCAATGATGAGCGAATGCCCGAAGAAATCGGTATCTCCGCTACGGCCTACCCGGTTACAAGCAATGACATACATCTGATTTTCAATAGCCCGTGCGGTCAGCAAGGTACGCCAGTGGTGAAGCCGGGGATGAGGCCATTCTGCAGGTACGATCAGCAAATTTGCGCCAGACAGGGCCAGACTGCGAGCCAACTCAGGAAAACGGATATCGTAACAAATTGACGCCCCAGCCTGTATTCCGCCATCCAGGGCGAATACAACCTTTTCCTCGCCAGGCTGTAAATATTTCTCTTCATCCATAAGTCGGAACAGATGAATTTTGGAGTACGAAGCTATCTCTTTGCCTGTACGGTCAAAAACGAGCATCGTATTATACACATGACCGTCGCTTTTTTTCTCTGCGATTGACCCTGCTACTACATTCACTTGATGGGTGGCGGCAAATGCTGCTATCCATGCCCGAGTCTCCGTCCCTTCTTCGTCCGCCAGCTCATGAATGCGATCCAAGGCATAACCCGTATTCCACATTTCCGGTAGAACAATCAGATCTGGCTTTTGTTCGGCCTTCACCGCTTGTTCCATTAAAGATCGGATATGACTGTGGTTTTCGGGGGGATTTCCTATCTCTATATGAGCTTGTATAAGTGCCACACCGAATGGCTGAGCTTCCTGATACGTCAAAGTCCTTCATCCTCTCTGTGAGCCGGAACTTCCCGTGTCCTGTCGTCCGGTATTTTCTCCCATCATAGCCCGATTAATCTGGATTACGCAACCATACAAGCTCAATTCCCCCTATACAACTCGGTAAAATCGTGATAGATTGTTTCATAAACTATTCCAAAAGGTCGTGTACATTGATGACTCATTTTTCTATTCCCTCGGCTGACGTCATGAAACAGTTACCCACTCAATTTTTTGCCACACTTGTACAAAATGTAAACCGTGAAATTGCAGCAGGGCATGATGTCATTAATCTCGGACAGGGAAACCCGGACACTCCTACTCCATCTCATATTGTAAAAGCTTTGCAGGAATCGGCGGATAACCCGCTGTATCATAAGTATTCACCTTTTCGTGGTTACAGCTTTCTCAAAGAAGCCATTGTCCAGCGCTATCAGGAGGATTACGGTGTGACGCTTGACCCGGAAAGCGAGGTCGCCATCCTGTTTGGCGGAAAAACAGGCTTGGTTCAGCTACCGCAAGTTTTGCTCAATCCCGGCGATGTGTGTCTCGTCCCTGATCCCGGCTACCCGGATTACTGGTCTGGCATAGCCTTGGCTAAAGCGGAAATGTCATTTCTCCCCTTAAAGGAAGAGAATCGTTTTCTGCCCGATTATGAGGCCATTTCCGAAGAAGATCGCCGCCGCGCCAAATTAATGTTTCTTAATTATCCGAATAATCCCACTGCGGCAACTGCTCCACTCTCCTTTTACGAGGATACGGTTGAATTTGCGCTACGTAACGGTATTGTGGTTGCCAGTGATTTTGCCTATGGTGCTATTGGATACGATGGCGAACGGCCAGTAAGCTTCCTTCAGGCCGAGGGGGCTAAGGATGTGGGGATTGAGTTCTATACCTTGTCCAAAACATACAACATGGCCGGCTGGCGTGTTGGTTTCGCGCTCGGTAATGCCAAGATCATCTCGCTAATTAATTTGCTACAGGACCATATTTATGTAAGTCTGTTTGGCGGTATTCAGGCGGCAGCGGCGACAGCTCTGACGTCCTCACAGGAATGCGTAACCGAGCTGGTTGCTCGCTATGAATCACGCCGCAACGCTTTTTATGATGCCCTTGGTCAAATAGGCTGGAAGGCGACGCGTCCAAGCGGCTCCTTCTTCAGCTGGTTGCCTGTGCCGCAGGGCTATACTTCGGCTTCCTTTGCGGATCTGCTGCTGCGTGAAGTCAAGGTAGCTGTCGCTCCAGGGATTGGGTTCGGTAGCAGCGGCGAAGGATATGTGCGAGCAGGGCTTCTGAGCTCAGAAGCTCGACTGGCCGAGGCGGCTGATCGAATCGGCAAACTAAACCTGTTTGGTTAAGCCGTATTTTCCAGCTACAACTTCTTTGCCAAACCTGGTCTTTTCGTGGTATTCTGTATCCAATATCATTTAGCGCGTTGAAGGGACTACTAAGAGAGGCTCAGTCCTGTTCAGAGAGTAAATTCCGATAGGCTGCGAGAATTTACCTGGACTCTCTCCCAACTCCTATCCCCGAGCGCCCTGCGCAATCAGGCGGTTCCTGCCGTTAACAGGTTTTAAGTCGGATGATCATGAATCATCAATGAAGGTGGTACCGCGGAAGCACAAACTTTCGTCCTTTGCATACAAAGGATGGAAGTTTTTTTGCATTAAAAAGAGTAAAATTAAGGAAGTGGACGTCTTGTCAACACGTATCGTCATTAAAATCGGTAGCAGCTCCCTGACTGGAGTGGAAGGTGGTCTGAATCGGGAAGCCATCGCTTATTTTGCTAGGGAAATCAGCTTGCTTCGTGCAAAAGGCCATGAAGTGCTGCTGGTTACATCAGGCGCTGTAGCCGCCGGGTTCCGGGAGATTGGGTATCCCTTTCGGCCCAAACTGCTGCATGAAAAGCAAGCGGCAGCTGCCGTCGGCCAGGCTCTTCTCATGCAAGCCTATGAGCAGGCTTTTAAAAATTTTGACCTCGTAATCGCGCAGGTTCTGCTGACCCGTAGTGACTTTTTGAGCCGCAAACGGATGAACAATGCCGGAATGACTGTAGAAGAATTACTGCGCCAGCAGGTTATCCCGATCTTTAACGAAAATGACACCGTATCGATTGACGAATTGAAATTCGGCGATAACGATATGCTGTCTGCACTGGTTGCCAATCTGGTCAAAGCTCAGCATTTGATTATCATTACGGATACCGATGGCGTATATACGGCTGACCCGCGCAAGCATCCAAACGCTGTACGTTTTGAACGTATCGAGGAAATTACAGAGGAGATTTATGCATTAGCCGGAGGTTCTGGATCAGCAGTAGGAACTGGCGGAATGCGATCCAAAATCGAGGCTGCTAAAGTGGCTACACGTGGCGGTGTGCCTGTATATGTGGGACGAGTAAGCGAAAATGGTGATCTGGACGCAGCCGTCGAGGGGCACGGACCGGGCACTTATTTTGATACTCACCTCTCTTCACTGCCGATGAAAAAACAATGGCTTGGCTTTATGTCCACCCCTCTGGGCTCGGTGCATGTAGACCAAGGGGCCGAAGAAGCATTGGTACACGGAGGACATAGTCTGCTTCCGGTTGGCGTACAACGTGTCGAGGGCAGCTTTCATGCCGGAGATGTCGTTGAGGTGCTGGGACCGGAAAATAAGGTGTTAGGACGAGGCATCGTCAATTATGATGATGAACAGCTTAGAATGGTACAAGGTTTACCTAGCGGCGAGGTTGTGGGCAAAATTGGTCCCATCCATCGGCTTGAGGTGATCCACAGGGATGAATGGATTACATTATGTATGTAGGGAGGCCATAATATGAGTGATTTTACGACAAACATAGCGATAACAGAGGATAACCCCTTCAGTGAAGTACGAACCAAAGCAAGTCTTGCGAAAAAAAGTACCGGGGTTATGAACCGACTAACTACAACACAAAAAAACGAAGCATTGCTTGCTATGGCAGAAGCTCTAGTGAACCATACAGAAGAGCTGATTGCAGCAAACCATAATGACCTGAAACGTGGACGGGAACTGGGAACGTCGGAATCACTGCTCGACCGCCTCAAACTGACCGAGGAGCGAATCGGGGCTATTGCTGAAGGATTGCGGCAAATTGCGGCACTACCTGATCCGGTCGGCGACACGCTTGAGCAAATTGAACGTCCGAACGGTCTGCGAATTGAGAAAATACGTGTTCCGCTGGGTGTCATCGGCATCATATATGAAGCGCGTCCAAATGTGACCGTGGATGCTGCGGGCCTGTGCTTGAAAACAGGCAATCCGGTTGTGCTGCGCGGTGGTTCGGCTGCTCTTTTCTCCAACCGCAAGATCATTGAAGTGCTCCAGCAGGCGCTAGACGCAACAGCCGTGCCACGCGAGGCGCTTCAACTCATTGAAGATTCAGACCGTGCCTCCGTCAACGAAATGCTCACCTTGAACGGCTTGCTGGATGTGATTATTCCACGCGGCGGGCGTTCACTCATTCAAAATGTTGTGCAAAATGCTACCGTGCCTGTCATCGAAACCGGAGCTGGTGTCTGCCATACGTTCTTGGACGCTACAGCGAATGCAGAAATGGCCGAAGCGATTACACTCAATGCGAAGGTACAAAGACCGTCCGTCTGCAACTCGATGGAAACACTGCTCGTACACTCGGATTATGCACAGACATATTTAACAGGATTGGCTGAACGTTTTCGTGATGCTGGGGTTGAGCTGCGCGGATGTGCACGGACACGAGAACTAGCGCCTTGGGCTATTCCTGCCACGGAAGAGGATTATGGCACCGAGTACAATGATTACATTTTGAATGTCAAAGTCGTAAACAATTTAGACGAAGTACTGGAGCATATTGCCCGGTATGGCACGATGCATTCAGAATGTATTGTTACTGAGAATAAAGCTCATGCCGAGCGTTTTCTGCAAGAAGTGGACGCGGCGGCCGTGTACCACAATGCATCCACCCGCTTCACGGATGGCTTCGAGTTTGGATTTGGTGCCGAGATCGGAATCAGCACACAAAAATTACATGCCCGCGGCCCCATGGGATTGCCTGCCTTGACTTCAACCAAATACCGCGTGTACGGTACTGGACAAATCAGGGAATAATATCATAAATCAATTTGTATCTTTGGAGGTATGAATCCATGTGTGAATCACAAACAAAGGTGTTAATTAACGAGCAAATTACGTTTTTCGGGGCAGGTTCAATGGCTGAGGCTATTATTCGTGGGATGACGAATCGTTCTGTCGTTAAACGTGGCGGTATTACCGTCATCAACCGCAGTAATCAGGCTCGTCTTGAGGAACTCCAACAGCAATACGGAGTATTGTTCCAAACTGAGGATGCAGCCAAAACGGAACTGCTGCGTCATTCTCCAGTGATCGTGCTTGCCATGAAGCCTAAAGATGCTGCCGGGGCCCTTGGACAGCTCGGTCCCCTTCTCTCAGATGAACAGCTGATCATTTCGGTCATCGCCGGGTTGTCTATTCGTACCATACAAACGTTGCTTGGTCGCAAACAGCCAATCGCACGGACGATGCCCAACACATCCAGTTCAATTGGACTGGGAGCCACAGGCATCAGTTTTTCCAAGGAGATCAGCGAAAGTCAACGTAAAAACGTGCTTACGATGTTCGAATCCGTAGGTACAGTAACGGTTATAGAGGAAGAGAAAATGGATGTACTGACCGGCATTTCCGGAAGCGGCCCTGCCTATGTCTACTACTTAATGGAGGCCATGATTGCCGGGGGAATCCGCGGTGGCTTGACTCCTGAACAAGCGCATGAACTAACAGTGCAAACTGCGCTTGGCGCAGCACGCATGGTCCAGCAAACCGGAGAGGAGCCTTCTGCCCTTCGTCATAAAATCATGTCTCCTAATGGCTCCACGGTAGCTGCATTGGAAACACTGGACAAAGGTGACTTCTACGAAACAGTGATTGCGGCGGTGCAGCGCTGCGCTGAACGATCCCGCGAGATGGGAGCTGTACTTAAGGAGGGAATTGAGTGAGCTATTGCCTGGCGACCTACCGAATATACGATGACAAAGCTGATTTTAAGCAAAAGGCCCAATCTATTGCCATCGGCATGACGGTGGGCAGCTGGACTGAGCTCCCGCAGGCCAAGCGGGATGCGATGCAGAAGCATCTCGGCTCTGTTCAATCTGTGGATATTCACGATGGAGGTCCCGGTGAGCGGTACGCCGACTTAACGATCGCTTACCCGGATGTCAATTTCAGCCGTGATATTCCCGCATTGTTAGTTACGGTCTTCGGCAAAATTTCGATGGACGGCCGAATTAAGCTGACGAAGCTGGGTTTCTCGGAAGCATTCCTCTCTGCTTTTTCAGGTCCGAAATTCGGTATCAGCGGCTTGCGTGAGCAACTTGGCGTGTATGACCGGCCTCTGCTCATGAGCATTTTCAAATCCGTAATTGGGCTCAATTTGGACGAACTGCGTGAACAGTTTACCCGTCAGGCTCTCGGCGGCGTTGATCTGATTAAGGACGATGAGATCTTGTTTGAAAATGCGCTGACGCCGATTGAAAAACGTGTCGAAGCCTGTATCCGAGCTGCCGAAGCGGCTGAACGTGAAACTGGTAAAAAGCTGCTGTATGCCGCTAATTTAACCGGTCCAACCTCGCAGCTCAAAGCGCAAGCCCTCAAGGCTATCGGCGCAGGTGCGAACGCATTACTATTTAACGTGCTGGCCTATGGTTATGATGTGCTGCATGAGCTTAGCAGCGATCCCGCGGTTTCGGTACCGATTGCAGCCCATCCTTCATTAGCAGGTGCTGCATACCCATCACCTCATTATGGTATATCGGCGTCCGTCCTGCTTGGTCAGCTTATGCGGCTAGCTGGTGCTGATCTCGTTCTCTTCCCTTCCCCCTATGGCTCAGTGACAATGCCGCGTAAGGAAAACATGGCGATTCGCGACGAGCTGATCACCCCTGCTCTACCGCTGAAGACCAGCATGCCTGTCCCTTCCGCAGGGATACACCCCGGTCTGGTGCCACTCATTGTACGCGACTTTGGTACTGATGTGGTGGTTAACGCCGGGGGCGGTATTCACGGACATCCACTAGGTACGGAAGCTGGTGGGCGCGCTTTTGTGCAGGCGATTGAGGCGGTGCAGCAGAATGTCCCGCTGGCCCAATACGCCCGCACTCATCCTGAGTTGCAATCTGCGCTCGACACGTGGGGAGGCGAACGATGAGCACAGCCAAGAAGCCTGTCATTTTTTGTGATTTTGACGGGACCATTACGAACAGTGATAATATTGTCGCTATTATGAAGCATTTTAAGCCTGTGGGCTATGAGCCCATCATGCATCAAATCATGAACGGGCATATGTCCATTCGTGAAGGCGTAGGTGCGATGTTCGCCTTGATGCCTTCGAAGCTTAAGGAAGACGTTATCTCATATGTACTTGGACAAGCGGGTATACGTCAGGGCTTTGCACGCTTTTTGGACTTTGTACGAGAGCAGCAGATTGAATTTTTCGTTACTAGCGGCGGCATTGATTTTTTTATTGATCCATTGCTCGAACCGTTCGGCATCCCGCAGGATCACATTTTTTGCAACGGAGCGGATTTTTCCGGGGCTCACATCCAGATCACGTGGCCGCATCGGTGTGAGGAGCCGTGTAAGAATGACTGTGGCATGTGCAAAACGACCGTCATTCGTCAATACCCTCCCGAGCAATACGAACGGATTTTGATTGGCGACAGCCTGACGGATTTTGAAGGAGCTAAAATTGCCGACCTTGTGTACTCCCGCTCACATCTGACATTAAAGTGTCAAGAGCTTGGCGTACCGCATGTACCCTTTGAGACATTTGACGATATTATCGAGGATTTAAAGCAAAAACAGGAGCAGGGGGTACTGTAATGAGTTTTAACTTGGCAGACATTTCGTTTGAGGAAAAACGCCGTTCACTGGAAGAACTCGCTGATGTCAAGGAGCTATTCGCCTCTCGCAACTGGTTCCCAGGTACAAGCGGTAATCTGTCGATCCGAATCGGTAATTTTCACCCAGAACAATTTTATTTTGCAGTCACCGCTAGCGGCAAGGATAAGACCAAACGTACTCCTGAGGATTTTCTGTTCGTAGACCAATACGGAAAAGCGGCAGAAGCCACAAACCTCAAGCCAAGTGCAGAGACACTCATCCATTGCGAAATTTACCGCCTGACAGGCTGTGGAGCAGTTTTTCATGTGCATACCGTATTTAACAACCTGATTTCCGAATATTACGGCGAGCAGGGCTTTGTACCTGTGCAAAGCATCGAGCTCATTAAGGCTTTTAACATTTGGGAGGAAAATGCAGCCATTCAGATTCCCATACTGCCAAACTATGCTGACATCGCCTCGATTGCCAAGCTGGTACCAGACGTGCTGAATGATCAGGTTCCAGGCATTTTATTGCGTAATCATGGCATTTATGCATGGGGTCGTGATGTGTTTGAAGCTAAAAAGCATCTGGAGGCGTTTGAATTTCTGTTTGAAACGACCTATCGCTCCTTGCTACTGAAAACTTCAAAATGAATAAATCGTATATATTAAAGATGCGTATCATTGAATGGTAAAAGTGATCATTGAATATCGAGAACGGAACCTAGCGAAAGCACGGAACGTTCTTTTTTTATTTAAAAAAGCAACCTATCCTACTGGCTACCTAAAAACTACCCTGTTTTTCTCAAATGAAGTTTTTTAATCCCATGAAGGTATCACTGCAAATTAAAAGGCAACTGGGGTGATAAGTTGAGTAAAGAATTAAAAGATATAATATTAATTTAGAAAAGCAGTTAATGCATGCTCGAAGAGAGGATTTTGAAAAACTATTAGCTCATGACTATATTGAGTATGGCTCGTCGGGTAGAAAGTACGACAAGTCAATGCAATTAACCTTTTTAAAGAGTAGGCCTCCATTGAACCATATCCCATTTATAATTACTGACTTTAACATAAGGTTGTTATCTTCAGAAATGGTGCATGCAACTACTGTACTGAGTCGAATGATACCGGAATTAAATCATTAAGAAGTAAAAAAACAACGTCCCCTATTGGGGACGTTCCAGCGTGAATTGCTCTCCTAGCTTTGCATAGTTGTTTCCAGCCAACCGACTCACCGGACGCAACTCCTTGGCAATCACATATGTATTTTGGTACGCTTCCTCTGATAAATGATACTGCACTACGCGCCCAATTAATAGGTCACAGGCAGGTGTGTCCTCCTTGCCTCCCAGCGGTATCACCTTCTCCAAAACACATTCCATACGTATTTTCGCTTCAGTCACACCGGGAACTGCAATTTTTGTACTCTTTATTGGGGTGAGACCTGCCAGTGTAACCTCACTCTCCTCCGGCGACAGACGAGAAGCCGTCACATTCACTGCCCCCACATTGTCTTCGTCTGTAATATGTACGACAAAAGCATGGTGCTCCATCGCATTACGTGCTGTATCTTTGGAAACTCCATTGACACGCTGTACGGATACAGACAAAAGTGGCGGCTCGGCGGCAACGATGGAAAAATAACTGAACGGAGCACCATTCAGCACCCCTTCGCTGCTCAAAGTCGTTACAAACGCTACCGGCCTTGGGATAATACTCCCGGTCAACAGCTTATAATTTTCACGCTCTGTAAGTGTGTCAGGATTTAATGTAATCATTTTTCCCCCTCTTTTCCGATTACATTCGCTTCGAATGCATATCATCAAGTCACGCCTGGTAAGCAACTACATCTTATAACTAGTGACATGGTGAAAATCCAGGCTTCCTTAACAAGTATCGCGTGAATGATACAAAATGTAAAGCTGAAGCTAGAAGCTCTCTCTATTTTTCAATCACATTTCCCTGACTGTCACGCACAGTAACCGCTATTCCCTCAGGCACGGCAATGGTAACGTCAAGCTGATGATGTGTCTGCATAAAACGTGTGGGAATCTGGCTGAGAAGCACATATAACGTATCTCCAATATGCTTGGTTTGATAGAGCTCCTCATCTTTGAAATCATCCTCACTGCCTGTATATACATAACTTCCAAATACATGCACCTCCGGTGAGGTGGTAGCGTCAATTTTGACCGCATAGGGATCTTCTCCCTGTACAATCACCTTGGTCACTCCGGCAGGCAGTTTTTCATGCCAGTCTGGAAGAACCCTTGTTTCCTGAACTGAACTCATCATTTCTCTGACTTGCGGAGTGATGCCCAATGAGCTGACTAAGGCAAATCCGATACAACAAAAAACCAATATCGCCGTAATAAACATACTGAACAGATCATAGCGAATGCGCTCACGTGTCCCTTTCCAAGCGGTATACATTAAAATCTCCAGTCCCAGCAAAACAAAAACAACAGGCCACCACGTCAACGCTTGATCCAGTATGCCCGTTCCCCAAAATTTGGAGGCAAACGTTACGCCGCCCAGCAGTACCAGAAAAAGTCCCATGGACAGCCTTCCAACTTTCCACACTCCTGCTGGAGCGTTTGAGCTCTTGGTGTTGCCATTCTTATGGGATGAAGTACCCAATAAGCCTATTGCACCAGTCACGTCGCTCTGAGAGTGATGGGCTCCCTTAAAGGAAGCCTCACTCTTTGAAAATTCAGTATCCATTTTATCTTTTCTCCTTTGCTCGCTTAGATTTGGAATTACCGATCATCATCCAAATACCGCCGCCAATTAATAGGAAAGAGACAATAATGGTTCTTAAATACATGTCAACTAAATTGTAAATTTGTCCATCTGGGAACAGACGGTCCAGTGTCGGAACAAGTACGTTAATCAAGATGTAGTATGCACCCAGCAGAAGTAATCCCAAGCCTACCCAGCGGTGATATTGAGCAAACATAGCGATCACAGGCTTGTCGATCAGCTGCTCCTGCCCATAACGGCTTACCTGCTGCAATGCATCAAAAAAGCTGTAAAACCAGACCACCGGGATTAGGAACAAAAAGAGTGAAAGATGCAGCACGTCCAGTATATAAATAAATCCTAAAAACAGTAGCATGAGCTGGAGTCCACGTTTTTGCAAACCAATATACATATGTCCAGCACCAGGAAATACCGATAAAATGGTAGCCAGCATTTTACTACGACGTCCCTCAACTCTTCCATGCTCCAGTTCCTCAAACAAAGTCCGGTCCTGAAGAATGTCCCCAGCTTGTTTACGATGTACATGCTGCACCGCATCAAACATGCAATACAACCAAATAATCGGCAACACGCCCGCAAACGCCAAAAATCCGGATTCATTCGTTATGCTAGTAATAAAGACAAGGATCGCGCCAAAGCCAAAGAAGGATAGCAGAAAAGACAAGCCACGTTGCATCAGCCCCAAATGAAGGTGTCCCAATCCCGGAATGAATGACAGCAAAATCGTAAAAAAGCGTTCATTGTCTGATCCTTTTTGAAAAGTAGGTGATCCTGCCATACCATAGTGCCCTTGTTGATAATGGTTATACCCTGGGTCAGATCCCATACCTGCTCCCGGGGTATTCGTGTCTATGTCTGTTGCCCCCTCCGGTATCTCTCCTGATAACCCAGTCTGTCCATAAGACCCATTTGGAGAGTAAAAGCCATATGGATTAGAACCTGCATGAGGAGGATATGGAGCAGCGACCGCACGAGGATCATAACGTAACAAGCTAATCACGATATGCAGCATGCAGAGTCCCCATAAAAGGGCAGCAATAAACATACCCACCAAAAAAAACGCTCCGTCACTTGCTACCACTGACAAAAATATTCCCCCTGCCAGACATCCGAAAAACAAAATGGTATAGACAAACGCATTGGCTTTTCTGGTCCAGTAATAGTGTCCTACACCCGGAATGATGTTCAATAGAAATGCCAATAGCTTGCTTCGTTCCGTATAAGGCATCGCTACACTTCCTTTCTATTTATGGAATCTTGGTAAAATTCCCAACTGAAGTTTAAACTTGTTCGTCTTACCCTTAACTTATTTAGGGCTTTAATTTATCGAGCCAGGTTGTCGTAGCTTGCATGACTTCTTCACTGTAAGAGACGTGTTCTTTGGGAGGAAACTGCTTATCGCCTGTTTGCGGCATCATTTTGTCAAAGGCTCCACTGGATAGCAAAATCAACGTCAGACTTGCGGCAACAACATAGTGAAACACAGGTTTTTCAAACCAGCGGCGTTTTTTGAACATAATTTGACTCGGTTCAGCTTCTATATCGGAAAGAACGGCCATTACCTGATCTGTGAAGTGCTCCGTATCCATCCAGGCAGAGTGTACTTTCAGGGTTGGCTCTAATTGCTCCAGTGCGGCAAGATATGACATTAGTGCTTGTTCATCTTCCAACAAGAGCTTTTCCAGCCGTGTAGTTTCCTCTATCGTACAAGTTCCTGTAATGTATGCATGCCAGTCATTCGTTTGTCCTTCCATCCACGGTCTATCCTGTTGGTCAGTCATTGCCATTCCTCCTCCTTCCAGTGATTTCGTATCCATAGTCGTGCCCGATAGAGTCTGGACTCTACCGTTTTTAAAGCTACCTGCGTCTCTTGTGCTATTTGATCGTAGGTTTTGCCCTGCATATAGTAGGCTTGAATAATATCCCGATGTTGCTGGGGTAACTGGGCGATTTTTTGTGATAGTTCTACCGTTTGCTCTTCGCGGATGAGACGGGCCAATACATCTTCATCCGGGGAAGGGAGCTGCACAAGGGATTGTGCCACGTCTATAAGATCTGCGGGTCGCCTGTCTTGTTTGCGTTTAATATCCAGCGCTTTATGGAGCGCAATTCGGCTCAGCCACGTTTTAAATCCTTCGTTCCGGTACTGGGGGAGAGACTTGTACACTTGAACGAACGCCTCCTGCGCGGCATCCTCCGCTTCCTTGCTGTCATGCAGTACCGAATAGGCCACATGGAATACATGCTTGCTGTACAGCTCTACGATCTCACGGAACGCCTGCCGATCACCGGACCGGATTCGTTCAATGATTTTCTCTATATCAATGACGCTCTCCCCCTTCCCAATACTATAGACGCCAGGAATTTTTCTCCCCCTGCACATTTCGAAAAAAAAATTTAAAAAGGACACACCCTCAAAATCGGAAGGGTGTGTCCTCTATCCTTAAAGTCTACTTACTCACTTTAAATTTCTGCCCTACATGTTGCACAGGCGATACTCCGCGTTGTCCATGTATCGCCATTTCAACGTGACAGCCATAGCGCATCAATTTACTACCTAAATGGCTCAGTCTGCTACTTTAATTGCGACCGCCACCACGGAATCGCTGGGCATATTCTTTCGCATCCTGTGCATTACGAACCCGGTTTCGGCTCCACTCTAGCAGAATGCGATCTATATACCGGAAATGTACCTTCCCAGCAAACACTGCTTCCTTCAGAGCCAGCAAAATCAGTTCCTCCGGATATCGATCCTGATCCACCCAACTGCTGATCGTTTCATATTCCATCGGTGATAATGGTCGGCCGAATTCTTTCTCAAAAATCGTGAATAAATTTCGTTCTTCTGTAATGGGGGATTCTGATATTCCATTCAGTACATCCGGCTTCCCCGCAAACAAAATGTCATCTTCATCGTGCTGCTCCGAACGCTCGGCGATCATACATTCAGCCAGCTTGCGATACAGACCCGCCAAGTTATAACGTTCAAATTGGACAGATGAGCTGCGGTCTTCCACGGAATCTATTCGCAAAAACCCTTCTTTCATGAGCTTACTGAAATAAAGCGCGATTTCGTTTGCAGTACACCCGATACGAGCCTGCAATTGCTCCCATGTCGGAAATTCATTACGTTCCGCTTGTTTAAATGCAAGTAACTGCATCAGTAGCAGCATTTCACCATCCGTAAGCCGAAGCGTCCGATAATGCTTGAGCAGAGCGTAGGGAATTTGAACCATTCCGGTTTCCATAGCATAGGCTACTCCCTCCGCCCATTCTGCCGCTGATGTCTTATCAAATGATCCTGTCATTGATTATGGATACAAACGATACAGCATACGTGGGAACGGAATCGTTTCACGTACATGATCGAGTCCACAAATCCATGCTACTGTACGCTCCAGTCCCAATCCAAAGCCAGAATGCGGAACGGTACCATAGGTGCGAAGATCCATATACCATTGGTAGGCTTCACGTGCCAGGTTATGCTCGTTAAAACGTTCTTCCATCAATGCTGGATCATCAATCCGTTGGGAACCCCCGATAATTTCGCCATAACCTTCAGGAGCGATCATATCGGCGCACAGAACAACCTCTGGGCGGGATGGGTCAGGTTTCATATAGAATGCTTTAATGTGAGTCGGCCAATGCGTAATGAACACAGGCTTGTTATATCTTTCGGCAATAGCTGTTTCATGAGGAGCACCGAAGTCTTCCCCCCACGGGATATCGAATCCTTCACCTTGAAGGAAGGCAATCGCCTCATCGTACGTAATCCGCGGAAACTCGCCTTGAATTTGCTCCAGCTTCGAAACATCGCGTCCGATAGCTTCAAGCTCCTTCGCACAATTTTTCAGAACAGACTGCACGATATGGCTTACAAACTGCTCCTGAACACGCAAGGATTCTTCATGATCCACAAAAGCCATCTCAGGCTCGATCATCCAGAACTCAATCAGGTGACGACGTGTTTTGGACTTTTCCGCACGGAAGGTTGGACCAAAGGAATATACTTTACCCAACGCCATTGCCGCAGCTTCCATGTACAGCTGTCCGCTTTGTGTCAAATAAGCATCCTCGTCAAAATATTTGATGTGGAACAACTCTGTTGTGCCTTCAGCAGAAGAAGGTGTCAAAATAGGCGGGTCTACCTTCGTAAAACCGTTGCCGTTAAAAAATTCCTGTACAGCACGGATAATTTCCGCCCGTATGATCAGAACCGCACGTTGCTTGGCGGAACGCAGCCACAAATGGCGATGATCCATCAGGAAATCTACACCATGCTCTTTTGGGGTAATCGGGTAGTTTTCGGTCAAATGAATGATTTCAATACCTGTAACCGTTAATTCGTAACCCGATTGACTGCGCGGCTCCTCTCGCACGATTCCAGTTACATAAAGGGAGCTTTCTTGAGTCAAGGATTTGGCATCATTCCAAATATCCTCAGACACTTCGCTTTTTACGATAACCCCTTGAATATACCCGCTGCCATCACGTAGTTGCAGGAACTGAATTTTACCGCTAGACCGCTTATTGTTTACCCAAGCGCCAATTGTAACCGTTTCCCCTACATGGCGGCCCACTTGGGCAATCGTACTTTTATTTGTCATGACCGTCTCTCTCCTTGAACCGAAAATCAAACAGCCCTCCCCCTTGGGTTAGGCTGTTTGCTCTCGCTGTTTGGTGCATGTGGTACTTAAACCATAGTACCACATGTATAAAGTTTACACTTACGGACCGAACTACTGAACCAGACGGAACGTGTCACGGGCAATTACCAGTTCTTCGTTTGTTGGAATGATCAGTACTTCTACCTTCGAATTTGCAGTTGTAATCCGGCGAATCTCGCCAGAACGAATAGCGTTCAATGATTCATCAAGCTCAATACCGAGGAATGTCAGTTGTTCCAACACTCTCTTACGCAGAACGATGGAGTTCTCGCCTACGCCTGCTGTAAATACAATTACGTCTACTCCGTTCATTGCGGCAGCATACGAACCAATATACTTGCGCAGACGGTATTCATACATTTCAAATGCCAATGTAGAATTAGCTTCGCCTTTTTCCATACCTTCAGTGATTTCACGCATATCACTGCTGATCCCAGAAATAGCTAGAAGTCCACTATGCTTGTTCAGCATCGAATTGACCTCATTGACAGTCAATTCTTCTTTGTTCATCACATAAGGCACGATTGCTGGGTCCAAATCACCACTACGAGTACCCATCATAAGTCCTTCCAGCGGAGTCATACCCATGGAAGTATCTACAGACAAACCACCTTGTACTGCTGTGACACTACCACCATTACCGATATGGCAAGTGATAATCTTCAGGTCTTCCAAAGGACGGCCGACAAATTTGGCAGCTTCCTTACTTACAAAGTCATGGGAAGTACCGTGTGCACCGTAACGACGAACCTTGTACTTATTGTACAACACTCTCGGTATGGCGTACATATAAGCTTTTTCTGGCATGGTTTGATGGAACGAAGTATCAAATACCACAACTTGCGGTACTTCTGGCATATTCAATTCAGCCGCTTTAATCCCCATCATGGATGCCGGGTTATGCAGTGGAGCCAGGTCGAACAAGCGACGGATTTCACTCTTCGCTTCAGGTGTTACGAGCGCTGACTGTTTGAAGATTTCGCCGCCATGAACCACACGATGACCCACAGCCTGAATTTCGCTAATGCTGGAGATAACACCATGCTCTGCATCTGTGAGTGCATTCAGTACTTTACGGATGGCAGTAGTATGCTCCAAAATTTCGCTAACTTCAGTGTATTCTTCCTTATTGGTTGGTTTGTGCGTCAGAATCGAAGAGTCCATACCAATACGCTCTACCAATCCTTTTGCCAAAACGGACTCGTCCGTCATATCATACAATTGGTATTTCAGGGAAGAACTCCCTGCGTTGATTACGAGAATTTTCATATCCGGTCACCATCCTTGTCATACTTAAAGAAGCCTTCGCCCGATTTCACGCCCAGATTACCTGCACGCACCATTTTCTTCAGGACGATGGACGGACGGTATTTCAGTTCGCCAAATTCACGGAACATCCGCTCCAGAGCCGCCAAAACGGAATCCAGTCCAAAGCGGTCAGCCATTTCCAAAGGACCGTTTTGGAAGTTGTAGCCGATGCGCATAGCATCGTCGATATCTTCCGCAGAAGCTACGCCCTCTTGAAGTACATGAGCTGCTTCGTTAATCAGCAGACAGATAATCCGGCTAGTTACAAAGCCAGGAGATTCATAAATCATGACTCCTTTTTTCTCCACGATTTCTTCCACGAACATTTTCGTGTTTTCAAAGGTATCATCTGAAGTTTTCAAACCACGAATAATTTCTACAAGATCAATACGGGATACTGGATAAATAAAGTGCATACCAATAACACGCTCTGGATACTTGGTCGAGCTGGCAAGCTCGGTCAGGCTCAGCGTGGATGTATTACTTGCAAGGATGATGTTGCTTGGACATACATGATCCAGCTCTTGGAAAACAACTTTCTTCTCATCCAGATTCTCTGTAATGGTTTCAATGACCATATCACAGCTAGCGAGCTCCGCCAGATGGGATACTTTTTCAATGCGAGATAAAATCAGTTTTTTCTCTGCTTGGGTAATTGCCCACTTTTCCAGTTGCTTGTCTAGACTTGTTTCAATCATATTATAAGCGTAGTCTAGTTTCTCTGGTGTCTGCTCTACTAGCAGCACATCGATTCCTTTGGACGCTAGCATTTCAGAAATACCTTGTCCCATGGTGCCGCCGCCAATGACGCCGATTTTTTTAAATTGCATGGTTCTTAACTCCACCCTTTCCTGGTCACTCTCATATATTGTATCCTTCTTTGTCGAAAAATACATGTTTATGTCCCAATAGATAATAATATCTTAGCACGGACTAAAAGTAAAAAAAAATAACCAGCATAAAAAATTATGCTGGTAATAAAGCATTTTCACTAAATTGACATCTAAATTGATCTCCGGACAGCGTTTCTTCCTTCATCAGGATGTCAAGAGAATTGTCGAACACAGGACGATGCTTTTCCAGCAACTCCAAAGTCCGGTTATGCAGGTCATTCATAATCTCGCCATTTTCCCGCATGAGTTCTTCTTTTGTTACCATGTCCATATTAATAATGCCAAGTGAGGTCAAACCGGAGGTCATCATCGTATGAACGATGTTCAGCGCCTGTTCAAAATCATTACTTGAGCCAGTACTTCGACCACCGTAGTACATTTCTTCTGCAGTAGCCCCTGCGAGTGAGATCATAATCTGCTCCTCCAGGTACTGCTTGGTATATAAGTAATGCTCTTGCTGTGGGTTGTGACGCACGTAACCGAGCGCTTTCCCACGCGGGCTGAGCGCTACTTGACTTACGCTACCAGGACGGACGATTTCAGCCATAATAGCATGTCCCAGCTCGTGAATCGCTACACGTTTTTTCTCTTCCAATGTCGATTCTCGGTCTGTTTTTTCACCCATCATCACCTTGTCAATCGCCATGGACAGATGACTCTGCGCAATCATTTGCCGATCCTGTCTCATTGCATAAATAGCTGCTTCATTCATGACGCTCTCCAACTGTGCACCGGAAAAACCGTAAGACTCCTCTGCGATTTTGTCCAAATTAGCATCTTCCTGAATCGGTTTGTTTTTGGCATGAATTTTAAGGATATGAAGACGGCCCTTCTTATCAGGCAAATCTACTTGAATATGACGGTCAAAACGTCCTGGACGCGTTAAGGCGCTGTCCAGCATTTCTTTGCGGTTTGTTGCCGCAATGAGCAATATCCGCGGTGTATCTGCCGAATAAATGCCATCCATTTCTGTCAGCAACTGATTCAAAGTCTGATCATATTCTCGTTGCTGTCCACCTTCACGCTTACCGCCAATAACATCAATCTCGTCAATAAAAATAATTGCATTTTCTTTCTTTTCCTTGGCTGCACGAGTGCGAGCCTCCCGAAACAACTCACGGACACGACCTGCACCAACACCCACATACATTTCAACAAATTCACTGCCTGAAGCTGCAACAAACACAGAATTGGTATAGTGTGCAGCTGCTTTCGCCATCAGCGTTTTCCCTGTTCCCGGAGGGCCAGTGAGCAAGACGCCTTTCAATGGTCGAATGCCAAACTTGGAAATTTCATCATGTCGATTCAAAAAATCCAAGGCTTCACGCAATTCCTGTTTAGCGCTTTCTTGTCCACCAATTTCCTCAAAAGTCAGCTTGTCCGGACCATTTTTTTTACGTTTGCGCTCTTGCCCGGCACCTACGGCCAAGCCGCCACGAGCATGCATGAGCATTAACAAGCCACTGAGCATCACGCCCGCAACCAGAAGAGGGATAATATTCACCCCAATAAAAACGAGAAATATAATGGCCACCGGCACAATACCGATTAATATTTCCTTGATCCATCTAGGCATTAGGCCATACCCCCATTTGCTGAGATTGACGTGGCAAAACGATAAACTTTGTCGCATTGCCTTCGCTGAGTCGGATATAGACATTGTTCGAATCCATATCGGTATCAGCCTTGATACCTGCTTTTTTCTTTTTCATCTGTTCAACAGTAGATGAAATTTGAGTATATTTTTTATTTTCCATCGCTTCGGCAACAGGAAACATAGCTTCAGACCACCATTGATTCAGTGCTGAATTGGAACGATCTGCGATATCCAGCTTAATAGTGCGGCTGCCAATGATAGATTGCCCTTTTTGCTTAACCACATCAACCAATCCGGCCACATCCGCCTGCGGTTTGAGATCTAGTTTCAAAACGACCTGATCCTGTTTAATATCTATTTGAGCGCTTGTCACGCCTGGATATTGAGATACCAGTTTTTCCAGAGGACTTTGCATTGTAACCTGACGGTAAATGAACCATCCCCCAAACATCAACAAGGCTGCCAATACGGCCGCCACAACAATAGGAACTGCACGCAATTTCAAACAACATCCTCCTCTCAAAATGTAAAACCTAGAAGAAACGGGACGAATGTCAACAAACAACCAAATTGCATGATCGTATAGTGATCAGCAACTCATTTTTCTATCATTTTTGTCTATCACTTATAAAATATAGTATATCATAACGTGAATCTAATATCGAAGGCAATGTGTGGAGGAGTTGTGATAAGGCAAAAAGATGCTTCGCTGGCTTTCAGTCCAGCTTTACGGCGTAGCAATAAAAAAAGACGCAAATACGAATTTCGTCGTATTTGCGTCTTTTTTTATTTTCAATCATTTCAAGCTATAAAGACTGAGTATAAAAGTTGTTTGGAGTGACTATGGCGGTGAGCCAGCGGAGTGGCCCATTTGAAACTAAAGAAGTGAAGCGATCGTAAGATCAAATGAACTACGCAGCACTCCTAATGCTTTTGGGCACTTCCAAACCACCATGCCCACACTTAACTTCATTGCTAGTAATTAGGTAAAGTATACTTTATCCCCGTCGATGCTCCATCTGAGAAACGGTAAAAGGTATAGTTGTGATGGCTTTCATCATCGTAAAACAGTTGCCATACATATTCGCCATTGAACACACTCGGTTGGAGCCTTACAATTTTTGCATTCGGAAGTTGCTGCTGAATTATCGCTGTCATTTTTTGCTCGTCGACTCCGTTTTTCATCAGCTCGGTATGAACACCGCTCGGATCTGCGACAGGTACGTTAGGTTTACCCTCCATTTTTTGGAAAGGAACCCACACCATTATATTTTCATTCTGTGCGTTTTTTCCTTGAACCACCCAATATATCTGATCCCACACAGACTTCCATGTCTGAGTCGTGCTAACCAGACCACCTGATTGCTTGGCCTTCATGATAGCGGCATTTTTCTCAGCCACCTGGTCTTGAGTAACATAGGAATAATACCAGAAAATGCTGACCAGGATCAGTATTACGGCCAAAATGGCGACCGCTATCCATTTCTTCTTATTTTTCAAACCTGTGCTTCCTCTCTAAGGGGATGTGACACCTGAATTAGCGCGACAGCAGCCCTTCAAAGGCGGCTTGTGCCTCATGTTTGATACGTTCCTCGTCCATCGTCAGGCATTCGCCATTTTTCACAACCTGACGGCCGTCTACCCACACATGAGCCACGTCTTTGGCACTTGCAGAGTAAACGGCATGGGAAATAAGATCTGTACGCGGCAAGAAATGGGCCTGATTCAGATCTAGCGCGATAAAGTCAGCCTTGTTGCCTGCTGCCAGCGCTCCTACCTCTTTTAAACCAATCGACTTTGCACCATACTCTGTTGCCAGACGCAGTGCTTCATTTGCAGGAACTGCCGTTGGGTCGCCAGATACTCCCTTGTGGATGAGTGCCGCCAGACGCATTTCCTCGAACATATCCAGGTTATTATTGCTGGCAGGACCATCTGTTCCGAGAGAAACGGTCACTCCTGCACGCAGCAATTCAGGCACTCTTGCTACACCACTTGCCAGTTTTAAGTTGCTGCCTGGATTATGTGAAACCGCCACACCCCGTTCCGCCAATAAAGCTATTTCTTCGTCGTTCAAGTGAACGCCATGGGCAACCAGTGAAGGACGGGAGAAAAAGCCAAGCTTATCCAAGTGTGCAACTGGACGCAAACCATAGTCGCGTACGTTTTGTTCAACTTCGGCGATCGTCTCGGACATGTGCGTATGCAATGGTAAGTCGAGATCATGTGCTGCTTGAACAAATTTCTCAATAAACGCAGGCGGGCATGTGTATGGTGCATGCGGAGACATCATCGTTGTAATACGACCGTCTGCTTTTCCATGCCAGTTACGCGCAAAAGTCACGGCCTCAGCCAGCTTGATCCGCTGTTCTTCTTCTGAACAGAGTCCAATGGCTCCACGCATCAGACTTGCACGAATACCCGACTCTTCAGCTACACGAGCCACCTCATCCATATGATCGTACATGTCCAGGAAAGTCGTAGTTCCACCTTTCAGCATTTCCAGCACTGACAAGGATGTTCCCCAGTACACATCTGTAGATGTAAACTTGGCTTCCATAGGCCACATTTTTTCCTGAAGCCACACTTGAAGTGCCAAGTCATCTCCATACCCTCGCAGCAGAGACATCGCCGCATGGCCATGAGTATTGATCAGACCAGGCAAAAACAATAACCCCTTACCGTCGATTGCTTCTGTCTCTTCCTCACCCGCAGGCAAAGTCTCGCCAATGTAAGTAATACGGCTATCCTCCACAATCATAAAACCATGAATTACCCCAGCTTCGGGTCCATTGACGGCAAAAGAACCGTTTTTAATCATCCATTTATTCACTGTCATATTGTACTTCTTCCTTTCCGTCCTCCAGATAATAAGCGAGGCTAAGCAAATCAGTTGTAAAGTCTGTGGCATGTATCCGAATGTTAGCTGGTGCCTTGAGAATGATAGGTGCAAAGTTTAAAATCGCTCCAATTCCACTCTCAATGAGCCTATCAGCTACATGTTGTGCCTCAAAATCAGGAACAGTAATAATCCCGATTCGGATATTTTTTTCTTTCACAGTCGCTTCCAGTTCATCCATCGGCTGTACGACCAAGGTATTGATTCTGGTCCCAACCTTATCCGGGAACGCATCAAATACCGCCACAATCTTCATATTGTCTTTTAAATAAGCATTATAGTTCGATAGGGCTTGACCCAGATTACCCGCTCCGACCAATACTACGTTAATTTGCTGGTCGATTTTCAGGATATGGCGTATTTTCTCAATTAGATAAGAAACATCGTAACCGATGCCCTTCCGACCAAAATCGCCAAAATAAGCAAGATCTTTACGAATTTGGGCCGGGTTCAAATCTAACCTCTGCCCCAGCTCTTGAGAAGAGACCGTAGCCACCTCCCGTTTGTGCAGTGCATTCAGATAACGTAAATATACGGGTAATCTCCGTACCACAGCCTCTGAAATTTTATCTGATTTCATACTTGCTCCCCCTAATTGTAACGGACTTTAGGTGTCCGTCCGTTGTGCCTCTGTCTCCGGGGCGGATTGGAGCCATTCGGCGATGCGAGGCACCATTTGCTCCGATGGCATATGCTCCATTTTTGGTCCCGGTAACGAGTACAAAAAGTGCTTTCCGTAATAGGATTCGATCACACGCGTATCGTAAACGATGACGACTCCGTGGTCGCTCGCTGTACGTACCAATCGCCCAAATCCCTGCTTGAAGCGAATAACTGCTTGTGGTACAGACAGCTTCATAAATGGATTCTTCTTCTGCTGCTGGAGCAACTCGCTTTTGGCCTCCAGTAACGGGTGATTGGGCGGTTGAAACGGCAAGCGAACGATGGCCAGACAAGTCAAAGCCTTCCCTGGAATATCGACGCCTTCCCAAAAGCTACTGGTTCCAAGCAATACAGAAGCTTTGGCTTCCTGAAAACGGCGGGTTAGCTTGCTGCGACTCCCACTGTCCACACCTTGTCCTAACACGGTAATATCGCTGGACGCTAACGCCTCTTTGAGCGGCTCATACACTTGCCGGAGCATCCGATAGGAAGTAAACAGAACGAGCATTCTCCCCCGCGTCGCCTGGGCAGTCGCTCCTAGAGAGCTAACGAGCATCTCTACAAAATGTGCATCTCCTACACTGCCCTTCACACTCGGAAAATCTCGCGGAATGACCAGCAACACCTGATCCCTATAATTAAAGGGTGATGGGAGCTGTGACGTCATTAATCGTCCTTGATCTGCGGCCTCCTGCAAACCGAGTTGATCGGTCATGTACTGAAACGATTTATCTACCGATAAAGTAGCAGATGTCAGAATAATACTTCTTTTTTTGTCAAAAAACATTTCTTTCAACTGGCGGCTCACATCGACGGGCACCGCATAAAATTGCAATGATTTACTACGGAATTGTCCACTCGCTTCAAGCCAATATACGGTTGTTTCATCATCGAGTCGTATAAAGAAGCGCAAATTTTCCCTAATCCCCGCCAAATCCTTAAGCAGACCCGTGATATCTGTAATGAGACTATCCGCCGCATAATCGTCATGTTCTTCCTTGACATCCAGCATCAGCTTGTCGCCCTTGCGCAAAATTTCGCTCAATGTTACATAAAG
Source organism: Paenibacillus sp. TSM33 (assembly GCF_056099025.1). Taxonomy (NCBI): domain Bacteria; kingdom Bacillati; phylum Bacillota; class Bacilli; order Caryophanales; family Paenibacillaceae; genus Paenibacillus; species Paenibacillus sp. TSM33. Next base: position 487,728 of record NZ_JBLZXB010000017.1, read on the forward strand.
CTGATTTTCCAATGCCGCCGCCTGATCCCACTTTGCAGGCTTGGCTGACGGTTTGAGACGCGAAGAAAATTGCCCCGTTTCACCTGGTGTAGCATCAGTTCGCTCCGGCAACATGCCAAACAGCTTATCACTTAGTAAGTCCCAAGTTTCCTTAACCTCTAACACAAGTGGGTACAACTGATCAATGACCGAGGCCCATTCCGTCGACTTCTCATGCCCCGACTTTGCCAACTGCTGACGTAACGAAGGCAATTGCCCATTCTTGCTGTCCTTGAACAATCGAGTCAGCGTATGCACGAGTGTGAAATATTTCATATGCATGCCCAGGTGCTTACCAGCTACTTCCTCTAGATGATGTGCCTCATCAATCACCAAGTGTTCATAGCTAGGCAGCAGTTGATGACTTGCTTTGACGTCGGTGAACAGCTTGGAGTGATTCGTTATAACCACATCCGCTGTTCCTGCTTCATGACGTGCACGATGATAGTAGCATTTGCGGAACCATGGACAAGAACGACCAAGACAGGACTCGGAATCACTAGCTACCGTTTCCCAAAAATCCCCTCCACGGTTGCTCAGGTTTAGTTCCTCATCATCACCGGTTTCTGTCAGAGTCAGCCAGACAATCATTTGAGCCGCTGTAATCAAGTCTTCCTTTGGTGTCGCGAAGTCTCTTCTGTTTATTTTATGTTCAAACTTACGCAGACACAAATAATGCCCCCGTCCCTTAAAGATGGCAGCACGGAACGGGAACGGAATCACTTTTGTCAGCATCGGAATATCACGCTCTCGCAATTGCTCCTGCAGATTAATGGTATGCGTGCTTACGGTGACCCTCTGCCCATATTTTACACTGTGATACAGTGACGGAAGCAAATAGCCCAGGGACTTCCCTGTTCCTGTACCCGCCTCGATCAACAAATGCTTATCTTGACTCAGGGCTTGATTTACACCCTCAATCATTTGTATCTGCGCCTCGCGCTCCTCATATTGGCTCAAGGATGAACGCAAATTGTCCCGTACATCATCCATATACTCCTCAAAGGAAACGCCTGACAGTGGATTCGGATCATCTTCTCTGCGTGGAGCAGCCAGTTCAGTCCAATCTTCCACTTTAAGCGCAAGCTGACGAAAAAACTGATGTTTCTCCAAATCCTGAATAGGGTCTAACTCTTTCTCTTCTCGTACGCCGTCAAGAAACCATCCCAGGTCACTGTCTTCCTCTGCGAACAAATCGCTAAGCCGCTGTATCGTTATCAGAGGTAATGCCTGAAGCTCACCCAGACACTTTAAAAACACCTCAGCCGTAGCCAACGCGTCACTGTCTGCTTGATGAGGGCGGTCATGCGCCAGACCAAACTCAGAGGAAACAAAACCTAGCTGATAAGAGGATAACGATGGAAACATAATTTTCAGAAAATCCATCGTATCTAAAATTCTACCGCTAAAGGGTAAGTATCCACATCGGTCCAAAGCGCTTTGCAAAAAATTGAAATCAAACGCCACGTTATGACCGACGAGTACGACATCGTCCAGCATAGGCACGAGTTCCATCATCATTTCTTCGAGTGCAGGTGCATCCTTGACGTCATCGTCTGTAATTCCGGTCAACCCGGTGATAAAAGGTGGAATAGATCTTCCAGGGTTTACATAAGAGCCGTAAACACGGGAAATGCTGTTATCATGATCTATAATTGCAAGTCCGACTTGAATGATATCATCCGCGGACTGGGTGCCTGTCGTTTCAAAATCCAATACCGCAAATTTCATTCGAGCTTAATCCTTTCTTATGACACATACAAAAATAATAACTCTGTATAATAGCATAGCAGAAGATTGTCTATTTGGAAATTAAGACAGCCAAAAAAGACGATGCATATACGCCGCCTAAGGAGGTGGGCATGCATCGTCTTACTCGGTGTCTGACAACTACATCCAGGTCAACAAGGAACTGTCGTAGCGAAGCTTTTCGGCACCAGACAAACAGGCTTGCATATTGTGCAGTGGCTCGGACAGCGTTGGATCGAACTGATGAGCAAGAGCAAAATATTTTTGCGCCTCTTTTACGTCAGCCTGCTTTGCCATCAGACAGCCTAGCGCATTATAGATGACCGCTTTTAGCCCTGACTGTTCAGTCAGGTGTAGCACCTTTTGAAACTGGCTTATAGCCTCTGCTGGATCATCCAGTTGAAAATGCGCCATCCCCATATACAAGCGACTCTGCCAGCTGTTTGGAAAATGCTGTAGCACCTGCTCAAATTGCTGGATTGCCTCCGGGTACATAAGTAATCGATAATACCCTTGCCCCCGGTTAAATGCGGGTAGCTCCTTTTCAGGCAGTTCGGCGTCAGACATGTCGGTCTCTGTGGAAAAGCCGGCTGCACGCAGGCAAACCATTTTTTCCTCAAAGGCCAGCCACTCATCCATAATTCCGTCACTCATTCTCCGCAGCAGACTCCAGTGCTGTAGCAGCTCCTGTCTGCGGGGGCCCTGGGCTGATGGGTAATGCTTCACGATATCATCTAACATGCTGTTCATTTCTGCGAATACATGCTGGAACATGTGCATCCCGCCCTTACGAAAGATGGATTAATACACTCACATTTTTCGCTTAAAAGACGGGTTTCATCCGCACTCCCATTCATTACATGATCGTTGCATGTACTTCCTTGTTCATCGTTTGAGCTGGTTTATTATGTTCATCCACAAATACCACAGTTGGTTTGTATGTTTTGGCCTCTTCATTCGACATGGAAGCATAGGAAATAATAATGACTGTGTCACCGGGCTGGACCAGACGGGCTGCTGCACCGTTGAGACAAATCACACCGCTCCCACGCGGTCCGGGGATCACATAGGTTTCCAGTCGAGCTCCATTGTTATTGTTTACAATTTGAACCTTTTCATTCTCCAGCAGATCCGATGTCTCCATTAAATCTTCATCTATGGTAATACTCCCCACATAGTTCAGGTTTGCTTCGGTAACCGTCGCGCGGTGAATTTTTGATTTCATCATGGTTCTAAACATGGGAAAGTACCTCCACTTTCTGTATTCTTATATTATCAATCAGTCGGGTATTCCCAAATTTTACGGCTAGCGCAACAATGACATCTTCTTGCACATCACATAGGCGCTGCTCAGGGCGAAGGGGCTCCAGGCCAGGAAATGTTAATATTTCAATGTAGTCAATATCTGCCAATGGAGATGAGGCGATGGTCGACTCCACCATTTGATGTAACTGCTCAATCGTAATGGTGCTCTGTACAATATCTTCGCTCACTTCTTGCACCTTGCGCAGTGACTGGGACAGCACTAACGCCTGCTCTCGCTGTTCTGCACTTAAATAGACATTACGGGAGCTAAGGGCCAAACCATCGGCCTCTCTAACAATAGGGCAAGGTATGAGGGTCACATTCATGTTGAGATCGGTCACCATTTGTTGAAGCACAGCAACCTGCTGCGCGTCCTTCATGCCAAAGAAGGCCAAATCAGGACCTATCATGTTGAAAAGCTTGGCTACCACTGTAGTCACACCATCAAAATGGCCAGGACGGGAAGCACCGCACAAGCGGTCTGTCAAAGCTGATACGCGAATTTTGGTTTGAGTTGGCTGAGGATACATTTCTGCTACAGTCGGCAAAAATACAATATCCACGCCTTCCCGCCGTGCTACTTCCAAATCACGAGCTTCATCGCGAGGATAGCTGTCCAAATCCTCGGTAGGTCCAAATTGGATCGGATTAACGAAAATACTAAGCACGACCGTATCTGCCATTTCACGCGCCTTTTGCATCAAGCTCGCGTGTCCTTCGTGCAGGTATCCCATTGTTGGTACAAAGCCGACTTTATGTTGTTGTACAGAGGCAGAATCGTGTACCATTTTTGCTCCATTGGCCCCAAGCTGCCGACGTTCGGCAATAACCTTACGCAGTTGAGCCACTTCTCTTACGATGATCATGACTGTGATTCCACCTTTTCCTTAGCTTGTTCCTGCGCTTGTCCTTTTGCCTGACCGTACAAGGACTCCAGGGACTCCACAACGCGATCATCCGCGCTGAACACATGCTCTGCGGCCGGGAATGCCCGCCCTTTCACATCGCTCACATACTGCTCAATGCTGCTGCGGATCAAGCCGCCTACATCGGCATAGGTTTTAACAAAACGTTTACTGAAATATGGCGATGCATATTGAATCAGATCGTGATAAACCAGTACCTGACCGTCACATCCACGTCCTGCACCGATTCCAATGGTTGGAATGGAAAGTTCTTTAGAGATCGCCGTTGCCACTTCCTCAGTCACTAATTCCAGCACAATACCAAAGGCACCGGCCTGCTCTAACGCCTTGGCATCAGCCATTAAGCGGCGTGCGTCTGCTTCGTCCTTACCTTGAATGCGATAACCGCCAATCTGATTAACCGATTGCGGAGTAAGTCCGATATGTCCCAGCACAGGCACACCTGCCTGAACAGTCGCTTTTACGACATCGGCAATTTCAGCTCCGCCCTCCAGTTTAACAGCATGCGCATGCCCTTCCTGCATCAAACGGCGGATGCCTTGAAGACTTTCGGATATGCTGCCGTGATATGTCATAAAAGGCATGTCCGCTACGATAAACGTATGCTCGGCGCCTCTTGCCACTGTCCGGGAATGGTACACCATATCATCCAGGGTCACAGGGATGGTCGAATCGTAACCAAGAACTACGTTACCCAGCGAGTCACCCACGAGAATGATATCAATTCCCGCCTCCTCGGCTATTTTAGCCGATGGATAATCATAGGCGGTCAGCATACTGAGCGGAATGCCCTCTTGCTTCATTTTTTTCATTTTTACAATATTCAGTGCTTGTTTTCCTGCCATTGTGAATGGCTCCCTTCCATCTTTTTTTGGCACAAAAAATAACCTTTTATGAACGCCTGTACATATGCGTCATCAAAAGGTCCGAACAGCCAAAAAAGACACTCATTTTGAGATCGTCCCTTCTGTCTCGGTCCTGTTCGGCTCAGAGCAGAATCCAACGTAACCTTCAAATGAAGTTATGATGGTCTTACAAACTTGCTAAAGTAGAGCATGTGCCCTTGGAGTGCAGCTCGGACCGTCCGATGCCGCCTCCTGCACAGTATAACAAAAAATATCAGCTTTTTCACGTGAAGTTTTACACAGGAAACAGAAAAATTGTGGTCGTATACTCAGCTAAGGTCGCTTCTACAATTGTATATCCCCTGAAATGACCTGAATTCGCTCACCCTGGTCCGTTTCTATAACGAGTGCTCCTGAAGGGTCCAAGCCAACCGCTGTACCTTCTACCGCTTTCCCTTGTCCCGTATGTGCACGGACGCTGCGGTTCATCGTCACAGATAACGCCTCCCACAGCATGGCTATAGGCTGGAACCCCTGCTCGGCATATAGCTTGCTTAGCTGCTCCATTTCTTCCAAAACAGCAGCAATCAGCCCAGTACGGTCAACTTCAAGCCCTGCCTCTATTTTCAAAGATGTCCCTACATGGGATAACTCTTCCGGGTAATCTTCTACATTCAAATTAACGTCAATGCCAATCCCTGCAATGCAGTATCGAACCCGTTGATCCTCTGTTGCAGATTCCAGCAGAATACCGGATACTTTGCGACCATGAATCAGCAGATCGTTGGGCCATTTGATACCTGCCTCTACACCTGTCAGTCGGCGAATAGCCCTACACACCGCCACACCTGTAAGCAGCGTTAGCTGGGGGGTAAAGGCCAAGGGCTGGGTGGGGCGCAATACAATGCTCATCCAGATACCTTTGCCGCGAGGGGAATACCATTTCCGCCCCAGACGTCCCCGACCTGCCGTTTGTTCCTCCGCAAGCACTAACGTCCCCTCCGGCGCCCCCTCTTCTGCCAAACGCATTGCATCCTGCTGAGTGGATACCGTTGAGTCCAGAATAACGATACGCTGACCAAACGATTGAGTAGTTAACATATCTGCCAATTTAGAAACTTCCAGCCGGTCTGGCTGAGATATCAGCCGATAGCCCCGACGTGAGGAGGCATCGATATTATAACCCAGCTCACGCAGTTTGTTGATCTGCTTCCATACCGCTGTACGACTAACCGACAGTCTTCGGCTAATCTCCTCCCCGGATACGTAATCAGATGAACCTTCCTCCAGTATGCCTAACAATCTTTCATGATTATTCACTACTCATCACCCGTTTCACTTCCTGAAGCAATGTTTCTGTTTCATTCGGGATATCTCCGCAAGCGACCGCTTGTAAAAGCCGTTCCATCATCTGTCCCAGCCAAGGTCCGCCTGGTCGATTCATTGCCTGAACCAGTTCATTTCCAGTAATATTTAAATCCTTGATCCGAACGACTCCTGCCTGCTGAGTCCACAAGTTTGCCAGTTCGGCAATTTTCTTCACATGTTTTTCTACCCATGGCGGTAATTCGCGGAACGGTGAAGGCAGTGTCTTGTGAAGCTCCAGCCAGTCTGTAGCTGTGTCCTTTCCCAGCTTAATTAACAAACGAATCCAGCTACGACGCAGCGCCTCATCGTTGATACGGTCGGAATCGCTCGAAACTGAGTTGCCAGCTATGGCAACAGCATGACTGATGAGCTCAGTCTCCCATTCCAATAAATGAACCAAACGTAGACGTACAGCGTTGGAGAAAGTCCAAGCTCTTAAAAGCTCGTCCGCTGCCTCTGAGCTAAGTCTACAAGACATAAGAAGCAAACCCCACCTCAGCTCTGCTGGCAGCTGCACGATCTCCTGGAGCGCCTGAGCGTCACATTGTTTCCAGGGAACCGGAACCTTCGTACAGCCCAGCAATCCGCTACGGCCCAGCATCTCCAGTCCACGTAATGGGTCAGGTCCCGCTAGCATCTTTTCTAACTCGACTCGTACCCGTTCCATGGCTATGAATCGAAGTCCCTCTCTGCGACGAATCATACCTTTCCAGGTATTGTAGGCCACTCGGAACCGAAATACAGAGGCAAAACGGATGCAGCGCAGCATTCGCAGCCCGTCCTCCTCAAAGCGTTCCTCAGCTCGTCCCACACAACGAACAAGAGCGGCTCGCAAATCATGTTCCCCTCCAAACGGGTCCACTCGCTCCCCGTGTTCAGCCATTGCAATCGCGTTCATCGTAAAATCGCGCCGCATCAGGTCCTCACGGATGTCCTTCACAAAGAATACTTCCGTTGGACGGCGATGATCGGTATAACCGCTTTCCGTACGAAAAGTGGTCACCTCGAATGCATGACCATTCTGCATGACCGTTACCGTCCCATGCTGGATTCCTGTCGGAATAACATGAGGGAATAGCGCTAAAACCTCTTCAGGCTCAGCCGAGGTGGTCAGATCCATATCATGAATAGCACGTCCTAATAGCTCATCCCGCACACAGCCACCGACCCAATAAGCTTCGTGGCCTGCTGTGGTTAGTGTATGTATGACCTCTCTGCCATGAAGAGCCATCTCTGGGTCAGCATGTTGCCAAGTATTTGTATTCACAGGGTTTCCCCCTTTGCAAGTATTCAATAAAAAACGGACGCGAGTCCGCCCCCTTAAACGCTGATCGGTTTAAGATCCGGCACCTCGCGTCCCAACACACGGTAATAAATCTCTTCATATTGACGAGTAATCAGCTCATTACAGAATACGGTACGTGCGCGTGTCAGGCACGCTTCACGGAAACGTTCCGCTATTGCTTCATCGGACAACAGTTCTACTGCATATTCTGCCATCGCCTCTGTATTACCAATTTCAGCAAGATACCCTGTACTTCCATGTACAACGAGTTCAGGTACTCCTCCTGCCTGAGAGCCAATTGTTGGCACTCCGCAGGCCATGGCTTCCAGCGCAACTAGACCAAAACTTTCTTTCTCCGACGGAAGCAACAGCACATCCGCCATAGAAATCACTTCTGCGATTTGATCCTGCTTACCCAAAAAGAAGACTTTGTCCTGCAATCCTAAACTTTCGATCTTACAACGAATTTTTGGTAGATCCGGTCCTTCTCCTACCAACAGCAGCTTCGCAGGTACCTTTTGTTGCACTCTGTCGAATATATCCAGCACATCCCCCACCCTTTTAACAGGACGGAAATTGGAAATATGCATCATAATTTTTTCGTGCGGTTGGGCGAAATCTCTCCTAAGCGCAGCAGCATCTCGCGGATAATATACTCGTTTATCTACAAAGTTGTAGGTCAAATCAATAGGTCGTGTTATTTCCAACGCATCAATTGTCTCCCGAATCAAATCCTTGGAGACCGCTGTTACAGCATCGCTTTTGTTAATAGCCAGTCGAATCAGATCCTTTAATGATTCATCCTGTGCCAACACTGTAATATCTGTACCGTGCAGAGTGGTAACCACTTTCAAATGATCGCCCACCATTTCCTTCGCCAAATAAGCGCATACTGCATGCGGTACAGCATAATGGACATGAAGTACATCCAAATTCTTCATTTGAGCCACCTGGGCCATTTTTGTCGCTAGCGACAAATCATATGGCGGATATCTAAACACGTAATAATCGTTAACCTCAACTTCGTGATAAAAAATATTTTTCTGGAACGCCCCGCCTAATCTGAACGGAATGCTATTGGCAATAAAATGGACCTCATGCCCTTTTTCTGCCAGCAACTTGCCCAGTTCCGTAGCCACAACGCCAGAGCCACCCAGCGACGGATAACAGGTAATCCCAATTTTCAGTTTGTCATTCAAGCTAAGCTGCCTCCTTCCGTCCATCCATATTCACTCGTATGCCCATGTATTTCAGCATTCTACAACATGCGTAAGTATATAATCGTTATGTGAATAGCTTAACCAGATATGGCGTTTTGGACGCAAATCCTTCTGCATATGAAATCAGTTTACGTTGACCCAACAACGAATCCCGAGCTTTTACACGTTCCACATACCCCTGATTCAGTGGTGTGGATACCGTATCCTTCCCAGGCGTTGCCTGGAATTGCGAAGCATAACTCAACAACGACTGTTCCTTGGCTTCATAATGCTCCGTAATGTCCACGATCAAGTCTGTTCTGCCGATATCATTAATGAAATAAAAATATAATTGCTCTACCTGTACCGCAGGACTTTCTGGCATAAAACGTCTCAACTTGGCGTTAAACACAGCTTCCTCTACTAACTTGCTGCACATGACATGATCCGGATGCCGATCCTCCCAATAAGGAGCAAATACAACTTTTGGTGCATGGCGTCTGATTTCTGCTGTAACTGCAGCTACATGTTCAGGAGTTATATATAACCCACGATCAGGCAGACCCAAATTCGTCCGTACAGCAAGCCCAAGCACTTTCGAAGCGTGTTCAGCTTCTGCCATACGAGTGTCCACATCACCATTAGATGACATTTCAGCCCGTGTCAAATCGCACACTCCCACCTTCAACCCAGCGGCTGTATGCTTGGCAATTGTGCCTCCCATTCCTATTTCTGCATCGTCGGCATGGGCTCCGAAAATCAGGATGTCCAGCGTCATTTTACATCACCCTGCTGATCAATGCCCGGTTTATATTTATGTACCAGCTCACGCCAAGCAAAATCGCCACGATCCAGCGCTTTAACCAGTATTTCAGCAGTTGCAACGTTAGTTGCCAAAGGAATCCCCTGTACATCACACAGACGTAATAATGCGCTAATGTCCGGCTCATGCGGCTGTGCCATGAGTGGATCACGCAAAAATATAATCAAGTCCATGTCATTTTGCGCAACCATAGCCCCGATTTGCTGATCTCCACCAAGCGGCCCAGACATGAAGCGGTGAATTTGAAGCTTGGTTTGCTCCATAATGCGCTGACCTGTTGTACCTGTTGAATACAATTGGTGATCTGTAAAAACATGCTCATATGCCGTTATAAAATTTACCATTTCATCCTTTTTGCGATCATGCGCTATAAATGCAATCTTTAACATTCGAAATTCCTCCTGCCTCATTCTATAATTCCATTCATTAATTCATTCGTATATTCTTAATCGATGTAATGCTCAAAACCATATACAAGCCCTGGGTGCTTCATTACCTTCTGGATACCGATTTTAACACCAGGCATGTATCCAGCCCGTTCGTATGAGTCCTGACGAATTTTCAGAGATTGTCCAAATCCTCCAAATACGACTTCTTGCTGTGCGAACACACCGGGAAGACGGACACTGTGAATGCGGAAACCTTGATAGTAACCGCCACGCGATCCTTCTAGCGTTTCTTCCTCTTCCGGGTTGCCTTGTCGTAGCTCCTCACGCTGCTCGGCGATCAGTTCAGCAGTCTTAATGGCTGTACCTGAGGGCGCGTCCAATTTTTGGTCGCCATGATATTCGATGATTTCCAGATGTGGGAAATATTTCGCTGCCTGAGCCGCAAACCGCATCATCAAAATGACGCCAATCGAAAAGTTGGGCGCAATCAGACCACCAATTTGTTGCTCACGACATTGCTTGTCCAGTTCTTCAATTTGTTCAGGAGTAAACCCTGTCGTCCCGATAACTGGACGAACTCCATGCTTAATAGCAAGCGCTGTATGTGCATACGCAAAACGTGGCCCCGTAAAGTCAACCATGACATCGGCTCGACTCTCCAGTAAAGCCTGCTCTACATCCTCCATAATAGCGATACCAGCTTCCGGTAGTCCGACGAGAAGGCCGGCATCACTGCCGGCGTGTGTTCTGTTCACTGCGGCTACAAGCTGTAGTTCCTCATCCTGAAGAACCAATTTGACCACCTCACGGCCCATACGTCCTGCTGCTCCAACGACAGCCACTTTTATTGGTTCTGACATATCCCTACAACTCCTTATGCATCCATTTGTGCTAGATTTGTTCATTCATCTGCTGGCATAATTTCTTCATGAGGTTGGCAAGCTGCACATTGTGAGGAAACAGCGCTGCAGCCTCACGAGCAGCCTGCACAGCCAGCTTATATTCATTCAATTCGTCATAAATCAAAGCGAGCAGTAAAAATGCGTCACCACATAACGGATCAAGGGAAATTGCCCGTTCGAGCAGCAAAATCGCATCCTGGCGCATCTGTGGCGTAGCTCTGTCGACCTCCAGCATTTTTCTGGCCTTTTCTGTATACTGCCTGGCTTCCTGCGCATGCAGATGGAGAACATATTCATCCTGCTGTGGAGCGAGACGGACCGCATGCTCTGCATATGCCAGGGCCTGCTCCAATCGTCCACTGCGAGCATAGGTAACCGAGCAACGGAAATAATGCTCCGCATGATCAGGCTGGGCTGAAATCGCTTTTTCAAACCATTCCACCGCCTGCTCAAAATCGTTCTGCAAAATACACTGATAAGCTTTCTGAACGTATTCCTCCGCCTTCATGACACTGCACCTCCGGGTAACCGGTTTGGTACAGCATATGTACAAAACGCCTAATCGGTGTCCTTTTTGGTCCAGCGATTCGCGTCACGCGTGTTAAATTTATGCATAACCTTATCATGTGCCTCAGTCAAATTGATACCCAGTGAGTTCGCAAAGCAAACAGTGATGAACAAAATGTCCCCCAGCTCCAGCTCAATGGAATTGTCCGCCTCATCCGTTTTTTTCGGTTTCTCACCAAAGGAGTGATTGACTTCCCTCGCCAGTTCACCGACTTCCTCGGACATCCTGGCCAACATGGCCAAAGGACTGAAGTACCCTTCCTTAAATTGAGAGATGTACTGGTCTACCTCACGTTGAATTTCATCTAACGATTTTTCCATAAAACACGCCATCCCCCCATGTGCAGGTTTATTCATATGTTATCGTAAAGCACATTTTAAAACAAATTTTTTTTAATTGTGAACTAGCGATACCAACTTGCAGTCATCTGTCTTTTAAAGATGCCGCAAAAAGGTATACTAAACATAAGGGTCTGCGATTTAGCAAAAAAATTGTATGTAGTCGCACAGCCTTAAACTGCTACTGTGAGGGATCATATGAAAATATCCAAGTCCATGGAACAGCTTAAATTGATTTTGCCCATCGTATTTGGCACCGCCATCTATGCATTCGGTCTGCTTTATTTTATTATACCCAGTAAACTGATGGAAGGCGGTATTACAGGGATTACCCTGCTGCTAAATTATGCTTTTTCGATTTCACCTTCTCTCTCCACTTTGTTTCTGAACATTCCATTATTTTTAATTGGATGGAAAATGCTTGGGGGCAAGCAGATTATATATACGGGGGTTGGTATCGGGTCGCTCACATTCTTTCTGTGGTTGTTTGAAAAAATGATTCATCTCGGATGGATGGGGACCTTTCAGACTGAACACGATTTTATACTTTCTTCATTATATGCGGGGGTTACGCTTGGGGCCGGGTTAGGTATTGTGTTCCGCTTTGGCGGCACTACTGGAGGCTCGGATATTATCGCTCGTATTTTAAACCGGAAGTTTGGCTGGAGTATGGGAAGGATTATGCTGGTCATTGATATTGTCATTATCGGCGCTTCATTACTTTACATACCCAAAGAAAAAATTCTATATACATTAGTGGCTGTGTTCATCGCGTCCAAGATTATTGATTTTATACAAGAAGGGGCGTACTCTGCCAGAGCCTTTATGATTATCAGCGACCACACGATGGATATCGCAGATATTATTACCAGGGATATGGATCGCGGAGTTACCATTATTCCGGCTGTAGGTGCATTTTCCAAACAGGCTAAGCATGTTGCCTATTGTGTCGTGTCCCGTCAAGAAATACGGCGACTGCATCAAATTGTTAAATCGGTTGATCCGCGGGCTTTTATCATCATTCAAGATGTGCATGATGTACATGGCGAAGGGTTCAAAGAAGAATAGCCCGGTAATCCGGGCAATGGGCTGACATATATAGATGGCTCCACAGCCAGCGATGCGAATGTTCAAACTTTCATCATTACCCAGTGAAACCAGCCCGATATTTACGATAACCTGCATAGGCCAGCGTCAACAGCACAATCATGCCGATAGCCAATTCAGCCCGGCGTTCACTCTCACGCGGGATAAATGGCGCCAGTGCGGTAGCGTCTTTTTCACGTCCAAACAAGGCATTCAACGTCGGGTTGCCCTGGTCCAGTGCTCCTCTAATCGCTGAGGCATCTGCATTTTGCTGATCCCCCAATCCTTTGACGTAGGAAATCCAGGAATCAGTCCGCACGACCTCGGTTGTTCTGCCCTGGATCAATGCTGCTGTACGGATCGTTTCATAGTGATCCTCTAGAACTGCGGTTCCAGCTTTGAATCCCTTCATATTCCCTTTAGCAAACTGGTTATTCAAGCCGCTAACATCTTCTCTTAAAATCTTATAATACTGCTGCCATAAAGGCTGGCGCGGGTGCGCAAGCGCATCTGTCGCAAGCCGTAAATTGGCCGCTGCCTTCACCCATTCATCCGGTGATGCTTGAACCGACTGTGTGGCTTGCTGCACCTCCAGGATGCTGCCGGATAGAGCATGAATGGCCTCTACAGATAGCGCGGCCTGCACCTGTCCAGTGCTGAACCCTCTGCTCACCTCGGCTACATCCGCACGCGCTTTTTCAATATTCCCGTCCATTACGTCACGGTACAGTGTCGCAGCTGCATGATCCAGTTCTTCAATTTCCTTAGTAGAACCTACAGGTTTAGTCTGCTCGCGTGCTTCTGCCATACCTGGAGGGACGCAGACGGACAGCAGCAGGACCATGGATAACACAATACTCGAAACCACACGTAACGTAATATGACCCCCCCGACCCCTAATCATAGGACATCCCTCCTCACCTTACTGTATGGCAAGGCTAACGGGACTAGAACTTGCTTTAGGGCAATCGTTTGAACAGTATCTTCCTGTTTCAGCACTGCCACTAAAATATCATCTAAAGGAAGTCGCCCGTACTCAAGCTAGTTCACGATAAGACGATACCTTCCGATTGCGTGCCAGCATGGCAAGCCATGCCGCTGCAATACTAACAAGGGTCAGCATATAAGTAAAAGTACGCACTTGCGTCACATCATCCGTTAGCGTCCTGGGAAGATAGGGGTATATGCCATAGGTATAATCCATCGTATCATTTAATAACGTCCACAGTGCGGCCAGACCTAAAGCAATCCATCTACAGCTAAAAAAACGTACAAACAGTAAAGCTTCGACCGCCATTGCTGTGTGAGATGCTATCAGCATCCAATCCTGCCATACCATAGGTCCCCCCTGCGCAACTCCCCACAAAATAATAGCCGAAGCCCAAATACCGTACTTTACACTCGTCACGACAGCTAACGCTTCCATAATCTGACGAATGACCTTCAAGCTTTTGAGATGTGGAGGATAGAGCAAAAATGCTATAGAAATCGAAAAAAATAGGCTGGCCGTTGGACTATCAGGCACAAATACAATCTGCCACGCCGGGTGATAATTCAGTGTATATTCCAGCTGTCCCTCATACCATATGTACCCATATACCGTCCCAACCAAATTACACCAGAACAGCAGCCACAAAAAAGGCCGGCTCGTCAAGAACGACCGGCTCCACAAATAAGATAACGACACGTTCTTCATCCTCCGTTCATACGACAGTTGCCTTGTACAGGCACTATCCTACAAAGACTATATCATATCCAAGCGTGTCAAAAAAACCTGACCGCCGTTACGGTCAGGTTTGATGATATAATCTTGAACTGGCGCTTGGTCTAAAATGACCAACTTAAGCTTTTCAAAAGCGTTCTAACTCATTGCTTTCAGCTCATCCGTAAGATGACGAAAAGCTACTTCATCTCCGGAGGCTAACGCCTCATCAATATCCTTGTAGAGTTTTTCACTCCGGTGTTTACGTAATGCCTCGTCCAAAACCATTTCAGCAGACAGGCCCAACATTACCTCATAAGTAACCTTCATTTTATCCATAGGATGCACCTCCAACATGAGTTTAAGAGATCCTATATTCTTTTCCTTTCGCCACATAGCTGAGTGTCGTTCGTGACATCCGCTGCAAATCTGCATCTGTCAATTCGCGCACCACTTTGGCAGGTGTACCGATAGAAAGAGTATAGGGTGGTATTTTGGTATTTTCCGTAACGACCGACCCTGCTCCTATTAAAGCATATTCACCAAGCTCCGCTCCGTTGAGTACAATGGCCCCCATACCAATTAAAGTGCCTTTGCCTATCGTACAACCGTGGATAATGGCAGCATGTCCTACCGAAATATCATCCGCCAGCAACAGGGGCTGATCCGTGTTTACATGTCCCACGACACCGTCCTGAATATTGCAGCGTTCACCAATGATGATAGGCGCCATATCCCCGCGCAGTACGGCATTAAACCATACGGAGGACTCTTGGCCGATCGTTACTTTACCGACAATTTTTGCTCCTTCTGCCACATAGACAGATGAATGGAGTTGTGGCATGTTTCCGTTGTAGTGAATTAGCATCAACTTCACCCTCTCACATTTTGGGTGAAATTCTATCAACCTGTGTACTGCTTGTCAATGGAACCGTATACCCGAGTCATTTCGCCCAAGGCGGCACTCTCCCGCCAGCTTCTGCCCCCAGGCCGTCATTTGTACAGAGGGTCCCGTCGAATGCTCACCTTGTCGAAGCATACCCAAGTGAAGCATCATTCGTATAATCCTCTGATCAAAGACCGAACGCGGGGTGTCATAGTAAAACGGTCGGATCAGTGGTCCTATATGCACGAAAAGCGACTCTGAGGATGTCCATGGCCTAGCACATTCTCCAATCCAGTAGACTAGTGAAAGCAGATTGGGTACGGCTCCTTTATACAATCTTAACCAAAACCTGAATAGCTGTATCATTTCGTCCTCAATTGCGAGTTCCTGTTGTGCCTCCCCTTTTGCGGTCAGCTCAACCCGGTCTCCCTTCTCCTCAATATACTTAGAGTGACGGGCGTAATCATACATTAATGCCATTCGATCCGGATAAAACTTAAAAGAGGAACCATATCCAAAACGCCATCCTCCTTTACCCAATAACGGCTCGGCAATGTGCAAATGCTCCATCAGCTGCTGCTGATTGCGACGGTACCAAGCTCCTTCAGGGTTAAGCAGAACCTCATGCTGTCTCATATATTGAAGGAAAAGCCGTAAATCCTCCGCCAGTAGATGCCCTTCATCCCGGTACGACGGCGGTTCGCTTACTCGGACCATGCCGTTTTGAAAGTCATGTACCATAACACGCCGAAAGCGTTCCTTCATATCCGACGGAATTTGATACAAATACCTCGTATTGTGCGTTGAACCGTTGAACAACCAGCCGCTAGAACGCAGACGGGTCACAATATCTCGTGGTCGCTCACCGGCATCTCCGTCCTGCTCGACAGACTGTTTGGCAATCGCAGTCAATTCCTCCATACTGAAATAAGGTCGGTCATCGAACAATAGCGCATTCAAAAACCTTACCTCTGACAACCTCAGCTCCTTGACCTGCGTCTCAAAGAAACTACTACTGCCGAGCTTTGTCAAAATCCCTTGGATCAACTCATGTTTGGAATTAGGTTTGCAGTCACAATCGTAATACACTGCGATTCTGTTCAAATGCACAATATCCGCAAATGTCAGCATATCCGCCAGATTCATTGTTCCATCGCCTCGTCACTGGACTGTCATCCGGAAATGATTCTTACCTGTTGTACCCACAGCTTTGACGGAATCTTCAGACTCTAAACCTCTTTTTTTGCAAAGGTATAATTAAAAAACAAAAAGACCACGACTCTACGATGAGTAGAAGCCGTGGTCTTTCACAAAGTATTTGAGTTGCACTCACTTTTTCTCTTGTAAATGCTTCGTGCAATTATACAAAAGCGGTTCCCAGTCCGCATCCTCGCGCTGGAGTACACTTAGTGACAAATTGCCAATTCGTTCTGTGAATTTTTCCTGATACAGAGCCTTATACAAATTAGCCAAAAAACCGCCGTGGGAAACGACCAGCAGATTCTTGTCCTGATTTTCCGTCCAAAGAGCCTCCATAAAAGCTAGCGCGCGAAGCTGAAGATCTGCATCGCTCTCCTGCCCTAAATCCAGCAGATGCCAGTCGACTCCCCATTTTTTTTCGCGTTCGGCCTGTGTCATCCCCTCAACCTGACCATAAGCACGTTCTCTTAGTCGATCATCAGGTTCCAGCAACGGCAAATGCAGGGCTGAGGCAATAATATCCCCCGTCTCTTTTGCTCTGGAGAGACTACTAGTAATAAGCCCGTCCCAATGATAAGGCTCTTCCTTCAATCGTTCTGCCAGCAAACGTGCCTGGTGACGCCCTTCCTCATTCAACGGAATATCACTGTGGCCCTGGATTTTACCTACCGCATTCCAATCCGTCAATCCATGTCTGATCAAGCCAATAAGCATGGTGTCAGTCCTCCGCTGTTGTTGTTATTCAGGCATTATTATAAATTTTATATGGAGCCCATCTGTCAGCTAATTTCTAACTCTTCTTGTCCGATGGATCCAGCCCAGAGAAAATAAAGCAAGCGCAAGTGCCAATACAGACAACAACATCCAGTATTGCGGATAAGTAGGAACAATGCTTGCAACCAGCGGGTCCATAATGCCACTATTCACATCTTTAATGTGGTATTGATACTGTGGAGACGTACTTGTAGTTTCCAGCAGGCCTGTCGGTAAAATACCCGTGTCCATGACAGGAGCCGCTTGGGGGGGATTTTCCTGAGAGGAGCTTCCATTCCAGTTCAAAAACAAAAAGCTGCACAAAAATACGGCCAAAAAGCCGGCGATCCATACAGACATATACTTAC
Source organism: Paenibacillus sp. TSM33 (assembly GCF_056099025.1). NCBI lineage: Bacteria > Bacillati > Bacillota > Bacilli > Caryophanales > Paenibacillaceae > Paenibacillus > Paenibacillus sp. TSM33. Next base: position 505,459 of record NZ_JBLZXB010000017.1, read on the forward strand.
GGGCTGCTGGGTTCACACGCGCACGTCGATGCTCGCCCGGAACAAGCCACGGTGATTCTTCATAAATTCGATCCATGACTCTACGATTCATTGCCTCTAGTTTATCATCTGGTATTTCAAAGGAAATATCACGAATAGCCGATCGACTTTCTTTTGATAAATTCCAATCATTCTCTTCCGAACCATGCTCCCACCCGGCAGACGAGCTTTTGGCCCGTCTGCGCTCCGAGTCTTGTTTCGATACATTTTTGCCTGTAGCGAACAAATCCTCAGCGTCCCTGGATTTCATTGGCTGCTCATCCCTTCGTTTTCCTCATAGAGAGGCTCAAAAAAATAAGGCTCCAACTGCGTCTTCACACTGGTTCTTGCCCGGAAAAGTAATGACTTCACCGCACTGACCGTCTGTCCTAAAATAGTCGCAATCTCCTGATAATCCAATTGCTCATATTCACGCAAAATCAGCGCAGATCGCTGCTTTTCAGGCAATCTGTTGATTGCTTCACGAACCATCTCTACCTTCTCACCACGAAGAACAGCCTGCTCCGGAATTACATCCGATGGAGCTACCGGTACATAACCGCTCTCTTCCAATGGAACCTGACCACTACGGTGCTTGCGAAGCTCACTTAGCACCGTATTGCGTGCAATTGTATATAGCCAAGTGGAGAACGATGCATCTACCTCGCGAAAAGAATGCAGGCTCCGATACGCTTTATAAAACGTCTCCGAGCATAAGTCCTCAGCAATCATTTCCAGGTTCGAACTTTTCAGCATATGATAAACAAAAGCTAAAATTTTACGTTGGTGCCGCCTCATTAATTCTGAATAAACCTCAACATTACCTTGTTTGATTTCCTGAATCATCTGGGAATCTGTCATCATCCGAGTGAGACCCTCCTCGCCCATACATGTGCTGTTTCCCCGTCCGATTCTGTCTATATATACCGAACAGGTCAAAAAAAGTTGCGCCCTCTGCGCAAATGGATGAAACAGCATCATGGAACATTTGTTATTTTCTTACCCTATGTAGTGCCAACATTAACGGTGCTATCCCCAACAATATTCAATATCCAAAATGGACTTACCCATTGTACCACAAAATGGCCGCCAGTAAAAAAGTCCAAAATCCCCACGATTTCCATCAAAGGCTCCCTAACGCTGGCAGCTAATTCATTTAAGCAGCTTTTCGATGGATTTTAAGTTTATTCAAGATAAATGACAAACCCAATCAAAGTGTTTCATTTAAAGCATCAATAAGGATAATACCCAAAAAAGAAAACGCTTTAAAAAAGCATTGACAAAATGAAAACGTATACATATAATAAAAGTACAGTATGGTTTCTCTCCACTCCTATCCTACTCAGCTACTTTACTGAAAGTAGCTACCACCCGGGGCTTTACCTGGGTGGTCTTTTTTTGTTTTCCAATACTCCTCTTTACCTTACTCACCTCCCCATATGTGGGCTGATAAAATATATCAGTTATTTACCAATTAGTTGATTATCCTATTAAAACACATTATTATATAATAAATTTTTCAATAGGCAGGGGGCAAGAAATGAATAATAAGTGGAACAAGGCAATATATAAGATTTGGTCTCCAATTTATGATAAGTTTTTCAATTCAGGTAGCTTCCTTAATTCTAGAAAAATCATATTTCAAGAAAAGTCTTTTAATAGCGAGCAAAAAATACTTTTTGTAGGTGTAGGAACTGGAGCAGATTTACAATTAATAAATCACTATGAGCTGGATATTACTGCTATAGATTATTCACCTGAAATGCTTAACAAAGCTAAAAATAAATTTACCAATACCACCATACAATTCTTGGAAATGGATGCTCAACAAATGAATTTTATGGATGATCAATTTGATATAGTAGTGGGGAGTCTAATTCTCTCGGTAGTACCTAACGCAAATAAATGCTTTGATGAGATGGTGCGAGTTTTGAAAAAAGACGGGGAAATTATTATTTTCGATAAGTTTTCTCCTAAAGGAAAAAAGCCCTCATTATTCAAAAAAACGATAAGACCCGTTATTAAGGTGTTAGGAACCGATATAGGGTTGAATTTTGAAGAACTGTTTGAAACCCAAAAAACAAAACTGCGTATCAAAGAAGATGCACCTATAATGTTCAAAGGTATGTATAGAAAGATAGTGATTACAAAATAACACGTAGCTCCACCACCTCTTCAAGTAACAAAAAAGCGAAAGAAGAGAACCTTCGATCGCTTTAGATCTTTTCTTACTACTTCACTCCCAGAAAGTGTGATGCTTTTAAGGCGGTTCATAGCGCAGAGGTTCATTTGAATCTGGAGAAGCGCAGCCTTCGCCTTTGCCTGCGGATTTTCCCCTTTGTACATATATTCAGAAAATCCGCAGACAGCAGCGATCGTAAGATCAAATGAATCGCGGAGCGGAGTACCTCCTTAACAAACACACATACTTTCTTCACCCTTTATACAACCACTTTATAGCCCATCGAATCCAGCAAGGTTTTGGCACGCTCCCAGTCCTGCTCTTGACGGAAGGAAAGCCTCATGATGCCAGGAACATCCTCCCGGCTTTCAATGATTCGCATATTGCTCAGATTAATGCTGTGATTTCCTAGTTCCATTGCAATTCTTCCGATAATCCCTGGGGTATCCGGTACATCAATATACAGATCAAACGTAGAGACAATAACTCCTTTACGACGCTCTGGCAGTTCACTACGGAAATGCCCAGCTGTCAAAAATTCGTCAGCAATTCCCTCTCCGTCTTGTGTTCTCAGCAAGTGAGTAAAACGCTCAATCTGCCCATTCCATTCTTCCAACAGGCCCAGTAAAACTTCACGATTACTCAGCAAAATGTCCCGCCACACAACCGGATCACTAGAGGCTATCCGTGTAATATCACGAAACCCACCAGCAGCCAATGTACGGTACAACGGATTTTCATCATTGTGCTTTCGTACCTGATTCACCAGCGCTGCTGCAATAATATGCGGAAGATGGCTAATCGCACCGACAATATCATCATGCATATCAGGTTGGACACGCACAACATGAGCACCGGTATATTTCAACAAACGCTCCAGCGAGCTGTATGCTTCCTCAGGCACACCCTCTGCAGGGGAAAGCACATAATATGCGTTTTCAAACAGCAACGCAGAAGCGGCCTTGACACCGGAACGCTCCGAGCCGGCCATCGGATGTCCACCGATAAAATAAGCATTGCGCAAAGAAATTTCTGTTGCCTTTTTGGCAATTGCCGATTTCGTGCTGCCTACATCGGTAATAATACATCCCGCTTTAAGCGGTAGCTTGCTTAACAGTTCGAGATAATGCTCCAGTAAACCAACTGGTACGCATAAAAAAATAAAATCGGCATCCTTTGCCGCCTCTTCAATTGAAAGAGTCGCGGTGTCCACGACACCACGGCTTAGCATTGGTTCTATCAGTTCAGGGAGATGAGCGTGGCCGACTACAGTAATATCCGGCTTCCCTTTAAAACAAAGTGCGAGGGACCCGCCAATCAGTCCCACGCCGAAAATAGCAATCTTCATCTATTATCAAATCCCATCTGCGGAAATTATAGGCGTACTTTCGCCGCTTCCGCCCCCAGGACCTGTTCCAGCGCGCGAATAAACAACTCATTTTGCGGCTGTGATCCAACCGATACCCTAATATATGTCGGATATTTGTGATGACCTGCGCGAATAATCACACCTTTACGAAGCAACTCTTGAAATACCTCACCGGATGGACGACGTACATTCAGCATAATAAAATTACCATGTGCCGGGAAAGACTCCAATCCCAGACGTTTCAACTCATTTTGCAAATAAGCTCTACCCTCTGCATTACGATCTCGGCATTCCTGAACAAATTCCTGATCTTCCAAGGCAGCAATGGCCGCAGCCTGCGCTACCCGTGAAGTATTAAATGGCTCACGAACCTGATTGATCAAGCGAATGGTTGACTCGGCCCCCATACCATATCCGATACGTAACGAAGCCAGACCGTAGATTTTGGAGAAGGTACGCAGTACAACCAAATTCTCATAAGCTGACAACAAGCGAATGCCGTCTGGATACGAACGATCTATTACAAACTCAGCGTAGGCTTCATCCAGCACCACCATGATATGCTTTGGTACTTGGTTCAAAAACGCAATCAGCTCAGCTTCAGGTACAATCGTTCCCGTCGGATTATTCGGATTACAGATCCAAATAATTTTTGTACGGTCATTGATATGAGACAGCATGGCATCCAAATCATGGACACCGTCACGCAAAGGCACCTCAACTGCAACTGCTCCCTCAATTTCCACGTTACTTTTATATACGGAAAATGTCTGATCAGCCATGATGCTTTCTTCCCCTGGAAGGAGGAATGCACGTGTAATCAACGCAATAATTTCGTCAGAGCCACAGCCATAGATAAACTGATCTTCTTTTAAACCCGTCCGTTTAGCTAGTGCCTGTGTCAGAGCAACTGCACTTCCGTCAGGATATACACTGATGTTAGCAAACTCCTGCTGAATGGCCTGCAACACTTTAGGAGAGCTGCCATACGGATTCTCGTTTGAGGCAAGCTTGATGACTTCATCGAGTCCCAGCTCACGCTTCACATCCTCAATCGGTTTACCGGGTTGATATACTGGCAAATGTACAATATGCGGTTTAGGTTGCATGCCCTTACCTCCTCTATCCCATCAGAACTAATTTAAAATTTCTATTTTGACACCTATTACTGCTTTAATTGTGCCACAAAATCACGAATTTGCAAAAGCCCTTCTTCTCTGCGTGCAGAATCCTCCAGTAATGGAATGGCTTCCTCCACCTGACGCACGATGGCACTGCCAACCACAACTCCATCGCAAATGTCTGAAAACCGGACGACCTGCTCACGATTCGAAATACCAAAACCTATCGCCACCGGAACCTTCGTATGCCGTTTGACCTGCGCGATAAAGCCCTCTATACCTTCAAAAAAAGAAGCTCTTTCTCCGGTTACACCCAGCGAAGACACACAGTACACAAATCCACGGGCCTGACGGGCAATCCGTTCGATCCGTTGTTCAGACGTTGGGGCTACCAGTGGAATCAGATGCACACCTACCTCTGCTGCCCGTCCTCCCAGCTCCTCTGCTTCTTCAAGCGGAAGATCCGGAATAATCAGACCACTGATACCGTGCTCCTGCAAGCCTGCAAAGAAAGCATCCATCCCCATCTGCAATACAGGATTATAATACGTGAACAGAATAAAAGGCAGGCTTGAACCTGCCGCCCTAGCCAGAGACGCTGTCTCCATACAGGTGCGGATTGAAATTTGCCGTTTCAGTGCACGTTCAGACGCACGCTGAATCACAGGGCCGTCAGCCAACGGGTCCGAATAAGGTACGCCTAGTTCCAATATATCGGCTCCGGCCGACTCTAACTGCCGAATGATCTCTATCGTAGTATCCACGTCCGGGTCGCCCACCGTCAGAAAAGGAATTAATGCCGTTTTGCCTTCATGTTTAAGGCGTTCAAACGCCTGATCAATTAAATTCATGACGGATTTCCCCCTAAATACTTGATAATGGAGTCCACATCTTTATCCCCGCGCCCAGACAAACAAATTACGATAATATCATCTGCAGTCAACGTAGGTGCCAGCTTGGCGACCTGTGCAACGGCATGTGCCGACTCTAATGCAGGCAGTATTCCTTCGGTACGGCAAAGGAGCTGAAGTGCATCTAGCGCTTCCTGATCGGTAATCGGGACATATTGGGCCCGCTCAATATCTTTTAGGTATGAATGCTCCGGTCCAACACCTGGATAATCCAGTCCAGCCGAGATGGAATGCGCAGGTTGCACTTGTCCGTACTCATCCTGAAGCAGATAACTCATAGAGCCTTGGAAGACTCCTTGCGTCCCCTTGCTCATGGTAGCTGCATGGAATTCCGTCTCGACGCCTTTTCCAGCAGCCTCCACGCCTATCAAAGCAACACCTTGATCCTCAATGAAAGGATAAAACATACCGATAGCATTGCTTCCGCCACCGATCGCTGCCACAACAACATCCGGAAGTCTGCCTTCCTTCTCCAAGATCTGACGGCGTGTTTCATCGCCTATCACACGCTGGAAATCCCGCACCATCATCGGATACGGATGCGGACCGACAGCCGAACCCAAAATATAGAACGTGTCATGAACATGGCTCACCCAATAACGTAAAGCTTCATTTCCGGCATCCTTAAGTGTACGTGTACCCGATGTCACCGGAATCACTTCCGCACCCAAAAGCTGCATCCGAAATACGTTCAACTGCTGGCGAACCGTATCCTCTTCGCCCATAAACACTTTGCATTCCAATCCGAGCAATGCAGCTACGGTAGCCGTTGCGACACCATGCTGTCCTGCACCTGTTTCGGCAATGACCTTCTGTTTTCCCATACGCTTCGCCAGCAATCCCTGAGCCAATGCATTATTAATTTTGTGGGCGCCAGTATGGTTTAAATCCTCGCGTTTCAAGTAAATTTTAGCCCCGCCCAGATGTTGACTCAGACGCTCCGCATGATAAAGCGGCGTTTCCCGACCCGAATAGTCTTTCAGGAGTCCGTTCAGCTCTGCTTTAAATTCAGGATCATCCGCATATTTTCGGTAGGATTCCTCCAATTCAATCAGTGCGTTCATCAACGTTTCCGGTACATAACGTCCGCCAAAAGTTCCAAAACGTCCGTTGTTATCAGGTAATTGTGTCATGCCTGCTTCACCCTTTCTACGAATGCTGTGATTTTTGCAATGTCCTTGACTCCGTTCGTCTCTACACCGCTGGACACATCCAGCCCTTCGGGATGATACTCGTTAATCAGCTTTTCTGCATTATCGGCAGTCAGCCCTCCTGCTACAAACAGAGGAATTCCATGTTGATGAGTCCAAACCTGATAGGCAGGAATTCGATCCCACGCAAACGTTTTTCCAGAACCGCCACCATACAGGGGATCATAGGTATCCAGCAGTAAAGCATCAATCGTCCCAACGTAGGCCTCCAGTTCGTCCGCCCGGCGTTCTGCCTGGCCCTTCACCGTCTGCTCTTGATTGTGCACAGACCAAGCCTTGAATACCTGTATGCCGAAATGTTCCTTAAGCTCCCGGCAACGCTGCGGACTCTCCTGTCCATGCAACTGAATGACATCCAATGGTGCTTTCTCCATCACATCGTTTAACAGTACATCGTCAGGGTTCACAAATACGCCCACGCTGCGTGGTCTGCTGCCCGAGGCCCATTCATCCAATACGCGAAGCAACTCTCCAGCATGTGCGCCGTCAATCCGGCGCTTGCTGTCAGCAAACACAAAACCTATATAATCGACCGGTAAGTTTACCATCGATTTTAGCACTTCAACGCTTTGAAGTCCACAAATTTTTACGCCCGTTTTGTTCATGCTTTAACCCCGTCCATCAATTCGACTACAGCCTGTCCTACATCTTCCTTACGCATCAGATGCTCCCCTACAAGAATGCCGTGCGCACCTACCGAATGCAGATACTTAACATCTTCCGGTCCTGCAATGCCGCTTTCGCTGATGAATGTAACCCCTTTTGGGATCAGGGAGATCAGCTCCTCTGTCGTCTGGAGACGGGTCTCAAATGTCTGAAGATTGCGATTGTTCACACCAACTAAGGTCGCTGTACCCAGATCCAGCACTGCTTTAAGTTCCTCACTGTCATGCACCTCTACCAACGCATCCAGCCCAAGATCCTTGGCGATTTGTAAGAATGACCCTAAAACATGGGGTTCCAATATCGCAGCAATTAACAGTACCGCATCCGCTCCCAATAGACGAGCTTCATAGATTTGCCGTTCATCAATGATAAAATCTTTTCGCAGCAGCGGAATTTTCACTTGATCGCGAATTTGCTGTAAATATTCAGGACTCCCCTGAAAATACGTAATATCTGTCAGTACAGAAATGCAATCGGCTCCTGCTCCCTCATATGCACGCGCAATATCCACCGGATGGAAATTGGGTCGAATCAACCCTTTGGACGGAGAAGCCTTCTTTACTTCAGCAATCAGCCCGAGCGGACGCTTGCGTCCGCTAGCGATCGCATTTTCAAATCCTCTCGTCACAGGCAAATCCGCAATTAAGCGTTCGGCTTTATTAATCTCAAAATGCTGCTTAAGATGCTCCACTTCTTGTCGCTTCGTCACCACAATTTTATCAAGATACATATTGATATTCCCCCGTTGCCTGTATTAATTGATCCAGCTTGGAAAGTGCCAGTCCAGAGTCGATAGCTTCTGCCGCTCGCGCTACTCCGTCTGTCAAGGTAGCTGCTGCGCCCGATACATAAATACATGCTCCTGCGTTCGCTAACACGACATCACGATAAGCTCCATGCTCTCCGTTCAAAATTCGCCGGATGATATCTGCGTTAACCTGTGCATCGCCGCCCAATACCTGATCTAGAGAATGTGTCTGCAAGCCCAGATCGGACGGATGAAGCTCGAACGTGTGAACCTTGCCTTCCTTGAGTTCGGATACTCGTGTCGCAGCCGAAATACTGATTTCATCTAGTCCATCCAAACTGCTGACAACCATGGCTCGTTTGGAGCCAAGCTGGTTCAATACCTCGGCAATCACTTCCGTTTTGCCAGCGTCATAAATGCCTAACAGCTGCCGATCCGCACCAGCCGGATTCGTCAATGGACCAAGCATATTGAATACCGTCCGCACACCTAGCTCGCGGCGCGGCGCGGCGGCATGCTTCATAGACGGATGATACAGCTGTGCGAATAAAAAGCAGATGCCGATGCGGTCTAGACACGATCGCGCCTGCTCACTTGTCAAATGAATGTTGACTCCCAACGCCTCCAGGACATCAGCGCTTCCGGCACGGCCACTTGCAGAACGGTTGCCATGCTTGGCTACCCGTACGGAAACCGAAGCCGCGATAATAGCAGATATCGTGGAAATATTAAACTTGTGAATACCCGAACCCCCGGTGCCGCATGTATCCAGTAGACGACTATTCCCTTCCCCAGCTTGCACTGGACTAGCGTAATTGCGCATTGCTTCGGCAAAACCAGTGATTTCATCTACCGTCTCTCCCTTCAGGCGAAGAGCTGTCAGGAGCCCACCGATTTGTGCCTGTGTAGCACTCCCACTCATAATCTGTTCCATCACGCTACGGGCTTCCGTACGCGAAAGATGCTGTCCCTCAATGATCCGGCTTAACCCTACTTGCATCATGTCATGTCGTTCCATTGTCGTCTCCTCCTCAGAATCAGATTTTTGTGTGTTACGGAGTGTACAAATAATCTTGATTGATGACGCTGTTGTAAGGCTGTGTCGTTGCTGGAAACATCGCTTCCGCCGTGCGGATTGCTTTCAGCAGTGCCTTTGCTTTGTTCACCGTCTCCTGATACTCGCTTTCCGGTACTGAGTCCCACACAATTCCAGCCCCTGCCTGGACATAGGCCCGGTTCTTTTTAAACACAATCGTGCGAATCGTAATGCAAGCATCCATATTGCCTGAGAAGCCCAAATATCCAATTGCTCCTGCATAGGTTCCGCGTGCTTCCCGCTCCAGCTCGGCAATAATCTCCATGGCCCGTAGCTTTGGAGCTCCCGATACGGTGCCGGCAGGCAGGCAAGACAGGAAAGCATCAAAGAAATCTTTATCCTCACGCAGTTCACCCGACACATTCGATACAATGTGCATCACGTGGGAATAGCGTTCAATCTCCATGAATGTATCGCATTTTACGGTGCCAAACTGGGATACACGTCCCAGATCATTTCTTCCCAAATCGACCAGCATCAGATGCTCTGCACGTTCTTTTTCATCCTTCAACAATTCTTCAGCAAGCGTCGCATCTTCGGTTTCCGTTACGCCACGCGGTCTCGTTCCTGCAATCGGTCGGGTCTCTACGCGGCCGTTTTCCACCTTGACGAGTGCCTCTGGCGAAGTGCCTACGATGATCTCGTCATCCATTTTCAAATAATACATATATGGCGACGGGTTCATCGTACGCAGCACGCGGTATACCTGCAGTGGAGAGGCCTCTGTATCAATGTGAAAACGCTGCGACAGTACAACCTGAAAAATATCACCGGAGCGGATATACTTCTTTGCCTGCTCTACGTTTGATATAAACTGTTCCTTTGTCACATTGGATTGGATCTCACCCAGTTCCACATCATCAGGAATGGACGCAGCTCCTAATCGCTCCGGCGGGGCCTGCTTGCGCAGATACTGCGCCGTGTTCTCCAACTTGCGTTCCACATCTTCATAAGCAGCACGGATGTCCTCCTCGCGGTACCCTTCACCTATATGAACATTGCCAACCAGCAAAATTTGCTGTTTCACATGATCAAAGACAATGACTTGATCGCAAAACATAAAACGAATATCATCCATATTCAAATCATCTACCGAGTGCTCTGGCAGTTTTTCATAGTATTGAAGTAGATCATATCCAAAAAATCCGATAGCCCCGCCTGTAAATGGAGGCATTTCTTTCAGTTTCGGACTACGGTATTTACGAAGCAATGCTTTGAGCGCTTCAAGCGGCTTATCGCTTAATATTTGACGTTTTCCATGTTGCTCCAAAATCAATCGACCTTTTTTTCCCGAAACCATAAGAAACGGGTCTGTTCCGATGAAGGAATGTCGCGCCCACTGTTCGCCTCCCTCTACGCTCTCCAGCAGAAAGGCACGGTCCCGCTCAGCATACCGACGGAAAATCCGAATCGGCGTCTCCATATCAGCCAGCACTTTTTTGTACACAGGAATCAGGTTAAATTCATTCGCCATCGCTATCACTTGCTCCACATGCGGCGTTAACATGAGATCACTTCCTTTCCAAATTGGCGCAGAACCCAATGGAGAGAATAAAAAAGCCTCTACCCGTAAGGTAGAGGCTGTCAGTTATTGAAATTATAAGAATGCTCCATATGTAAAATGATTACAGCAAATAGAAAAGCATACACTTATCCCTTTTGCATAACCGCGCAGGTTACCTCAAATAAGCTTCTCTTTATGAAGAAGGTCTCTTCACGGACAAAAGCTTACCCGCTACCGCTGGTCTCTGTAATCTCATATGGAATTGGCTAGGCTACACTCTTCTCATCTCAACTCTGCTCTGGCTAACTCTACTCTACTCAACTCTGCTACACACACTATATCTCATGGAATGTTACTTTGGCAACCATCAACTTAAAAAATGGACGATTATTTCCCTTGGGAAGCCAGATCTGGTCTTAACATCTGTGCTCCGTTCAAATATACATGTTTCATTTCACGCTGAGATTTATCGGTATTCACCTGCACCATCAAACGGATGCACTTGGGCAAGCTACCAGCTACAGGAATTTCTAATGCACACATGAGCGGAACCATGTCCCAGCCGTCAAGCTGACGGATGGCCATAGCTGGAAAGGCAGCATCCAGGTCATGGGTCACCGTTATCCATACATTACTAATATCCTCCGGCTGAATTTCATTATAGGATACAATTTCCTCCAGTAGTTGGCTTGTTGCTTCCAAAATTTCGTTTGCTTCATTATTCGTCACGGTCGTCGCGCCACGAATTCCACGATTGTACATCGTTACGCCTCCTCTTTTAACTGTTCAATGACTTCCCGGATGTAAGAGACGGAAATATCCTTCACAACCTCCACACGCCCTATACTGCGTGGGACAACGAAAGTAATGCTGCCTTCTTTGAATTTTTTGTCATGCATCATCGCTTCGAGCAGTTGGTCTGTATCGAGATGTGACGGAAGAGAAGTCGGTAAGCGCAGCGATGATAGCATTTCCTTCGTTTCGTTTACCAAAGAAGGATCTGCCCCCAGCTTCACACCCAGTATTGCGGAGCCAACCATACCAATAGAAATGGCTTCCCCGTGTAAAAACTCACCATACCCAGCAATCGCTTCAATCGCATGACCGATCGTATGGCCTAAGTTTAAAATAGCGCGCAAATCATTTTCTCGTTCATCACGCGACACAATTTCGGCTTTAATGGAACATCCCTTCTCCAGTCCGTACTCCAATGCCGTCGCATCCAGTCCGAGCAAATCCGTCGCATGCTCACGGCACCACTGAGCAAAATCAGCATCCCAGATCAAGCCATGCTTGATCATTTCAGCAAGCCCCGCAGATACCTCGCGAGGAGGTAATGTTGATAACGTATCTACGTCATACAGTACGAGTTCCGGCTGGTGGAAGGCCCCTATCATATTTTTCGCCAAAGGGTGATTAATGCCGACCTTACCGCCTACACTACTGTCATGCGCAAGGATTGTAGTAGGAATCTGTACGAACTTGATGCCTCTCATATAAGATGCCGCCACAAATCCAGCCAAATCACCCACCACACCACCACCAAGAGCGATAACAGCTGAATTGCGATCCAAACCGCCCTCAATGGCTGCTGTTATACCCCGCTCAAATACAGCAAGCGACTTGGATGTTTCACCTGGCTTAACAACAAATGTTACCGTTTTGTACCCCGCCTCTTGAAGATTGCTTTCCAATGTTGCCAAGTAGAATCCCGCTACATTTTCGTCTGAAACAATCAATAATGGGCTTTTTTGTGCAATTCCTCGTTCCTTCAACGACTCTCCGGCTTGATGCAACAACCCACGGACGATAAGAATAGGATAAGAACGTTCGCCAAGCTGTACCGTCAGCGTACTCATCTTAGTATTGCTCCAGTTGTTGTTCATAGGATGCAATATTCGCGCGGATTTCTTCAATTGAATCCCCGCCGAATTTCTCTAGTAAAGCTTTGGCTAGCTCCCAAGCTACCACATGCTCCATGACTACGCTTGCCGCTGGTACCGCACATGCATCCGAACGCTCAACCTGTGCAGTGAACGGTTCCTTCGTATCAATGTCAACGCTTTGCAGCGGCTTATAAAGTGTGGGAATTGGCTTCATAACGCCACGAACCACCACTGGCATTCCGTTGGTCATACCACCCTCAAAACCACCCAAACGATTCGTACGACGGTGATATCCACGTTCCTCATCATATAAAATCTCGTCATGCACCTGTGAACCACGCAATTCTCCTGCTTCAAATCCAATGCCGATTTCCACGCCTTTAAATGCATTGATCGACATGACGCCTTGTGCGATACGTGCATCCAACTTCCGATCATACTGTACATGACTGCCCAGACCAATCGGAACACCTTCCACGATACATTCCACTACCCCGCCGACGGAGTCACCTTCTTGCTTGATCAGGTCAATATATGCTTCCATCTTCTTCTCCGTTTCTGGATCGGTTACTCTTACCGAAGAAGCTTCTGTTACGGCAATCAGTTCATCAATCGGCAAATCGCGATAAGGAGCTTCGATTTCACCAATGCGGATGACCTGACCTGCTACCTTAATTCCGAACTCAGCCAGTAATTGACGAGCCAAACCGCCACATGCCACACGAATTGCTGTTTCACGTGCACTGGAGCGTTCCAACACGTTACGAAGATCCTTCAGGTTGTATTTCATTCCGCCATTCAAATCCGCATGACCCGGACGCGGCCGATGAACCCGACGTTTTTCTTCATCACTGCCTTCAATAGGCTCAATATTCATAATATTCTGCCAGTGCTTCCAATCGTTATTTTCCACAACTAGTGCAATTGGTGCACCTGTGGTATATCCGTGACGTACGCCACCAGCAATCTTCGCCGTATCTTTTTCAATCTGCATACGCCGCCCCCGTCCATATCCTTTCTGACGACGGTGCAACTGAAAATTCAATTCCTCAAAATCCAATTTTAAATTACTCGGCATACCCTCTACAATGGCAGTTAGCTGGGGACCATGCGTTTCCCCCGCGGTTAAATAACGTAAACTCATGACGCGTTCCCCCTTTAAACTGTTAAACTGTGCATCGCTAAAATCTTTAACTGTGCTTCATTATAGTATACGCACCTTTCTTTGACAAGAAAAGCCACGTCTGAGGCAGATAAACAAAAAAACACGTCCCTCAGTCAGAAGAGCTAAAGGACGTGCACTGTTGATAAGCCAGCCATCCATTACTTAAGAATAGAAATAAGTTCCTACGAAACGATGGATGATATGTACAGGCTTATGCTTTTTTGCGATAAAAAAAGGTTTCAGTCGATTCCAGACCATATTGGTTAGGAGAAAAGATTTGCTCGGTACTGCCGACAAATAGAACACCGCCGGGACGAAGGCTGGCAGCAAACTTTTGATACAACGCATGTTTGGCCTCTTCAGTAAAATAAATCATAACATTTCGACAGATAATGAGATCGTACCCATCCTCAAATCGATCCAGCAGCAAGTTTTGCTTTTGAAATTTCACAGCCTGTTTTAAACGGTCATCAATCCGATACATGGCACCATCTGGTTTAAAATATTTGCTAGCTACCTGCTCAGGTACATCCTTGAGTGAGCGCTCCAAATATTTACCTTCCTTGGCTTTAGCCAATGCACCATCATCAATGTCGGAAGCTGTAATAGAGCAATTTCCTAAAATTCCTTTACCGTCGAGAACCATAGCCAAGCTATAGGGCTCTTCACCAGTCGAGCAGGCCGCACTCCACAGCTTAAGCTTCTGCTTTCCCACAAGCAACTGTGGCAAAATGATATCCCGCAGCACTTCCCACCGATTGGGATTTCGCCAAAACTCGGAAACATTGATCGTCATACGATCCAGAAATTCATAGAATAGAGGTTTTTCCTTCATCATGGCATCATAAAAAGAAACAAAACTGGGAAACCCGTTTTTGTTGCGAAGCGTCGTTAACCGCCTTTTCATCTGTGCTTCTTTGTATTGTGCAAGATCAATACCTGTGCTGTCCTTGATTTTGCGGATAAACGCTGTGTAATCGGGGTCCGTCTGACCCAGTTCCAGATCCGTCATGCTACCATCCTTCTTCATACGTAATTAAACTTACACCCAGGTCGCTACAGTTTTTTCATACCGAACCAATTCTTCCGGTGTGAAAAAATTTGCAATCTCGCGCTCTGCGCTCTCCGGTGAATCTGAACCATGAATGAGGTTAAACGGTGTATGTGCAGCAAAGTCTCCACGAATGGTGCCTGGTAGAGCCTCTGTTACTTGTGTTTTACCAATCAGCAAGCGGGAAAGCGTAACAATGTTATCCCCTTCCCAAACCATGGCAAATACAGGTCCTGATGTGATAAAGCCTACAAGCTCTTCAAAAAAAGGCTTGCCCACATGCTCCGCATAATGCCGCTCTGCTTGTTCTCTAGATACCTGCACAAGCTTGCCAGCCGCCATTTTGAAGCCCTTGTCTTCCAAACGACTGACAATACGTCCAATCAGTCCGCGTTGTACACCATCCGGTTTAACCATCAAAAACGTACGATCCATCGGCTCACTCCCAATCCAATCTAATGTATTTATACAGTACTAATCTGTATTGTAACAGAAAGATTGGAAACGGTTAAAGTATTTTGTCACAGCAAACCTAAAATACAACTTTAGTAGGAACGGCGTGTCACAAAATGAGCAATATCGCGCAGCGTCTTTTTTGTTTTGACATCTGGTAGTAAGTCCAGCGCGTTCAGCGCTTTATTAATATATCGGTCAGCGAGAATTTCAGCTTTAGCGATTCCTTCACTTTTTTTGATCATATCCACCGCTTTACGTGCGTCTCCTTGCCCGTCCCCATCCTGAATTCGCCGGATTTCAGCCAGCAGATCATCTCGTAGTTCGGGTTGTTCAAGCGCATAAATGACCGGAAGCGTAATATTGCCCTGTCTCATATCGCTGCCTGGCGGCTTGCCTATCTTTTTTTCTGTTCCACACAGATCAAGCAAATCATCCTGAATTTGAAAAGCCATACCTACGTTATAGCCATAGCTGTACAACAGAGAGTTGACTCTTTCCCGTGCTCCTGCGGCCATAGCTCCCAACTGGCAACTGACTGCAATCAACAATGCCGTTTTGCGCCGTATACGAAGCAAGTAATTGCGCACACTCTGATCCACATTAAAAAAATCACGTATTTGTTCCATTTCACCAATCGACATCTGTACCAACGCCTTAGACAGCACTCGGTGAATATCGGGATTCGGCAGTCCAGCAGCAATAGATAGTGCGCGTGCATATATGTAGTCTCCAGTGTACATAGCCACCCGATTGTCCCATTTGGACTTCACGGTGGGTTGGCCGCGTCTCGTTTCTGCATCGTCAATCACATCGTCGTGAACGAGAGAGGCAGAATGAATCAGTTCCAGAGGTACCGCTATGCGCTTGAGCTTGTCCAGATCATATTCTCCGAACTTGCCCCCCAGCAATACAAATACGGGACGCAAACGCTTGCCCCCTGCTTTAAGTAGATGAAGCGACGTATCATTAATCAACGGCTCCCTACTGTCAATGCTACGGTACAGCTCTTCTTCTATGAAGTTCATATCCTTTTTTAATAAACCGAACAAATCCAATCGTTTCATTCTTTCACCCGTGTCAGCGTATTGTCACTCCAGAGAAGCGGCTTCACTCGTCGGTCAAGCAGCCCCAGTTCATATGCATACTGAAAATAAAGCTCTAAACCTTGTTGTTGCTTCTCTCCAAAATCATAACACAGATTCGTAAAGTAGCGCTCCCAATAATCTTCCGAACCTCCAATTTCCTTGCAAGCTTCAGAAATAACAGGTGCTAGGTCAGACAGACCACGCTGCTTGCTTACGCGGAACGCACTCGCAATTTCAGCCACCGCAGCGGGATTCTGAGCAGCAACAGCACGTCGAACTGCCCATACAGCAAAAGTCATACTGTAGCCCGTCCAGCGTTTCCACTCTTCCCCGAGGTCGGTTACATACAGGCCCTCACTTCGCCAGGATGCCTTGATCGCGTGATCTCCAATCAGCAGCCCTGCATCCGCCTGTTCCAGCATCAAATCAAGATCTGGTTCACAGTCAAAGTAAGTAGGCTGGCCTTCCCATGCCTTTTGCATCAAAATTTTCAACAAGTTCACCGATGTGGCTGAAGTATTCGTCAGTGCAATGGTGCCGTTAATGATTTCGTTTAGCGGCTTGCGTGAAAATAGTAATATGGATTGGACTGGACCGTCTGCACTAACGGATAAATCGGGCAACAGCAGCATTTCCTCAGCACCCGATGCATACGCAAAGGAGGACATCGCACTCATATCCAAACTCCCATTCAGCATGCCTCGATTCAATTCAGCCGGAACTTTGGAAACCATCTCCGCCGAATGGAGAAGCTCTGAAGGATTAAAGTAATGAAAAATAGGCCAAGCGTTTGTATATTTAATTTTTCCGATTGTGATTGTCTTGGTGTCCGGTATCGACATCGGAATCCCCCCATCTCGTAAACAGTTGATGTTCTATACGCAAGCTGTCTAATACTTTGCCTACGAGGAACAGTACAATATCATCCAGCGTCTTTGGATGAAAATAAAAAGCTGGCATGGCCGGAATCATTTTGACGCCGAGTCTCGCAAGCTTAAGCATATTTTCCAAATGAATAGCATGTAGCGGTGTCTCACGAGGCACAAGGATTAGCGGACGACCTTCCTTCATCATCACATCTGCTGCACGCGTCATGAGATTATCAGACGAACCGTGCGCTACCGCTGACAACGTCCCCATCGAGCATGGCATGATAATCATGGCATCGACCAAATAAGAGCCGCTTGCAATAGAAGCTCCAATATCTGTAAACGGATGGTATACAAGAGAACCGGGACGGCCTCCGAATTGTTCATTCAAAGCTCCTTCCCGGTCAGTCACATTCCAGCCCAGCTCCTCTTTCAATACCCGCCAGCCAGCATTAGAAACAATCAGGTGAACTGTATACTGCAAGTCCAGCAGTGTCTCTACCAGTCGTACACCATAAATGCTTCCGCTCGCACCTGTAATGCCAATAACGATTCGTTTGCCTTGATGGTTGCTCACCTGATTATTCATTAGTATTGACGCACCACCAAATCAATCAGTGTAAAAGCAAATACGACAATGCTAAGTACACCGTTCATAGTAAAGAATGCCGTCTGCAAACGACTCAAATCTTTTGGAGAAACGATATAGTGCTCATAAAATAAAATAATGTATGAAATAATCATGCCCGCCAGATACCACCAGCTTAAATCTGCAATAAAGAACAGTACGATAAATCCGATCGCTGTAATAACATGGAACGCCCGGGCAATGTTCAGAGCACCTGCTATACCAAAACGGGCAGGAATAGAATAAACCCCTTCGTTCTGGTCAAAATCAATATCTTGACAAGCATAAATAACATCAAAACCAGCGGTCCAAAATGCAATCGTGAGATAAAGTACAATTGCAGTCAAGTCCATTTGTCCCGTCACTGCAACCCACGCGCCTAGCGGCGCCAAACCAATGGTCAAACCGAGTACAACATGGCACAGCCAAGTAAAACGCTTGGTGTAAGAGTAAAAAACAAGCATAAAAAAGGCCAGCGGGAACAGCTTGAACGCCAGCGGACTTAACTTGAATGAGGCCCAGAATAGCAACAACAAGCTAACGATAATAAAAATCACCACTTCGCTCGATTTGAGCAGCCCTGCCGGGATGGCGCGTCCTGCTGTACGCGGATTTTTCCCGTCAATCACACGGTCAATCATACGATTGAAGCCGAAGGCTGCGCTACGTGCGCCAACCATAGCCAGCAAGATCCAACCGATCTGCGGCCATGAGGGAAGGTTGTCCGTCACGACAACTGACCCCAATACAGCCCCCATAAATGCAAATGGGAGCGCAAATAAAGTATGTTCAATTTTAATCATTTCCAAAAAAATAGCAATTTTCTTAAACATGCTGACTCTCCTTGATTCCAATATGCAATGCCGCAATGCCTCCGGTGAGAGAATGAGCCTGAACATCCTTCAATCCGACTTCACGAAAGATGTCAGCCAGTTCATCCCTTCCTGGAAAAAGCGCCAACGAATCAGGGAGCCATTTGTACTGCTCATAACGTTTGGCGAACAATTTGCCGAGCATGGGCAAGATGTGCTGAAAATATGCGTAGTAAATTCCCTTGAACGGCTGCCAAGTAGGTTTGGACAACTCCAGGCATACAACCTGCCCACCTGGTTTGACGACTCGTTGCATTTCCTGCAACACGCGGCGCAAATCAGGTACGTTGCGTAGACCGAAACCAATCGTCGCATAATCAAATGAATTGTCTTCAAAAGGTAGATCCATCGCGTTGCCTTGAACAAGCTTGATTTGCTTTTCACGGGATTCCGATGTAATCTTTCGCTCGCCAACATTTAGCATGTTCTGGCTAAAATCCAATCCTACGATGTGACCACTTTCACTTGCACGCGCCATCGCAAGCGTCCAGTCACATGTCCCACAACAAAGGTCGATTGCCGTATCGCCGTGATGCATGTTCATTTTTTTCATCGTAAATTTCCGCCAAGCCTTATGTCTACGAAAGCTCAGTATATCGTTCATCAAATCGTATTTACCGGCTATACTTTCAAACACGCCATGAACGAATTGCTCTTTCGGCTTGGTGTCGCTTGATCCCATGACGTTCACCTAACCTTCCCTCACAACCGGGTGCGAACTGTTTAGCAGCTTCTGGAAAGGCTCAAGCATGCATTCAAATTCCTCAATCCCCGTGTTTTGTTCATCTGACAGGGTCTGCCGGATGTGTGTAACAGCCGTGCGAAGCTTGTCCAGTATCGCATCCTCGGCTTTGTATTTCAGCATAAGCTTACGCCAAACTTCTGTTTCAGTACCAGCCTCTGAAAGCAGCACCTGCTCATGCTGGTCTCCGTTACCGTAAATATGCCAGAAGATATATCCGAAACGGGACTTGTCCGGCTCTGCCCGCTTCTCCCATTCCTCCACTAAGGTATCACAGAGAGCGAATTCGTTAAGAAGCTGCCTCCAGACTTCCTGATCCTGTTCTGCAATAAGGGAAGTCAATGATAAAAAAAGCTCCTGTTTGAAGCGAACCATCTGAAATAAATACTGAGCGGCATCCAATCGAAAACGCTTCATCTCCCAGTACAAGCTCATTTTCCCTGCGTTCACTTCACATACAGCATCACTCAGCTTCGAAATGGCCTCGATTCGACCTGCCATTGCGAGTAGCTGATAAAAACGGCTACTGAAGTAGTCACCAGCTAACACTTTCAGTTGTCTGGAACGCATCTCTTCCGGGCTTCGTATACCGGATAGAGTATCAATCATATCATGCGTATCCAGTCCCATCTGCACAAGTGATGTAACTAAAGCGTACAGTTCATCCTCACTGGCATGCAGCCCTTGCGCATTCCGGTTCAAAAACTCAAACAGCAAACGGGTACGGCTGTCAGGAAAAGCCGGCATTTCCGTATGTTGTTGAATCATGTCGTATTCCACATATTTCCTTGCTAATTGAGGTACGCGATACGGTTTCATCCTAAGCCTCCGAGCCATGACTTTCTGGTATACTCAAATAATTGCAATGCCTTATATTATATCACAATTTAAAATGATTCGCGACTAAAGTACTGTAGGTCCAGCGGTAGAAACATCTAGTTTGTATATACACCGCTAAACCTGTTTTGCCACATGGGCGTTACTGTAATGCGGAAACGAGATTTCAAAGCTTCTGGCAGTTCAGCGCCTTCCCGATTTCTAAGTTGTTCCAATGCCTCGTTCGTCCACTCGTTCCGGCGTATATCGGATGCCAGCAGCAAATGGCGTTCTCCTGACCATTCATCCTGCGTCACCACCCGCAACAGCAATTGCCGTACATTCGTCGTTCCGTAAAAGCTAAAGGCGGCAAGCTCCGCCATGTTTTGATAAATCTCCAGAGGTGTGGTTTCTTCCTTGGACAGCTTAACATCCAGGGTCAGGACAGAATGTTCCCAGCTTGCACTTGCAATCGGTGTGGTCAATGGAAGCTCGTTCAGTGTATCTACCAGATTGTCATCCGTCAGCAACACTCGTTGCTGGGGCGAGATTGTTGCCTGTGTTTCACGAACTGCTGCGGTACCCGAGTCCAGCATCTGTAAGGACGGCAGCAATATTGCTGCTGCGGTGGTTATGAGAATGGAACCACCGAGTACAATCCAAGGTTTCATCAGAGCCTCCCCTGACCCCTACCCCATAATGTGGGTTTGCTACGGTAAAGGTCCTCACTCTCATTGTACAACAAAAAAAAGCAGGCTATGCCTGCATTTTACTCCTCCGTATCTACAACTCCGTGCTTGGTCATCACCACGGCCTTGCCGCGAATTTTGATGGCAGAAGTATGATCCGTAAATTGAACGATCATCACCTCGCCCTTGTCCAATTTTTCTGAGTGATGCAGGCGTGTATCCTGACCTCTCGTCAGACCAAAAACCTGACATCCATTGCTTTTTGCTTTAATTACGACGTACTCACTGCTGCCCGTCACGTTATCTTCCATGTCCTTTTCCTCCCTGAGAGCCGAAGCTATATTTTTATGATGGAGATTTAAGCTTGTTTTGTCAACTACCTGCTTCCCACGCTGCCTGCAACAATTAGTGCTTCCTGTGCCATACTATCTGTGCAGTCCCATCTATTAACGAAAGGAACGGATCTGATGGAAAACTATCGTCCCGCCAATCTCAGTCCTGCTCAGATTGAACAGCTTCAACGGCTGGAACATGAATTTGTCGAGCTGACAGGTGAACCCTTAGTGCTGATCGCTTATGCCTCGCAAAACGGCAGGACAAATCCCTCATCTTCAGTCCATGGCGCCTCTACCACAAAGTAAATAGAACAAAAAGAAAAGGCCGTGAATCAAATTCACGGTCCTCTCAGCGCATTGGGAATATGTAAGAAATCTTATTTAATTCCGTCTTTGAGCGCTTTACCCGGTTTGAATGCCGGAATTTTGCTCGCAGGGATTTCGATTTCTTCTCCTGTTTGCGGGTTACGTCCTTTACGTGCAGAACGTTCACGAACCTCAAAGTTCCCGAAACCTACCAGTTGTACCTTGTCTCCGTTTTGCAGTGCTCCAGCGATCGCTTCAAATACTGCATCGATTGCTTTCGTTACGTCCTTTTTGGACAATTCAGTGCTTTCAGAAACCTGATTGATCAAATCCGTTTTATTCAATATATTCACCTCCCAATTCAAGTGTAGTCCAGCATTAAGGTTATCGGTGTGCTCCGCCGATAATGAAGTCGCCTGTATAAAATAACCCGGGCGGCATACTGCCTTCCATAATGTTATCATCTGTTTCCGTTTCGTCGTTAAATATACATAGAATATACCTAACCACCGCCATATAGGCCGAAACTGGCGTTTTATGGCACCCTTCTTGCGTGGAACAAGGTTTATAGTAATACAGTCGACAGACAATTTCAAGTACGACGACGGTTCAGTACGTAAAAAGTAACAGCCAGCGCAAGCACCAGCACTACTCCTTTGACAATGTCATGGGCAAAATATTGCACATTCATCATAGTCAGTCCATTAACTAATACGCCGATTAACACCGCACCAATAAATGTACCAATAACATTGGGTTTGCCAGCACCAAACACTGAAAAGCCGACGAATACTGCAGCTACCGCCTCCATAAGTAAGGAAGAGCCAGCGTCAATTTGACCCGAGCCTACACGCGAGGCATACAAAATACCGGCAATTGCCGCAAATACGCCTGAGGCAATATAGGCCAGCGTACGGACTTTTTTTACCCGTATACCCGACAGACGAGCAGCCTCCTCATTCCCGCCAGTTACATACATTTGACGTCCATGCTTCGTGTAGGTTAAGAAGACATGCACCGCCGCCACAGCTAACAACAGTAAAATAACCGAAATTGGGACACCTAACCATTTACCTTGTCCCAGTAAAAGAAATGCTGGAGATATCTCCCCTGGAGCCTTGCTGCCATCAGGAAACTGCATATGATTGTAAATGGTGTAGCCCTGTGCGTACGTTTGGTGAATACCGCTTACAATATACATAATGGCTAGAGTTGCGAGCAAATCGGGGATACGCAGTTTAATAATTAAAAGTGAATTTAATAGACCAACCAAAGCTCCAACAATCAGAGATACAATAATGACCACTGCAACAGGCTGTTCATACCAGACCATCAACGAAGCTGAGACGACCGTTGTCAAAGATACCGTTGCACCAACCGATAGGTCAAAGCCGTCCACAATAAGTGACAACGTCACACCAATGGCAACGAAAGTAACAATCGCAATGGAGCCGAGAATATCCATTAAATTATCATATGTCCAAAAATAAGGTAATGTGGCTGAGAAGAACGCCAATACACCTATAATGACAACTACGGCACCGTAACGAAACGAGACATTTAACCATTTTTCCTTCATGACTGCACCGCTTTCCCACCGCTGGCGTATAACAGAAGCTGTTCCTGTTCGACTTCGCCCCGCGCAAATTCCCTTATTATTTTGCCATCATACATGACTGCTATCCGATCACCAATGCCAATACCTTCAGCAAATTCACAGGTAAGATAAATGATCGCTTTTCCTTGCGCAGCCAAGTCTCCAATAATACGGAAAATATCACTTTTTGCCCCTATATCCACACCCTTGGTTGGCTCGTCAAAAACAAATATATCCGCACCAGAATGAAGCCATTTTCCTATCGCAACCTTTTGCTGATTCCCACCGCTCAAATACTTAACAGGCTGACGCAGTGAAGGCGTCTTAATACCAAGAGAGGCGACAATACCATTGCCGTTATTACGTTCTTTATGCCGACTGATGAAACCAAAGACACTCAGCTTGCCCAAGAGCGGAAGATTAAGGTTTCGTTCCACGCTCTCCTCAATCAAAATCCCTTGCTTACGTCGCTCCTCGGGTATAGACACAATTCCTTGGGCTACCGCGTCCGCTGGCTCACGCATACGAATGAAGCGCCCCTTGAAGGTAAGCTCTCCCACATCAGGCTTGTCTGCCCCTGTAAGAAGTCGTGACAGCTCCGTCTTGCCCGCACCGACCAAACCCACAATAGAGAGAATTTCACCGCGTCTGACGTGCAAATCAACGCCGTGAACTCGCAATCCCTTACGGAGCCCTCTTGCTTCCAATACCGTTTCACCAATAGGTACCTCTTTTTTAGGAAATTCCTCATCAAATGTTTTCCCAAGCATATATGTGACAATGCCACTTACATTTAAATCAGAAGCAGGCCCCGAGAACACGCGTTCACCATCACGCATCACCGTAACACGGTCACTGTGCTCGATGACCTCTGGCAATCGGTGGGTGATAAGAATACATGCTACTCCCTCATCCTTGAGGGTATGGATTGTGCGGAACAAACGCCTCGTTTCTTCCTCGCTCAGCGGTGCCGTTGGCTCATCAAAAATGATAGTATTCGCCTGCTGTGTCAAAATCCGTGCGATGAGTACAAGCTGTTTTTCTGCCAATGTCAATTCTGACACGTATCGTCGTACATCTATATCAACCTCCAAACGCGCTAATGCCTCACGTGCCCGCCTACGCATGGACGCTGGTGCAGCCCACCATCGACCATCAGGTGCAGACAAATCGTCCATTACAATATTCTCAGCGACGGTTAGCTGAGGCACAAGCGCTGAATCGACTTCTTGATACACACAGTGAATTCCGGCTCTTTTGGCTTCCCACGGTGAACTAATGATCAGTTCCTTGCCATCCACGACGATAGCTCCCTGATCGAAACGATACGCACCGGACAAGATTTTCATTAATGTGCTTTTCCCTGCTCCGTTGGCACCCAGCAGAGCGTGAATTTCGCCACCCTGCACCGTAAAATCCACGGCTCGCAACGCATCTACACCAGCAAACTGTTTGCTGATTTTCTTCATCTCCAATGTATATACTTGTGAACTCATGGTGCCTCCTCACTCCTGCTTATGATAAAAGCGCGCCGAAGCGCGCCTTTACATTTGCGTTATGCAGCAATTTTATTTGGACGTTTCATATTCCTTCATCCAATCCTTGTAGCCCTGCTCACTCTTGCCCCATCCTTTCACATATTGAGACAACTCGGATGTGGAAATTTGCTTATCCGGTAACTCTTCGCGCTGCACATATACTGCCTTCAGCACAACCTTCTCCTCAGGGTTATCCCCATGCAACTTCTGGTATGCATAGCGCACTTGTACACGCCCGATATCTGTTGGATCTACGGCTGCTGAAGCCACCCAAGGGTTTTTCGGGTCCTGAATCATTTGCAAATCTTCATCACTCATATCAATCCCGTAAACTTTAATTTCCGTACGCCCAGCTTGTTGTATCGCACGAGCTGCACCTTTGGCAAATTCATCCCAAGCCGCCCAGACTGCTGTAATTTCTCCCTTAGGATATTGCTTTAGCACTGCTTCCATTTTGGCTTGCGTATCCAAAGCAGGATTCTGAGCCGAACCAAAAGTCGCGATCTCTTTAATATCTGGATTGGATTTCAAAAATGCATCATAAGCAACCTGACGACGCTCCATTGGAGCAAACCCTGCAACCCATACTTTCACAATGTTTCCTTTGCCACCGATGTCCTTTTTCATTTGCTCCAACGTCAGCTCCGCCATGCTTTGGTCATCCTGTGAAAGCACTACCGCGCCCGGTACATTGACCGCAGCATCGAAGACGATAACTGGAATATTGCGGGAAATTGCTTTTTTGAGTCCTGGCTCCAGCAATGCGTCACCATGGTCAGTCAAAATGACGTCAAACTGCTGGTTAATCGCACTATCTAGCAAAGAAGCCATTTTAGCCTTATCGTTATTGGCAACAAACTTGGTCAGTGTACCGCCAAATTTCTTAACCTCATTTTCCACACCTTGCACATACTGCTGCGAAAATGTACCTGTGTTAAACTCCATGATCAAAGCAAACCGTTTACCCTTTAAATTTAAACTATCCGTTTTTCCATCTCCTGTATTCGTTCCTGCAGTGCCTGTCCCTTGAGCGCCGCTTTCTGTTTTCGGCGCGCCACATGCTGTGACCAGTATAATCAGCACCAGCAGCATGATGGCTCCGAGCCCTAGCTTCTTGTTTTTTTGGAGCCCTTTTTGGATATACATGATTTGTTTCCCCCTCGTTCCAAGCACTAATATGTTTCAAATTTGATACTTAATATATCGCGTTAAACCAAGTATGTAAATAGGTTTTATTAAATATAGAAAAATACCGCAAAGAGCAGTCAGCCCTCTACGGTATTTTCCTTGTATATTTTTGGTCATGGCCTAGCCTTAAAGAATGATAGCAATAAGACCACCAGAACCTTCGTTAATAATGCGACCCAGCGTTTCCTGAAGCTTGTAGCGTGCATTGTCCGGCATC
The DNA here is from genome assembly GCF_056099025.1 of Paenibacillus sp. TSM33. NCBI lineage: Bacteria > Bacillati > Bacillota > Bacilli > Caryophanales > Paenibacillaceae > Paenibacillus > Paenibacillus sp. TSM33. The sequence goes on from NZ_JBLZXB010000017.1 coordinate 531,725, forward strand.
ATGGCGATCTTGCCTTGAATACCTTCACGCACAATGGAATGCAGCGAACGTCCGAAAATGTCTGATTCCCAAATTTTGATTGGATCATTCTCAAAGTCTTGCATCAGGTAGCGTACGAGCTCCTCACTTTGCTTTTCTGTTCCGATAATCGGAGCAAATTCCGATTCCACATCGACACGGATCATGTGAATGGAAGGGGCTGTCGCTTTAAGCCTCACACCAAATCTTGTACCCTGTCGAATCAGCTGTGGTTCGTCCAGCGCCATCTCGGCCAGTGACGGAGCAGCAATACCGTATCCTGTTGTCTTGACCATTTCCAGAGCCTCGGCAAAGCGGTCATATTCCCTTTTAGCGTGGGCAAAATCTTGCATCATTTGCAGCAAATGATCCTTGCCGCGAATCTCTACCCCGACGACTTCAACCAAAATCTGGTCATAAAGCTCATCAGGCGCATACAAATCGATTTCCGCGACGCCCTGCCCCATATTCATTCCGCTTAATCCGGCCCTGTCGATGAACTCATACTCCATAAACTGGCTGACCACCCGATCTACATCACGCAGGCGTCGGATATCTTTAACCGTATCACGAACGGAATTTTCATAGTTGCTACGCAGCCAGTGATTTTCGTTCAATACCATAACCCAGCTCGGCAGGTTCACATTCACCTCATGCACCGGGAATTCATACAATACTTCACGAAGTACACCCGTAACATCATCTTCCGTCATGGTCGCCGCGCTGAGTGTCATGACTGGAATATCATACTTGGCAGCCAGTTCACTGCGGAGTTGAAGTGTTTCATCACTGCGTGGATGCGTGGAGTTGATAACCAGAACAAATGGCTTGCCAACTTCCTTCAACTCTTCAATGACGCGTTCCTCCGACTCTACATAAGAGCTACGCGGGATTTCAGCAATGGTGCCGTCTGTGGTGACTACCACACCGAGTGTCGAATGTTCTTGAATAACCTTACGTGTACCGATTTCTGCCGCTTCCTGAAAAGGAATGGGTTCTTCAAACCATGGTGTAGAGATCATCCTTGGACCATTTTCATCCTCGTAGCCTTTTGCACCTTCTACTGCATATCCCACACAGTCAACCAGACGTACATTCACGTCCAGTCCTTCCGTTACTTTGATCTGGACGGCATTATTCGGTACGAATTTAGGTTCCGTCGTCATGATCGTCTTCCCTGCCGCACTTTGCGGCAACTCGTCTACGGCGCGGGCACGGTCCGCCTCACTCGTAATGTTGGGCAGTACAATCGTTTCCATAAACCGCTTGATAAACGTTGATTTTCCTGTTCGGACCGCGCCGACGACCCCAAGATAGATGTCTCCTCCGGTGCGTTCGGCAATGTCTTTAAAAATGTCCACTTTCTCCAATGAAATCCCCTCCTCAAAAGTCTCCGAAGGAAAAATGCTTAAAGAGCATCCGCTTCGTGTTCAACCAACTGCTTGATCCCAGATGCGGCAGAACAGCCTTTAAAATGCCCGGAAGTCGTCCGCCGCCGAGATTCAGGAGACTGATGGAATCGGCGAAACGGCGTAAACTCGTACATGCATTTGGACTGATACCATCATATGTATCCCCTCCGTAAAATATGTTTAGTTTTTTAAAAATAGATTACGTCACCATGATCATTGCAGGAACGATATTTTACGTTTGGGTCCACTCACCTAATATATGCACAGCAAGATTTCCACATGACTTTGTTGCTAGACTTAAATAAAAAAAGGATATTTCTCTGACCGGTTCTAGCCGTCGAGAAATATCCTTTGTTTTTTGTTCTAATTATTAAAATCGATATTACCACAGTTCGTCATCCAGCGCCTGACGCTCCAGTTGCCGCCTAATAGCTGCCTTGAGTCTATCCTCCGGTATGGTTACCTCTACATCACCTTGAGCGCGGGCCTGACAGGATAAACGTATTCCTTCATTCAGTAAAGGTCCCAGCTTACGCTGTTCTGCATCATTAGGGTGACCTGCGAGCTCAGCCCGTTCCGGTGCTATCTGCACTTTACACATCAGACAGGCTGCTTTTCCATCACAACGAGTGGGAATATACACACCTGCTTTACGGGCAGCCTGGAGCAATGACGTGCCCTGACCGACTTGAACACGCTTGCCTGACGGCTGGAACGTAATCTGTACATTCATGAACGGTCCTCCATTCACCTTTCCTATTAATACGCGTGCAACTTATATTTCATTGCTCATCTGGATTAAGGAGTGTAGTTCTGGCCAAGGGAGAAGCTCTCCGAGCTTGCTCAACTGCTCCTTATTCCAAATGTTACTGACCAATAGCTGTGTTAGTATCCCTATGTGTCGTTGCGGGTCTCGCTTCATGACATCTGCAATCGCTTGATAGCGGTCGGGGCGATTTCGCAACAGATTGAATAGCAACTCGTGACTGAGAGGCATCAAACGCAATGAGGTATTTTCCAGATCAAGCTGTATCCCAGCCGACCAGAGTAGCCGCTCGACCTCTAAGCGGTATAAAGCTCCATCACATAAAACCTCAAATCCTCCCACCAATTCGACTGGAAATCCCTCCAGCTCATAGTGGCTTAGCAAAGAAACGTAAGATCCGCTACGGTCAACCTGCTGTTGGTCTATACTCACACCTGGCGAGTGCGCGTGTAATAGCTTGGCGGCATGAATATCCGCATAAATATCAATGTCCCGAGGCAGACGATCCAGTTCAACTTCTTGCACAAGTAGTGCACAGCTCCCCCCCAGTATCCACGGAACTGACACCGCTGACCAGCTCTCAGTCAAGCTATCCAGCGCAACTGCCAGATCGTGAGGAAACCTGTCCACTAACACTGATGATATTGCCTCCTTCAACATCATTTCCTCCTTTGCTGTCTTTCCTCCCGTTTCCTGATGGGCATCATTATAACATGTTCGACATGGCAGTTCGACATTTTGTGTACTGAAAAAGCACTTTACTGCCTGAAAATATAAAAAAACCGCGAACCTTCCCGGTTCACGGTGAATAAAACAAACCCTCGCACGGCCAGTGTTTTATTTTTTCATCATCATTTTCATTAACGCTTCCATATTGGAAGGATTCATTCCGCTCTTTTTGACGGCTCCGACAATATCCCTGATTGTATCTTCCGATACCGGAATGTTAGCCATCGCAGACACCTGTTTTATAAGCTGACGCAACTGCGCTTCACTTTGAAGCGTGTCCGGCTTTACCGTGCCTGCCAGCTTTTTCACTGCATTTTCGGATATGTTTTTGCCGCCTTTTTTGTTAATGGCCTTCAATGCATCTTTCGGAAAGTTTTTACTCACAATCTCCCCTCCTCCGCCATTGCTCAACTCAGTCTATGAGTGGCGGAGACAAAAGGTGATTAAGCATACAAAAGACATGCCAAATGCCTAACTAAAAAAGGCTATCTCATCGTAGAAAAATCTACTCATGAGACAACCTTTATAATTTAGAAGCTGGCTCTGTGTTCTTATGAATGCCATTGCTCCCAAGTTTGAAGCGGCATGACTTCCATCTCGGTTTTCGGATCGCGACCCATTAATGCCTCAACGGCTTTGCGGACATCACGTCCTTCAAACAGCACTCCATACAGCACTTCTGTAATAGGCATTTGAACACCCAATTTTTGCGAGATAGCGTATGCTGCTTTTGTCGTACGAATCCCCTCTACGACCATACCCATAGATTCCAGTACGGCATCAAGCTGTTGGCCCTGCCCCAATAATGACCCTGCACGCCAGTTGCGGCTGTGACGACTCGTTGCGGTCACAACTAAATCGCCTATACCAGCGAGTCCGGCAAAGGTTAGTGGATTAGCCCCCATCTCAACTCCGGCACGGGTAATCTCAGCCAATCCACGGGTCAATAGAGCCGCTTTGGCATTATCACCGAAGCCAAGTCCATCCGACATTCCCGCGCCCAGTGCGATAATGTTTTTTAAAGCACCGGACAGTTCTACACCGAGCAAATCACGATTTGTATAGACGCGGAAATAGGAGTTCATGAACAGTCCCTGGGCAGCCTTAGCAGCCTTCTCATTGGCAGAAGCTACAACAACCGTTGTAGGACATTTCTTCACCACTTCCTCCGCATGGCTCGGGCCTGACAGCACGGCAATATCATCCTCCGCGATTTCCAGCTCTTCCGAGATCACCGTGGACATACGCTTGAGTGTCTCTGTTTCAAAGCCCTTAATGGCATGTACTACCAGCATATCCTTGGTGAAATGAGCCTTCAAACTATGTGCAACCTGCCGAGCGGCAGACGAAGGGGATACGATGATCACCGCTTTAGCTCCAGATACCGCAGTCTGCATATCCGTTGTAGCTGAAATGCGATCAGACAAAATAGAGCCTGGTAAATAATGCTCATTCGTATGCTTCTCATTGATCTCAGCAGCTTGCTGTTCGCTTCTCGTCCAGACAGAGACATCGTTGTTATTGGTCGCAAGTACGGAAGCTAGGGCTGTTCCCCAACTCCCTGCCACCAGCACAGCTATTTTCTCAGACAAGACGATCTCCTCCTTTGGAGCCAAGCTTATTCTCATTTCCCCGTGCCAACTTAACTATATTAGTACGGTGTCTCCACACAGCGAACAGGCAAATGATTAAAGCCGTCCAAAATAACGGCCAAGCAAAACCAAGTACGAGTAATATCCAAGGGGTCAAAATGACAAAAATTAGTGATCCCAAGGATACATAACGCGTTATTACGATCGCAAGTATCGCAATGATTCCGGCATATAAGGCCGGCAGCAAGGCAAGCGATGCCAATACACCAATGGCAGTCGCTATCCCTTTACCTCCGCGAAAGTGAAAATATACCGGCCAGTTATGGCCCGCAATCGCCGCAATGCCACACAAACCCGGTAACCAGGATGATTCTCCACCCAACCAGTGCCCTATCAGCACCGCAATAACCCCTTTGAGTACGTCCAGCAGCAGTACCAGAATAGCTGGGCCTTTTCCAAGCACACGCAGCGTATTCGTCGCACCGGCATTGCCGCTTCCATGCTGGCGAATGTCGATTCCTTTTAATTTTCCATACAGCAAACTAAAGCTGACAGAGCCAAGCAAGTAACTGAGTACGATGGCAACGATCTGTAAAATCAACCTATTCGCTCCTAACTTTCGTCAGACTTGCGCCGTGTAAATATACGAATTGGAGTTCCTTCAAAATTAAAGGCGGCGCGAATTTTGTTCTCCAGATAACGCTCATATGAGAAGTGCATTATCTCAGGATCATTTACGAATACAACCATCGTAGGCGGTTTAACAGCAACCTGAGTCACATAGTTAATACGCAGACGTCGGCCCTTGTCTGTTGGTGGTGGATTGATAGCAACCGCATCGGAAATGACATCATTCAGCAAATGTGTCTGAATACGCATGACATGCTGCTGTGCCACATGCTGTACAACTGGAAGCAACTTTTGCAGACGTTGCTTGGTTTTTGCAGACAAGAACACAATCGGAGCATAGGTCATGAATAGAAAATGGTCACGGATTTTCGTCTCAAACTGGTGCATCGTTTTATCGTCTTTATCTACGACATCCCATTTATTAACCACAAACAGTGATGCTTTACCCGCTTCATAAGCATAGCCAGCAATGTGTTTATCCTGCTCAATAATGCCTTCCTCGCCGTTAATAACAACCAGTACAACATCTGCACGCTCAATGGCACGCATCGCACGCATTACACTATATTTTTCAGTCGTTTCGTACACTTTACCACGTTTACGCATACCTGCCGTATCAATCAGTACATACTTTTGACCGTCTTTTTCAAAAGGCGTGTCAATTGCATCACGTGTTGTGCCTGCGATGTCACTGACGATAACCCGTTCTTCTCCTAGAATGGCATTAACGAGTGAAGATTTACCTACATTCGGACGTCCGATCAAAGCGACACGTATAACGTCTTCATCATAATGATCTTCTTCTAGCTCAGGTAAATTGGACGTAATTGCATCCAATAGATCACCGATCCCTGTGCCATGACTACCAGAAACAGCAATTGGATCACCAAATCCATAAGAATAAAACTCATAGATCAGATCGGCGCGACTGAGGTTGTCCACCTTGTTTACTGCTACGATGATCGGTTTACCCGAACGATACAGCATTTGAGCTACCTCTTCATCCGCTTGCGTTATTCCAGCTTTTGCATCGCTCATGAATACAATAACATCTGCTTCTTCTATTGCGAGTTCGGCCTGCATACGGATGGACTTCAGAATAACATCCTCACCATCAATCTCAATGCCGCCGGTATCAATAATACTGAAGGATTTACCATTCCACTCCGATATACCGTAAATACGGTCACGAGTGATTCCCGGTTTATCTTCCACGATGGACAAACGATCCCCGATAATCCGATTAAAAATCGTGGACTTACCCACATTCGGACGACCAACGATAGCCACAACGGGTCTTGCCATAAATTCACTCCTCCTGTCAATTCTTCCGCTTTCATCATAGCAAAAAACATACCTATTGGCGATATAGTGACGTAACAACAATCGGCGAACCCTCTGGGTCCGCCGATGGTGTACGTTATGCTTATTATAAAATGTATTGATTTAAACTCATTTAAATTTGTTCAGCTTATCGCCAAAACGCTCACCAAGCGTAATGCTCAGTCCGGAATTGTTGAGGGAAACGTTAGGATTATTCAGTTCCTCACGAGGTGCGCGAGATGCACGTGGCGCTCTTTCTGCTTTTGGAGCAGCTTCAGGAGCTTCCTCAGTTTCTTTAATGCTCAGGCTTACACGTTTTTCGGAAGGATTCATTTCAAGAATTTTAACTTTAACTTCTTGTCCTTCTTCAAGAACTTCTTGTGGAGTTCCAATGTGTTTGTGGGAAATTTGAGAAATATGAACCAAACCTTCCACACCAGGAGCGATTTCAACGAATGCACCGAAGTTAACCAGACGTTTAACAACACCAGTTACGATGTCATTGTTATTGAATTGTCCAGCAGCCGATTCCCAAGGACCAGGCTGTGCAGCTTTCATGCTCAGGCTGATTTTTCCCTTTTCAGGATCTACTTTCAAGACTTTCACTTTCACTTGATCTCCTTCGGAAACAGCATCAGAAGGTTTATCAACATGAGTCCAAGCAATTTCAGATACGTGAACCAGACCGTCTACTCCGCCAACATCTACGAAAGCACCAAACTGAGTAAGACGTTGAACCGTACCAACGATTTCTTGTCCTTCTTTCAACTCAGCCATTACTTTAAGCTTGTTAGCTTCAAATTCTGCTTCCAGAACGTCTTTTTGGGAAAGGATCACTTTGTTGTTTTCACGATCCAGTTCTTTTACAATAACACGCAATGTGCGGCCTTTGTAATCACTGAAATCTTCAACAAAATGGCGTTCCACCATGGATGCAGGGATGAATCCGCGCAGACCCACGTCTACTACGATGCCGCCTTTAACAACATCATTCACAACAACTTCAAATACTTCTTTGCTTTCGAACAGTTGCTCCAACTTTTCCCAAGCATTTTCACTGTCGATTGCACGTTTGGACAGAACAAGTTTCTCCTTGCCGTCGTCGATGCTGATAATTCTAGCTTCAACCTCTTGGCCTACTTGTACTGCTTCTTCTGCATTGTCCAGACCAGAAGACAATTCGCGAATTGGAATAACTCCATCGTATTTATATCCAATGCTTACTACCGCTTGGTTATCTTCCAATTTCACAATTGTACCCTTAACGGTATCACCTTTTTTCAGGGAAACGATTTGATCGAGCTCGTCTTGATTTGCCGCTTCAGCAGCTTCTTGATTTTTAATTTCTTCCGACATGTCAATACCCTCCTCAATTCAAAAAAACCATTTATTTAAACCTGCGCAATAGCAGAGTTCAAAACAAAATACATTTTTATTCTAGTTTTCCAAGCTTAGACACAATTCATGCAAGCCTTTCAATCATTCGTTGGCTTACCCGTTTCCTTCATTGTGCGAATACGTGACATAATTGCTTCTGTTGCCAATTCAAGAGGATCTCCTTCGATATCGGCACCCTTTTGGTAAGCGTCCAAATTAACAGGTTTACCGTATATCACTTTCGTTTTACGGAAAAGCTTGTAATCACCAATAATGGCGACCGGAACGGCAGCCGCTCCACTACGCAGTGCAAAACTGGCAGCACCCTTTTTACCAATCCCCCCAGCTCCTCTGGAGCCTTCGGGAAAAATCCCCATAACCTTACCGTCACGCAAAATGTTCAATGCCAGCTTAATGGATTCCTTACTCACACCACCACGTTTGACTGGAAAAGCTCCCAGTTTGTCGATCAGTGGCCCCAGTACAGGAACATTAAACAGCTCTGCTTTGGCCATAAAGTGAACCTTGCGCTTCAGCAAAATGCCAACTGTAGGAGGGTCAAGATTACTAATATGATTAGAACACAACAGCACTCCACCCTCAGCAGGAACATTTTCCCTGCCTACCGCCTCAAGCCTAAACAGAACGCGGTAAATGAGACGCAAAATACTGGCGCATACAGTATATATCATTGGCTGATCTCTCCATCCTTCTCCGTTAAGCAATAAGATACGATCGTATCCACGACATCCTGAATGCCCATATGGGTCGTATCAAGCACGATGGCGTCCTCACTGCAACGAAGCGGGGATACCTCCCTCTCCTCATCAAACTTATCACGTGCCGCTATGTCACGTTCAAGCTGTTCCAGAGTGATATCATCAGTTTCGCTCAGTTCTTTAAAACGACGTGAAGCACGTTCCTGAACACTTGCGGTCATGAACACTTTGACTTCGGCATCGGGAAGCACAGTTGTTCCAATATCGCGTCCGTCCATGACTACACCTTTACGCGCAGCCATTTCACGCTGGTATTCGGTCAAGCGTGTACGTAAACCAGCAATACTCGAATACTGTGACACATTGCTAGTCACTTCCATCGAACGAATCACAGTGGTTACATCTTCCCCGTTACAATAAACCTTTTGGCCTGTGGGGTCCGGTACTAATTCAATCACCAGCTCAGGTACATGCTGAAGCACTTTTTGTACATTTCCTGCAGGAATTTCTTTGCACATCATGTACCACGTTGCTGCTCGATACATGGCTCCGGTATCTACATATACATAGGAAAGTGCTTTCGCCACCAGGCGGGCCACTGTACTTTTCCCTGCACCAGCAGGTCCATCAATGGCTACATTTATTTTGTTAATTGAAGATGCATGTTGCCTTGCCAACAGGGAATTCCTCCTAACCTAACCTCAAGAAAAAAGCAGGCATTGCCTGCGACGTGAAAATTATACCACACATTTATAGGCGATGCAAAATAAGCGACAGGTATACTAAAAAAGAAAATCTTCGGATGATTACGATTTCTCCCGGAACTCCAACTGTCTTTCAAAACAATATTTAATCAGTTTTTGGCGCTCCTGGTCAGCGATTTTCTCATATTTCAGCATAATGAGTTTGCGGCCATTTCCCATCTGCTGAATGCGTACAATTTCAGATTGGAACGGAACATGTTCTTGAGTGCCGTTTTTATATGGAACCAAAATCCAGCAAGACAACGATTCTCCTTCTTCAAGATGATGGGAGCCCTGAGTCTGAAAGGATACGCCTCCACCCCCTACATCATGCGTCTCTGCTACAAATCTAGATTCGTTTACACCATGTTTAACCGCAATTTCCAAGTTGGCCTTTACCCTGAGAAAGTTTCGACGCTGAATTTTGCTGATGCTGTCCGGAGCAGGCTTGTGAATGCGAACCATCCGAAGAACATCTTCTTTAAAGCCCGTAACGTGGGTATTAAAATAGTTTTTAATCCCACCCTCGCTCATAAAAAATATAGACAGTTCTTCCCCAAGAAACAGCTTTTTCAAGTGCCCGCTTGTTTGTGACATGGGAATTTCAATTAAAAAGTTCTGTGGGTCCTCTTCCGCAATACGCGACTTATATTCAAAAGATTCATCCTTCTGATCGGTACCGGCAACTTGTATGTATAACACATCATTAATTTTCGGAAACAAACGATTCACCATCCTTGTCCATTCAAAACTATAATTAAGGTATATAATACCACGACTTTGTGCCTATATTAAGCATTATATTTGCTAGAACCATGACTAAAGCACAAAAAACCTCCTTAATAAAGGAGGCTTAGAGTGACTGTAGATTCATTTTAGTGTAATCAACTAGGCATTACTTGCCGTAACCTGTGGCTCATCTGAATCTTTTACCTGTTCAATCGTTTCTTCCATTCCCGTGTTCGCGTTAATGTAAATTCGATAAATGGAACCGTTGATTTTACCACCAAATTCATAGCACAGAACTTCATTTGACAGTTCATTTTCAATTAGTGCTTTGCGGTGGTAAGTTTCGCGAAACTCAGGATTCAATTTCGCTCGTGCTTCATTTAAATTCAGTTTTGCCTGGGGAATACGACGGAGGTGACTGTGCTCATAGACATAATCGCTGCATTGGAAGCCAATCACTTGTCCGTTATCTAAGCCTGATCTGACTGTGATTTTTTCTGGATAGATAATCACATCCCCTTGTTGGCTTGCAAATGTAATGTTGGCTAAATTTCCGCTTTCATCATATGCTACGGGCTTCATTCCTTTGTAGCCCTTTTGTTCAAGATACTCACTTGCATAGCGAACCGCTTCGTTACGAGTTGCTTTTTTAGGACCTACTGCTCTCATGTCATGATAAGAAATGAGCTTGCCACCTTTTTTTGTAAAATCCATCGTGGCCACCGGCTGCTGTTTATTCAACAAAGTAGCCGTATAAGACGCCCATTCTGTTCCTTTGCCGTTTTCGTTCACACGAATCTGACTTTCTGGTTTTCCTGTAAATTCAGAGGCATTTCGCTTAATTTGTCCTGCATCCACCGCGGGGAGACTCAACTTTTTCACTGAGCGCTTATCATAGATGCTCGCAACAGAGGGTCCCCAATCCAGTTCTTTGTAGTTCTCTACTTTTTTGTCCACGGTTTTGAAGCCATCAATAATGGTGTTGTCCTTCGGTCCAGTTTGAGAACCTGCCGCCATATCAACATCCATCCAGCGCAAATTTTTGCTAAGGACTTTTTGCTGTACCTCGTGCATGTTTTTCGAAATTTCCTTGGAATTGTTATATAACGTTTTCAGATTCGAAATTTCTTTCTCGTTTAAAGGCTCGTGATCCAGATCACGGATTGCGGTCTGATACGAAAATGCAGATAGATGTGACAGCAAATCTTTAGCATGATTAAAAGGCATTACATTGAGAGGCAACTGATTAACCTCGTTTTGGGCTTCACTTGCAATCCTCCACACGTTCATCAAACATTTGCGGTGCATCGCGTGTGAAGTAGTATGGACAGCAACCGCGTTCCCGAGTTGGGAATGCAACTGATCCATATGAAACGATAAATCGTGAAATGCACGCTGATATTGATTTTCCGCCTTAATCGACATGCTATTTGCCTGAGAAGACACCTCTCTTCTCATCTGGTTTTGCTGATAACCCCACACAAATGCTCCTATCATAATCAGGGTAACCACCGGGAACAATACGGCACTAAGTCGCTTATACATATTGGGAGTCTCCTTTCTTCAAATACACTACCGATAGTGTGACAAGAAGAAAGCTCTCTTATGCATGGTTTTCCATGACTTCAACAATAAACTCACAGTTATCGCAAATACAGCGTTTAAAGCCGGTTTGAATCTGTCCTTGCTCCATTCGCCCTCTCAGCACAAAGCGTTCTCCGCATCTTTTACAATGAATTCTTACTTTTATACGCAAAAAAGACACCTCTTTCTCTAACAGGTTTGTCAGATCAGTGTGTCCCATTTCGTTACATATTAACCTTTTCTTCCCGTTTTAACATTCGAAAAGGAGAACGATTATTCGCTCGGCTGATTTTTGCCATCCCTCCGTACCATAGAAATGCCATCAGCGGAATGATAAACCAGATCCAGTCGTGTGAAAATTTCGTCAAAATTAAATCATATATTCCGTGCCAAAACCATGGAAGCAGTAATGACAGAAGCAGCATATATTTACTCTTCAGGTCTTTCGAAAACTTGGCTTTCCCCATATAGTAGCCCATCATAACGCCAAACATTGCATGACCGGATACCGGCAGCAATGATCTCATTAACAGCATGCTGATCGAAGCATGCCCCGCCCAGGCATATAACAGATTTTCAACGGTGGCAAATCCGAGTGAAACTGCGGCTGCATACAATATACCATCATAAGGCTCATCGAACTCTGTATGGTTATAGATGATGTGATACAGCAGAAACCATTTAAAAAACTCCTCCACTCCAGCGGAAATACCGAACACCTGAATTAAAGTGTCATCTCCTAGCCAAAGCAGCAACCCACGTTGAAAAATCATGACCGGAAGCACCACCAAAAAACCGAGCAAAAATACTTTGATAACCATGTGCAGGGGCTCCGAATCATATCGATCCTTTAAGTAAAAATACATCAATAAGGCGAGACCCGGCGCTGTAGCTGCCGCTAAAACAGAAAACAGAAGCACCGATCATCCCTCCATAAAAATGAGTCGGCCCTGCTTTCAGCGCAGAGCCGACAAATTAACTTCCTTATCACTTTCTAAACCAAAATTAAGAACGGCTGTCAAAATGGGTGCAGACGACAGCAACTGCCTGTTCAGGAATAACCAGTTTGCCATACTCTTCCAGCATAGCTGGTGTTACGGATGAACCTTCTCCGAATTCAGCCAGAATCGCAATTAAGGCCGCGAGCTTGGACTCTTCTACTTCTTCTGGCTCCAAATGCAAAATCCATTTTCCTCTATAATGATACAGCTTACCTGCTTCCGTAGTGTTGCTGCGGAGCATATGAGCCGCTTCTATGAGTACTTCGAAATCGCTAAACGCGTAAACGATGGAATCACTGTGTTCCATTGTGACTTCCATTTCGTAGACTTCCTCTGGAAGCTCCTCATCGGGACCCGAACCATACTGCTGGTGATCGTATTTTCCCCGAGTGACGATAACAACCATTCCCTGAGCAGGAAGCGCAAAGACTTCAACAGCTAACGGTCCCGTGGCATCGAAGCCCAGTTCGCTGTATGCCTGATCCATCATTTCAGTAAACAGCTCATGAACTCTTGGGATTTCTTGCCACATATCATCTTTTTGGATACCCCGTTCGCTCAAATCGTCAAAGGTAAGGAAAATCCGTATCTTGTCCTGACTTAATCTTTCTATTTTCATACTGGACCCTCCTCCTGGCAGCCGAGTGTTATTAGCAGATTATGATACAAATATGATGCCTGTGATGAAAATGGTTCTATGTAATCATGTTATCATTTTATAATCGTAAATGCACGAATAAAAATGATAAAAAAAAGAATCATTTGAACGGCTTTAACAAAAAAGCCGCAAAATGATTCGGAATAGAGGTTTCGGGTTACAATCCCGGTACGGCTGTATGAGTTTCTTTCAGTATTTGCTCGACCTCACGTTTAACATCGGGACTGGTGCTAATAAACTCTTTAATCAACTTCATATTCTCTTCTTTGCTCTTGGCAGTTTGGGCGTTATGAACGGTTTTATCTGCTTGTGAACGATGATCATGATCCTTGTGGGTGTCTTGTGTATTTAGCGCAATATCACCCATGCCTGGAAATGCGGCGTCCATCATTTTTGTACGAGCTTTCTGCACCAAATTTCCGCCTTTTTTTCCGCCCATGTCCATGGATAAACCCAACGCATTGCGGTTACGAGAGATCAGAGAGCTTGCGACAGCCCCCAAGACGATTCCCAGGAAAAATGAAGATGTTTTCACAATTAGAACCTCCCTTTGTGGTAGAATCAAGCATAGTGTTCGTCATCAGAGACAAACTCATACGGTATAAATACAGGAAGGTGAGATGAATTAATGGGTACAAAAACAGCAGCCATTTTGCTAACAGCATGTCTGCTGCTTAGTGCTTGCACTGCGACGAAGCCGGAATCAGCGAATTCAGGTAACAGTGCCAAAGATCAGAGCAGTATGTCTTCCCTCCAAGGAAGCAATAAGCAAGCAGACAGTGATGAGCAAAAATCAGCGAGTACAACAAATACACAAAATGACAAAACCGCCGTTGAGAGCAACGACACTACAGTTTCGACATCAGCGGCTACCACTAACAAAATGTATCACTTGGACAAAGCTTACAATGTAATTCCTAATCAACAAGGTGCCGAAAAAAAAGTGGTGTTGCTGACATTTGATGATGGTCCGAAGGAAGCGGTCATGATTAACAAAATCATAGATATATTGGATAAGCACAAGGCAAAAGCGATTTTCTTCGTAAACGGTTATCGTGTAAAAGAACATCCTGAGTTGCTCAAGCTTATCCATGACCGTGGACAGCCCATTGGCAACCATAGCTGGGACCACATCGTTCTCAAGAACAAGTCTGAGGCTGAGGTCAAAAAACAGATTGAAACGGTACAAAAAATCGTTAAAGACACTACAGGCCAAGCACCCGTGTTCTTCCGTCCGCCTCATGGTGCTGGTGGAGACGTAGGTCGCAAGGTGGCTAAGGAAAATGGGCTCTTGTATATGACATGGTCCGTAGGCTCTCTGGACTGGACCATGAAAAAAAATCAACCTCATAAAACGGAGACACTTCTGAAAAACGTAACTGAACAACTTCATCCAGGCAGCAATATTTTGATGCATGAATTGCCATGGACAGCGGAGGCGCTGGACAGTCTATTGACGCGCCTTGAGCAGAAGGGCTATCAATTTGTTGATCCACAAAGCATTGAGATTCCTTCCAGTTAATAATCACTTGCGCATAGATCAAATGTAGATGATGTAAAAAAGCCTCCATCTTCACACATTTTGTGGGAGATGGAGGCTTTTTTAGCGTAATATTGCACGCACGTACTAGACGCAAGCTGTCACAATGCCTTTAATCACCAAAACATTTCACTAATGGGTGGCGCACCTTTAATTCCCCACCATAGTAATGCTGCTGTAATAAGCACAAAAAGAGTGCTCAAAAAATTCAAAAACCATTTACTTACCCGAATACGGCGGGACGGAAACATTTCTGTCCGTGTTCGGTACTCACTGGCAGGAGTGTCCTCCTCCATTGTCACAGCAACTTCTGGCGCAGCGGCAACGTCTGCCAATTCTGGCATGGGTCGTGAAGCACGGGAGCGAACCAGTTTTGGCTTTGACCTGTCCTCCTCCTTGCCTTTACGACCATTTCGGCGGCTACCATAGGTCTGCACTCTGCTAAGTTCCTGATTCATTCTTCATACCTCCGAAAACGTAACGCTAAGCCAGATATAAGGTCAATCACAAAATGACAAATGATCGGTGCCCACAGGCTGCCTGTCTGCACATATATATATCCCAATCCATAACTGCTAAGAAAAACCCAGCCCGTGGGAATCCAGTGCCGTAAATATCGGATATGAATAACCGCAAACAAAATGCTTGTCCAATAAGGACCAAAGCTGTACTGAATCGCACCTCTAAACAAAAGTTCCTCACAGATCGAAACGATAGCAGCTATACAAATAATATGCCAAACCGGTCGATTTTGAAACAGCATTTGGTTAATACCACCGTCATCCATGGCATCCTCAGGCATGATCCGAGATAGCAGCAGATCCACTAATAGCATAGCGGCCGCCAGTCCCAATCCCCACCACAAGACGTGTAGAGTGCTGGGCAATGCAAATAGTTCAAACACATTTCTTTTCTGCAATATAATCCAGATTGCGCCAATCAGCAGGGTCAGCCCCTGAGTTAGATACAAATTGTAAAGCAGCAAGCGGTCATTCAATTCATGAATTTGCGCTCTTTTCCATTTCACTTTAAGCTTTTTCATAGTTAGTTAGTCCTCTGCTTAGTCTTCTTTAGCATCATAGCCAAAAAGTCGGGCGGATTCAAGAAGACTTAAATCTTAATTTTTCCGCATTCTGTAGCTATGTATCTAGTCGTCTATCCACACATGTCGCATGTCCTATTGACATGCCCATGTAAGCCATGATACATTATGAAAAAATTATTAGCGACAACAACAATGATGGAGAAAAGGTATTGATTTCGTCCTCAGAGAGCCGGTGTTTGGGTGGAAGCCGGTGGCGAAGTAACTACTTTCAGCACTCCTGAGTTATTGCATCGAGGTCTAGGGAATCTTTTCCCGACATTAGATGCAATCGGCAGAAAACCGTTATCCTTTCGGTCATTATATGACCGCTGAAGGCAGTCCATTGCGAAGTGGCTGCGAATTAGGGTGGTACCACGATAACTCTCGTCCCTTACTATGGAGATAGTATGTGATTCGGGAGTTTTTTTGATGCCCGAAAACCGTAAAGCGACTCCACATAAGGCCTTTGGTTGTCTGTTTGGTGCAAAGTGCTATTTTATTCCTTTTCTGCGTCAATGCGTTATCACACTGGTGTTTAGACCGCTCTCCTGTACTTTTTAGAAGCATTTCAAGTTTTTTCATGTTCTTTATGGAATGTATTTCAGTTTGAAGTACATCCTGTCCATAAAAGAAGTTAACTTTGAGGAGGAAACCAAATGTTTAAAGTGTTAGTATCCGATCCAATCAGTGACCTGGGCATTCAGCAGCTGATGGATGCAGACGATGTCACGGTGGACAAGAACACAGGTCTCAGCGAGGATGAATTGGTTCAAATTATTGGTGATTATGACGCATTACTCGTCCGAAGCCAAACCCGGGTAACCGAACGCATCATGGCGGCAGGTAAAAACCTCAAGGTTGTCGGACGTGCCGGGGTCGGCGTGGACAACATCGACCTTGAAGCAGCAACACAACGCGGGATTATCGTTATTAATGCTCCTGACGGCAATACAATTACGACATGTGAGCACACTTTTGCCATGATGATGGCACTGGCTCGCCATATTCCACAGGCTTACGCTAAAACCATCGGTGGTACATGGGATCGTAAAACATTCCTAGGTGTCGAACTGCGTAACAAAACACTTGGAGTCCTCGGCATGGGACGTATCGGCAGTGAGGTGGCTAAACGCGCCAAAGCATTTGGCATGAGCATCCTCGGTTATGATCCGTTTCTGACCGAAGAGCGCGCTGAGAAGCTGGGCATCAAGCTGGCCAGCGTGGACGAAATTATCCGCAACGCAGATTTCATGACTGTACACACGCCATTAACACCAGAAACCAAGCATATGATTGCTCGTCCGCAGTTTGAAGTAATGAAAAAAGGAATGCGCATCATCAACTGTGCCCGAGGCGGAGTTATCGATGAGATGGCTCTCGTTGAAGCCATTGATGAAGGTATCGTTGCCGGTGCAGCCTTTGACGTATTTGAGTCTGAACCACCAGCACAGGATCATCCATTCCTGAGCCATCCAAAAATTATCGTTACACCACATCTGGGTGCATCGACTGTCGAAGCTCAGGAGAACGTGGCGATCGACGTGTCTGAGCAGGTGCTGCATATTTTACGTGATGAGCCGTTTAAAAATGCGGTCAACATGCCTCCAGTACCATCCAATGTTATGACGCAATTGCAACCATATTTCTCGCTCGGAGAGAAGCTGGGCAGCTTTGCCGCTCAGATTACAAACCAAGCTGTACGCGAAATCCAAGTGGATTATGCTGGCGATTTGTCCTCTGTGGATACACAGCCGCTCACACGTTATATTTTGAAAGGCGTACTTAGCCGTCATCTAGGCAGCGATGTGAATATCGTAAACTCTGTGCATCTTGCCAAAACACGTGACGTTCATCTCATCGTCTCTCAGGCGCCTGCCACTAAGGGCTTTACCAACCTAATCACCGTTACGCTAAAAACGCAAAGCGGCGAAGAACAACGTGTATCTGGCACCCTGCTCGCAGGCTATGGTGAACGTATTGTTCGGTTGAACCAGTTCCCGGTAGACGTGGCACCTGAGGCTCATTTCTTGCTCATCTCCCATAATGATAAACCAGGCATTATCGGCCGTGTCGGCACCTTGCTTGGGGAGAACGGCGTCAATATCGCCTCCATGCAAGTAGGGCGTAAAATTGTTGGCGGCGAAGCGATCATGATTCTGACCGTTGATAAAGCCGTACCTAAAGAAGTGCTGATTCAACTCGTTGGCTTACCAGAACTGAATACTGCCCAAGAAGTAGTGCTGGATTAGTTTCAGTCAGTGTTGAGAAATTTCTTGGTTTTATTTATAAAGAGAGGCGCCCGGCTACCGAGGCGCCTTTTCTTATCTCCTTATCTAACATAGAAGCATACATTTGAATCAGAATGTTCCACGTTGAACAAGATAAATGTTGATTTTTCAACAAAAAGCACCCTCTTCCGAGGATGCCTGCAAACTAGGGTAAACAAGCCGTCGTTATAAGCTTGTTACAGAGCCCAGCCTTGTTTTATTGGAAATTGGCAACAAAATAGTGAACTCCGTCCCCTCTCCCAGTACGCTAGCAGCTGAGACAGAGCCTCCGTGAGCCTCTACGATGTTTCTAACAATAGCAAGCCCCAGTCCAGTCCCTTTGTCCTCACCACGTACTCTGGCCTTGTCTGCCTTGTAGAAGCGGTCAAAGATATAAGGTAGATCCTCGCTGGCAATGCCCACACCTTCATCCTTAATCCGAATGCGGATTAACTCATTCCGTTCTCCCAGAATTTGATCCGCCGCAATGGTAACTTTTTTCCCAGAGGGCGTATGTCTGAACGCATTATCCAGCAAATTGGTCAACACCTGCTCCAGTCGGTCTTCATCTGCCTCAGGCAACAGCAAGCGTTGACCTGGCTCATAATAATCGAGTGTCAGTCCCCGTTCCTTGGAACGAACCGTAAATTTCCGGTGAACACGCTCGATCAGTTCATTCACATCTACTTCCTGACGGTACATGTCTGTATGACCTGCCTCCATTCGGGCCAAATCAAGCAGATCCTTGACTAACCTTCCCATACGCAATGATTCATCATGGATGACCTGTACTAGCTCCTCAGATTCTTCCGGTGAACCTGCCATGCCGTCCAGCAAAGCCTCACTGTATCCCTGCATCATAGATAAGGGTGTACGAATTTCATGGGATACGTTGGCTACAAAATCGCTACGCATCTTCTCAAGTTTTACTTCTTCCGTAATATCTCTAAGTACGGCTACTGCACCACGAATAGCGTTATCTGTATACAGCGGCGCCATTTGCACTGACCAGGAGCCTTTCTTGACATGGATGTAGTCTCCGACATCCTCGCCTCTGTCCATAACCGTATGGAACAAAGACAGCAAAGGCTCTGGCACAGAAGCTCCGAATTCCTCCAGATCACGCCCCTGCCTCTCCAGCTTTCCCCAAATATCCAGCAAACTTTGTGCAGGCGGATTCGTCAAAATGATTTGTCCACTTCTGTCGAACGTAATTACGGCATCAGACATACTTCGCAGTACACTGGATAAATGGTTTTTCTCCTCATTCAGACTGCGGATCGTCGCTTCCAGTTCCGTAGACATATGGTTAAAAGTTTTCGCCAGCTCTCCAATCTCATCGCTGGTCACCAGCGAAAGCCGAGTATCATACCTTCCCTCACGGATGGCATTCGCCGCCTGAATCAACAGCTGCATAGGCTGTGTGATTTTAGTAAAAAGAAATAGAGCAAAAAAGGTCGTCAATAAAAATCCGACGATACATGTATAGGTGAATAAATGCTTGATTTCCGTCGATTCATGTGCTGCAAAATTTCTATTGATATACGGCAATAAAAAAAGCCCCAGAAAAATAAGCACAGAACCTACAAGACAAATGATGGTGATCCACAGCTTACCTACCAGCGATCTCCAGAAGTTCACGTTATTTCGGAACCTCCAGCTTATAACCTACGCCCCATACGGTCGTAATCATAGCCGCTGCCTCTGGCGATACCTTATTCAACTTTTCACGAAGCCGTTTCACATGCGTATCCACGGTGCGCAGATCACCAAAGAATTCGTAATTCCAAACATCTTTAAGCAGTTCTTCGCGCGAGAAGACTTTATCTGGCGATACAGCCAAATAATGCAATAGCTCGTACTCTTTAGGCGTTAGACTGATTTCAATTCCACCTGCAGTTACCCGGTGTGCATCATGCTCAATAATAAGATTTGGAAAAACAATACTATTGCTCGGCACCGCCTCTTTCGTTAAAAAGGCAGTCTCCGATGACCGTCGTAAAATTGCCTTTACCCGGTAGATGACCTCTCGCGGGCTAAAGGGCTTGACCACGTAATCATCAGCTCCGACTTCGAAGCCTTGCACGCGGTTCACTTCCTCGCCTTTGGCTGTCAGCATAATCACGGGTGTAGATTTGGTTTGACGTAGCCGTGTACACACTTCAATCCCGTCCATACCCGGAAGCATCACATCGAGCAAAATAATACTGTAATCGCTTGCAGTCGCTTTTTGGAGAGCAATCTCCCCATCCTCAGCTTCTTCAATTTCGTATCCTTCTTTTTCCAGATACATCCGCAGAAGGCGGCGAATGCGTTCTTCATCATCTACAATTAATATGCGGTTGCTTTGTTCTGACATATTCCCAGCCCCTTCGCTAAAAAAAGCATTCTCTCTATTTTACTATTTTCCCGTGCTTGGTCAAACTTTACTCTCATCCAACAGCCTCTTTACGCCAAAAAGGCCGGGGTTATGACCCCCGTCCTGTCCGTTTCTTTTTCGTGTTGTCTGATTTGGCAAGTTGAATGAGACGGTTGATTTCGTCCTTGGTTAGGGGTCTGGTAAGACCACGCTTCAAGTTTTGCAGCAATAGATCCCCGAAGGCAATCCGCTTGAGTCTGATGACTGGGTGCGAAATGGCCTCAAACATCCGTCTTACCTGACGATTTCTGCCTTCATAAATGGTAATCTGGATCACAGATTCCTTACCGTCCGGATCTACATCCTTATATTCTACCTCGGCCGGTGCAGTAATGCCATCCTCCAGCACGATTCCTTTTTTTAGCTTGTCCAGCTCAGTACCGTGCGGAACGCCTTTGACTGTAGCCACATACGTCTTCGGCACATGATGCTTGGGATGGGTGAGCAGATTGGCGAACTCTCCGTCATTGGTAAGCAACAGCAACCCTTCGGTGTCGTAATCGAGACGCCCGACCGGATATACGCGTTCTTTGACGCCTTTCAGATAGTCAGACACAATTTTGCGACCTTCCGGATCAGAAGCGCTTGTAATGACCCCTTTGGGTTTGTTCATCATCAAATAGATTTTTTTCTCAGTTTTGATCGGGCGTCCCTTTACTGTAATCATATCTTGATCAGGGTCTGCTTTCGTTCCCAGCTCAGTTACGGTAACCCCGTTTACTTCTACACTGCCCGCCTGAATAAGCTCCTCACATTTACGTCTGGAAGCTACACCAGCTTGGGCCAATATTTTCTGCAATCTTTCCATGTTCGCTAATTCACCTCATGCTAATGATACCCATCCATGAGCAAAATCACAACCCCCGTTCAAAAAACGGTGCAAATTTCAGAATACAAGCAAACAAATGGCAATAGCCGCCACAAAACCAACCACATCAGAAAATAGTCCCACCTTCAAGGCATATCGTCCATTGCGGATACCTACCGCACCAAAATATACAGTTAATACATACAGCGTTGTATCTGTGCTGCCCTGAATCGTTGAGGCAATCCGACCGATCATGGAATCGGGACCATAAGTGCGAATTAGATCCGTCGTGAACGCAAGTGAACCAGTGCCCGTCAATGGACGGAGCAAACCTAAAGGCAGCACCTCGCCAGGTACGCCCCAGTTTTTAATCCACGGGGCTACCCAGGATATTACATAGTCCAAGGCGCCGGATGCTCGAAAAATGCTAATCGCCACCATCATACCTACAAGATGAGGAATGATGCTGATGGCGGTAGAAAAGCCGTCTTTGGCTCCATCTACAAAAGAATCGTAGACAGGGACCTTTTTGGCATATGCATATAAAGGAATAAAAGCGAGAATAACCGGGATGGCCCAAGTCGATACGAGGTTAATAAAATTCAGCATGCCTCCCTCATCCTTTCCAAGTGGTGTCCCTGCCCTTGGTAGCTGTGATTCCTGTTCGCGGTACGGCGGGTGAAGATACGGGTGGTACAGGTGAAGAATCCGCAGATGTTGGTGCTGGTGAGGTGATTGGCGCCAAGGAGGTCTGGAACGGTGGATTGACTGGAGGACGGCGGCGCAATTCTCGACTACGATACCAACGATCCGCCGCAATGGCAGCAAAGGTGGCTATTGCGGTCGCCACCAATGTCGTTCCGACGATTTCTGCCGGGTGTGCAGAATGAAAATTTAACCGAATGGCGATCAACGTTGTAGGAATAAGCGTAATGCTGGCTGTATTCAGCGCGAGCAGCGTACACATGGCGGGTGTAGCGGTTTGCTTATCCGGATTGAGTGTTTGTAACTCTTGCATCGCCTTGATCCCCATTGGTGTTGCTGCATTCCCCAGTCCGAGCAGATTGGCGCTCATATTGGACAAAATGTAGCCCATAGCGGGATGATTACGAGGCACATCAGGAAAGAGAAAGGCGACCAACGGAGAAAGCAGTTTAGATATTTTCTGCAAGAGCCCACCGTCTTCAGCCAGCCTCATCATGCCCATCCAGAATACCAGCACACTTATCAGTCCAAAGCACACTGTAACACCCGTAGTTGCCCCGTCAAAAGCCGCCTTCGTCACCACCTCTATATTTCCCTGTGCGGCTGCAAATACAAATCCTATACAAATCAAAGCCACCCATATGAGATGAATCATGACTGATTCCCCCTTTTCCCAATGATGTGACACCGCAGTTTTATAGCATCAAGCCTACTTGCTTTATGCTCCGAACAGATTCTTAAGGATTTCATTCCATTTACTCGTCCAACCTCGTTGCTGAGTATGGTTTGCAGGAACTTGTGCAGTCGGCGCTTCCTGCTGTGGCTGTACAGTAGTTTGGGCAGGCAGCTTACTACCTTTTTCATATACAGGAACGGAACCGATCAATTTACCTTCCAGTAAAAATTCGACCCGTCCTCGTAAACCAAAAGACACGTCAACTCTATCTGCCGAAGCGGAATTTTTAAACAACACCAGTCTTTTGTGCAATTGAGTCTTCTCACCATCATGTAAAGGATAAGAAAAACTCGCACCTGTCAAGAGGGGGTAACCATCAATAGGCTGCTGCTTGTCCGTAATCGGAATAAGGGGATAATATCGGAAGCCGTAATCAAGCATACGGGCATGGTCATTCCAATCGTCCCCGTCATTCAAGGTAACAGCAGCAAGCTGACGCCCCTCACGTGTGGCCGAGCTGACCAGACAGCGAAACGCTTTTTTAGTAAAGCCTGTTTTAACACCGTCAGCTCCTTCATACAGCCGCAACATTTTGTTTTTATTATGCCATGAGTAGTCCCAGGAATCGTTGGGGTTCGGTGCTTTTTTCAGTTCCGTTTTCACGATACGGGCAAAAGTTGGATTATGCAGCGCGTAAGCGGTGAGCCGGGCCAGATCGTTGGCTGAGGAATAATGTCCTTCGGCATCCAGCCCATGAGGATTAGCAAAATGTGTATGGTTTAGCCCAAGCTGAACAGCCTTGTCGTTCATTAAATGGACAAACCCCTCTTCTGTCCCCCCCACATGCTCGGCAATGGCAGAAGCCGCATCATTACCCGAACGGAGCATTAAGCCGTACAGCATATTTTCCAACGTCATTTGTTCACCCATTTGCAGAAAAAGCGAAGATCCTTCTTTGGCATACGCTGTCGAACTCACCTTTACTCGGTCCTGCAAGCGTCCATGTTCAATGGCTACGATCGCAGTCATAATTTTGGTTAGGCTAGCTATACGGAGCTCCCGGTCACCTTCGGCTGAATATATGATCCTTCCTGATGTGACATCAATCAAAGAAGCAGCCTGTGCATGAGTTCCTAACGCGGGCGGAGCTGCTTCTGTTTTTATTGCTCCCAGAACAGGCTGTGGACTTAGCAATGTAAGCGGCAATGACAAAATGAGCATAAGCGCTAGCGGCAAAACAAATGCGCGTGCCTTATTCTTAAAATGGCTATGGTCCGCATGGATATGTTGTTTTTTTTTAAACATTTGGATTCCTCCGGATTTGAGCAAGTCTTGTACCATTCTATGTCCAAGCTGTTCAAAGTATGTCCACCTTTATAACAGAAAATTCCTTATACAGGACAGTCATTAGCCGCTCCTGTTTTGCTTTCTTTATACGTTAACCAAGCAACTTACACTCCTGAACACATATAATATTAGTTACTAACGTTAAATATGAAATCGGAGGATTACAACATGCAGCAATTACAGTTTGAAATGATTTTAAGATCGCGGATTGTAGAGTCCGCACAAGCATTGCATCAAAGCGGTGTATCCTTTGCCACTTTTGCTACCGCGCGTTGCAACCCGCAATTTTGGGAGTTAACGGACAAAGGCGGTTTTCAGATCAGAGCAGGTGTTACTCCCGCACAGGGGATCAGAGATATCTTTATAAACGGTCAACAATACGCTTTTGAATGTGCAACAGCAATGGTTATTGTGCTGTACAAAGGAGTACTGGATTCCATTCTAGAAAGTGAGTTTAATCAGATTTTTGCAGATATGCTGTTGTATGATTGGCACTATGACAGTGATCTCAGGCTTATACAGCAGCAAGGCAGTCATAAAGCAGTTCCTGGGGACATCCTGTATTTCAACAATCCAGATGTGTCGTCAGATTCATTGGAATGGAAGGGAGAAAATGTCGTCAAACTGAAGGAAGATTCATTCTATGGACATGGGATTGGCATCTTGCCGGCTCAAGGTATTATTGATTCTCTTAATCGACATCGTCGCCCCGATGCCACGGTATCTGCTTATTTGACAAATGAAGTGATCTACCCTGACTTCGTTTACCTATCACAGTTCGCACCCGAAGAAAACCGAGAAAATGAACTATCAGTGAATACATTTTATTGCCAAGAATTCAGTCACTGTATACATGCTGTCATTGGCGGAAGGCAGTATATTCAGGAATAGGGCCGAGTGCATATTAAAAAGAAGGTATTCCTAGGCCGCGCTCGGCTTGGGGATACCTTCTTAAGAGAACACTTTTAATTTCAATAACTTTTACAAGTAAGCCGGTCCAGATTGACTTTGATCCGTATTAGCATTTGCAGGTACCTGTGGAGGTGGAGTCTGCATGTTGCTGCCTGAATTCTGGAAGATAGACTGCACCTTATCGATCAGGTATGGTGTGGAGTCGATGATTTTCTCAAACAGATGCGTTTGATTGTCCAACGGAACGATTTGTGCTCCCTGTTTGCCGACAACTAGAAAGGCAATGGGATGAATAGATACACCACCACCGCTACCGCCACCAAAAGGATGTACTTCCTTCCCACTATGATTCCCCGATGAGGAAGTATGAAGCGACTCTTCATCTACGTTAAAATCACTTCCGCCGGCTGCGAAGCCAAATCCCACCTTGCTGATTGGCAAAATAACGGAACCATCGGGTGTTTCCACTGCGTCTCCCACAATCGTATTCACGTCCACCATGGCCTTGATGTTCTCCATCGCGGTTTGCATGAGCCCTTGAATCGGATGATCTGACATGTTTTATTCCTCCTCTGCTTATCTCAAGCGTAGACTGCTTTTCTTTCGCTATTGTGCGCAAAGGTTCAGGAAATATGTATGTCAATACTCTACACTGTTTATTCTTTACTGTTGGCTTGATGATTCTCAGGAGCTTTGGAAATAACTCGCTTCCATGCCTCTATGCCTCCCGGAACGCGCCATATGCGGAAAGCTAATCTGAGCATGGAAAAGATTAAATAACCGAACGATATTTTTGCTTCACAATTCAAAATGGTAGTAAAACGTAGCCGGTCCACCCAATAAGGCACCACAAACACCTTTGGGGTACATTCCATGCGCACAATGCTGGAGGCAAAACCGATCAAGGTCGTTTTTAACCCCCACAACATACCAGTTGAGGTCGCTGTATAAGCTGCGTCAGCCAGACTAATATTGGTAGACCACTCCATTTTCGACACCGTTACATGGGCCAATGTATGTCTCAGCCATCGCTGTAAGGATTGTGTACCCTTGAGCAAAACCCGTATATCATGTATAAATTGCTTGATTTTTTCGGTATCAATATTTCCGCTATCCACAGAAGCATCCGTTTTATGTATGTTTTTATTGCGGTCAAGCCGATAGAGAAGCCCTTTTTTCAAACCTGTAATGAGAATGGCTGGAATATCGTAATTCATTTTGATCAAGCCGTATAGAAATCTGATCTCTAGATGCGCCCGATCATCATTGTCATGCTTGGCAATTTCCAGCTTCAATCGAATACGAGAGAGCAGAATAGCCAGTACAATGAATATAAGAATGATGATGGCGATACTGATCCATTTCCACACTGGCGAGTCCTCCCTACCCTTTTCTATAGAATACCATGGCAAAAATAGTATGACCTTTCAGCGGAAAATCATGCATCTTAAAATGCCAAACAGCCAGCCCTCAATGACGTAAGGACTGGCTGTCTTTTGAATTTTTTTGTTTTTTTGAATTTAGGATTCCAGATCCGAATCGTTCTCCGCAGGCTGGCTACTCTCCAGACGCTCGAACAACAGCTGTGTCTCTTCTTCTAAATTGTCTGAATCCTCGAACTGCTCTGGTTGCGGTAGATCTTCGAGAGACCCTAGACCGAAATAATCCAAGAATGATTTCGTCGTTCCATACAATATTGGTCGTCCGATGGCCTCAGCTCGACCCTTCTCTTCAATGAGCTCCTTGTTGACCAGTGTATGTATGGCCCGCTCGGATTTGACCCCTCGAATCTCTTCGATTTCAACTCTTGTAATGGGCTGGCGGTAGGCCACAATGGCCAATGTCTCCAAAGCAGCTTGAGACAATGAGGCACGTGCCGGAGAGTAGGCGAGCTTTTCAAAATAAGGTGCATGTTCGGATAAAGTTGCAAGCTGATAATGACCGGCAATACGGACAAGCTGCAGACCTCTTCCTCCCTGCTCCATATCCTGTTTCATATCCTCCAGACACTTTTCAACCAGCTCTTGCTGCTG
The DNA here is from genome assembly GCF_056099025.1 of Paenibacillus sp. TSM33. NCBI lineage: Bacteria > Bacillati > Bacillota > Bacilli > Caryophanales > Paenibacillaceae > Paenibacillus > Paenibacillus sp. TSM33. The sequence continues at coordinate 558,797 of NZ_JBLZXB010000017.1, forward strand.
CTCTACAATGTCGGCGATCTGCTTGGTGGACAACCCTTCCTCTCCCGCGAGAAACAGCAGCCCCTCAATAATTGATTTCAGCTTCAGATAATCCATTAACCCGTAAATCCCCTCTCCACTCCATTACAATATCATCGAAAAGCTTCTCTTGATAACAGAAGATTTGCTTCATTTTCATCAATTCAAGGATAGCCAAAAAGGTTACAACCACCTCATGCCGATACATATCCTCATGCATCAGCTTGGAGAACAGCAGCCTTCCTCCAGTCCCCACCATCTCTAACGCCCCAATAACTTGCCGGATACGGTCCTTAACTGAAATTTCGTCCCGATGAACACGGGTTACCGTCGTACGTCGTTCAGCTTTGCGCAATGCACGCTGAAAGGCCGCGACCAAATCGCTCGCATGCAGCCCATTCACCGGATTTGCAGGTTCGGTTGGCAGGAATGCGCTCAAATCTTCCGGCTCCTTGCCATAAATCAGACTACGTTCCCACTCCCGTTCGCTCAGATGGCGAGCAATCCCTTTGTATTTACGATACTCCACCAGCTTGCGAACCAGTTCCTCGCGTGGATCATAGTCTTCTTCTTCATAAAAATCCAAATCGTCATATTCCATCACAGGTGGCTTGGGAAGCAACAATTTACTCTTAATGGATAAGAGCGTCGCCGCCATCACTAGAAACTCGCTTGTAATGTCCAGCTCCAACTCCTGCATACTGTGTAAAAAAGCCATGTACTGATCAGTAATATCGCTAATCGGGATATCCTGAATGTCGATCTCGGCTTTATCAATCAGATGCAACAGTAGATCCAGCGGACCCTCGAATGTTTCCAGCTTGTAATTTACGACTGTCAATGTGCTTCCCCCTGCCTTACTCCAATCATCATTCAACAATACCTTTCCCCATTAGCACTTATGCTCTACGTTATCAATCCCTCTTTCTGTAGTATATACGTCATCGCCTTGCTTAACAATCTAATCCCTTTTCCACTTTGCAGTTTATGCCGTTCTTTCATCCATTTATATAATTAAAACTGCTTACCGAGATTGGCCATTTCAATCGCAGCCAGCGCAGAATCCCAACCTTTATTACCAGCCTTCGTACCTGCCCGTTCAATAGCCTGTTCAATATTTTCCGTAGTCACTACACCAAAAATAATAGGGACACCCGTTTTCAGACTACTTGCCGCCACACCCTTGGCCACTTCATTGCAGACGATATCATAGTGTGAAGTAGAACCACGGATAACCGTGCCAAGCGTAATGACGGCATCATACTTTCCGCTTGCGGCCATTTTTTGTGCAATCAACGAGATTTCAAATGCACCCGGTACCCATGCTACATCAATTTCATCTTCCTGTGCACCATGTCGTTGAAGTGCATCAAGGGCACCGCTTAACAGTTTGCTTGTAATAAACTCATTAAATCTGCCCACCACAATACCATACTTTAAACCATTCGATACGAGATTACCTTCCAGAAAACGTGCCATGCTTATCAACCTCTCTTTTTTTGAATTTTTTACAAGGACAAACGACGACGGTAGTCGATTAAATGCTGAATGCTAATCAGCTTCAATTGATGTCTCTTAGCGATCTCAGCCAAATCAGGCAAGCGGGCCATCGAGCCATCTTCCTTTATAATTTCGCATATGACCCCGGCAGGCTTGAAGCCACTGAGTCGAGCCAGATCAACAGCCGCTTCAGTGTGACCAGCACGCTGCAAGACACCACCATCGCGAGCAATTAGCGGAAACATGTGACCCGGTTTACGGAAATCGCTTCCCGTGATTGCTTCGTCGGCTAAGGCGCGAACAGTCAAAGAGCGCTCGGCCGCTGAAATCCCCGTTGTTGTCTTCATATGATCTACCGATACCGTAAAGGCGGTACCGTGAAAATCTGTGTTTTGCTCTACCATAGGATGCAATTGCAATGCCTCAGCTCTGTGCTGTGTGATCGGCACACAGACCAACCCGCGACCTTCTGTAATCATGAAATTGATCACCTCGGGCGATGCTTTTTCAGCCAAAGCAATAAAGTCGCCTTCATTTTCCCGCTGTTCATCATCCACTACAATAACGACTTTGCCGTTCTTTAAATCGTCCAATGCTTCTTCGATGGAATCCAATCGAATCTCTTCGTCGTGGTGTAACTCACCCTGCTCCATGATGTTTGCCGTTACACTTGTTTGGATGCCTCTATCCATAACCCTCTCCTCCTTATGTCTTATGTCACGAATGCTCCTGAACCATTTTTTCTATTATTCTGTAATAGGCTCTTTCAGGCAAAGCCGTGTTTCGCCAAATAGTCCAAACTAAGTGGGGCTTGATCGGCTTTCTCCATTGATGCTGAACCTCTGTAATGTAAAAGTTGCTCCACATATTTGCCCAATATGTCGCATTCAATATTTACGGTGTCTCCCTCACGTTTGGCTTGTAAGGCCGTTTCCGCTAAGGTGTGGGGGATAATGGATACGGCAAAGCTATCTCTCGTCCGCTGCGCGACTGTGAGGCTGATGCCATCAATTGTAATTGAACCTTTGAGGAGAATATATTTAAATAATGCTTGATCAGAAGGCTCAACTTCGAACACAACCGCATTCTGATCTGATGACACTCCACGAATCGTACCCGTCCCATCCACATGTCCCTGTACGATGTGTCCTCCGAATCTTCCACTCGCTGCCATCGCCCGCTCCAGATTGACTCGACTGCCGGATCTGAGTTCCCTCAAATTACTGCTGCGAAAAGTCTCCGGCATCACATCAACTTTAAAATCTTTAGTACCTATCTGTATTGCTGTCAGGCAAACACCATTCACCGAGACACTGTCGCCTATTTTCAAATCGCCCAATACCACAGAACCCGAAATCCCCAGCACCATCGCTTCACCGCTTTTGGAAATACTTTGAATGCGACCCACTTCCTCAACCAATCCGGTAAACATGCTTTCACTCCTTTCCACTACATTTCAGTTTATCCCTAATTCATCAGCTGTAAGCGCAAATAACCCCCAGTCGGGAATCAATCCGTCATGGGGGTGATGAGAGTCACATATGTAGTATACAAGCGCAGTACATTACTTCTTAAATGATGACATGAAATCACAGATTTACCAATAGAAAGCATGTTTGCAATACAGCCAATTACGCTCAGAACGCCTATCGAAAAGAAAGCTTAATAAAAGCTGTCGTCCGATGCTGTCCTGCAACGAAATAAGCCGTACGTACTTTTACGTATGCTAAAAATTGGCACATGTCACGTCATGCACATGCGCTTCGTATCCTTCTCCCATCCAGACTATACTGTCGGTCCCGGAATTGCACCAGGTCCACCTTCTGCTGATTGATCAGCATCCGGGTCACGGACTAAGCCATGCTGTGTTCGCAGAAGCGATTCACAAACATGTCATCACCGCCGGTGGGGAATTTCGCCCCGCCCCGAAGGATCTTGCTCTTATTTAATTAAATTAACATTAAACTTGTTACGTATATTAGCACCGACTTCAAAAAAAAGCAAGTTATCTAATCGAAGCTCCTGCTTTGGTTTTGACATATTGGCTGGAGAGTTCTTCAAACCAGGTTTTATCATTCATATGAAGCGCCAGATCAATCAGATCGGCCAGTTCGTCGACTCCAAGCTGTGTATCATGGTCAAAGGTAATAATGGCTGAAGCCACAGGTCCTCGTTCTCCCTCAGAGCATGCTTCATAATCCAGTCGTACATCCACATGCCCATCAATAAACTCGCATTTTAGAAAATAAATAATTTCACACATTAAAATAGGGCGCACTTGTGTTTCTAACACGCAATCCATCACCTTGGCAGAATAATGCTGGTTCGTCAGCGTGAATTTGTGTTCAGTTGCCGCCAGGGATGCCCGTCCAAAATCATCCGTAAACTTGAGTTCCACTGGCGTGATGTTCATAACCTTGGGGATTTGTTTTTTTATAATTTCAATTATTTCAACTGTATTCAGCTTAATCATTACCTGCACCTCATTGCATCTTAAAATTCAGAAGAAAATTTATAACATGCCTTCTATAGGCCTCCACTCCTATATCGGAAATCATTACCTGTTTTTTTATGCTTCAACCCATAAACGCAAAAAAAGATTCCTTGCGCAGCAAGCGTAAGGAATCTCAACCGAACCGGTGCCGAAACATCGGCTAACAATGTTACACGATTATTATGCAAAAAACAGAATTATAACTCCGAAATTTCATGTTTCTTTTTCAGGATAGTCCAGCGACGCTCAATCTCCTGCTCAAAGGTAGCAAGCGTTGCTTCCTCTTTGAGAAGATGCTTCGTTTTACCCATTAATTTTAGCCATTCTGCAGCTGGAATCCGTTTTCCCTTGTCTTCCGGATTGTACGTAATCGTCGTACTTCCCTGCTCGATTTCGTACAAAGGAAAGAAGCAAGACTCGACTGCGGCGCCCACGATGCTAGTACCCAGTCTGTCTTCAGATTTCCAGTTCAGCGGGCAGGCGCACAGAATTTTACCATATGCCGTACCCACGTTGTTGGCATACCATTGAGCCTTGGCGGCTTTGCGCAGCATATCCTGCGGATGACTTTCGGCTGCTGTAAAGGCATACGGGATGTTGCAGGCGGCCATAATTTGCACGGTATCCTTATGATGCCCTTGCTTCCCTTTTTGCATTTTTCCTACACCCGACGTACTGGTCATATGCCCCATTGGAGTGGAGTACGATTGCTGCGAACCTGTATTCATGTACCCCTCGTTATCATATTCCAGCATAATCAGTTTATGGTTACGCAGAGCCGCACCAATTGCAGACCCCATACCGATATCCATCCCGCCGTCACCACTGATCATGATAAAGGTCGGATCATCCGACATCTCAATTTCATTACGTCGCTTCATCTCCATGTAAGCTTCCAGCGCTCCTGAAATTGTAGCGGCCCCGTTTTGAAAAAGATTGTGGATCATCGGTTGCTTGTGTGATGTGTATGGGTAACCTGTCGTCACCACATATACGCAGCCAGTCTGGAACAGTACAACAATGTCGCCTTCAATCCCTTTAAAAAATAGCTCAAGCGCAGACAAGGCTCCACAACCAGGACAAGCCCCATGCCCTGGTGTAAGACGGCGTGGTTTGGTTGTTAACGAACGCAGAGGGGGTACCTTGACTTTAAGCTTCCCGGTCGCCTCGTCCGGCGTAACCTGTATCAGACCCGTACGGTATGCATTGCCACGTGGTGGCTGCATGACTTGCGGCATCACCTTGTCCGCTGAACCCGGATTAATCCCGTAATAATCAAAGGGCTTCTCCACTCGTCCAGCCTCTGCCGCCTGAATCGCAAGCTGGAAGAACGCCTCTGCATCTTCCGCATAAAAATCCTTTCCTCCCAAGCCAAAGATACGGCTCAATACGAGGGTTTGATTCAGTGGGTCCTCCTGCAACGCCGCCTTAATTTCGTGGGTTAAATTACCGCCATCCGCCCCGTATGAATCTGCACGTTCACCCACCAACAGCGCCTTGACATGGCGCAGCGCCTCCCGCAGTTGTGCGGCTGGGAACGGCCGGATGATATTCGGACGAATCACACCAGCTTTAATGCCGCGCGCGCGGAGTTGATCCGCCACATCCTTGGCCGATTCAGCCGCCGAATTCAGCAGAAATACCGCAACCTCAGCATCCTCCATATGATACAGGTCCAAAATCGGATATTCCCGACCGGATAAAGCGGCATATTCTGCTGCTACCTGCTCATATACTCCTTCTGAAAGCTTCAACGCTTCGGACAGTTGAACGTGATTATTCGTCAGATCATCACCGTTCATATGCGCACCCACAGTGACAGGATGATCAAAATCCGTAATATTCGGATAATTTAAGTTCGGGTTGGGGCCTACAAAATCGCGCACGGTCTCTGCATCGGCAAAATATTGCACTTTACGTTTTTGATGGGATGTATAAAAACCGTCGTATGCGACCATTACAGGCAACCGTACATCGCTATGCTCTGCGATTTTCAGGGCCATGATGTTCATATCATACACAGCCTGTGGCGTACTTGCCGTCAAAATGACCCAGCCTATATTCAAACCATAATACAGGTCCGAATGATCCCCGCGAATATCCAAGGGACCACTGACAGCTCTTGTCACCAGATTCATAACCATAGGAAAACGGGTGCCTGACTGAACAGGCAACTGTTCCAGCATGTATAGGAAGCCTTGCGAACTGGTGGCGTTCACAACCCGCGCTCCAGCTGCCGCAGCTCCATAACAAATCCCTGCCGAGCCGTGTTCCCCATCTGCTGCAACCAGCTTAATATTATGCTGACCACGCGTTTTCATTTGATCCAGATACTGTGCTACCTCGGTCGATGGAGTAATCGGGAAATATCCCATCATATGATAATTGATCTGCGCAGCCGCCGTAGCTGCCATTTCATTACCGGATTCGAAGGTTGTCACTTGTGCGGCGCCCGTCTGTTTGAGTTCCTCTTCCAGTTTTGCCATTACGCACGCCCTCCTTCATATATCGGAAATTGGTGAGCAACCCGATGCTGCTCCGCCCAGCCCCATTGCTCTCGACGCGAGCTTAACGCCCCCGACGGGCAAATATCTACACATTTCAGACATCCTTTGCAATACTGGTAATCAATCCCTTGCAAAAACGGCATCATTCTTCCGCGTTTGTCTGCTTGCTCTTCCCATACAAAACAGTAATCCGGGCAGATCGAATCACACTTGGCACAATGGGTACATTTATCAGCTTCATATTCAGGCACATAACCCTGACGTGAACCACTAACATCTCTCGTCATACTGTTTCCCTGAGTCGCAATAACGCCCCCCAGTAATTGCGTATCGTACCCCAGCAAAGGCTGTGGACGTTCAAAAACCCGATCCTGCGCGTCATCCGTAACCGGATATACGTGCAGTTCCATTTCCTCAAAACCTCGGTTAAACGTACGCAGATTAGGTTCCACTAATTGTGGATTTTTCTTTTCAAAGGTACTGCGTATAACCGATCTCATTGCTTCCGGGTCCAAGAAATCACAGACACGGAACAAGGCACCCAGCATGGACGTATTTAATTTGGTTCGCTCTTCCAGTGCGATCCCCATTGCATCGACCACGGCTAATGTACCGGATACCAGTCCCAAATCAGCCCGTATTTCTTCTGCCGGACGCGTGGAATTGACCACTACAATCCCATCCGCTGGCAGTCCGCTGATCACATTTACCGTTTTGTATAATGTTTCATGGAAAATGCCTACCACATGCGGTTGCTCAATCGGACTGTGATCCCGAATATCCACCTCTGGCTCACAAAAGCGAACAAAGCTTTTAACCGGACTTCCCTTCTTTTCCGAACCATAGGATGAGAAATTTGAAGCATTCAGCCCTAGACCAAGCACCCCGGTTTCGGCTAACATTTTGCCAGCCAGATTAGCGCCGAGTCCACCAATGGATTCCAGCCGGATTTCAAAGAATCCGAGTCGATTTGTGCGCGTTAAAATAGACAATGTGATGAGCCCCCTTCTTTTCCAACTCTTACTGAGCTTAAATACTCATATAAAATAAATGGAAAATGCATTCTTATGAAAAGGCTATCACAACACTTACTTTTCGAATGTGATCTTACGCACTGTAATACCTACGTGATAGTAAAAATCAGCAAACCGTCAAACAAAAGACAACAAAAGCCGCTCTGTCCAAAGACAGAACGGCTTAGATGCAACGCTATTTAAAGGAATTCATATCATACATGTAATGGTAAATTACACGTCAAATACTTTAACCTCTTTCATTTTGTCGCCTTGTTTTACAGCATCAATGAATTCCATACCTTTGGTTACTTTACCAAATACAGTATGTACTCCATCTAAATGCGGCTGTGGAGCGTAGCAAATAAAGAATTGGCTGCCACCTGTGTTGCGACCTGCATGAGCCATGGACAGAACGCCTTTGGCATGCTTGGTTGTATTCGTAGCTGTTTCACAGTCAATGGTGTAGCCAGGACCGCCTGTACCATTACCGATCGGACAACCACCTTGAGCAACAAAGCCCGGGATGACGCGGTGGAAGCTCAAACCGTTGTAGTAACCGCTGTTTGCCAGCTTTTCAAAGTTAGCAACGGTGTTTGGAGCTTCTTCTGGGAAAAAGTCAATTTCGACGATACCGCCGTTTTCAAGATCTATTCTACCTTTTTTCATTGTTTGTATCTCCTTTTCAACCTGTTTTGAGAACTAAATAACATCAAGTTCCAGTTTACTATGAATTGGCGCGCTTAGCAAAGCCTTGTCCAAAAAAAGGGGCCATTGTCCCCGGTCTATGATTACCGACGCAATGGCCTGCTTGATTTTAGAATTCCACAATCAGGACGAAACCGTAATCTTGGCATTGGGCTGAACCACTGAGCTGGCTTGATCACGAACCAAGCGCTGTGGCAAAACATCGTTGCGTACAATATCTTCGTAGGTTTCCCGACGCACTACCAGCTCAGCCTCACCGTTGTTGACAAATACAACTGCTGGTCGGCGTATCCGGTTATAATTGCTCGCCATGGAGTAATTATAAGCTCCGGTTGAGGCTACAGCTAGCAAGTCTCCGCTATTCGGGCGAGGCAGTTCTACATCCCAAATAAGCATATCGCCGCTTTCACAGCATTTGCCTGCAATAGACACTGTCTCTTCGTTCGCATCTTGTGCTCGATTAGCCAGCATCGCTTCATACTTGGCCTGATACAGTGCAGGACGTGGATTATCTGTCATTCCGCCGTCTACGGAAACATATTTACGAACCTGCGGAATATCCTTGATGCTTCCTACCGTATACAAGGTTGTACCTGAATCACCTACAATACTGCGTCCCGGCTCAATCCAAATTTCTGGAAGCTCATCGTAAAGTCCTGAAAAATGAGTTTTCACCGCTTCAGCGATAGCCTGTACATAGGTGGATAGTTTCAGCGGTGTGTCCTCCTCTGTATAACGGATGCCAAATCCACCACCAAGATTAATCACCTTGAAGGAAAACTGAAGCTGCTCCTTAATCTCTCTGCAAAAAGCTGCGACCCGCTCGGCAGCCATTTGGAAGCCATTGACTTCGAAGATTTGCGAACCGATATGAGAATGTACGCCCAGCAGGTTAAGATGATCCAGCTTGATAGCCTGTTCCACCGCTTGACGGGCCGTACCATTCGCAATGTCAAAACCAAATTTTGAATCTTCTTGACCTGTGGCCATATATTCATGCGTATGCGCTTCAACCCCTGGCGTAACCCGCAGTAAAATATTGACCTGTTGTCCTTTTTCAGAGGCGAGAGCCTGTAACAAATGCAATTCCATCTTACTATCAACGACGAAGCAGCCAATTTGCGCCTCTAACGCCATTTCAATTTCTTCCGGCGTCTTGTTATTCCCATGAAAATGGATTCGTTCTGCCGGGAACCCTGCTTGGAGCGCTGTAAACAGTTCTCCACTAGAAACAACGTCGAGCGACATTCCTTCTTCAGCAGCTAAAGCGCACATGGCCATAACACAAAATGCTTTGCTTGCATAAGCCACTTGAAACTTTAAACCGGTCTCACGAAATGCTTCTATAAATTCCCGGCAACGCCGGCGGACTAACTGTTCGTCTACAATATATAGTGGCGTGCCAAAACGCTCTTTCAAAAGCGTGGTATCACATCCACCAATCTCCAAATGTCCATTGCTGTTAATTTTACTGCTTCCATGCAAATACATGTTCTGGCGCCTCTCTTTCTGGAACAAGCTAGTCATATTCCATCGAATGTTTACACCAGTATAGCAAAAAAAACATCAAGAACAATGGATTTTTATGCAGATCATTTATATTAATGCTCCTGTCCATTGCCTGAGTTCGAATCTGTGTTGGCATCCGTATGGGGCATACGCGTATTGTCCCTCGTTTTATTAAATGACGGGCGGTTAGGCGCATCAAGTACAGGCATACGGAACAAGATGGAAGCTAACGCTTTAGCATTAAAAGGGATAAACGGCCATAAATAAGAAGAATTATATGACCGATGCAGCGTTAGCATCAAAATGATCAGTGTCGTGCCCACGACAAAGCCTGGCACGTGAAAAATAGCAACAGCAACTAGCAGGAATAGTCGAATCAGTCTATTCGCGAGTCCCAGCTCATAGCTCGGTGTTGCGAACATTCCTATAGCAGCAACAGCCATGTACAATACGACTTCATTTACGAACAGTCCTGTCTTAACCGCTATATCACCAACCAGAATGGCTGCAATCAATCCCATAGCGGAAGCCAGTGGTGTCGGGGTATGCACAGCTGCCATTCGCATAAGATCGACCCCTAGTTCCACAATGATAAACTGGGCAATCAGCGGAAAATGTGCTTCCTTTTGAGGGCCGATAAAATCGAGAAACGCCGGTTTTAATTCGGGATTGATAACCATTAGCAGCCACATCGGAAGCAGAAACATCGAGGCAAATATGCCTATAAAACGTACCCAGCGCAGATAGCTACCCATAAAAGCGGTTTGCCGATTCTCTTCTGCATGCTGGCACAGGTCAAAAAATGTGGTAGGCAAAATCATTACGCTGGGTGAGGTATCAACGAAAATAACGAGCCTTCCTTCCATAATATGCGAAGCCACAACATCTGGTCGCTCTGAATATCGTACTAGTGGATATGGATTCCAACCTTTATTGATAATCGTCTCCTCTAATTGCTTATCAGCCAGTGGAATACCATCCAGATTGACATTTTTAATTTTGTCTCGTACGGTATCCACCATGACCTTATCCACAATATCATCGATATAGCCCAAGCATACATCTGTTCGGGTTCGGCGTCCGACCTGCATAGCCTCAAATTTAAGTCCGGGGTCTCGCAAACGCCGACGCACTAAACCTACATTCGTAAGCATTGTCTCCGTAAAACCATCGCGTGCACCGCGCACGACTCTCTCCAAGGAAGGTTCCTCTGGACTCCGTACCGGGTAATTACGAGTATCCAGAATAACAGCAAAACGCTCGCCTTCCATGAAGAGGGCACTCATTCCCGTCAGCACCTTGTTTATGACAACGGACATCTTATCTGTCTTCTCCACCTGTATATGTGGAATAAAATTTTCAAAATATGCTTGGAGTCCATCTGAAGTTATGTCATCCGGCGTCAGATAGGTAAGCCGCTTTAGCACCTCAAGCATGATCTGATCTTTGGCAAAGGTATTCAGAAACAGATACCCAATGTGGCGACCACCAGTTGTCATTTCCCTGAATACAACATCAAAGGTCTCTCCCAAACCCAATACCATTTTTAGGGTTTCACGATTTTCCTTCATCTTTGGCGAAATATCATCCTCAATCTGCCAATAACGAATGGATTCCTCTACATTATCAGAACGCTCGCTTTCTTTTTTGTGCTTAAAACGAGCGGCTTCCTGCTCCTGCTTTTGCTTCCAGGAACCCAATCTTTCCCCGTCAGTATCATTATTCCTTCCAATTGCTCCGTCTCCATGATAATGCTCCTGCTGATCGTGATCCGTTCTGTGATCCATATCTCTTGCCCCCTTCTCTTTCGCTATTAACGGTTGTATACAAACCAATCAAATAAGGAACCCGTTACCTTGCCAAGCACCATTGCCATTAACAGACCGAACATGTATACGGTCATATGGAGTCGCTTGGCCAGTATGGGCAGGAGATTCAGCACCTCTGTTAGAGCTGCGGCGAGCAAGCCAATAAACACTCCGCAAAACAGCCCAGGTATCCATGTAAACATGCCAGGTAATGGCAAGCAAATGTTCCAAAAATCGGCCACAGTTCCCACCACTGAACCTAAAACCATCGCCTTTTCGTATGCACGTGATTTTTTATACGTCCGGGTGAGTTGTGCTAATCTCGGCATGATATCCAGCACAATAAAAAAAGCAATCACACCGCTACCTACCGCCAGCCCCCCAGCGATACCCAAAATAATCTGAAGTGTAGCCTGTACAAATATCATGGCTTCTTATCCTTTGTCTGCAGACGAGCCATCTTTTCGTACTCCTCTGCCACAACGTACTGATCCACATTTTCCTGATACAGATACATTTCCACCTCCAGTGGTGTCGGCTCCTCATTCCATTTTTTCTTGAACAAGTGGTTAAAAAATACGATCATGCCAAAGCCGATACCGATCGAATAAGCAATTTGGAACAAGTACGGATGCTCATCCTTTTGTCCCGTAATCATTTCCACAATCCGAACCTGTACTTCCATCATGCTAACGTCAGCATGAAAGTTCATAATCGTCAGCGCAGAGCCAAAAAATAGAAGCAACCATACCAACACAAACAGTATCTTGGATGGCTTACGGGGCTTCTCCACAAGTTCCACAAGTACATGGGGTTTCCCGAGAGATTCAACGACGACTCCGGGAATATGATCTCTAATTTTTGAGATGATCTGAAGCATGTCTACCAGTATCAAATTACCGTCCTGCTTCTGCGGCCGCTTGAGAACAATCTCAAGCAGATCCTTTTCCCATTCGGGATCCGCCAACAGGTGGGCTACATCGCCCAAACGTAAATCCTGGCCTTGTATCATGCGCACACGGCTGCGGAGCCGCAGGTAGACAATAGGAGCCACTGTAGGAGCCGGACTATGATTCATCCGATTCCCTCCTTATCCTCGTAATTACCGATTAGTATGGAGCGAAGCAAGCAAACCTATTCTGTGTATTGTTTTTTGTCACACGCAAAAAAGAGTACTCCTGGCCACTTACAATGGCTTTGGAATACCCTTTAAAATGCGTAAGCATAAGGATTTGACTCACTAAAATCCTGCCCTTCATTATTGAGCAATCTGATCGCGAATCAGTTGTAAAATCTTTTTTTCCAATCGTGATACCTGCACCTGAGAAATACCAAGACGACTTGCAACCTCTGACTGAGTCTGATCCCGGTAATAACGCAGGTACACAATCAATCGCTCCCGTTCAGATAATCCGTCAATGGCCTCATTCAGCGCCAGCTTGTCAAACCATCTTTCCTGCGATTCGTCGGCAATCTGATCCATAAGTGTAATCGGATCCCCGTCATTTTCAAACACCGTTTCGTGAATCGAGGTAGGAGGCTTATTGGCCTCCTGCGCAAAAACAACATCCTCCGGTGTCACCCCCAGCTCATCAGCAACCTCCTTGACTGTAGGCAGGCGATTGAGCCGTTTGGATAGCTCGTCCTTCATTTTGCGGACCTTATTGGCTGTTTCCTTCAAGGAACGGCTAACCTTGAGTGTACCGTCATCTCGAAGAAAACGTTGAATCTCACCGATAATCATCGGTACCGCATATGTTGAAAATTTGACTTCGTAGCTGAGATCGAATTTATCCACCGATTTTAACAATCCGATGCAACCAATTTGAAAAAGATCATCAGGTTCATACCCCCGGTTCATAAAGCGCTGCACGACAGACCAGACGAGCCGGATATTACTATTGACCAGTGTCTCACGAGCTTCATTATCACCAGATTGGCTCAGTGCAATAAGCCGCTTGACTTCTGTATCCTCCAAATAGCTGTGCGAAGTTTTTTTTCCTCCTGCTTCCATAGGATCAACTCCTAATTATATAAAGCTTTCTTGGATTCAATCCTTTTCTTCATCCGGACCGACGTGCCTCCGCCCGGCTCACTGACTGCTTCGAACTCATCCATGAAATTTTCCATAATCGTAAAGCCCATACCGGAGCGTTCCAATTCAGGCTTGGACGTATAGAGGGGCTGCTTGGCCAGCTCCAGATCTTCAATTCCCCGTCCTGCGTCCTCAACGACCAACGTAATCACGTCCGCTTCAATCCCGACTTTAATCGTTACGACACCTGATGGATCGCTGTCATAACCGTGAATAATACTGTTTGTCACCGCTTCAGACACGACGGTCTTCAAATCGCTAAGCTCATCCATTGTGGGATCAAGCCTGGAAATAAAGGCCGCCACAGCCACGCGGGCAAAAGCTTCATTTTCCGATTTGGCGGCAAACTGCAAGCTCATGAAATTGTTCCCCGTGCCTTCTCTCATGACACAACCTCCAGTTCCGTGAGCGCATTTACCTCGTTGTCATAAATGGGCATGATTTTAAACAAGCCTGACATATCCAGCAGTCGATGTACTGGCGGATTGACATCACAGACTGCCATTTTCCCGCCCTTTTGCTTGATCAGTTTGTATCGTCCCAAGATAACGCCAAGGCCGGAACTATCCATAAACTGAAGATTCTTCAGGCTGAGCACGATATGCTCGCATTGCCGGCGCTGAATCGCCTCATCCATTTGCATACGGACCATATCCGACGTATGGTGATCAAGTTCACCAGACAACCTTACAATAAGTACTCCCCGGTGATGCTCCATTTCAATTTGCAGGTTCATGCTTACTCACTCTCCTCCCGGTCTTGGACAAGGATTTCTACGTAGTCGCAGACGATTCCTGCCCTCCGACAAAACTAGAAGAAAACCCCGTAAAATCTACAAAGAAAATAGGTTCGACATGGTACGTTTAAACAATTTCCACCAGCCGGCCTTTTCGATAGCCACAGGCGAAGTGATATTAAACTCCTTTAGACGTTGTCCATCCTGATAGACGACCAGCTTACCAACGGGGTCCCCCACCCGGACAGGAGCTTTAAGACTTGGGGTCAGTTGCAGCTCGTGACGCAGCGTTTGTTTGTTGCCCCCTTTTTTCACTAGCACACTGTAAGACCGATCAGCCTGAATTTCCAGTTCTGGTAATACACCTTTTTCAACTTTTACACTGCCCAGCTTTTCACCTGGCTTATATATGGATTTCATTGTATATTGAGAAAATGCGTAGTCGAACATGGAAGAAACCTCATTATTGCGTATCTTCGTGTTCGGCTCACCGAGGACAACAGCTACGACACGTAAGCCATCACGCTTCGCCGTAGCGGAAAGACAGAACTTTGCTTCTGACGTATACCCCGTTTTCAGACCGTCTGCTCCGGTATAGAAGCGAACAAGCTTGTTCGTATTCACCAGCCAAAAGGGCTTGACCGAGGATTTGCGCAAATAGTCCTGATAGGCTCCCGTATATTTCGTAATTTGCGGATATTTCAACAGTTCCCGGCTCATAACCGCAATATCATGCGCAGAGGAATAGTGATTTTCTACGGGTAAACCGTTGCAATTGGCAAAATGCGTATCTTTGAGTCCAAGCTGCTGCACCTTGGCGTTCATCATCTCGACAAAAGCCTGTTCAGACCCTGCGATTTTCTCTGCCATCGCTACAGAGGCGTCGTTGCCCGAAGCCATCGCAATTCCCTTCAGCATCTCATCGACCGTCATTTCTTCTCCTGGTTCCAGGAAAATTTGCGAACCTCCCATTGAAGACGCATACTCACTGGCCCGCACTTTATCGGTCAGCTTGAGCTTGCCGTCATGAATGGCCTCCATTGTCAGCAGCATCGTCATAATCTTGGTGATGCTTGCTGGAGGAAGCTTTTCACGACTGTTTTTTTCATAGATGACTGTGCCTGTATCTGCATCCATCAAGATCGCCGAAAGAGCCTCGGGAGCCAGCTCAGCTGCTGACCCTTCTTTGGTTTTGCTTTCAGGTCTGCTTTCTTCGGCCCAACCGCCGACAGGGACGGCAGTCAAGGCTACCAGACAAGCCAGGATGAACGCCACCACTTTTTTCTTCACAATCGGTTCCCTCCTCAACATATTGGCGTAAAGCACCGGAGCCCTTTTACTGAACTCTCCGGCTATTCGCGTGCTGCTAACCATTGTCGTCAGAATGAAAGAAAAATATTCCATATGAATAAAAACGTCAAATAGCACCAAGCTGAGCCAGCATGGTGCGTATTTCCCGATATATCAACGACACAACATCTATCGTCTGTAAATTAATCTATAAAAATTGTTTAAATTCGGCTAACGGTGAGATATGTAATACCTCCACCTGGTAAAATATCCACCGCATTTTGACTAAACACCCGTATATCAATAAAAGAATTCGCTTCGAGTCTAAGTTCCATTGCTCCACTCAATGCACTATAGTTCAGTCCGCCAATCACCCTGTCATCGAGATATGCATAGGCAGAACTTCCGGCAAGCTGCTCATCATTCAGGTGAAGTGCCAGCCGTGTCCGGTTGCCATCTACTTGGGGATCGGTCGAAATGTAGACTTGTATTCTGTATTTCCCAGCTCGCTTGGCTCGCCATCGACTATTCGAACCATCGAATTCGGTCAACTCATCATGATTGATTTGATTGAACCTTACTTTCTGCCAGCTACCTGCAGGGATATTTTGCCTTGAACCAAGATAGGCTTTGACAAAGGTTTCATTTAAATGTTCAATACCGTTATTCGAATATTTCTCTACAAGCAACAAAGCTTGCCCTGTCCCATTATTCTCGTCATAACGATTATTGCTATAGCTAAAATCCAAATGTGAGCGAAGTGTCACCTGCTGTGTGGAAGAACTGCCAGAGAAACAAATAAGCTGTTTTAGATTACGGGGATATCCACCCACCTCGTCCACCAAAACTTTTTTGCCAATGACCACATCCACAAAATAATTGCACACCGATTGGGTGTCATCGTATTTGTCTGCTATCGCCAAAATAGAGTCGCGCAAGGCAACATTTTTGGTTTCTTTCGTAGCACCAATTTGGATAAAAGAAGGTACTGTCATCTTGTGTTCTCTGCTTAGTCCCTCGAACCAGCATCCTATAAATTCTGCATTCATAAAATCATTTATTAGAATAGGAATATCACTGGAACTCCCATCCTTAATGTGCTGGCTAGCCATAAATCTCGCCCCGTTAGAACTATTCAGATCCAGCGCCGTATCGTTCCCGAGCGTAAAAAGCGCAATGCTTGTAAACTGTGAACTTCTGTTCTGCAAGTGAATCCCTATTTTATTGTAATTTATCTCCGTGCATTTAAATAAGTTCACATCACTTTCATAGCCCCAAAAAGCCGTTTCAAAATGTTCAATCAAGACGTTATCCAGAACAACGCCGCCGCCCTTCCAATCCTGAATGCCCATAGTACCTTTGCCATAATACCCGCGCTTCACTGACTGCGAAAAAGGATTATTTAAAGTGGCTCTGTCGGTCCCTTCGTACCGGATCGATAAGTCATGGAACTGCACATTTTGAAAGCCACTAAACGATGGCAGACTTTCGTCACCAATTTGGAAACAAGGGCCCGTGCCATAATATTCAATCGATGTAACTCCCTTACCCTGTCGGTATCTGCCCTTATGAATCCCAAAAATGCGCATACCCTGCTTGCGAATCTGAAGGGTAGATGTTATTTTGTATCGGCCGCTGGGGATGTGAAGAATGGAGTAATCGGGGGTCTTGTTAATCAATTCTTGCAAAGCTGCCGTGTCGTCCTGAATACCATCACCCGCAGCTCCAAACCAGCTTACGTTTACACTGCGTTCCATGAATTCTTTTTCAATGGCTTTAAAATTGTCATTTAATTGCTGAGGCGTTAACTCTTGGCCCGTACCACTCAAATTCAACTTCAAACGATCTGTAAAATCCGCCACCCAAACACCCCCATTGTTAAAAACGTGAAAATACTTTCAGACTATACCGAAGAATTCTTCATTTTCTTAGCATGGACTGAGTATATGCACAATAAGGCTTGCTCTAGGATCGCGAAAAATGAAAATAAATATTTTATTATGATTGTACAAGAAGATACATTTTGTATATTATAGATACATAACGTATCTAGGCGGTGAAACCGTGAAACACATACTCACAGTAGCCGGTTTACTGGCTTTCTCGATTCCCTTTGCCTGTCAGGGTTTGTCTCCCAGAGTGATCACGATTTCTCTGCTTATCTTGTTGTTTAGCTATATCATGCTTCTGCCTTCACTCAAATCATTGATCGCGATCCTAGCTGATAATCCTTTGCTGACTTTACTCATGATGTACATCGCCGCCTCCTGTATATGGGCTGAACAAGAGCAGACCTCTTCTGTGCTAATGGTTCTCAAATTTATTGCCTTCTCTACCTTTGGACTCTATCTGGTCACCCATTATACAGCACAGGGCTGCATACGCCTCTTAGTCGTTACATTAAGTATTCTGAGCATACTCAATCTACTCGCCGTTGTGCTCGTTCCTTCCTTTGCCATTCATGGCGGTGTGGAACATACTGGACTGTGGAAGGGAATCTCCGGTCATAAAAATACACTTGGAACCCTCTCGCTGTTAAGTTTTGTTTCACATGTCATATATTTTTTCAGGGGCACACGCAAAGCCTTACATATTGGCTTCATCTTACTCAATGCCTTATTGCTCATCGAATGCCAGTCTACCACCTCATTGGTGCTGACATCTTCACTCTTCGTATTTATTTTATTTATATTGTTATTTAAAAGAATTCGAAGCATCGCGTTGCGGGGGTTCTTTGTTAGCTGTTCCTGCTTACTTGTTCTGTTGGGTTTGGCACTTACCTTTACCTATAGAGATGCGATTGCCTCGGAATTCGGAAAAACAACAACCTTAACCGGAAGAACGGAAATTTGGCAGGGAATTGATGGTGCTATTCAGAGCCACTACTGGTTCGGACATGGTTACGGCTCCTTCTGGGCAGCCCGACCCAGCATTTATGCGAACGGCATCCGTTTTGATCTGACGAGCAGCCATAGCGGCTTTCGAGATCTATGGATCGACGTGGGTCTTATAGGACTACTTGCAACGGTTATACTCGTCATAACTACCTTATTTAAAATCAGAATCGGCAAAACAGATATGTATACTTGGCTGACGGCAGCCGTTTTTTTCCTGTTCATCGTATTGAACAATATAACGGATAGTCGTTTTCTAAACTCATTAGCCATTTACTGGATTATTTTCATGGTCATTGTGATCAAGGTGCAAGAGCGACATAGACTAACTGTAGCAGAAAAAGCGAATACAGCTGCATGAAGCACACGTCCTCTTCACTAGGCGATCATACTCAGCTCAACCATGGTATGTAAAAAGAACCCCGTATCCCACGCCATTAAAAGGCGCTCGGATATGGGGTTCTTTGGAGATGCCCACCGTTTCGAATGGAAAATTATACTCCATCTACATTTGTGGAATAATCGCCAATACCAATTTCAGGAATTGTTCACGTACCTTCTCTGCCGTCTCCATCACTTCACCATGGGACAAAGGCTGGTCCAAGATGCCTGCAGCCATATTGGTGATACAGGAGAAGCCTAGTACCTCAATCCCCGCATGACGAGCTACAATAACCTCAGACACGGTCGACATCCCTACTGCGTCTGCCCCTAGTGTACGCAGCATAACGATTTCAGCAGGCGTCTCATAGTTGGGTCCCAGCAATCCGGCATATACACCTTCCTGCAGGCTGAAGCCTTGTTGGGTAGCCGTATATTTGGCAATTTCACGTAAGCGGCGGCTGTACGCCTCCGACATATCTGGGAAACGAACACCCAGGGCAGCATCGTTCGGGCCAATCAGCGGATTTTGCCCAGTCAAATTCAGATGATCCGAGATGACCATCAGATCGCCCGCTTTGTAGGAAGTATTCACACCACCTGCGGCATTCGTCACCAGCAGGCTTTGAATCCCCAGCTGCTTCATCACCCGAACAGGGAAAGCAGTCAGCTGTGGACCATAGCCCTCATACATATGAAAGCGCCCCTTCATCATGACGACAGCGCGACCTTCAATAGTGCCTAACAGTAACTCCCCCTCGTGGCCTTCTACCGTTGATACGGGAAAATGGGGAATATCCTGATAAGGAATACTAACTCCATCTTGAATCAAATCGGCCAAAATACCGAGGCCTGATCCCAGAATAAGACCAATCTCTGGACTTATTCCGCTCTTAGCACGGATATAGTCTGCTGCTTCCTGAATTGTAGCTTGGTTGGCTGTTGACATAAATATCTCTCCTGACTTGTACAATCGTAAAGTTATAGTCATTATCACATTTTCTATGATAGCAAAGCGACGTTACGTTTGATCCTTGCTTTCATGAGAAGTGCGGTTGCCGCCGTGCGGATGATGCATTTCATATACTTCCTTCATGTTCCGTCTAGCGGTCTGCGCATATACCTGCGTCGTTGACAGATCAGCATGACCCAACATTTCCTGTACAGAGCGTAAGTCCGCTCCGCCCTCCAGCATATGTACCGCAAAGGAGTGTCGCAGCGTATGGGGCGTGATATCCTTGCTTATGCCTGCCTCCTGAGCGTACTTCTTAATTATTTTCCAGAAGCCCTGTCTACTGAGCCGCTGACCCGATACATTCAAGAACAAGGCTTCCTGCTCTGTCTGAGCCTCTTCACCCTGCCCGGGTCGCAGCAACGCTGGACGCTGCTCGTCCAAGTAGGCTTGTGCCCACTGTGATGCCTCACGGCTGATCGGTACAACACGCTCCTTGCCCGCCTCGCCGCCACAGTGTACAAAACGCAAATCGATGCGCACATCACGCACGTTCAGGGCAATCAGCTCTGATACGCGGATGCCCGTCGCATACAACAACTCTAGCATGGCCTTATCTCGCCCCCCTTGCGGGGTACTCACATCCGGCGCTGCCAGTAAACGCTCTATTTCATCCTGTGTTAACACCGAGGGCTTTTTTTTAGCGGCTTTGGGCAGCTCCACCAGAACGGACGGATCATGGTCCGCGATTCCCTCCCGAATGAGAAAATGAAAAAAGGAGCGTATAGAGGCGACGCTACGTGAAATGGTCGCCGCGGCTTTTCCCTCTTCCTTCAGACGCCCCAAATACAGCACCAGATGTGACCGCTGTACATTGTCCGGCTGCTCAAGACCACAGCTTTCTGCGAACTCGGCAAACTGCTGTACGTCCCGTTGATACGCTTCCAATGTGCTGCGCGACAAACCCTTTTCCTCTTCCATATATTGAACGAAAGGTTGAATATACATTTTCATGAGCTCCAAAACTCTCCTTGTCCTGCATACAGCGATTCCGTTGTTGCGCTTGCTTCTTTGTGTACGGACTTCAAATCATCATCTCATCAAGAAGATTACATAGCCTACTCACCATACCAATAAAAGAAACGTAAACGTTCCAACACCGCTATTCGTTGCTCGGACCCTTCATTCACTGTTTGTCCGCCAAATACCTTAACTGCATGTCCTTCCGGTATTCGGTAATGATCTACAGGTGATATCCAATCTGTAAACAGCCTGAGGCTATAATAGAACATACATGCCAACACCCCGAATAAGATCAGCAAGCGCAGCCATTGTAGTCCTCTCCGCAATGATAATACCATGTGGATCAGCCGCCTTTTTCCAAAATATAGTCCCTATTTAGGGCTCTCTATGGAAGGGTATGACAAGCTATTCCGTTTTATACCACTTGATCTCATACAGCAAATTCTGAACCAAAAAAGCTCCCCCGAACGCGTCTTCGTCGGTGAGAGCTTGGGTAGTCAGCTTATTAATCCTGTGATTTGTTTTTCTTGGTTTTGCCCAAGGATTTCTGGGCGGTCGTATCGTTCTTCGCCTTGCAACGATAACAAATACCGTGGAAGTCCAATCGATGGTCCACTACAGTAAAATTATATTCCCGTTCCAAACGCTCCTCTAACGGTCCAAGCCAATCTTCCAGTATTTCATCTACACTGCCGCACTGCACACATATCAAATGGTGGTGGTGATGTTTGGTTGTATCGCCGCGCAAATCATAACGCGCAACGCCATCGCCAAAATTAATTTTCTCCACGACATGCAGTTCACTTAGCAGTTCTAGGGTACGGTATACGGTTGCCAGACCGATTTCGGGAGCTTTCTCTTTGACGAGCATAAATACATCTTCCGCACTCAGATGATCATCTTCGTTCTCAAGTAAAACTCTGACGGTGGCTTCCCGCTGAGGCGTTAGTTTGTAGCCCTGGGATTGTAGTTGCTGCTTAATTTTTTCGATCCGTGCTTCCATGTGTCTCCCTCCCCCTGCAAAGCTACTGCCTACTGCACTTTTTTTCACTCCTATTATTATAGGGGGTCTATACAAATAAAGTCAAACATTTTGAAATGAGATCAAGATGTCACGGAAGCCGTCAACATGGGAGTGACCCATTGCATCATAACCGGGGTGACCCAGGTTTCAAAGGACGCGCTGCCGATAAGCAGCACCATCATCACAGCAGTCAATCCTGCGTAAGAAAGCAACGGACGCAACATGCCGTCTGATGGCCGAGTAGCAAGTATTTTGGTTTTGATCATATGAATGGAAAAAGTCATCGCTGCCACACTACAGACGAGTAGTACCGGAATCACGAGCAGGTTATGTGGAGCAACGGAAACCAATGAAAATAAGAGTCCTTTCCACGAATATTGCCCTACCATATAACCTACAGAAAATCCGATCAACACACCCTTGAGAAAATTTAACACAAGAATACCTGGGAGTCCAATAACCGAAAGTCCGCATACCCAAATGAGACCCGCCCATTTAAGATGTAAAGATACGCTGTCCCAAAAGGTCGAGGCCGCTTGCGAATCAGCAAAGCCCTGCTTGTTTTGATTGACCGTCACAAAAAAATCCTTCAGATAACGGGACAAATCCTGCAACTGTTCCAGGGAGAGTGCATTTACCATGAGTGCGCCAAAGACAACTCCCACTAGAAACAGTACAGCCAAGAAAACATAATACGGCGTCTGATCCTTTAATGTATGACGAAACCATTGCATCTGGTCCTGCCCCTTTCATCTGCTTGTTTGTCCAAAAAACAACCGTAATCCGACGGCTGATGGCTAGAAATAGGGCAGCTTTTGCTGCAATTCTAACATCACGAATGATGCGCCAAGCCAACGGCAGAGATATTTTATGGTTATGAACAAGCAGACGCTGATATACCTTTTTACGAGACAAGACTTGACTAGGACACTTTACTAGGATTTCGCTATTTTTCCGTAGGTTCCACCACCACCGGATACAAGCGCCAGCCGTCCTTCGCGTGAAAGCACAATCTGCTCTGCCAACACTTTACCGACGACCTCTGACAGTTCCTCCTGCGTAACCTCATGTAAAATATTCATTTCTGTTCCGAAGGCTGCTAATAGCTGGTTCAGCTTGGCTTTACCCAGGCCTGGAATAAATTCCAGCGGAATCTGGTAAATGTACGGAGGACGATGAGAGGGAATTACGGGCTGTTCACGGTCGGCAATGCTCCAGATTCGATCAAGCACACCCCGCACCAGCTTGGTATGGCCACAGTTAGGGCAGCGTTCGTCCGCCATCTGTTGCTCGTCAATAATCGTACCGCAGCTTTGACAGTAAGAGCGATGGTATTTTCCAAGTTTGGGATTCAATCCGTAGTTGGCACACACCCGTCGTCCTTCACGCCGCTCCAAAGCCATCCTGAATTCATCAAAACACGGCTTCGCCAGTGATAATTTGTTGTATTCTCGTCCAATTTTCCCAAGGGAATGGGCATCTGAATTCGTGAGAAAGCTGAAACGATCCAGCTCCGAAATCAAGCCTGCCATAGATGAATCTGCGCTCAGCCCCAGTTCCACTCCACTAATGAGCTCCATATTCAGCAGTTCCTCCATACGGTCTGCAGAACTGCCATAAATGCCCTTATGCGGAGTGAACACGTGCGCAGGCACCATAATGCCTCCACGTCCGTAAATTTGCTGCTGCAACTCACGTGGCGGTGCGTAGATCCTTTGTGAGCTGAGATTGACATTTTTCATATGCTTCGTCAGCCATTGGGTAAAATCCTCCATCGCCGCCAGATCAGGAAAATAGGCCAGTACGTGTGCTTCGGGACGACCTTCAGCACGTATTTCCAGCTCCGTGCCAAGTAGAATCACTGTATCCCTGTATGCGATACCACCACCGCTGATTTCTTCCATTTCACCTGTATGCAAATGGCTACGAATATCCTCCTGTACATTAGGCGCGTGGCAGTCAATAATCCCAATGAGCCCAATCCCTTTGCGACCAGAGGCTTCCTTGGCTATATTGGCAAACGTTAGATCACGGCTACCACTAATTTTGACTGGAGCTCCTTTCTCCGTTCTGCCAATATGAATATGCAGGTCTGCAAAGTAGTTGTTAAGTTCTATTATATTTGTGTCCATCCGCTTAGAAGCTCCCTGTTTGTTGGCGAAGTTGCCACGCATAGACAGCCAGAATCGTTTTGGCATCACTAATGCGCCCTTCACGAATAAGTGTGTGTGCTTCTTCCAGCGTCACCTCAAATAGCTCCAAAAATTCATCCTCATCCGGTTTCATCTCACCTCGCTCCAGTTCTTCGGCCACATACAGATGTATGATTTCATCCGCAAAGCCAGGAGATGTATAAAAAGAGTGAAGCAGCTTCAACGATTTGGATGTATAGCCTGTCTCTTCTTTCAATTCACGTCCCGCTGCTTCCATTGGGTCTTCACCTCGCTCCAGCTTGCCTGCAGGGATTTCAACCTCACAACGCCCCATAGCTTGTCTGTACTGGTCTACGACCAGCATTTTCCCCTCATGCAGAGCCAAAACTGCCACTGCACCTGGATGCTTGACGATTTCACGCTTTCCAGTTGAGCCGTCGGGAAGCTCTACCGTGTCTACCTGTACCGTAATGACCTTTCCTTCAAAGATAGTCTGTGTGGATACGGTCTTTTCCTCCAGCGCAGGATTGGAATAAGGCTTGCGAAGTGCATGGCTTGTTGGATTGTTCACTTGTTCTTTCGTTTGGTCGTTCATCAGGCATGTTTCCTCCTTCGTTTTCTATCTTTCTTTCATTATTAATTATCTCCAACATGAGTCTAACTTGTCCACTTGGAACATATGCTGGGGATAGTATATCAAAACTTCTGCTATAAGGAGATTTCAGAATATGAAGAGCTATCGAACTGAAACCACCCTCCATATCGTCGGCAAAGCCTGGCAGATTCAAGCCCTCCTACGTCAATGGCAAAAGGAACATGGACCTACAGCCACTATTGCTTCGCTAACTGTTCCAAAAAAGGTTCAGATCTAAAGGAGGAACACCGTTCCTGTCTTTAGCCTGAACCCTTTTCGGTATATTGTAAATGTAAAAGGTAAGTCTTACTTTGTAGTTTCTTGAATCAGAGCTACGACTACTTCAGCAACCTTCACTAGATCATCAGCCTTGATCTTTTCCTCTGTTGTGTGGATGTTCTGGTAGCCCACCGCCAAATTCACCGTTGGAATTCCAAGCCCGTTGAATACATTAGCATCCGAGCCGCCACCCGAATGGAAGGTGGATGTTGCCAGTCCCAGCCCTTGAATGGCACGCTGAGCAACCTGTACAACTTCATCATGCTCCGTAAAGCTGAATGCTGGATAGATGACTTCACTGCGGAACTCTCCCTGGGCACCAAATTCACGCGTAGTGGTTTCGAGCGCTTCACGCATATGCTGAATTTGATGATTAACCTTTTCCTGTACAATACTGCGAGCCTCCGCACGGATCAATACAAAATCGCAGACCACATTCGTCGCGCCGCCGCCTTCGAAACTGCCGATGTTAGCGGTTGTCTCCTTGTCAATGCGTCCCAATTTCATTTTAGAAATTGCTTTAGAAGCGACTTGAATGGCACTGATGCCATCTTCAGGATTAACTCCCGCATGTGCAGACTTCCCAGTAATTCCCATCTCAATACGTGCCTGTGTGGGAGCAGCTATACAAATAGAACCCACCTCACCGTTCGAATCCAAAGCGTATCCGAAGTCAGAATCCAGCACTTCCGGCTTCATCGCCCGTGCACCCATTAAACCAGATTCCTCGCCAGCCGTAATCACGAACTGAATTTGACCATGGGGAATGTTCTGCTCGCGCACAACCCGAATCGCCTCGAACAAAGCAGCAATCCCAGCCTTGTCATCCGAACCCAAAATTGTTGAACCATCACTGCGAATCCAGCCATCCTCACCCAACTGCGGCTTGATACCCTTACCTGGAGTTACGGTATCCATGTGACAGGTAAAAAATATTTTGGGTGCTTGCTCCACACCTTCCGCTTTCCAGGTAACAATCAAATTACCCGAACCATGTCCCGTTCTTTCGCGGGAATCGTCTTCTACGACTTCCAGTCCAAGTGCATTAAACTTTTCTTTCAGAACACGTGATATTTCCTGTTCATGCTTTGTTTCACTGTCCACCTGTACGAGTTCCATAAATTCCTGTACGATTCGATCTTTTACTATCTCTACTGTCATTAAACTTTCCTCTCTTTCCCGATTACGTTACAATACGGATAGATGTTCTTATCTATGACTTAAACCTATCCTAAAGGAGTTACACATGTCTAACAAAAAATGGGTTCGTTTTTTCGTCTACGTTATGCTCGCAGCTATGATTGGTTCTACGCTGTTCATGGTGATTGAGCCGTTTATTATGCCACTATAACAACTACACCGCTCAAGATTGGGCTACCCAAGATCCGTTACAAGCTATGTGTGGACGAGCTGCTGCACAAGCAAACAAACAGGCGGGCTCCCGTGTCAATCACACAATTGCCCGCCTGACCTTTTATAGGAAGGAATGCGTTTGCCATTGCGCAGCAAATGAAAATTGCTGTTCAAAGTACGGTACAATTTCCCTCGCAATCTGCTCTACCGAAAAAGACTGCTGTGTACAGTCCTCTAATGATGTCACACCGTATTCTTGAATTCCGCATGGAACAATGCCTTCAAAGCCTTCATGCTGTATTCCTGACTTGATGTTAAAGGCAAAGCCATGGCTGGTTACGAAGCCCCGACGGTGCTTACATTTGTTAAATTTGACACCAATGGCCGCAATTTTAAGATTCCCGATCCATACCCCCGTATATTCAGGCTTACGACTCCCTTCAATCCCATAAGATGCCAGTAACTGAATGATCACTTCTTCCAAACTTCGAAGGTATCCGTGCAGATTTAACGCCTCTCGGTTGCCAAGCACAAGTAAGGGATATCCGACAAGTTGCCCTGGTCCATGATATGTAATGTCTCCCCCACGATCAATCTGAAAGACGCTGATGCCCTGCTCTTTCAGTTGCTCTGGTGTGAGGAGCAAATGCTCAGGATGCCTCTGAGAACCAATGGTGTAGGTTGGCGGATGCTGGAGAAGCATAAGCGTTTCTCTCGCCTCCCCCGCATCCAGCTTTCCCACAATCTCCTTCTGAACATCCCAAGCATGGGCATATTCCATCCTATTCGTATAGGTTACATCAAGCGGTCGTCTGTTCACGGCCTGTCACTTCCTCTCCGTCCATTTACCTAACTGTTCGGATGATTAGTACAGCTTCGTATCCAAGGTGTAGCCTTCTAGATTTTCTTTAACCCGTTGCAGGAATCGTCCGCAAATCACTCCGTCTAAAATACGATGATCCAGCGACAGACACAGATTAGCCATAGAGCGCACCGCAATCATATCATCAATGACCACTGGTCTTTTGACAATGGATTCAAAGGTAAGAATTGCAGCTTGCGGATAGTTAATCACCGGATAAGATAAAATGGAACCAAAGGAACCGGTGTTGTTGACGGTGAACGTTCCACCCTGCATGTCGTCCAGTTTGAGTGTACCTTCGCGAGTTTTACGTGCCAAATCGTCAATTTCACGAGCTAAACCAGCAATATTTTTTTGGTCGGCTTTTTTAATAACAGGAGTAAGAACGGAGTCCTCCGTGCCTACGGCCAACGAAATATTGATGTCTCTTTTGATGATAATTTTATCGACTGCCCACACCGAATTCATGATCGGATATTCTTTGATTGCATTCACGACTGCTTTCATGAGAAAAGCCAGATACGTAATATTGATGCCTTCTTTTTGCTTGAACTCGTTTTTGATCTTGTTGCGGAGCATCACCAGATTGGTCACATCCACTTCAATCGTCGTCCAGGCATGAGGAATTTCCGAAACACTTTGCCGCATATTACGGGCAATTGCACTACGAATAGGTGTAACATCAATAAAATACTCGGATCTGTTATTGTTGCCACCCTCAACTTCGATCATAGGAACTTTTGGCGCCTCTGTTAAATGAATACCACTGTTGCGCACCGGAATCGCAGGGTCCATATTTTGAACTGGAGCACTATGCTGAACAGCAGACTGCTGTAGTCCTGTAAAAGGAGATCCTTGTCCTTCCGTGGTCCCACTCGTCTGACCAGTTGGAGCTGAGCCGCCCTGCTGCACAAAATTCAGCACGTCTTTGCGAGTAATTCTTCCCCCCATGCCTGTTCCTGGCACTCTGCTTAAGTCCACATTGTGCTCAGCAGCCAGTGTTTGGACCGCTGGAGAAAAACGTCCTCGCATGGACTGATCCGATCCAGCACTCTGCTGGGATTGTGCTTGCACGTTGCTTTGAGATGCTGATGCCGCAGGTGTCGCTCCTGTTGATGCTGTAGGTGCAGCCGACTTCGTCTGAATACGGCAAATCAACTCGCCTACCGCTACCGTCTGACCTTCCTCCGCCAACAGGTCACCCATAATGCCATCCAATGTGGATGGGATTTCTGCGTTCACTTTATCTGTAATAACCTCGCAAATTGGCTCAAATTGCTCTACTGGGTCACCAGGTTGTTTCAGCCATTTGGCAATTGTTGCCGATACGAGCGATTCAGCCAATTGCGGCATGGTCACGTCGTTCCATTGTGTTTGGTCTGACATTTTTTCAACTCCTTAACATCATAGAAGGGCGCGTTTTATCGCTGCCCCACTACACTTTTGGAATACTTTCTCCCGAATCTGCTCTATATTAATACATAGCGAGACGGCGCATGGCTTCCTTCACTTTATCCTTGTTTAACATATAAAACTTCTCCATCGGTGGGCTGATCGGCATCGCTGGCACATCAGGAGCGCACAGACGCTCAATCGGGGCATCCAGTTCGAACAAACACTCTTCATTAATAATAGCCGATACCTCGGCACCGATACCGCCCGTTTTGTTGTCCTCATGAACGATTAAGACCTTGCCTGTATGTCTTGCAGCCTCGATAATGGCTTCACGATCCAATGGCTGGAGTGTGCGCAAATCCACAACATGTGCGGTAATGCCCTCTTCCTTCTCCAATTCCTCAGCGGCCTGCATAACAAAATGCAACGGCTGGCTATAACCGATGACCGTAATATCGTCACCCTCACGCAGTAGATTAGCCTTGCCGATTGGAACGATATAATCATCCTCAGGCACTTCACCCTTAATCAGCTTGTAGGATTTTTTATTTTCAAAAAACAGCACTGGGTCAGGGTCACGAATGGCTGCTTTCAGCAATCCTTTGGCGTCATAAGGTGTAAATGGAGCAACAATTTTTAGACCCGGTGTACCAAAAAAGATAGATTCCGGACACTGAGAGTGATACAAACCACCAAAAATACCGCCACCGATAGGTGCGCGGATCACCACCGGACAATTCCAATCGTTGTTAGAGCGGTAGCGGATTTTAGCCGCTTCACTAATGATCTGATTCGTCGCTGGCAGCATGAAGTCCGAATATTGCATTTCGGCAATCGGCTTCATTCCGTACATTGCCGCACCAATTGCAACCCCTGCAATCGCCGACTCTGCCAATGGTGTATCCATGACACGTTGCTCACCAAATTGGTCCATGAGCCCCTTAGTCGTTGTAAAAACACCGCCTTTTACGCCGACGTCCTCACCTAATACAAAAACCGTTTCATCCTGCTCCATTTCTTCCTTCATAGCAAGACGTATCGCATCAATATATTCCATCATCGCCATAGTTACCGACCCTCCCCATCGCTATCAGCATACACATGCAGTAGCGTATCTTCGGGCTTAGGAAAAGGCGCATTATCTGCATATTCAATGGCTTCCTTGACTTCGAGCAGCAGTTCGGCCGACAGATCTGCATCTTTGGCCTCATCCCAAATGCCGCATTCAATCAAGTAACTCTTCATGCGGGCTACGCCGTCCTTGGCCCAGTTCTCATCCACTTCCTCCTTGGTCCGGTAAGCCAGATCATTATCCGAAGTGGAGTGAGGGGACAGACGGTACATCATCGCTTCAATTAGCGTAGGACCTTCACCACGGACAGCACGTTCACGTGCTTCCTTCACCGCGGCATATACGGCTAGCGCATCATTACCATCGACACGAATACCAGGGAATCCGTAACCCAATGCTCGGTCGCTTACCTTGCCTGCCAACTGCTTATGAATGGGAACCGAAATCGCATATTGATTATTCTCGCACATTATGATGACTGGCAGCTTCTGTACACCCGCAAAGTTACAGCCTTCGTGGAAATCTCCCTGATTACTGGAACCTTCCCCAAACGTAACAAACGATACAAAATCCTTTTTCTGCATTTTGGCAGCCAGCGCCACACCCACTGCATGCGGTACCTGTGTGGTCACTGGGCTGGAGCCTGTCACAATCCGCAGTCGTTTACTACCAAAATGCCCCGGCATCTGGCGACCTCCACTATTGGGGTCATCTGCCTTGGCAAATGCCGACAACATCAATTCGCGCGGTGTCATGCCGACTGCAAGCACGAATCCGTAATCCCGGTAATAGGGAAGGAAATAGTCCTTTTCCCGGTCTAAAGCGAAAGCTGCACCTACTTGTGCCGCCTCCTGCCCAATACCGGAAACGTGGAAGTTAATTTTTCCTGCCCGTTGCAGGAGCATGTTGCGCTCGTCAAATCTTCTTGCGAGCAACATAT
This sequence comes from Paenibacillus sp. TSM33, assembly GCF_056099025.1. Lineage (NCBI taxonomy): Bacteria > Bacillati > Bacillota > Bacilli > Caryophanales > Paenibacillaceae > Paenibacillus > Paenibacillus sp. TSM33. Next base: position 589,437 of record NZ_JBLZXB010000017.1, read on the forward strand.
ATCTGTACATATCAATTACTTGTCCGTGAGTAAGTCCCAGCTGTTCATGTCTGAAGCCAGCGTCTACAGCGCCTTTAGAACTCATTGAGGCACCTCCTTAAATGTCAAACATCCTACTTTCAGTACCTAGTACCATCTTGTCTTAAAACCTGGTACTAAACTCTGACTAACCTCATTATAATCCTTTTCGCCCCAAAAAGAAAAGTACCGATTTATTTGAAACGTTTATATGCCTATCGCTTGTCCATCAACGGCCAGCATCGCTTCTCCCAAAATCTCTGACAACGTTGGATGCGGATGAATAAGCTGTCCGACTTCCCACGGCGTAGCATCCAGCAATTGCGCAAGAGCGGCCTCGCTGATCAGATCCGTTACATGTGTACCGATCATATGTACACCGAGAATATCATTGGTTTTCTGGTCCGCCACCACTTTAACGAAGCCGTCCCGACTACCGTATACTAACGATTTTCCGATCGCTTGGAAAGGGAACTTCCCTGTTTTCACCTGGTGTCCACGTTCACGGGCTTCTTGCTCCGTCAAGCCGACGCTTGCGGCTTCAGGACGTGTGTAAATACACCGCGGAATCATATAGTTGGGTACGCTGTGAAACTCTTCGCCCGCCAAATGATGAATTGCTTGCAAACCTTCATGGCTTGCCGCATGCGCCAGCTGTAAGCCGCCGATGCAATCCCCGATGGCGTAAATATGTGGCTCATTCGTCTGCAAATGCTCATTAACCGAGATAAAACCACGCTCCACGCGGATATCTGTATTTTCCAGACCGATATTTTCCACATTCGCCTGACGACCTACAGAAATGAGCAGTTTGGAAGCACTGAGGGTTTCGGTTTCTTCTCCTTTTTGCACGTCAATCTGTACGCCTTCCTCATCCTTGCCGTAGGTTTCAGCCAACACTTGTGCCCCTGTCAGCACCTTGACACCACGCTTGGTTAACAAACGTTGCATTTCACGCGAAACGTCCTCATCTTCCGTAGGAATAAGTCGATTCGCGGCCTCAACCACCGTAACCTCCACGCCAAAATCATTCAGCATGGAAGCCCATTCCACGCCAATGACACCACCACCCACGATAATCAGGGATGCTGGCAGCTTCTCCATCATCAACGCTTCGTCACTGCTCAGAATAAATTCGCCATCTGGCTCCAGTCCGGGCAGCACACGCGGGCGTGATCCTGTTGCAATAATGAGATGTGCAGGAACAATCGTCTCCATCTCACCATCTTCTAGTTCCACAGCCACTGCGCCGCTTTTAGGAGAAAATATAGACGGTCCAATCACGCGTCCCTTACCGCTTAGCACCATAATTTCATTTTTACGCATCAAAAATTGAACGCCTTGGTGTAGCTGCTCCACAACGGCTTCCTTACGTTCCTGAACCTTGGGAAATACAAGCTGTGCTCCCGATGTCTCGATACCATATTGTGCACTTTCTTTAATCGTTGCATATACTTCCGCACTGCGCAGCAGAGCCTTGCTCGGAATACAACCTCTGTGCAGACAGGTTCCGCCAAGCTTGTCCTTTTCGATGATCACCACTTCCTTGCCGAGCTGGGCTGCGCGAATAGCTGCTACATACCCTCCGGTTCCTCCACCCAAAATAGCGACATCACAATGTATAGTCATGTTTCTCCTCCATTAACATTGATTATATATAGCTTATTGTACTCTCTTTATTTCACTGTACAAAATATAGCGTTTAGGCATAGGCTGCAAATCATCTACCTAATCTAGATATCCCTCCATATCATTCATACAGCGCATCTCGTAATTTGGTAGACATCCTTGGAGTTTGTAGCGATTTGGCCCGCAGCGCCTTGCGAAACGATTCATTTTGCTTGCTCAGAAGATCAAGCTCTGTCTCCAGCTCAATGATTAGCTCCAGAGCTTGCGGGCTAATCAGTCCTTGTTCCAGTAATGCTCTTTTTTTGGCACTATAATCCGTGTTTTTTTCATCCATGCCTTCCACTCTTCCCTTCATTCCACTATGCTTCACCATATCATGCCCGCGGCGGCAGAGCAATGACGACCACATTTACGTTTTAAGAATAGACATACAAAAACATGTCGAAAAACAATATATTTTCTCTAGTCTGTATGTGGCTCGTTATGGTAATCTATAATGGCGTTTTCTTTCGGAGATGAAGATTTACACCGTTATGTACATGTTAAGAGAGGGGAATTCGCTTTGCCTACAGGACGAATTACGATTATTACAGGCCCCATGTTCAGCGAAAAATCCGGCGAATTGATTCGCCGTTGTCAGAAACTAATCCAATACGGGCATCGCAAGGTGGTCGCTTACAAACCAGCTGAAGATAACCGTTATGCCGAGGACGAAATTGTAAGCCGGATCGGATATCGGCTGCCCGCTATCTCTATTCCAAGAAAACTTACGGATGAGCTCGTTCAGCGTATTTTGCAAGAAACGAAAGATGCCGATGTGGTTGCCTTTGACGAAGTCCAGTTTTTCAGTCGGCATATTATGTCGCTCATACAAGAGTTAGCTTATTGCGGAAAGCATGTCATTGCCGATGGGCTGAATCTGGATTACCGTGGCAAGGAGTTCGGCTATGTCGGTGGTCTGCTCGCTATGGCAGATGACATCGAGAAGCTGACTTCCTTCTGCGCTGTATGCGGCAGCTCGGAAGCAGTATTTACACAACGTATGGTCAATGGAAAACCTTCCACTGTAGGACCTATCGTGATGATCGGCGATTCTGAGGCTTATGAACCTCGTTGTCGTAAATGTTTTATACCTCCCCATAAAGTGAACTGCGATTAGTAAGCTACATGGGTCGGCAACTCCATGCGCCTAATTGTTTTCCATTACTTTTTTCTTGCATTTTTTTGGAACGGTTCAAGCTATTCTCCCGTATATCCGGTTAAGCTGTACAAGTTTTAGTTTTCGAGTGTATACCATAACCATAAGATTATCGGGGGGACGGAATGATGAGTTTCTTTAACAAGATCTTAGCAAGTGCAGGAATCGGTTCAGCCAAAGTCGATACGTTAGTGGATCAAACTGTATATGTGCCTGGAGAAGAACTTAGCGGCATCATACGTATCAAGGGCGGTAAAATTGACCAGGAAATCGGCAAAATTGATATTGAGCTCAAGACTGAATATATCGGAGAGCACGATGATAAAAAAAACGTCACCACCTGCTGCATTGCGCGGATCAAGGTATCTGATGGCTTTCATCTAAAGCAAGGACAGGAGCTTGAAATCCCCTTTTCCTTCAGATTGCCTTTGGAAACCCCTGTTACTCATGCCAAACAGCCTGTCTGGCTGGAAACAGCATTGGATATTGGCATGGCTTTGGACCCGACCGATCGTGATTCACTTAAAATCGAGCCGCATCCTTATATGAGTACGGTGTTTGAGGCGGTTCACCTGTTAGGCTTCCGATTCCGTTCCTCCACCTGCGAACGTCACCCCAAGCTTGGACGCGGTGTTCCATTTGTGCAGGAGTTTGAGTTTACGCCTAGCTCGGAGTATGCACGGGATATCGAGGAGCTAGAGCTGATTATGCAGTTGGAACCCGAGGGGGTACATGTGCTTGTAGAAGTAGATCGGAGAGGCAGGGGCTTGTCCGGTTGGCTGGAGACAGCTTTTGATATGGATGAGCGTCATGCCTGGTTGAGCTTAAGCAGGGAAGAGCTATCTTACGGACCAGACCATATAGCTGATGCGCTAGAGGAATTGATTGACAGGCAAATTCGCTAACAATGTAGTAAATATAGTAAAATACTAACAAAAAACTCCCAACCAAATTATTTACATATGGTTGGGAGTTTTTATGAATTATAAGATTTCTTTAATGATGGTCCTCAATAGTTTGTATAGACTAAAGTGGCAGCATATCCTGTCTTTCCGCCTTATGCTTACACTCTTTACATACTCCATACAGCGAACCATTATCATCAGCATAAAAGGTTAATTTTTCTTCTTTTTTACAAAAGGAGCATTTTTGCTTGCTTGTGCTCTGGATTGAGTCAGACAGTCCAAATCCAGATTGGGCCTGAATATCTGTCGCTTTTGTATTCGTGCGTGTCCCAGAAGACACTTTTGACTTCATTTCATTTGCGATGCGGGATTGTCGGGCAGGCTTACGAGGACGAAATTCAATGACATTATTACCCCGATGTTCATTCACTTGTTTATTGCTGCTACGTCCACGCCATGCCATAACAATCCAACCCAACGCCACTAACAACACGCCGACGATCACCCAAGTCAGACTATTCCACATGCTCTCATCCCCGCCTTTGCGTTAGAATCTTTTGCATAATACCACTAGCCCGTTCAATACGATGACTTAGCCTATAACATTTCATTTGTATATATATCCCTGTATAGCCTCTATGTTGTTCATTCGATTGCTTCCCATGTAAAAATCTACCCTTCAGTGCAACATCCGACTCGCCTCTTAACGAGACATTGATCATGTTAGGGAAAACATGTTATGCCGAGGAGTATATTGACCCTTTTTACAAATTGTACATCATCCTTTTGAAAAACGATAATATCCACTCTATGGACATTGTGCTCCTTATCATAATGCTTATCTACTTTCCAAAGGTGGGAACAAAAATGTCCCGGATGGCTACATTACTCCCCTTGATAATAAAAATCAATGAACCTTTTCGTCAACGGATTAAATTTATCAAAGCGTTTGCGATGCGGTAAAAAGCCTGACTTATGTACTTGTTCTGCTAGTGTTTCTACATGTTCAAATCGCTTGAAAAAAGGCAACGCGAAAGTGCAGATATCTTCAACAATCTCTTGGATCACTCGTTCTCTTTCTGCTTCTGTGGACACAAGGTAATCCCTGTTGCCCGTATATTTCTTAGTTAAAGCGATCAACTCACTGTGAAAACAAGCTCCTGTACTATAATTCTTTTTTATACTTTTGGATTCCACGGTAATGTAAATTTTTAATGCACTATATTTGGTCGCGCCGAAACAAATTTCAAATATAAATTCCTTGTTTTCTTTTTTCAAAACTTTTCTGCTTTTCAGATATTTAAAATCATTCAAAAATGGTGCAGCTATGATTTTGTCTATCGCAAACTGACGCAGGTCACTTGCTTTAAGTTCAGTCTTATTGTCCATGATATCACTCCAACTCAAAGAATTTCCCACCATTATATCATATCTTTCCAATTACAGACTCCGCATATCTCCACGGTAAAATCGCAATATATTAATTAAAAAATGAATAGGGAAAAAGCCCCTCATAATAGAGCGGCTTTTTCTCCTGAAATATAGAAACGGTATACGAATTATACCTTGAATTTACCAATTTGTCCTTGTAGGTCTTCTGCCATTTGGGACAGATTTCTTGCAGAGGAAGCAATTTCCTCCATCGATGCCAGTTGTTCTTGAGTCGCGGCAGATACGTGCTGTGTCCCGGCTGCAGCCTCTTCAGCAATCGCTGAAATTTGTTTAACAAAGCCAACAATCTCATCGGTACTTGCAGACATTTGCTCCGATCCAGCAGAGACCTCTTCAATTTCACTGGCCACTTTATTAACAGTTTCCTGAATAAGCTCAAAGGATGCACCTGCATTTTGCACGACTTCCCGACCTGTCATGACATCTCGCCCATTGGATGCTACCGCCTCAATAGCATGCGAAGTGTCCTTCTGTATCAATCCCACCAGCTCCGTAATTTGTTGAGCAGAATGAGCCGATTGTTCAGCCAGCTTACGCACTTCACCTGCAACTACAGCAAATCCGCTACCGTGATCTCCTGCGCGGGCTGCTTCAATGGCAGCGTTCAGGGCAAGAAGATTGGTCTGACTTGAAATATTGGTGATGACATCAATAATCTTTCCGATTTCATCTGAACGCTCTCCCAATCCAGCCATAAGATCAGCCAAGCTATTCATAGAGTCATTCACACTATTCATTTGGACAACAGCCTGCTGGATCAACTGATTGCCTTCAGCTGATTTGTGAGCTGCATCCTGAGCTGATGCAAAAACATTTTGCGCACGGATTGCAATTTGTTCCACGCCAATGGACATTTCCTCAATAGCCTGGGATGACTTGGTCACCATATCTACTTGATCGCCCGTCCCTGTAGCTACTTCTTGCACTGTTTCGGTGATTTGTGCAGTTGCTTGGCTATTTTGCTCTGCGCTGGCCGTTAATTCTTCCGAGGAAGTGGTAACCAACTCAGTCGTATTACTTACAGACTGAATCAGTTGACGAAGGTTTTCAACCATCGTATTAAAGGAATGCGTCAGCGTGCTAATCTCATCCTTGCCCTTCACGACAATAGCTTCCCCAGTAAGGTCACCGGACGCAATGCTTTCAGCAGCACGACTGATGCGCAAAATAGGCTTAGAAATAATTTGGGCTATAATGATCGCCATGATCAATGCTAGTATAACAGCTGCAATGCTCAAAACAATTACTAATTGTCTACCTGAAATAAAGTTATCAACAGCTTCTTTTGTAGTCAGTTTTGATCCATCTGCATTCAACTTAATAAGCTGACCGATCATATCGTTTGAACTATACCATAACTTATAGGATTCCTGGTGAAGGATGCTTGACTGAGTGTAATCATTAGCTCTCCCGGCTGCAATCACTTCTGGCAACTTATCCAAATACTCTGTATACGTTTTGGAGAATTTTTCATACATTTCACGTTCCTTAGGGGTAGAAATTAATTTTTCGTAAGTTTTTCGGCCTTCTTCAACTTTTTTTAAAACCTTATCATATTCGACCTGAACCTTCTCCATTTCCTCCGGGTCACGTTCTACAATAATATTTAATGAAAGCCGCTCTACATCAGATACATCGCCATTTAGTGTTCCAAGGATGGTCACACTTGGCATCCAATGGCTATCAATTTCCATTGAAGTATCGCCTAACTTTTTCATTCTTGAGATCGATACCGCACTAATCACAACCAACAGGATTATTACCGCAAGGAAACCCAATAACAATTTTGTTCGAATGTTAAATTTCATATATTCGCTCCTTAGTTCTCTATATAATAGATATTATATCGACAAGAATCGACACATTGTTTATATCAAAATTAAAGAGAATTTCAGAACTGTTTACAAAAGGGAATTTTTTCTCGGTGACAGTTATAGAACTGATTGAGGCTTATTTTATAAACCACGTGAGAGTATTATTTTTCACCCATCTAATTCATCCTTTGAAGCATTGCAAGCAAAAAAGAGATACCCCAAAGCGGGTATCCCTTTATGTTTTACTTCCTAGCCACAATCATAAATCGCTCTGCATTTGTCTTAATTCCTTTTGGAGTTTGATTTTCCAGAATGAATTGTTGGAGTATTTCAAAATCATTTTGTTTTTGTCCAAAGTCAGGAATAATAGGAGTGTGTTTCAAAAGAAAAACTAAGTCTGCAGGAGTCTGATAATATTCAGTTGCACTAAATTCGAATGACTGAATGTCGTTAAAGCCTGCTTCATTTAGTTCTGTAATACATTGAGTTTTCAATGAATCCTTCTTAGTACCCAATGCCTGCCCTCTTCCAAACGCTTCTTTAATGTTTAATTTGTCATTTTCGCTTACTTGTTGTGTTAAAAATATACCACCCTTAACTAACACCTTAACTATTTCTTTTGCACAGAAACACGAATGTCGAGAAGAGACTACATTAAAGAATTCCTTGGGGAAATTCAGATTTTCAGCATCCATCTGAAGAAAACGAACATTCGCTATGTCTGCTTCAGTAGAATTCTTTGTTGCCGTTTCAATCATTCCAGTAGATTGGTCAATCCCGACTAAAAGTAATGCAGAATTCGCTATTGCTAAAATAGCTTCCCCACCACCCGTGCCGATATCAAGCAATATGTCCGACTTCTCGCACGTCTTTGATACTTCATTGTAGAAGTCCCATTTTACTCCTTCAGAGCTACATTTCACATTACTGAAATTCCATCCGTTGGTTTTTCCAACCTTATCATAAAACTCTTTATATTCAATTGATTTCATTTTTATCCACCTTCAAATAAGATAATCAACTACAGAATGGCAAACCGAAATTATTCGAAATTTTAGTTTTGTAGTCAACAGGGTAGACTTACCCCTTAACAGCTGGTACGCGTTTTTTCCAGCCCGGAAACTAAATACTTCGAACAATACGGAAAGACATCCGATTCACCTCATTTGAAAGTTTGCTTTTATTATATTTCTAATCAGACATACCAATCAAGAATGATATTAGTCGCTAAACTTCTTTGCCCCCTTCTCCCTATATGGAAAGCGTATATTCACTAGAATTAAAGCCCTCCTTAGTGTTAGAGACTTTGTTTAAGGGTAGCAGACAGCAGTACAGGTAGAGGCAAATAGATTGTTAGGTTAAAATTCAAAATTGTTCGTAAAAAAATACCGCTTATTTATCGGTCTGGATGAACCAATAAACAAGCGGTATTTGCTGGTTTTACAATTCAAAAGTTTATTCGTATAAGGACGGTTGTTTGGGACATTATTAACCATCCCTTCATTCTAACGCTGACAAATGTCAAAGTCGGAATCCATTAATCATCCTGATCCTTTCAGGACACCTTATTCTCGATCCGCAGCTTATCTGCCACCATCGCTATAAATTCTGAATTGGTTGGTTTTGACTTGCTGATATTAATAGTGTAACCGAACAGGTGAGAGATGCTGTCGATATTTCCACGGGTCCATGCTACCTCAATAGCATGACGAATGGCGCGTTCTACACGGGATGCCGTCGTTTTGAACTTTTCGGCAATTGCCGGATATAGAGTTTTAGTGATGGCTCCCAAAATTTCAATATTATTGTACACCATGGTAATGGCTTCACGTAGATATTGATAGCCCTTGATGTGAGCTGGTACGCCAATCTCATGAATGATAGCCGTGATGCTGGCATCCAGGTTTTTCGTCTTACCCATAGGCACAACGTTGGACCGCATGGATGAAACGGTTACCGGGCTGTTGCTGACTAATTGCGGTCCTACCAATTGGCGTATACGGTTAGCAAGCACTTCCATGTCAAACGGCTTCAAAATATAATAAGATGCCCCGAGTTGAACGGCCCTCTGTGTAATATTTTCTTGACCGAATGCAGTCAGCATAATGATTTTCGGTTGTGGAGTTAGGTTCATTTCTCTCAAACGCTCCAATACACCGAGACCATCCAGATGAGGCATAATAATATCTAAAATAAGTACATCAGGTATGTTGCGGGATTCTGCGATGCGTTGGAGTACTTCTTCACCGTTGAAGGCGATTCCTGTAACTTCCATATCCTCCTGATCGGAAATATATTCAGCAAGCAAATTCGTAAATTCCCGGTTGTCATCAGCCAACAATACCTCAATTTTTTGCAATGTACTTCCTCCTTAGTGAGTGTTATTCCATTGGGACATCTGTTTGCATTAAATAAATATTTCTTGTCGGAGTATATGATTTCGACATCGAATTATGAATTCCTTCTGTCGAAAATTATTTTTATTTATTTTTTTTATAAATTCAATTATAATTGAATTTTTATCTTGCAAATCTGAGTTATTCCTCTCCTTTTCGACAAAAAAATCTTAAGGCCACTAGCTCGCCTTAAGATTAGAGGATGACTTCAAGCTCAGTTTATTATGCATGATTCCTGCGTCACGCAACATCCATTCGATAAAACATCCGTAACCTGATTTAGGATCATTAACAAATACATGTGTTACAGCTCCAATCAGCTTACCATTTTGGATTATCGGACTCCCACTCATTCCTTGCACAATTCCGCCGGTCTTATCTAATAGCTTTGGATCTACAACCCGAATCACAAGCCCTTTGGTTGCCGGCTTATCCTGCTGAGAGATGTGTACAATTTCTGCCTGAAAACGCTGAATTTGTTGACCTTCCAGTACAGTCAAAATTTCTGCTGGTCCTTCTTTTACTTCATTCGCAAGTCCCACCGGAATAGGCGTCGAATACAATCCATTTTGCGGCTCATCTGACATTTTCCCAAATATACCGAAGCTTGTATTTCGTTCAATATTTCCTAATATCCGATGATCTTTGAGAAAATGAGCACGCTTTTCTCCTGGTTCTCCACTTTGGCTCTTCGCAATTGACGTCACATTGGATTGTACAATCTCTCCGCTACCCACGACAATAGGCGTTTGAGTATTCATATCCGTAATTACATGACCCAAGGCCCCGTAAACCCCCTGATCTGGCGCATAAAACGTTAATGTGCCTACACCTGCAGCCGAGTCTCTAATATATAACCCGAGTCGCCACGCTTTATCATCTTGATCATATGCTGGGGTTAACTTGGTGGAGATCGTCTGCTCGCCTCGACAAAGCGTAATGTCAAGCGGCTTTTTGTTTTTACCTGCCTCGTCCACGGCTTCCGCTACCCTGGCAAGACTATTGAGGGGTTTGCCATTCATGTGTGTAATCCGGTCCCCTAGGCGAATACCAGCTGTCTCACCAGGTGAAACCTTACGATCATTGCTTTCCTGAATGATATGGTGACCAACGACAAGCACTCCTGAAGATTTTACTTTGACCCCGATCGTCTGGCCCCCTGGGTATACTTTCAAATCGGGAACCACGCTTTCCTGGGTTGTTTTCATGCTTTTAGAGCCGAACAAATCCAAAGAAGCTTGTAGAGGCAGCGCTGCTTGCACATGCTGAGCGTTACCGAGAGAACACATAAGAAAAACAAGCAAAAGACCGAGCAATTTGATCCTGGAGAAAAAATTCAATGGCTGTCACGCTCCCTTTGCTTCTTTCGCTTGACGAGTAAAGGTGGTCGCCAATTGCGTACCTATAAGGTAACCTTGCCCCCAGGCTTTTATAACTGTTAATCATTACGCCAGCCGCTCTTTTCAGGCTTTCTTTCCTTCCGCCAAATTAAGCATTTCCTGTGCGTGATGCAATGTTTTTTCGGTAATTTCTACGCCGCCCAGCATCCGTGCCAATTCTTTGACACGACCTTCTTCCGTCAGTCCCTCAATTTGAGTCATGGTTCGTCCGTCATGCACATTTTTTTCAATCAGGTACTGATGATCTGCCATACACGCCACCTGCGGCAAATGAGTAATGGAAAACACCTGACAAACGGAAGACAAACGATACAGCTTCTCGGCTATAGACTGAGCTGCACGACCACTTACCCCGGTATCCACCTCGTCAAAAATGAGCACCGGTATTTGATCATGACGCGCAAAAATACTTTTCATTGCCAACATAATACGTGATAACTCACCACCAGAAGCGATTTTACCGAGTGGGCGAAGTGGCTCACCTGGATTGGGCGAAATCAGAAATTCCGCATTATCTATCCCTTGCTTGGTAGGTCGTACCTTTAGACCCTTATATTCATATCCCCGTGGATCTTCAATTGGATCAATGCGTACCTTGAGTGACGTTCTTTCCATTTGAAGATCTTTTAATTCCTGCTCTACTTGCTCTGCAAGCTCTTCGGCACAAATTTCACGCGCCTCTGTAAGCTCTTCAGCAATCTCCAGTAAATCCGAAAGCAACTCACCCCGCTTTGCAATGAGCTGCTCCAGCCGCTCATCTTTATTTTCCAACAGATCGGTTTCCTGCTCAATACGGCTATAGTATTCCAAAATCTGTTCTATACTATCACCATATTTTCGCTGTAGTCCGGTAATTTGATTCAAACGTTGCTCCACCTCATGCAGCTTGCCTGGATTAAATTCAATATCTTCACGATAAGAACGTAATTGAAACGCTGCATCCTCCAACTGATAGAAAGCAGACTGAATCTGCTCCGCAATGGGCTGAAGACTTTTACTATCATAGCTCTGAACATCATTTAATCTGGACAACACGTTATTGATCGTATCCAGCCCGCCTCTGCCACTTAACAGCTCATATGCTCCTGATATTCCATCCATCATTTTCTCACTATGGGATAGCTTGACCCGTTCCTCTGCCAATAATTCATCTTCACCCAATTTTAACTCTGCCGCAGCGATCTCTTCCAATTGGAAACGATACATGTCCAATAGCTGATAAGCCTTTTGACTGGAGCTTTGCAATTCCCTTACTTCTTTTTCCGCTTTGACAAAAGCATTGTAGCGCTCCCTGTAAAGCGCTTTGACTGGACCGATGACTGAATCACCGAACGTATCCAGCAGCGCCAGATGGCGATCAGCACGCAGCAAGCTTTGATGCTCATGCTGCCCGTGCATATTAACGAGTTGCTCACCTACCTCACGCAGCATCGTTAAATTAACCATCTGACCGTTAATTCGAGATGAACTTTTCCCTTGAACCGTAAGTTCTCGACGAATTAGCAAATGTTCCTCTGGATTGGCCTTAATCCCTTGTTCCTCCAACGTATTCCAAACGGGATGTTTGATCGGCAATTCAAACAAGGCTTCCATTTCTGCTTTATCACAACCGTAACGCACAAGGTCAGCAGAGCCCCTGCCACCCGCAATCAGCCCAAGTGCGTCGATAATAATGGATTTACCAGCACCAGTTTCCCCGCTCAATACATGAAATCCTTTATAAAAATGAACATCGACAGTCTCTACGACTGCCAAATTCCGTATAGACAAAGTGACCAGCATCGTTCTTTCACCTCTATGATGTACAAATTAAAACGCCTAATATGCGTAGCCTTTATAATTAGGAAATGTAGCCCATAAGACGATTCACGATAGTTTCACTGTTTTCTTCCGATCGGCATATAATCAAAATGGTGTCATCCCCGCTAATCGTACCCATGACCTCAGACCATTCAATATTGTCTAACAAAGCAGCAATCGAGTTAGCTGTTCCTGGCAGGCATTTCATCACAATCAGATTGGTTGTGTAGTCAATATGCAAAAAGTTGTCAACCAATGTACGTTTCAGTTTCTGCGTCGGATTGTAACGCTGGTCTGAAGGCATCGAATATTTATATCTGCCGTCGTCCATTGGAACCTTTATGAGCAGCAGTTCTTTGATATCCCGGGATACAGTTGCCTGTGTGACCTGGAAACCAGCCTCACGCAATGCTTCAACTAGATCATCCTGCGTTTCAATCTCATGTTGTGAAATAATTTCCCTGATTTTAATATGTCGTTGACCCTTCATATAATCCTCCTATGGATTAACCTTCATATTCCTCTTCTTCGAGGTCTTCCACTAATGTAATAAGGCGAATACTTTTCTCGTCCGTATCAACGTACAATACCCCCGCACAGCCCGGATAGAGCAGCAAATATGGCATAAGCCTGTCCCTTAAATCAGGACCGTTCCACTCCATAGGTTTCTTGCGGCGTGACGTTTTGACCATATATGTCGAACCGTTACGTACAGCTACGTAGTCAATAAACAAACGGCTATACACGGTATGTCCATTTACTTCAAAAGCAAGCGGTATTTTCATTTTCCCGCCCACCACTTCATATCCTGCTTCCTCTAGTTGGTCCACAGCAGGTCCTTCGTTCAAATCCTCGTTAATCGGTATCGTTTTTAGCACAAGCGGTCCCGGCTCCTTTAACCAGGCACGCAGGCTATATAAAGCCCATATCCCTAATATCACCCCGATCACAGTAATGATAACCGTATCGTATCGCGTGTCCATGAACCGATCACCTCATGGACATATTCTAGGACATGACGTAAAATTCCTTTTCATCTGTACATCCATTATAGGCGAACGTGAGTTCTACAAGCAATCCCTCACACCAAAAAGAGGTTCTCTTAAGTTCACAGAACTCATGGAGAACCCCTGAATGTCACTTACGCGATGGGCCATTATTAAAAGTCTGACCTGCTTCCTGAACAGTTTGTTCAATCAGTGGACTGTAATCCATCTTCTCCAACTGCGATTCTGCGGCTGGGAGCCCATCCAAACGCCAATGCGCTAAAAATTCAATATTTCCTTCGCCACCTGTAATAGGGGAATAGGCCAAGCCTTGCAACGTTAGTCCAAGCTCATGTGCAAACATCAAGATGGTCTGCAGCACTTCTTTATGCGTAGCAGGATCTCGAACCACGCCAGATTTCCCAACCTTTTCGCGACCAGCTTCGAATTGAGGCTTGATTAGAGCTACAATATCAGCAGGTTGATGCAATAATGCAAGCAACGGCGGCAAAATAATTCGTAACGAAATAAATGAAACATCAATACTTGCGAAATTAGGCACAGGGCCGCTCAAATCCGCAGGTGTCATATATCTGAAATTCGTTTTCTCCATAACGCATACACGTTCATCATTACGAAGTGACCAATCCAGCTGATTATACCCCACATCAATGGCATACACGTACTCAGCTCCATGCTGAAGCGCACAATCCGTAAAGCCTCCAGTTGATGAACCGATATCCAGCATCGTCCTGCCCTTCATGTTCAGCTCGAATTGACGGATGGCTTTTTCGAGCTTCAACCCTCCACGGCTTACATACGGATGCACCGAACCTTTAACTTTAAGCTCGCTGGAACGTGGTACCTTCATTCCTGCTTTCTCGATCCGTTCGCTGTCCGCCAACACTAGACCTGCCATGATCGCGGCTTTAGCTTTTTCACGACTTTCAAAAAAACCTTGTTCTACAAGCAATACATCAATGCGTTCCTTCGGAACAGACATGTTAATCTCCCTTTAGGCAGCCAGGCTGCTCTTGTCATACTTTTTATAATATCATGTTGTTTACTTTAAGTTATCCTATACAGATTGCCCCATGCCATATGCTGGCTCAGCGGACCACTTACGCAGCTTTAAGCACACAGCCTCAACGGTAAGTCCCACTTCAGCGCGCTGCTCTTTGATGGAGCCGTGCTCCACAAACAAATCGGGAATCCCCATTAAGCGCACCTGTGCATCTTGTATTTCTTCTTTAGCGTAAAATTCCAGTACAGCGCTACCCAAACTTCCTGCTTCAGAAGCTTCTTCCAATACGATCAGCTTCGTATGCTGGCGGGCCAGCTCACGCAACATCTCATCATCCAAAGGCTTAAGGAAGCGAGCATTCACAACCCCCACTTGCATCCCCTCACGTTTCATTGCCTCCGCAGCCTCTGTCGCCACTTGAAGCATCGGTCCTGAAGCGATTACAGCAAAGCCTTCACCTTTACGCAGAAGCTCCCAACTGCCGATGGGAATAGCCCGCAATTCTTTATCCAACGGCACACCAACCACATTAACACGTGGGTAACGATAAGCAATTGGACCGTCTTCGTAGTCAAGTGCTGTTTTCATCATATGGCGCAGCTCATTTTCATCCTTTGGCATCATAAGCACAAGATTCGGGATATGACGCAAGAATGCTACATCAAACACGCCATGATGAGTTTCACCGTCAGCACCAACAAAACCAGCACGATCAATCGCGAACATCACATTGGCATTATGACGACAAATATCGTGCACAATTTGGTCATATGCACGCTGCATAAAAGTGGAATACACCGCAAATACCGGCTTCATCCCTTCCATTGCTAACGCTGCACACATGGTTGCAGCATGCTGCTCAGCAATGCCGACGTCGATCATACGTGTAGGAAACTCTTTACTAAAAGGTACTAGTCCTGATCCACCAGGCATTGCAGGGGTGACCGCAATGATACGCTCATCCTGCTCAGCAAGCTCAATCAGCGTTCTACCGAAAATCTCCGTATACATCGGATTGCCTACAGCTTTGAGTACCTGACCTGATTCAATTTTGTATGGACTGATGCCGTGCCATTTGTGCGAATCAGCTTCCGCAGGCTTATAGCCTTTACCCTTGGTGGTTACGACATGCACTAATACAGGGCCAGTAACGTTATCAGCCTGCTGAAAAGTCTCAATTAGCTTGGACAAATCATGTCCGTCCACCGGGCCAAGATACGTAAGTCCCAACTCCTCAAACAGCACACCTGGCACCATCATATATTTAAGACTGTCCTTGACACGGCCAGCCGATTTCGCAAGTTTACCGCCTATCGCGGGTATTTTTTTCAGCAAAACTTCCAGCTCATCCTTTGCCCGCAAATAGTGACGGTCCGAGCGAATTTTGCTCAAATAATTATGCATGGCCCCTACATTCGGGGCAATGGACATTTCATTATCATTCAGAATGACCATTAAATTTTTACGTTCATGACCAATATGGTTTAATGCTTCGAAGGCCATGCCCCCAGTCAACGCACCGTCCCCGATCATTGCAATAACTTTATTGTCCTCGCCCTTCAAATCACGTGCCAGGGCCATCCCCATTGCAGCCGAAAGGGAAGTGCTGCTATGTCCAGCTTCCCAAACATCATGCTCGCTCTCACTTCTTTTTACAAAACCACAAAGTCCATCACGCTGACGAAGTGTATCAAAACGATCCATTCGCCCTGTCAATATTTTGTGCACGTAGGCTTGGTGCCCAACGTCATAAATCATCTTGTCCTTTGGACTGTTATAGCAATAATGCAGGGCGATCGTGAGCTCAACCACTCCCAGATTCGATGCCAGATGCCCCCCAGTCACGGACAGCTTCTCAATCAAAAAGCTCCTGATTTCCTCGGCTAGAGAAGCCAACTCCTCAACCGACAGTGATTTCAGATCGCCTGGTTGCTTTATGTGTGGAAGCAGCACGCATATCTCCCCGCTTTCCTTCAAGTTTGTGTGTAAAGTTAACAAGTATTATATCACACTTTTGGACTGTGCTTAAACGCAGACAAGTCAAACCAGTTCTAACGCTACTAATGATCACGCTTCATCAGGTAATCCGCTATCTCCAGCAAGCGTGAAGAATCGGGAATACCACCTTCTGCAATCACTTTTTTGGCAGACGCTGTGAGTTCCTCCACTTGTTGTAGAGATGCGTCCATACCGATGAAATACGGATAGGTAACCTTCTCCTGTTCAACATCACTCTGTGTTTTTTTCCCCATTTTGCTTTCATCGCCTACGAGATCCAATATATCGTCCTGAATTTGAAAGGCCAGGCCCAGATCTCGTCCAAAACGGCGAAGCGCCTCTAGTTGACTTTTGTCTGCCCCACCAATCCGTCCACCTGCCAAGAGTGAGAAAATGATCAAATCAGCCGTTTTGTGAAGGTGGATATATTCCAGTTCCTCGATCCCTGTCATTCCCTGCTCGCCTGACATATCTGCGACCTGTCCACCTACCATGCCTCTGGCACCGCTCATTTCCGATAAATCCTCTACTATGGACAATAGCGCATCGGAAGAAACCCCGTGACGACGCCCCGCCTGCACGATGCTATAAAACGCATGGGTCAGCAAAGCATCGCCCGCAAGAACAGCAACTGCCTCGCCGTATACCTTATGATTCGTCAGCTTTCCTCGCCGATAATCATCATCATCCATCGCCGGCAAGTCGTCGTGAATGAGGGAATACGTATGTACCATTTCTACCGCACATGCTACTGGCAACGCTGCTTCCCTGCTTCCACCAAATGCTTCCGCAGCGGCGATCACAAGCAGAGGCCGCAGCCGTTTTCCGCCTGCGGTCAGTGAATAGTTCATAGATTCTCGAAGAACATCTGGAATGTCCCAATGCGCCGGAAACTGCTCGGTCAATGCAGACGAAACTGCATCCGCCGTCACAGTCAAATATTCCTTGAACGACAGTCTATTCAAGCCCTTCACCGCCGTTTTCATCCAATCCGCCGCCGAAAGGCTTCTTGCGCAAATCTCCATCCTCTTCCACGATCATTTCAATTTTTCGTTCGACCTGTTCCAGCTTCTGACTGCAAAGCTGAGACAGCTTCATCCCCCGCTGGAACAAATCAATGGCTTGCTCCAGAGGAACGTCTCCATGCTCCAGTTGTCCGACAATTTCTTCAAGAGCAGCCATGGCCGCTTCAAAATTCAATTCCGCTTCATTCGCCACCGTGCTTCGCGTCCTCCTTCATTCCCCATACTTGACAGTCTAACTGCCCGTCACTCACTTTTATCTTGATGGAATCTCCCGGTTGTACATCTTTGAGCGACTTGATTAGCCGTTTCTCCTGCTCATCGTATACCAAGCTGTAGCCTCGGGCCATGACTTTGAGCGGACTCAGCGCGTCCAGCTGACGGATCCCGGTATGCAGCTGCTGTCGTCCCGTTTTTGTGATCGCACGCATCGCAGACTCCAGCTGACGTTGTGCCATATCCGTCTGCTTGCGCGCCGAACGAATTTGTTCACGCGGATTAAAACGCTCTAGTACCTGACGCATACGCGCGTTTTTCTCTGCGTTTAAATGTGAACGGTTAGCCGCTGCGCGGAGCAGACGCTGATGCAGCATGTCCATCCGCTCTGCATGCTGGAGCATGTAGCGGCGCGGATGCAACAGCACTGGCGAACGCCGAAGCCTCATCAAGCGTTCACGACTGGCTTCCAGCCGCTGCCTAAGGGCATTGCGTAACCGCTGCTCCCGCTGAAGCAGCTGATCCCGAAGCTCTCCCTGGTGAGGCACAGCCAGCTCAGCTGCTGCGGTCGGCGTCGCTGCGCGCAAGTCAGCCACAAAATCGGCTATGGTAAAATCCGTTTCGTGTCCAACTGCCGAAATCACAGGAATGACCGATGCGTAAATGGCACGCGCAACCACTTCCTCATTAAACGCCCACAACTCCTCTAAGGAGCCACCGCCCCGTCCGACAATCATCACCTGAACCTCCTGCATACGATTCATGGCTTCAATCGCCTTAACGATCGAGGGGGCAGCACCTTTTCCTTGCACAAGAACTGGATATAACACGATTCCAGCCTGCGGGTATCGCCGTTGAAGTGTGGTGATAATATCACGCACAGCCGCTCCGGTCGGTGACGTAATTACGCCAATGGTTGCCGGGTGGGCAGGTAGATTCCGTTTGCGAGTGGTATCAAACAGCCCTTCTGCATCAAGCTTTTGTTTGAGTTGTTCATAAGCCAGATAAAGGCTGCCTATACCGTCAGGCTGCATTTGAGTCGCATAAAATTGATATTGTCCATCCCGTTCATACACAGATACGTTTCCCCGGGCGATAACACGCGTACCTTCTTTCGGTACGAAAGGGAGCCGTCTATTATGGGTCGCAAACATAATCGAACGTATCCGGCTCCCCTCATCCTTGAGCGTAAAGTACATGTGACCACTCGAATGATGCGTAAAGTTAGATATTTCCCCGCGTATCCATACATCAGACAGCACCTGATCGGATTCCAGTTTCATCCGGATATAGCGATTCAGGTCCTTTATAGAATAAATACGTTGTTGTTCAGCCACCGGCAGCTGCCTTTATGCCAAACCGTGCGACCGCTTGGCCGCTACGAGCGTATTTTGCATCAGCATTGTAATCGTCATTGGGCCTACTCCGCCGGGAACAGGCGTAATCGGACCAGACACTTGCTTTACGCTCTCAAAATCAACGTCACCCGCCAACTTTCCGTTCTCCAGACGGTTCATTCCCACATCGATAACTACTGCACCCGGCTTTACATACGAAGCATCAATAAAATTGGCTTTACCGATGGCAACGACCAAAATATCCGCTTGTTTACTGAGCTCGGCAATATTCGCTGTACGAGAGTGACACATCGTAACCGTAGCATTTTCACGCTGCAGCAATAAAGAGACCGGCTTGCCCACGATATTACTACGACCAATAACCACTGCATGTTTACCAGCTATTTCCACTCCAGCGCGCTTGATTAACTCAATGACTCCAGCGGGAGTACAAGGCAATAGACTATCATCGCCGATGACCAGGTTCCCTACGTTTACCGGATGAAATCCGTCAACATCTTTTTCCACTGCAATCGCATCAATAACAGCTTTTTCCTGAATATGCTTTGGCAACGGCAGTTGCACCAGTATCCCATGGATATTACTTTGATGATTCAGCTTATCCACCAGCTTGAGTAATGCTTCCTGCGAAGTATCTGCCGCCAATCGATGAACCTCTGAGTAGTAGCCGAGATCATGACACGCCTTTTCCTTATTTTTAACATACACTTGAGAAGCAGGATCTTCGCCTACCAGTACAACAGCCAGTCCGGGTTGAAAGTCGTGTTCTTTCAATCGAATGACCTCTTGCTGAATGCTTGCCCGAATATCCTGAGAGATTTGTTTACCATCAATGATCGGTGTTGACATGTTTAACCACTCCCCAACCTGATTCAGTAGTCTCTAATTAGAAACGTGCTTTCAATTGCTCCAGCTCTTGTATAACTCGTCCCAGCACACCATTAACAAATTTACCCGATTCCTCGGTGCCAAAGTGTTTCGACAACTCAATGGCTTCATTGACTGCTACCTTGGCTGGAACATCCTCGCGGAAAATCATTTCATATACCGCAAGCCTCAAAATTTGACGATCCACACGTGAAAGTCGGCTAATCTGCCAGCCTTTCAGGTAATCCGCCAACAACCCGTCAATGGCTTCTTTGTGTTCCCATGTGCCATGCACATGTTCCAAAACGTATGCTCTTAACACTGCCGCGTTTTTAATTACGACTTCGGCTTCATTTTCCTCAGCCGCTTCCTGAAGCAGCATGTCCACAGCTGCCGCTGCTTCCACTTCATTCATTTCCATATGGTACATACTCTGTACCGCTAATTCCCTCGCCAGACGTCTTTTCATGCCCTGCCTCCTACGCTTGCCTATATCTATTTTTCATTCTAACCAATTTCCACAAAAAAACCTGTGAACGCATCCTCCAAAACCGTTGGGCGCAAATAGCTACAGCTGTATTTTGGAGAACACGTATCACAGGGTTCATTTAAAAGGACGCCAACGTTGCGACAACCACTCGCTCCATTCTTTCCAAGGGAGGAATGAACCAAGCGCTGAATCGCTACGTCTTCCTAGCGTATATCCGATGAACACCATCAATGCAAAGAACAACATATTCCAAAAGCCTGCCCACAAATAAATAAAACCGAAAAAAATACCGGCCGTGATCCCCATGATCCGGCCCTTGTAACTTCCCCATATTTCTTTCCAGGGCATCAGGGAAAATCACCTCTATTCCACACGACTCTTAAAGCTTGGTGACTGAGAAACATTGGCGATGTACACCGACACATTGGATACTGGAATTCCTGTAATCTCTTCCACATGGTCGTGTACCCCCTTTTGTACCTCGGAGGTTAACACCGGAATGGAGCTTTCCCCGTCAACAATCGCCCGAATCGTAATATCAAGTCCCGATTCCAACACACGAACGCGTGCTTTCAGATCCTGCATCCCGCGAAATCGGGAAGCCGCTTTGAGGCACAGGTTTTCGATGGTATCCACCGAAATCTGAATATCACCGTATTCGGTTCGCTGATCAATAGAATGCTGTACGGTTTGGTTCCGTCGAATAGAGATATAAAAAACCCGAAGACTCAATAACAACAGAACACCTGCAATAATCAAGCTGGTAAACCACACCACTCGCTCATCCTCAATACTTAAAACATACGGAATGGCCCCACTCAGGAGGAGGATGGCGAGAATGGAGATAATTCCGATACTTAAGCTGTACAAAAACAGCAGAAGTCTGTCCATAACTTTAGCCACGAAACGCACAGCCTCCTTAAATTAGAGTAAACCCTCGACCCATAAGGGTCGGGGGTTTGTACAAAGTATCGCTCTATTTAACCCGTCCGGCGCCCAGCACTTCCGGCTCTTCTACTTTTTCAGCATTTTTGAATTGAACATCATGAATTTGCACGTTCACTTCTACCACGTTAAGACCTGTCATGTTTTCAATGGAACGCTTAACATTATGCTGAATAGCAGCAGCCACCTCAGGCAGACGGTTACCATACTCAATAATGACGGAGACGTCTACAGCAGCTTCACGCTGTCCGACTTCCACCTTTACACCTTTAGATAAATTTTTGCGGCCTAGCAGTTCGGCAAATCCGCCAGCAAACCCGCCACTCATTCCCGCTACGCCCGGTACCTCAACGGTAGCCAGTCCGGCAATGACTTCAATCACTTCTGGGGCAATTTGAATCTCCCCAATTTCTGTACGTTCGAATTCGGTTGGCACTGTGCTCATACCTTCAACACCTTTCGGTCAAAATAAGTTTCATTCCAGCTTTGGATATCAAAGCAGACATGCTCACTTATTATCCATACTATATCATTTGGCGTTCATTATGACAAACTGAGGAAATATACCGATTAAACTTCGTTTTCCTCCAAAAATTTAATATCAAAATCGCCTTCAATAAAGGTCGGATGCTCTAGCAAGCGCTGGTGAAAAGAAATCGTTGTGGGTATGCCCTCAATAGCAAACTCAGCTAAAGCCCGCTTCATTTTGGCAATCGCCTCCTGCCGTGTAGGTGCCCATACAATCAGCTTGGCAATCATAGAGTCATAATAAGGAGGAATGCTATAACCTGGATAAACAGCGCTGTCTACCCGCACTCCAGGCCCGCCTGGAGGCAGATAAAATCCGATTTTACCCGGTGCAGGCATAAAATTACGATCCGGGTCCTCAGCGTTAATACGGCATTCTATTGCCCAGCCATTAATCGTGACTTCTTCCTGCGTAAAGGAAAGCGGATGTCCTTCAGCGACCGAAATCATTTCTTTAATCAGGTCTACACCAGTAATCATTTCTGTTACTGGATGTTCCACCTGAATACGTGTGTTCATTTCCATGAAATAGAATTTATTGTCCGGGCCAAGCAAAAATTCGAGCGTTCCTGCGCCAGAATATTGAACGGCCAAAGCTGCACGAACAGCTGCCTGTCCCATCTCTTCACGAACATCCTGTGATAGTACCGGACATGGCGCTTCCTCCAACAACTTCTGACGACGACGCTGCACAGAGCAGTCCCGTTCGCCCAAATAGGCAACATTACCATGCTTGTCCGCTATGATCTGTATTTCCACGTGTTTCATACCTGTCAAATATTTTTCCAGGTACACACCCGCATTGCCAAAGGCCTTTTGCGCTTCCTGCTGAGCAGTCGTGATCTGCTGGATTAGGTTATCCTCATCTTCGGCGATACGAATACCTTTACCGCCACCACCTGCCGTGGCCTTGATAATGACCGGATATCCGATATCACGTGCGATGCTGATTGCATCCTGCACATCCTCAACCAGTCCATCTGAACCTGGAATTACCGGAACCCCAGCATCCTTCATGGTCTGCTTGGCTACAGCCTTATCTCCCATTTTGTTAATTGCTTCAGGAGAAGGTCCAATAAACGTAATATTGCACGATTCGCAAATTTCAGCGAAGTCTGCATTTTCCGCCAAAAAACCGTAACCTGGATGAATGGCATCACATTCAGTCAATGTAGCAACACTCATCAGGTTTGTAAAATTAAGGTAGCTGTCCTTAGACAACGTCGGTCCGATGCAGTAAGCCTCATCTGCGAGACGCACATGCAACGAATCCTTGTCAGCTTCCGAATATACGGCAACTGTCGAAATATTCATTTCGCGGCAAGCGCGAATGATACGAACTGCAATTTCTCCACGGTTCGCGATTAATACTTTTTGAAATGTCATGACTTTATCCTCCCTGGGAGCAGTCTTGCCGAACCCTCAAAAAAGGGGACAAACAAGCTTCTTACTCCGGTTTCACAAGGAACAATGGCTGGCCATACTCAACCAACTGTCCGTTTTCGGCCAAAATTTCCACAATTTCGCCCTTCACTTCAGCTTCCAACTCGTTCATCAACTTCATCGCTTCAATGATACATACCGTTGTTTTATCGCCTACTTTACTGCCGATACTCACATACGGGGCCGTATCCGGGGATGAAGAACTATAGAAAGTGCCTACCATCGGAGATACGATTTTATGTAGATTGCTTGCATATTCCTTCGGTTCCCCAGCAGTTGCATGTCCAACATCGGACTGTACTTGTGGATTCGGAATTGCAGCTTGTGGCGCCACTGTATAAGCAGGTGCTGTTACAGGAGCCTGTACCGTAACGATCTCGCTTTTGCCCGGTTTACGGATCATGAGGCGAGTTCCTTCATTTTCAATTTCAAGCTCATGCACAGACGTTTCATCCACCAGCTTGATCAATTCCTTAATCTCGCTTAATTTAAACATCTCTATTAATCACTCCTTCAGCATTTTGCCGGTTGCTGATAACATTTTTGAAACAGCTTTATGTATTATATCACAATCATTAAAAATAGAAAGAGCCCGGGATTATGCAGAAATCCGGGCTTTTTCGCGTTTTTTGTCTTATTGTGTAACATACTGGACACTGATCTTGTCCTGCGTAACGTTTAATTCCTTCATGACTTTATCGACAATCGTTACCGCTTGCTTAGCATCCAATTTTTCACTCAGAACCACTACTTTGTATTTATCAGCATCTTCCTCGCGGACTACCGCATTGGCGAACTGCTGCTGTAGCTCTTCCTCGATGCCGGTAATTTTGGCCTGTTTGTCTTCAAGTACATGTAATTCTTTTTGCGCCTCTGCAGCTTTCTGAGGTGTACTATCATTCATTGCTGTAGTCAGCTCGTCATTTTTCTTTTGATTTTCCACATCCCGCTCCAGCAAATAGTTGTCAATTACAGCTGCCGCTGTTGGTTGGGCTGCTTGTTCGCTTGCCACTTGATCAAGTACCTGCTTGTCGGTTTTAGTGCTAGAAGCTGCTTTGTCATCACTTTTAGCTGTCGTGTCTGTCTTAGCTGCAGTTGTGTTTTGATCGGATGCATTCGATTCAGTAGCAGGGGCGGCCGCTGTGTCTTTATCACCTTTGGATGGTTCAGTTGCTGGATCAGTTGTAGAAGCTGTGTCCTTTGTGGAAGTATCTGCTGTTCCGTCAGTTACTTCTCCATTTGTTACCACTTCATTTACTTTCAGCTCATTCATTTGTTCTTCAGCCTTTGTCGTTGCTTCCTGGGCAGCATCCTGTTTAACCTTACTCACCTGCTCGCTGTTTGCCACAGGCGGATTTGCCGGGCTTGAGTCCTCCGTAAACAAATAATATGCAGACAGTACCACCATTAAACTCAGCATGGACACCAGCCAAACGGTTTGTCTTTTATTATTCATGTTCTGTCCTCCATATTCATAAGTAGTTTGCAATATTAACTTCTTTGTTCCCCAATTCCATATTATCCCTGCTTACGCGGAACGACTGATATTTTGTATGAAGGTACGTTTAGTCCCTTCTGCACTGCATCCACAATGAGCTGCTTCACCGTAGGGTTTTCTGCCCCCATAGCCACAACAAGCACTCCCCTTACCTGTGGTTTTACTTTTTTGGTAACAATCGGGGTGTGCTGACCGCCCGATGATTCATAGGTGACAATCTCACCATCGCGTGTATATTGAGTAGTGTGCCTTTGTCCACCATTGGCGTCCGACTCGTTATTTTCTTCCTGCATGTCCTTCACATTCCGTTGCACGATCACTTCTTCGGTAGAATCTACAGTCACCATCACATCGACGGTTCCTACGCCAACAATCTGCTCCAGCATCTGTTTCATATTGTCCTCGAAAGCCTTCTCGATTCCGGCAAAGGAACTGTCCTCACCTACTGTTGTTTCTAACGCAGGCTCATTTTTCATTACGCCTGGCGGTTCTCTCCCTACGTTTTCCGGGTCGACTTTTTTCACATTAACGAATGAATTAAAGAGCATAATCGCTACACCGATAAGGCCAAGAATAAGTAGCCAACGAAATGAATTGAACCTTTTCGCTCCGTCCCCCCCTCCACCCATCCATTGCTCCAGCTTTTTCCTCCATTTGTCCATTTCGGTTCACCTCCTGTTACCATTCATGTGTTCCATCCTGCGAATTAATCACCTGAACATGTGTGCTGTCGATCCCCCATTTTTCACGTAGAATTCCTGTGATTAAGCCAAAAGCTTTCTGATCCGCAGGTTTGCCATCCTCTGTGGTTTCGTCAGAACTACGAGCATCTTCTCGCGTTTCTTCATTATGATTAGAGGTTTTTGACGGTGTCGGCTCCACACGAATATTCACTGTCTTTTCAGCTACAGGCTCCACCATAATCGGCTTGACATCTGTACCCGGCAGGACGCTTGTGTTTTCTTCTTTTTCTGCCTTCTGCTCCGCCAGTTTGACCACTACTGACTGAACACCCGTTCCTGCCTCTAGCCCCGATTCTTTCTGCTGAATCTGCGCAAGGGTCACCTGGACCGACTGAATTGCTAACCCGGTGTACTGCTCCAATTGTCCTTTCATTTCCTTAGCTACCTCTTTGCCTGCCCATTGCATGGAGCTTTGTTCCTGCTGTTGCTTTAGCTTGTTGCCTTTGGCTAAGATCTCCTCCAATGTCGGTTCCCTGTTACCTGTCTCTGCCTGGCGTTGCAGATCCAATGCTCGCCCCAAAATCTCTGAGGGACTGCTGCTCAGCAAGCGCACAATCGGAGACAGCAATGTCAGCAATACAAGCAGGCTGAGTACGAGTTTGACATACCTTTCCATAGATCGGCTCGGTAAGATCATATCGACAAAAGAAGCCAGCAGCACGATTAGCACCAGTTCCTTGAGCCAGCCTCCCAGCCAGGTCACGTCACTCGCCTCCCTCTCGTTGGATTGTGTGCATGTATTCACCTCATCATGACCGTCATGTTGCCTGCTGCGAGCATGACGGTAATCGCAAGAAAGGACATTAATCCCACGGCCGCCAGTGCCGCGAAAACATAAATCATACTCTTGCCGATGGCATCCAGACATTCCACAATAGGCGTATCTCCCAAAGGCTGCATGATTGCTGCGGTCACTTTATAAATGAGAGCTAGTGTCAGAATCTTGAGAGCAGGAAAAGCGCACAGGAACAAAATAATGATGACTCCCACAAGGCCGATGGCGTTTTTAACGAGCAGTGATGCCGAAATGACCGTATCCGTCGCATCTGCCAGCGCCTTGCCTACCACCGGAACAAAGCTACCTGTAATATATTTAGCTGTGCGGATCGTTAATCCGTCAGTAACCGAAGAGGTTAACCCCTGCACCGAAATAACTCCTAGAAAAATAGTCAGAAGCACTCCCAGCACGGCAACACCAGCGTTCCGCAGTAGATCAGCTAACTGGGTCAGCTTATATTTGCCCGTAAGCGAGTTAACCAAGTACAGCACAGCCGAGAAGAACAGCAGCGGGAATACAAGCGTATGAATGACTGTTCCGACCGTGTTGATCATAAATACAATCAGCGGGTGGGTCACCGAAACCGTGACAACGTTACCCATCGAGGCCAACATGGTAAACAGCAAGGGCAACATCGCCATCATGAAGTGAATCATACTGTCAATTGCTTCTTTGGCATAACCAATCGCTACACTAAAGCTATTAATCGCCAGAATGATAATGACCATGTACACGATAGCGTAAGCAACTTTGCTGACCTGCTTGCTTTCAAAAGCGCTTTGCAGCGTTTCCAGCACCATACTCATAATGCTGAGCATGACGATGGTGACGAGCAGCTTGGCATTCACCCGGATTTCATGGATGAAAAAATCAGCTATGGCCATCAACACACCTTTTATGCTGAATCCTTCACCACCCGGAAGCAGCATGTCCATGAAAGAAGGCGTTTTCTGGTCAGGGAAAAATCCGCCGTATTGCTTCATAAGTCCGTCCCAATAATGTTCAACATCATCTTTGGGCATTTGCTCCGCCTGTTGTCTGATCCATTCGTTTGTAGGTGTATCTGCGAAGAGGACCGCCGCCGAGGCGCACCAGAGACATAGCAGCAAAATCACAATGACTTTGAGATTCGGCATGCCCCCCAGCCTTTTCATGGCATCACCCCCTCAGGCGGGCATCAGCTTCAGAATGGTATCAATAATAATGCTGATAATCGGGATTGCGAGTACCATGATAAGTACCTTTCCAGTAAGCTCTATTTTGGAAGCTATACCGTCTTGCCCCGCATCCCGTACGATCTGTGCTCCAAATTCAGCAATATAAGCGATACCGATTATTTTTAATACGGTTTTAAAATAAATCATGTCCATCCCTGAAGACCTGGCCAATCGCTCCAGTACAGCAACCACAGATCCGATCTTGCCAATCAGCAGTAAAAAAATGACGATTCCCGCAGCTGTTGCAATCAAAAAGGCAAACATCGGCTTCTGTTCCTTGATTACTAAGATGAGAACTGTGGCAACGAGGGCGAAGCCCACCACTTGTATGATTTCCATGTGTTCACCTACTGAAAAAGAAAAATAGATTTGATCTCTTGCAGAAGGTTATCCAGCATTCGCACCACCATGAACAGCACGACAACAAAACCAATGACCGTCACCCAATGAGCCATGTCTTCCTTGCCCATTTGCTTTAGTACGGTATGAATCATAGCGATAATAATGCCAATTCCGGCAATCTGAAAAATTGCGTTCACTTCTAAATTCATTCGAGCACCCCGCTAATAGATCAAAATGACGATCAATGCTCCGATCAGCAGTCCCAGGCTTCTGCTCATACGCTCGTATCTCACCTGATCTGCCTGCGCCTGCGCTTCTTCATGGGATAACTGCTGGATGGTCAGCGCAATGTGCTTGATCTGGTCTTCACGGTCGCTGGTTCCAAGGCTGTAAGCAAGCTGCCGCATTGCTTCCTTTTCGGCCTGCTTCATAGAGGAACGGCTCCACGAGACTTCAATCGCTTTGTGCAAGCTTTCTCTGGCGGTCAGGCCAAAAGAGGGGTGCATCCAGCGTGAGGCTTGCTGAAACAGAGTACGCAGCGGCTCTCGCAAGGGCTCTCCTGTTTTGGCGAAAGCATCTGGTAACGGAGACACCCCGTAAGTAACCTCGGTGGTCAGTCTTTGCAGCGCGAGAATTAACTCTCTGATTTGCCGCGGCCTCATGGCAAATTGCCTTGCCCGCTGCCAACCTGCCAGTGTGGTGGCTAGTATAACCAAGACAGCTCCCAGCAGCTTAAGCATAGGAGATGCCCCCATTCTGCCCTTCCCCCGGCAGCGTCAGCCTGCGCTGCTTGGCATCTGCCAGGCGAAAAGAGACGCCCCGGCTCGTCCGCTCCAGCATGACGTAGAGCTGGAACAGCTCCTGTCCTGTAGCTAATCCGGTAAAGGCAGAGCGGCTTGCCATATCAGCCAAATCGCGGCCATGTGCGGAAGCAATGACTGCGATGCCTGCATGAAGTGCTTCACGTACCGCCTCTGCATCTTCTGGTCGCCCGATTTCATCCACAATCAGGACATCAGGTGACATCGAGCGAATCATCATCATCATGCCCTCTGCTTTCGGACATCCGTCCAATACATCGGTGCGAGGTCCGACATCAAAACCGGGGATGCCCTTGTGACTGCCAGCAATCTCAGAGCGTTCATCTATAATGCCCACCTTAAGTCCATTTCGTCGCCCTCCGTTGCTTTGCATCCCTCCGTAACTCAGTTGCCGAGCTAAGTCCCTGAGCAACGTTGTCTTGCCATGCTGAGGTGGTGACAAGATGAGCGTATGCCGTATCATCCCGGATTTTCGATCCGCTACATAAGGCAATATCCGATCAGCTATGCCAGGAATGGCCCGAGCGATGCGTACATTAAAGCTGCTTATATCTCGCAAATGCTCTACTCGCCCTCGGTTGAGCACGGTTCTCCCTGCCAAGCCAATACGATGACCGCCAGGGATCGTAATAAACCCTTTGCGAAGCTCCTCCTCCATGGTGTACAGGGAATGATTACTGATAAAATCCAGCAATCGGTGGGCATCCTCGCGGTTAGGCTTATAGGCTTCAACAGGATTCAAAGTCAATTGGCCAGCAGTCGTTACAAAATGATGATCACCATTCGCATTAACTTCCAGCGGCCTTCCTTCCCGGACCCGGATTTCTTCCAGTTGCTTAAATACCGTTTCTGGAAGCTTTCCGAGTATACCGTGCAACGGTTCCGGAAATAACTCCAGCCATTCCATACCAGTGCCGCCCCCTCACAGTTGTCCTTTTTCTTTAAGACAAGTCTATGGCTGACTCTCGCTTTTTATGCCGAAAATATATTGAAAATTCAGTCGAACATTTGCTCACTTCTATCCGCGTCCAGTAGACCTTTCGCCCACTCATTCAAGCATCTTTCCCTGCTTTGTATAATAAAAAAAGGCTCCCTTAAAGCCTTGGCGGCTAAGGGATACCCTTGAATAAAAATGCTAGTTTTAGAGCAAAAAGAGGCTGCTCCATAGTCTGACTCTCACTGATGGAACAACCTCTTAACCTACTGCTGTATTCTATGATTTAACCATCTATAAATAGGGAGCGAATAATATATCGACCTCTCCCCGTCATAGCATTTCTCTAAATCATTTGATGTTATTAACGACGGTCTTTAGGTCCGCCCACAAACGCTTGCTCCTCGGTATCCAGATTATAAGCTGTATGCAACGCTTGAATAACCTCATGAAGCTTTCCAGCTTCAATTACACACGATACCTTGATTTCGGATGTGCTTACCATTTTAATGCTAACGCCTTGCTCGGCCAGCACAGCAAACATTTGCGCTGCAACACCCGGGTGGCTAACCATTCCCGCACCTACAATGGATACCTTTACCAGGTTTTCCTCAGACGTTACTTCACGGTATGGAAGCTCCCCGCGAATACCTTCCAGCGTCTTAAGTGCGGCTTCACGATCCGTTAGAGCTACCGTAAAGGAGAAATCTGCTTTTCCAGCTTCAACCCCGCTCTGTACAATAATGTCTACATCAATTTTGGCTGCTGCCAGTGTTCCGAAAACTTTCGCCAGTACACCAGGGATATCTGCAACGCCCAAAATACTAATTCTTGCTACATTTTTATCATATGCAATTCCACTGACTACAACGCCTTGCTCCATTACTGCATCCTCCTTTACGACTGTTCCTTCATTATGGTTAAAACTAGACCGTACAATCAACGGTACCCGGTTATGTTTGGCATACTCTACCGCACGGGGATGTAAAACAGCCGCACCTAAATTGGCTAATTCCAACATTTCATCATAAGAAATTTCTTTTAGCTTACGTGCCACCTTCACGATCCGTGGATCTGTTGAATATATGCCGTCCACATCCGTGTAAATTTCACAGGCATCCGCTTGAATTGCCGCCGCCAGCGCAACGGCCGTCGTATCAGAACCACCACGTCCCAGCGTCGTAATATCTCCATCTGCAGACATCCCCTGGAAACCTGCTACAACAACAATCTTGTTGCTACTCAGTGCATCCAGCACACGCTGAGGTTGAATATCCGTAATCCGAGCCCGACCAAAGTCAGATTCAGTACGGAAGCCTGCCTGCCATCCCGTAAACGATACCGCTTCATGACCCAGCTGCTGAATAGCCATCGACAACAATGCGATTGAAATTTGCTCGCCTGTCGTCATCAACATATCCAGCTCACGTGCAGGCAACTGCTCATTTAATAATTTGGCCTGGTCAATCAATTCGTCTGTCGTGTCTCCCATTGCGGAAACGACCACTACACATTGATGCCCTTCACTCTGCTTCTCAACAACGCGTTTTGCCACGCGTTTCATGCGCTCCGTGTCACCGACGGAACTGCCTCCGAATTTCATGACATACAAAGACAACGATATTCACTCCCTCAGACTCAACAGTATGTAACCTTGAGATGGCACCAAACGATTGGAACGTGACATCCTGCGGCATAACTTTAGTACAGTATAATACGAAAGTGCTGTGTGGAGCCAATGTTTTTTAATATTCGTACATATAAAAATATCCCCTGCCCTTAATAAGGACAGAGGATACCGGAAAATGTAAATTCTATGCGCGAGACATGTATTTGCCATCACGAGTATCAATTAACAATACGTCGTCTTGGTTAATAAACAGAGGAACTTGAACATTCAAGCCTGTTTCCAGTTTGGCATTTTTGGTTGCACCTGTAGCTGTATTCCCTTTAATGCCTGGTTCTGTTTCAATAACTTTGAGTTCCACGCTGGTAGGCAGGTTGATACCCAGGATTTCTCCGTTGTAGCTTATGATATTTACATTCATGTTTTCTTTCAGGAAGTTAAGCTCCCATTTCAGCTGATCGCTGGACAATGTAAATTGATCATATGTTTCGTTGTCCATGAATGTATGATCATCTGCACTAGCATACAGATAAGATACACCACGATTTTCGATTTGCGCCCGGCCGATTGTTTCACCCGCACGGAACGTACGTTCAACCGTATTACCGTTACGCAGGTTTTTCAACTTGGAGCGTACGAATGCTGCGCCTTTACCCGGTTTTACGTGTTGAAAATCCAGAACTGTAAAAATATCTCCGTCTACCTCGACGGTCAAACCTGTTTTAAAATCATTAACGTTAATCACTAAAATACCCCTCCTACAGGACTGTTATCGTTATTAAACGACTGTAAATTCTTTGCTCGAATGCGTTAATACTTTGATGCCGCTATCTGTAATAACGATATCATCCTCGATCCGTACACCGCCCAATCCAGGCACATAGATACCTGGTTCGACCGTTACAACCATGCCCGGCTCCAGAATATCATCACTTGCCTTCGACAGACGTGTAGATTCATGCACTTCAAGACCCAGACCATGACCTGTACTGTGTCCGAAATTGTCTCCATAGCCATGGCTCGCAATAATATCCCGGGTCAGCGCATCCGCTTCACGGCCTGTCATGCCCGGCTTAATATGTTCGAGTGCGTGAAGCTGTGCCTTAAGTACAATATCGTAGATCTCACGCAGCTGAGGCGCCAAATCTCCTTGTGTAGCCACCGTACGAGTCAAATCGGAGCAGTAACCATCCAGCAACGCACCAAAATCAAACGTAATCAGCTCACCTGCTTGTACTAACTTTGCACTGGCTACCCCATGAGGCAATGCCGAACGAACTCCGGATGCCACAATCGTGTCAAATGAAGAAGAAGTAGCTCCCTGCTTGCGCATGAAGAATTCCATTTCCAGATCCAGCTCACGCTCGCTGACTCCTGGTTTGATGTAAGGTAAAATGTGTGCAAATGTAGCATCTGCCAAATCCGCTGCCCGTTGCATCACTTCCAGCTCTTCCGCATCCTTGTACACCCGCAGCTTTTCCACAATGCCCGATACCGGAACCAGCTTAATAGGTGACAAATCTTCACTATAAGCTTTATGTGTCGCGACAGTTACATCATCCTGCTCAAAGCCTGTTTCGCTAATCTGATGGGAAGACAGCAATTCTTTTACTGTTTCCATGACCTGCGCAGCGTGCTGCACTACCGTAAAGCCTTGGGCTTGTTCGGTCGCTTGTGTCATATAACGAAAGTCAGTCAGCAAGTAGCTATGGGATTCTGTAATCAGCACATAGCCAGCTGAACCTGTGAAGCCTGTCAAATATCGACGATTGACAGGGCTAGTAATCAGCATAGCCCGCAGATTATGCTCGCCCAGCGCCTGCCGCAACTTTAGCACCCGGTCATTCTTCATCTTCATTCCGCTCCCCTCTGTCAAATAACCAAATGCTATTTTAACACAGGGGATAGGCGCTTGAGAAGTTTTTGTTACGTTCTGTCCCCAGCCTTCTCAGGCTCGCGCATTCTTTCATCCGTATACTCGACAGCAACGGTATATCCGATAAATAGTCCCCACAGTATAAATACGCAAACTTCTGTATATATGGAATTCCATGTTAACCGATAAGGAGGGTTCATCATCCCTAACTTAGGACCTGTTAACACAAATAAAACAACCCACCAAATCAGCCCGTATATAATGCCGGGTATAGGACCATTAAACCTGCGCAAAATCAGAGTGTACACCAATGACGCTACCACGGACAATGCAATAAAAAACAGCAGCCCTACCAAATGCCCTGCCATGGTGTTCATGAACGAATGCTTGAAAAACGGCTCTGCCAGAAAGCCGGGCGCCACTACTGTAAAGTGCAGCGTATAAAATAGCCAGCGAAGCAATCCCCAGAGCAAACCCGCAAAAAAACCCAGCTCAAGTGCAAAGGGAATGAGCGGTGTATGTACCTTGCCTGACTGTTGTCTGCCTCTATTACTGTTGTCATGATGATTACGTTGATCTTGAGATTCACGGGACTGTTCCTGATCATGACCTATTTTCGGTATAGAGTAAGTTTCACTCATGTGGTTGGATCTCCTTTCAAATATGCATAAATTTTCTCATGGTAAGGACTCATGTTATAAGGAAAGCATGTACTTCCACCAGATTCATGCCTATCCATTTTGAGAGGTAGTATGCTCCAATGAGGGGTAGTTTAACAATGAAGTTGAAGAGTGGAATTAATAATCTTTGCATTGACAAAATTTCAGTCCTGTTTCATAATATAATGATGAAAATGATAATCATTATCATTTTATAATACGTTTATACAGGAGAACGCAATCTATGAAAAAGGGATTTATCGGATTCTTATTGTTACTGACTTTTATGCTCACACTGGCAGGTTGTGGAGCAACTGACCATGCAGCGGATAAAGGTCAGACGGCTAAGTCGGGCAGCAAACCCACTGAAGCAGCGACCGGTCCTGTGACAGTAAAGCATAATCGTGGTGAGCTCACGCTTGACAAGCCCGCGCAGCGTGTCGTAGTGCTGGAATGGACATTTACGGAGGATTTGATTGCATTGGGCGTGCAGCCGGTTGGTAATGCGGACAATGCCAACTATAAGGTGTATGTGACTCCAGAGGCAGCTCTGGACAGTAACGTGGTCGATGTCGGTACACGCAACGAACCGAATTTGGAGGCGATTGCTGCATTAAAGCCGGATCTCATCATATCCAACTTTGATGGGAATGAAGCAATCTATGAGCAGCTCAAGGCCATCGCACCGACGATTGAATATAATCTGAACGATCGTAACGGCTACGACTATGATAAGATGGTAGAGATTTTTAATAGTATCGCAGTCGCTCTTGGAAAAGAGGATAAAGCTAAGCAAGTGCTTGCCGATCTGGATCAGCATTATGCCGAAGCCAAACAAAAGCTCGCCGCTGCAGACAAGTCGGATTTTCATTTTATACTGACACAGGCTTTCACCTCGCAAAATGCAGCCAGTTTGCGTATGTTTTCAGATAATTCAGTCGTCATAGGAACACTGGCGAAAATCGGTTTGGTTAACGATTGGAAGCCAAGCAAGGTTGAATCGTATGGCTTTTCAACTGTGGGCATTGAAGCTCTGTCAGCCGTTCAGGACAGTAACTTTATCTATATTGTGCAGCCAGACGATAATGTTTTCGGCTCATCTATGAAAAATAATTCTGTTTGGAACGGTTTGAAATTTGTCAAAGAAAAACGCACCTATCCGTTGGCCAGTACAACATGGACGTTTGGCGGCCCGCTCTCGTCAAAGGGACTGGTTGATGAGGTTGTCGGGGCAATTACGCAATAAATTTGATCCGGCGATTCCGTCTGGTTTTATAACTGGCGATAATAAGCATTTATGGGGGCAGTCTGATCGCTCTCATAAATGCTTTTTTAAACCTGCGGCATGATAATTCCCCCATACTACAAGGATTTCCATCTTCTCCGTTATGATTAAATATCCTTTTCGAAGGATAAAATTAGCTGGTCACTACATCCCATTTTCGTCTAACTAGATATTCCCTTCCAAATTCGATACAATATACAAAAAAGCATGTATTAAGAGAGGTGAGACGGTTGTCACAAGCATCCAAGCCTGTGAGCTACGGCGGTCAGGCAGTCATTGAAGGTGTCATGTTCGGCGGCAAGCGTGTCAATGTCACGGCAGTTCGCCGCAAATCTGGCGAAATCACATATTTGGAAGTACCACGCAAGGAGCAATCCTGGGTGTCCAAATTCCGCAGAATTCCGTTATTGCGGGGGATTGTCAGCATCATCGACTCCAGTGCCAAGGGTACCAAGCATTTGAACTATTCAGCCGATGCGTATGCTGATGATGAAGTAGATCCAGAAGAACGCGCTGAACAAAAGAAAAAAGAGGAATCCCGTTGGAGCCTGAGCATGATGATCGGCGTGGCTGCGGTCGGTATATTGTCCTTCCTCTTTGGCAAAATTGTATTAACCCTCGTTCCAGTTGTTGTGGAGAGTTTCCTGTTTGACGGTTTGTTTCACAACCAGATTTTGCATAATCTCGCTGAAGGAGCTATTAAGCTGATTTTGCTGCTGGCTTATTTATGGGGTATTTCCCAGACTCCGTTAATCAAGCGACTGTTTCAATATCACGGCGCGGAGCATAAAGTGATTACTGCATTTGAAGCAGGGGAAGAACTAACTCCAGCCAACGTACAAAAATATAGTCGACTGCATTACCGCTGCGGCAGCAGCTTTATTATGCTCACCGTGATTATCGGGGTACTTGTCTATTCCCTGTTTACCTACGATAATCTGTGGGAGCGCATGGGGCAACGTCTTTTACTGCTTCCGATCGTATTGGGTCTTTCTTTTGAATTCCTCAAGCTGACCAATGCACTTCGGGAAATTCCAGTGCTTCGTTATCTAGGTTACCCCGGCCTATGGCTGCAGTTGCTTACCACCAAAGAACCGACCGATGATCAAGTGGAGGTATCGATTGCCTCATTTAAGCGTATGCTTGAATTGGATGCTGAGTTGGAAAATGTACCTGTAAAGGAGACCCTCAACAGTCCGGTCCTTGATCCTGTGAAAGGATGAGTGAATGATGTACAGACATGCCGTTATTTTCTGGCTTACCCTTGCTTTGGGCGCATATGGAATTATAGATATGCTATGGAAAGGTAGCTGGGGCTTTCTCATTAGTTTACTAATCCCTGTTTTTATTTTTGCAGTTATATTTCTGCTGTACAAATACCAGCCTGGACAACGCAAGCGAACTCCCAAAATTAAGCCCTCTGTGCGCACCATGGCCAAAACAGCCAGCACACGTAAGCAGCAAACT
Source organism: Paenibacillus sp. TSM33 (assembly GCF_056099025.1). NCBI lineage: Bacteria > Bacillati > Bacillota > Bacilli > Caryophanales > Paenibacillaceae > Paenibacillus > Paenibacillus sp. TSM33. The sequence continues at coordinate 626,173 of NZ_JBLZXB010000017.1, forward strand.
ACAAGCAAACGCAAAACTTATCCTTTTCATGTTATTGAGGGTTCTAAGGGTAAAAATGAAGAGGAACAACCCAAATATCATTAATAATTATCAACCTTTAAAATGTAGCACAAAGGAGCCATCACCCGTGTTTTGCAATATGACCGGGAAAAGGCTCCTTTTTTACTTCCTTTGAAATACTTGAACTGCCAGTAAGTGGTGTTTATTTCATGGCGTACATGGTATCTTTCATCAATTGATACTTACTATACTGCTGCTGGTAAGAAGTGATGCTCCATTTGTGGAAAAAAGCTTCTCCTGCCTGCACACCGGAAGCATACAACAAATCACTTTGCTCTGGTGAAATGCTGAATTGTGCAGTGCGGATACCCAAAGTTGGAATTTTAATGGTCCGATACCGATTCTCCTGCTCAATATACCGTTCATCATGTGCCGATAGCATGGTATCAAAAATAGCCTGCAGCATGGTCAATGGACCTCGTATATAAGAAACCTTGGTCTCCGTCCCTGTTTTGCCCACCATTTGAAATCCTACCGTTGGAATCGTTTTGGCCTCACGTTCATTTACAGGCTCGTCGAAAAGCCATAGAGGCAAATTGCTGAGTAATGCCCCATCAACAACAAATACAAATTGCTGGGAAAAGGTTTTTCCCTTGGCAAGTGCAGAATCAAGTCTTAACATAACAGGATCAAAAAAATAAGGGATACTCGTGCTCATCCGAATGGCCTTGGCTACCTCTAGTGAAGAAGGGTTTATACCAAAACGTTTGATATCCTCAGGAAGCACCAGAATGCGTCCATTCGTAATGTCTGATGCAATAATGCGCAGCTTGCCAGGAGGTAGATCCGCGAACGTACGCACTCCTTTAGCTCGTAACAGCTCGCGTACCCAATGCTCCAGTGCCTCCCCTGAGTAGAGCCCTTTTTTAAGAAAGATACGTGCTGCTGGCCCAACCCACTTAATATTGAACACTGGAGAACGTCGTAATAACTTGACCAAGGGAGTTTTCTCAATTACGGCTTTCATTTCATCCGCCGTATATCCCGCAGCCAATAAAGCAGCTACAATAGCACCTGATGATGTACCTGCCAAACGATTGAATACAATATCATGCTCCTCGGCAGCCTTAACTGCACCCGCCAGCGATATTCCCTTAACCCCTCCACCCTGGAACACAGCATTGATCAGCATAGATCAAAAAACCTCCGTTCTCTTGGGAGTAGCAGTTCTACTGCTTATGTATGAGAACGGAGGTCCATATAGAACCTAAATGATCCAATTTATATCATAATTGATAATAATTTTGAAGAAGTTGAATGAGTCCGTATGGATTTTTGCGCAAATGCTGTGCACTAAAATAAATATCCCCTTTAACCTGCTTATAATTCTCATTCAGTTCAAGCTGTTTAATTAATTCTTGAGCTGATTGCCACCCTTTTTCTGGGGTGCCGATTTTATAAGGGGAATGACCGATATACAGCTTAACATCTGAGTTTTTGACCTCATTAGACCACCATGCGACAAGCTTGTCATATCCAGCCGCTGGGAAACCGATACTCCAGTAAATTTGTGGAGCTACATAATCAATCCATTCTTTGTTAATCCAGGTTCTTACATCTGCAAATGTCGTGTCATAAGCAGTAACGCCTGCCTTGGTCTCTGAACCCGTTAAGTCCTGAGACTTGTTGCGCCACACCCCAAAAGGACTAATCCCGAATTGAACTTTCGACTTGCTGGCATGAATGCTTTTGCCCAAATCGCGAACAAAACTATTTACATTATCTCTCCGCCAGTCACCTTTGTTAGAGATTTTGTTGGCGTTATATTCTTTGAAAGTCGCGTCATCATCAAAAGTCCCGCTGTAAGGATAAAAATAATCATCCAAATGGACACCGTCTATATCGTATCCGTTTACGACCTCCATAATCGCAGCAATGACATGCTGACGTGCAGCAGGAATTCCTGGATTGATGTACAACTGACTACCATTTTTAACGATCCAATCTGGGTGTTGATTAGCGACATGGTTTGCTGCCAAACCGCTAGTTGTTCCTGTAGAATTAGCACGGAACGGATTAAACCAGGCATGGAATTCCATCCCTCGCTTATGTGATTCGCTAATCATAAATTTCAAGGGATCATAGCCTGGATTTTTACCTTGGGTATTCGTTAAATACTTGCTCCATGGCACAAGATCAGATGGATAAAGCGCATCACCGCTGGCACGAACCTGAACGAATACCGCATTAATGCCCATGCCCTGCAAATCATCGAGCATTTTTGTAAACTCCTGCTTCTGCTTTTCGGAACTGCTTCGCGCAGATGAAGAAGGCCAATCTCCATTAATGGTGGAAATCCATGCTCCACGCATAGAGCTTGTAGCCTTCACCTGAGCCACATCCCCCTGTGAGGAACCTGAACCTTCCTCATTAGTAGAGGTAGACGGTGAGGTAACAGCGTCCTGTCCATCATCCTTGGCTCCCTGATCCGTACTAACACTCTCCTGATTGCCAGATGCTGAGTTATTTGATGTTGAGCTACTGTTTCCCGCAGAAGTGTTCTCACCAGTAGAGGTACCTTCTTTACCACTGCTTAACGTAATGACCCGCTCTGAGGCTTGCCAGTCTACTTTTAACCCCAACTCTTCCCCAACAAAGCGCAGTGGTACCATGACTCTCCCACTTGACATACGGGCAGATGCGTCCAATCGAACCGACTTGCCATTCACAGTAACGCTTTGTGCACCATTATTCATAGATATATTTTTGTTCTGTGCTGTAATCGTTACCGTACCAGACGATGCCGACCAGTTGACCTGTGCGCCTAATCCCTCACTAATCACCCGCAAAGGAACCATCGTGACATTCGCTCCCTGTACAATGTACGGTGACGCATCACTTTGCAGGGACTGTCCGTCCAATATAATCTCAATCTCACCAGTTGGTGCCGCTTGAACTCCAGGCACGATGGCAGTCTGTACTGCTAAGAGTAGACCCGCAGCCATGAGCCCTATTTTCTTCCGATTCATATCTTTATAATCCTCCGCTACCCCTGTTAATTTTAACCCCTATCTTGTCCTGCTATATAATGGATAGACGCTAATAACCGGATATTTGTTGCGGTCAGGACAAATAAAAAAAGCATCGTCCGTAAGGACAGATGCTTTTAGGAATCCCCACTCAATTCCTTGTGTATGTCATAAAGCTGGCGCAAGCGATCTTCATCTCGGCGGAAATATTCAACCAATGTCTCGATACGGGTGATGGAATCCCAGCTCAAATGGTGTTCGATACCTTCCACATCTTTATATATTAGGTCCTTGTCAACCCCAATCATATCCAGAAATTGTTCTAGTAACTGGTGGCGATCAACCAACCGTTTGCCGACCTTTTTCCCTTTCGGTGTCAAAATCAGTCCCCGATACTTCTCATATACAAGATAATCATCCTTATCCAACTTCTGAATCATCTTGGTGACGGACGAAGGATGCACCTCCAAACCCTCTGCGATATCCGAGACACGAGCATATCCCTTCTCATCGATCAGTTGGTAAATGCGCTCCAAATAATCTTCCATGCTTGGCGTTGGCACTTGTTTCCCTCTTTTCTGTTATTGAACGGGCGCTTACCGCCTTCATTTCCTGCGTTAAACCTACTATGTAATGATACATGTTATCATCGCTCATTGGCAAGTCTCGTCCCTCCACTCACATCTATTGCCACGATTTGTTCAATTTAAGCAGGGCACACTAATGTTGTCGCCCCTGTATCGTTGCTTTCTGCGGACATACTTTAGAGTTGGACACCAGAGCACAGAGGATTTATTTCGAAAGGAGCGTTAGCCATGTCTACGCTTGAGCGTACTCCTGTCCAAACCAGAGGAACCAAGCCATTCATGCCTGATCTAGTGTTTTTTGAGCCAGATGCCCTAAATTATCCCAAAGGGCAACGCATTATGGATTGGGTCAAAGCCAAGGATATTCCGTATCGTATGACGACCTCTCACAACCGAATTACCAATTTACCAGGTGAAACTGAAGTTGAAAAGTACCGAATGGCAAAAAAGACACTGGTTGTCGGTATCCGTAAAACATTGACATTTGACCAATCCAAGCCCTCTGCCGAATATGCGATCCCTATTTCAACCGGCTGCATGGGGCACTGTCACTACTGTTATTTACAAACAACATTGGGAGCAAAGCCGTATATTCGCATCTATGTCAACACTGACGATATCATATCAGCAGCTAAAGCTTATATTGAGGAACGCGCGCCTGAAATTACTCGTTTTGAAGCAGCTTGTACCTCTGATCCGGTTGGTTTGGAGCATATCACCGGCTCACTTGGAGACTTGATTCGTTTCATGGCAGATGAGGAATTTGGCCGACTTCGTTTTGTTACAAAATATCATCATGTTGATCCATTGCTGGATATTAAACATAATGGTCATACTCGCATCCGCTTTAGCATTAATTCCGATTATGTTATTAAACAGTTTGAACCTGCAACTTCGCGCTTTGAGGAACGTATTGAAGCAGCGGACAAAATCGCACGGGCTGGTTATCCACTTGGGTTCATCATTGCTCCCATCATTTGGTATGACGGCTGGGAAGAAGGTTACGGAGAACTGCTGCGTAGATTGGGAGAAACCTTACCCCAGCATGCTACGAAGGATCTGACATTCGAATTAATTCAGCATCGTTTTACCAAAACATCCAAAGCTGTGATCGAGAAACGTTACCCGAAAACCAAACTGGAAATGGACATAGAGAAACGTAAGAAAAAATGGGGCCGCTGGGGCCAGAATAAATATGTTTATCCCGATGAACAACAAAATGCACTGCGAGAGTTTATCACAGAACGCATCTTTGAACACTTTCCTTTAAGTCGTATCGAATATTTCACATAACTAGCATCCAATCCGGGGTAATCCGTTGTAAAAAAAGCGTTACATCTGTCATATGATCCGTTACCAGCAGTCCGCCAGTGATCACAAGCAGCACGCCACCTATTTGGATAATAGTGGTAGTATAGCGGGATGATAACTTAACAGAGCCTGCCAGCAAAGCCAATACAAAAAACGGAATCGCAAAACCAAGCGCGTAGCCAGTAATTAGCTTGAACCAAATGTGATGCTCTATTGCCGCCAAAGCGATAATAGCTGTTAGCATAGGACCGATACAGGGCGACCAGCCTGCCGCAAACCCAATTCCGACTACAAAGGAACCGGCATATCCGGCAGGCTTCCATGTCCATCGCAGCTTATGCTCTCTCATTAGAAACAATGGACGCACGAAACCAAGAGATACCAGACCCATGAGTATAACAAGCAGTCCAGCTACAACTCTTAGCGTATCCCCATAATTGGCAAACCATTCTCCAAGCAACCCGACACTTGCTCCCAGTGAATAGAAAACAACCGAAAAGCCTAATACAAAAGCAAGCGTGTGTCCCATCGTACGATAGCGAACCTCTGCCCTGTGCCGTCCTTCAGCCAGTTCACGTGCCGACATTCCTGTTATATACGATAAATAGGATGGATATAGTGGCAAGCAGCACGGTGAAAAAAAAGAAACTAACCCGGCAACGATGGCCAACCCCGCGTTGACATCTGACATCATCATTTCCTCCCACCTGTCTCAGTGAACACGCAGAGCAAATACAAGCCCTACTTACTAAAACATACGTATAGACAGAGGAAAATATGATGCAAGCCAAAAAGCGTATGCCTGGGAGAATAATATTCAAGCATACGCTTTTTACGTTCTTTTATTTTATATAGCCTCTTATTTTACAATCGCACCATTCGGCATACCTTCCGGTACAGCGGCCAATGTAAGCTGATCCCCATGTGATGCTGCCAAAATCATACCCTGCGACAGCTCACCCCGGAGTTTTACTGGCTTAAGATTGGTCACACAGATTACCTTACGCCCAATGATATCCTCAGGTGTATAAAACTTCGCAATTCCTGATACCACCTGTCGCTGCTCATAACCAAGATCGAGCTGAAGCTTCAATAGTTTATCGGCCTTCTTCACAGGCTCACAGGCGACAACCTGAGCAACGCGCAGTTCTACCTTGGCAAAATCCTCAATGCCAATCTCTTCTTTCGCCTCTGGTGCTTCCTGGCTCTCCTCAGATGCATTCAGCTTTTGAGCTTGTGTGGCAGCTTCCTCCGGTTTCTTACCTCCAGTCATTGCTTCTACGATAAAAGCAACCTCTTGCTCAGAGTCCAAACGAGGGAAGATCGGGTTACCTTTGACCAACTGCGTTCCTTCTGGAATACGTCCGAATTGCTTGCCGCTATCCCATGTAGTCAGCTCCCCTTGACGAATACCGAGTTGTTCCCAAATTTGGTGAGGTGCACGCGTCAAGAAAGGCTGAAGTAAAATGGAAGCAATACGTAAGCTTTCTACCAAATGCACCATTACAGATGCCAATTCGCGACGTTTTGCCTCATCCTTAGCCAGATTCCAAGGTTGCGTCTCGTCAATATACTTGTTGCTACGGCTAATAAATTGGCTAATCGCCGTTAAAGCAACGGAAAATTCCATGTTTTCCATGGCTTCTTCAACTTTACTATAAGTCGATGTTGCCATATCTACCAAAGCTGCGTCGAATGAGGTTACATTGGCTTCATAAGCGGGAACTTTGCCGTCAAAATATTTGTCTACCATCGCTACCGTACGATTCAACAAGTTGCCCAGATCATTGGCTAAATCCGAATTTACACGATCTACAAAACTTTCAGGTGTGAATGTTCCATCCGCTCCAAATGGCACCTCGCGCAGCAAGTAGTAGCGAAGTTGATCCAGACCATAACGGTCAATCAACGTTACCGGGTCTACCACATTGCCTTTAGATTTCGACATTTTGCCATCTTTCATGAGTAACCAACCATGCGCAAATACTTTTTTAGGCAACGGAAGGTCCAGTGCCATCAGCATGATTGGCCAATATATCGTGTGGAACCGTACAATCTCTTTACCTACGATATGCACATTTGCTGGCCAAAATTTATCGTACAGCTCAGTATTAGAAGAGCCATACCCCAAGGCAGTGATGTAGTTGGAAAGTGCGTCAATCCACACGTATACGACATGCTTCGGGTCCCCCTTGACCTTAACACCCCAGTCAAAAGTTGTACGGGAAACAGCCAGATCCTCTAACCCCGGCTTGATGAAGTTGTTAATCATTTCTTTTTTTCGGGATTCCGGTTGGATAAACTGCGGGTTCTCTTCATAAAATTGCAGCAACCGATCAGCATACTTGCTCATGCGGAAAAAGTAGCTCTCTTCCTTGACCAGTTCTACAGGGTGTCCACTATCCGGGCTCTTACCTCCAGTCACATTGCCTTCAGCGTCCTTCACGACGTCAACGAGCTGAGTTTCTGTGTAGTAAGTCTCGTCAGGAATGCTGTACCAACCCTCGTATTCTCCCTTGTAAATATCTCCTTGTTTTAATAAGCGATCAAAGATTTCCTGTACGACAGCCTTATGACGTTCCTCCGTAGTACGAATAAAATCGTCATTGGAAATGTCGAGCTTCCGCCACAGGTCTTGGATACCTGCCACAATGTCATCTACGAAACGTTGCGGTGTTTTGCCAGCTGCACTTGCCTTTTGCTCAATTTTCTGACCATGCTCATCCGTTCCGGTTAAATAACGAACCTCATAGCCCCGTAGCCTCTTGTAGCGAGCCATCGCATCACCCGCTACCGTCGTGTAGGCATGTCCTATATGGAGCTTGTCACTGGGATAATAGATCGGTGTTGTAATGTAAAATGTGTTCTCACTAGACATGTATATTCCTCCTGTTTTGTTCACGACAGCAAAAGATTTGCTATCATGATAGGTACTCCAATTCATGAATTCGACACAAATTGGGCACAAAAAAGACCCTCGTCCCTATGGGACGAGAGTCACCTCACGCGTTACCACCCAAATTCCCTGTACCCTCGCAGAATACAGGCTTCACCGGTCACATCTGACCGCCCATTAACGCTGGATCACGCCTCCTTCTTACGATTGCCTCTTGAACATAGCTTCTTCACTGTGGCAAATACGCTCGAAAAAGGTTCCTCCAGGACCATATTCAGGCTTCACTCCAGACCGGTTTTCAGCTAACTCCGGCTCTCTGTACTGGACGACTTACCTTACTCATCCTTTCACAGGAAAACAATATTAACCAAAATATAACCAAATCGGCATGGCGCTGTCAAGTCAGACCCTTCTCAGTATGGGTAGCCAAACGATCTTTGTCAGACTGATCTAACCCCTTTTTTGCAGGAGGGACCAAATCTACACCGCCGGGATAAAATGGATGGCATTTAGCTATACGCTTTGCAGCTAGCCATGAGCCTCTGAGCGCACCATGCACTTCTACCGCCTCCAGCGCATACGCCGAACACGTCGGATAGAACCTGCAGGTAGCCGGCTTTAATGGTGAAATGTAAGCACGATAAAACTGAATCGGAGCCTGTACCACTCTGCGTGTGGTGATTTTCATTTCAGTAGCCCCCGTGGCTGTGAGTGTGACTGCTCGTCTGTCTGAAACCCCCATCCGAATTACTCTCAGTATGCCCATTCTTCTGCTGACAGTCTTTGCAATAACCAAAAATTTCGAACTTATGCTCGACGATTTGGAATTGATCTGTCGTATCTGTCATTTGCATTGGACAAAAAGAAATCGGCAATGTTTTCTGACAGCTCAAGCAAATCATATGATGGTGGTGATGATGTTCATTACAGCTCACCTTGAACTTCATCCCATCCTCAAAAGATACCTGCTCCAGTACACCCAATTCCTGCATTACACGCAGATTGCGATAAACTGTATCAAAGCTAAGTCCGCTGTACTTCTTACCCATATATTCATAAACGTCTTTAGGGGACAGATACCCTTCATTCTCGGAAAATAACGTGGCCAACGTCTTGCGCTGATCTGTAATACGCAGCCCTTGAGCGGACATCGTTGCGATAATCTCATCCTTTGTCAGCATGCGTTTCACCCTCCCCTGTCTATAGTTTCAGGTTTTCTAATGCAGGCTTAGGCTTGCATCTATTCATTATACCACGATTAAAGTCAATATTATAAGAGATATTCGTACTACTCATAAGAAAAAGACGTTCTCCAGTGCTGCATCCAAGTTTGCAACGGAAGAACGCCTATATTCTGAAAGTGACATCGACTTTTAAAACGGTGAATGATGAGACTCAAGTGGTCTATACCGGTAAACAGCACCGATTATTTAAAATTAGTTTTTAATAGCTGGTAAAGGCATAACTACTACGGAAACCGGCAGATTACTACCAGCAGCTGCAGTGAAATACATCTCTACACTTTCTTCGATATGACCTGTGCGATACAGCACACTCATCTCATTCGGAGCCCATACAGAACCATTTGTTGGTATACCCACAACCTGATTATTCACCATCGCATAGCCGGAATATTCGCCTCCCCGCGGGTTAAACGTAATCAGTGAATACGGCGCTACATGGTCCAACTTAACCTTATATACAACACCAAAGTTACCGGCATTGGAAGCAGAAGAACCGTCCAGACCGTCGGTACCAATCAGGTTCGGGTCTACCTTATTATCACCAAGAACGATACGTTGGGCTGTTTTACCAACCTCTTCGGTATAATTGAGCGAGATATCCGAATTTGCGTACGTTCCACGGTTATGAATACCGTCCTTAGGCAGTTTTGCCAGAGTAGGCAACGCAGTCAACGGATCTACATTAGCATCTAGCACAACTACCGTGTATTGAATAGGTTGATCCGTGTACAGATCGGATAACAAAGAAATAACTTGTTTTTGCTTGATTTTTTGCGCGTTCAAATCTTGTAAAATAACACGGCTCTCACCCGGATTTAGAACTGTGCTGGAATGCTTGCTTCCATCCAACATAGATTGAAAGTACCTTTGAATCGAAACTTTACCCGCAGCTGTGGCAAATTCAGATGGGCCAGCAAAACCGGAATTTTCGACATTTATATTGGTAGGCGTGATATTGTTGTTGGTCGCAATCACATACATCTTCACATCTCGACCCGTTTCATTGACATGATGGACAAGAATACGCGTACTGCCTGATCCGGTTTCCTGATACACGATACCATCCTGGAACACACGCTCTGGGCTGTTAGCACGGATCAATAGACGTGGGGAAGAAGTACTTGTCACTGGAATAGTAGCCATAGCAGGCACCTGACTGCCATCTACACTGTATTTATCGCCATATGGCGTGAAAATTTTATTGAAATCATCTTCGTTGTATAGCAGTTCATTCGTAATTTTAATTGTTTCACTTTTGGTACCTGTTGCGCCATGCTTATCAGTCACGGTCAGTGTAATGGTTACATCACCTGGCTGGAAGAAGGCAAGTTTCTTGTTCTCCCAATCACGCTTAGTGATCGCATTCTCGTCGTCAGTACTCAGGTCGGTAATAGTGATTTTTTCACCCATCTTGTACTCTTTTTTATCCGTTGTAAACAGAGCTACTGGCGGCTGGTTTGGCGGTCTTACTGTAATAGTTACTGAGTAAGGATCACTCCAGTTCCCAGCAGAGTCAAGAACGGAATAGGTAACTACATATGTACCCGGCTCCTGAAATACGTCCTGCTTACCTTCCCAACGTTGGTTCACAATCGGAAGACCTGTAGGAGAAGATTCCTTGGTCAAATACGTAACTTGAGTTTCACCCGCATAGATATCCTTTTGTTGAACCGTGAAAGAAGCTTTTGGCTTCTGATTCAAATCCATGATAACTTGTTTAGTCGTATTATTCACAGTATAAGGAATATTTAAGGCCTGTGTAATCGAGGTCAACGGTACCATAAATACGTTCTTTTGTTGGTAAGCCGGTCCCTTCATTTGTCTAGCTTCACCGTTAACCGTATAAACCTTGCTATCTGTTTTGAAGCGCAGGACATTCGTTCCTTGGGTGATTACGGTTTCTTTGGTGGCAGTGTCATAACTAAACTGCAATCCGACACGGCTGACAAGAGAACGGATAGCTACATAGGAAACTCCGTCTTTGACTGTCATCGGCTGAGTTGCCGTATATACCTGTCCGTTTTGTTCCATTTTAGCACTGTTCAAATACAAAATCAGTTGATTCGCATTCATGGATGTTGGAGCTCCACCAGGATTGGTGATCGTTCCGTCTCCACCGTATACATCATTGGTTACGTTCGATCCGTTAGTGGTATCTGTAGGCAGCCCAGTCAATGGATCATTGGATACACCCGTGTTATCAGGTGTTACCGTATTAGCTGGTGTGCTTGTTCCATTTTGATCTCCGATACTATTCTGAACGCCGGAATCAGCAACATTGGTCGTCTGCTGGGCGCTAACCGAATCGGTGGATTGAACGCTTGTTGATGCTGCTTCTGCTCCTACAGGGGCTACTGCAGCCACCTGAGCTACCGCCAAGGCGGTGAGCATGGTCCATTTCTTGAAATTCATTGTCTGTCTCCTTCTATCCCCAAATTATTATCATTCCCGTGAAAAGTCATACTATTAGACGCGACAGTTGTCAAAAAGTTTCTGGAAATTTTGACGATCATGAAAAAAAGGGAACTTTCTCCTGTGACTGCAAAAATTCAACAACAAAAAAACCGCCGTCCATCTGATCTGATGTGACGGCGGCTTTATAACCTGAAAGTAGTTCTGATCCATTTACATTATGATGGTCGGTAAGCAGTATTCGTTCCTGCAGTCTCCAGACGACCCTCTTCAATGAGTCGGTAAGCACGTTGAACTTCTTCATCTGTAGGAGACGGAACTCCTTCCAGCGGATATGCCTTACCGAGCATTTCCCATTTGTAAACACCCATTTGATGGTAAGGTAAAATTTCGAATTTTTCGACTCCGTTCAACGTTCCAATGAACCGTCCCAAATTTAGTAGATCTTGCTCGTCATCATGAATACCCGGTACAAATACGTGTCTAATCCACATCTTGCGCCCTTGCTCAGACAACCAGCGGGCCGTACTTAACATACGGTCGTTGGACTTGCCTGTAAGCTTAATATGCTTGTCGTTATCGATGTGCTTAATATCTAGTAGTACCAAATCCGTTACGTCCAGTAGATCATGGATACGACCTGCATCATTAAAGCCGTTACTGTCCAATGTCGTGTGCAAATTCCAGCGACGTTTCACTTCTTTGAACAGCTCTGCTACAAAATGAGCTTGTAATGTCGGTTCTCCACCGGATACGGTTAATCCGCCTCCCGAAGAACGGTAATAAGTTAAATACGGCTCAATCTCAGCCAATACTTCTTCTAACGTCATCGGATTACCTTCGTTCAAGGCCCAAGTGTCCGGGTTATGGCAATATTGACATTTCAACAAGCATCCTTGCATAAAGAGCACGAAGCGGATGCCGGGACCATCGACGGTCCCGAAGGTTTCCAATGAGTGTATGTGACCTTTCAACATGTTGCATCATCCTTCCCGCATCCGCTATGCGTGCGTCAGTGTATTATTTGATACGTAAAACTTATTACATTGTACCGTGGAATGTACGGTTAATAACATCCAATTGTTGCTCACGAGTCAGCTTGATAAAGTTAACGGCATAACCGGAAACACGAATCGTAAGTTGTGGATAGTTTTCTGGGTGTTCCATTGCATCCAACAGTTGTTCACGAGCAAACACATTGACATTCAGATGATGTGCGTGGCTTCCAAAGTAGCCATCCATCATCGAAACAAGGTTTGTTTTGCGTGTTTCTTCTTCTTTACCCAGTGCTTTAGGCACGATGGAGAAGGTATTCGAAATACCATCTAAGCTGTGTTCATAAGGCAATTTGGCTACAGAACTCAGAGATGCCAGAGCACCTTTTTTATCACGACCATGCATTGGGTTTGCACCTGGTGCGAATGGTTCGCCTGCTTTACGTCCATCAGGTGTTGTACCTGTTTTCTTACCGTATACCACGTTGGAAGTAATGGTCAGTACTGATTGAGTAGGAACCGCATTACGATAAGCTTTATGTTTGCGGATCATGCTCATGAAGCTTTCTACTAGTTCTACAGCGATAGTATCTACGCGGTCATCGTTGTTACCGTAGCAAGGATATTCGCCTTCGATTTCAAAGTCAACAGCAATTCCTTTTTCGTTGCGAATTGGTTTAACTTTTGCATATTTAATGGCGCTCAAGGAGTCGGTAGCAACTGACAGACCCGCAATACCACAAGCCATGGTACGAAGAATATCACGGTCATGCAACGCCATTTCAATGCGTTCGTAGCTATATTTATCATGCATATAGTGAATAACATTCAAAGTGTTCATGTACAGTTTTGCCAGCCATTCCATCATAGGTTTGAAACGGCTCAACACTTCTTCGTAATCCAGCACTTCACTTGTAATGGCTGGGAACTCAGGTCCTACTTGAACGCCGGATTTTTCATCCTTACCGCCGTTAATGGCATACAGCAGAGCTTTTGCCAAGTTGGCACGAGCGCCAAAGAATTGCATTTGTTTACCGATTCTCATAGCGGATACACAACAAGCAATACCATAATCATCGCCGTAGATTGGACGCATCAAATCGTCATTTTCATATTGAATGGAGCTAGTTTCAATAGAAACTTTTGCACAATATTTTTTAAAGCCCTCAGGCAGTTTTTCTGACCACAGTACAGTCAAGTTAGGTTCTGGAGCAGGTCCTAAGTTGTACAGTGTGTGCAAGAAGCGGAAGCTGTTTTTGGTAACACGAGTTTCTCCAGTGACAGACATACCACCAATGGATTCTGTTACCCAAGTTGGGTCACCACTGAACAGTTCGTTGTAGTCAGGTGTACGCAGGAACTTAACAATACGCAGTTTCATAACAAAATGATCGACCAGTTCCTGAGCTTGTTCTTCGTTCATCGCACCTTCCTCAAGATCACGTTGAGTATAAATATCAAGGAATGAAGATACACGTCCCAAGGACATTGCTGCACCATTTTGTTCTTTAATCGCTGCGAGATATCCAAAATATACCCATTGGAAAGCTTCTTTTGCATTGTTAGCTGGTTTAGAAATATCAAAACCGTGCTCAGCAGCCATTTGTTTCAATTCATTCAAAGCACGAATTTGTTCAGAAATTTCTTCACGCAGACGAATTACGTCTTCTTCCATAGAATCAACTTCAAGGCTTTTCAATTGAAGTTTTTTATCTTGGATCAAGAAGTCTGCACCATACAGAGCTACGCGACGATAGTCGCCGATTATACGACCACGACCGTATGCATCTGGCAGACCAGTAATGATACCAGCTTTACGAGCTGCTCTCATTTCATCTGTATAAGCGTCAAATACACCTTGGTTGTGTGTTTTACGGATATGAGTGAAAATGTCAACAATGCTTTGTGGCACTTCAAAACCATAGGCTTTACAAGCATCGATCATCATCCGGATTCCACCAAACGGCTGCAAAGAACGTTTGAATGGAGCATCTGTTTGTACGCCGACAACTTGTTCTTTGTCCTTGTCCAAATATCCTGGTTTATGTGAAATAATGGTGGATGGCGTATTTACGTCTACATCAAGCACGCCGCCGTTTGCCAACTCTTTTTTAGTAAGATCAGATACAATTTCCCACAATGCAGTTGTATTGGCGGTAGGACCAACCAAAAATTCTTCATTACCAACATAAGGTGAGATATTTGTTTCAATAAAATCGTTGACGTTAACTTCTTTAGTCCATTTTCCTTTTTTAAAACCTCTCCAGCCAGATTGTTGCTCTTGTAATTCTCTCTCAATCACCGACATGTAAATCCCTCCAAATTGTTTGGTCTTCCGGACTTGTGATTTTTTTCACGTTTAAACTATTTCTTGAGCCCGGCCTTTTCACCGATGCCTTACGCTCAGTGTCGGGACCTTTCTTACACTCTTATTGTAGAATAATGATAGAGTGTAGTATGTGACAAAAATCACAATATGAGTGATTTTTGTCACTTTATTTTCCCTAGCTTCACGCGTATACCTCTAGCCTTGCCGTTCACCTCCCTTCCCAAACCAAGAGGCCCTCTATATAGAGAGCCTGCATTGGTATTGTATAGGAAAATGCTTAGTTACAAGCCTCTTCATACTATTATATTATTGATCAAAGCGTCCGTAGAAGGCATTACGGTATACATCAGCCAATTCAGTAACCAGCGGCAGCTTTGGATTTGCAGTTGTACATTGATCCTCAAAAGCGCGGTCAGCCAAATAATCTACACGTGATTCAAAGTCTTTTGGATCGAAACCAAGTTGTTGGAACGATTCCTCGATACCGAGTGTTTTGTTCAACTTACGGATCGCGTCAATTAAGCTGTTAACCCCTTCTTCAGTGGTACGTGCAGGCAGTCCCAGTATGCGTGCGATTTCTGCATAGCGCTCATCTGCAACAAAGTGCGAATATTTAGGGAACGAAGCAAATTTTGTCGGTTTTTTCGCATTGTAGCGAATAACGTGCGGCAGCAAGATAGCATTCGTGCGGCCATGCGCTGTATGGTATTGTCCGCCCCATTTATGTGCAAGACTATGGTTAATACCCAAAAATGCATTAGCAAACGCCATACCTGCAAGTGTAGAAGCATTATGCATTTTTTCGCGAGCCAGTTTATCACCAGTCAGAGCCGATTGCTCTAGGTATTGGAATACCAGTTGAATGGCTTTAATTGCCAGACCATCTGTGTAATCATTGGCCATTACAGACACGTAAGCCTCGATAGCATGCGTCAGAACGTCCATACCTGTATCGGCTACAGCAGTTTTAGGCAGCGAATATACAAACACAGGGTCAATAATTGCCACATCAGGAGTCAACTCATAGTCAGCCAGCGGGTACTTCGTGTTGCCCAGGTTTTTATCCGTAATAACTGCAAACGATGTAACTTCCGAACCTGTACCCGAAGTTGTAGGGATAGCCACAAATTGTGCTTTTTGACCCAGACGTGGGTACTTGTAAATCCGTTTACGGATATCCATGAATTTTTGTTTCAAGTTATTGAAATCAGTATCCGGATATTCATAGAACATCCACATGCCTTTAGCAGCATCCATTGGCGAACCGCCGCCGAGTGCGATGATGCAATCCGGTTGGAAACGTCTCATCATTTCAGTACCGCGCTCTACCGTAACTGTCGATGGATCTGGTTCTACTTCAGAGAATACTTCAATCGCAACAGGTGTTTGACGCTGGTGCAAGTAATGAATGACACGATCCACATATCCGAGTTTCACCATCATAGGGTCAGTGATAATGGCTACACGTGAGATATCAGGCATTTTAGCAAGATACTGTGTCGAATTTTTTTCAAAATAGATTTTGGAAGGTACTTTGAACCATTGCATATTCACCGTCCGTTTCGCCACCCTTTTCACATTAATCAAGTTAACTGCAGATACGTTCGACGAAGTCGAGTTACGACCGTACGAACCGCAACCAAGTGTCAACGAAGGTAGGTTGGTGTTGTAAATATCACCGATTGCGCCATGTGTGGAAGGTGCATTTACAATGATACGTCCTGTTTGCAAACGGTCTGCGAAGCGAGCAATAACATCCTCATCTTGAGAATGGATAGCTGACGAGTGACCCATACCGCCGAACTCTACGACTTCAGCAGCACGTTGGATACCTTGCTCTGCATTTTTTACTTTGTAGCAAGCCAATACCGGACTCAATTTTTCCGCAGATAATGGGAATTTGGTTCCTACTCCTTCAATTTCAGCGACCAGAATTTTTGTTCCTGCCGGTACTGTAATGCCGCTCATTTCAGCGATTTTTACAGCAGACTGTCCGACGATGGCCGGGTTCACTGCACATTTTTCTACATTCATAGCTCCTTGAGTGAGCTTAGCTGCCTCTTCTTTATTTACAAAGTAGCAACCATTAGCAATCATCAATTTCTTCACTTGCTCGAAGATAGGCTCTTCAATAATTACGGCTTGTTCCGAAGCACAAATCATACCGTTATCAAAAGATTTAGAAAGGATAAGATCGTTCACGGCCTGTTTGATATCGGCTGTTTTTTCAATAAAGCAAGGTACGTTACCAGGACCTACGCCAAGTGCAGGTTTACCACAGCTATAAGCTGCCTTAACCATGCCTGATCCACCAGTTGCCAAAATCAACGCTACATCAGGGTGGTTCATCAGTACATTTGTTTTATCCATCGAAGGTGCTTCAATCCATTGAATACAATCCGCTGGAGCACCATGTTTAACAGCTGCTTCAAGCAAGACGCGGGCTGCTTCCGCACTACACGATTGAGCAGATGGATGAAAGCCGAAAATGATTGGGTTACGTGTTTTAATGGCAATTAACGCTTTGAACATCGTAGTCGAAGTCGGGTTTGTTACTGGAGTAATCCCCATGATAATACCAACGGGTTCGGCTATCTTTTGAAAACTATCAAAGTCATTGTCTTCAATGACACCGACGGTTTTCTCATTTTTGATGCTATGGTAGACATATTCTGTTGCAAACATGTTTTTGGTGATTTTGTCCTCGTACACACCGCGTCCTGTTTCTTCAACAGCCAACTTCGCGAGGTGCATGTGCTTATCCATCCCTGCGAGTGCCATAGCTTGTACGATTTCGTCAATCTGCTCCTGATTCATACTCATGAAAGCTTGCTGTGCCCGGTTCGCCCGGTCAATCAGCGTTTGAATATACTGCTCTGCGCTTTGCTCTTTTTGGATAACCTCGTTTTTAACAGCCATTTCCCTCATCCTCCTGTTATCTCGTGTACTATCTCTTGTTCACGCACTGATCGTAACACAGCTTTCCAAGATATTTTGTGATTTTTTTCACAATCTATTTAAAATTTTATTTTATGAAGTGAATTAAATCACAAAGTTTGGAATTCTGCCACTTTTACCCCCTCTTCTTGCCCCAAAAACGCATTGCACAGGTATATAATGAATTTGAATTGATCAAGTTGCAGATAAAATAACATAGGATACAAAGGGGAAATGGACGATGAGAAACCCTACAAATGTAATGGAAGCCCGCGGCAACACCTGTTGCTTCTCGGAGGCCAGCTTCAACCGGCTGCAAGTGATGATGAAAGATCGAGTCATGCCAGAAAGTTCGCATCTGTTCTGGGAAGGAGATACAGCGGATAAGCTGTTTTATATTAAGCGTGGACGCGTAAAAGTGACCAAAACAACGGATGAGGGTAAGGAACTTATTCTATATATGTATCAAAGCGGCGATCTTGTGGGTCAAGCTGATCCTTTCTTCGGCACCAAACATTCCTTTTCTGCTGAGGTTCTGGAGGACAGTGATATTGGCGTAATCGATCATACAGATTTGGAGCTGCTTATTTGCCAGCATTGTGATTTTGCGATTGACTTTATGAAATGGATGGGATCGCATCACCGCATTACTCAGACCAAGTTCCGCGATTTGATGATGTACGGCAAGCCTGGCGCTCTCTGTTCCACACTCATCCGACTATGCAACACTTATGGTGAGCCTCACGGCGACTACATTCTGATTCATAAAAAGATTACTCATACTGACTTATCAAATATGATCGGTGCTACCCGGGAAAGTGTAAATCGGATGCTCAGTGATCTGCGTAAGAAAAATGCAGTCGAATACGATAATGGTATGATTGTTGTCAAGGATTTGGAAATGCTGCAAGGTGTATGTCATTGTGAATTGTGCCCACGTGAGATTTGCCGGATATAATAAATTGTTTTTTAATGTAAAAGGGAGTGCTGTAAGCCATTATTAGCTTATAACACTCCCTAATTTTATTCCACTCCCCATTGCAATAAACAACGGTACAAAGTGTTCTGCTCTAGGTACGGCCTGGCGAGCGCTTCGCTTTCATAGTGATCCAAAGCCCCTATATCTCGGTTTTGCACTTTTTCGATAATCCAGTCATCAAAATCAATTGCCCAAGGCTCCGTTATCGTTTCTCCCCAATTGACAATGCGCAGATTATGGACAGTCACACCACTAAACCTCCAAAATCATAAATTGTATCGTAATCTCATCCATTGAACTAATCGTTAACACTTGCGTTTCCCAATGAGTTGTAAAGATAACTACTATCGCCTTAGGGTGAAGGCTTTTCCCCAACTGTTCTAAAAATGCAGTATAGTCCGTCTGTTCAATAGCAAGCATAGGTGATCCGTGGGCTAAAAATAAAGATGGTATCATTAAAAATCCCCTAATCGTATACTATTTATTTTATTCATATAGCAACTTTATGTAAGTAATAGTGCATAAGTAATAGAGTAATGTCAATATAGATGCCAGCATATACTGAAAGATCAACTATTCTTTAAATAAAGATTGATGTAGGTATAAAGTCATAGTAATATGTAACTAATAAATTTAAAAATATTACTATATTCCGATACAAAGGACTGGTTTCTATGGAGATACATACTTCGAATTGCCCAAAATGCGGTTCCGTTTTCCGTCAAAATCTTAGAAACCTGTGTAATACTTGTCTTCAAGAAGAAAATATATTCTTTGACCGCTGTTCTAACTATTTGTGGAAGCATCCTTCTACTCATACCCGCCAACTCAGTGATATGACTGGTACACCTATGGATTTGCTCACAGATTGGGTAAGAGCAGGCAAATTTCCCTCCACATACAGTCAGCTTGATTATCCTTGCGAGTCCTGCCGTTCTCCCATTTATGCAGGAAGACTTTGCCACTCCTGCCTAGGCACATTTCGGTCAGCTGCACTGGATATTCAATCCCGTGTCCCCCGCCGTACAACAACCGGAGTATTCTCAGTAGCAGGGCGTGCTAAAAGCTATTAAGCCGTACTACTTACCACAAAATAAAAAAACAGCCTTTTTCCTAGGAAAAGGCTGTTTTGCTATGAAAAACACTTAATGAGTTTGGTGATCATCTAATCCATTCCTCAGCCCAAAATTGAATCTGCTCCATAACCGGCTGAAGGGCACGACCTTTAGTGGTTAGCTCATATTCAATGCGGACAGGAGTTTCCGGATATACATGGCGTGTAAGAATCCCTTCATTTTCCAGATCCTTCATCCGCTCTGATAACATTTTGTCACTCATTGTGGGAATCAGATTGGAAATATCCTTAAACCGCTTGGGACCGCTCATCATAGATTGAATAATCAATCCATTCCAGCGCTTACCCAGACATGAAAAGGCGGTTTCAAAACGCGGACACATTTTTGTAAATTGCGGTTGACTCTCCAAATTTTTCACCTTCTTTTGCATTTCGGTTTGATAAAGCTTTCCTTTTGTTAGTATATATCATTTTAGCATACTTTATCCCGAAAGAAAACACTTTCTTTAATTTAATACCTGCGCTGATAAAGTTGCCATGACCAAAATTGATTATACAACAAACCAATACGGCAGGTATATGTCTAATTCGTTAAATACAAAAAGGCGGATCCCAAGAGGTTCCGCCTGTAAATCTGTTCTTTATAGAATTCATTATAATGTGATTATTGTAACTATACCAACACTCCACCAAGAGGCCTTACCGGTTCACTTCTACCATATATTGGTTTTTTATTACTTGTTGGAGAAGCCCAACGGATGCTGTTAGCAATGACCTTCAAAATATCAGGTTGGTAATAAGTTGGATAGGTCTCATGTCCTGGTCTGAAATAAAATATTTTACCACTGCCTCGATGGAAGGTGCATCCCGTTCTAAATACTTCGCCGCCTTCAAAGTTACTGATAAAGACCAGTTCATCCGGCGCAGGAATATCAAAGAACTCGCCATACATCTCTTCGTGCTCCAAGAGAATTTTGGCGTCTATCCCTTCTGCAATGGGATGTGACGGATGTACCGACCAAATAATCTCCTGCTCGCCTGCAACTCTCCATTTTAAATCACAACTGGTGCCCATCAGAGCTTTAAATGGCTTGGAAAAATGGCCTGAGTGCAGTACGATAAGGCCCATTCCTTCCTGCACACGCTTGACGACACGCGCTGTAACTTCATCGCTCACCTGATCGTGGGCTTTATGTCCCCACCACAGCAGCACATCTGTAGAATTGAGGATTTCTTCTCCCAAACCATGATCGGCATCGTCACGCAGGGTAGCTGTTCGAATGGTAAAACTCTCATCTGCTAAGCCATCCGCCAATGCTTGGTGTATGCCATTAGGATAAACTCGTTTGGCTTCATCATTTAACTTCTCGTTTAGAAATTCATTCCAAATGGTGACGTTAATCATCCATAGTTCCCCCTATTAGGTTAGACCCACCACATCTCGCTCAGCGGTTCCTCAATCAGGATCTGGCGAAGATTATGGACAGCTTTAGTAAAGCCTTCTTCCACAGACATCAAACCATCTTCATGCTCAATACTCACTACATAATCGTAACCCACCAGACGCAGTGCACTGATAATATCCGCCCAGGTTTTTACATCATGTCCATAGCCTACGGTGCGGAACTGCCATGCTCGATCTAACATATTCGTATATTCCTGCATATCGGTAAGCCCGTATTTATTAACATTGATCGGATCAATCGTCGTATCCTTGGCATGGAAATGGTGAATGGCTCCCTCTCGGCCCAAAATTTGAACCGCCTGCACTGGATCAATTCCCTGCCACCACATATGGCTCGGGTCCAGATTAGCACCAATGACCTCTCCTGCCGCTTCACGCAAACGAAGCAAGGTTGCTGGTGTATGAACGGAGAAGCCCCCGTGTAATTCCAGTCCTATTTTAACATGGTGATCTGCTGCAAATTTACCCGTTTCGGTCCAGTAAGGAATAATTTTATTTTCCCATTGCCACTTCAACACTTCCTGAAAATCATTAGGCCACGGAGCCACGGGCCAGTTTGGATACTTCGCGTCCTCGTGATCCCCCGGACAGCCTGAGAAAGTGTTCACGACAGGAACTTCCAGCTTTTCTGCCAATCGGACGGTCTTCAAAAATGCATCATGATCAGCCTGTGCCAAATGCTTTTGCGGATGAAGCGGATTACCATGACAGCTAAGCGCGCTAATCGTCAGTCCCCGGGACTCTACTGCTTTTTTGAAATTTTTGAGCGCCGTATCGTTCTCCAGCAGCTCATCCGGCTTGCAATGCTTATCTCCCGGGTTGCCGCCTGTTCCAATTTCTACAGCATCCAATCCTTGAGAAGCCACATAATCCAGCGCCTCCTCCAGCGAACGTCCACCGAACAACACCATAAATACTCCAAGTTTCAAAAGAAATCCCTCCCTGTATCATATGTGAAAAAAGCTGCTTTCATTATAGTGATTGTCTATTCGGGATAATTACAGGCTCAGTCAAAATAGACTGCTTTTCCCGTGCGGGCCGATTCATAGATGGCTTCCAAAATTTCAGTAACAACCAATGCCTGCTCCGGCTTCACAAGGAGTTCTTTGTCGTCCAGAATAGATTCGATCCACAGACGAGCTTCACGGTCTGCTTCATTTTCCGTTTCACCGGAGTAAAAGGCCACTCCTCCTGCATTCAGATCTATTTTCGTATCAAACAAACGGCTGTTCTTTTCTCCGTTAATACGCAATCCATCCTGCATATCTGCTCCGCCTTCGGTACCGCATAACAACGTCTTAGCTTCACCAAACTCTACAACATTTAATGCCCAGCTGGATTCCAATACAATGGTAGCTCCATTTTGCATGGTGATGAACCCAAAAGCTGAGTCCTCTACTTTAAATTCATCAGGATTCCATGGTCCAAAAGCATTTGCTGCATTTTTTCGGTCCCCCAACTTATGGAAGGTTGAACCTAGTACGCTTTTAGGCTTGTAATTATCTATCAGCCAGAGTGTCAGATCGAGTGCGTGTGTGCCGATATCAATAAGCGGGCCACCGCCCTGTTTCTCTTCATCCAAGAACACTCCCCAGGTTGGAACCGCACGGCGGCGTAAAGCAATGGCTTTACCGAGATAAATCTCACCAAGCTCTCCTTGCTCGACCAATTGCTTCAGATACAGACTGTCATCACGATAACGATTTTGATAAGCAATGGACAGCTTTTTGCCTGTACGGTTGGCCGCATCAAGCATTTCCCGTGCCTGCTCAGCAGTTTTAGCCATCGGCTTTTCACATAGTACATGCTTACCTGCCTCAAGCGCCGCTACCGTAATTTCCGAGTGCGAGTCGTTAGGGGTACATACATGTACAACTTCAATGTCTTTATTTTCAAGCAACTGACGGTAATCGCTATAAACTTGCGATCCTTCAGCACCATACTTTTCAGCAGCCTCTTCAGCACGTTCTGGTATAATGTCACAGAAAGCAATAATTTCTGCTCTCTTCTGCTTGGCAAGACTCGGCAAGTGTTTGCCGTTGGCAATGCCCCCACAACCGATAATCCCGATCTTGAGTGTTTTAGACATGAATATTTCCTCCTTGAGCTACGTATTGTTGGAGCCACTTCATACTAGTTTCAATGCTTTCGATTGGAGGGTTTGAGCTGAAATCCTGTTCCACAACAACCCAATCCACGCCTGCTTCAATAGCAGCGTCTGTAATGGCCTGAAGCTGCACTTCTCCTTTGCCTAACTCTACAGTAACTGCCTTTTGCTGCTCGTCACGTGCCATATCCTTTAAGTGAATGATAGGCAGGCGTCCACGATATCGTCCGATGTATTCCACTGGATCATAGCCTCCATAGTATACCCAACAAGTATCCATTTCGACCTGTAACAAATCATCGGAAACCGCATCATATAGAGCATCGAATACCGGGCGATCATTGATTTTCTCTGTTAGTTCAAAATCATGATTATGATAAGCCAGTATCAATCCATGCTCCTTTGCTTTTTTACCAATACGATTCAGATTAACAAAAAGGTCTTCCCACTCCCGTTCTTCTTCGGTTAAATAAGGAACAATGAGATACTTATTGCCCAATTCTTTGTGATATGCGATTTCCTCATCCAAATGATGCAGCAAGCGGCTGTATTGTATATGGGTTCCGACAACTTCCAGATTCAGCTCATCCAAAAGCGCCCTGACATCCTTGGCATTACGTCCGAAAAAGCTATGAAACTCAACACCTTTATAGCCCAGCTCAGCTACCTTGCGCAATGTACCTTCAAAATCCTGTTCAAGCTCTTCCCTAACTGTGTATAATTGCAATCCTACTTTAGTCATTCTCCTTCACCTCTTCGTTAGGATGAACTTCCGTTATAGCTGTTTCATTACACATGCTCGCCTGCCTCTGATAGTGCACATCTGCCAGTGCATGGCTGCCAGGCACTAACAGATAAAATGCAAGCTCCATCTCAGGTTGATGCAGCAATTCACCCATTTTGTATACGTTTTCAATACTCAATTTATCGTCCCTCTCCTTGACCCTCTTATCCAGTAGATCATTGAAGGCCACTACTTCAAAGTGCGGGTTGGTTTGGAGAATTTAAAGATATACCGAGCTAATGTTACCACAGCCGATAATCCCGGCCTTGATTCGTTCTATGTCTTCACACTCCTTGGCCTCTAACATGTACTTTCTCATCTAACATGTAAGCTTTACAGTTCACATGGTATTCTATTTTGCTTTCGTTTAAAATGAATAATATGATTAAAACATGAACAATCTGGTCAATATTTGAAACAACCATGTGCCCAAAGGAGTCATCATCATGTCTATCATTGAACCTTGCCAGGTTCTTACCGCAGGCTATTCCTTCCACCGTAAGCCCTTTTACTCGAACCAGCCTGATGGAATCAAAAATTATTTATTCCGTCTGCAAACAGATGGACGCTGTCAAGCACGCATTGACGGGAAAATGACACGGATTGAGGCAGGTGACCTGCTGCTGTTCAATCCGACCGAGCCTTATGAACTGGATATTCACAGTGAGTTAAACCCCATGGGAGAGCAGGTTGTAGAGAGTGGGGATTATCACATTTTTTTCGGTGGCCCCTGGGTAGATGAGTGGTGGAATCATCACAAACGTCCCAACCGAATTAAGGTTCAGCTCACAGAAGCCCTGCTTGGTCTATTTCGTCAGCTCGTGTTGGAGCAGCGACGTATTTCTAATCCTTACCCGGAAATATCAAGCTATTACATACGCATTTTATGTTTGGAGTTTGACCGTATACTATCCGAGCAACCCATTGCTACTCATCATAACTATCTTGCTTATCAAATTAAAAATTATATTGAAGAAAATGCATCATCTAATTTTAAGCTGGATGATGTATCTTCACACGTCGGGATCAGTGTATCCCGAGCGGTACACCTGTTTAAGGAAACGTTCGATACGAGCATTATGCAATACACACTGGATATCAGGCTTAACATGGCAAGGGAGCGTATCATTTTCAGTCCCATGTCACTGGAACAAGCCGCCGAATCATCAGGATTTGCGAACTACACATACTTTCACCGTGTATTTCGTTCCCGCTTTGGCATGTCGCCCAAAGAATTCAGATTGATTCACCGCGAGCAATTGTAGGAAAAAGAGAGCGTTCCCCTGAACGCTCTCTTTTTTATAACAATACTACATGGATACTACTTACATACCACCATCTGTTTTTACGGAGCAATCGTCAGCATCACAACCGACATCGGTGGCAGTGTAACATCCAGATGCTGACCTTGCAGCTGATAAGATGTAAAAGCTTCTTTTTTCACACGCTCTGGCTGATCAAATGTATTATGTGCCTGCATATCGTCACTGGCTAAGACAACACCATTGATCTCCTTAACCTCTTCGAGCCCTCTTAGCTCAAGGCTCAAATTTGCCGATTCGCCCGGATGGACGTTGCATAAGCTTATATGAATAAAGCCATCTTGCGCCTTAGAGGCAGACACACTTACTTGTGGAATGGAATCTCCATCATACTCATAATTGCCTACCTTCGCATGAATAGCCAATGCTTGTGCATCCTGATGCACTTTGAACATTTCAAATACATGGTATGTCGGGGTCAACAGCATAGCAGGGCCTTCAGTCAGAACCATTGCTTGCAAAACGTTGACCATTTGAGCAATATTTGTCATTTGCACTCGATCATGATGATTATGGAATATGTGCAAGTGTAGTCCGGCTACCAACGCATCCCGCATTGTATTTTGCTGATACAGGAAGCCAGGATTGGTACCCGGCTCGGTCAGGAACCAAGTTCCCCATTCATCGACGATCAGCCCTACCCGTTTGTCAGGATCATATTGGTCCATAATGGCAGAGTGGCGAGTAATCAATTCATCCATGTGCAATGATTTTTTCATCGTCTCAAACCATTCTGCTTCATCAAAACCAACTGCGTGTCGTTTCCCTTCCCAACTCCCCGGAATTGTGTAGTTGTGCAGACTCAAACCGTCCATAAGGTGCCCAGCTTCTCGCATCAGCACTTCGGTCCAACGATAATCATCTACATTCGCCCCACCAGCTATTCGATAAATGCGATTCTTCCCATAGTTACGGACATATGTCTGATAGCGGCGATATAGGTCGGCATAATATTCCGGGCGCATGTTACCGCCACAACCCCAGTTTTCGTTACCGACTCCAAAATATTTGAGCTTCCATGGTTTCTCACGACCGTTTTCCTGACGCCATGCAGCCATAGGGGACTCCCCGTCAAAGGTCATGTACTCTACCCACTCCGACATTTCCTGCACTGTACCACTGCCTACATTCCCACAAATATACGGCTCTGCATTCAATAGCTCACACAGTTGGAAAAACTCATGTGTACCAAAATGGTTATTTTCAACCACACCGCCCCAGTGCGTATTTACCATTCTTTTGCGGTTTTCTTTCGGCCCGATCCCATCTTTCCAATGATATTCATCCGCAAAACAGCCCCCAGGCCAGCGCAGCACAGGAATGTTGAGCTTCTTGAGCGCTTCCACCACATCATTTCGAATTCCGTCAGTGTTAGGGATTGGAGAGTCCTGTCCCACCCATAAGCCTTCATAAATGCATCGCCCAAGATGCTCGGCAAATTGTCCATAAATATTTTTATTAATAACGCCCTGTTCCCAATCGGTATTTACAATAACAGAACCCTTCACAACAAACCCTCCCAAAACATTAAGATTGTTGGAGCATCACAAAAATGATCGCGCTTTCATAACGGTATAAACTGCACTCTCACTTCCGTTATCTTTTTTCTGACTCTAATGTTACACATTGTCACACTTGCACCTTATATCTCCTTATTAATATAAATATTAATAATTAATTAAACAAAAACATTTTACGTGTTTAATATATTTTATTGGCTACAATTTGTCAATTGCTAACAACAAAATCCAAGCAAACCAAAAAGGTCTGCCATTAAGGCAGACCAAGGTATGATTACTTTAGCCCGTAATTTCAGGTTTAACTGAATCTGGGCTTTACACTTTTTCAAGCTGATCCTTGCCAACGTGAACCGTGGTAACTGGGACAATTTTGAGTTGCTGCCAAAGCACGTATACGAACAATACTTCCGCTAATGCCACATGTGTGACCGGACATTAACTCATCGCATTGTGCACAGGCCAACAGTCTGGCTTCGTACACTTCATCGTTTACACATTCCATTTTGGGTCTCATATTGTTTAGAATTCTGGAAATTTGCTCTTCCGATAAAGCGATATCTCTTTCACAGCCTTTACAAGTACTTGGCACAGGTATATCTTCCATCGTCAGCTTACCCTCCCGATCAACAATATCCTCAGTAAATAGTTTATTTTTACGATGCTATGAATGATTTTGCCAGATGCTTTATTTTAGTTGGACTTATTTCCGTTCCGACGGAAGCTGGGCAGCCGCCTCGGATACGACCATCGCCAAGTCCTCATTTCCGAACATGGACAGTACACCTAATACCGTATCCAGCGGAATATCACCCGCTTCTTCGCGCGATACAGTCAGCTTGCGTATTCGCAACAGGCGCTCGTTGCTGTCCTGCTGCGGGTACGCTGCACGATATAATTCCTCTGGTTCCAAGCTGTTATTGATGCACCATTGAGCAAACACAAGGATCATCATATCTTCTTCTTGCTTATAATTTTCAATGATGGCTTCTTCTAGCTGTTTACCGCGGTTGTCTTCTTCCATTGATACATTTCTCCTTCAACCTAATTCTTGATGTCTGGATCGTCATAGTTCGATATTAATCACTCAAACGATTAATCAGTTCTTCCGCCAGCATATGGCTTTCCAACACTTTTCCAGCTTGTATAGCACACTCCTCCGGACGATGAATATGCTCCAGAAAATGATTCACCACCCCGGTGAATCCCCGTCTTTCCAATATTGTCTCCCAGATTCCAAAAGTTTGCGTTCTTGATAAATGATTTTTTTGCATGAAAACAGCCTGTTCCATATTCGTTACTTCAACAGACCGTCCTGCCCCGTGAAGCTCCAGCTTCTCTATGTCAGCCCCTGCCTGTCTGCTCATACTGTATGTACCAGCGGCATTTCCCAAGCGTAAAGTCCCGAACGCAGCTTCCATATACCCTTCACTCGTTGTATTCAGACTACTATGCAGTAGCTCATAATCATCGCTACCCAGCCACAATAGCAAATCAAGCATATGAATTAAATCATCATAAACCGTCTGTGCCGCCGGTCTACGATCATATCCAGTTCGGTGTTTAATCGCCGCACATTGACTGAAACCGCCCACTTCCTCTAGCCAAGCTTTTGCAGCCACATAGTGCGGAGCAAAACGTCGATTAAAACCTACCGCCAGCAGTACAGCCTGTGCCTCCGCGAAAGCAGTCATTTCCAGATTCTGACGAACATCATAGGACAATGGTTTATCCACGTACACCGCTATCCCTTTTTCAATACACGCCATGACTAGGTCAAAATGAGCTTCGGTGGCCGCATGTATAAATACAGCTTCCGGCTCCCATGCCAGCATTTCCTTCACATCCGTCGTTCCTCTTGGTAGTCTATACTGCTCCATAGTAGAACTAACCGGCTCCTGTGAACGGTTCATGACACCTACGATGTCTACGCCTTGGTGTGCAGCCAGTAACGGCAGGTACACTTTACGAGCAATTCCACCCAATCCTGCAATAGCTACTCTTGTCTTGATTTGCTTGTCCATATCGTTCCACCTCTAATCACTCATTTCATCTGTTGTCTAGTTTACATGGAAGTCCGCTGACAAGCAAAGAAAAGAGGCTACCCCCGATCCAGGTGGACCTGACGGAACAGCCTCTAAAACTTGAGTACCCAGCTTCAGCCAGATTACTTCAATACAAGTTAGCTTATGCGTGCAATGCTTCCTTTTTTGTTTTCTCACTTTTTATTTTTTTAACACGCATCCCAATGGCTACAACCAAAACTACAACCAAGGCTTCAAAGCCGTATTTAACGACTCCATTTGCGAACCAGTGTGCAATTAATGGCTCAGCCACCACCATTTTAGCAGCGGTATACGCTAATACTGCGGCTCCAATCGTAATCACTATCGGGTAACGTTCTGTCAGTTTCAGAATAATCGTGCTTCCCCATACCATGATCGGAACGGAGATTGCCAGACCGAGAATAACAAGTAGCATATCCCCATGAGCGGCTCCCGCAACAGCAAGCACATTATCGAGTCCCATCATTGTATCCGCAATAATAATGGTGCGAATCGCTGCCCACATCTGATTTGTAGCTGAAATTTCATGTTTTTTCTCTTCGACCAACAACTTATAGGCGATATAGATAAGGGCCAGACCCCCAACCAAACGCAATCCATATATTTGCAGTAAGTATGTGACCAGCACTGTAGCAATCACACGAATGATGACTGCTCCCACCGTCCCCCAGATAATGACCTTCTTTTGATTGGCCTTATCAACATTCCGCGCCGCCAAGCCGATTACGATCGCATTGTCACCAGCTAACACCAGATCAATGACAATGATGGACAATAATGCGGTTAAAAACTCAATTGACAAAAAATCCATACGTTTCTCCCACCTTCTTTATTTATTTGTTATACTGTACATAGTTCAGCGCTTTATACTAAAAAAGCGCCATTTCGCGGAATCCGGAAACGGCGCTTGACCCAATTTTGGCATCAAAAAAAGACCGTTTACCCGGATTCCTTGAATCCTGGCAAAGGTCTCGCTTACAACATTACGTTGCCAATAAAGCCGGGGATTAAAGAATCCCGTAATGACGACTTTACTCGCTGAGCTACTCCCCTTTGGGAACTATTCTGTTAGTGGCAGTATAGCATACATTTTTGGGAATGTGAACCCTATTTTTTTCTGTATAAGCAATAAGCCGAACAGGGATATTGAAAGAGGTATGTAAATGAAAAAATGGTTACTCCCCGCGGCTTATGTTTCGCTGCTCTGCATCGCGTTTATCTACAGATATGATTGGCTCGCATGGGCAGACAAGCAAACCTCCTTTCCGGTTTTGCTGCTGCTCGCATTTTTATTCGCGTTAATTCCGTTTATCCCTTACAAGTTGATTATCGCTTCCATTGCTTATGCAGCAGGCGCCTGGCAAGGTGCTCTGATTTGCTGGCTTGGTACTACTTTGGCTGCGTTGGTCGTTTACAGTGCCGTACGTACCCTGCTTCTTGACAAAGGACGTGCTTATTTGGAGCGTGTTCCCGCACTGGAGCGCTTCAATCAGGTCCTGAAGAAAGAGCCTTTTACTGCTGTGCTACTGGCTCGCCTGATTCCAGTCATCCCTCAGGCAGCTGTAAATGTATATGCCGGAGTAGCGGGGTTTCCGTTCTGGAGCTTTATGCTAGGTACAGCGATCGGCAAGCTTCCCGCAATTGCAGTGTATGCTTATGCTGGTGGCACCTTTGCAGAGCATCCAATCACGGGTTTGCTTATTTTACTGCTATATACTGCAATGGTAGGTGGCGGGTTTATCTTTTACCGAAAAAAAGTTAGGCGCGTCAACAAAACATAATACCAGTGAGTTTGTATCGGTTCTGTAGAATGTCTCAATGCAGTTTTTGGGACACACTAAGCTACGCAGCTGAGTACTTTCTAATGTTTCGTTGGATTTTGCAAAAATCATGTATATAATTTAATTGTAAGCTATTTAAATAACAACTAATTAAACATTCTCAGATTGGAGTGATAAATATGAGCACCAACAATCCAAACACGGTAGAAAAGGCAACTTTTGCGGGTGGCTGCTTCTGGTGCATGGTCTCCCCTTTTGAGGAAATGCCCGGTATTTTGAAGGTTAGATCTGGATATACAGGAGGACACACCGAAAATCCTACCTATGAAGAGGTATGCTCTGAAACAACGGGACATGTGGAAGCCGTACAGATTACATTTGACCCCCAAGTGTTCCCGTATGAAAAACTGTTGGAGCTATTTTGGCAACAGATTGATCCAACGGATGAAGGTGGACAGTTCCACGATAGAGGTTCATCCTACCAAACGGCTATTTTCTATCATAATGATGAACAACGCATCAAGGCAGAGGCTTCCAAAGAAGCTCTGGCTCAAAGTGGCCGCTTTGACAAGCCCATTGCAACATCTATTCTGCCTGCGGCAACTTTTTATGAAGCAGAAGAATATCATCAGGACTATCATAAGAAGAACCCCGCTCACTACAAACGCTACCGCAAAGGCTCGGGACGTGAAGATTTTATTGAGCAAAATTGGTCCGCCAAGATTGATAAATCTGATCTTAAAGATCGGCTGACGCCTATTCAATACGAAGTAACACAAAATAACGCGACCGAGCGTCCATTTCAAAATGAGTTTTGGAATCATGAAGCTGAGGGTATTTACGTGGATATCGTATCAGGAGAGCCTTTGTTTAGTTCACTGGACAAATATGATGCGGGTTGTGGCTGGCCTAGCTTTACCCGTCCGTTGCGCAGTTACAATGTCAAAGAAAAGACCGATCTCAGCCATTTCATGATCCGTACCGAGGTGCGAAGTCGCGAAGCAGACTCCCATTTAGGGCACGTATTCGATGATGGTCCAGGTCCAGACGGTCTGCGTTATTGCATCAATTCTGCCGCGCTTCGTTTTGTGCCTCAGGAAGACTTGGTGCGTGAAGGATATGGAGCATATAAGTCATTATTTAAAAAGTAAGCAGCCGTAAAATCATTGGGGCTGACCCGTAATCTATCTTTATTAGATGGTCACGGATCAGCTTTTTTTGATATGGCAGCACATCTTTACTGATCTAGCTCATCACCCACCCAAGCCAAATGGCTAGCGGTACCAGCAATAGCTGAGCTAATAAAGTTCCTGCCAAACGCGAGATGATCATCCAACCGTACACGCTGTTCATCTGGATTAGGGGCAGCTCTCCTCGTAGCGTTTTTTCTGACAACACCGCCAATCTTGGATCAATTAACAAGGTCAACAATACCGTTGCGACGCCATTGATTAAGCCTGACGACATTGACATTGCCGTACCTTGAGCGGGCCATAGGAATGACGCATACAAGGCAGATACCACTCCGGTTGTATAAATTGCAGTAACGGCAAGATTTAAAATAATTAGACGCTTGGGAATCACTCCACTGATCAGGGAGGTAAGCATGGACCAGCTAGGGCGCTTTATGTAGTAGCCTGCATGCTTCCAGCGACTTCGCTTTATTAAATGGCGTATTAAAGCCGGAATAGATCCAGTATGCTCCAAATGCACAATCCATCTGGCTGACATGCGCACCACTGTTGGATACAGTAATATAGCAAGCATAGTTCCAACGGTGGCGGCCAGCAGTACCCCGTGCATATACAGTTCCAGTCTCATATCCGTTCTGCCCAATTGTGCTGCCTCTTTAGCCTGATCGACCATCCCTCCCAGTAAAGGTCCCTGTGCCATATTGGAGGTGCGTGAAACCAACAGCAGCATTCCAGCCACAGTTAGGGCCAATCCAATCCGACGTGCTCGCAAACCACCAAGCCGAAGAGCATAGGACAAGCTATCGGTCGTATGAATGATGATGGTTAGTAAAAAAACGAAACCCCAGGCAAGCAAATGGTTCACTCCTTTTTCTGGTATTCTGCACACCATTATACGCTTTTTCTTAAGATAAATTTTACAATATCTTCATTACTTTAATTTTGTTTGTCTAAGCCAACAACGGTTAATACATAATACATCACCTGCTAAAAAGGAGTGTGCAACGATGCCTTGGAACAAACATGATTACCCGCCATCCATGAAAAATCTGGAACCTCGTGTGCGAGAAAAAGCCGTTGATATCGCTAACGCTCTACTCCGCGAAGGCTATGAAGAAGGGCGTGCTATTGCGATTGCCACCGCTCAAGCTGAGGAATGGAACGATAATCATCCAGCCGAACAAGATAAGAAGTAGAAAAAATATAAAAAACAGCATTCAAGTTACAATGGATATGACCAGAATTTTGCTTTTTCTAATTCTAAAGAGTCATTCATGTGTTGCTGAATGTGAATTGCCGAGCGATCAAAGAAGAGGGAGATGAAGCTGAATACAGCGAAAGGGTGTTACGTAAGAAGATTTCTCTCCTGACGTAACACCCTTTCCTTATTGACGAAGGCTGTGGACGACCGGCACTGTTTTGGCAACTACCTTTTTAGCGGGAATAGCCGCTGGTAGTACCTTTTTCACAGGTCGGTACAATTGGAACGTGGTCGTCCATGTAATTATTTTTCCGGCAAGCCACACAGCCAGTATTGTAAACATTGTTTCCTTCACAGGCAGATACAACAGCGATAATCCCAGTACGATAATGTCACTGACGATAAACACGTTGCCGATTTTCCATCCGCGCCACTCGCTGATCAGCAGAGACAAAATATCATCGCCCCCGGTTGCTCCACCGAATCGCAGTACGATTCCGGCTCCTAAACCTGTGAGCACCCCACAAAGTAGAGCTGCTATTAGCAGATTTCCATGCAGGTCTATAACCAAAGTCGAGTATTTCTCAAATCCTGCATAAAACAGTGAAAAGGCGACGGCTCCGATTAATGCTAACACCATAAATCTTTTGCCTTTCAGTACCCATGCTAGCAATATGACGGGAACATCCAGCATCAGCATACTCCATGCTGGAGATATGCCAAACGCATAATGACCCAGCAGAGCTAACCCTGCAAATCCGCCCTCTGACAAATGATTCTGGGCATTAATGTGATAGTACGTAAAAGCTAAAATGCATGTTCCGAGCAACATGACAGCAATCTGTCTCAGTGCTCCATTGTTCACGATAGATTCGTAAGTTTTCCTCATACAGGCTCCCTCGGTTTCTCGTAAGTTTGATGTGGATGAACCCACTCTTACGGAAGCAACCGGATAAGATGTGCCTGGAGGACTTGGTCCTTCGCATGTACAATCCCCTCTTCCGCAGAGTTGGCTTTCGCAACTTGACGTTACTCCGCGGAAAAGCTAAGTATAAGACAGATCAAATCGTTTCCAAATCGTCCTTTGGGGAAGTATCCTTCGGGGACACATGGTATCCTGATCCTTTCTTTTGTGGAATAAAAACTCCGACATTTCTGTGGTGCATATAATTCTATAATTTATTATACCACACCTTGTCACCTGCTAAACAGCTTGCTTTTTTTGCTGCATCATATTTTATTTTATGTGTGAGCATGCTTTATTGTATGTGCGAGTTGACGCATTATACCAAAGGTTTGGCGAATACACACTTAATGACCTGAGTGTGTTTTATTTTCACTTGGAGCTATTACCCTTAGTTTAGCTGTTCTGCGCTGATTGGCCATAAATACACCCCCGAGTATAAGAACCAGTCCGGTCAGCACGTTCCAGCCGATATGCTCATTCAGAAGTAAAAAGCCCCATACGATGGCACTCACTGGTACAAAATACGTTACCGAAGAAGCGAATTCCGCACTCCCTCGCAAAATCATATAGTTGAACAAGATATATGCTAC
This sequence comes from Paenibacillus sp. TSM33, assembly GCF_056099025.1. Lineage (NCBI taxonomy): Bacteria > Bacillati > Bacillota > Bacilli > Caryophanales > Paenibacillaceae > Paenibacillus > Paenibacillus sp. TSM33. Next base: position 660,960 of record NZ_JBLZXB010000017.1, read on the forward strand.
CCCTGACCCCAAAACTCCTAGTCCTATTAGAGAACCTAATACTCCTGGAACAGAAATGATCGACAAGTCTGGTTTCTCTACAATTGCCATCATAATACCACCCACTGCTGCCGCACCAAACAGTGTCGCAAAGGTAGCCTGATACATGGAAAGATTGGAGAGAAAACGTTTGGAGAGCTGTGTTCCAAATCCGTAGCAGAGAGTCGCAAGTAGCATACATCCAAAACCTACAGGATCAACAGAAATAATAGAGGCAGGATTAATACCCAATAAAATAATAATTCCTATAAATGCTAGACCCATTCCTAACCACTGCAGGCGATGAAATATAGCCCCGAAGAAGGCAAGCCCCACTAACATAGTCCATATTGGTGTGGTGGCATTCAATACAGAAGCCATGCTGCTAGCTATTCTGGTCTCACTAAAACCAATCAATGTCCATGGTAAAACCATGTTGACACATGCTACCAGAATAACCGATTTCCACGGGATGCTTTTGATTTTAAACGGCCTGCGCATAAGAAGCATTAATAAGACGATAAAAATAAGACCAAAGCTGGATCGCAGAAATACAATAGTCCACGGTCCTACTTGATGTAGCAATAATACCTTAATAAACATAAAGGAACCGCCCCAAATAAGGCTCAACAATAATAAAGCTGCATATAACGAACGTGACAATATGTAAACCTTCTTTCTCGACTTTCTTAAGTTAAAAGTAGAAAACGACCGCTATCAGAACGCTATCCCTTCTATGTAAGTTTTTTATCCATTAGCTTAACACAAATTTTGTTTGACTGTCATCGGTCATATACGAAAGAATCTTTACCACAATGGCACATGGAATTAAGACTTCCTGCCACTTTTCCAATAATTGATGATTGCTTTGGCAACAGAAAAATCCCTATGATGAGGTATATCAAGAACATATGTTCTATATACTTATTATATATTGTACTTTCACTCCGCGTAAAGGAGATATTTATGACAAACAAAAAGGTACTTGCTAACAAGCATACAGCTCCTCTGCCTTCTGAAGAAGACGCAGGACTGATCAAAATGTGTGTACTTCTAACACTTGTACTGGATGTGCTGGAACGAGACATTCGTATTATGAATATCTCTCCTCTCAAAATGCCCGATTTGTATATCCGTAGCCTGACTGGAGTGCAACAACGCGTAACTGTTCAATTAGCAGAAACAAAAGACCGAATGAAAAGACAGGGAGTGAAAATATACAGCGAAATCCGAAATCATGAAGGCGTAGAGGTTTTGTATGTATGCCGAGGTTACCAAAGACGATTTTTCATGCTTTCTTCCTTTGCCCGCAGTGAAGTTCGGCGTAAACTCGGATCCTATCTGGGAATTGATCTGACTCAAGACTAAGCCCCCTTATAATCTCGCCTTGCCTACTTGCCTAAACAAAGAGAAGATTTTAAAGCCCATTGGCTACATAGCAAATAATTTGGCTCGTATTCTCAATAAGGAGAAATCTAAAGTATGAAAAAAAGAGCAGAGCCCCATAAAATGCTGGCTCTACTCATAATTACAACAGGCTGCTGGGATCAGGACAGCTTAAAGGATGGCAGATTGGCAAATACATCGACTTATGATTTTACTCCTAAGGGCCTACTCCAGCAAACACTAGAAGTTGTAGATGAATCTCAAACCAATGAAGGTAAAAGTATCAATGAAGTTTATTCAGACACCGAGAATTCTGTCCGACAGATGTACCGGGAGCCTGACTATCCAACTTCCCATATCAAGGTAGCTATTGTAATGGAATAGCGTTGGAATGGGGAGTATCCTAATGTTCCGTTTTCATCCGCAGGTCACTGTCAATATTGTTGGAAACGGTGTACTAAACTAGATCGTCCAGGTTGCTTAGTCGTTGGATTGATCAGTCGTTGGTTCAGGATCGATAACCTCATTAGGCTGAGTTTTTGGAGCACCACTCTGGTTCTCTGATTCAGAAGGTGTCTCCGGCTCGTTTTCAATAGAAGGTTGCGAAGTATCAGTTGATGGCACATCGTTATTCTCATCAGGCGGTTCGATCTCTGCATCTGTGTCAGGAACAGCAGGAGCTGTTTCCTCTGGTGGAACCTCCTCTTGATCTGTTGCTGGTACCTTAATCTCAGGGACATCTTCTTTCTTGATATCTGGTTTGGACGGAACTACTGGTCTAGCAGAACGTGGAAGCTGTTCTCTTCCGACTTCGGTCGGCACGTACTTTTGGTTAAACCAGTCAGTCACGAGGTGACCCGATTGGCGGGAATAGCGTCCTGGCAGCTTACCTGTAAGACTAGATACCGTAACTTTCACAACTCCTTCCGGCTGTATAAAATGCTTATTCTTAAAAAGCTCAGGCTGGTCCTTGACCGCCTCATTCATGATCAACGCCCACACCGACTGTGCTCTGGTGTGACCTTCTTGAGATAATGTATTAACCTGTTGGCGATAACCAGCCCATACGCCTAGCGTAACGTCAGGTGTGTATCCCATAAACCACACATCACCAAAGTTCTGTGTCGTACCCGTTTTACCTGCAATATCAATGGTACCGTAGCTCCTAAAAGCTTTTTGCAGACGTTTGCCAGTTCCTCTCGGGTCTGATATAACGGTTTTGAGCATATCCGTCATCAAAAATGCGGTTTGCTGCGAATATACACGTTTCGTCTGTGGTTTAAATTCATATACAACCTTACCGTTGGCATCTGTAATTTTACTGATCAAGTGAGGTGCATTATACACGCCCATATTGGGAATTGTCCCATATGCTGCGGTCAGTTCCTCGACGGATACCCCCTTACTAAGACCACCTAGAACTCCTGTTTGAGCATGTTCATCCTGTGGTTGAATCGTTGTAATGCCAAGAGAACGCACAAAATTCCAAGCGTTTGGAATTTTAACTTCATATAAAAACAACCTCAGTGCAGGGATGTTGATTGACCGATTGAGTGCTTCACGGGCTGTCATAAGCCCCTCATACCTTCTGTTATAATTTTTAGGAATATGATAACCCTTACGTCCGTCTTTCAATATAATTTGTGAATCATCAATAAGACCGGCAGGCTGAGTGTAACCCTTCTCCAAAGCGGGTAAATAAGCAGCAATAGGCTTCATGGCGGAACCGGGCTGACGTGTCATTTGAGTTGCATAGTTCATTTGCTCGGTATTAAAATCCCGGCCCTCGATCATACCTAGGATAGCCCCTGTTTTATGATCAATCATGATTGCTGCAATCTGTTCCAGTCCCTTCTTCTTACTGTATGGAGAAAAATTTTGTGGATTGGCTGCAATCTGTCGCATATTGCTATACACTTTTTTATTTATCGTTGTATAAATTCGATAGCCGGACCGTTGCAACTCTTCTCGCGTATTTTGAAGAAGCTCAGCATGCTCAGGCTTAGAAATCTCGGCTGCCGTGAGATTCGGATTTTGCTGGAGTGCTAACAACTGAGCGGCCTCCCGCTCTGTTTCCAGCATCAAATAAGGGAATGTGTTATAGCTTTTTTCGCGATGTGGTGCAAGAGTCGCTTTCACGTCAAATTGAAGCGCCTCGTTATATTCGGACAGCGTGAGTTTGCCTGTTTCCAACATTCTTCCCAACACGACGCGTTGGCGCTCCATCGCTTTGTTGAAACCTTCTTCATCAAAATTCCCTTTACCATCAAAAGCGGAATAAACAGATGGCAGCTGTGGAAGACCTGCCAAATAAGCCGCTTGTGCAGTATGAAGCTTATGTAGGTCACTTACATTGAAAATCCCTAACGAAGCAGACTTGATTCCATATAAATTGTAACCAGCAGAACCATTACCAAAAGGCATTTTGTTTAAGTAAGCCGTTAATATTTTGTCTTTGCTCATAAAACGCTCCATACGTAGTGCCAACAGCATTTCCTTCACCTTGCGGCTGTCCGTTTTATCCAGACTGAGGAAAACTCTTCGGGCTACCTGCTGCGTCAGTGTGCTGCCGCCAGTTTGGCGGTTTTCATTCAAAAGCTTCTGTTTGACAGCACGAGCCGTCCCCTTTAAATCTACACCATGGTGCTCATAAAATTGGCTGTCTTCCGTTGAAATGAGGGCATCCACAATGGACTGAGGGACATCCTTCAGATCAACGAGCTGTCGGTCCTCCTCCATGCGCATTCTTCCAACCGGAGTTACCTGATCATTAAAAAATACAAAACTGGTCAGAGCATTCTCATTTACCTTTTCATATATCAATTGACGTGATCGTACAGGTTCATCATGAACCAGTGCCGCTACATAACCGGATACAAGACCTCCGGCAAACAGCACTCCAAGTACACCCGCAAGCGAGAACCACTTGATATTAATAAGCAAAACTCTGCCAAAAATGCGCCACCTACTGCGTTTTTGAGGTGATGGTCGACGTTTTGGGTTCATAAAAATGGTTTTCTCCCCTCAATATTCATTCATTTCCACTTGTTTTTGTTCAAGATAATATGATACGCCATGCTAGGTTTCCCGTAAACTGTAATGTTCCAAAAAATACATTTTTATTAGGAACACTTGTTCTGTATATAATACTACTATAAGAGTATACGTTCAAGAATATTTGAGAATATGATCAATTACATATCAGGAGAGGAGGTCAACATTTTGAAAGAGCGTGGAAGTAGAACCATATTTCTGGCGGACTGCCAAAGCTTTTACACCAGCGTCGAAAAAGCGGATAATCCCGCATACCAAAATAAGCCGCTCGTTGTGGCCGGTGACCCTGCACTTCGTTCAGGCATTATTTTAGCTGCGTGTCCGCTGGCCAAAAAACATGGTATATCCACTGCAGAACGTCTGGGGGAAGCTGTAAAAAATGTCCTGACCTTATCATTGTACGCCAGCGCATGCAGCATTATATCGATGTCTCATTAAAAATAACAGAAATCTAAAATGAGTATACGGATTTGGTTGAGGTTTTCAGCATTGACGAACAATTTCTGGATATGAGCGGAAGTTTCTCCCTGTTCGGAGATCCGGTGAGTTTTTCCTTTTTTCTAAAAATATATCTAAATCTTTAATTGGGTGAGGTTGTAGGTCTAAAATGGTCTGCCATTGATCTGTTCAATAAAACGATCACGATCAGACATACGGTCACTTCTGGTTCACTGAATGGAAAAGTTGCATCAATTAGCAATTTATAAACTCAACCAAAGTTCCTATCATGACACAATAAATTATATACTGGAATACTATCAATAGCAGTTCATATGAATGTATATAAGGAATTCATTACAACCACTGCTATGTATGAAAAAGGGCGAAAATTAGCTACAACTGAGCAGCAACAACAATATGAAAATATTATAAAGGGAGTGCTGACAAATGAAAAAAGCATTGGCGGCTATGTGCCTAGCAGTTGCGCTTTTTAGCGCTATCGTTCCAATTACTTCCCCTACTGAAACAGTTGTACCTTTCAACCACGGGGTAAACGGGTAGTTTGTTAAAAGAGGCTGTCCCAAAACTAAACAATTGAACGCCCTCACCAGAAAAATAGAATGATAATCGTAAAAAGCCAAGGACTAAGCGGTCTGTTTTCGCTTAGCTCCTTGGCTTTTGTCTTGCGTGGCTCTTTAGCCGCAAATACTCTTGCTCACTTTGATATCGCGATCCCCTTGGTTTTTGTACACTGCGGCTTTAACGCAGCCCCGTTGTTTCTTTGCACTCCACCTAGGCGACATTCTTAGCTTGGCGTATTGTTGCAGGTGTAAGGCTTTTGCCGAAGCCCAACCGCCGATGACAAATTGACATCGGACAATTTGTCCGATATAATCAAAACAAAACGGACAAACTGTCCGAATTTATAATATGAAGGGTGAAACTGGGATGTATATCAAAAGGTTGTATTTTTTACCTGTAGGTGAATGTTTCCTAGATCAATCGGCAGTTAATCGAACCCTTGCCCCCGGGAAATTAGTCGGAATGCCTGTGTGGTCTTTTCTATTGGAAACGACCAGCGGGCCGATACTCATCGATACGGGAATGCCCGACGCTTTTATCAACAATCCCGATTACTACAAGGGGACTAGACGTGAAGGGCGCGTCGTCCCCAACATGTCTGACGGCGACTCGATCGTAAATGTGTTAAAGCGTGTCGGTTATCGACCTGACGATATTCAAATGGTCATTAGCTCCCATTTACACTTGGATCATTCTGGGGGAAACGGGCATTTCCGCAATACGCCGATCCTTATTCAAAGGGCAGAGTATGATGCGGCCATAAACAATGAGGATTACTCTCCATTAGAGTGCAGGCTGCCCGATTTACAATATCAAATCATTGAGGGTGACCATGAATTGATTCCGGGGGTTCAAATTTTATTCACTCCGGGTCATTCCCCTGGCCATCAATCAGTCCTTGTCACAACGGAAAAGTCGGGTCCAGTGCTACTGACAATTGATGTTGCTTATACTCGGGAGAACTTCGAGAATAGCGTACCGTTCTTGACATTCGATCAAGAGATGGCTGCCAAATCGATTACTCGCATGCAGGAGTTAATTCAGGATGTTCGGCCGTCCTATGTTTTCTTGGGACACGATAGAGATCAGGCGCAAAAATGCCGCACCTTTCCTGACTTCCTGTAATGGAGGGACAGGCTATGGATACTCAATCAATGGCTTTATCCGGCAATGAGCGGAAATTAATGGGGACACTTTGCTTGCTCATTATTTTCGGAAACATCAATATGACCATGTTTAATTTGTCTATACCTTCGATTTCCGCTGACTTTGCCCTGACCTCCTCGCAGGTGAGCTGGGTTATGGTCGGTTACAGCATTTTGATGGCTATCAGCGCCGGTACTTACGGCAAGTTAACGGAGTCCTTTTCCTTTCGCCAGCTGTATGTCATTGGTTTAATCCTTTTAGCTTTCGGCTCTATGATCGGCTTTTTTGCAGCTTCATACCTTCAAGTCATCATTGGAAGACTGCTGCAGGCAGCAGGGGCCTCATCCATCTCTCCCCTGTCTTATGCGGCAGTAACCCTGTATTTTAAGCCTACAGTCAAGGGACGGGTGCTGGGAACCTTATCCGCCACAATTGCCTTTGCTTCCGGCTTCGGGCCTGTGTTCGGCGGTTTCGTGGAGCAATACTTTGGCTGGCGTGCTTTGTTCATCGTGTCCAGTCTGAGCCTATTTGTTATCCCTTTGATATTCAAGTATGTTCCTGACAAGAAACACGACCGCGGTTCATTCGATTTTCTCGGAGCTGTTTTGTTCTCCGCGGGACTGGCGTTGGCATTGCTAGGGGTTACGAACTATTGGTTTATGCTCATTGCAGGAGCAGCAGTTCTTCTATGGTTCGGTACTCATATTCAGAAAAAATAACATCCATTTATCGATGCATCTTTCATGAAAAATGCTCCTTACCGACGAATTCTAGGGATTGGATTCCTTACCTTCGTATGCAACACGGGGTTAACCTTTACTCTTCCTGTCATGATGAAGAATTCCTTTCATTTACCAACTAGTAAAATCGGTCTGCTGATGCTTCCCGGTGCCGCCTGTGCAGCCTTGCTCGGATCCCGGATCGGAGGTTGGACAGATCGTTTCGGAAGCTCCCGCGTGCTTGTCATATCGCAAAGTCTCGTCATTAGCGGATTTATACTACTGGGGGTATCCGTACATTTGCCGCCATGGATCGACGCTTTATTGATCATTATCCTTATGATTGGATTCAACGGTGTCCTCACCTCTAGCAGCAATTTAGTTTCGACGACACTCCGTTCGGCTGAGCTGGGTGTGGGGATGGGTATTTTCACACTGGCCTATCTCCTAGGCGGAGCATTCGGCCCTGCGCTGGTCGGCCGACTGATTGATTTAAAGATGCCTTTTTTTGTTGTTTATTTTACCATTTCCCTGTTGGCAATCCTGACATACTTATTCGCAAGAAAAGCAAATCCTAGCGGAAGCTATGGTAATTAGTTTGGTAGACTTACGACATGTCCGAAAGATACGGAGGATGAATAGATGAGTAAATTAAATTTCCAACTGTCCTTTGCTGCTATTCATGAGCTGGCCGAAGGGATCCGAACAAGGAAAATATCCCCGGTAGAGATTACAGAACATGCGCTTCACCGCATCGAACGTTTGAATCCGAAACTGAACGTTTTCGTTACCCAAACGTCCGAACTGGCGATTGAACAAGCGAAGCAATCGGAACGCGATATTATGCATGGTCGGTACAAAGGGCCTCTTCACGGGATTCCCATCGTTCATAAGGATCTATATTACACTAAAGGGATCCGAACAACTGCCGGTTCAAAAATATTGAACAGCTTCGTCCCCGATTACGATTCAACGGTTGCAGCTAAGCTACATGAGGCTGGAACAGTTCTGCTAGGCAAAGTACAGACTCACGAGTTCGCTGCGGGATTGACAACAACTAGCCCGCACTTCGGTCCTTGCCTCAATCCGTGGAACACTGAACTTGTAGCGGGAGGTTCAAGCGGCGGCTCGGCTTCTGCTTTAGCGGCTGGACTTACTTATCTGGGCACAGGCTCGGATACCGGTGGTTCGATCCGCATACCCGCTGCTTTGTGCGGTGTCGTAGGGATGAAGCCGACGTACGGTCGGGTCAGTCGGTATGGTATCATTCCAATGGCCTGGTCATTGGACCACTCGGGTCCGTTGACCCGCTGTGTCATGGATGCATCCCTGTGCTTGGATGTGATGTCTGGCTTCGATCCAAAGGATGAATCGACTGTCGATCTGCCTGCGCCAGGTATCAAGATGTATCCGAATGGTCTCAGGGGTGTGCGTATCGGATTACCGACAAGCTACTATTACGAGGATTTGATGCCGGAAGTGGAAGCTGCGATGAAGGCCGCTATCAATAAATTCCGAGAACTGGGAGCAGAAATCATCGAAGTTAGCCTTCCCCTGATCAAACATGTTAGAAGTGCGACGATGGCCATTATGATGACGGAAATGTACTCGAACCACGAGAAGTGGCTTGAGACAGAATTGGAACAGTATGGACCGGACGTCCGAATGTTTCTTGAAAGCAGTAAAGATATTCCGGCTTCCATTTACCTTCAGTCTCAGCGGGCCCGGCAACTAATTGTCAATGATTTTTTGAATGCATTGTCCGGAATCGACATCTTGTTGACGCCGGCAACACCGATCACTGCGCCGCGTGCAGATGATGATGCTAGTGTATTCAGATTGAACTCATTTACGGTTCCGACCAATTTGACTGGCTTGCCTAGCCTGAGCATGCCTTGCGGCTTCTCACCTTCCGGTCTGCCGATTAATATGCAATTGATTGGCCGCCCCTTCGAAGAAGCGACAGTACTAGGTATCGGCAATACTTATGAAATGAATACAGACTGGCACAAGAGACATCCGGATTTGTAAGCCTGACTATATTGGATGGAGGGTAATCTATGGATCAAAAGCAACTTAACTCTGAAGTTAGCAGGAAAGCATCAACCGAAACCGGAACAGATACGACGAGTGACAAGAAAAAAGCATACGAGCAGTTTATTCATACGATCGCAAGTTTAAAGGAACTGGACCTATCGGGCATTGAACCGCATTTGCCTCCAATTTACAAAAAGCACTATACCAAGAAATAAAAAAAGCTCATCGGTCACCTAAATGAATGTATTTTTAATTTTTCACGAAATGTATTATAATATGAAGACGGACAACATGTCCTATACACGAAAAACGGACATATTGTCCGTTTTTCGTGTTAAATAACAGTTAAATTAATGATGAAGGGAGATGTTTATGATGAATTCAGAATCGCAATCTGTCTCTCTGAAAATTCCCAGAGAGGAGTTAAACCGAAGACGAATTTTGGCGGCGGCTAGAGAACTTTTCATCAAAAACGGTGTTGACAATGTCAATATGCATCAGATTGCGAAGACTGCTGGAGTAGGACAAGCAAGCCTATACCGCCGCTACTCGGATAAGGGCGACATATGTCAGGAGATCGCGTATGAAGAATACCAACCTTTGTTTGATGAAGTTCAAGCATTTCTTGATCAATCCCCAGAAACCGCTGCCTTGGATCGGCTTTACCATGTAATCGTAAGATATGTCTCTTTTTTAGAGGCGAAAGTTCCTTGGCTCTGTGAGGTCAGCCGGGCCTCAACCGGGCATCGTCCGTTACAATCTCCGTTATGTCAATGGATGCGCAATATAAGCAGAAATCTGCTAAATGAGGCCGTTGAACAGGGAGACGTATCCGGGGTGGACATTTCATATACTATTGAAGCCCTGCTGGCCGTGCTTCACAATATCGATTACCATCTCCAAGATGAAGGCTTTACAAGCCAACGAGTTCTTGATGGATTACACCGCATATTTATTGAAGGTTTAAGAGCTAATAGACATTAATTGAGGGGCTGGCCACAAAGCCACATAACATGGATGAGGGATAGTCCTGCGTAACTCCTCTTTTTATCTCATAATGGTATATTGAATGTACAAAGAAACCATATCCTTTCAAATGGTCGGGTGGTACCTCCATTCTACCAGGAACGGTTTTTTCTTATTGTTTTACAATTGGAGAACAGGACGTCCCTAGTCATTTTTATGACTTATGGGACAACCCTTTTTTTCTGCCAATGGCTGCTAAGCGAATTGTCCGGATCGGACTTCCATGGCACGCTCTCCTTATTCGGTCTTCTTATCATCAGCAGCGCTCTTTCGTCTACTTCCTGTAGGCTTCGTAGCAGCAGGCTTAGTAGCCTGAGAATCCATGGAGAACAAGCAGGTTTTCATCTTATGTATTCCAAAATTGCAGTTGAAGAGATTTGTACAGCACTTGGGGATTTTATTAAAATTTAGTCTATCTTTCTCCTTACGGATATACAGTAATACTTCGGGTATAGATTTATATAAAGTATGGTAAAATCCCCCCGTGTATTCTAATACTGTACAAACTGTTATCCGGCCGGCTTTTGGAGCAAATCGGAAATCACGAAGTCTACATCAGCCTTATATTTGTTGATTCTTTCCTGTCTTAGTTTTTCTTTAGTTTCTTCATATATAGGATAGATATAGTAAATAGAAACACAAAAAAACCAATAGAAACAAGACTTTTTTCTACTGGTTTAAAAATGTCTCAAACATATACCCAAAAATGTCTCAGTTATCAACCAAATCAGTCTCAATTATTACCGTTACTCACAATTACTAGAGCCAACTGGTGGGCATTATTCACATTTAGACGTAACTTACTTTTAAATTATTGATTTATGGCACTATCCCTAAAGTAGCATTCTATATGCTTAGTGATAGATACTGGTTTTTTACTTATCCCGGACTGTTTATTTATAATGCCCCCCGATTTTTAGGGATCTCTCTAGTGCCTGACCAGCTTGGGTCAAAGAGGACGCTCTTACGATAGCTGCGCTACCATAGCGTTCTTTAATTTTATCTGTTGCTTCTTCCAGGGAGCGGATACGCTCATGATCCTCAAAGAAGGAAAGTTGATAAGTTTGGTCGTCAACCAACCCACTTAAAGTGACACCTAAGCGTCGTATCGGCATACCATTCCAAAAATTATAAAATATTTTTTTTGCTGCGTTGTACACTTTATTCGTATTGCTAGTCGGATCTGTAAGCTTCATTTGCCTGGAAAATCCGGTGGGAGCCTCATATGGGCTACATGTACAACTAACAGTCACGACAGAGCCCATGCACCCCTTACGACGACTGTCTCGACAAACTTCTTCCGAGAGTTCAAGCAGGACGGTCTCTACTTCATTTGGTTCCAAATAATCTTGGGGGAGGGTCATCATATGGCTTACCGACTTTTGTGGAGAACTGAAGGTATACGGAGCTACAGGACTCTCATCTACACCATTGGCTGTTTTCCACATGACCTCCGCCTGTATATCCGACTGTTTTCCAAAACGAGCGCGAAATTTAGACTTAAGATCTGGTAGAGACGTTCTAGCGATATCACCAATGGTTGTCATACCAAGCCGCTCAAAATGGGACGACATCCGCGAACCTACCCCAAACATTTTATTAACTGGCTGTGGCCAGAGCAGCTGCTCTAATTCTGCCTTGGGCAGCGTGAATATACCGCTTTTAATTTTTTTAGCCCAAATATCGGTTGCGCTTTTGGCAAGAACCTTATTGGAACTGATTCCTATTCGTACCCAAACGCCGGTTTGTAAAAGAACCTTCTTTTGAATTTCTCTTGCAATGGTTAAAGAATCTCCAAAAATTTTAAAACTACCCGAAATGTCCAGAAACTGCTCATCAATACTAAACACCTCTACCAGGTCGGTGTATTCCTTGTATATATCCGTAATTGCTAACGAGACATCGATATAGTGTTTCATACGGGGACGGACGATCACAAGCTCAGGGCACTTCTTGAGGGCTTCACCGAGCCGCTCTGCTGTAGACACCCCGAAACTTTTGGCCATAGGACATGCTGCTAAAATAATTCCAGACCTGCGTGCAGGATCGCCTGCTACCGCAAGCGGTTTATTTTTATACTCTGGGTAGGAAGCTTTTTCTACACTGGCATAAAAAGACTGGCAATCCGCCAAAAGAATTGTCCGCTCAGTTGTTTTAGTCATGCTGCACCCTCCAAAAAAAGCGATCATATACACACGAACATATATTCTTATTTATTATAAGACCAAACATTAGTTCTGTATTCAGGTAATTTATAGGATTATGTAAATTATTCATCAAAGATTGGGTATTTGGTACGAGCGTGGATAATCACATGGATTTGAACCTTGTTCTAGACATTTACAATCAGGGGATGAGGATCGGACGGAATTCTGGTTGGCTGGGCTTCATCTTTTAAATGTTAATAAAGTTTATTCAAGAACATAAATAAAGTACCAATGTATAACATTTTATCTTGTCTTGAAAAAGCGGAAACTTGGTGTACACATTTAAATTCAATTAAAAAAGACTTTCTTCAACGATGTCGTAGGTACATTACCACTGTATGGACTGAATTCCATGACATTTATAGTTCCCTGTGTACTTTTAATTTCTTGAAAAGCTCTAGTAAGCTGTGCTTTGTTAGTAATATCCGCAGCAAAACCTTGAGCCTCAATTCCCAATTTAGTTAATTGCTCAGTATACTGGTCAAGTTTCGTTTATGTTCTTGAAATCATAGCGATACGAAATCCGTGTTTACCAACGTCTTAGCCAGTGAAAAGTCCAATCCGGGATCTGCACCAACTATGACCAATGTTATCAATGCAAATTCACTTCTTCTCTTTTTAAATTCTTATAAGCTAATTTACTTGCGTATTTATAAATTAGAAAAGCGGACGAACAGCAATTCGTCCGCTCTATTGTAAGTCCTGTCTTGCAGATAAGGTGCTTTTGATGATGTTTGGTCTATTGAGTTATCCTCGAAAATACGACTTAAAAGGTAGATGTATCAATAACAAATCGATATCGTACATCATTTCGGATAAGTCGCTCAAAAGCTTCGTTGATTTGATTGGTGTGAATTACCTCAATTTCAGGGACAATACCATGTTCTGCGGAGAAATCAAGCATTTCTTGGGTTTCAAGAAGATCGCCTCCAGGCGTTGCTGCAATTCTGCGACGACCCATAAGCAAACTAAGCGTGTTAAATTGGTTCGGCTTGCCGGAATCACCAATGATAACAAACGTACCATTTATATTAAGCATAGATACGTAAGCATCTAAATTAAGACTTGCAGAGGTCGTGTTGAAAATCACATCAAATTGACTAGCTAGCGTCGAGAATGTGTCAGGATCGTTCGTTGCATAGTAATGATCAGCGCCAAAACTTAGCGCATCGCTCTTCTTATCCATTGTCTGACTCAAGGCTGTAACTTCAGCTCCTAATGCATGGGCATATTTGATAGCTAGGTGGCCGATACCTCCTATACCAACGATAGCGACTTTTTTGCCTGAGCCTACTCCCCAATGTTTCAAAGGATAGTAAGCCGTAGCTCCTGCACAGAGTAGTGGACTGGCAACATCTAAGCCCAAACTATCTGGGATCTGGAGAACGTAATTTTGCTGGCATACACCACTATACTTAATATCGATTAGAACATCATCTGGGCGCAGTTCCCTCCGTTCAATCATCGTCCGTTCAAATGGCGCATTCGCACTGGGAACACTCAATGCATGAACTTTACACATACTTGTTATACCCCTTTCATTTTTCATATTATATATTTCAGATATCAGCTAAATTGTTGTATTTGAATTGTATTCGTATCCCTACCTCATCCCCCTTCATACACTAATTCCAGCCTACACTTAGGTACAGCGTGAAAACGCATCTAGGTTGTCTTAATGGATACTAATAGTTTAAAACTCCAGATCTATGGTTAACATAGCCTGATTACAGATAAAGTTGTCCCTATTACTGATTATTAGGAAAGAAGATGAATACAAAAAGCCCCTCAACTTCAGGGAAGCAGAGGGGGCAAATAATATTTTTCCATACGTATTCATTATATATATGGGCTAATAACCTTTTGGCAATAATCCCAAACCTTTATTTCGTTTTCTACAGAATAATATCGATCCCGTGTTTTTTCCTCCTTCATGTTACCAAAGAATTTTCCGTTAACTTTTTCAACTTCCTGGGAGGTGGCCAAATATACGGTTGTAGCCGCCCCTTTTTCAGGGGTACTCATGAATGGAAATACCAACTTAAACACCATATTGTTAATAAAACCTTTATCGTTGTATTGTCCAAATCTAGTCGCAACTGCACCAGGATGTAACACGTTCGCAGTTATATTTTTCAGTCCCCTTCTCATTAGTTCAGCTGACCAGTGTCTTGTGATCCAAATCGTATACAATTTGGAGGATGCATACGCACCGAATGAGGTGTAGTTCTTTTCCAACTGTAAATCGCTGAAATCTGGTTTTTTGGCAATCCTATGTGTTGCGGAAGAGGTATTAATGATCCTTGCTGAGGGGCTTTTTGAAAGAACATCTAATAATAACTCTGTTAAGAGCAATGGTGAAAATACATTAAGGGTCATTGTCTTTTTCAAGTCCCTCCTTGGTTAGCTCCCTCTCTTTACTGAATATAGCACCAGCATTGTTAATCAGGGCATCCAACCGATCGTATTTCTGTTTAAAAGCTACAGCCATGTGTTTGACCTCAGCAAGAGAAAACAAATCACCTGTTATAATGTCCACCTTATTGTTGCCTGATGGCTGGATGCTTTGTGTTCATCCTGACATGATCAGAGGAACCACGCTATGGTCAAAAATATCCGAGTACAGCTTTTTTGAATACGAAGCAAATGAAGCCTTGCAGCTCTCTGAACAAGAGAGAGACGATTGAACGTATAGTGAAGAATATTGAGGATGAATACAGTAAAAATATAGACCTTTACACGAAAGAACTCGTTGTGTCCAATTTAGAATTACTCTTAAATTACGCTAAACGCTTTTATGGCAGGCAATTTATCACTAGAACAATGGTTTATAAAGACGCCGTCACCAAGTTCGAAGAGCTTTTAAATGAACAGTGTACAGTGGATATTATTGAAAGATCAGGTACACCGAGTGTAAAAGGCCTTGCTCAAGCAATGGGGTATTCACCTAATTATCTTTCGGACATGCTAAAAAAGAAACCGGTAGAACAGCTCAGGATTTTATCAAATCCAGGGTACTGGAACTTGCAGAAAACTTGCTTTTAACGACTAAAGAGCCTATTCATCAAATTGCTGAGAAGCTTGGATTTGAACAGCCTTCTAGCTTCACAAAATTTATAAAAACGCACTTAGGTATGAGTCCAATGGAGTTCAGAAGGCAGCATTTGGTATGAATAAAATTAAAGAAGGGTTTGCCCCTATGTTTATTTGAGGCAAGCCTTTTTCCTAATGTTCATCCTATCCATTGAAATAGAATAAAAACATTATGTTGACACTTTTTGGGCCTCTCAAAACTGTAGACCATCATCGAATTTATTAATTATTACAAAACACAACTAAATAAGCTTGTCCGAATAACACACCTATCTTAAATACCTGTAATCAGGAAGTATGCGCAATGAAATTTCCGCCATGTACAAAGCTGGTCTGTCACATATATTTATGCACCACATTTATGACTGTAGTAAAGTACAGCAAACCGATGACCTTTCTATTATTTATAAAACTGCTTTTACAGCGGGAGATGTTATTTCAATCTCAAAAGCTACTCACCAGAAAACTACTTCCTTTGACAGTGGTTGCGCGTCCTATGACCGCTGTTAAACACAAAATTCCAAAAACTCTATGCAAATGGTTAACCATTCACATAGAGTTTTCTCATTATCGTTTACTTGCGAAAGCCAATATTTTTAATATTTCTCAATATTTCCGCCTCGGTCAGCCGCAATCTGTAGCTTGCAGCGCTGGACGAGAACGGGTACGCTACAAGCTATTTCAAAAGGTACAGTTTTTTAATCAGCGTATCCCGCTAATATTCAATTACTAATCTCAGAGCTTGACCAGGCTAATCAATCCCACCCCGACCATGATTACCGTAATTCCGGCCAGTAGACGAAGCCATTCTCGGGGACTCTTCTTTTCCCTGAAAATCAGAATACTGCCAACGCAGGAGATAGCGATACTCGCCTGAGAGATCGGAAAACTGGCAGCGACCCCAATAAGCCCATTCGAAATAAATAACGCCAAATTCGCTAAGCTCCACGACAAACCCGTAGACAAATTGCGCAGCACCTGAATCAGATGGAGCTTCTGCCCTCCCTTGCAGTTCATTAAAAGCGCTGAACACAGCATGCCAAGTGATTGCGGTAAGATGACCGACAGACCGGAGACATGAAAGATTTGATTAATAATAACATACAAGGTTAAGGCTATACCCGAACAAACCAACATGACAAGAATTTGAAGGGGTAAAGGCTTGGACAAACCACTTGATCTCCCCTGATAGCTCGTCAGCAAGATGCCAGACAAAATAAATATAAGCGCTGCTAATCCAATACCAAATTGGTACCCGGTCGTCCATTCGCTCAAGATCAGCGCTGCAAAAAGCGTCGTTCCCATGAGCTGCAGCCCGCAAATAATAGGAATGGCCGTTGAAACGTTTACTTTCTGAAAAGCCTGAAATTGAAGCAACTGTCCTACGGACCAAAACACACCAGAGACAAAGCTCACAACAAATGGTGTGACTTGAAAGTTAACAGGTGAGTACGAATACAGGCATAGTGCGAACAATACGGCACCGATGACCGTCCCCGTCAGTTGCTCGCGAGGACTGGCTTTTGTCAGTTGCGCCAGTATTGGCATGAATCCCCAGCCTATGGCTGGAATAAAGGCAATGAGTGTATCCACATACAGTTCCCCTCTCGTAAAGTGAGTTTTTCCATGCAATCCTTTAAAATACCATGCAGGAAAAACCAACAGCTTTACGATATCAAAATACTCCCACCTGAATCACCAGTATTTTTAGAAGATATATATAGCAAAATCAAAGAATATTTTCACGATAAGCGCTGGGGGAAATGCCCATCATATTTTTAAATGCCCGCGAAAAGGTCAGTTGATCCGAGTAACCGACCGAATTGGAGATTACTTGAATGGAGTAACTGGTATCCTGTAACAGCTCGCATGCCTTTTTAATCCGAATGTTCATTAAATACTGCTTCGGTGTTTCTCCAATTTCCTGCTTAAAAACAGAGGTCAAGTAATTCGGGTGAAGCCCGAGATACTCTGCCACCTCACTGATTTGAATGCCACCGTTGTAGTTTTTCTCCATATAGTTGATGGCTTGAACTGAATAAGGAAGCTCTTCTTTCACAGGCATCGTTTCACCTGATTCATGGACCAGCTTGGCGAGAATATGGTACAAATATCCCTGAATAGCCAAGGATGAAGAAAGTGTATTATTCCCTATACGGAGCATTTCAAGAATGGTCGAATGAAAAAAAGTGATGTCTCCGATACTTACCACATACGGATTATCCTGAACAAGGGAGATGTTCTGCAAGTACATTTCGGATTTGATCCCCATAAACCCCACCCAGCTGTACTCCCATGGCTCGTACTCATCAGCTTGATAATAAGCGGCCTTATTGGCAGGGATTAAAAAAGCCTGTCCCTTCTCTATGTTATATGTTTCCTTATCTAACACCAGCTTGCCTCTACCCTTTAATACAAAGTGAATAAGATTGAAATCCCTGGCGATAGGCCCGAAATCCTGGTTGGGAGAACAAGGCTCCGAGCCACAATTATACAGAATTAAATCTGTAATATTTTTATGTTTTGAACTGGTACGTGTATCTACAAATTGAATCATATTGTCACCCATCCCTAACCTCCATGCTTCAGAATTTTATAGTTAACCAAGGGCGGTGTCCTCGTAACAAATATAGCATAAATTAAGAAACATATCATAAGGCCTAAAATGAAACCTTGGTCCGTAAATGTATACAATAATCTTTGTTTTTACTATCTTCTACTTTAGAAAAATCATGTACTCATGCCACAGCTTTTGTTATTCTGTATCTCAAGCACCTCAAGATAACGCTTACAAGTTTTCATTACAAAACATCATCACAGCCTGTTATGATCGTCAATTTTTGAAAGGGGTTAAAACATGCTTACTTCTGCATCTGTAAAAAGTAATGACAAAGTCAGTTTAAAAACACTAATCTCTTACTCACTGAGTAGTTATGGGATGAATGTTATTTACAATTTGACCGCCGTTTATCTTATGTTCTTCTACACTGACAGCTTTGGATTGAATGCGCTTGCAGTCGGGACATTGCTGATGGTGGCACGGGTGATTGACGCGGTAGTTGACATCTTTATCGGCATTGCAGTCGACAACACGAATACGCGTTGGGGGAAATTTAGGCCTTACATGTTCATCGGGGCTTTCTTGGTAACACTCACCACCTTGGCGCTCTTCCTTAGTCCGGATCTTTCTTCCGCGGGGAAGCTAGTTTATGCCTATGTTACCTATATCGCTTGGAGCATTAGTTATTCCATATTGGACATTCCGTATTGGTCACTGTCCGCCGCCATAACCAAAGATGCTGCAGAACGAACCAAAGTCGTGACTGTCCCTCGTACGGTTGCAAGTGCTGGCTTGTGGACGGTCAATGTCGTAGCGCTTCCTCTCGTCCATTTTTTCAACGGCTGGGCTGGAGCGGTTGCTGTACTTTGTGGCCTGTTCTTCGTCTGCATGATGTTTACGGTATTTGGCGTAAAAGAAAAACACGTAGTACCTCGACATGAAAAACAAACGTTAAAAGGAGTACTCCGCCTTTTCTTTATTGAAAACCGACCTTTGCGGCTGTTGATCATCTCGTTTTTTATTATCGAAATGACCGCCAACATCCGTAATGCGTTTACTCTGTATTATTTCAAATACAACCTAGGTGCTGAAGCATTCATTCCACTGTTTATGGGACTAACCGTAGGCTTTCAAATCGCAGGCAACGTCGCAGTTCCGTTCATTGCCAAGTGGATCGGTAAAAAAGGCACTAGCATAGCAGGAGTGCTAATCACCTCCATATCCATGATAGCTCTTTTCTTCTGCGGCAACTCTATTGTTCTTGTTTTTATTCTCAGCTGTATCATTTCTTTTGGCGTGGGGCTGAACTATGTTGTCATGTCCACAATGCTAGCAGATTGCGTCGATTATGGAGAGTGGAAAACAGGAAACAGATCAGAGGGGATGGTTTTCTCAGCTAACGTTTTTCGGGCCAAATTGGCGGCCGCAATCGGTAGCGCCGTGGGTGGTTATGCGCTAGCGTTGGCGGGTTATCAACCCAATATAGTCCAAACAAATACAACCCTTATTTGGCTCACACTACTATTTACGATTATTCCGGGGGTTCTAACATTTCTCTCCGTATTTCCAATGAAGAACTATGAGCTGACGGAAACAATGAACAGAAAAATTGTCCAAGAGGTTCGGGCAAGACGGGAACAAGGTGAACCATCCGTACAGTAACCGGATTCTAGTCCTTATGAACTTACCCAAGTCTGAACAGAAGCTGAACTGCATACCTAGACCAATTTGACCGTTTTATCGAACGTAACCACCGCCCTGTGTCTATCTGCGAATTTCAATTATCAGGAGACGGGGCAGAGAGCATTCTCTGCACTGAACAACGGTACGTCCAGGTGTTAGGCCATGGAACGGTCTATCAAGATTGGCGGTCATTACAAATAGGTTTTCATACCAAGACTACTGCCTATTACCCGGGGAATGAAATACAAAAACCTAAAATAAAGCCAAAAAGGATTGCCTAACATCAGGCAATCCTTTTTTTTATCTATGCTTCACATAAAACATAGAAAGTGCTTTGAAGCCCCACTTCGAACAGCAATCAACGGAACATCCCCCATAGCTTGATCAGATGGAACGTATTGGACGGATCAATTTTTTGTGCCAATACGAAAGCGGTCAGTTGCTCCTCCTGTGTAGCCGTCAATCGCTCGTTTAAAATAGCAGAAGTGGTCTTCACAAGATGACGCACTTTAGCTTTGTTTTGCAGATCTGCTTTGGTCACGCCCTCGATCTGCTGCTTAACTCGCTCCTTAAGCACACGATTTTTCATTTTTAACTTAATCCGCTCCACCAGTTGCGGACTAATTCCATATTGCTGATAGCTCAATGTTGCCACACCTCCCATATCATTCGGTCATTCCCAAATATATGACGGCTAGCCTGTCCATTGTACCTATCTGTTAGAAACGTTTAGAACATCCTCATCATTCATGGTGAGTCAGTCGATAAGATCCCCTTGGAAAATCTGCTCTTTTTGCAAATAACTGCGAAGTGCTTCATACTGTGGAGATGTCCAAAAAGAGGACTCCTTGATTAGATCAGTTGCATCCTCACGTGCCTTTTCCAGCACTTCAAAATCCGCTACCATATCTGCTAACCGGAACTCGGGCAACCCGCTCTGCTTGGTACCAAAAAAGTCCCCCGGTCCTCTCAAATCCAGATCGCGTCTAGCAACCTCAAAACCATCGTCTGTATCGGTCATAACCTTCATTCGCTCCTGGCCAACCTCCGACTTAGGATTAGCGATCAGTACACAGTACGAGGCATGTGCGCCCCTTCCGACACGTCCACGTAACTGATGTAACTGGGACAATCCAAAGCGATCTGCATCCATAATGATCATTAGCGTCGCATTGGGCACATCTACCCCCACCTCTACAACCGTAGTTGAAACGAGTAGCTGAACCTCATTTGCATAGAAGGAACGCATAACTTCTTCCTTTTCTGCAGGAGTCATTCGTCCGTGCAACAGCCCAACGCGATAATGTGGAAAAGCCTGCTGCATTTGGATATGCAGATCAATGGCATTCTGTACATCCAGCTTCTCTGACTCTTCAATCAACGGACAAATCAGATAAGCCTGCCGTCCCTGATCTACCTCACGAGAAATAAAACCAAGCACTCGATCCATCAGCTCGTGCTTCACCCAATACGTAGAAATTGGAATCCGTCCCTTTGGCCGCTCTGATATTGTAGAAACATCCATATCACCAAAAGCAGTAATCGCCAGCGTACGCGGGATCGGTGTGGCCGTCATGGTCAGCACATCGGGATTGTAGCCCTTGCGGCGCAATACACTACGCTGGTTGACTCCAAACCTGTGCTGCTCATCCGTTACAACAAGTCCAAGATGGCGGAAATACACATCCTCCTGAATAAGAGCATGCGTGCCCACCACAATATCCAGCAGACCCATTTGAAGAGCGGCAAGCAACTCCTTACGCTTCTTCCCAGATGTACTTCCTGTCAGTAACCCCACGCTGATTCCAAAGGGTTCAAACAGCTTGTGAAGCGACCGCATATGCTGCTCGGCCAATATTTCGGTTGGTACCATCAGCGCTCCTTGAAAACCGGATCGTACTGTTGCAAATAAACCAATGGCGGCAACGACTGTTTTCCCCGATCCAACATCCCCTTGAAGCAGACGGTTCATACAATAAGGTGAGCGTAGATCATGCAGTATTTCAAGCTCAACCTTCTTCTGTGCATCCGTTAATTCAAAGGGCAAAGCCCTCACAAATTCACGGATCGTGGCGTTATCCACCGTATGCACCACCCCGTCCGCTCGACCACGATTTAACGCTCGGAATGCCTGCATTTTCAGCTGGAATAAAAATAGCTCCTCATACACCATCCGTCGCCTAGCCTCTTGTCCCTCTCGATTGTCCTGAGGTTGGTGTATACCCGCAATGGCCTGCTTGCGCGGCATCATACTATACTTGCGTACCAGCAGATCTGGCAATATCTCGGGAATCATTTCACCAAACTGTTGGAGCGTCTGATTCATTGTTTTTCGCATCCAGCTTTGCGTAATCTTGCCACCTATAGAATACACCGGTTGAAGTGTCCCCGAACGGGCCACTCCTTTATCAGGGAACTCAGAATCTGCAACAGTCATCTGCATTCGCTTAAGATCCCATTTCCCAGTCACCACAATTTCACGACCTGAGGTTAGCTGATCCTTCAAGAAATGCCGATTAAACCATGTTGCAGTAAACATCCAATCCTCAGCCATCAATTTACAAGTCAACCTTGATTTGCGTCCGTAACGCTGAAGCACTGGTAGACCCATAATTTTTGCCTGTACTGTAATCTTATCTCCGTCCTTCACTTCGCTTAGCGAGCGCAGTCGGTAATCTTCATACCGAAACGGATAATATTCCAGCATATCTTGCACGTTAGAAATGCCAAAAGCGTGAAGCTCCCCTTCTTTGAGAGCACTCACGCCGTGTATTTGTTTTAATGGTATTTGATCCAATTGCAGCATATTACCTCTCATCTCCGGCCGGCCATGCAAAAATACCAATCGTTCCTGGTCCCACATGTGTTCCGATCACAGCGCCAAGTTCAGTATATATTTGATCTCCCAACTCAAAATGCTCTGCCAGCTGAGCCACGAACGCTTCTGCCGCTGAGCGATCTGCCGTATGACCCACAGCAATATTAATTTTTTGGCCTTTTAAATCCCGCTCCAGCAGTTCAATAATTCGTGCTGTCGCTTTTTTATGCCCTCTCGCCTTATCAGCCGAATAAATAATACCTTCTTTGTCAATCGAAAGAATTGGCTTAATGTTAAGCAAAGTACCAACCATAGCCGCTGCCTTGCCAATTCGTCCACCTTTTTGCAAGTATTCCAGTGTATCCACCAGGAAATACAAACAACGGCGTTCTCCAAGACGTTCCACACCCTGAATAATTTCAGCCGGGGATTGCCCGGCAGCTGCCAGCTCTGCGGCGTAAACCACGAGCATACCGTATCCGTACGAGGCCGACTTGGAATCTATAACGGTCACTCTATCTTCATGCTTTTCCAACATCGATTTGCCCAGCAGAGCGGACTGATACGTTCCGCTCACACCGGAGGATAAATGGATAGAGATAACCTGGCTCTCGGGGTTTTGCTCTAACAGGTCCGTGTACGTCTCCAAAAAACGGGCTGGTGATGGCTGTGACGTTGTAGGCAGTTCATCAGCCCGTACCAGTTCGCTGTAAAACTGTGCAGCTGACATCTCAATACCGTCCAGATAAGCTGTGCTACCGAACATCACCGTCAGTGGTACAATGACTATGCCGAGACGATCTGCTAATTCCTGTGGAATATCAGCCGTGCTATCTGTCAAAATGATAGTTCTCATCAGTCAGACCTCCTTTGTAGTGGACTACCATGGGCGTGCTAAAGCACATCAGGTTTCCACTGAGAACAGATAAGGATAAATCGGCTGACCACCTTCATGAACTTCCACTTCAACATCCGAATAATTTTCTTGAAGCCATGCAACAAGCTGATCTGTCTCTTCTTGTTTTGCGTCCGAACCTGTAAGAATCGTAACAATATCATCGCCATTTACCAGCATTTTTGCCAGCAAAAGACGGGATGTTGCCATTAATTGCTCCGCAGTCGCCACAATTTTAGAATCCTGAATACCAATGTAGTGGCCCGCTGTAATATGCAGATCATCAAGTGTCGTATCCCGTACTGCATAGGTCACTTGTCCAGACTTCACACGGGTAACTGCGTCCCGCATATTATCTTGATTTACCTCAAAAGCTTCTTCCTCTTGGAAAGCAAATGCTGCTGCAATGCCCTGAGGAATTGTTTTGCTCGGAATAACCGACACCAAACGTTCCACCTCTAGCAATTCACGCGCTTGTTCAGCCGCCAGGATTATATTGGAATTATTCGGTAGAATAAAAATATGTTGAGCCGCAATCGAGCGAGCCGCATTAACGAAGTCCTCTGTGCTCGGATTCATCGTCTGACCACCCGAAAGGACAACATCAACACCCAAGCTTCTGAAAATATCAGCAATCCCTTCTCCAGAAGCCACAGCTATAAAGCCAAAGGGTGCCAGCTCATGAGCTGGAGGCTCAGATGGCTCCTCCTCACGTACAGGCTCTGTTGGTATTTCAGCAAACCACTCAGGCTCAGGAGCACCATCCATACCTGCCGACAACAAATCACGATGCTGCTCGCGCATATTCAAAATTCGAATCTGTGTAATTTCCCCGTAACGCAGCGCAAGATTCAAGACTTCACCTGGAGCCTTCGAATGCACATGAACCTTGATGACATCATCATCCGATATAACGATAATCGAATCACCATCTACTGACAACGCTTTCCGGAAAGCTTCCTCATCAAAATTTGTACCTTGCACTTCGCCCAATTGTCGATTAATAAAAAACTCCATATCATACAAAAATTCAATATTCTCCGTTTCGAGCTTCGCCTGCGCAGAAATCGGCGCATCTGGGGAAGGAGCAACAGGCGCAGCAGTAGGTCTCTCCGATACATGAGGAGCAAAAACCGGGCGTACACTATCGCCTTTTGAAGTTGGAGATGTCACCAAGCCGCTTCCAAGATGCTGCATAAACCCTTCATAAATATACACAAGCCCTTGTCCACCCGAGTCTACAACCCCTACTTGCTTCAGTACAGGGAGCATGTCCTGCGTCATAGCAAGTATTTCCTTTGCTTTGGCAAGCACTTCTTCCATCAGTTCTGTGATGTCGTTCGTCCGGCGCGAGAAAAACACAGCATGTCTGGCCGCTTCCTTCGCCACGGTAAGAATTGTACCCTCCACCGGCTTAACCACCGCCTTGTAGGCCGCATCCACCCCGCTCTGCAATGCCGATGCGAACTGAAGGGTATTCAATTCCTCGTATGGGGCAGCGTAACGGCTAAAGCCGCGGAACAATTGAGACAGGATAACCCCTGAATTGCCGCGGGCCCCCATCAGCAAGCCTTTGGATAAGATGCCGGACATGACACCGATGGAGGAAGAATCTCCCCTCTTCAATTCCGTTACGCCCGCGCTCATCGTCAGATTCATATTGGTTCCCGTATCACCATCTGGCACCGGAAATACATTTAGTGAATTGACATGCTCCGCATGCTGCTGTAATTGTTCCGCCCCGGCTAAAACCATCGCGGTAAAGTCTGTTCCATTCAAAGAACGATTACTCAAGAGAATTCCCCTTCCTAGCTTAATACAATTGTTTTACAATCCATCTTCACAACACTTGTTCAAGGTTTAATTGAATTATACTAAAGCCAGGCGACGAATACGAATGTCACCCTTTCGTAAGCTTCCGTAACCATCCCCTGGTTTCTTTCCACAGCTCATATAATATGAAAAACCAGTCAACTGCCCAACAAAAAATCATTGGCCGGAATGATGATTATGGTCCCGCCTCTGAACTGCCCGGCATGACTGGAATAAGAATTCACATTCCATTAAAAAACAAGATAGTCGCAGCAATAGCTATCCCATATTGTACTATAATGCGAAAGAGAAATAAATAAAGTTTTTGAATCAGTTGACGGAGCTTTTTTGACTATGATATTATATTTAAGTATTGTTTTGTTCAGGTTAGTGACTTATAAAGTCCGGCTGACTCAGTCGGCCTGAAGAGCGACCCATTCCATATGGAGTTTGGTTATTTTCAGAATAGGAGGTGGAATCATGTCTCGTAAATGTTCTGTAACAGGCAAAAAGCCTGGCAGCGGTAACCACGTATCTCACGCTAACAACCGTAATCGCCGTACTTGGGGCGTCAACGTACAAAAAGTTCGCATTCTCGTTAACGGTAAACCGAAACGCGTTTATGTCAGCACTCGTGCATTGAAAGCCGGTAAAGTGACTCGCGTGTAGTCGTAAAAAAATATCGTTATAAACAAAAGGCACCTCGTTTTAAACGGGTGCTTTTTTGATTATTCGAATAATATCCCACTGATTCAGGAGGACAAAATGTCAGGCACCTTCCCGCGCGTTCCTGTCGTTTATTGCCAAGCTATCTATCTGCTATGCTCGGGAAGCGTGCCCCTGTGTACCTTTGGTTTTCATCCTACAACCTGTGTTAATGTTGCTTTGATTTCAGTTCTTCTGGAATGTATTCAAAATGGCTTTGACGAATCCACCCAGAAATTTTGGCAGCTTGATTGTGTAAAACTTCATGCCTCACCCTCCCCATCATCCTCCTGCATCCGTTCTCTGTAGTTTATGCAACCTGTCAAGGGTTGTTGCCCCACAAAAAAAGGCTACATGAGAATCCCGCTCATGTAACCATATTTATGCACAACCATCCCAGGCTATACCATCAGACAAGTCCTCGAACATAGAGATATGCTGAGAGTATAAAAATAAACAGAATATAATAAAGCACACTGCACACCACAAAACCGATACGCAAACCACGCCGTTCATTTTTACGAAAATAAAACAGAACAATAAGAACAGCCAAAAGTGAAAGTATGGCATTCCAAGGCGTCTTCACTAGCGAGAAACAACTGAGTGTCAAACCGGTCAGCATGCTCGCTAAGGCCATCCACAGTGCTTCAGTTAGCTTCACTTGGACAAATGAGCGACACTATCGCGAATAGCAGCAATAGCCGCTGCACGGTCTGCTTTGCCGTACACTGCACTGCCTGCCACTAACACGTTAGCACCCGCTTCAAATACGGCTGGTGCCGTCTCCTCCGCAATACCTCCGTCCACCTCGATATGTACGTCTGGACGACCCAATTCGTTCAACCAAGCACGGATTTGTCTGATTTTATTCAACGTCTCTGGAATGAAGGACTGGCCCCCAAAACCAGGGTTAACCGTCATCACAAGAATCATATCCACATTGGGCAGCACTTCCTTGATCGCGTATGGTGAAGTCCCCGGATTGAGAGCCACTCCCGCCAGAGCGCCTTGCTGCTTGATCATGTGAAGGACACCATGCAAATGAACACAGGCCTCCGCATGAACCGTGATGATATTAGCTCCTGCCTTTACAAAATCACTAATATAACGTTCAGGCTGCTCAATCATTAGATGAACGTCCAGTGGGAGAGTTGTATGCGGCCGAATAGCCTGAACGATGGGGGGACCCAGTGTAATATTGGATACAAAATGGCCATCCATAACATCCACATGAATCCAGTCTGCTCCTGCTGCTTGGGCTTCCGCAACTTCACTGCCCAGACGAGCAAAATCAGCGGATAAAATCGACGGTGCTATTTTTAACATATGCTCAATACCTCCGCTTTTTTTCTTTTAATTCCTGATGAAACTGCAGATAGCTATCATATCGTCCCTGTGAAATATGTCCTTCTTCCAAGGCCTCTCTTACTTTACAGCCAGGTTCGTGAATATGCGTACAACCCCGAAATTTGCATCCTTCCGCATATTGTTGGAATTCTCGAAAACAAGGCGATAACTCATCCACACCCAGCTCTAAAAAATCTAGTTGGCTGAATCCCGGCGTATCTGCTACAAACCCACCGTTGTCTAAAGGAATCAGCTCCACATGGCGAGTCGTATGTCTTCCTCGTCCCAGCTTATTGCTTATGGCGCTCGTCTCCAGCGTTAACCCGGGCTCCAAAGCATTAAGCATGGAGGACTTTCCTACACCTGACTGACCGGAAAACACGCTGATTTGGCCGGCCAGCAGCTTCTTAAGCTCAGCTGTACCCTCACCAGTACGGGCGCTGGTTACCAACACCTCATAACCGATCTTCCGATACATTTCCTGCACCATCAGCACCGTATCATCCTCTGAAGGGCTGCCTTCATACAAATCGCGCTTGGTCAGACAGATAATCGTATCCAGTCCGGCGTGCTCAATATGGACTAAAAATTTGTCCAGTAAAGGCAGGTTTAAATCCGGCTCACGCAGGGAAAACAGAAGTACGGCCAGCGTGGTATTAGCCACTGGAGGGCGAATTAGCTCCGTCGTACGCTTTCTAATCTCCTTGACCATACCTTCCCCGTTCTCAGTCAGTTCGTAAACAACCCGATCACCGACAAGGGGCGTAATCTCTTTTTTCTTGAAAAGGCCACGTGCTCTGCATTGTACCGTAGCTTCGCCGGATACCGGACGCCCATCCTGATCCAGGCTGGAGACATAATAATATCCGCTAAGCGCCTTGACGATCAGACCTTCAGGCATGTGTAAGATGTCCTCCTTCATAATGTTCAAGTTTCATTTTATGGAACAGGTTAAGCTTCTTTCTTTAGTAAGTTTACTGATGCTGCACAGCCTCGATCACTTTGTCCTTCTTTTTGTGGGCACCGTGACCGGGGGTGTTTTTTTTGCTGATCGCTAACTCACTACGCGTAACTCCTGCAGAATCAGTTCCTGGGGCAAAGGCAGAAGGATCACCATCACCTTCTGTGCCCTCCTGGTTGTTAGAGTCGCCTCCACCATTACTGCTATCATTAGAAGATTCCCCGCTGTTTCCTTCCTCACCGTTTCCACTTCCATTCTGCGAGGAAGTACCACCAGATGTATCAGTCGGTGATGTTCCCGCAGGCGGAGCAATTTGAGGCATCGTCACCGTTCCATTTTTTGCATCAATATAAGAAACAGGATAAGTATCAACAAAAGCACCATCTCTAAATACAGAGACGACACTGTCTTTGTTAGGGGCCATCAGCAGGTTAATAGTAAACACCTGTGTCGTATTAATCGTACGGCTGCCCCACTCCTGATTTTCTCCACGTGCATCTGTATAAGTGATACGAATTTTACTGTTCTTGCCCTCTTCCTTCGGCGCTACAGGTACATTAAACGGTAACGTAATCGCTTCTGGCGGATAACCCGTACTTACATAAAACGTAATTTCCGTATTTGGAGGCAAATCACTGCCCGCCTCTGAAGGCCATTGTTTGGTTACTTTTCCTTTATCCTGCTCATAGCTAAATTCCTCTTTAATCGAGCCAACCCTCAGCCCCGCCTTTTTGACTTCATTTTCCGCCTGGCTCTGCGTCATCCCTACCAGATTCGGCATTTTCACAGTGGCAGCGCCTTTGCTGACTGTGAGCACTACCTGAACCGAATCCTTATCAAATGGCTCATTTGCAGCGGGTGTCTGACTAAGGACGGTTCCTTCAGCCTGATCACTGAACTGCTCATTTTGCTGAATCTGCGTTTCCTTAATTTGCTGGGCGGTCAGTAGCTTGACAGCATTCTCGTAGCTTTGCCCTTTGACATCTGGCATCGGGGTGAGCGGCTTGGCAATCCCGACTTTCAGACTAATCTCCGTTCCTTCCTTGACTAAAGAACCTTCAGGGTAGCTTTGATAAAAAACAACTCCCGGTGCAATCCCCTCTTTATATTCATGCTGGATTGGATCGTCAATGACTAGTCCTGCTTTACTTAGAGTGACCTTCGCTTGGTCTTCTGTTTGTGTCAGTACACTTGGTACTTTCACCTCAGGCACGACAAGCACACTTTGCACATAGTACACCACGCCGCCCATGCACAAAAGCAGTACCAATACTAGTGTTACCCAGAAAATCGTTTTTTTTCTATTTTTCTTAGACGATTGCTTGCTCGGAAGCTGTTCAGACTCACGAGGTTGGACAGGCATCTCGTCACCACTGGAAGACACGCCTAATTGTTGAGGCTTAATAGCCGGGATAACCCGCGTTTGGTCATCATCATCCAAATGTGTAAACTCCAGCTTGGATTCATTGCGCCGCCCCGGTAGCAGACAGGTTTCCAAGTCCCTTAGCATTTCGTCTGCCGATTGATAACGTTCCTCCGGATTTTTGCGCATCGATTTTAAAATGACATTTTCTACACTTTGCGGAATCAACGGGTTAATTTTACGCGGTTCCTCAAATTCTTCTTGCAAATGTTTGAGTGCCACACTAATTGGGCTTTCTCCCAGAAAAGGAAGCTGTGCCGTTAGCATTTGATATAAGACAATACCTAAAGAATATAAGTCCGATTTTTCGCCGGTAATAACACCCTTTGCATGCTCAGGTGAAAAATAATGAACAGAACCCACAACAGAACCTGTTTGGGTAATTGTCGTTGACGTAACAGCTCGGGCAATCCCAAAATCAGTTACCTTAACCCGTCCATTACGTCCAATTAAGATATTATGAGGCTTAATGTCCCGGTGAATAATCTGATTTTGGTGGGCATGTTCCAGCGCATCACAAATCTGGGAAGCAATACGCACTGCTTCATCCACTTGTAATGGCGCACGTTCTTTAATAATCTCATTCAAATTTTTGCCTTCAACGCACTCCATTACAATATAATGGATTTCATCCTCTTGGCCGACATCATAAATACTGACCACGTTCGAATGAGAAAGCGAGGCCGCTGACTGTGCCTCACGCCGAAAGCGGCGAATAAATTCCTCATCATGAACAAATTGCTGACGCAACACTTTAACCGCGACATTGCGATTCAGCAAAATGTCTTGAGCCTTATACACCAGTGCCATTCCGCCGCCACCGATGCGCTCAATAATTTCGTACCTTCCCCCAAGCAGGTGCCCGATCATGCTTCACACCCCTTTTCACTCAATGAAACCGTGTTGTCGGGCAATTCAAACAAAGCTACAGTAATGTTATCGTCTCCACCGGCAAGCAGCGCCAGATGTAGCAGACGGTCCGCACGTTCTTCCAAAGGATTTTCTGCGGCACCTACTACCTTACTGATCTGTTCTTCAGTTACCAAATTGCTTAATCCGTCACTGCATAGTAATAGTACATCGCCTTTTTCCAGCGTAATGGTGTCAATGTCCACCTTCACCTCAGAATCAGTGCCCAATGCCCGTGTCAGCACATTCCGACGGGGATGGTTCTCCCGTTCTTCCTTACTGATCTGACCGTTTTTGAACAACTCATTAACCAAAGTATGGTCTTCTGTAAGCTGACGTACCGTTCCTTTGGATATGACGTAGGCACGACTGTCACCAATATGCCCGATAATTCCAGATGCATCGTTGAGCAACACGGCAACAACCGTCGTTCCCATATTATGATACTGATCATCACGCGCAGCCGTTTGGAAGATGACTTCATTGGCATGCAAAATAGCGTCGCTGAGCGCCGCCGTCAAAGAATGTGCGGATAATCCGCTCTCCAGCGTCGCCAAATCAGCGGCAAGTGTCTCTACCGCAAGGCGGCTGGCCGTATCACCGGCCAGATGCCCCCCCATTCCATCGGCAACAATTCCAAGAATATAGCCTTGCTCCAAGTGCCTGATCCAGGCAGAATCCTCATTTACCGAACGCACACGTCCGACATGGCTGACATGAACTGTTTTGATCAAATGGTTTCACCCCAACTCCATATGCTTTGCACGCAACTGACCGCAGGCAGCGGCAATATCGTGACCCTGTTCACGCCGGATCGTCACGTTGACGCCTTTTTCGGCAAGAATACGTTGAAAATTAAAAATATCGCTGCGTGATGTGCGCACATACTTGCGCTCAGGCACATGGTTGACTGGAATCAAATTGACGTGACAAAGCATGTCCTTCAACACATCCGCAAGCTCTTCAGCATGTTCTGCCTGGTCGTTTACTCCACCAATCAAGGCATATTCGAACGAAATTCTCCGCCCCGTCTTAGCAAGATAATAACGAAGAGAATCCATAACATCCTTAAAAGGATAACGCCGATTTACAGGCATCAGCTTCGAACGCAACGCATCATTAGGCGCATGAATGGATATGGCCAGATTAATTTGTGTATCCTCGTCAGCAAATTTATAAATATTGGGCACAATGCCGCTGGTAGACACCGTAATATGACGTTGACCAATATTCAGGCCCTTTTCATGAATCATTGTACGCAAAAACGTCATTGTCGCTTCATAGTTCTCAAAAGGCTCACCCGAGCCCATAATCACGATACTGCTCACTCGTTCATTCGTTTTATCCAGAATTTTCTGAGCCTGCACCACCTGTGCCGTAATTTCGCCAGCCGTCAGGTTTCTTTTGAGACCCCCAAGCGTCGAGGCACAAAAAGTACAGCCAATCCGGCAACCCACTTGAGTCGTTACACAAATGCTGTTTCCGTAATTGTGTCGCATGATAACCGTCTCAATAGCATGGTCATCGTGTAAACCAAACAGAAATTTAACAGTACCATCTTTCGATTCCAACTTTGTAATTTCGTGAAGCGTCACAAAACTGAATTGCTCCTCCAGCTTTTCTCTCAGCGCCTTGGACAAATTCGTCATCTCACTGAAATTATTGACCCGCTTTACATACAGCCAGTCAAAAATTTGTCCTCCCCGAAAGGCAGGCTCGCCATTATTTTTGGCCCAGTCCTGAAGCTCTTCCAGTGTTAAATCATATATAAAAGGTTTCATCAATATTTGCACCCATTCCTTCTTCATTAAGTTCTGTTTAATCGCAGACAGTGTTTTTCATTCTTCCTATTTTAGCACAAATCCCGGAGGGGGTAAAAATTTTTCATCTTCATGCAAAAAACCGCCGGAAGTGTCCGGCGGATTGTGGAAATACTGGTGGGCAGCTACCTGGAATTCTCTTCCGAGCTACTTTACCCGGCGCAGACGCGCGATATAAAATCCGTCACTGTGAAAATGCTGCGGTAACAGCTGTACCGAGCCTTTCTGTATACCATCCAAATCGTGACTCACTTCTGGAAAAGTATGATCTTTTGCCAACTCATACTCTGGATGTTCACTTAAAAATCGAGCCAATTGTCCTTCATTTTCGTCAGGCTCAATTGTGCAAGTGCTGTATACCAGAATACCACCCGGCTTCAATAGTCCGGCTACACTATCCAGCAACTCATGCTGCAGTTGAGTAATGTCGCGAACATCCTGCGCAGTTTTGCTCCAACGCAGATCTGGTTTACGGCGAATCACTCCAAAACCGGAGCATGGCGCATCTAGCAAAATACGGTCAAAAGAAGCCGGAGCATATCGTTCCTTTAGATCCAACGCATCACCGGTAACCGTCTCAACAGCATCTAGACCAAGCCGATTCGCCTGCTCACGAATTAGTTGATGCTTATGGGCATGCAGATCATTCGCAACGATCCGGCCGCGATCCTTCATCAGCTCAGCCATATGAGCTGTTTTGCCGCCTGGAGCTGCGCAGCAATCCAGCACTGTCATGCCAGGCTCAGGAGCGACCGCTTCGGCAACAAGCATGGAGCTTTCATCCTGTACAGACAACAATCCGTCCGTATACCACGAGGTAAGCGCCATATTTCCGCCGCTACGAACAACAATCCCATAGGGGCTAACGGGCGAAGGAACGGCATCAATCCCTTTTGCAACCATCTCGTCCAGCAGCTGATCACGACTGGTCATCGTCGTATTCACTCGTACACTGACCGCAGGGGGCTCGTTATTAGCCTTGCAGATAGCCTCAGCTGTATCGGCACCGTATTGCTTGATCCAGCGCTTAACTAGCCACTGTGGATGGGAATGTTCTAGAGAAATCCGTTCCTCTGCTGACAAATCGTCAGGAATGCGCAGCTTGTCCGGCTCACGCAGCATGCTGCGAAGTACGCCATTGACCATACCGGAAATCCCCTGATGCCCGCGCCGTTTGGCAATGGTCACTGCTTCACTAACAACTGCATGATCCGGAACTCGATCCAGATACACCAGCTGATATACGCTCATCCGCAGCAATGAACGTACCCAAGGCTGAAGCTTAGCCGTTCCTTTTTGAACAAATTTATTCAAAAAATAATCCAGTGTATTTCGGCGTGCGACTGTACCGTATACAAGTTCCGTCGTCAAACCAACGTCACTTGCAGATAAACCTGCCTGCTGAAGCCGGCGATTGAGCTCAAGATTGCTATACGCGCCCTCTTGCTCTACACCAGTCAGCACATCCAGTGCAACTTCCCGCGCCGTCTGTTTGCCAGTTTTGCCGGACCTGGCCCCCACTCCCTTGCGTTGGTCTCCCTGACGGGAGTGTCCCCCGCTCATCCGAGCACCGTGCCTGGCTTCATCTGTCCGCCGCGCGCAAAGGTTCCGGCTTCCATAACCTTCTTGCCTGCCGGTTGAACCTGGGTCAGCCAGAGGGTGCCTTCGCCTGTCTGCACCTCAATGCCACGAGCAGTTAATTGAAGAACCGTGCCAGGTGCTGGGGCATTTGAGCCACTCGCTTCATTATTTATGGAAGGCTGCTCCGCAGCCCATATTTTAAAAACATGGCTCTCCCAAAGTGTAAACGCGCCAGAAAAAGGAACCAGACCGCGAATCCGGTTGTATATTTGCTGCGCACTATCACTCCATGTAATGCGCTCATCATCACGGTTCAGGTTCGGGGCATAGGTCGCCTCGTCCTCATTTTGCGGCGTTCGGTCTGATTGCCCTGCTAGCAACTTGGGCAACTCATCCTGCAAAAGTCTCGCTCCGGCTACGCTTAGCTTCTCAAAAATCGTGCCCGACGTATCCTCCGGCTCTATAACTACCTCAACCCGCGATATCATATCGCCGGTGTCCAGCCCTTCCGCCATATACATTAGCGTTACACCTGTCACTGTTTCACCGTTAATAATTGCACGCTGAATCGGTGCACCTCCCCGATATCGGGGAAGTAACGAACCATGCACATTCAGACAGCCGAAACGAGGCAAATCTAATACGGACTTAGGCAAAATTTGGCCATATGCTGCGGTTACGATCAGGTCCGGACGCAACTCTGCCACCTGAGCCACTGCTTCCGGCTGCCGCAGGCGAGTCGGTTGCAGCACAGGTAATCCGCGCTTTTCAGCCGCTTCCTTGACTGGTGTAGGCGTCAATATTTTTTTACGCCCCTGTGGTTTATCTGGCTGAGTAATTACACCGACCACGTTATATCCGTTGTCCAGCAACATGTTCAGCGAGGGGACTGCAAATTCAGGCGTACCCATAAAGATAATACGAATGTCTTGACTCATCGAACCTCACTCCCCTATCTGACGGTTCGGTCCTGGCTGTTCCAGAGCAACCTCATATACTTTTTCTGCAATATCCGTGAACAATACTCCATTTAAGTGGTCAATTTCATGCTGAAAAGCACGAGAAAGCAACCCTGTCGCTGTAACGGTAATAGCCTTCCCCTCGCGATCCAGTCCCTTGACTGTAACCTTCTCGGCACGACGTACATCCCCGTTCAACCCTGGAATACTCAGGCAGCCTTCAGGTCCCAATTGCTCTCCTTCTTCGGCCACAATTTCTGGATTGATCATTTTTATCAAGCCATGCTCATCTCCAGCATCTACGACAATAAGCCGTTTCAAAATACCTACTTGTGGAGCAGCTAGACCTACTCCTTCCGCTTCATACATCGTATCTGCCATATCGTCCAGCAGCTTTTGCACATTAGGCGTAACTTTAGTAACTTCCTTTGCTACTTTGTGCAATACGTCATCCGGCTCCAACACTATAATTCTAATTGACATGACAACAGAACACCTTCCTCTTTTTCCTTCATTTAGGCTTTACTGTATTCATCACAAAAGCGACTGCTACATTATCCTATGTACGGACGGCTTGTCCGCATCAATTGTGCGAATAACTTTAGTGTTAACACTCTACATAAGCATTTGCGGATCAACGTCCAGACTAATCAGCAACTTTTGTGCCTGCGCAGATTCGGCCATTTCATCAGCCACTTGCTGAGCCAAACCAATCGCGTCAATATTTCCACGCCATTTTATCATACATTGAAATCGGTATCTATTCTTGATTCTCGAAATGGGTGAAGCTACTGGCCCCAAAATGTCCAGCACATCCGATGTAAGCCGGTCCATATTTCCGAACCAGCCCCGCTGTCTGGCTCGCCCCTGTAGTGTCGCTGAATAATTTTCAGCCAATCGGACCAGCACCGGGAGCTGTTCATGAGAAAAGGTCACCAAAATAAGTCGGCAATATGGCGGGTAATGTAGATTGCGGCGATGTTTCAACTCTTCCCTCACAAAAGATGCATAATCATGACGGCTTGCGTGAACCACCGAATAATGCTCTGGAGTGTAGGATTGTACGAATACTTCCCCCGGCAATTGATGCCTTCCAGCACGCCCGGCTACTTGCGTTAACAGCTGAAATGTCTTTTCCGCAGCACGAAAATCCGGTAAATTAAGAGCAGAATCCGCAGTGATGACACCTACCAGCGTTACATCGGGAAAGTCCAGCCCTTTGGCTACCATTTGAGTCCCCAGCAGTAAGTCTGCTTTTTTATCACGAAATTGCTTAAGCAGCTTTTCATGAGCGTTTTTTTCAGTCGTTGTATCGACATCCATTCGGACAACACGTATACCAGGGAATAGTTTAGCCAACTCTTCTTCCACTCGCTGAGTACCTGTCCCGAAGTAACGAATATGCTCACTACCGCACTCCGGGCAAGTCTGAGGTACAGGCTCGGAATAGCCGCAATAATGACAGCGTAAATTGTTCGACCGTTGATGATAGGTAAGCGAAATATCGCAATCCGGACATCCCGCCACATAGCCGCAACTCCGGCACATGACGAACGTGGAATGACCACGCCGATTCAACAGTAATACCGTCTGCTCCTTACGCTCTAATCGCTCAGCGATCCCATTATGCAACGCGCGGCTGAACATGGAGCGGTTGCCGGCCCGTAGCTCATCACGCATGTCCATGATATGGACTTCGGGTAACGTGTTCCCCAATGCGCGGGTCGGCATTTCAAGCAGCAGCGGCGCAAACTCGTCGTTGCTTTGGGAGCGAGCAGCATAATAGCTTTCCAGTGATGGTGTAGCTGAACCGAGTATAACGACAGCCCCGTGCTGGTGTGCTCTGCGAATGGCTACATCACGCGCATGGTATTTGGGCGTCTCTTCCTGCTTATAGGACGTTTCGTGCTCTTCATCCATAATAATGAGCCCTAGCTCACGAAAAGGGGCAAATACCGCTGAACGAGCGCCAATCGCTACTTTTACACGGCCTTCGCGTATTTTGCGCCACTCATCGTACCGTTCTCCCCCGGACAATCTACTGTGCATCACTGCGACCTGGTCGCCAAAACGACCTTTGAATCGTTCGACCATTTGTGGGGTTAGTGATATTTCAGGTACGAGTACAATGGCCTGGCGATTCTGCTCGATACAGCGCTGAATGGTCTGCAGATAGATTTCCGTCTTACCGCTTCCTGTGACTCCATGCAGCAAATAAGCTCCTTGCTCCCGCATGTCTAGCTGACGAACAATCCGTTCATACACCGACTGTTGCTCTGCCGTAAGAGGGAGTGGGTCTGTAGGCTTGAAGTGTCTGCCCCGGTAGGGATCGCGGAACACTTCTACATCTTCCTGTAACACATAGCCCTTATCTTCCAGTGCCTTAACCGTCGCAGCCGATACACCTAACGAGGTCA
This sequence comes from Paenibacillus sp. TSM33, assembly GCF_056099025.1. NCBI lineage: Bacteria > Bacillati > Bacillota > Bacilli > Caryophanales > Paenibacillaceae > Paenibacillus > Paenibacillus sp. TSM33. The sequence continues at coordinate 698,559 of NZ_JBLZXB010000017.1, forward strand.
TAACTTCCTTCAGCGGCAGAGGCAGAAACTCGCTACGTTCCAGCAAAAAAGCAAGTACCTCCCGCTGACGCTGCGCCTTGGCAGAAAATTGCTCCAGTGCTATGGAGGCCTCATCTATGCTGATAGCCAGATCAACAGCTTTCATCGTCTTTTTGCCAAGCTTGTCTTTAATAACCTGACTTTCCTGAAGCACTCCACGGCGTAACAGCGATTTAATAACCTCCGCCTCTTCTGGAAAGCGCCTACTGAGTTGCTGCAACGGGACTTGCTCCTTATTCTGAATGAAGCTGACAATCTGACGCTCCGCCGGGTCACTCATACCGTCGTCGGTCAGAAGAGCCCATTCGATCTCATCTCCCTGATTAGGAAGCTTAGTCTGCTGTGGATTGGTAAACTCATGCTGTTCGGCAATGGAGATATAACGTTCCGCCTTACCCTTAAGGGCGGTAGGAATCATCACTTGCAGTGCCATAATTTGATTACAAGCATAACGTTCGCTCATCCATTTGCCCAGTTCAACCAAATCGGGAGATAAGGGCGGTACCAAATCCAGCAACTCCTGAATCGCCCTCATCCTGTATTTCGGCGGCTCCTCAGCTGGAACTACCGAGATAACAAAAGCCTGCACCGTCCGTTTGCCAAATGGCACAGCTACCCGACTACCTGGCTCAATCCAAGGCCTCATGGAATCCGGTATGAGATAATCGAAGGTACGATCTGTATCCTTGGCAGGTACATCGACAATGACCTTGGCAACTAAATTGCCCGTCTCCATTAATGCAGCACCCCACCCATGCGTCCCGCGGCTAGAGTAAGCAATTTACGCGCAACTTCTTCCTTTGACTGTACAGGAATATGCTCTACCATCCCGCTTCGGTCATATATTTGAACAGCATTTGTATCGACGCCAAAACCAGCACCATTCACAGTTACATCGTTTGCCGCAAGCAAATCACAATTTTTACGTTCTAATTTATCTATTGCATACGTCTCCAAATTTCCCGTTTCTGCTGCAAAGCCAATTAAAAATTGATGTTTCTTGCTGCGTCCGAGTGATTCCAGAATATCGACGTTCTTCACTAACTCCAATGTAAGTACACTATCTTTTTTCTTAATCTTGGTTTGTGCCACCTCACGTGGTCGATAATCTGCAACGGCAGCAGCCATAACGACCATATCACTTGTGTCCCATTGTTTTCGCACAGCCTGGTACATGTCTTCAGCTGACCGGACCCTTTCAAGCGAAATACCTGAAGGCGGCTCTGCGCTGGTATTGGCAGCAATCAAATGTACCTCTGCCCCCAACTCCTGAGCCACTTTCGCAATGGCAAAGCCCATTTTACCAGATGAATCATTCGTAATATAACGGACAGGATCAATTCGCTCAATCGTGCCTCCAGCCGTGACAATGACTTTTTTTCCTGAAAGCGCTAATTCATTCTTATTTACAAGTGGCTCGGTTACTTGATTCTCCGTAGATTTTTCTCCAAACCACCGTGCTTCAGACTTGATTGTGGCTCCAGGCTCATGAGCTTGCTGATCAAAAAAACGTTCAATCGTTTGCACAATAGTTTCTGGCTCTTCCAAACGTCCTTTGCCAACGTAACCGCAAGCCAGTAATCCTTCACCAGGCTCAATCATCTTCACACCACGGGATACCAGTGTCTCCATATTTTGCATGACTGCCGGATGAGTGTACATATGTACGTTCATCGCAGGGGCGACCATAATAGGCGCTGTCGTAGCCAGCAACGTGGTTGATAACATATCATCAGCAAGACCATGCGCCATTTTTCCGATGATATTCGCCGTTGCAGGAGCAACTAGCACCAAATCAGCCGCATCCGCCAGATGAATATGGGATACGATGGACGGCTCTCTCTCATCGAATGTATCACTGTACACCGGATTGCGAGAGAGTGACTGCAGCGTAAGCTCGGTAATAAACTCCTTGGCCGAAGCCGTCATAATCACATGAACATCGGCTCCCTTTTGCGTCAACTTACTGCAGAGCGCAGCCCCTTTATAGGCAGCAATTCCACCTGTTATACCAAGAATAATAACTTTCCCCTTCAACATCGTTAACTCCCCCTGACCGAAAAAAATAACAACCTTGCGGTTGTCAAAGGAATTGGCATTGCGCCTGGTTATAATGATTGTCTATAATTCTTATTCTTCTTCGCCGCTTTCAAGCAAAAGATGATCTGCATAGATCTCTTCCAGAGCTACTCCAACCTGTTTGTGGGATTTAGGACTCTTCAAGCTCGTCTTTTCGCCCTCACGCAACTGTCTAGCACGGCGTGATGCCGCTACAACCAGCGAATATTTACTATCTACCTTTTTCATCATTTCATCAATGGAAGGATACAGCACGAATAGACACCTCTTCATGTAGTTTTAAGCTGTATAAGCTGAACTTCAGTGTACACCTTCAAGCTCAGCTTATACAGTATTATTTCTCTTTTGGTACGCTTGGCATATGTAAAGAAAGCCCTCGATTAAGGTCGAACCTTACAATGTTCGGCGATAATAATGGATTCTATTCGTTTACAAGCGAAATCAATCTCATCATTGACAACCGCATAATCATAGTGACGCAACAGATTCATCTCGTCCACAGCTACCGACATACGGTGATCAATGGTTGCTTGAGTTTCAGTGCCGCGTCCCCGAATTCTATCCTTCAACTCATCCAGCGAAGGTGGAAGCAAGAATATGAATATGCCTTCCGGAAATTTTTCTTTAACCTTTAGCGCGCCCTGAACTTCAATTTCCAGAAAGATATCTTTGCCCTGCGCCAGCGTCTGGTCTACAAAATCACGTGGAGTGCCATAGTAGTTACCTACATACTCTGCGTACTCCAGCAATTCATCCCGTTCAATCATGCCTAAAAATTCTTCACGTGTTTTGAAAAAATAGGTCACTCCATCCTGCTCGCCCGAACGAGGTGTTCGAGTTGTAGCAGAAACGGAATACGTTATCTCAGGTAGCTTTTCGCGCAATGCATTGCCTACCGTCCCTTTACCGACCCCCGAAGGTCCGGATATTACAAATAATAATCCCTTAGCCATAGTACACTCCATTTTTATTCGTCATTGTCATCATCTTTAGTGGACAGGCGATGAGCGACCGTCTCCGGCTGCACCGCAGACAGGATTACATGATCACTGTCTGTAATAATAACAGCCCGTGTCCGGCGGCCATAGGTAGCATCAATTAACATATGACGGTCCCTGGCTTCCTGTATAATCCGCTTGATCGGAGCAGACTCCGGACTGACGATGGAGATTATTCGGTTGGCCGACACGATATTGCCAAAGCCAATATTGATCAATTTGATTGCCATATTCAGGTCTTTCCCCCTATACATGTGACTATTGCAGCCGTGCCGCTACCAGGTAGCTACTCAATATTTGCAGCCTGCTCACGAATTTTTTCGAGCTCTGCTTTCATCTCAACGACCAAATTAACTAATGTGAGATGATTAGCCTTAGAGCCGATCGTGTTGACTTCCCTGTTCATTTCCTGGATTAAAAAATCTAATTTGCGACCGGCCGGCTCGTCCGACAGCAGCAACCTTTTGCACTGTCCAAAATGACTTTGAAGCCGGGTAAGCTCCTCATCAATATTGCTGCGATCCGCGAATAACGCAATCTCCATTCCGAACTTATGTTCATCAAGCGTAAATGAACCGTCCTGAAGCTCTTTAAGCCTGTGCTTCAGCCTGTTACGGTAGTCGCTCACAACATGAGGAGCCAACACCGTCATTTCATGATGAAAGGATTCGAGACGTAAAATACGGGATTCCACATCTTGCGCCAAATGCCCGCCTTCTCGCCTTCTCATCTCCAGCAATCCTTGTAAAGCTTCGTTCAAAGCTCGCTGTAGCTGCTCTTCCCAGTCCTCTTCGTCTCCATTGCAAGCCTCTCCAGGCTCACCCAGAACATCAGGCAAAGCAAGGATATCACTTATACCTAACGTTCCTTTCACGCCATAACGATCCGCCAGCTGCTCCGCTGCACGCAGGTAAGCCTGCACCACAGTGTCATTCAACCGTGCGGCGGGTATCTGTTCTTCATCACGTTCCCTGTGGATGAAAACATCGATACGACCGCGTTTAATCTGCTGTTGAACCGTTCTTCTCAAGCCATCTTCATAACGAGTCCATTCACGTGGAATTCTCATCATCACTTCGCAATAGCGGTGATTGACCGATTTCAATTCCAAGCGCACTTTATACCCCTCATGATGAAGGATGGCTTGACCGTATCCGGTCATACTCAATGACATCGGCATCACATCCATTATACTATTGTAATTGATTATTATAGTCGAAACAAGGGGGCCTGTGCTCGGCCTGATTTTTGCCATACATATGAAGTCAGCTCAGCTGTCATTTCATAGAACATGAAAGGAGTCATAAAATAGATCCCATTAAAATGTTCCATGGCCGTATCAAGCAGCTCCTTGGCAATAGACACGCCCATTGCTCGTCCTTCTGGGCCCTCCAGTCCCGACATGCGTGCACGCACCTCATCGGATAACTGAATGCCTGGCACTTCATTGTGCAAGTATTCTGCATTGCGGCCACTAGCCAGCGGCATAATACCGATAAAAATCGGTACTTCCAAATGCCGTGTCTGTTCTGCGATAGCCGTAATCAGCTCAGGATCGTAAACGGGCTGGGTCATAATATAATCGGCTCCAGAGGCAATTTTCTTTTCCAACCGCTGTACAGCTTTACCCAAATGCTTAACATTCGGATTAAAAGCAGCTCCCACCACAAAATTAGCTTTCTGCTTGAGTGGCTTACCGGAAAATGCGACACCATCATTTAGTTGCTTGATCATGCGTATGATTTCAAAAGATGTCATATCATACACTGAACTGGCTCCCGGTAAGTCACCGAACCGCGCCGGATCCCCAGTAACCGCCAGTACATGGTCAATACCCAGTGCGTCAAAACCCATCATGTGGGATTGAGTACCAATCAGATTACGATCACGGCATGCGATATGAATTAATGGACGCAAGCCTGTTTCAATACTAACCAGATGCCCAAGCGCCATGTTGCTCATACGAGTGACTGCGAGCGAATTGTCAGCAAGTGTAAGTGCATCGGCTCCGGCTTTCTTTAAGGCATGCGCACCTTGCATAAACCGGGTAATGTCGAGATCTCGCGGAGGGTCCAATTCTACAATGACCGTATGCCGTTGCTTAACCAGATCCACAATGTTGGGTTCGCTGGTATGTCTGCCATTGCCTCTTTCCCCTTCATCTGCTGTCTGCTCCACCACATGAATGACTTCCGTCGATAAGGCTTCTTTTGGAGCCAACGGGGGCGGTTTTAAATTGTTTAAAGCTTTGGAAATAGCAGCAATATGGTCTGGTGTCGTTCCGCAGCAACCACCAATCAGCCTCGTACCGAGATCTACGAAGGACGTGGCACATTCTCCGAAATATTCAGGTGATGCACCATATACATAGTGACCGTCCACATAATCTGCCAATCCCGCATTCGGATATACAGATAGCGGTACGGACAAGGGACCGTCCAGTTGCTCCATTACACTCATAATTCCCTGCGGACCAGAGTGACAGTTAAACCCAAGGATGTCAGCTCCTTCATTGCGCAGTATCGAAAAAGCTTCTGCTACTAAAAAACCATCTTGGGTACGACCAACCTGATCAACCGCAAATTGACAAATTACCGGAATGTCGCTGTATTTACGTACACTGTGAAGCGCAATGCGCATTTCGTCCAGTGAATAAAATGTTTCGCATAATATACCGTCCACCCCTTCGGAGAGAAGAGCATCAATCTGCTGCTCGTAGTTTCTTGACAGCTCCAGTTTGGATATGCTAAGACGTTTGCCTCCGCATATGGAACCGACCGCACCTACTACATAATGTTCAGGTCCAGCCGCAGTCCTGGCAATTCTCACACCGGCACGATTGATCTCCTCTACCTTAGACTCCAGTCCAAAGCGGGCCAACTTATAATCATTTGCAGAGAATGTATTCGTCTCCAGCAATCGTGCTCCTGCATTTAAATACTGACCATGAACGTCTGATATGACATCAGGTGAAGTAATGTTCAGTTCTTCATAAGACGTATTTACTGGAAATCCTAGCTGGGACAAAAAAGTTCCCATAGCGCCGTCTCCGACAATAATTTCACGATTCAGCACAGTACGCAAATCCGGTTTCATGTCCTCTGCTCCACCCCGCTCTTTATTTTCATACTAATGTAACATAAAGAGACTACAAACATAAGCCAAAAACAAAAAAAGCCGCCTCACGCCCCGACAATATGATATCAGGAGTGAAGCAGCTTGATTTATTATTTTCTACTTCCTACTACATCTTCATAGCAATTTCCCATTAGAAGAATGGAGAGAAAACTCGTAAAAAGTCCCTTTTTTATTTACTTTAGCCACAATAGAATCCGTCCCCTTTTGCTGCTTGGAGAACGTATATTGATTTCCTTGAACTTTCACTTTATAGCCGGACACATTGATATTAAACAACAACTGAACCTTAGGCTTGACCAGCTTCAATGCTTCGGCAGTGGTATATTTTGGACTTGCAAAAGATTTTTTGAAATCTGCGTCATCATTCCAGTCCATCCCAGAGGTGGATACAGCCAGCACTTTGCCGGTTACCACTCCAATTTTGACCTCATTCGCCTCGCTTGCATCCTCGAACGACCAATAAGAAAGCCCATTTTTCTCATCCTTGTACCGAGAGGCATGCTGCACTGTGATTCGCTGTCCACTCACTCGCTTAAATGCGTTCATTGCACGGTTCAGTAACACTGGGTCCACCTGCTTCAGCGCATAGTCCGCATTGACGGTAATAGCATTACCCTGATCCACATCAACATACAATGAGGAAGCTTTTTCCCCTGCCCCCCAGAATACCCAGTAATTCGAAGGCTTGTTGGACTGATAGGGGGATTTGACCCGCCAGAATGCTTCAAATTGTAAGGGACGCTTGCTGTCAAACGCTTTGGCACTGTTTAATACTTTTGCCTTGAGTGGCGCGTCCATCGCCTTTCCCAAACTACTTATTTTATATCGTATGGTTGTAGAATCTACTCTGTTTTTCTCTTTGTTATATTCTGTCTGCAACGTAGCTGTTCCGTCTTCCAATTCACCCTCGACAATCCAGGTTTTCCCCATATCCGTTACATCGTCAAATTGAAATGCAGTTTTTGAACCGATGAGTTCTTGTACTGCTTTTTCTAAACGGCTTACGACTGTCGGAGTTAGCGAGCCAACCTGCTTGTCCGTCGTTTCTGTGGCAGCAGGAATAGTCGCCGCTTGAACCGGAAGCGCGGTGGCTACAAGTATGAGGACTGCAACTGCTGAAATCCAACGAAATTTCCGCACTCTGAACGGCCTCCTTATCGTTTTCTCATTTTCTATATTATACATCGTTCAGACGTCAAAAAAAGACAGAATATCTCTTTGTTCACCATATTCCTATTAAACAGCGGCATAAAAGAATAAAAAAGAAGACCTACTACGGTCTTCTTCACTCTCACTTCTATGTGATTCTTAGCCAGTTGCGCGCTATTCTTATCGTTCACATCATTCAGAACAAACGACCTTCGAACACAATCTCAGCCGGACCTGTCATATAAATGTGATTATCATCCTCGCTCCATTCAATATCCAGATCGCCGCCCTTTAGGCTTACCATGGCGCGGCGGTCGCTGTATCCATTTAGTACAGAAGCAACAAGCGTAGCACAGGCTCCGGTTCCACAGGCTAGCGTAGGTCCAGCTCCCCTCTCCCATACCCTCATATCTATATGCTTCCGACTTCGTACCGTGGCGAACTCAACATTTGTTTTTTTAGGGAACAATGGATGACACTCCAGCTTCGGCCCCCAGGCCTCCAGATCAAAGCTAGGCGCATCCTCAACATAAATGACACAGTGCGGATTGCCCATAGATACAGCCGTAAAGCGAAAACCACTTCCTCCAGCTTCAATGGGCTCATCAATTACGTTAGTCAAATCGAGTGTAGTTGGAATTTTCAATCCTTCCAGAATCGGCTCTCCCATATCTACCTTCACCATTCGTACAGTTCCGTTTTCCACAGTCAGTTCAACCTGCTGCACACCTGCACCCAGCGTCTCGATCGTAATCTGTTCACGGTTGATATGCTTACGGTCATACACGTATTTGGCAGCACAACGAATAGCATTACCGCATTGCTCGGCCTCCGAGCCGTCCGAGTTAATGATGCGCATGCGAAAATCTGCTTTTTCAGACGGCAATATATATACCAATCCATCGGCGCCAATACCAAAATGTCGATCACATAGCCGAACAGCTAATTCCGAGGCGTCAGACGGCAATTCCTGATGCCCGTACCAAACGATAAAATCATTACCCAGACCATTCATTTTAGTGAATTCCATAGCTTCCCCCCGCCGTTGCTGCTGATCTCATGCTCCTCTTGAAGCTTTGATCCCATAATATCATACAGGGCAAAAGCGGGAAAGCAATGCGATATGCATGACTCGAATTCTAGGCTGAAAACTTTGTCCGTCCCGCTGAAAATCGTGTATTTCCGCCGTGACGCCGGTTACGTCGACCGCCCCATACACTTCCCGCTCCCATCAGGAACGTTGGAATTCCAGCTGCGACAATAGATAGTGCCCATTCGCGTAAACCAAGGGGTACCGTTTTGAAAATAGGCTGCAGCACAGGCACATACATGACAACCAGCATCAGCACAATGGAGGACAGTACGGCAAGCACGAGATAACTATTTTGAAACGGATTACGATGGAAAACGGAACGGGAACTGCGGCAATCAAATACATGAATTAACTGCGCCAGCACTAACGTAGCAAATGCAACCGACTGTGCTTTGATCAATTGTCCTGCATCATTCGGAGCAATCCGTAATGTCAACCAGAAGGCCGCAAGTGTACATAAGCCGATCAACAGACCGCGACTAATAATTTTCCAGCCCAGTCGACGGGCAAAAATATTTTCCTTTGCGCCGCGAGGCTTATGCTCCATAAGATCCTTTTCCGGCTGATCCACACCGAGAGCCATCGCCGGCAGACCGTCTGTCACCAGATTTACCCACAAAATCTGAATGGGTAGCAAAGGTAGCGGCAGTCCAGCCATCATGGCAAAGAACATCGTCAAAATTTCGCCAACATTGGAGGCGAGTAGATAACGAATGAATTTACGGATATTCTCGTAAATATTTCGCCCTTCCTCAATCGCCGCTACAATCGTGGAGAAATTATCGTCACTCAGTACAAGTGCAGCTGCTTCTTTGGTCACGTCTGTTCCTGTAATGCCCATGGCAATACCGATATCCGATGCCTTGATCGCAGGTGCGTCATTGACGCCATCTCCGGTCATAGCTACGACGTGTCCGCGTCTTTGCAGCGACTTGACGATTCTCAGCTTGTGTTCCGGCGACACCCGCGCGTACACAGAGACGGTATCCACAACGTTATCCAACGCCGTATCATCCATGAGAGACAGTTGCTGTCCCGTCAACACATGTGAGCCGCGTTGGAGGATGCCTAGCTGCTGTGCAATGGCCTCCGCAGTTGTACCGTGATCGCCCGTAATCATCACGGTACGAATGCCAGCACGACGGCACTTGCCAATGGCCTCGCGAACCTCGCGGCGCGGCGGATCAATCATGCCGGTCAGGCCGATAAAAATCAGCTGTGTTTCAGCCTCCTCAACCGTAGAAACACGCTCATGCGAGCGAATATCACGGTAAGCGACGCCAAGTACACGCAGCGCTTCCGATGCCATACCTTCGTTGGCTGCTAATACCTTTTGGCGCAGCGTACCCGTTAATGGAACGACATTCCCTTCCCATAAAATGTAAGAGCACTGGCCCAGTAGCACGTCTGGCGCTCCTTTGGCAAATACAATGTGTCCTCCCTGGTGGCGTACGAGTACCGACATCCGCTTCCGGTCCGAGTCAAAAGGGAATTCTCGCTCTCGTGTGTACAGTTCATATAGCCCTTGTCGCGTGACTCCGCCTTTGGCAGCTAACGTGACCAGCGCTCCTTCCGTCGGATCACCTTTTAGCTCCCAAACAGCGGAAGGCGTAGGCTCTTTGGTTTTCTTTTTCGAACGCAGCTCATCTATATCGGCTTGAACAATCTCCGCATTATTACAAAGTACACTGGCTTGCAGCAATCTACGCAAGGATTGTCCGTTTTTTAGGTCGGCCGGAAGATCCCTGTCCATAATATGACCGTGTGGATCATAACCTTCCCCGGTAACTCCCCAGAAACGACCATCCAGCCACAGCTTGGTGACTGTCATTTTATTTTGGGTCAGTGTGCCCGTTTTGTCAGAGCAAATGACAGACGCACAGCCGAGCGTCTCAACAGAAGGCAGCTTGCGCACAATGGCCTTGCGTTTGATCATACGCTGTACACCCAAAGCAAGTGCAATGGTTACGATCGCAGGCAATCCTTCTGGTATAGCTGCCACAGCCAAGCTTACGCCGGCCAAAAACATGTTCATGGCTGGCTGACCATGCAAAATGCCCGCTACGACTACGAGCACGGTTAGCGCTAACGCCACGATAATCAAAATTTTGCCCAATTGTTCCAGTCTGTGCTGCAACGGTGTCTCCTGCGACTCCGTATTTTCGATCAAATCTGCGATCTTCCCCATTTCGGTACTCATGCCAGTGCGAATGACCACGCCTTGTGCGGTGCCTCTGGTCATCATGGTGCCCATAAAACCAATGTTCTTTTGGTCCCCAAGAGGTACTTCGGCGGCATGAATAGGGCGGCAATGCTTACTCACCGGAACCGATTCACCTGTCAGAGCAGACTCCTCCACATCACAGCCGTTGGTACTCAACCACCTTACATCTGCGGGGATACGATCACCACTTTCCAGCAGCACGATATCGCCCGGCACCAGCTCTCTGGCCTGAACCTGTATTCGTTGGCCGCCTCGCAGCACCTTGGCGGTTGGAGCAGAAAGCTGTCTTAAAGCTCGCAAGGAACGTTCAGCTCTAAATTCCTGTACAAAGCCCAGAATTCCATTTAGCACAACGATAGCAATAATGGTAACCGCGTCCAAATACTCGCCGAGCAGTCCAGATATCAGGGTCGCACCCATCAATACAAGCATCATAAAATCCTTGAACTGGTTGAGCAGCAGCAAAATTGCCGAAACACGCTTCCCCTCGCTCAGCTCATTCCATCCCGTCCTTTCTCTTCGTTCCGCAATCTGTTCCTCCGAAAGACCCTGCTTCGGGTCGACTTCCAGACTAGTTGAAAGCTGTTCATTGCTTAATTGGTGCCAGTGTGCTTGTTCCATTCTCCCCAATTCCCTCCCGGTCAGATAGTCCGTTTCCGTCGGTTGTGCGTAGGATGGCTGCCCGTTATTATATTTTTGTGCCACGATTGCTGATATGCTGGACAGACTTTCTTGATTCAATCTATTCGGACAGGACTCGAAATATCACAAAGCCGCTTAAGTTTTGTCCCAAAGTTATGTATCATAGAAGGAAGGCGAAAATACATTTGCTTCAAAGGAGAACATACATTATGGCATTGGACGGAATTGTAACCCGCGCTATCGTACACGAATTGCAAGCCATCCGGGGCGGGCGCATTAATAAAATACATCAGCCAAACGAACGCGATATCGTGCTGAACCTGCGGGCACAAGGTGGGAGTGTAAAACTGTTGCTGTCGGCTAATCCGACATTTCCGCGCGTACATTTTACAGAGCAAAGTTTTCTCAATCCGACAGAAGCTCCCATGTTTTGTATGCTTCTTCGCAAACATTGCGAAGGAGGCATTATTGAGAACATTACGCAGGTGGGCATGGAGCGCATAATTCATATGGATATACGTCAGCGTGATGAGCTGGGGGATATTTCATTTAAGCGCATTATTATTGAAGTAATGGGTAGACATAGCAACATTATTTTGCTTGACCCGGAAACAGGTGTGATGCTGGATGGCATTCATCATGTCACACCCTCTATCAGCAGCTATCGGGTCGTTATGCCAGGCTTTCAATACACAGAGCCTCCTGAACAAAACAAGCTAGATCCACTAGAAGTCGAAGAAGCAGCCTTCTTTTCCTCGTATCAAGCAGCCATTGAGGCGGAAGAAGCTCCCAAACGCTGGATCGTGAACACTTTTACCGGACTTAGTCCCCTCATTGCTGAAGAGATACTAATCCGAGCATCTAATGAAGAAGCTTCTGGTGACAAGGATCGTCGACTGTGGAGGGCATTCAGTGACATCATGGATGACGTGCGGAATCATCATTTTCAGCCGGTATCTGGACTGAACGCACAAGATAAAGTAATATTTTCAGCCATCCCACTGACGTTGATCCAAGGAGAACGTAAGGAATACGCTACCATCAGCGAGTGTATGGAGGACTTTTTCGGTGAAAAAGCAGAAAGGGACACGGTTAAGCAAAAGGTTAGCGACCTCCTGCGCTTTCTGCAAAACGAGCGGAGCAAAAACGTAAAAAAACTCGATCATCTTCATCAGGATTTGACCGAAGCGGAAGATGCCGATCAATTTCGGATTTACGGAGAGCTGCTGTTCGCTTCACTGCATGAGGTAAAAAAGGGGGACAAAGAAGTAACACTCACTAACTTTTATGACGAGGAACAGGGTGCAATCACCATTCCATTGGACCCGCTACTCAACCCTTCAGATAATGCACAACGTTATTTTAAAAAGTACAACAAATATAAAAACAGCCTGGCTGTTATTGACGAACAACTAGCAAAAACACACGAAGAAATTCGTTATATGGACAATCTTCTTCAGCAGCTAGCCCATGCCTCTATCAACGACATTGAGGAAATACGTGAAGAACTGGTTCAGCAAGGCTATCTTAGAGATCGGGTTAAAAAAGGAAAGAAAAAGAAGAAAAATGACCGTCCGACCTTACACGTATATACATCATCCGAAGGCATCGAGCTGCTGGTCGGCAAAAATAACTTGCAGAATGAATATGTGACCAACCGACTGGCCGGACCCAATGACACGTGGTTGCATACAAAAGATATTCCAGGGTCACACGTCGTTATTCGTGCCGAGAAATTCGGAGATGCAACATTGGAGGAAGCAGCTCAACTGGCTGCCTATTTTAGCCAAGCCAAGCAGTCCAGCAGCGTACCTGTAGATGCCACCTTGATTCGGCATGTACGCAAGCCCAGCGGAGCGAAGCCCGGCTTTGTCATCTACGATCATCAGCGTACGCTCTTTATCACACCTGATGAGGAACTGGTCAAAAAGCTGCCGAATCGCATCAAAAACGGCTAGATCCCACCAGTATATGGAATCCAAAAAAAAGCCCCTTTGCCCTTTGCACGGTACACTTCTTGTGTTCCATGCGGTAGGCAAGGGGCTTTTCATTTACTTTTGTCCAACCGCAGCCTTTCTCAATTCCTCAACAACCTGACCATCCACACTACGGCTACCCAAATCACCGTGGAAAATCACACCTTGGCGTGCACCGTGAAAATCCGAGCCACCCGTTGCGATAAGCCGGTAATGCAGCGCCATTGCAGTGTATCGGCTCTCAGCCTCAGCATCATGATCTGAATGGCGCACCTCCAACCCTACAGGCTTCGCTGCCTCTATAATGGAGCGTACCAGTTCATCATTTCCATACAAGCCAGGGTGAGCCACTACAGGCACCCCTCTTGCTTCACGAATCCAGCTTATAGCCTCCACAGGCTCTACACGAGGTACAGATACGTATCCGGGTGCACCTTCTGCCAAGTAACGGTCAAACGCATCCCGCATGTCCTTCGCGTACCCTTTTTGAACCAGGGTATCTGCCATATGCGGACGTCCAATGCTTTCATCTGGCGCTAGTGGTCTGCCCATTGTAGCCACCACCTCATCTAGCGTGATTTCCACGCCCAAGCTACGCAATCGGCTCAAAATCAAATCATTACGGGTATCCCGCGCCTGTCTCAGCTTTTCCAACCGCTCCAAAAACATTTTATTACGGTAGTCCATAAAATAACCTAATATATGAATATCTTTGCCGCCAGCACGTGTACTGATTTCCACACCCGGCACCACAGTCATTCCAAGGCGTCTTCCCTCCTCCAAGGCTTCCTCCAAACCGGCCACCGTATCATGATCTGTAATAGCCACACCGGCCAGCCCTTTTTCCTTCGCCCAGCGCACATTATCAGCAGGTGATTGCATACCGTCAGATGCTTGGGTGTGTGTATGTAAATCATATCGTTGTAAATTCATCCGTTCCTTCATTTCACAAATTCTCCTCCTCTTTCATCTCTGCATGCTTGTCCAGCGATTCCTCAAATACGTCCATTCCCTGATCATGACGACGCAAGTAAGACAGAAAAGTGACTACCGGGATCGGCAACAACGCTGATTTCAAATGAATTGCGTAAAATTCTCGTTTGAAGGTAATATCTGAAATATTTACAATTTTCAATAACCCGAGCGCAACCTCATGTTTGACTGAAGAAGGTGACAGCATAGTAATCCCCAGTCCTGCCTCTACCGCTGATTTAACCGCTCCAGTGCTGCCCATTTCCATTACGATATCAAGTCGAGAAGCATCCGCACCACGACTTTTCAGTCCGTCTTCTATAACTTGTCGTGTACCAGAACCTTTTTCTCTGGCTACAAAAGGGTGCTTGAATACATCTTCTAAAACTACTTTTTTGGCCTTGGCCAGCACATGTCCCGAAGGAACAATCAACTTCAGTTCGTCCTGCATCACAGATTCCACTACAATATCCGGGTGTTGAACCGGAGCCTCAATCAGCCCTAAATTCAACTGATGTTTTAGTATATCATCCATAATTTGAGTCGTATTCATTACATTCATTGCCATGCGTATGTGAGGGTATTCCTGACCAAACGGCCCCAACATTCTTGGCACAATATACTCACCAATCGTTAGGCTGGCGCCAATATGCAATCTTCCCTCCAGCATGTGAGTAAAAGCAGACATCGCTTCGTCAGCTTCCCTGATCAGTTGCATACTTCTTTTGGCAAAAGGCAGTAATGTCGATCCTGCCTCCGAAAGCTCAATTTTTTTAGTCGATCGGTGCAGTAGCTTCGTGCCAAAATAATCTTCCAAAGACTGAATTTGCATCGTCACCGCTGGTTGCGTCATATGCAACGCTTGCGCCGCCGCCGAGAAGCTTCCGCGCTCCGCTACGGTATAAAAAATGTGCAGCTGATGAAAGTTCATACTGACAGCCCTCTCCCCTCTGATCTCCTTATTTTATCACAAGAAAAACGTCTGGCGAATAATTTCCGAGTAAACTTACCGAATTGGGGAGTTATATGCTGGCAAAATAAAAAAAGCATGCAGCTGATAACTGCATACTTCTACACAAACTCGACGGTGTCAATAAGCACGCTTTCTAATGGAACCGTCCGCCAAATCACCGTCTATTTTTGCTTACGAGTGCTTTTCATCAGTGTCATGCGCCGCGAATGGCGCAGCCAGGAATAGTAGGACTTCAAGTCCCTTAATTCGATCGTCTCTGACATGCGACCCAAAAAGGTAATGATAATCATCTTATGAAGCGGATTTCCCGCAATGTCCATCTCACCTGGCAACTCACCAAACTCGGCGACAACGACCAGATCACCATCAATTAAATATACATCCTCTTCATTATGATAGTAGGACTCCATCCTGTTTTGCTTCAGGCACTCCCAAAGCCAGGCGGCGATATGATTCGTCTCGGACTGTTTCTGCTCTACCCGATCTAAATAACGTGTTTTCGCATGATTTGTAATCACGATATCGGCGACTTTCTTATCGCCCATCTCCACGTAGAACGGTTCGTATGTACTCCATCGCTGCATTGCCTTGTCACGCACGGGATCACTCTCCCCACCAGATAGGTCTTTATATCTACCAATATATTCATATGTTACCTCAACAGACCCGGGACTACAAGTTACAAAATTGAAGTTTATGGGTGTTTTTTAAAGATTTTTTAGGTCTAACAGCATTAAGATTAGTATGCAAAAGTCCTGGCTTCACAAAAAAAAGCCAGCCCGTAGGCTGACCTTTATTAAGAATTCTGAATGTATAGACAATCAAAGCTTATATTTCATATTCTTTCATCTTTTCCTTATCGTCGTTGTACTCCGTCCTAATCTCATTTCGGAAAGAGCGCTCAACCTTACGTACATAGGAAAGTCTGCGAATATTTTTAACGGTGTCCTCTGCCCGATCCGCATTCATATAAATAACTACATAATGCATACGCTTTGAAATATAGTGGACATTTCCGTATTTCTCCAGATTGCGGGCAGCCTTGATATCGCTTACCCAAATGATGTACCCTGTCCGCTCGGCAAACATTCGCTTCATCTCCCCTCCGTATCATTCCTATGGCCTATCCGCAGGAGCATTTCCCTCCGCTGCCGCATCCGCCCTTTTTCACATTCGGGTCGTTGCTCGGCACCTTAATGGTCTCGGACACGGAATATGCAATCGTTTCAGACATGGCATGAAGCATATCATCCAGCGTCTTTTCGGCTCGCTTGAACTCCTTAACAGCCTCAAATTGTTCCAGCTCAAGTTCAACGGCCTGCACTGCGTCCTTCGCTTCATGATAGTTGGGATGAAAATGCCCAAAACGCTCCGTTTCAGCGAAAAGCTCCTTTTTGGCATCCAGCTTGCGTACACACGCCTGAATAGACGGGTTCAATTCCACACGCTGCTTCCAATATAAATAATCCGATACCTCAAAGGACCGGTTGACCATATCGCCCAATTCATAGGCGTTAATAAGCACTTCTGCCATATTGACCGTGTTCAATTCGGCTACGCTCATGAATGTCATCTCACTTTATATAAAGTTCTACCCAATAAAAGTAGACTCATTTATCATACCACATCCTTCTTTTGAGAAGAAGGAGTTTCATGCACTTCCTGACACGACTATGTAAAAGGAACCAACAACCTCATATCGGACCAATCCCTTGGCTGCAAGGTCGCACGAGAAGGTGTTTCCTCATCCATTCCTGAAGCGTACCAGCCTGTGACACTCCAGGGATCGCCCGAAACCACCGATTCCGGTATCCATTTAACCTCTTTCCCACTAATACGCAATCCCACCGCCGCCTGCCAACGGATCGCTTGCTCCATCAACTGCCTGGAAGTGGACGTATGGTAACTCCTCCATTCTTTTGTCCATGAAGAGGGTACTGTAGATCTTTCCGGGAAATAGTCAGACGGATCAGGCAGGGTGTGCTCTTGTTCATAAAAATGCAACGTGCGCCCTGTGTAAACCAGACCAGCTCTTCCCTCTTGCGAAAATAGGGAACGACCTGCTTCTAGGTTCTCTGTCTCCGTCAAAAGTGGATAATGATGAGCTGGCTCATCCGCACCTTTTGGCTCAAGACGCGGACTTAATCCAATTGCAGCGAGCGCTTTTCGTATTTTGTCAGCAGAGCGTACCGGGATAATAAAATCTTTGTCGCCGAGTCGCTCCAGTAATCCTTCCAGTGCAGGATGACGCGCAACCATGTCCGCATCCTCCTGAGTACCGCATCGCAGAAGTGTTACCGTTGCAAAAGCCGTTCGTCCGACATCGCCTGACCACTGCTCTACTGCCAGCCGTACATGTTCTGGCACCCCTGTCCGACTGTACTTGTCCAAAAGAGCGGGAATCGCCTTGGCCTCCATGCCCAGCTCGATTGCCTCTGTAATACTCTCTCTGGTGATCCGATATACTACCATCCGGTCTCCTGTCACACGCTGACAGCAGCATTCCAATTGCCAGCGCACATCATATGCGACATCTGGCGGTACCAATATTTCAAAATCAGGCTGCACATAAAAGGCACCTTGCTCTTGATAAGTATCCTCGTCATGATAGGGACGAAGCAGATCTGTCGCAGAGACATTCCAGCGAAAACACAATTCGCCTGATGTGGTCTGACCCCAATCCCCCATTCCAAAAGCCGTCAGGGCCTTCAACCAACCCTTTATATCTTCCATAAAAGGTTCATTAAAATTAAAATCAGATACTGTTTCATCCGCAAGCCCATCGAGGTTTGCGATTGTAGGAACAATGTCTATAAGGGTACTGTTTGTGGAATCATCTCCCTTTAAACGATTTTGCGGGATTAAGCCTACCTGAAGCATCCATTGCAGCAGATACTGAATAGATATCCATCCGTCTGTTCCTACATACTGCGAGACGGCACACAGCATATAGCGAAAATGCTGTATGGGCGCTTCAGCCTTGCCGTACCTTTCCATGAGAGTGGCAAAAATATGCTTGCGCATTTGCCCCGCAGACAAACGAATCCATGTCGCCAGTTCCGCCTCCTGAATGCGAAAAGACACTGTTTCTTTCACTAACAGCCCCAAACTGAGTAGTAAATCGATCATGACCACCGTTTGTACTGGATATAGCTCGGCATGCGCATAATGCAACCCAAGTCCCTCCAGGTCCTCCGGACGAAAGGGGGTCAGTTCATTCAATTTTTGCAATGACCGTTTATGTATGGTTCCTTTGGCCGTCAAAGGAACGCCCTGTATCGCAATACGTGACAACACATGCAGTAACTCTGACTCCAGTCCTGTCATTGCTTCATGTACCGTTATCGGATGATCTGTATGTATCCCGTTCATTGGAGTTTGCTCTAACAACATATCGTACAGAGCGGGTAGCCGATCAACCGGAATATATAAAATCCGTTCGCCCCACGATTTGGTGACTGCCTCCAGCCACCCCCGAGAGCGAAGCCCATGCAGTGCCAGTTTTGTTTCGACTCCGCTTAACGCACCTTGGGTAAGCTGCATAGGCTCCTCTTCCTTCATAGGCTGTGCCGCATACCGGACAAAGCATCGTCTAAGCACCAGCAGCTCATCCGCTGAAAGCTCATTCCAGTTGCCTTGCGTACTCATTACGTCCATCCTTGGTTAGGCCTCCTTTTTCTTTCCGCCATCTTCAATCTCATCCTCCTGGCTTCTGCCAGCCATCGTCCCATCAAACCTGCGAATCGCATATTCATAGCCCTGTTCAATCAGAAACAGCTGACGACGTGCTGCAAAATCCATCTCTTTACTGTTCTCCGTCACTAATGCATAAAAATAAGCTTTATTGTCGCCTGGCTTTGGTCGTAAAATGCGGCCAAGTCGCTGCGCCTCTTCCTGACGGGAGCCAAAGCTGCCCGATACCTCTATCGCTACTGCTGCATCCGGCAAATCGACTGCAAAGTTTGCTACCTTGGATACTAATAAGGTTTGAATATTACCCTTGCGAAACGCATCGAACCAACGCACCCGCTCGCTCTGAGTCATGGAACCCGTAATCAGTGGGACGTCCAGCTCCTGAGCCAATTTACGTAACTGGTCTAAATATTGACCAATAATAAGTGTTGGTATCCCCTTGTGTTTCTCCACCAGACTGCGTACTGCCTCCATCTTAGCCGGATTTTCGGCTGCAATTCGGTATTGCTGTCTGCCTTCAGCACGCATACTTTTCTCCAAAAGGTCAGCGGTCATGGGCAAACGCAGTTCTACACAATCGACCTGTGCAATCCAGCCCTGTCGCTCCAGTTCCTTCCACGGCATATCGTACCGTTTGGGTCCAATTAAAGAGAACACATCCCGCTCACACCCATCCTCTCGAACTAACGTAGCTGTTAATCCCAAACGACGGGTAGCCTGAATATCGGCCGTGGCTCGAAATACTGGCGCAGGCAGCAAATGTACCTCATCATATATAATGAGTCCCCACTTCCGCTCACTCAGCAGTTTCATATGTTCAAACTCTCCATCTTTGGTGCGCCGATGCGTCAAAATCTGGTAGGTTGCCACCGTTATCGGTCGCACCTCCTTTTTCTGACCACTGTATTCCCCAATAGAATCGACAGGAATATTTGTCTTTTGCTTCAGTTCCTCGATCCATTGCCGCACAGAAATAGTATTAGAAGTTAAAATAAGCACCTCGCACTGAAGTCGATTCATCACTGCCATACCGATCACTGTTTTTCCGGCTCCGCATGGGAGCACTAGTACACCACTCCCCCCTAAGCCGTCTGTGCCTTCAAATGCATCAGCAGCTTTCACCTGGTAATCACGAAGCTGCAACTCCGTTTGTCCCTTCCCCAAGGTAAAACGAAGCAGATTCCCCTCAAGATAACCTGCCGTATCCACAACGGGATATCCCAAGCGAGTTAATTCCTGCTTGAGCAAACCACGATTTTCGGGCGGTACGGATGCGCTTGTCTCATTGGTGCGAAGCAAACCAAGCTGTTTTAGCTCTTTCTTGTTCAATAGCTCATCCAGTAAAGTTGGAGTCTCTACTGCCAAGATCAAGTGATCACCTATTGTGTATGTGTTGGCTTTCCTCGCCTTTGTATCTCTGTCTGACTCTTGCTCATCACGATGCGCGTCAATCGTATCTGTGTCGTAAGTTTGTTCTTCTTTTGCACTCGCCCGTGACAGCGTCAACGTCCCATAACGAGAAACAAGCTGTTCAATATCCTTCAACAAATCACGCGGAATATCCCAACGGGACATAGCGTGCAAACTATTTTGAATGTCCTCAGCACTCCACCCGAGAGCGGCTGCGTTCCAGAGCGACAATGGAGTGATGTGATATGTATGAAAAGCGGACGGACTTTTTACCAGCTCCGCATAAATCTGCAACTGTGAACGAGCCCATTCCGAATCAGGCAAACCCATTTCCAGCAAAACGGTAAAATCACGTTGTACAATACAAGGATGATCGGGATTCATGACTACCTCCTGACACTCAAAAGTTCTATAATAAATAGCTTATCCGTTTATTCGGATATCAACCGGAATAGCAAGGAGTCCAACCCACACTCGGGTTGAACTCCTGATCAGAAGCTCGGGATAGAGACCGTCCCAAACTGGTGCCTACTATATTATCCTTTTAGTGAACCTGCTCGGAAATATGGCTAAGCGCCTCTCCAGCGTTATCTGCAAAAATATTACGAACCGCCAAATCCCCGATCGAAACAATCCCGATCAGACGATCTCCTTCTGTCACGGGCAAACGACGGATTTGCTGCTCTGCCATCAGTTCAGCTGCCTGGTCCACCGACATGTCCACACTAGCTGTACGAATACCTGTCGTCATTACCGCATCAACTGAGCTGGAACCGGAATGCTTGTCCGCATAACCACGAACGACAAGATCACGGTCCGTTATAACACCGATCAACTTGTCACTGCCTTCTCTTTCCACAACTGGGATAAAACCAGTATCATTGTCCTTCATTTTGACTGCAACCTCATAAATATTGTCTTGTGGGGTCACCGTTACACATTTTTTAGTCATAACTTCCTGAACCTTTTTCATGGGTACTCCCTCCTTTTCAAGAGTAGGTTACCCCATTTCATTCACCTCATACTCCGGGTTGACCCGTTCCCAATTCAACTCATATTAGCCGTTAATTGCCCCTGCTTTTCGTTCCGCTGCGTATCCGGTAGACATGGCAATAAATAAACGAACCGCATTAATCATG
The DNA here is from genome assembly GCF_056099025.1 of Paenibacillus sp. TSM33. Lineage (NCBI taxonomy): Bacteria > Bacillati > Bacillota > Bacilli > Caryophanales > Paenibacillaceae > Paenibacillus > Paenibacillus sp. TSM33. The sequence continues at coordinate 720,084 of NZ_JBLZXB010000017.1, forward strand.
GCAGCCTCATCAAAATCAAATTTTGGATGGTGGTGCGGATAAATTGCACCTTTGGCCGGATTACCCGCCCCTACGAACATAAAACAACCTGGCACACGTTCCAAATAATACGCAAAATCTTCGGCAGGCATCAACTTTGGCGCTTCCTGTACATTCCCCTCGCCGAACACAAGCTTTGCTTCCTTAAAAAAGCGAGATGCTTCTTGCGTATCATTAACAACTGGCGGGTATCCCATAATGTAACGAATCTTTGCTGATGTCCCGTATGTTGCTGCTGTAAGCTCAGTTACCTTATGCAGTCGCTCCTTCATGACCGTCCGGGTCTGCTCATCAAACGTACGAATGGTTCCACTCAAGCGACAGGTTTCCGCAATTACATTTTGCGCTGAGCCCCCTTGGATCGTTCCCACCGTCAACACAGCAGGCTTTAACGGGTCGATTGAACGGCTTACGATACTTTGTAGTTGCATAACAAGAGCTGAACCTGCCACCACACTATCATTAGTGGACTGGGGCATACCACCATGCCCACCCTTACCTGCAATTTCAATATAAAAATCGTCGGCCGCCGCCATCAACGGCCCTGCACAACTCGCAGCGGTCCCGACCGAGAATGGTGTCCATAAATGGATGCCATAAATGACATCCACACCTTCCAGTACACCATCTTTGATGACATTGACCGCACCTCCAGGCAACAATTCCTCCGCAGGCTGGAACAAAAACCGGATTTCTCCTTCCAACTCATCGCGGTTCAGACTGTAATAGTATGCTGTCCCAAGCAAAACAGACGTATGTCCATCATGTCCGCAAGCATGCATAGCCCCATCCACGCTGGAGCGATATTCACATTCCTTTTCATCCTGAATAGGAAGAGCGTCCATATCGGCGCGCAACATAACCACAGGTCCAGGTTTGGCACCACGAATGGTACCTACAACACCATGTCCCCCTACCTGTCGGCGAACATCTAACCCCCAGTTCTCTAGCTTGTCCGCTACAAAAGCGGCAGTTTTGCTTTCCTGAAAAGAAATTTCGGGATTCTTATGTAAATGTCTACGCCACTCCACCATGTTTTCTTGTAATTGATCGAACCAGGTTTGGTCCATCGCCTGTTGTGTCATTATGTTCCACCTCTCCTTTTAAAACATTGGGCAAGTTTCCGATAAATCATGCAGCTTTACCCATACGCGCCGTTTCTCTCAAGTCTTTATTTTTATCCTATTGTAGCAGATATGGAATTGTTGTGATATCTGTTGCTCCAGATGGTTGCAGAAGCCTATCAAACATACTATGATAAAATGGATAAACGATAAAATGATAAACGTCTGCGAGGAATATACCTTGCGGCGAATACCGGGGGAAGCTGATATGAGAAATACGAAGCCGGAGACTCGAAGAAGAGGGACACCGGATTTCCAATTGCTGATCCTCACTTTGTTGCTGGTTGGATTCGGTGTAATCATGGTATTTAGCTCCAGCTCCAGCGTAGCTCTGCTGAATAAAGAATACAATTTTGACTCTTTATATTTTGTAAAGCGCCAGTCCGCATTTGCTATACTTGGACTTTTTATTATGCTGGTAGCTATGAATATTAAGATGGAAAAATATAAAAAGCTTTTTGTGCCTTTATTTTTCATAACCATATTACTGCTAATCATCGTTCTTTTTACAGGCTCTCTGAATGGTGCAAAAAGCTGGCTCAGATTTGGTAGTATTGGCTTCCAGCCAACAGAACTCGCAAAGATATCCATCATCCTTTACTTATCCGCGCTGATTGTCAAAAAAGGAGATCGATTTAGAGATTTGCGGACTGGCTACATACCTGTAACTGTCATTGTAGGCTCTGTCGCAGGACTCATCATGCTTCAACCGGATTTAGGCTCCTGCTTTATTTTGGTAGCCACCAGTGGCCTGATTATTTATGCCGGGGGAGCCAGCGTCAAACACATTACAGCATCCATCATCCTGCTTGTGTTAGGGGCTTCCATCGTATTTGGTATTGGATCGTTGTTTGGAGGAGATTCCGAAAGCGCAAATGGACAAGCTACTGCTGCCAAGCAAGATTATAAAATCGGACGCTTTCAAGCCTTTCTTAATCCCGAAAAGTATAGACAAGGAACGGGATACAATCTGGTGCAGTCCTTGCAAGCAATTGGCGAAGGCGGCTTAAACGGATCAGGATTTGGTAAAGGCATTATCAAGCTTCATTATTTGCCCAATTCGTTTAATGATTTTATCTTTTCTGTCATTGGTGAAGAATTCGGATTTATCGGAACAGCCATTTTCCTAATGCTATATTTGTATTTCATTTGGCGAGGCATGATCATTGCTCTGCGTTGCCATGATCCGTTCGGAACGTTGGTGGGCACTGGCATCATGGGTTTGATCGCCATTCAGGCCTTCATTAATATCGGCGGAGTAACACAAACGATTCCAATCACTGGCGTAACCCTTCCGTTTATTAGCTTTGGTGGTTCCTCCCTGCTCGTCATGATGTTTTCCATGGGCATCATGCTCAGTATTTCTCGTGAGAACACCAAACAAGCAGTGCAAGAACGCACTACAGGGGTAACTGTCCGTAATGAAGTCCCCACTCGCTTTCAAACTCGTAGAGCCAACCGTTACCGCTAAAAAAAGAACTTCCATATGACCACTATTCACGGTGGCATTGGAAGTTCTTTTTTTGTATATGTATATAACTACAGGTCCGTCTGCAAAATGTTATCCAGCAGATTCACAAAACGAAAACTGGCGTTTTAAAACCACCAGTTTTCGTGTTCTTATGCGGATTATCCCAGGAAATTCCCGGCATTTATGGCATGAGTGAAAAATGATCATTTAGCATACAATGGTTTTATTACACTGCATCGTCCTTGAATGCGACACCTTCCACTTTAACGTTCACTTCCACGACCCGCAACCCCGTCATGCTTTCGACGGCTTCTCGCACATTTTGCTGAAGAATTCGGGACACCTCATGAATAGGTGTTTCGTAGAGCACGATAATACGTAGATCAATGGCAGCTTCTAGTTGTCCAACCTCCACTGATACGCCCTTTTGCACATTTTTACCGCTCAGCCTTTTGGCCCAGCCTTCCGATAAGCCGCCTGACATTGCAGCAATGCCTGGTGTCTCTAATGCGGCCATTCCGGCAATTTTTCCTACGACATCGTTGGAAATCTTGATGTTTCCTGCTTCCAGTTGTTGAATTTGCTCTGCCATGACCTATGTCCCCCTTCATCCATCCTTTATTTGTATTGTAAAGCCTCAGACACTCCAAATGCAAACCTTACGTATAAAAACATCGTTCGTTTACAACCTATATCATTTTGGGTATATTAATTTAGAAAAATCCATACAAGTGACAGTATTCACCAAACTTGTACACATCTATTGATATCGAGGTGCTCTTCATTGAAAAAATGGTTATCTCCCGCTTTGCTTATAGCGACATTTGCTCTTAGTGCAGTCGCTCATTACACACATTGGAATGCCATAGCCCAATTTGTCATTTGTGCAATTTCTGTTGTATTCGTAGCCGGTTTTCTCGGTAGGGCGACTGAAAGTGTTGCTCATTATGCTGGCCAACGTTTAGGTGGATTCTTAAATGCCACCTTTGGTAACGCAGCTGAGCTGATCATCGCCATTTTTCTCGTCAAAGAAGGTCTTTACGATATGGTAAAGGCCAGTCTTACCGGTTCGATCATCGGCAATCTGCTGCTGGTGCTCGGAGCGAGTCTGTTCGCTGGCGGTTTGAAATATAAAGTACAAAATTTCAATATATCGCTGGCTGGGTTAAGTGGCTCCCTGATGATTGTGGCTGTTATTGCCTTGTTCGTTCCAGCTGTTTTTCTGAACACACATGTGATCACGGATAGCGAGTCAGATACACTCAGTCTCATTGTTGCAGGCACGCTCATTGTCGCGTATATTGCATGGCTTATTTTTTCTATGATTACGCATAAGGACTATTTAGCTGACGTGACCAAACAAAAAGATGAAGAATTACCGCATGAGCATGCCCCTGTATGGTCTAGAAATAAATCCATTGTCTATTTGGTACTCGCTACCGTTATGGTCGCTTTTGTCAGCGAATGGCTGGTAGGTACATTGGAAGTATTTACGACTCAATTTGGACTCAGCGAATTGTTCGTGGGTGCATTTCTTGTCGCTATTATTGGTAATGCGGCCGAACATAGCGCCGCCATTTTACTGGCCATGAAGAACAAAATTGGTGCATCTGTCGAAATTGCTGTCGGTAGCAGTTTGCAAATTGCCCTATTCGTTGCCCCTGTGCTGATTTTTGTCAGTTACTTTATGGGAAACACGATGAATATCGTTTTCACCACCATCGAATTGGTAGCCATTGCCGTCGCTGTATTTATCGCCAAATCCATCACCCAGGACGGCTCAACCAACTGGTATGAGGGACTCATGCTGCTGGTAGTGTATGTATTGTTAGGTGTATCCTTCTTCCTGGTGTAGCTTTCAAAGTTTTAAAATGTAGATTACATTCTAGTGACTGCTTCGCGTTTCAATTCATCTTCTGATCACTAATGCCCTTGAATTTTTAAGAGAAATATACCCCCTTAAACTGTAAAAATTCAAGGGCAAAGGTGAACGCTATAAGCGACCTCTCGTTCCCTTTTTCAAAAAATGGCATCAAAAAAAGCATGCTCTCAAACTTCGCATGCTCTCATCAATTCAACCGTCTTCCTAATTAGCCTTATTATTCATGGCCTCATATAGAATAGCCAGATTGCGTTCCAGCTCACTGACCAGCTGTTTACCTACCATTTCCGGAAGAAGTCCGGCGCGAACCGCAAAATCCACTTCCTTGGAAAATCCGTACATCTGAGTATCCAGCACTTCCTCATAGAGAGGGCAATAACGGGTTGCCAGATTCTCCATCTGTACTTCAATAAGCTTCTTTATTTTATCTGCATCTTCCTGAAGCAGATTAATGGCCTTGATATTCAATTGTTCCTGCAAATCAGATGAAGTCATGGATTCTTCCCCCCTATGTCTCAATGTCGCACAAGACGTCCTAACCTTAATATTAGACCAAATTGCAGGCTAATACAAGAACCTGACAAAAAAAGCATCCCTACAGTTACAGGTAGGGATGCTTTTGCTTCCTCAATAAGTTAGGTGGCTACTGAAATGTGCAGCCCGTGCTTCTGGAACACCTCAATAATCGCTTTTTTGGCTTCCTCGGCGTCAGGCCCGTGAACATGCAGCTCATAGCTGTGACTGCTGACCAAGGTCGTAAACAAGCCCAGTATACTTTTCACATCAATATACTTATTTTCGGAATGAAGGACGATGGAAGAAGTGAATTTGCTCGCCGTCTGTGCAATTTCAACAACCGCCGCATTATTGCTGGACATAGTGAGATCCCTCGCTTTACTGGATTGTCGTGTATCAATGCTCATTCATTATGATACATTGAAATCGCTTTCTCAGCAAGAACAGATATCGTTATTTCAAGTTTTCAGGATTTAAAGGCTCCAGCTCAGGCAGCACAAATATGCCGTCCTTACGGATTAAAACATCATCAAAATAAATTTCACCGCCACCATATTCCGGACGCTGAATCAATACCAAATCCCAATGAATCGAAGAACGGTTACCATTATCCGCCGTTTCATAAGCTTGACCTGGTGTAAAGTGCAAGCTGCCTGCAATCTTCTCGTCAAACAGAATATCCTTCATTGGGTGTAAAATGTGTGGGTTAAACCCGATGGCAAACTCGCCAATGTAGCGTGCTCCCTCATCGGAATCGAGAATATCATTTAACCGCTTTGTATCGTTGCTTGTCGCTTCCACAATTTTACCATTTTCAAAACGGAATTTAACATTTTCAAAGGTAATTCCATTATACAGGGTTTGTGCATTATAGCTAATGGTTCCGTTAACTGAATCACGTACAGGCGCGCTGTATACTTCGCCATCCGGAATATTGCATTGACCTGAACACTTAATGGCTCCGATTTGCTTGATAGAGAAGCTCAGGTCAGTACCTGGACCGCTGATCCGTACTTTGTCTGTCCGGTTCATCAGGTCTGCCAATGCATCTTGAGCCTTGTCCATTTTCGCGTAATCCAGGTTACATACATCGAAATAAAAATCTTCGAATGCTTCAGTGCTGATATTGGCCAATTGAGCCATACTGTCATTCGGATAACGCAGCACTACCCATTTTGTGTGTTTCACTCGTTGTTCGCTATGTACCGCATGCTGATAAATGGAATTATACATTTTCATTTTATCTTCCGGTACATCTGACAGATCATTTACATTTTCACCTGCACGAATTCCGATGTAACAATGCATTTGTTTCATCCGGTTAAGGTCAATTTCAGCCCAAGTTTCGAGCATTTCCTTTGTCGCATTGCGAAGCATAGCGCTCTGCACCTTACGATCTGTAAGCTGAACAAAAACATTTCCGCCTTTTTTACCAACTTCATGAATGATGGCGTTAAGCAAGTCACGCTCTGTACCAATCATTTCGATCAATACATTTTCTCCAGGCTGCACTTCAACAGAGTAACCTACTAGATTTTCCGCCAGCTTAAGTATTCGAGGATCTTTCATGTAGTGTCTCTCCTTCTTTCTTTTACTCTTTTTGAACAACGGTTAATTCAAATTCCATTGTATCATGCCCGCTCCGTTACTTGTAGTCCTCAAAAGTAACTCTGGTGATCAGAGCCTCTTGATGCAGCTCTTCATTCGCAATCTGTCGGGAAATTCGGCATTCTGATGACAGCTTTAAGGGTAAACCCGTTTGGCGATCTATAGTTAAATGGTACACAGTCTGCACACTGGAATGCTCCAACTGGTTGTTCATATCCTCACAACTCTGCTTCCATACCTGGCTCAGCTTTTGTTGCAGCTCTTGGTTCGTTTCTGTATGCTGCGTTTTTAACATCCCGATTTGAGGATTTAATGTATTCATTTCTGCCATTAAACGTTCTTTCAACCAACGCTTTGCCGAGGCAGGTTCCGGTTCAATCCTGACCACCCAGGTTCCCCGGGCAGCTCCCTTTTCCATACGAATGCTCTTATTCAGTGTGTTTAACTCCTCAAGCTCCTGAATCGGATTGAAGCGATTTAACATGCCATTTTGAACCATAGAAGTATCTCCAGATGTCAGCACAATCCATTTCCCATTTTGACGAAGAAACCGTTCATGTGTAACACCAGGCTCGGACTTATCTTCTTTCAGTGCTACATAGTCGCCTTGCTTGCGGAAAGCCTCTGCAGATCCCCAGTGCATGATCAGTTCATCGTGATTTCTTAGCTTCCCGCGATATTCAAACTGTTTAGTCGTAGGCAGGCCGCCGTCAGCTCTAATTCCAGTCTGTCCGGTAAATGTTATCCCCTCTCTGCCAGCCATTCCTGCAACAGCTCTTCTAAAAATCTGCTCAGGAGTATATTGTCGATCCAGTCCACAACCGCTTAACACACATATAATTAGAAACACACAGCCCCGCATTACCCATTGCTTTCTCCAATGCATACCATCATCCGTCCTATCCTAAACATGACTATAAATCATGATAAAAATTCTGTTTCAGAACATCCATGTTATAGCTACGCTTAGGATTACCTGTCTACAATCGGTTATGCAAAACAAAAAGAGAACATTCCCTAAGGAATATTCTCTACATATCGCCTATATGATCAATAACTATACGATTACGTCCTTCATTCTTTGCTTCATACAAAGCCATATCTGCCCTATAAAATAAAGATTCGATACTGATCTGCTCGTCCAGCCAGTTCCATTCAGCAATCCCGCAAGAAACAGTCACCTGAGGATTAGTTTCATGCTGTACACGGTACCGTATTTTTTCTGCATATCCCAGTGCCTGCTGAACCCCCAGCTGCGGCAAATAAATGGCAAGCTCCTCTCCGCCCCATCTGGCACATACATCCTCTTCCCGGGTCGCCGAACGAACAATATTGCTGACGCTTTTCAGAATTTCGTCCCCCGTCTGATGGCCATACGTATCATTCACCTGCTTGAATTGATCAATATCCACTAAAATAAGAGAGCCACAGAAATCCTTTTCCTGATGCTCCTGAATGATTCGGTCTACATAATGACGCACATACAAACCTGTTAACATGTCCATATTAGCCAGACGCCGCACCTCGGCATGCAGCATAGCATTAGTGACGGCCAGCCCGATATGAGGAGCTAGCATTTGCAGCATCTTGTAATTATCGTAAGAAAAAAAGTGTGGAAGCTTGCTCGACAATAATATAACCCCTCTAGGAGTTCCCCTGTTCTTCATAGGCACAGCCATCAAAGACTGAGAGTCCGTCGTATCCATAAACCGAGAGGATATCTTCCCATCCTTTCTATAGTCAGACACAATCACGGGTTCTCCTGTTTTACATATCAGTCCAGCAAATCCACCTTCACGAGGGTAACTCTCCAGCTTTAAACTTTCCACATTGCTTGACATCACCCTAAAGCAACTTCCATCCTGATCCAGCTGCACAATACAACAAAAGTCGGCCATGAACATTTTTAATAACTCCTGCACGGCAAACTCAAATATTTCATTTAATTTCAGACTCTGATTCAAACGCTGAACCAGCTCATTAATGAGCCGTAATTCATGGATAAGTACATTTGATTGCTCCAGCAGCTTCGCATTTTCAAATGCGGTGCCAGCTGTATCTGCCATCATCGCAATCAGCTCTACGTCTACTTTTTCCATACTATCCGCACCTGCTGGAAGAATCATATGAAAAACACCATATACGCCCTGCTTACCACGTAACGGGATACCGATTTCAGTTATTTCATCTTGTGGACCGGCAGGCTCATTCACAGCCATTTGCCCTTTCATAAATGCACGGACACATACATCCTCGTCCCGTTCATGCAGCAACAAAGGCTTGACCTGAGGATTTCGACTGTGCCGATCCTGACTCATATACAACGTGATATCCACATGAGGAAACAAATAGGCGATACTTCCAAATACCTCATCCAGCACGCCTTCCACATCAATCTTGTCATGCATCCGTTTTACAATCTGAAATAAAATAGAGCGGCGTCTGCCTTCACGTTCGCTCCGATTCTGCATCCCTAGTATATCTTCCATAAATATATACTCAAACTTCGAGTAAAAGCAGGATCTAAAATGCAAAGAAGCCACTAACAATGCGTCCTGATTCAAGACAGAATGTTGAGCAGGCCGTGTAAAACGAAGAGCGGCGAAAGGCTCTCTCTTGTAATTGCGGCATAGTATGGGAACCATGTATACAAATGCAAGGCTTCCATCTCGAAGTTTACGCTGGCTCACTTCCATCTCTCTAGATATGCAACAACGCTCGACCAACTCTAAATCCTCGTCATCATCCTCTTCCCTACCAGCGACCCGAACACCTGTAAAATTGAAAACAGCAGTACACTCTTCACTGATCCAGGATATACCATTGCTCTGCTGTAACCAATTCCGATATCCTTGGACGAGAAGCTGATTAATATAGGGGTAATCATAGGGTGTCATATCCATGTTCTGGAGCCAGGCAAAAGACGTATATCCTTTATCATCAAACAGCGGAGCACCGCTAGCCTGCACTGTTTTACTGTCAAGCGTTTGCTGATCCGTTGTTGAAAAATCCGACATATTAAGGCGCTCCTTCACAGCAAAATTAGCTGTACCAAGACAGCGGCTATACACCACTATAGCTCATAATATGATCTATTTTACTCTCAACTTTAGAAATTTGCATCCATTTTTCAGAAATTCGTCCCACTTTTTTAGTTCTAAAGCCCTATCGACAAATTTTGACGTTTTCATTCTTTTTCTCTTCTTGACATTGACCCACTATAACATATAATATATATTATTGAAAAAGACTGTACGGCAGAACTATCTACTGTGCGGATCTTAAATTTTGGGCGTAACAGTTTGTGTCACCCTCATCTTATTTGTTGCTGACAGGACAGCGGCTGAACTTTTCTGTCAGTAGTGCGTCTCACCTTACTAGGTAGCGCCGAACAAATTGGAGCGCAAAGAGAGCCCCAACTCAAATTTTAATTATGAAGGAGTTAACTCTATAATGGCACGTTACACTGGTCCTAAATTTAAATTGAGCCGTCGTCTCGGTATTTCCCTGAGCGGCACAGGTAAAGAATTGAAACGCCCTTTCCCTCCGGGACAACATGGTGCAAACCAACGGAGAAAAATCAGTAACTACGGTATGCAGCTTCAAGAAAAACAAAAGCTGCGCCACATGTACGGTTTGGGTGAAAAACAATTCCGTACCCTGTTCAACAAAGCTCAACACATGCACGGTATTGCTGGTGAGAACTTCATGTTCTTGCTGGAAAGCCGCCTGGACAACCTTGTGTTCCGTCTTGGCTTTGCTAATTCCCGTGCAGGCGCACGTCAATTGGTAGCTCATGGTCACGTTACTGTGAACGGAAAAAAAGTTGACATCGCTTCTTACCAAGTAAGCATTGGCGACGTGATCGGTCTTCGTGAAAGAAGTCGTTCCCTGTCTTCCATCAAAGAAGCTTTGGAAAACCGTAACCACTTGGTAGCTTATCTGGAGTACAATGACGCAGCTCTGGAAGGTAAATACATTCGTTTGCCTGAGCGTGCTGAATTGTCCCAAGATATCGATGAAAAACAAATCGTCGAATTCTACAACCGCTAATCCTTGCATTAGCACCGAAAAGCACCCGAATTCATTCGGGTGCTTTTTTATATTCCCCACGCATTAAGCCTGAGAATTTTATTCAATGGGGATGTAGACTTTTATATTCAAATGATCAGGATAGGAATTCATCACGTCCGTAATTTCAAAATCAGGCCCCTCCCTCCGTTCAAAATTAGAATTAGGAAGCCATGTGCCGTAAATAAAATCTCGTATATTCTGAACTCGTCCATTTGATCCTGAAGCGTCAAACTCAGCATACTTGCCTGCTGGAATCTCCATATATATGAAACCTTCAGCCAGTTCTTTCGACTCTTTTTCAACTGCCTCTCCCACCACAAATGAAAATGCACCGTTGTCTTCAAATTGACAGGCAATCCCATATGACATTCCCGGTGCGATTTTATTCGGAATACACATATAATATTCATGTGCGCCAAAGTGTTCATAAAAGCCTGGGATTTCTTTATAGTGTTGCTCATTATTCAGATTTGTTTTATATTCATATCCTACAATTTTGGTCGTTTCGAGTTGCAATATCACAGGCTTGTTCACCTCTAATTCCTCCGTTGCGTTTTTTTGATAATCCAAAAAATTGATTTTGCTTTGCCCGGAAAGCTCAATATCACAGTTGCGATATTTCCCAGGGGTGATCCCAAAACTTTTCTCAAAAGCGCGGGTAAAAGCTTCTTGCGAATTGTACTGATACTCAATAGCAATGTCCAATACCTTTTCATTGGATTGCTTTAACCGTTTAGCCGCTTCGGACAATCTTCTCCTTCTTATATATTGTTGAACTGTAAAACCCGAAATGGCCTGAAAAACCCGCTGGAAATGAAAAGCTGAAAAGTATGCCTGTGAAGCAATCTCGGCAATTTTTAAATCTTCCCGGAGGTTCAATTCAATAAACTCAATCGCATACTGAATTCGTTTAAAGTAGTCCATATAACCCTTCCCCGCACTCGTAATTTATCTTGCCTAAACCCAAATTGGGTAACTCATGTATTCATTATGTAAAACTCTTTACCTACTTATTTGATTATTTGTGCTAAGTTTACCACGGCTTTTCACTTGGCAGAAATAAAAAAACAGCACTGAGATACAAGATCAATCTCAACGCTGCTTTTAAATGTAATTTAATTATCCGAGCTTAATTTTAGCAAATTTCCGTTTACCTACCTGCACAATGTCGCCTTCCTGCGGCTTGTATGCTTCGTTCACATCGGTCCACTTCTCTTCATTAATTTTGACCGACCCCTGCTGAATACTACGCTTAGCCTCACCGTTAGATGCTGCAAAGCCTAGATGAGTCAGCAACTGGATCACACGAATACCGCCTTCTTCTAACTGATCAGCTGTTAAGGTGAATTCTTCAATATCATCAGGAAGCGCGCGTTGTTGGAATACGGTCACAAAATGCTGCTTGGCCGCTTCTGCCGCCTCTTCACCGTGGTACATGCGCACCAATGTTCCGGCCAGCTTCATTTTGGCATCACGTGGATGCACTGAACCTTCCTTAACACCTTTCGCCAGCTCTGCCAGCTCCTCATTGGTAATATCCGTTGCAAGCTCAAAATATTTCAGCATCAGCTCATCAGGAACAGACATGGATTTACCGTAAATTTCGTTCGGCTCCTCATCCACACCAATGTAGTTACCTAAACTTTTGCTCATCTTCTGAACGCCATCAAGCCCCTCAAGCAGTGGCAATGTAATAGTTGCCTGCGGCTCTACTCCGTATTCCTTTTGCAGGGTTCTGCCCATCAGCAGATTAAACTTTTGATCTGTCCCGCCCAATTCTATATCGCTTTGGAGTGCCACAGAGTCCATCCCCTGCATCAGCGGGTAAAAGAACTCATGGATGCTGATCGGCAAGCCGTTTTGGTACCTCTTTGTAAAATCATCCCGCTCCAACATACGGGCAACCGTTACTTTGGCAGACAGGGTTACCACATCCGCAAAAGACATCGGTCCTAACCATTCGGAATTGTAGTATATCTTTGTCTTTTCAGGATCGAGAATCTTAAAAATTTGTTCCTTGTATGTTTGTGCATTACGCTGTACATCTTCTTCAGTCAGTTGCTTGCGGGTCTCCGATTTACCTGTCGGATCACCAATTCTGCCTGTAAAATCTCCGATAATCAGTTGCACCTGATGCCCTAATTCCTGGAACTGGCGCAGTTTGTGCATAACAACCGTATGTCCGATGTGAATGTCGGGCGCAGACGGATCCAGACCCAGCTTAATTTTGAGTGGCTCGCCGCTAACAACCGATTTAATAACCTTACGCTTCAGCTCATCCTCAGGAACAATTTCCGCTACTCCACGGCGGATCACTTCTAGCTGTCGTTCTACCTCTGCCTGTTGCTCAGGCTTCAATTCTTCCCACTTCATCCTGAATCCCTCCTATTTTTCATCCAAAAATTACTATTAAACAAACCAAAAAGCCCCTTTCATCCCAAGGGACGAGAAGGAGCTGCTCGCGTTACCACCCTAATTAAAGAAACGTATGCAAAAAACAAACGTTTCTTTCACTTCATTCCTATAACGGGTCTACACCCGGTACTGGATTACTATGGTTAGCTTCGCAAACCTGCAAAAGCTTTCCATTCATCCAGACAGCTCCAGACGGTAATTCAAAGGAGGGACGCTACCGATTCACACCACCCATCGGCTCTCTGCACAACGTGATTCCGCCTTCTACTGAAGTCTTTCTCTGCTTTTCACGATATTTACTTTGACCTATTTATAACACACTGTTTTTATGTAGTCAACGACACCAAAAGACAGGCTTTTTAGCATATGGGTTCATTTTGTAATTTTATGCTATAATAATGGCTGTTATAAAGGAGGAAGACTTAATGGTTGAAGAAAAAAACAATGTATCAGAGCCAAAGCCTTCCCGCTTACGGAGAACCATGCGAAGGCTCGGCCGTGTCATAAAGTGGGTCGTCATCATCGGTTTTATGGGGGCACTATTTGCAGGGGGAACCGCCGCCGGCTATGTTGCTTCTATTGTAAAAAACGAGCCCGTGCGTTCCAGATCTACGATTCTACAGGAAGTAGATAAGAATGCAATTACAGGCTTCGCTTATTTCAATGATGGCTCTCCCATCGGGCAGCTTCGGACCGAGGAAGATCGAAGACCTGTTACGTTTAAGGAGATTCCTCAGCTCGTCATTGACGCAGTCATTGCCATTGAAGATAACCATTTTTACGAACATAAAGGTGTCGATTTGTCAGGAACGCTGCGTGCTGTGAAGCAAAAGGCACTACATGAATCCGTACAAACTGGAGGGAGTACGCTTACCCAGCAGCTTGCGCGTCGTGTCTTTTTAAATCTTGATCGTACGGATGACCGCAAGGTCAAAGAAATTTTGCTATCTCTGCGCCTTGAGCGCTTCCTAAGCAAGCAACAAATAATTACGGCCTATCTCAATAAGGTACCTTTTGGTAACGGATCAAGCGGTTACAACGTCTTTGGCATTAAGGCAGCGGCCAAAGGTATTTTTAATGAAAATGATTTGAGCAAGCTTAATGTAGCCCAAGCTGCCTATCTGGCAGGTCTGCCACAACTCCCTTCTTCTTATTCTGCTTACAACGGTAAAGGCGAGTTTAATGAAGCTGGCTTTAAAAGAGCGATTAACCGCCAGCACCTGGTGCTCAGCCGAATGCTGGAGGAGAACAAAATCAATACAGCACAATATGATGAAGCGATGGCTTTTGATATCAAAAAATCTCTCGCACCACGCACTGTTAAGGCTTATAACACCTATCCATACCTTATGATGGAAACAGAGCGGCAAGCTGCTCAGGCACTCATGTCTGTCACCAATCCGAGTCAAGCAGCTAATGCCAGTGCAGATACCAAAACCAAGGATGATAACGACATGCTCAAAGAAGCTGAACAGCAGCTTCGCACAGGCGGCTATATGGTATATACCACCATTGATAAGAGCGTGTACAAATCCATGCGTCAAATTGCAGAAAATAAGGACAACTTCTCTGCTACAAGTAAAACCAAGGGTGACGAGCAAGCGGCGGCCATTCTGATTCAGCATAAAACCGGCGCCATTCTCGGCATGATGGAAGGTCGTGACTTCCAAAAGGAGCAAATGAACTATGCTACCCAGATGGTACGCCAACCGGGTTCAGCCATGAAACCGATTGCTGCTTATCTGCCTGCTTTGGACAGCGGACTCGTACAGCCTGGTACGATTGTGGATGATGCTCCTATTATTTTGAAGGATGGCAGTAATGGATATCACATCCCGAAAAATGCCAACAACCGCTACCAAGGATTGGTCACAGCCCGTTATGCACTGAATCAATCGCTAAATACGATAGCACTCAAGCTGTTTAACGAAAAGGTAGGGATCAGTAAAGCTTGGGCTTTTGCTAAAAAACTGGGTATTACCACCTTGGAACCAAGTGATAACAACGCCCAAACAGGTGTACTCGGCGGCTTGGCCCACGGGGTAACCGTTGAAGAACTCACCAATGCATATGGAGCCATTCCAAATGGCGGTGTGTTTAATGATGCCTATATGATCGAAAAGATTGTGGATTCGCAAGGTAATATTGTGTACAAGCATCAGCCTAATCCTGTGCAGGCCTTCACACCACAAACCGCCTACCTGATGACAGATATGTTACGTACAGCCGTATCGGAAGGCACAGGCAGACTGGTGAAGCGTAACTTTAATCAATCCGGCAAGATTCCGATCGCCGGCAAGACAGGTACTACGCAATCCTACACCGATGTGTGGTTCGAGGGTTTTACGCCTGACGTCACGCTGGGAGTATGGGTTGGTTACAAGCAACCTGTCAACAAGCTTGAAACGAAAGCACAAAAAGAGCGGGCTCGTCGTCTATGGGCTCTAATCATGAATGAAGTAACGGCTAAAGATTCTCAGTTATTCCAAACGGACAGTTTCAAGAGACCTGACGGTATTGTAAGCCGGACAGCATCTGCCTATGGTTCAGACATTTATAACAGTAAATATTTACCCAAAAACAGTGAAAATGGTGTTACCCGTGCGAAATACATTACCTATCAAGGTGTAAATTACATTCCACGTGATGGTACGCCAGATGATATGTTGTATGAACGGACCGTTAGAAAACGGGAAAAGCCAATCTCAGAATTGATTAAAGAGCTTCAGCAAGCCTTTACAGTGATGAGACGGCATAATTCGTTGTCCTACTATCTGCCTCAAGATGCAGATAAAGAAGCTCCTACTCAGATTGATCCACGCAAGGACGATGGGGCAGCTCCTACCGCTCCATCTAGCGTCAGCGTAAGCTATAGTGACGGCAAAGCCATAATTAGCTTCAGCCCAAGCGGAAACAGTGATGTTGTAGGTTACCGTCTATATCGTTCTACAGATGGGGGCAGCTTCCAACGGCTTGGTAAGGTTGTCATGGCTGATGGTTCCAAGGTATTCTCTGACAGCCCTGGTGGAAGCAGTGCAAGCTATTATGTGACCGCTGTTGATGTGGGAGGGCATGAATCTGGACCAAGTACCCAAGCAAATGCAGCACCTGTAGTGCCACCTACAGATTCTGAGTCACCAGATATTCCGGGCGAGGGAGATGGAACAGGTGCGCAGCCTACAGAAGTTCCTACTGCTCCTGGGCAGCCCCAAGCTAAAGCGGCAGGCACGTCCGTAGTCCTTCAATGGAGTGCAGGAAAGCCTGCGGACGCTATAACAGCCTATAACGTATATTACAGTGAAAGCGGTGGGGAGCCTTTTAAAAACATAGGCTCTACCGGAAACACCAGCTTTGAGTATAAACCAGGCAGCAAGCCCAAAGGCTGGTTCCGTGTTACTTCCATGAATGCCATGGGGGAATCAGCTCCTTCTGGAGCCGTTCGGCCATAGTCAAGATAAAAACAAGAAGCGATAGTTTGGGTGAGATGAATGAGTTCACCCTAATGAAAAAGGGAGTCTCCATAGCTATAATGGCTATGGAGACTCCCTTTTTAATGCAAACATGCATCAATTCAATCCTCAATGGTAGACAAGTCACCTGTAGGCAGGTTAAGCTCCCAGGCTTTCAGCACACGTCTCATAATTTTGCCTGAACGAGTTTTGGGTAACCTTTCCTTAAATTCAATTTCACGCGGAGCAGCATGAGCAGACAGCCCTTCCTTGACGAAGCGGTAAATGTCCTGTTGTAACGCTTCCGACGCTGTATAACCATCACGCAGGGCGACAAAAGCTTTAATGATCTCTCCTCGTACAGTATCAGGTTTGCCAATGACTCCTGCTTCCGCTACGGCAGGATGCTCCAGAAGCTTGCTCTCCACCTCAAAAGGACCGATACGCTCTCCAGAGGAGTTAATAACATCATCAATTCTTCCCTGAAACCAAAAATATCCGTCCTCATCCATGTAAGCTGAATCACCGGATACATACCAACCGGGAAAACGGAAATATTCCTGAAACTTATTTGGGTTGTTCCATATACGGTTCATCATGGATGGCCATGGTGTACGAATCGCCAAATGTCCCATCCTATTAGGAGGCAACACCTGGCCTCTGTCATCCAAAATAGCAGCCTGAATACCTGGAAGTGGTTTTCCCATCGAACCCGGCTTAATCGGCAGCTCTGGGTAATTACAGATCAACTGGCCTCCTGTTTCCGTCATCCACCAAGTATCATGAATACGCTGTGTGTATACTCGCCACCCCCATCTCACTACCTCAGGATTCAGTGGCTCCCCAACGGATAATACATGCCGCAAGCTGCTGAGATCATAGTTGGCAACAACCTGCTCTCCTGCGCTCATCAACATCCGAAACGCCGTAGGAGCACTATACCAAATAGTCACTTCGTGACGTTCAATCGTGCGATACCAGTCCTCCGGGCTGAAACGGCCTCCACGGATAACATTCGTGGCTCCATTTAGCCAAGGAGCAAAAATGCCATATGACGTTCCCGTGACCCACCCAGGATCCGCAGTACACCAATACACATCATCTTCCCGCAGATCCAACACTGTTTTACCCGTATAGTAATGCTGAATCATTGCATTTTGTACATGATACACGCCTTTGGGCTTGCCTGTTGAGCCTGATGTATAGTGAATAATCAATCCATCTTCACGACTCAACCATTCGGGCTCAAGTTCTTCTGAGGATGTGAGCATTTCCGTTTCGAAATCAATAATTCCCTGCTCCCGTTCGTCCATATCACCAACCACAAAAATATGACGCAACTCAGGAAGCTCCTCACGTTTTACCCGTGAAAGAAGCGCAGGTGTAGTTACTAAAGCCACCGCCCCGCTATCCTCCAAGCGATCTTTAACCGCCGTTTCCATAAACGCCTCAAACAGTGGACCGACAACTGCCCCTACCTTTAAAACCCCAAGCATACTAATGACCAGTTCAGGTGAACGCGGCATGAATATAAACACCCGTTCCCCTTTACCAATACCGTATTTACGCAGCACATTTCCGAACCTGTTCGAGCTGGCACGGAGCTGAGAAAAAGTGTAGGTTTCATGGCGGTTTGCGTCACAATATAAAAGTGCTGCTTTCTCCCCCCGACCTTCCTCTACATGTCGATCAATCGCTTCATGTGCCATATTCACTTTGCCTGTTTCATACCACGTAAAATGACGTTCTACATCTTCCCACTGAAAGTTGTTGTAAGCTTGTTCATAAGAGCCCATGTTGGATGTTGGAACTACAGCCTGGAGTTCTTCAATCTTCATGCGTTCAGCCTCCTCACAATGGAATAATGAGAATTACACAGAACAAAATAGCGCTTACAAAATTAATGGTGCAAATTAAACCTTTTGCTTTGTGGATTGGTTTCAAACATTTAATTGTGAACATTTCGTGTCTAAATCAGTATATCATAGGTGAGGATGTGACGACCATCCTTTTCATTTATTTGTTTTTTTGTTATAAGTAGGGGATATGAAGAGCTACTGATGGCAAACAAGGAGGTGCACACATGCAGCATTTAAAATTGTACCACTTGGACACACTGGATCATAACGGACAAACCATCCATGTAGAAGGACCGGTATCCGCTGATCGATTGCGTTCATTTCAAATGCATACGCAATTGGACGCCTTTCGTAAACCAAAGGAGCAATTCGACGCGCTGGTGGAAATTTCAGAACTGCCAGAAGGCAGAATCATCATTGCCCATGACGGAGAAACCCTGCTGGGATACGTCACTTTTCACTATCCAGATGAGATGGAACGCTGGTCGGAAGCTGGCATGAAGGATTTACTGGAACTCGGAGCTGTCGAGGTAGCCGATGACTATCGCGGACTGGGCCTGGGTAGCCGAATGATTCGGATTGCCTTTGAAGACGGACAGCTCGAATCCTATATTATTTTTACGACCGAATATTACTGGCACTGGGATTTAAAAGGAAGCGGTCTTTCCGTATGGGAATACCGCCGCATGATGGAACGCCTGATGAAAACCGTAAATATGGTATGGTACGCCACGGATGATCCTGAAATATGCTCACACCCTGCGAACTGTCTGATGGTACGAATGGGAGATGATGTGCCCCTCGAATCACGAGAACAGTTTGACCGTATCCGATTTGTTCGAAGGTTCATGTATTAAAAATATTACACTCTTATCCCAAATGCTTGAGCATGTACTCCACAATACGGTGCGAACGATGTGAGGCTTCTACCGTAAACTCAGCATAATTCACGTGAGCCGATCCATCAGCCTTATCTGACATAGATCGTAGGACAACATAAGGCACAGCGTTCATATGAGCTGTCTGAGCCACTGCGGCGCCTTCCATCTCGGTACAAGCACCGTCCATTTCTTGATGCAATGCTGTTACTATCTCACGATTTGCAACAAATTGATCGCCGGAAAGTACTTTTCCGACAATATATCGATCACCATACGTTTTGCAGGCTTGTTCAGCCAGGCGGACAAGCTCGGGATCGGCCGCGAACTCTGAGGTGTCTTGATAAGGAATGACCCCTCTGGCATAACCCAATGGCGTTACATCCATGTCATGCTGCATACATGTTGATGAGATGACAATGTCCCCAATGTTTAAATCCGGGTGTACCGCCCCTGCCACTCCCGTGAATATAATTTGTTCTACGCCAAAATGATCAATCAGGATTTGTGTTGTCACCGCAGCATTGACTTTGCCCACCCCAGACTTGCAGACAACCACTCTTTGCCCGTGAATCATTCCTGTAGTGTATGGGATTCCCGCCTTGATCGTCTTGCTTGCCTCCGTCATCGCCGAGAGCAGCAATTCAATTTCTTCATCCATAGCACCCATTAATCCATAAAGTCGGCTCATTACACATCCCTCGTTTCTTTAGTTTGATAATGATGTCACAAGAAGCTATGTATCTACGAAAAAAGCTCCGTCAAAGGAGCTTTCATCGAAGGGTTATCCTATTCGGCACTGTGCCTAGTCTAAATAATTTACTGATAACCGCAAAATTGTTTCGTGCGGCAAAATAACGCGAGAGTTCTCCACGTTTTCCTTCTTCATCAGCTTGGTCAGCAAACGCATTGCTACCGCACCCAAATCGTACATTGGTTGTGCGACGGTTGTCAGCTGAGGGCGAACCATGGAGGCCATACGAATGTTGTCAACACTGATTACCGAAAAATCATCAGGCACTTTCAATCCCTCATCCTGAATACTATGAATCGCACCAATTGCCATTTCATCCGTAGCGGCAAAAATAGCACTTGGTTTCTTCTTCAGACCGAGGAAGTATTTCATGGCTTCAACACCGGATTCATAGCGGTAGTTCCCGATTCTCACGAGATCTTCCTGATAATCAATTCCAGCTGTTTCCAATGCTCTCTTGTAACCTTGGAAACGTGCATAGCCGTTTGCAGGGTCTTGAAGCGTACCACTGATCATTGCGATTTGACGGTGTCCATGGCGGATCAACGTGTTAACTGCATCAAAAGCAGCGGCTTCATGGTCAATATCAACTGAAGGATAGCTACCTTTTTCATCACTCGTTGCACATAGAACAATAGGAACTGCAGCTGTATGGAACGCCTGAATATGCTCGTCCGTTACTGTGCCGCCCATGAATAGCAGTCCATCCACTTGCTTTTCAAGTAATGTGTTGATAACACGGATCTCTTTTTCTTTACGTTTGTCGGCATTGCATAAAATAATATTATAGTGATACATATTTGCAATATCCTCAATACCACGCGCAATTTCTGCAAAAATTGAGTTCGATATATCCGGAATAACCACGCCAACAGTCGTTGTCTTCTTGCTGGCCAGACCTCTAGCTACCGCATTCGGGCGATATCCCAATTGTTCAATCGCTTCGTACACCTTCTTGCGGGTCTGAGGTTTTACATTAGGATTATTGTTAACTACGCGGGACACCGTGGCCATTGAGACACCAGCTTCGCGAGCTACATCATAGATCGTTACCGTCACATTCCTTCTCTCCATTGCCAATAAATTTTCAACCGAATCCTAGATCAACTAATTAGAACCATGATACGACAAAATACTACTTTATGCAACGACAGCACTCATTCTATCTATGTGAGATGATCGTGAAGCGCATGGGCTGTAATATTCGAATGGGATGTATGCCAGACAGCCTCCCCGTCCTTGATTAAAATGGCCTGCGGCGATTCATGTTTCACCTGAAGCTTGTCCGCAGCCGCATTGGACACCGGCCGATCCTCCACTACATAAATGATACCGTATTCAATATTTTCGTCGGGAGCACCTTCCAAATAAGACTCCACTTCCTGATATGCGCCTGCACTTATCGGACAACGTGTGCTGTGCTTAAAGAGGAGTAACGGTTTGTCTGATGACGCTTCCAGAGCCGTATTTAATTGTTGAATAGTAGTCATTTTCGTCATCGTCGCCATTGGATATACATTCCTTTCTGTGTCTTGTCGTATGGCCTATTCTCATCGTAACAAAAAGAACATGTAAAATCCAATGGTGACCATGAAAATTTTCATATTTTTTAGTTTTTTGTATTCATTAATACCGATTTACTGGTAAAACCGGATAATTGAAGCAATCTTTTCTCTACATCACTCATCCAATCTTCATCTCCCAGGCTTCTCGCATAGCGATAAAGATCCAGCAAGAGATTAATCCGATGCTCCATTCGCTCCTCCAAAGCAGATTGCCAATCTACATTTGGATTGTCCGCTTCCTCCAGTATAAGCTTGCGAATAATTTCTGCCAGTTCATTGTTGCGAGCAAAAGATATTCGCCGGGGTGCAGGTTTGCTCCCTAGACTTTGTAAAAGTTCCTTAATGTCCTTCGTCACATGCTGCAGAACCTCACTGGAAAAGCATGACGGGCATGAGAATACAGGAACATGCAAAATCTCAACCTTACTCGCATAGATTACCTTTCGCAATTCCAGTCCCATCGGTTCACCGCATTGGCATTGCTTCTGCACTTTACCACCTCATTACGTAGGATCAAACTATATAAGGACCTCTTCAGCATCCAGATATATCTATCTACTAGTCTATAAAAGATTTGTTAACTCTATAAAATCTATCATACCTTTTTTTATTTCGACTTTGGGGCCTCAAATCCTTCCACGGATTGCAGCAATGAACAAATTACCAAGGCTTTGGGGGTCAAAAAATGACGACGATTGTTGTTAAAGAGCGACTCCTAATCTGAGAATCTGCAGAGGAATGGACTTCGGGCGTACTTTTTCTTAAGATGTAAAAGTACAGATTACAAAACATAGGTGTCATCATACGACGCGCGAAAGGATGGTTAGATGTCAAGACTTACCGAAAAAAAGGTAATTGCCCTGGTAGATGAGGAATTCGAGGATCTGGAATTATGGTACCCGGTGTACCGCGTTCGTGAAGAAGGCGCAGAAGTACATTTAGCCGGTGCTGAAAAGGGCAAAAAATATATTGGAAAATATGGCGTACCTGCTGAAGCAGAATATGCATTTGAAGAACTGAATAGCAGCGATTATGACGGAATTCTTGTCCCTGGCGGTTGGGCACCCGATAAACTGCGTCGCTATCCCAAGGTCATTCAACTCGTACAGGAATTTCATGCCGCACATAAACCCATCGGACAAATCTGCCATGCAGGCTGGGTACTGATTTCTGCTAAAATATTGGATGGTGTTACGGTCACCTCCACACCAGGTATCCGTGATGATATGGAAAATGCAGGAGCCATCTGGAAGGATGAAGCTGTTGTGACAGATGGACACATTGTATCTGCTCGTCGACCGCCTGATCTTCCACCTTACGGAAAAGCGTTCTGCGATGTATTAGCTAATAGCGCTCGGAAATAAGATATGTAGTCCGCACATTCAGGACTTAAGTAACCCTTATCTATGACAATATCGAAAAAGCACCTTCAAACCACTTTATTCATGGTTTTGAAGGTGCTTTTTTGTACGAGCCAAGCTAAGCTTTGTGGTTTATTAAAGTATTACTGCCGCCCAGGTCCGGCCGGGATGCAGCTGATATTAGCTGCAGTCAGCTTGTCTTCGATCGCTGCACCAGTAGACAAGCCAAAGCAAGCACGAGCGATTATCATTGCTTCAGTTGCAGTCGTATTCAGCACACGATGCTTGACCCGCAATAAAGATTGGGGGGACATACTGAGCTGATGTATTCCCAGTTCCAGCCAAAGCGGAACGGATCGTTCATCCCCAGCCATCTCACCGCAGACACTCACATCAATTCCGGCTTGATGTGCCGCTTGTGCAGTCATTCGCAACATTCGAAGTACACCCGGATGGTATGGATGATACATATGCGCAATCTGCTCATTCATACGGTCAACAGCCAGTACATACTGAACTAGATCATTCGTTCCGATACTAAAAAAGTCAGTTTCAGCTGCTAATAGATCCGCGATCATCGCTGCAGCCGGAACCTCAATCATAATCCCTCGCTGAATTTTAGGATTATAGGCAAGCCCCCTTGCATCCAAATCCGCCATAGCCTCTTTCAGAAGAGCATCTGCCTGACGGACTTCCTCCACGGATGAGATCATCGGATACATGACCTTGATATTCCCCGTTGCACTGGCTCGCAAAATTGCAGTCAACTGAGTTTTAAACATTTCTTTCCAATCCAGACTAATACGTATCGCACGATAACCTAGAAAAGGATTTTCTTCCTCTGGGAGTTGAAGATAATCCAACGGCTTATCGCCGCCGATATCCAATGTACGGATAACCACGGCGTGGTTGCCTGCCTTTTCAGCTATTAGTCGATATACTTCATACTGTTCCTCTTCATCAGGAGCAGATTTGCGATCCATATATAAAAATTCCGTGCGAAACAGCCCCACACCTTGAGCTCCATGCTTCAATGCGGCCTCCAGCTCTTTAACGGAGCTAATATTGGCCGCCAGCCTCAGCGTGGTTCCATCCTTGGTCACAGCTTCTACCGAAGCGAGCACCTGAAGCTGTTCCTTTCTGCGTCGCTGCTCTTCACGCAAAATGATGTAGTGGTCTGTTACAGATTTTTCTGGATTCACATATACCCTGCCCAGATCTCCGTCCACAACCATCATATCTCCGGTTTGAACGGACAAATTCAAATTGCTCTCCAATCCAGAAACGAGTGGAATGCCCAGTGCGCGGGCCATAATCGCGGAATGCGATGTTTTACCACCATTCATAGTCACAATCCCTAACACATAGCTGGGATTCAAGTGTGCCGATTGGGATGGTGAGAGCTCCTTGGCTACCAGGATATAGGGCTGTGTGTCCTTGGGAAGAGTCACTTCCGGTGCGCCTAGCAAATGCTTGAGCAGTCGGTTCCCCACATCCTTGATGTCGATTGCCCGCTCCTTCATGTATTCATCATCCAGCAAATCAAACATGGTCACAAAATGATCAATAGCTTCCTTCACAGCCACCTCAGCCGCCTTATACTGACGCTGAATAATTCCGCTAATTTCATTCATGAATTCCGGATCTTCCAATATTGCAAGATGAGCATCAAAAATGCTGGATTCCTCTGGTCCAACCATCTCTCGGAACTCATCCTTAATAAACTGGATTTCACTTTTGGATGTACGTATCCCTTCATACAATCGTTCAAATTCCTTCGCTAGATCTACCGTATCCATTTTTTGATCAGGTAAATCCCATTCCCAGCTCGGCAGGACAAATGCCTTCCCGATGGCCACACCTGCTGCGGCGCCGATGCCTTCTATCATGTTTCTACCCCTCCAACATTCCTGTCATGCAGCACAACGGACATTACCGAGGCCTGACCTTTTTTCACTGTTTTAAACGGAGCAAAGCTCCACGACTTGACGCGATCCGGATTCGTGATGACCATAGGAGTCACCAGCGATGGAGCTTGCTCTCGCAGCGCCTGCAAATCAAATTTGATCAGCAATTGCCCCGGTTCCACCGTATCGCCTGCTTCTACCATAGCAGTAAAATTCCCTTTTAGCTGTGAAGTATCAATCCCGATGTGAAGTAGAACCTCAAGTCCTTCTCGTGTGGAGATGCCTAAAGCATGCATGGTCGGATACAAATGCATCACAGTACCATACACCGGAGACACAAGTTCACCGCGTTCAGGGACAAAAGCAACGCCGTCCCCGACTAGCTTCGTCGCAAAAATTTTGTCAGGCACTTCATGAATCGGTAGCATTTTTCCATGTACAGGAGCATTGAACAAAATTTGAGGAAGATCACGCTCCATCAGCTTTGCAATTTCCTCACGAATCAGTTCTGAATATGTTCCAAATACGACTTGTAAATTACCCCCGCCCAGATTAATAAGCCCAGCCGATCCCAAAGCCTTCATTGCTCCGGTATCAATCAGCCTGTCATTGTGGACGGTCAGCCGTAAACGGGTAATGCAGGCCTCTACCTGCACAATATTCTCCTTCCCACCAAGTGCTTCCAATATAAGCGGAGCACTGTAAGGAATATTACCAGCCCAATCCTCCAGAACCGAGCCTTCCTCACGGCCAGGAGTTGGAATACGGAACCGACGGATTGCCCATCGAAACAGTACATAATACACAAGCCCATATGCCACTCCGACTGGAATTAACAACCAGGCGTTATGTGACAGATGGAAATTAAGGACATAATCTATAAAACCCGCCGAATATGAAAAGCCATGATGAATGTCCAGCTCAAAGGTAAGCCACATGGCCAGACCGGACATAACCGCATGAACGAGGAACAAATAAGGAGCTGCAAACAAGAAGGCAAACTCAATCTGTTCCGACACACCGGTAAAAAAGCAGACCAATGCGGCCGTCAGAAACGTTTTCTGCACCTTTGGCTTCAAATCTTCACGAGCTTCCTGAATGATCGCTAGCGCAATCGCAGGGATCGCAAACATCATAATGGGAAACAACCCGGACATGAAATAGCCCGCTGTCGGATCGCCAGCAAAAAACCGGGGCAAATCCCCCTGCACAACGTTGCCAGACGGCGTTTTATATGTACCCAGTTGAAACCAAAATATATTATTAAGCAGATGATGAAGACCAAAAGCTGCCAATAATCGGTATAGAATACCGTAAATAAGCAGTCCAAAACCGCCCAAGCTCGATTCCAGGCCTACTATAAATTCCAGTCCTCGCTGAATCAGCGGAGCAATAATCAACATGAGTCCTGCAAATACTGCAGAGAACAGGCCAATAAGCAGCAAAACAAATCGGGTTCCCCCAAAAAACTGGAGCACTTCGGGCAACTTAATGCTTTTGAAGCGATTATAAGCCAAGCCTGAAATAATCCCCAAAATGATACCAATGAGCGTCGCTGGCTGAATGAGTCCGTTTCCAAATCTCAATGTGACCTGATCATATATAGCCATACCAGCCAATGCAGCCAGTCCCGCCTGACCTGCTTGATTCGACATACCCAGTGCAACACCCACCGCAAACAAATACGGCAAAAAATAAAAAATCCCGTGTCCCGCCGCATTTGCCATATCAGACACCATAGGAAATCCCCACGTGGCCCAAGGAAGGCTGCCGAGACTTAGCAATATTGCAGCTGCTGGTAGCACCATCGTTGGGAGCATGACAGCACGACCAAGCTGTTGTAAGGATCCGAGCCAATTCATGGCATTCCTCTCCCTTCTATCCCTGATGGTAAGCCGAATAAATACTTTTGTCAAAGCAATGGTTCCGTCAGCCAAAAATATTTATTTACGCTTTTACAGGTCATATAACTTATTACTCAGCGATAACCCTATGAATTTAACTAGACCCTATCATATTCCAAGCATACATACATTATATGGATTCCTGAAAGTATAATATACTGTATCATAGTTCTGATTTCACACCAAAAACCTTCAACCCTATGAAATAAGGGAAGAAGGTTTTTTTCATGCTCATATAGCATGATTCAGCGATGTGATTATCCTTTACGTACAGCTTGGGTCACTGAATCCTCCACCTTAATGCAACGATCCATAATAACCGTCATTCCATGCTCCTGCGCAATGTCAGCGGCTTCCTGGCTTATAATTCCCTGTTGCAGCCACAATATCTTAGCTCCAATAGCAGCTGCTTCACGCGCAACCTCTGCGCAGTATTCGCTACGCCGGAATACATTAACCAATTCAACGGCCTCTGGTACTTCAGCAAGACTGGCATAGCAAGTCTCTCCAAGAATCGTTTGTCCTGCGGCCGCAGGATTTACCGGAATAATCCGGTATCCCCGCTGTTGCATAGCATAAGAAACCATGTATGAGGTGCGGTCTGATTTATCAGACAAACCAACAACCGCAATATTGCCTACTTGTTCCAAAATATTCTTAATCTCTTCTCTGGACGGATTTTCAAAAGCCATTTTTTCTCCTCCTGTCTGCATCTTAACTTACCTTTATTTTACCCATTCTACAGAAGCACCAAGCGTCGTCAGATGGTCGAAATACTGTGGATACGATTTGGCGACATGATGCGCATCCTTGATCACTAGCGGCTTCTGCGCACGCAAACCTACAACCGTCAATGCCATAATGACACGGTGATCAAAATGCGCGTTGATTTCCACACCACCTTCGACACCCTCCGGTCTACCATGCACAATGATTTCCGCTTGATGTTCTTCCACCCGAGCTCCAGCCTTGCTCAATTCATTCAAATAATCGGTAATACGGTCACATTCCTTATACCGTAAATTTTCCACGTTATAGAAACGGGACGTACCTTCGGCAAATACAGCCGCAGCTACCATGGCAAGCACAGCGTCTGTCGCAGCATCACCGTCAAACTCGATGGCTTTCAATCGACCGTTCCCCTTTACGACAACGGTATCGTTCTCATGTGTCAGTGGCACTTCCATCATACGCAGCACGTCTACAATAGCACGTTCTCCCTGTTTGCTCTGTTCTTTAAGACGATGGATGGTTACATCGGAATTCGTTACTGCAGCCGCCGCCAGCACCGCAGCACTCCCTGGATAATCCCCCTGTACAGTATACGTACGTGGCTGATAGGATTGCCGACCCGGTACACGGAAAGACATGTAGTCATCACTTGCATGAATGGTAATACCAGCCTCTTGCAATACCTCCAGCGTCTGCCCAATGACCACTTTGGATTTCAAATCATGCAGCACTTCAATTTCACTGTCTTTCTCCAGAAGAGGTGTAAGGAACAACAGAGCGCTTAAATACTGTGAGCTAACCGAGCCGGACACCTGGATTTTACCGCCCTTCGCCTGACCACCCTGAATACGTATTGGCAACTTGCCTTCACGATGATCTACTTTAATCCCCAGTTGGCCCAGTGCATCAATTAGATCATCATGGGGTCTTTTCCCCAAGGAGTCGGGATATGTATTCACAAATGTAACATCCGGACATAGGGACGCAATTCCCATCAAAAAACGGAGCACTGCTCCTGCATTGCCCACGTTCAGTTCCTTCACAGCTTGAGGATGGCTACCAAAACCTGTAATCACTATTTTTTCATCATCCTCTTCCAGCACTGCTCCCAGATCGGTAATACAACGACGCATCGCATCACTGTCTTCACTATGAGCTGGATAATAAATGGTACTTTGCCCATCAGCAAGTGCAGCTGTGAGCAGATAACGAGTCGTGTAGTTTTTGGAGGATAAAGCCCCAATCTCTCCTTGCAAGGTAGGGGTAGGTCTAACGATAACATCCATATTATACATGCTCCTTTTCGATTCAAACCATCCTAGTTTACGTTAATTATACAAGTTGTAACGTTCATTTCTCCACCTAAAAAATAAGGAATATTCATCTAGCTCTATCGAGGTTTAGCAACTTGATTGACTAATCTTTAGTTATTTTTAGATTTAGGCCAATTGACAGCTTGGAGATCGCTTCGCTATCATACATAGAGAGTGTGACGTTTCTCACACGACAACAACACAAGTAGTACCCATTTACATTAGAAAAGAGGTCCAGCCATGACGCAAATCGCTCTGATTGAACCTTCTGAGCTTCGCGCACGCTTGCAAGCAGGAGAGCAGTTGCAATTGATCGACGTCCGTGAGGCGGAAGAAGTAGCGGAAGGTATGATTGAAGGTGCCAAGCACATTCCGCTCGGACAGATTCCGGGCCGCCTTGAGGAAATTGAACGCACCGGCGAAATCATCTTTATTTGCCGGAGCGGTTATCGCAGTGAACGTGCCTGCGAATATTTGCAGCAGCTAGGTTACGAGGGCTGCACCAATATGACTGGTGGCATGCTGCAATGGTCACAGATGCAGTAAAGCAGCTAGTCTATAAAAGAGACGGGAACCTTCCGTCTCTTTTATTTAAGCTCAAAGCTTAGACGCGGTAAAGCATTAAAATTTTGTGTTTCTATCATACCATAGCGTCAAAAGATTATACAATCCTTTAGCGTATCCAACATCGTATCTAAAATACCAAATCAAAAAAAACGGAAGCTTTTCACCCCATAGGGCGAAAAGCTTCCGTTGTGTTACATACTGCATTCTTACATTCGTCAGTTCATTAGAACCATTGATGATGGAATATGCCTTCTTTGTCCACACGCTTGAATGTGTGTGCACCAAAGTAGTCACGTTGCGCTTGCAGCAGGTTTGCCGGCAAACGCTCAGTGCGATAGCTGTCATAGTAAGCAAGCGCGCTGGAGAAGCCAGGCACTGGAATACCTTGAGATACAGCCACGGAAATCACTTGACGCCATGCATCTTGATACGTTTCTACTACATTTTTGAAATAAGAGTCCAGCAACAGGTTTTTCAAAGCAGGATCACGGTCATACGCATCCTTGATATTTTGCAGGAATTGCGAACGGATAATGCAACCACCGCGGAAGATCATTGCAATTTTTCCGTATTTCAAATCCCAACCATATTCATCGGAAGCTGCACGCATTTGAGCGAAACCTTGAGCATAAGACACAATTTTACTTGCGAACAGTGCTTTACGTACACTTTCGATAAATTCTTTTTTGTCGCCGCTGAAGGATGCAGCTTTAGGACCGCTCAGCACTTTACTTGCCGCAATACGCTCATCTTTCATAGCAGACAAGAAACGGGAGAATACGGACTCGGTAATCATGGACAATGGCACACCCAGATCCAGCGCGCTTTGGCTTGTCCATTTACCAGTACCTTTTTGACCTGCAGCGTCCAAGATCACATCTACCATAGGCTTGCCTGTTTCAGCATCATACTGGGAGAAGATGTCAGCTGTAATTTCAATCAGGTAGCTGTCCAATTCACCTTTATTCCATTCTGTAAAGATTTCATGAAGCTCTTCTGCATTCACATTCAGGACAGATTTCAGCAAGTGATATGCTTCACCAATCAATTGCATGTCGCCGTACTCGATACCGTTGTGCACCATTTTTACATAGTGACCAGCACCGTCGGGACCGATATATGTACAGCATGGGTCGCCTTCCACTTTAGCAGAGATTGCAGTCAGAATCGGTTCTACCAATTTGTAGGCACTTTCTTGTCCACCCGGCATAATAGCAGGACCATTCAAGGCACCTTCTTCACCACCGGATACGCCTGTACCAATAAAGCGAAGTCCTTTTTCCTCCAGCTCCTTGCTGCGGCGCTGTGTATCAGGGAAGTAGGCATTGCCTCCGTCTATAATAATGTCGCCCTTGTCCAGATGAGGCACAAGCTGTTCAATCGTGGCATCTGTAGCTTTACCAGCTTGAACCATGATCAGGATTTTACGGGGTGATTCCAGTGAGTTCACAAATTCTTCAATGGAGAAAGTACCCGTCAGTTTTTTACCTTCTGCTTCTTTGATAAGATCGTGCGTTTTTTCTGGAGAGCGGTTAAAAACCGAAACGGTGAAGCCTCTGCTCTCAATATTAAGGGCCAAGTTTTTACCCATTACCGCCAGGCCGATCACACCAATTTGCTGTTTTGCCATCTGGTTCCTCATCCTTTGCAACATATTTTGTGTTCTATATCGCCGCTTTACCGCATTACACTTTATGTGAATCGGAACACGTGCACTTCTATTTTAACGTTTTTAGTGTCAGAAGTGAACCCCTGTCTAATCGCAGATCAAAACACCCCATTTGCATGAGGTGTTCCGATGTACTACGCTTCCATCATCAGCAGTTGGTGAGATAGCGTTTGCAGGCGTTTATGGCCATTCTCGATTTTAATCGTATCTTTCTCCGTCATTGCTGTGAACAGCTTCTCCAATTCATCGTCTACTTCCATCTTAAGCAGCAGCAGCCGGGTTTCCCCTTCATTGGAAGCGTACATATCCTCCATTTCCTGAGCAGACAGCACCGGTCCCTTCTGATAAATGACACGCTGCTTAAAGCCAGTAACCTCGACCAGACGAATGACCTCGCCGAACAAAATATTCTCCACCAAAATATGATGATCCTTGACTCTTTTGACAATGGCATGACCTCTGGTGCTTCCAATCAGCTTCTCCAGCCACTCAGCCAGCTTGGCATCGCGGATTACATAATCTCCAGCCAGCTTGTAGTGTCCTGTGCGCAATTGTTGAAAACGGAGCTTCACCAGCTTGCGCCCGGTTCTCACCGACAAAACCAGATACGACTCATCCTCGCTCCAGTACAGCGAATACCCTTCCGATATCAAATCCTTGATCAGATTATGGATATGCCGACGGCTAAACCGGAGCTCTAGATTGCAATATTCTACCTCACAGCCCTTGTTCACGGCATTCCCTCCTTTTTCAAGTCCGATTCAAGAAGTCCGGCTACAGCAAGCCTGCGGCTTTCCCGCTTGATCTTCCCTTGCTCTATTTTATACTTCATTTTATGTAAGGGTACTTGGTTATTTGACCTATTTTTATGAGTAACAACGCACAATCCTACTTTTGCCTTATATGCTTGTACCGAGCCCGGCTCAAAGTCGGTCAAGCCCGCTGACATTATGCTATAATCGGACATATTACGCCACACGATATGGCTTAGCCTAGATACAGGAGGAATAGGAATGACATTTAGTGGATTTACAGCAAAGGACTTTGATGTTTTTGAAATACCGGGACTGGAGCCTCGTATGGAGGTGCTGATTCAACAGGTTCGGCCCAAGTTGGAGGCGATTGGCGAGGAGCTAGCTCCCTTCCTGACGGACTTATGCGGGGAGCCTATGCACGTTCACGTTGCCAAGCATGCACGACGCAAGGTCAATCCCCCGATCGATACATGGGTAGCCTGGGCGGCAAATAAACGCGGGTATAAGGCGTTGCCGCATTTTGAGGTAGGTATGTTCGCTTCCCATATATTCGTCATATTCGCAGTCATTTATGAAAGTCCGAATAAAATCACGTTTGCCCAGGCGCTTGAAGCCAACCTGAGCGATGTGCGCTCTAACCTACCGGGTCATTTTTACTGGTCCATGGATCATATGGCTCCAGAAGGTACAGAACAG
Organism: Paenibacillus sp. TSM33; assembly: GCF_056099025.1. Taxonomy (NCBI): domain Bacteria; kingdom Bacillati; phylum Bacillota; class Bacilli; order Caryophanales; family Paenibacillaceae; genus Paenibacillus; species Paenibacillus sp. TSM33. The sequence continues at coordinate 752,622 of NZ_JBLZXB010000017.1, forward strand.
CAGCAAATGGACACTGAAGAGTTTCAAACCATCATTAACAAGCTGCAGCAGGTGAAAAAAGCCGAGGTCATGTGCGGGCTCCGCATTGATCGTAATGACCCTCTTGCCAGTGACGGAGCTGCGTTACTGCAAACGGTGCGTTCCACCTTTGAGCATTTGCTGCCACTGTACCGGATGTCTTTTTCAAAGGAATAGCTCCCAAATGCGGCCCTGACCCGCTTTTGAGAGTACCTTTCAAGCCTTACCAACAGTTTTTCTCCGCGGATTGCGCGCCAAAGCCAGATGGCAGCCAAACATGAGCAGCATCACAATCCCACTGATGATAAATGGAGCTGTGTGTCCAGCACGGTCCCATAGCACTCCTGAAACGAGCGGACCAATAACCATGCCAGAGCCTTGGAGTGTTAAAAAAAAGCCCCATACCGTTGCACGCTCACTTTCCGGAATCAGTTGGGCAAGAAACGTGTTCCATGCAGGCAAAATGAGCGCATATCCCAAGCCAATAATTGCTACGGATACAAACACAAGTGGAATGGTCTGTACTGTTGAAAAGAAAAATAGCGTGGTTCCGGCAAGCAAAAATCCGATGTGCAAAAAATACTTGGTGCCAAGGCGATCCACCAGCTTGCCGCAAGGGACCAATGCCAGCACAGTCACCCCACCGCCGGCAATCAGAAGCACGCTATACAGGTTCGGTGAAATTCCAAGATCCGTCCGCGCGTACAGCGTTAGCACAGGGCTGATCAAACCGATAACAAAGGACTGCAAAAACAGCGCAGGGTAAATTAGCGGATTCACATTAAGCTTTGTTTTGAGCGTGCTGATCGTCTCCTGGATACCTCTTAACACTTGCCGCTTCTGCTTAGAGTTCCTACCCGAAGATATGAGAGCGCTCTGTTCAAGGTCACCTTTACCAGCAGACCTGTTCGTTCCAGGTAGCATAAGAGCAACCAGCAGCAATACAATACTGCATCCTATCAACATCATGAACACCATACCGTAAGAGTGTCCATAGTGGGATATGGCAAAGTTCATAACGAGTGGACCGAAGCCCGTTCCGCCCATGGACGCAATTTCCAGTGTCCCCATCGCTGCACCGTTATTGTTATTTGGCCCGGACATTTCAGTCGTTCCAGTCATCACACAAGGCCAGAGTGGAGATGTCCCCAGTCCTAGCAGCAGACACGCGATGACGAGCCACACAGGTTCTGTCAGTGCGCTTAGCATAATGATTGCTACAAGTGTAAACAACAACGCGGTTGACATCGTTCCACGGTAACCGAGCCGTTCAGCCATCCAGCCCGCCGGTGCCCGGAATGCATTGTCTCCGAAATACTGAAGCGAAAAGGCTAAACCGATAATTCCGGCCGACAGCCCCAACGTTTCTCCCATATATACCGGCAGGATGGATACCAGAAGAGATCCCTTCATAAATTCGACCAAAAACACCAGTATCCATAATTTGGCGAAAAAAGGAGTCCACAGCCGCTGCGAAGCTTTTTTTCGTCTTATTTGCTTCATCTATCCCACATCCTCCACCTTCGTTTTTTGTCTATACACTCGGGGTTCTCCGCCTGCTCCACTCTTTCGCAAATAAATGCGCCTTCAATCGCTTGCATTCCTACTTCAAACTGCTATACTCAATTTTGTTCTATTATCAATTGCACAGGATTGTCGAAATCCTGCATGAAAGGTTGTGACAACACTAATGAATCAAAGCAACACCCCGCTTTTTACTGCTTTGAAAAAGCATGCTCAGAGCAACCCGGTTCAATTTCACATCCCAGGTCATAAAAAGGGAGTGGGGGCAGATCGGGAATTTCGCGAATTTATGGGGGATAATGCTTTTTCCATAGATATGATCAACATCGCTCCATTGGACGATCTGCATCAGCCATCAGGTGTTATTGAAGAAGCTCAAAAGCTTGCAGCAGAAGCCTTCGGAGCTGATTATACTTATTACAGTGTACAGGGGACAAGCGGAGCCATTATCACTATGATCATGTCCATTTGCATGCCAGGTGATAAAATTATTGTACCCCGAAATATACACAAATCCATAATGTCTGCCATTATCTTCGCTGGTGCGAAGCCGGTATTCATTTCTCCGGTCAGTGATGAGAATCTCGGTATTCACCACGGGGTTACAACCAAGTCCGTACGCCGGGCATTGGAACGTCACCCTGACGCCAAGGGCGTCCTTGTCATCAACCCGACATATTACGGTGTGTGCGCCGATTTGAAGGAAATTGTAGATCTCGCTCACAGCTATAATGTGCCGGTCCTGGTCGATGAGGCTCACGGAGTACTGATTCATTTTCACGCAGATTTGCCGATGTCCGCCATGGAGGCGGGGGCAGACATGTCAGCTACAAGCGTCCACAAGCTGGGTGGTTCTTTGACTCAAAGCTCGATTCTAAACGTAAATACAAAAAACGGATTCGTTAATCCGCAGCGTGTACAAACTATTTTCAGTATGCTGACAACGACGTCTACTTCGTATATCCTGCTGGCTTCGTTGGACACATCCCGACGCAATCTGGCTCTTAACGGCCATGAAATCGCACAACGTGCTCTGGAATTAGCTGAATATTGCCGTGCAGAGGTTAACAAAATCGAAGGGCTATATTGCTTTGGCAGCGAAATTCTCGGCACGGAAGCTACCTATGATTATGATCCGACGAAAGTGACAGTTCATATTCGCCATTTAGGCCTTACCGGATATGATGTGGAAAATTGGCTGAGAGATCACTACAATATTGAGGTTGAGCTTAGCGATATGTACAATATTCTCTGTTTGGTAACCCCTGGTGATACCAAAGAGGAAATTGACATTTTATTGAAAGCTCTGCGAGAGCTGGCTTCACTGCACTATTCCACAGGTCAGCAGCATGAGCTGGTTGTAAAGATACCGGATATACCACAGCTCTCCCTCATTCCGAGAGACGCTTTTTACGGAGATACGGAAATCGTACCCTTCAAGGAATCTGCTGGCCGTATCATTGCAGAATTCATTTATGTATATCCACCGGGCATCCCAATCCTATTGCCGGGCGAAGTTATTTCGCAGGACAATATTGATTATATTGTAGATCATGTGGAAGTAGGCCTGCCTGTTAAAGGACCTGAGGATCGAACGGTACATCAGGTGAAGGTTATCGTTGAAACTGACGCTATTTCTTAAACAATGATCTGTTAGCATCTGCATGCAAAAAAAAGTTGATGGTCAACAAAAAAAGCCCCCATTTGGGGGCTTTTCTAGTGTTTTGAAGAGCAAGAGCAACTGCTGTATCCAATCTTATTCGTATTGGGCAACAAGCTCGCTATAAGCTGCTTCTACACGCTTCCACTCATCTTCGTCCTCAATATTGTAAAGCACCATTTCTTCGTTTTCTTCTTCCATACGAAGAATGATACCATCCGCTTCAGGATTGCCACGCTCAAGCAACAGAGCATACACGTGATCTTCTACGTCAAAGGTCTCTACCAGCACCATTTCTACATCTTTGCCATTTTCATCAGTTAGCGTAAGAACCATTTCTTCATGTTCGTGGTCATGATCGTGGTTGCAGGCTTCACCGTGTTCATGTTTGTGATCACTCATGGAAATACCTACCTTCAAATTGTTTTATTTTCCCTCGTATCGTAACATGATCAAGAGTGCAGGTCAATTTGTGGTATGCCTAATTTATCGCTGTAATGACTTTTTCGGATACCAGTGTGTAACTACCGTCTTTACTTTCTTTAATGTAGAAACCGACCCGATAGTTCCCTGCTGTTTTGAAATCATACGTAAAGTCATTCGTACGGAACCAGAAGTTATCCTTTTGCGCTCCTTTGATATCTTGGGACTGAATATCCTTTACATTGCCCGAAGGGTCGGTAATCGCTACTTTTACTCCGGAGATATCTGTTTTCAGGGTATCAATTTGGCTGAAAACATTAAACTTCACTTTGTTACCTTTATTCACGTTACCAAACACAGTATCTCCCTTGAACAGGAACATATGCACGTTTGGCTGATCGAAAACAACTTTCCCACCAGAGGGATCAAAATTTACAAGTCCATTAAAATCACGGATAGGCACATAAGTTTTCCCATCAATGACAACTGCTCCATCTTTTGACACTTCTCCGTTAATAATCAACTGCACTTGGTCCTTGGCGGACTCCGCCGAAATGACGGTCCCTCCCATTATTGAAAAGGCCATCACTAGGGCCATCACTTTTCTCCATTTCATACTACATATCCCTCCATCGTTATCTGTTAAAAACCATCTGTCGTACATTTATACCTAGCTCAGCCGCACAAGTTGCGCTGTGTTTCACAAATTGTCCAAAGTTTTTACATAAGGAGCCAAATCTTTAGTTCCCGCAGCCTAGATGTTAAAATACGATTGTAGATTGTCTTATTACACATCGTCTGGAGGGTGAATCCATAATGGGCCTAACGATACAAATGCTTGGTACAGGTAGCGCCTTTGCCAAGCATTATTACAACAACAACGCGCTGCTGGATAGCGGGGAAGGCAAGCTGCTGATCGATTGCGGTACAACCGCATCTCTAGCATTACACCAGATGGGTGTCCCTTTGCCTGATATTGACGCTATTTTAATTACACATATTCACGCAGATCATGTCGGAGGCCTAGAGGAATTCGGTTTTCAAATGAATATCCTCCATCGTCGTAAACCTCTGCTTTATATCGCCGAACCATTAATCCACCCTTTATGGGAGCATACGCTCAAGGGCGGCATGTCACAGCAAGGTATGATTGACAAGCTTGAGGATGTATTTGAGGTAAATGTCATAACCCCTGGCGTACCCACCACCTTAGTAGCGGGTATCCAGGTAGAACTGATCCCTACACGGCATATTCCTGGTAAAAACAGTTACTCTTTGTTCATAAATGATCGTCTTTTCTATAGTGCGGACATGGTTTTTGATCCCGATTTACTTCATCATCTGGTGCATGAACGGGGATGTCGGAGCATTTTACATGAGGTTCAATTACAAGGCGCTGGAGAAGTCCATACAACGTTAGATGAGCTGCTAAGCTTGACAACACCTCTTCAAGAACAAATTCATCTGATGCACTATAGTGACGATATGGAACAATTTAGAGATAAGGCAGGGATTATGTCCTTTCTGGAGCAGCAACGAGTATATCCGCTAGCAGAATTGGAACGAGCAGAGTGACCGAGCTAAAGGAAGCTTGAACAATGAACAAAAAGCCGCCAGGCTTTCCTACAAAGGATAGCCTGGCGGCTTGCTGCATATTTTTTGTATACAATGATAAGATTGGAACTTAATGTTGTGAGCCAAAGTCAGAACAACGGCAGTTGATCCAGGTTATTAGAAGGGTCTCCATCGGCATCCCCTCGAATTCGTTTGCTTCCATCCTTGGCCTTGAACACGTTGACGCCTGCAATGGAGCCAGCTTCAATCTCGTTCAACGCTTGGCTATAATCCAAAATCCGTCCAGTAGATGTTTGAAATGACGTAAGATCGCCATCCCCGTTTTTACGTACTGCCGTAATTTGTTCTCGTTCTGTATTAGCCATGCTGCATCGCTCCTTATCCATAGTATAGTGGAGGAACTTTACTAGCATGCGCAATGCACAGCTTTGTATACACTCTGTGCCTCGACTACAACTTTTTACGCATACGTATGTGCGGTATTCCCGCATCATCAAAAGGTTCATCGGAGATCGTTTCATAGCCAAGCTTTTCGTAAAACTTCTCAGCTTGACATTGAGCATCTAACAACGAGTATCTCAGCCCAAGTTCACGTGCACGTTCCTCCAGTGCTAGTAGTAATACACGTCCATAACCTGCTGCACGATGCTCTTTGAGAACGGCAATACGTTGCATTTTAGCTGTATCCTCATCATAATATGTCAACCGACCAGTAGCCACCATTTCCCCATGTTCACAAATTAGCAAATGATGGGCGGTATCTCCCAGCTTGTCATAATGATCAATTTCAAGATCTAGAGGAACCTTTTGCTCTTCGACAAACACTTTGGTACGGATCGATATTGCCTTCTGCAGTTGCTCTTCTGTTGTTACAGTTATAATTTCTGCGGCCATCATTTGTTCCTCCTATCCTTAATTTCAAATGTAAACTCGCTAAATTTGAATTATATATATAAATAGTCATGAAGTACAGGCTGATTTCTATTTTTTCACTTTACATATATGGTTAATACATGATATTATCTAGTAACTACAGGACGGTAGCTCAGCGGGAGAGCATTATCTTGACAGGGTAAGGGTCATGGGTTCGATCCCCATCCGTCCTATTCGTCAGAAGCCTTGATTTTCAAGGCTTTTTTTGTTTGTTTGAAGATAAAGCAAATGGTGCCGAGACGAGAAACTGGTCATTGTTTAAGATTTAAGCGACAAAAAAGCCAACCGGAAATAAGGTTGACTTTTTTATATACTCTAACACTACACTTAAGCAGCAATATCTCTTTTTTCAGCAAGATTGAATTCTAGAGAATTGTTCGGCAATACGTATCTCTTCTATTATATAGAAGAACAAATAGTCCAGCCCCAAGCACAATATACACGGAACCCCTAGATTACGATATAAACAGCTCCACTCTCACTGTCAATCTCTGTGGGATAAGTGGTCACACATCCAGTATCCGGCTCTCTCACCTGGCCAGTAGACAGGTCGACTTTCCAGTCATGAAGCGGACAATGAACCACCGACCCACATACCATTCCTTCGGATAACCGCCCCCCTTTGTGTGGACAACGGTTCTCAATCGCACGCACGCTGCCGTCACTAAGGCGAAATACGGCTATCTCTGCATTATGAATGCGAACTGTTCTTGCCCCACGTCGGTCAATTTCGTTCAGATCTGCTATCCTGATTCTACTGCTTATCGTATTGCTCTCCATTTGGTAAGCCCCCTATTCCATTACTGCCTTAAGCTCCGGCAGCTGTACAAAGTTTTTGCGCAGCTCTTCGTCATGAATGATTTCGTGCCACGGATCAGTCGTTGTGCTTAACGTCTCCTCTATTCTGCTTACCAGTTGCTGCCTCGTCTCCGCATTTGCTAGTACCTGTTTGATCGAGTCTAAGCCTACCCGTTCTACCCAATGTGCTGTTCGCTCGTTCCAATTCGCCTGTTCACGGTAATACTGCAGATAGGCACCAGTCCATTCCATCACTTCATCCTCGGTTTTTACAGTACACAGCAGTTCTGCTGCCCGCACCTTAATACCGCCATTACCTCCAATATAGATCCCCCAGCCACCGTCAATAGCGACAACACCCAAGTCTTTGATCGTCGCTTCTGCGCAGTTACGCGGACAGCCCGACACAGCCAGTTTGACTTTGGATGGCGCATTCAGACGTTCGAATGCCTTTTCCAACCGGATGCCCATACCCATAGCATCCTGTGTGCCGAAGCGACAAAAAGTGTTACCGACGCACGTCTTGACCGTTCGTAATGTCTTTCCATATGCATATCCCGACGGCATATCCAATTCAGACCAGATTCCCGGTAAATCCTCCTTTTTCACACCAAGCAAGTCAAGACGTTGGCCCCCCGTAAATTTAACCAAAGGCACATTGTATTTCTCCGCGACATCAGCAATCTTCTTCAGGTCGGCAGGTGAAGTAACTCCTCCATAAATGCGGGGTACCACAGAGTAGGTGCCATCCTTCTGGATATTGGCATGGTATCTTTCATTCGTGAATCTGGATTCCTTCTCATCCTCATAATCCAGTGGCCACAGCATACCTAGATAATAATTGAGGGCCGGCCGGCATTTGGTGCATCCTTCAGGCTCGTTCCAGCCCAGCACGTTCATCACTTCTTTGACGCTCTTCAACCCCATTTCCCGGATCCCATCAATAATCGCTTCCCGATCAAGTGATGTACAGCCACATATCCCCTCTTTAATTGATTCTCCGGTTTCTGCACCTGCGTACAGCTGTAAGAGCCCCTCGACTACTGGCTTGCAGCCGCCGCATGATGCCGATGCCTTCGTGCAGGCCTTAATCTCCCCAAGACTCTTGCAGCCAGCCGCAACGGCCTCTCCAATGTCACCCTTGGATACACCATTACATCCGCATACAATTTCGTCTTCAGGCATCTGCTCCAGCATCATGGTGCCACTACCTTCTGGTTGACCGGGATTAAAACCAAGTAATAACTCTTTCTCTCGACCCACCACCGACTCGCCACTTTTAATCAGAGAAAACAACATGGCTCCATCAGACGTATCCCCAAATAGAACGGCTCCGATCAGTTTTTCTTCCTTGATGACGATTTTTTTGTAGACGCCACCAATATCATCCTGATACCGCAGAGATCGTGTTTCCGGCTCATCCTTGTAATTCCCTGCTGAAAACACATCGACACCCGATACCTTCAACCTTGTCGAAGTAACGGAACCACTGTAGCCAGGAGTCTCCATTCCTGCGAGTCGCTGAGCCAGGACACCCCCCTGCTCATATAATGGGGCAACCAGACCGTATGTGATTCCCCGGTGTTCTGCACATTCTCCAACAGCATATATGCCGGGAATATTCGTTTCCATGTGATCATTTACGATGATGCCGCGGTTTACGGGAATTCCTGCCGACATCGCCAGTTCAATATCTGGTTTGATGCCTACCGCCATAACGATCAGATCCGCTTCCAGTTCGCTGCCATCAGCAAACTTCAACCCTTCCACGCGATGACGCCCGGTGATAGCCGCCGTCCGCTTATTGACCAGAAAAGTCATTCCCTGTTCCTCTAGCTCGCGCCGTAACATAAGGGAAGCGGCCTCATCCAACTGCCGGTCCATAATATATCCGTTGATATGAATAACTGTAACGTCCATCCCCAAATTGAGCAGTCCCCTGGCTGCCTCTAGCCCAAGCAATCCGCCGCCGATGACGGCCGCCTTTTTGCGCGTCTTCGCCGTCTCCATCATCGTCTCGCAGTCACGGATATCCCGGAACCCGATCACACCGTCCTTGTCGGCTCCTGGAAGCGGCAGGATGAAAGCTTTAGAACCTGTTGCCAACAACAATAAATCATAAGAGACACATACACCGGATCGTGAAGTCACCTGCCGCTTTTCCGTATCAATAGCTGTGACAGGATCATCGGTAAACAATCGGATATTATTGTCTTCATACCAACTCCAATCGTTGATGACAATATCCTGCAAACCAGCTCCTCCAGCCAGAACAGAGGACAGCATGATCCGATTATAGTTTGGATGGGGCTCGGCTCCGAATACCGTAATTTCATAAGCTCCTGGTGCAATCTTCAGCAAATGTTCGAGAGTGCGTATCCCCGCCATTCCGTTGCCAACCAGCACTAATTTTTGGATGTAGTTCATTAGGCCACTCCCTCTCCATTTTCTATCCTTAAAACATAAAAAGCCTGCTTCACATACGGGGATGCAAAAACATCCCTCCCCATGTGAAAACAGGCTCCATTGCCGTTTCATTGAATACGCCGTTGTATCCATCAGAGTATGATTTTAAAGTACTGTAGCCAATATATAACGATTCAAATCACATGTCAATATTCCTCACGCATTATCTCGCGAAAAAAATATATTTTATCACAAAGTAACATATTCATTACGTATAAAATATCACTCTTCTACAAAATTAGGATTGATTTTCAGTCCAAAACACGCCAAAATGGTTTAAAAGTCCGTTTCCACTTCATTATGATGGAAGATAGAACCATCTCACAAAGTCTGATGTCATATTTCTTATCAAAGGATATAATCCCCATTGCTAATTAACCTTCATGTTAAAGAGAGGAGGATTCTACTTGCGTTCCTTGTTGGTAATTCACTCACATGCTAACCCTGCATCCGAGCAGACAGACGCCATTCCATCATGGCAGGCAGGACCTGAGCACCTTTTAGAATCCAACGGATACCTGCCTTTGCCCTGCCGCCATGAATCTGAAATCAAACAACTCATCCATAATGCAGATGCGGCCGTACTGAACATACCTATCGGCACAATCAGCATGTGGAGCAGCAGGTTGGAGCAAACCAAAGCAATTCCGTTGCTCTGGTGGTGCAGCGCGACATCAGCGCTGTCATCGACGGAAGCTTGCGAAGAAGATGTGACTGTCGACGGTATTCTAACCCCTTCCATGGCAGCCCATGAGCTGAATTGGGCTCTTCATTTTAGCGCCAAACGCTTTTTTGAACGCCAGCATTGGCAAAGTGAACGCAACCAACTGACCGCTCGGCTGGAAGAACGCAAATGGATTGATATGGCAAAGGGGATACTTGGCGAAGTAAACGGCATCCCGGAAGCAGAAGCATATGATCTGCTGCGTAAAAAAGCGATGAATGAGCGCAAACGAATCGTTGATGTGGCCATCTCCATTGTGAAAGCACAGCAAATGCTAAAAGCATAAATCTGAAAGGGGCCTGCACATGAATATCATTGAAATATTAAAAGAAGTCGCACGCGGCAAAAGAGGCGCGCGTGATCTGAGCTATGCCGAAGCCGAAGCTGCCGCCGAACTGATTATGACCCGGTCGGCAACCCCTGCTCAAATCGGAGCCTTCTTTGCCGCGGAACGCATCAAAATGGAGAGTGTTGCCGAGCTGGAAGCATTCGTTAATGTCTGTCGTAAATATTCCCACCGCTTCCCTATGAAGAAAGGCATTGATTTCGCTGGTCCGTACGACGGTAGGAAGTCATCATTTATTGCCACCTTCGCAACTGCCTTTCTACTTGCCTCATATGGAATACCTGTAACGATGCATGGCAGTGCCCCCCTCCCTCCCAAATGGGGGGGGTTACACTCCCACTTTTGTTGCAGGAGATGGGGGTAGCGATTGCGGACATGACACACGAAACCGCCATCCATGCTGCGAAGCAGACAGGCGTGCTTTTCGTCGTTTCCGAACAATGGTGCACGCCCCTGCGGGATCTGCGGCCTATTCGCGAAGAGTTGGGGCTTCGCACAGTACTGAACACAGCCGAGAAACTGGTCGATTATGGTTCCTCCCCGCATATTGTATTTGGTGTTTTCCACAACACCGTATTCGACAAGACGGCGAAAGTCATGCAGAATCTAAATTATCGCAGGGCTTTGATCATCCAGGGGAGCGAAGGATCGGAGGACCTGTTCATCGATCGACCGACCCGGACTTACCTGTTTGCTGACGGCGAGGTGTCACTCCAGGTTATAGATCCCGAAATGTACGGGCTGGATTCGGTAGTACCAGAACACAACTGGACCCCCGCTGAACAGCTGCGCATATCAGAGGAGGTGCTGCAAGGTACAGCTCCTACTGCCTTCTCGAATCAAGTGTTGCTCAATGGCGCAGTACGACTGTTCGTTGCAGGGCGAGTCGACTCCATCGAGGAAGGCTTGTACACCTGCAAACCACTGCTAGAAAACGGGGGTGCCTGGAATTTGTACTGCCGCTGGCGTGAAGCTATGCTGAGAAAAGAAATAAAAACAGGTGCCAACACATCCGAACCCCATTTTCATTTATAAAACTCGCCTCCTACAGTCCAACATTTATCGGGACATAAACTGAACTACTCAAAAAGGTCCGCCCCCATGCTCATGCAAAGGGGGGGCGGACCTTTTATGCAAGGAAAAAGAAGATGCACTCACACCTTCCTGTTCTAGATCTGTGACCACCCCTTGTTGTGTCCACTGGTTGCAGATACAGCTAGGCGGAGGGGACGGATGCGTACAGCAGCCGTTTTGAAACCAGGCATCCGGCAGAACGGATCAAGGTCAGGGCGGGTCGCCCGATTTACATTTTGTGCCCCGCCCCAATGCATAGGTACGAAAAGCGTGTCTTCGCGAATATGTGGCTTGATCCGGCTGCGGACAGTGAAACTGCCGCGCCGGGATGTTATTTCCACCCACTCCCCGTCCCTGATATACCAGCGCCGCGCTGTATGCGGATGAATTTCTACATAATTCTCAATCTCACGCGCGGCCAACGAAGGACTTCTGCGTGTTTGCGCCCCAGTCAAATAGTGAGACAGCACACGGCCATTCGTCAAAGTAAGCGGGTATTCCTCGCATATTTCCTCTCCTGCTCCACAGCTTTCAACCACTGTAAAAACAGCCCTTCGGTCGGAAAGAGCAAAGCTTTCCCGAAACATCGTATCCGTACCAGCTTCATCCGTAGATGGGCATGGCCAATACACCCCTTCCTCGCGACGCAGCCTGTCATAAGTGATCCCGTAATAATCAGCAAGTCCCCCTCGGCTAGCGAGACGCAGTTCTTCAAAGATATCCTCTGTATCCTTATATGCGAAGTGCCTCCCCTTGTTCAGCCTTGCAGCTATCTGGCATAAAATGCTCCAGTCATCTCTAGCTTCGCCCGGCGCTAGACGCACCGCTTCCCGCAGCAAAACACGGCCTTCCAGATTAGTCATCGTCCCCGTATTCTCCAAATATGACGTCACAGGCAAAACAACGTCGGCTAGCCGCGCGGTTTCAGTGAGAAACATATCCGCCACAACCAACAAATCCAGCTTTTTGAGCGCGTCCTCCACCAACCGTGCATTCGGGTTAGATACAACAGGATTAGAGCCCATCACGAATAGCGCTTGAATTTCTCCCTGATTCACAAGCTCCATCATTTCATAGGCCGACACTCCTTTTCCCGGCAAACTGCTTGGTTCAACTCCCCAAACGGAAGCAACATAGGCTCGGTCTTCTTCATTCTCAATCGATCTGTAGCCAGGAAGCTGGTCAGCCTTTTGACCGTGCTCTCGCCCCCCTTGCCCGTTTCCCTGACCTGTGATGGCACCATACCCACACCCTTCTCTTCCAATCTTTCCGGTGGCCAGCACGAGATTAAGAAATGCACGCACCGCCATATGCCCATCTGTCTGCTGTTCGACACCCCTGGCCGTAAAGACGATGCCAGCCTCCACACCGCCAAAGACATGTGCTGCCTGCCGGATCATTTCTGCCTCAATTCCGCACAACGCAGCCGATTCGTTCAGATCCAGCCCATTCAAATGAATCAATAGCTGGTCATAGCCGTTGGTCCGATTACGGATAAATTCTTCATTAACCAATCCCTTATCCACGATGACCTTTAGCATGGCATTGGCCAGCACAGCATCCGTACCTGGTCTGATTTGCAGGTGCAGATCGGCTATTGCCGCTGTGGGAGTCGCGCGCGGGTCAATTACGATGATAAACGCACCATTTTCCTTCGCTTGGTGAAAATAAGGCATTAACGTTGGCTGACATTCAGCGATATTCGTACCTGCAAGCACAATACAACGAGCCAACGGAATATCAGCCAGCCTGCAGGTCAGTCCGCGGTCAACACCAAACACTTTGCTACCAGCAGATGCTGCTGCCGACATGCAAAAGCGCCCGTTATAATCGATATAGCGTGTACCTATAGCCACTCTGGCAAATTTCCCGAGTAAATAAGCCGTTTCGTTCGACAGCGAGCCTCCGCCATAAATACCGATTCCATCAGGACCCTGCGTGGACATCAGCGAAGAAAAACTGCTAGTTACAGCATCCATCGCCTCTCCCCATTGGACGGGAACAAGCTTGCCCTCTTTGCGCAGAAGGGGCTGTGTCAGCCTTTCCGCATGAGTTGCATGCTGATGCGCATTCATCCCCTTGATGCACAACCTGCCTTGCGAGGCTGCGTTAGGTTTCCCCTCCGCTTTAAACACCGTTCGAACGATACCCGCGAGTGTCTCTGTTTCCGTACTAACGGTCATCTTACATTGCACGCTGCAAAATGGGCACTGTGTCTCCACCACAGGGAGGACGTATTGACCGGCTTCCAGTTTGTTTTCTCCTGACTGACACATAAAAGTCACCTTCCCTCTCCACTCGCCGCAATGTTATTATCTTCGCATACTAATCTATCGCTACAATTACCATCCAACCCGTTAACCTGTCAGCATGGTGGACCGCAGGTCACCGAACAGCTCACTTCGCAGAGTAGCGTCGAGCACACTTTCCCGCAGCGCTAGAACGCCAGTCCGTTCAATCCATTCCCACATTTTTTCCCCATACCTAGCACTATGCCTATATATTTGCAAGCAGGTTACGACCATCAGCACCACTTCTTCCAGATTCTCCTCCAATCCAAGCAGCAATCCCTGACGAACCGGATGCCCTGCATGACCACCAGCATAAACCTCCCAACCTGCTGGTGATTGGGAGATTCCAATGTCATGGACAAGCACGCCACCGGGATACTCTGAACCCGGACTAACAGCAACCGCAACTGGTGACGGTAATGAAAGACTGCCCCATACTGCCGTCAGCCGCTCTCTTAACCAGATCACTCCACCAAAAGCCTGATCCATCGGGGCAGGGTCAACAAAATCCCGATGCTCTGCATTCAAATTTGTAAAACTTAGGCCAACAGAACCCACTTCCCCTTCCCCTCCGTATGGTACGGTGGACTGAATCGCAACGCCTGTTCCCAGTTGATTTGTTGCAGATCCATTCCGTAAACCTAGAGTTTCCAGATAATAAAGTACAGCCGGACGACATAATTCACACCCCTGCTGTCTGGTCCAACCGAGACGGGACACCACTTCCTCTGGAGTTCGACAGACTTCATCCGCCATCGCTTTCTTTAGAGAATCATGATCATAATGTGTACAACCACACACAGGGACAACCTCTTGAGCAGTCGGAGTAACCACAGGTCCAGAAGCTGCCGCTCGGGACAAAGCATTTTTGACCAGTGCAGCCACTAGCGGCCGGCAGCCACCGCAGGAGCCGGACGCTTTGGTCCGACTCTTCACCTCTTCGACCGTTTTCAACTTATCCGTGGCGATTGCTCGCAAAATATCACCCTTGCTCACACCATTGCATGCGCATACCGTCTCTCCTTCGGGCAGTGCTTCCGCAGCATCCTCTGCTCTGCTTTTGCTGTTATTCTGGAATGTAAGCTCTGTAGCTGGCACACCGCGGCGTACCATTCCAAGCAAAGAGGTGCTTTCCGCCGTATCCCCGAACAAAATAGCTCCAGTGACAGCGCCGGCGCGCATCATCACTTTTTTGTAAATCTCCTGCATACCGTTATACTCCATGATTGCAATCTCGCTTCCCTCTTCACGAATGTCTCCTGCCGAAAACACATGAATTCCCGCAACCTTGAGCTGCGCATAGGGAACCGTTCCTTCATAAGGAGCCGTTTCACGACCACAAATCACCTCTGCTAGCACTTTGCCCTGCTCATATAGCGGCGCCACCAACCCATATGAAATCCCGCGGTGCTCAGCACATTCGCCAACTGCGTAAACACCAGGAATACTCGTGCGCATATAATCGTCCACGACAATGGCACGGTTTACTGTCAGACCACTGTCCTGAGCCAAAGCGATATTGGGCCGGATACCAACCGCCAGCACGACCAAGTCTGTTTCCAATCTGTTCCCGTCCGCAAACATCAATCCTTGTGCCCGATTGCGGCCTATAATATTGACCGTATCCTTCGCCAAATGAAACCGCATGCCCTGCTGCTCCAACCGCCGTTGTAAAAGCACAGCCGCAGTATGGTCAAGCTGACGATTCATCAGATACTGCGCATTATGAACAACGTCAGTTTCCATCCCCAGATTTAGCAAGCCTTGAGCAGCCTCAAGTCCCAATAGCCCTCCTCCGATGACGGTGGCCTTGCGGTACGTTTTGGCATATCTGGCCATGGTTTCACAGTCATTTACATCACGAAAAGCGATTACTCCCTCTTTTCGGACTCCGGGAATGGGAGGAATGAAAGGCAAAGAGCCAGTTGCCAGTATGAGAATGTCATAGGGCTCTTGAATGCCGGATACCGTTTCCACCATACTGGTTGCTACATCAATACGACACACACGTTCACCAGCTTGCAACTTTACCCCATTTTCTTCATACCAGTCCCAGTTATGGGTAACGATATGTTGGAACGAGCTCTCCTCCTGGAGCATTTTGGACAGGAGCACACGGTTGTACCCGGGCCGCGGTTCCGCACCAAATATTGTGATTCGGAAAAGGTTCGGCTCCAGACTGAGAATTTCCTCCACACATTTGATGCCTGCCATACCATTACCGATGACGACCAGTCTTTTTGTCATAATTAATCCAGCCCCATTCTCCGAACTAAAATAAGACAGAAAAAGCCCTTCTCCATTCGATGGAAAAGGGCACCGTTGCCGTAAATGTCGGCACATCGTTGTACCGATATGTACTTAAGATTACTTAATTGTGAGTTCTATGTCAATATTTAATACATGATACCTGTGTTTAAATCTAAATTTTTAATTCATCATAATTTTAATGTAATATATATTGACACAATCAGAATGTCTTTTTATAATTTGAGTTAAAATCACTACAATAATGTGATCATACCCAAGCGACACACAATGAGGTGTGTCAAACACGGCAATGAAGCCGCAAAGCGTTCCCAGATACCAATGTCGGAACAATTTGCGGCTTTTTTATGTTCAACAGAAGACTGAGGCCTGAGCTCTGCAAACAACAATAGAACAGGAGAGATGGAGAATGAAGAAAAAAAGTTTCTGGCACAGCGGACACAAGCCCACCCTTTTTGGCTCTTTTTTGTATTTTGATATTAGCTTTATGATATGGGGAATGATTGGACCGTTGGTCGTTGTCATTGCTAATGATTATCCAATGGACCCTGTACAAAAAGCCAACCTTGTCGCTCTCCCGATACTCAGCGGCTCTCTGTTGCGACTCGTGCTTGGATTCATGTCAGATTATATCGGTCCGAAGCTCACGGGACAGATCGGTATGCTTGTCACGATCATTCCTCTCCTGCTCGGCTGGCTGTGGGTTGATTCGCTGGAACAGTTGTACACTGTCGCCCTGCTTCTGGGTGTGGCCGGCGCCTCATTTGCAGCTGCACTACCGTTGGCTGGCCAATGGTACCCTAAAGAGCATCAAGGTCTGGCCATGGGAATTGCCGGAGCTGGCAACAGTGGGACCGTCCTCGCAACTTTGTTTGCCAACCGCATTGCCCAGCATTTTGGCAGTTGGGAGGTCGTGTTTGGATTGGCCATTATCCCAATTTTCATCGTCTTTGTTCTGTTCAGTATTTTTGCCCGCAACAGCCCTCATCGCCCAGCACCAAAAAGTCTGGCGCAATATGCTTCGGTGCTCAAACAGAGGGATGCCTGGGTGTTCTGTGCCTTTTATTGCGTGACGTTCGGCGGGTTCGTCGGCCTTTCTAATTATTTGACCATTTTCTTCAATACCCAATACGGCCTCTCTGCGGTGCATGCCGCTGATTTTGCGACCGTTTGTGTTATTGCCGGAAGCTTCTTTCGTCCTGTAGGCGGCTTTTTGTCTGATCGAATTGGTGGTTCTCGCATGTTAATGTATTTGTATGCCGGGGCCGGGATGATGCTCGCCAGCATTGCATTTTTGCCACCACTTGCCGTAGTCGTAGTTCTGCTGTTCGTAGGCATGATGTGCCTTGGGGCTGGCAACGGCTCCGTATTCCAGCTTGTGCCGCAGCGATTCGGCAACGAAATCGGGCTTATGACCGGCATCGTCGGCGCTGCTGGTGGCATAGGCGGATACTGTCTTCCCCTTATTCTGGGCCATCTGTACAAATTAACGGGTTCTTACATGCCTGGCTTCATCTGTCTAAGTCTGATCACATTCTGTGCTTTTGTCCTCGTCATTATCATGCAATTGAAATGGCGCAACAGCTGGATGCAACGCTCTGTTCCAGGCGCTAATGAAGCCGTTAACCGAATCGGAGAATTAAATATCTGACTATCCACGAAATAGACAGCCACAAAACATTTAGATTTTAAGCCTCAATTATCCCTTATAATAAAAAATAGCTTAACTTCATTTATAGAAAAAGGAGTTAAGCTATCCCCTCGTATATATATTCAACCAAATCATAAAAGCTATGAAAAAAGTCACATTTAATGAATATTTACCGAAAAAATTATGAAAATTAAATGAATTTTTCAGTTGAAAATCATTGAAAATCGCTTTCATTTTCATATTTTTTCTTATGTAAACACTTATATAACCATTTTTCACACAACATACTTGTTCACTTGGTTTAAAATAAGGCGTATACTTGTTCACGAATTGTTCAAGGATTAACCGAATGTATTTTTTTAGAAAGAAGGAATTGGAAATGCGTGCTTTTCATGTTACGGAAGATGGAACGATCGAAACCAAATTAACCGGAAAAGATCTTCTTGCCAACCCACTGCTGAACAAAGGAGTGGCTTTTACGCTGGAAGAACGTCAGCAGCTCGGACTTGACGGCCTCCTTCCTCCTACCATACTCACGATTGAAGAACAAGTTCAACGGGTGTATGAGCAATTTCAAAGCCAACCGGATAATTTACGTAAAAACGTTGCATTAAATGATCTTTTTAATCGGAATACTGTCCTTTATTATCGTTTGCTTTCCGAGCACTTGAGCGAGATGCTTCCGATTGTCTATACACCAACAGTCGGTCAGGCTATTCAGGAATACAGTCATGAATATCATAAACCGGGCGGTATGTATCTATCTATTGATAATCTTGCTGGCATCAAAGAAGCTTTTAAAAATTTGAACTTGGGCCCTGATGATATCGACCTGATCGTAGCTACAGATTCCGAAAGTATTTTGGGAATTGGGGACTGGGGAGTTGGCGGTATTAACATCTCTATTGGTAAGCTTGCTGTATATACAGCCGCTGCTGGTATTGATCCTAGCCGGGTACTGGCCGTTGTGCTGGATGCAGGTACAAACAACGAAAAGCTGTTAGAAGATCCTTTATACATGGGGAATCGTCATAAGCGTGTACGTGGAGAACAATATGATCAATTTATTGATACTTATGTTCAAGCGGCACTTTCTTCTTTCCCGAACGCACTGCTGCACTGGGAAGATCTAGGTAACGTCAATGCTCGCAATATTATTAATAAGTACGGAAATCATATTTTGACGTTTAATGATGACATTCAAGGCACCGGTGCAGTTACACTTGCAGGTGTGATGTCTGGTGTCCAATTGTCCGGAATCCCTCTGAGCAAGCATCGGGTTTTAGTGTTTGGTCCAGGAGCTGCCGGAATCGGCAATGCAGACCAAATTAGTGCGGCCATGATGCTGGAAGGATTGTCAGAAGCTGAAGCAAGACGTAACTTCTGGGCATATGATTACCGTGGCCTGCTTACCAATGAAACGGAAGGACTTCTCCCATTCCAGGTCCCTTATGTGCGTGATGCCGCCGAATGCCGTGACTGGGAACAAGCTGAAGATGGCAAAATCCCTCTGCTTGAAGTTATTCGCCGCGTGAAACCGACGATTATGATCGGAACTTCCGGTGTTGCTGGAGCATTTAGTGAGGAAATCGTGAAAGAGATGGCCAAGCATACAGAACGCCCTATTATTATGCCAATGTCCAATCCGACTCCTCTGGCGGAGGCAACTCCTGAAGACCTGATCCACTGGACGGATGGAAAAGCCCTTATTGCAACAGGAAGTCCTTTTGAGCCGGTAATCTACAACAATATTACGTTTGAGATTGGACAATCCAACAATGCTTTTGTATTCCCGGGTCTTGGTCTTGGAGCAATCGTAGTAAAATCCAAAATTATAACAGATAGCATGTTTGCAGCAGCTGCCCATGCAGTAGCTCAAATGGTTGATTTGTCACAGCCTGGTGCTTCCCTGCTGCCAAAAATCAACGAACTGCGAGAAGTATCTGAAGCTGTAGCAGTGGCCGTCGCCAAGGCAGCCGTTCAAGATGGAGTAGCGCGTCATCAGCCGGATGATATCGTACAAGCGGTTCGGGAATCCATGTGGGAATGCAAATATAAACCCATCAAACAGTATGGACAGGAAGCCGTTCTGGTTTAAAAATAGCGAACAACATCAAAATTTATACTTGCTGTAAGCAAAGTGATTATTTAACTGATGTCCGCCATTTTTGGCGGACATCTTTATTGGAGGCGACATCATGGCTACAGGTCATATCTTTATTATCTTAATTCCTATTTTCTTTGTCATTTTAATTGGTTATTTTGCAGGTTTTTTTAAAGCTTTTAACCCAGCTTCTTCTAAGGGGCTAAATACACTGGTAACCAAATTTGCTTTACCTGCACACTTGTTTATTGGTATTACGACGACACCAAGAGAGACATTAATCCAAAAGTGGCCCTTTCTTGTTGCTTTGCTGCTTGGCGTGATTGGCTTTTATATTGTATTGCTCATCTTATATCGCTTAATCGCAAAAAAAGGTCTGACAGAATCCTCCATGTTCGCATTGAATTCAACACAGCCCTCTTTTGCATTCATGGGGATTCCCGTTTTGGGCAGCTTGTTCGGAAGTGCGGCAGTGGCCATTCCTATTGCGATTACCGGCATCGTTGTTAATGCGATTCTTGATCCGCTTGCAAGTATTTTGGGAACGGTCGGTCAGCGTAAATCAACACAATCTGACGACACTAAAGGCAATTTATTTAAAGTCACTATAAAATCTGTCCTTCATGGACTCAGCGAACCGCTGGCTTGCGTTCCCTTGATTGGTGTTGTATTGACTTTATGCGGATTCCAAGCTCCAAAACTTTTGCAATCTATGTTTGACCAAATCGGCAATATTACTGCGGGTACGGCTCTATTTGCTATCGGGGTAACTATTGGGATTAAAAAGATTACGTTCAGTCCAAAAGCACTTAGTATCGCTGTGCTGAAAGCAATCGTGATGCCTATGGTTATGCTCGGTATTGCTGTTCTGATCGGACTTTCCCCTGAGGATGTAACCAAAGCCGTACTGCTTGTCGCGTTTCCTGGTTCTGCTGTAGCTGCTATGATCGCGACCCGTTATGAATCCCTGGAAACAGAAGCGGCATCAGCATTTGTTATAAGCTCAGTATTATCACTTATTTCGCTCCCTCTGCTCATTTCACTACTTGTATAAGGACAAAAAGCTTTCAACGTTCAGCGAAAGGCTGTTATATATAATGATTAAGGGCATTCGTTCGCCCTCATTTATCTTATTTTTTAAATATTGTTCAAACAATAAAGTGATTTAATTGTATTTTGAGTTGAAACCAGATATCCCGTCTTGCTAGCAAGCGGCGACCTACATTTATTGCATGTGGGTTGCCGCTTTTGTTTTTAGTGAAACCAGTAAGTATATCCCAATTGTAATAATTCGCTAACATTTATAAAGGAAATTGACGAAATATATAAGGGATAGCTGAACTGTAGCATTAAACTAAAATTTAAAGGAGAAGAAACTTGTGAAAAACTTGAAGTGGAGCACTATGTCCTTTTTTGGTAAAAATCTATTAATATCTTTTCTTAACATCGTATTAATAGGTGCTATTCTTATCACATCTAGCTATATACTTCAAAAGAACATTCTCACCACGCAGCTGCAAGATCAGGTTAAAGTGCTGACCAAAAAATGGGCAGAAGATGTTGACAAAACAAAAGTACAACAAGCATTAAGCGAAAGAGATTACAACGGTTCTGTTCAACAGGAATTACGCAAATTTCTAGATTCTATTCACACATTTTATCCTAACGTCGCCCAAGCTTACATATTTGGGACAGAACTAAAAGAAGGAAATCAAACCTCCATTATTGGCGTTCCCACTAATTTGGTTCAAGCTTTCCAAGACTCGAAGATGAATATTGGGGATATGTACACTCTGCCTGACGAAAATGCAGAAGCCGTAAATAAAATGCTTCAATCCAATGAATCAGCATTGAGCAGCTTTTATACGGACGAATATGGCACATGGACTACGATTGTTTACCCGATTACAGATGCAAGCGGTAAAGTCACAAGTGCAATTTACTTTGACGTAGATGCGAGCTCTGTACCTACGGGTCTTCATAAGCTGCTTGTATATGGTGTTTCACTGCTCATTCTGTTTCTTGCTATCTTCTTGACAATTCAATACTTGCTGGTAAAACGCACGCTCTCCCCAATTCGTTCCTTGATGAAGGGAATTGAAGAAGTCAGCGAGGGTAATCTGAATGTAAAAATTAAGACAGGACTAGACGACCTTGGTATTATTAATCAAAAATTTAATTCTATGATCAAGCGCCTTAACGATACAATGGTGAAAGTACAGGATACGACGCAAGAAGTTACTGGATCAGCCCAGGAATTGTTAAGCATCAGCGAGAAAAACAGTACGAATACAAACGTCATTAACAGCAATATCCGGGAAATAACCCAGGGGCTTGAAGCTCAGGATCACGCAGCACTTGAAAGCTCCAGGGCTATGAATGAAATGTCTACAGTGATCCAAACCATCGCTGAAAGCTCCTCTTCTGTTGCGGATCAAGCTTATTCCATGGAAAAGCGCTCCGTTGAAGGCAATCAGGTAGCCCAAAAGCTATCCACTCAGATGGACTCTATCTCCACTACAATGGAAAGTACAGTGGATTCCGTTAATGCATTGCAGAACCGTTCTAACGAAATCAGTAATATTGTAAGCATCATTACCGGTATTGCCAGCCAAACGAATCTGCTTGCCCTCAACGCTTCGATTGAAGCTGCCAGAGTCGGCGAAGAAGGCAAAGGTTTTGCAGTAGTAGCTGGAGAAGTGCGTAATTTGGCTGAACAGTCTCAAGAATCCGCCAAACAAATTGCAGAGCTTATTGAAGAAATTCAAAAAGAGATTGAACAAACTGTAAAAGGCATTAGCCTGGGTACAAAAGAAGTTCACGTCGGACTGGAAGTTACGAAGCAGACAGGCGAAATGTTCTCTGAAATTTTAGAAGCGTCCAACAAAGTGTCGTCACAAATCCAGGAGGTATCTAGTGCAACTGAGCAAATCTCGGCCAGCACGCAGGAAATGTCAGCTACCTCCGACGAGTTGTCTTCCACAGTTAGCAAAACAGTCAACAGCAGCAAACAAATTGAACAAACCATTGGGGAACAGACAGAGTCTATGGCTTCGATTGTCCAAGCTTCGGACAAGCTTACATTGATGTCCGGGGAGCTGGAAGAGCTTATTTCATTCTTCAAAGTAAACCGGGAAGTCTAAAAATTATAACTACCCAACCATCATTAACAACAAAGAACCTCTAATCTGCATAGAATGCGCATTAGAGGTTCTTTGATATGCTCTTACGTCGTTCTTTAGTTTAAAAAGCCTTCCAACGCTGAGGTTGGCTTACCGTCAGCCTGCCAAGCACCTTTGTTATAACCTTGATTATAACCTGGGGTTGCAGCCGGCTCCCAATAAAATACGCCTACGCCTTTACCGCCTCGGATACTCCGAACCTTCGTTTTGATTGCAGAAATAAATGCCTTGGAAGCAGCAGGTTCATTATATTCCATTCCGATTTCACTGATGACAATGCCTTTACCATATTTAGTAATTAGACTATTGGCATTGGTAATCGTCTGATCCACCTTACCCTGCCAGTCAGAGGAAGACGGATATAGAGACAGTCCAATAAGGTCAAACTGAGCTCCATTATCAATCAGTCCACCAATGTTCCAGTTCAAAACGGAACTGTTATCCCCGTTAGCTAAATGTACGATCGTCTTGGTGCTGCTGCTTACTGATTTAACAGCGTTATTCCCTGTATTGACGAGCCACGCATAGTTTTTCATATTCACTGAGGCTTTGCCGTCATCCCAGAGCATGCCATTGTTCGTCTCATTGCCGATTTGCACCCAATCCGGTGTCACACCCTTGCTCTTCATCGTGTTCATAACATAGACGGTATGGGACCAGACCGCATCCATAAGTTGTGTAAATGTAAAATTGCGCCACGCGTAAGGCTTATTCTGCTGTCCTGGGTCAGCCCAGGAATCGCTATAATGCAGGGTCAGCATAACGCTCATGCCTAACTTTTGAGCTCGCTGCGCAAGTTCTGCTGCCTTCTCGGCATTCATGTATCCGCTTGCATAATCCTTCATGTCAGGATTTACCCAGACGCGAATACGAACCGAATTGATCTGATAATCGTCCCGTAAAATTTGCAGCACATCCCGGCGAACCCCTTTTTTATCCTTCCAGGTCATACCTTGGGCTTCCATCCCTGCGACCCAGCTTATATCTGCTCCTTTGGCGAAAGCAGGGGCGGCCGAAGCCGCACCCACTCCCACAGAGCCCAATGGGTACAAAAAGCTGGATAACAAGATCAACATCGCAAATACCATAGTACGTTTACCTGTTTTCATAAGTCATCCCCTATCTAAATTGTATACTCACATTGCCTCTGGCCAATCCACCTGCACCCTCACTCGGGAATCGGCAGCGATCACATGTATAACGTGTTCTAATTATTACGCTCTGCCTTTAGAACCTTTACAGTATAGGCACCCAATTGAACGCTGCTGTCTGCTAGCACATGATTTTCAAGCATATCCGCATAAGTTCGTCCATCCAGTGTAATCTCTTGCGGCTCATGCGTAAAATTCATTACAAAAATATAATCATGAACTCCATCGGTACGAATCGCCGTGTTCACCCCATG
The DNA here is from genome assembly GCF_056099025.1 of Paenibacillus sp. TSM33. NCBI lineage: Bacteria > Bacillati > Bacillota > Bacilli > Caryophanales > Paenibacillaceae > Paenibacillus > Paenibacillus sp. TSM33. Next base: position 777,064 of record NZ_JBLZXB010000017.1, read on the forward strand.
TGGCAACTGCACATCGAGTGCTTTACTGAGACCTGCATCATCAATTAAACTTTTGTAAAAATGACTATGGAATAGTCCGGTGTTGCGTGATGCGATGTAATAAGCTTTTCCCTGTCCCAAACGGTTCACCGTTAAAGCCGGGCGGCCTGCATAAAAGTCTGCCCCATACTCAGCCAGTACCTCTGCACCCTCCGTATGAATAAGATCACACAATTCTACAGCTTCATATTCCCCTTGTAGATCCAGCTCATTGCCTTCAATCGGTATAATGTAGTTACGATCGTGATCATGTAATCCATCAATCTCTTCCGACCAGATCCCCAGTGTCTTACGAAGTGGACCTGGAAAGCCTCCAAGGAAACACAAATCATGTTCATCCACAATGCCGGACCAATAGGTTGCTACGAATATGCCACCGTTTTCAACATACTTCTGTATACGCTCCCCTACACCGCTACGGACCATATACAACATTGGGGCTACCAAAAGCTTATATTTGGAGAAATCTGCATCCATATGAATGACATCTACTGGCACTCCCTGCTCCCACAATGCCAAATAATGTGCTTCAGCCGTCTCCTCATATTTCACGCCTTTGTTCCGCGGTCCCTGTGAATCGTTGATTCCCCAACGATTCTCCCAGTCAAAGATGACTGCGGCCTCAGCCGGTACGGATGTACCGATCACCTCTTCCAGTTTTTCCAGCGCATGACCGACATCTTTCACATCCCCGAATACCCGAGTATGCTCGTGTCCTACATGATCGACGACTGCACCATGCAGCTTTTCACTCGAACCGCGACTTTTCCGCCACTGAAAATATTGAACGGTGTCTGAGCCGTGCGCCACAGCCTGTAAAGACGATAGCAGATGCATACCTGGTCGCTTCAGCTTGCTAACGTCTTGCCAGTTCGTCAAACTTGGCGTACTTTCCATGAGCATCCAAGGTTTCCCACCTTTAATGGAGCGAATAATATCGTGCATCATAGCCACTCTCGCAGCCTGACGGCTATCATCACCTTCACGGTCATGCCACGTCGGGTAACTATCCCAGGATATAACATCGAGCAGATCAGCAAACTTCCAGTAATTCAATCCTTCAAAAAACTCCATCAAATTGGTTGTGACTGGAATGTCCGGATTCGCAGCCTTAAGCGGCACAATCTCATGCTTGATAAAATCTGCCGTCTGTTCGGTTACAAACCGTCTCCAGTCCAAATTCATGGCATGAACCTGCGTTTCACCATGGGGTGCCGGAGATTCGACTTGGCTCCAATCTGTAACTGTATGACTCCAAAATGTTGTCCACCATGAATGATTAAGCTGATCCAGCGTACCATATTTATCCTGCACCCAAGCACGAAACGCCTCCTGACAATAATCACAGTGACAGTCTCCACCAAATTCATTGGAAATGTGCCAGCCAATAACAGCAGGATGATTAGCATAACGCTCAGCCAGCTTCGTATTCATGATACGTACTTTTTCCCGGTATACAGGCGACGTATAACAGTGGTTATGTCTAAATCCATGTAAGTTACGGACACGGTTAGCCCCTACACGCAGCACCTCGGGATATTTTTGCGACATCCAGGCTGGTCTTGCTCCGCTAGGAGTGGCCAAAAACGCATAGATTCCGTTCTCAGCAAACGAATCCAGAATACGATCCAGCCATTCAAACGTAAACACACCTTCCTCAGGCTCTAATGAAACCCATGAGAAAATGCCGACAGACATCACGTTACATTTGGCTAATTTCATCAAGCGGATATCCTCCGCTAACACCTCGGGATATTGCTGCCATTGCTCCGGGTTATAGTCTGCTCCATGCAGCATACGTGGAACTCGCTCACTAATGGGTGGATACTTGGTTATGTTTGGATATGTCACTGTAAATCATCTCCTTGTATTAGTTCTGTTACTCTTTGACGGAACCTAACGTCATACCTTTAACAAAATACTTTTGTAAAAATGGATATACAATAAGAATAGGCGCTGCACCAATGAAAATTTGTGCTGCATTAACCGTCGTCTGAGACAGTAACTCCATCTCTTTGGGACTCATGCTCATGGAACTCATATCCTTCTGTATAATTACAGTTTGCAGGAACGTCGCCAGCGGATAATCCTTTGCATTGCTCAAATAGAGCAGACCATCAAACCATGAGTTCCAATGAAATACCATACTGAACAGCGCAATCGTCGCAATGGAAGGCATGGATATCGGTAAGAAAATACTAAACAATGTCCGAAAATGCCCTGCTCCGTCGATCAATGCCGCCTCTTCCATCTCTTTGGGGATACCTCTGAAAAAGTTCAGCATAAGAATGACCAGAAATGTATTGACCGCTCCTGGCAATACAAGTACCCAGAAGCTGTCCATAAGATGAATCTTTTGAATAACCATATAAAATGGAACCAGACCACCGTTAAAAATCATACTAAATACAAACAGCCATGAATAAATGTTGCGACTACGGAACACCGTGGTTTCCTTCGAAAGCGGATAAGCAGCTAAAAAGGTAATCAGCAGCGTCAAGCCGGTTCCCAAGACAGTTCGGCAGACGGAAATCCAGATGGAGTGCAGAAAAATTGGGTTATTCATCGTCTTCTTATAGGCTTCTAAAGAAAATTGCACTGGCCACAGTCCAACCAGATTGGCATCTGCTGCTGATTTAGCACTAAACGATACCGCCAACACATGGATCAGTGGAACGATACACATGATAGACAATATCACAAGCAAGCAAATGTTGAACACATTAAAAATGCGGTATGGCGTTGTTTTATGATACATGACTCTCCCTCTTTCAGCCTCGTGGAATCAGAATATGCGGTAACCTGCCCATTTGTAAGCAAGCCGATAAGATATCAGAATGAGAATCATACTGATAACGGATTTGAACAACCCAATGGCGGTAGCAAAGCCCATCTCCCCATTGATCAATGCTGTCCGGTAGACGAATGTGTCAATAATATCGCCTTTTTGGTATACCAGCGGATTATAAAGGTTGAAAATCTGGTCAAAACCAGCATTCAGAACATTACCAAGGGCAAGCGTCCCAACAACGACCACCATCGGAATCAATGATGGTACAGTAATGTGCAGCGTCTGTCTCCACCGGCTCGCTCCATCCATTTCAGAAGCCTCATACAACGAAGGATTGATACCCGCCAGTGCAGCGAGGAATACGATGGTATTGTAGCCAAACTCTTTCCATATGTCCGATACAATGACGGTAAAACGAAACCAGTTGTTATCTCCCAGAAAGAAGATAGGCTGGATTCCTATACTTCCAAGAATCCGGTTCATAAATCCGTCAGTAGCCAACAGATCAATCAGAATTCCGCCCAAGATTACCCAGGACAGAAAATGTGGCAGATACACCAATGTCTGAATGGAGCGCTGAAGTCCGACCTTGCGAATTTCATTCAGCAGGATAGCAAAAACAAACGGAACCAGCAGATTGAAAAACATCTTTAACACAGCAATAATCAGCGTATTCCATACGACCTGAAGACTGTCCTCCCGTTGGAACAAAAAGCGAAAATTATCCAGTCCAACCCATTCAGAACCAGTTATGCCTAGCCAAGGCTTGTAATTTTGAAAGGCCATCACGATGCCGCCCATTGGAATGTAGCTGAATACAATTAAGAAAATGATGGCTGGCAGCAGCATGATATGAAATGGCCACGTACGTTGCAGACTTCTCATTGCAGTTCCTCCTGTAACTCTCATGGTATACCTCAATTATAAAAGCGTTTTCGCAGTCCCAACAGTTCAAAAAACCAACATACATGGCACAAAAGCAATCATTTTTATTTAATCCATATGAAGCTGAAGTAAAAAGACTGTCCACCTTGGGACAGCCTTTTACAATCTGTTTTACACCATCGACAACTTTTACTTTTCGACGCTCTTATACCATTCGTTTACTTCATTTGTAATTTGTTCGCCACCAGCGGCTTTCCACGTCTGTACAAAGGTATCAAAAGCGGAAATCGGCTGTTTGCCATAAATAATTTCATTGAACGTCTGGCTTTCAATCTTATCGAGATAATCCTTTTTAGCCTTCATCGTTGGCGTGGTTGGTCCTGTAAACTGATCTTTCATAGAGATATCCTTTTGTTCCATAAGCACTTTGGCCGCTGCGGGAGTGTCTTTCCCGTAATTCACCATTACATCTTTCTCCAGTCTGGTTTTCGGTTCTGCACCGTCAGCCAAGCTTAACAAAGCCTTCATTTGGGCATCAGGGATACGTGCACCATCACGAACCAGCAAATAACGAATAGAGTTTACATAACCACCCGGTATTTTATCAATAGACACCAGCTTTCCATTGGCATCTAAATCATAATCGTAGCCCTTAAACAGCCCATTCGACAAATCACCGTCCGGTTTGGCATTTGCATAATGATCAAACAAGTAATTTTGATATGTGAAGAAGGCTTCAGGATGCTGCATTTGTTTGTTGATGAGTACGACACCATTGGTGTACTGCGTTCCATGGCGCATAGCTTTGTTGTCAGGTCCGGCTGGAATCTTGATCGGCTTCCATACAGCACTCGGCGCATTTTTAACCGTATCTTGAAGCGGCCATCCGCTCATCCAATATGGCCCAGGAATCATCCCGGCTGTCCCTGCAACTGTAGGTTCTGTCGTTTTATTTTCATCCCATAATGCTGCTTCCTGAGGGATATATCCTTTTTTGAGCCACTCGCTCAGTTTTTGCAGACCCGGCTTCATGCCAGGCTGGACAGAGCCATATTCCAAGCTGCCGTTTGCACCTTTGTTCCACTGCTGGGGTAGTGTGCCATAAGCCCCGAAAATCCAGGATGGGTCACCCATCCAAGTGTTCATGGATGTTTTGAAACCGATGCTGAGCGGGGTCACTTTGTCCGGAGCCAATCCGTCCGGATTTTTGTTTTTAAAGGCATCCATCACTTTTTCCAGATCATCCATCGTCTCAGGAGCCTTCATCCCCAGCTTATCCAACCAATCTTGTCGTACCCACAATACATAATCATGGTTATAGGCGAAATCAAGCACAGGGATACCCATTTTTTTACCATCCCGGCTATACTGATTCCATACATTCGTATCCTGACTCATGGCCTGCTTCCAAGAATCCGAAGCATATTTATCAAACAACGGGCCAACTTCAGCGAACATACCGGAATCGATCATATCCTGGGCCAGCTGCTCATTCTCCGTCCCCAGTACAACGACATCAGGCATCTCCTGACCAGAGGACATCGCCAACCGCAGCTTGGTAGCAAACGCACCGTTTGTATCCGTGACAGACCAGAGTGATTTTATATTAATACCAAATTTCTCTTTGGCCCATTTCGTCGCAACGTTATTTTCGATAGATTCGCCATTTTTAAATTTTAAGGCGGGATCTACCCCCCATACCGTGGATATTGTAACCTCTGGGTTGTATTTTTCTTTGTATACGTTTTCAGTTTTAGCTGTGCTGTCCGCGTTCCCATCATTTCCTGCACCTGAGCAGCCCACAAGGCCAACCCCTAATACCATAGTTGCGGCGAGCAACGACAGAAGCTTTTTCTTCGAATGAACTCGCATCTTGTTCCCCCTCTAAAAATCATTTTCTACTCTTTTATTATAAGAGGGCTTTTCTTAGCAGCCTATGTCACAAAATAAATATTTCTGCACCTTTCCCAACTGATCTTTACTCATTCGTCTTTACTGGTCCCGAAATTCATGCGGAGTCATTCCATAATGTTTTTTGAACATCTTGCTGAAATATTGGGGATTCTGATAGCCGAGTTCAGTTGTTATTTCATATATTTTTTTGTTGGAATATTTGAGCAAATAAAGAGCCCGTTCCATTCTCATTCGGATAATATAATCTCCCAGGCCTTCCCCAGTTTCGGCTTTATAGATTTTGGACAAATAGACGGGATGAAGATAAACCTGATCGGCAATCGTCTTAACAGACAGCTCCTGTCCTTTATCCTGGGCAATCAGCTCCTGAACCTGCTTGACCACATAGCTTTTGGCGCTTTGCTCACTTGCGGACCACTCGGCTTTAAGCTTGTTCATCATGGAAAATATCCATTCTTTGAGGTGGGGGAACGAATGAACTAATTTCTGTGCATGTAACGGATCGAAGCCTACTTGGTCCATCTGTGTAATGAAACGTCCTTGTTTGTGAGCTGTATACATAAAGGCGCTCGTTACCGAAATAAACAGCTCATATAAATGCTCGCGTGTGTACCCCACCTCTTCCATTTTGCCAAATACACGGCTTATTTTTGCTTCGGCCTCTTCCCATTGCCTAGACTCTAGCAGATGAGTTAGCGTAGGGTGCGTATAAAGCCCTTCCAGCGACTTCACTGAGCTGTGTGACTGTTCTGTCTGCTCTTCTATAAATAGCAGTGGATTCGTCTCCTCTTGTTGGTTCCAGTATAAGGATCTGATCGCTGTCTGATATAGCTTAGGCAGCTCATTGGGAAAATTAAACCAATTCGTTAATGTGACGTAAATTTCCCCTTTCAAGTAATTGCTCACATTTTTTCGAAAGGTTTCAATCGCTGCACGTAAAAAATGATTGTGCTCATCCACAGTCCTTTCAGCAAATAATCCCCAATTCCCTTCTATTAATACGATGAGGCAATCATGTGGCGCTTTGCAATGCCAAACATGAAAATCAGGAGCGAACACTTCTTCAGCAATATTTCCAATCGCATACTCAATTAAGGACACTGAGTGATAATCCATATCAGAAAAATGCTTGCCTAGCTGAATAAGCAGCATACTGGCAGGATGTTCTGTGCGTAGCTTGATTTCGTACTCGGACATTTTGTCCTTTATTTTTTGTACAGTCAAATCACGCCCGAGTAACAAATCATGCATCAAATGAGTGCGCAGCACACCGTAATCGTTCCTGCGACTGTATTGTAATTGATGAACCTTGTCGAATGCTTCCCATTCTTCCTTTAGCGAATCCATGGCTGCTGACACACATTTAATAAACTCATCATCATCCACCGGCTTTAAAATATAATCAAAAGCCTTAAGCTGGAGCGCTTTTTTAGCGTATTCAAAATCAGCATAGCCTGTCAGTAATAAACTTCGAATGTGCGGCCAACGTTCGTTTACTTCAACAATCAGCTCTAATCCCGTCATGCCAGGCATACGAATGTCCGTAACCAGAATATCAATATCATGCGCTTCCAGCACATCTACTGCTGCCAAGGCTGAAGCTGCTTGATGTACCCTCTCAATTCCCAATGACTCCCACGGTATGGTAGCCGCCAGGCTTTCGGTAACATAGCTCTCATCATCGACTAGTAATATCTGAACCATCAGTATCCTCCAATTTAACTATTTCTTGAATTTGATGAAGAATGGAACAACCCGTCTTCCTGCCCTTCTTCCATTGACAGTGGCCATTTTAAAATCACTCTCAAGCCTCCCAACGGAGACAACGAGAATTCCAGCCCGGCGTTTTCACCAAAATGTAATCGCATTCGTTGATGCACATTCCATAAACCATAGCCACTTTTCTCGTCCACAGGCTTCTCAAGTGCTAATGTCAAGGATGTTATATCCTCTTCACTCAAACCGAGTCCGTTATCGTCTACAATCAAGTACATGGATGAGCCGATGCACTCAGTCATAATACGGATGATCCCCTCCTCCGCCTGAGGTTCTATTCCATGCAGCACTGCATTTTCCACCAGGGGTTGCAACACAAGCGGTGGAACCAGCAGACTACTCGCCTGTGAAGAAATATCAATAGTGAACGTTAACCGTGGCATACGCATCTGCTGAATTTTCAAATAATATTGTACAAACTCGACTTCATCCGATAAAGGAACCAAATCTCTTTCCTGTCTTGTCGTATAGCGATAATATTTGGACAAATTATGAGCCATAGCCACGACCGCCTCATGATTGTGCAGCTTTGCCATACTCGTAATAAAGGAAAAACAATTATAAAAAAAATGGGGATTGATTTGAGACTGGAGCTGCTTTAGACGGGCTTCCTTCACATGCAGCTTCTCAACGTAAACCTTCTCAAACAGCTCCTGAATCTGTTCGACCATCAGGTTGAATTGACGTGACAGAAATGCAAACTCATGACTACCCTTAGGACTTAAACGAACAGCATAATCTCCATCCTTTAATCTCCGAAATGCCCGCACAAGCTGGAGAATCGGGACTTGTACCTGTGAGTGAAGTAGATAAGCACCGATGATGCCTACTAGTAGTGAGCCAACAACGGTTATATAAAATAGTCGGTTAGATGAGTAAATCGGAGACATCATATCGGACAAAGGCATGTAGTCAATCAAATACCAACCTGTTGTTTGCGAAAGAACGACGTGAACAAGGTAACTCTCTTCTCCAATTTTCATGGTCAAATTATCAACTTCATGCAATCCCAATTTCTCCAGTTTTGCAATCAGCTGGCTTGACAATTCTTCATTTGCAGAGCGATTATAAATCACACCTACACCTTTTTTATAATAAAAAGGCTCCTTTCGCCCATCGCCTTTAAAGCGGTCAAGCATGTCCTGAATGTTGCTGCTATCGAATTCCACTTTAATAATTGTGTTAGCGGTTTCCGGATTAGCTAGTGAGGAAAACGGGGATAAGGTATACAATGAAAATATAAATTGATCCTTGCCGTACACTCTTTTTTTAGATACCTGCCAGCCATTTGTAATTGATTGGTTCAAAACCTTCTGATCATAATAACTGGCTCCATTCTCCGATACAACTCGTCCAAGCGAAGGAGAATATATACTCAGCCCTGTTCTCCAGTTCGAAGAGCTTTCCTGAAGCCCAAGCTTAGTTTGAATCCGCTTGACAAGGTTAATTCCATCCAGGTTGAGAGTCTTGTCCCTTAAAAAAATCGCTTGAAAACTAGCTACATCAGGATCATGAATCAGCAGATGCGGCCAGGAGGAAATCATTTCAATATTCGTATTCACCTGGTTTTGAAAAAAAGTCAGCTGATTATAATTGGATTGATTCAGTTCCTCACGTAATACGCCTGTCGTTGTCTGATTAGAGTAGACATACAGAAGCAGCACAGGTATCAGCAATACGATAACGATGGAAACGATTTTAGTATAAAAATTAAATTTAAACATGAGTTTTACACATCCTCTGCACAAAAAACAGGCATACTCAAAAGGTATGCCAGAGCCCTGACCTTCGTTGCCGCCACTACATACTATACATTATTAAGGGTTGGCGGTGATAATATGTTTGACGCTAAGCAAATGGAATGGTTAAATCAACTATCCGCTGAAGACCTGGCCATTTTAGGTGCGGGCTTCAATACACTAGGTGATTTTTTTGATTTTCTGGCGCTGATTAAAGCCAAACAGGAAACATCTAAGGAGCTAAAAGGTAAAAACACTAAATCAAAAACTATTTAATAACGAATTTTACACGAGTCCCATCCTCATACTGATCTAACTGGTGACTGACCCATGATCCTGCCCCACGGTTATCCTTAGGAGCTATGTATTTGACATTCGCACCCTTGCCCCCTTCTGAGCACATAGCCATCGGCCATTCATCACGATCAAACCCTTTACGAGTAGGAACACCCGCAAGCGAATGCTTACGATTTTGCTCGGCTCCTTCCCGGTCAATTGTGCATACTGGTGATTTTCCCGCTTGAATAGCTTCCTTAATATGCTGCGCCGTTTCAGGATAACGACCTGACGGAAACTGTAGCGTTACCTGAGCTGATGAAGGCGGGTTCTCTCCTGTTATTTTCGTAAGAAGATTGTCTCCTTCAAACCAGTACGCTCCCACAGCTAGCAACACTAAGGCTATAAAACTTAGCAACTTTTTCTTCAAATTCCCTCTTCCTTTCAAGCTATTCCAGTAAATGACCTTCAGCTAAGGTAATCCCCAGATTTTATTTTTTGTAACCCCTTACCGACTATAAAAAAAGGTTAAATATCCGACGACAAATAGTATAGAGAGGAGGTTGTACGAATGAACGATGAGATCAAACTGGCCGTGAGCCAAATGCAAGCTGTTGTAATCCGGTTACTGAATGGAAATACCGTAATTGGCTGGCCTAAGCTCCTATCTGATCAAGAAACTCAGCAATTCAAGCTCTACGATGACGAACACGTATATACGATTTCCGTTAATGACGTGGATACAGTCGCAAGAGTTATTGTATAAGATACAGAGAACGACTTAATGAGTCATCCAGCGGACAAGCCCAAACAAGGCGCACCACAGGAGAAGACTAATCAGAATTCCCCAAAATAAACCTTTAAAAAGCTTCATACCATACTGACAACCTTTCCGACTGGGCTTTTTCCCCATTATAACATGTCAGAAAGACAGCTGTCGCAGCCTGCTCTTACATTGTCTTTGTATCATATATTTCAAATTTTGAAATCATGATACAAAGGAAAAAGCGCAGAATCCCGAAATTAGGCCTGATCACCATTGAAAATGCAATCATGACATAATAAAAGTCACAATTTAACCGAAATTTAATGAAATTTTTCCGAAAATGATGTATAATTATTGACATAACAAAACGCACGAGGTGATCATCATGGCATTATTAAACAGAGTTAAGGAATTAAAATTACAACTGCCTAACGAGCATCATAGCATTTCACAATACGTGGAGCATGCATTGCATTCGATTGACAGTTTTGTAGAACAACATCGTCAATTTGTAGCTGCTCAAGCTTTATATGGTGAAAAAATCAACGGTACGGAAGAAAGATTATTTCGCGACACAATCGCTGAAATTAAAGCCCAACTGGTAGCTACTCTGGAGAAAACAGTTGAAGATTTCGCGCACAAAGGCGATAAGCACTGGAAAAATCATTATCAGGACGGCGTAGAATAAGCTGAAAATAAAACCCCCGGTCTTTGGACCGGGGGTTTATTTGTTTGGTATACGCCAGATGTGGCAATGTACGTAGACTATTTTAACACTTTGGCAGATGTCGTTACCTTCTTACCACCATAGACTACTTTAATACTGGAGCTTCCGCTATCCAAGGCCTTCACCTGACCAGCTGTAACCTGTACGATCGACGGTTTGGAGGATGTCCATACCGCAGAATTGGTTACATTTGTAGTCGCACCTGAATCATAAACTGCACTCACGCTAAGGACTTGAGATGAGCCCTTAGGCAACTTCAGGTTTTTATTGCTCAATACCAGCTTGAGCAGCTTAGGTGTAACCTTAATCTCCACGTTAAACGACTTATCCTGGTACGTACCCGTAATGGTTGCCGTTCCAATTCCAACAGCTTTAATGGAAGACCCTTTTACGACCACTACAGAAGCATTCGATGTTGTCCATTTCACTTTGCTGCTCAGAGTAACTTTTTTACCATCTGTATAATTGCCGACGACTTTGATGGACTTACTTCCCTTCAAATTCATCTCAGCATTCGAAAAACTTGGTGTCAATGTAGAAATGGCTCCCTCCACAATGACAGGCACTTTCACGTATTTATTCATATACATTGCCTTGATTCCCGAGTTTCCACCACTCACCGCTTTTACTTTTCCATTTCCTACTGTAACTGCAGCTGTTGTAGCTACCCAGCTTACCTGGTTGGTAACATCCAGTACTCCGCCACCAGCCATGTGTGCTTTTACAGTCGGAATACTCGTTTCTTGGCCTGCAACCAATACATATTTTTTCTCAGAAGCCGTCAGCTTGAGAACCTTATATTGTACGGTCACTGGAATGTCCAGCTTGAGTGCACCTACTGTCGCTGTCAATGTTGCACTACCTGGGTTTACTGCAACCAGTTTACCATTTGCAATTTTGACTGCACTCTCACTGCTTAAGCTCCATTTTACATCGGATTGAACTGCTTTTTTGGCTCCATTGACCAAATAGGCAGATATACTCGGAAGGGAAGTTTTGCTTCCAGTTTCGAGAGTCAGACTGGCTTTGCTTGAGACCAATTTTTCGACAGTCGGAAGTACATTGATCTTCAGAGTCTTGCTCAAACCGTGATAGGAAGCTGTAATCGTTGAATTCCCTACATCCATCGGTGTGATTTTACCTTGCTCCACAGTGGCAACCAACGAATTAGAGGAAGTCCATTCTGCCGTGTTCGTCACATCTGTTTTGCCGCCAGTCAGGTTCACATCGGTTGCAGTAACCTGAATTGGGGAGCTACCCAGATAGACTGATTTGGAGCCAGATGCACTCAGTGCCAGTGCCTGGGATGAAGAGCGCACATACACGATCAATTGAGCATTAAGGCCATCTTTGGCGGCTTTTATGTAAGTCACGCCTTTGGCAAGAGGATGTACAAGTCCATTTTCTACGGTAGCAACGGCTTCATTCGTGGATGTCCATTCCACGCCGGACACATTTTCCGTGCCACCTCCGCTAAGCACACCTTGAGCAGTCAGTTGCTTCGATTCTCCGCCAATAGTCAGATTCAGAGGACCCGTCGGATTGAATTGCAGCTTGCTGTAAGGCGATTTTACCGTAATCGTTGTACTTACCGTTTTCTGACCATATGTGGCAACAATCTTAATCTGCCCTTTGGACACTGGGGTAATGAGTCCCTTTTCTACCTTTAAAATACTTGAGTCCCCGGAGATCCATTCAGCTTCTTCGGTTACATCCGTTTTACCAGTCTCCGTCACAGACCACACTTTTAATTGAGCGGGGCTTCCACCCAGATTGATTGTGGTTGGATTTTGACTGTCCCACTGTACCGTAGAGGTCGTTTTCTCCTCAGCCCGGATCAAACCTGCTGGCCATGCTGCGAATACAAACATCAGCAAAGCAAGTAAGAAGGTACTCCGTTTGCTCATACGTTTCATACGCTCCATTCGTTTCTCTCCCTTGGTTTCATTCTATAAAACAGGATATTATTAACAATCCCATTATCTTTTATCGGTAAGCAGCTAACTAAATTGAACCCTTCATCAAAAAAAGGTGAATTATAACAGTTAAAGCTCTCCACGCAGTGATCTCACTACAAATAAATGCCCTGCCTTGGATAAGGTTTGTCCATCCTCAAGAGTCACATGGTCTGCCGAGTGACTAACCAGCCTTACATTGTAAGCAATCAGCTGATCATCTCTCCAAATCGTCACCGCCGACTGAAAATGAATGGCATTATCAAACTGTAATGGAACGTTCATTACATAACCGAAAGCGTTCAGCTTAGCTGGATTGCGGCTTTTACGCTCACGCCCCGGAGGAAGCATGGTAATATGCGTAATATTTTCAAAAGGAATAGCCAGCATTTTCGGGCCCAAAATAACGCATTTTCTTATATCATCCCATTTTTCAAGTGTGCCGCGCACCTTCTGGGTATGACCGTTGTTGCCATGATATAAAATGACCTGACGTCCCTTCCATTGACGCATGTCCTCACCTCCCGTGCTAGCGGTTAGGAATCTCCCATCGAATCGGTTCCATTCCATGCTCCTGCAAAAATGCATTGGTACGCGAAAAAGGCTTGCTGCCAAAAAAACCTCTGTGAGCCGCCAATGGACTCGGATGAGCGGATTTCAGCACCAAATGCTTGCTGGTGTTTACGAAGCTTGCTTTTTTCTGAGCATGGCTCCCCCACAAAATGAACACTGCCGGCTGTTCACGTTCATTAATCGCTTCAATGACAGCATCCGTGAAACGTTCCCAACCTATTCCCTGATGAGATTGCGGTTGTCCTTCACGCACGGTCAGCACGTTGTTCAGCAGCAGTACGCCTTGCTCAGCCCAAGGAACAAGATATCCCTGATTCGGAATCGGAGTGCCGACATCATCGCGCAACTCCTTGTATATATTTTGTAGAGACGGCGGTGTGCGCACACCGGGTCTAACCGAAAAGCTCAAACCGTGAGCTTGTCCCTCTCCATGATATGGGTCTTGTCCCAATATAACCGCTTTGGTCAGATGATATGGCGTTAATTTGAGTGCTGAAAACAAGTCCTCTTTTGGAGGATATACCTTATGTAACTTGTACTCTCGGGCTAACGTATACCTTAATTCATCAAAGTAAGGCTTTTCGACCTCTTCTCGTAGTACCTCATCCCAGTCATTCCCGAACATACCGCTGTCTCCTCTCAATATGTAAATCTGTGAAAGCTGTAAACTTTTGTCCAAACAAATAAAGCTGACCCCTCATCCGGAGCCAGCTTATTTATTCGTTACTTGTGTTTCTATGCCGAAGGACCAGAAAAGTATTCTTACGATAGTCAACTACCGCAGGGTCTAAATTCGATTTCCTTATTATAGCATTCACGGTATTGATGTCAAGTAACTGAAAGCTTAAATTCCTCAGAAGAAAAGCTCTTTATTGCTGTATTGGTTACGACTTTGGATGTGCATTCAGGTATTCCAATGCATTGTATAACATAACAGCAGCTTCGGCACGTGTAATTACACTCTTGGGATGAAATTCTCCCTTCCCATCCAGTACATTAACCTTGTACACTAGCGAGCGTTGAATACTACCTTGGTAAGAAGGCTCCAGTTCGCTGTCATCCGCAATATTTGCAGGTGCGATTTTAATCATGGGAAGACCACCTGCTTTTTCCATACCTTGAATTAGCATGTGGGTGAACTCTTCCTTGGTCAGTGCTTTGGCAGGATTGATATCTTTTGGAATGTCTACACCGTTATAATATGCGTTGATAAAAGCTTCAGCGTACCAGGCGGTATCCCTAACCTGGGTAAACAGTCCACTCGCCTGTGGCGCCTGGTTCAAATCAATGGCGGCCAAACTGAGCTGAAATCCGCCCGAGATCAACTGAATCCCCTGGGAGCGGTCACTTTAGATGAGGGGAGAAACTGCGTGGCAGAGGCACCTTTAAGTAACCCCCGATCTTTAAGGGTTATGATTTTTTCTTTGCCATTTACATGGTCCAAATCCTTGAATGGACTGTCTGCCGCAGACAAATGACCTCCAATCGAGAAGGACAGCAGAGCTACAGTCGTAAGGGCTGCGATTGCACTTTTTCTCATGCTCATGTTAAGTTCCACCTTGTAGTTGAATTAGGCCGCTTGGCCGTTAACAACTTCTTGACGTGGTTCAAGCTAGAAAGGTTGCAGCAGACGCTACTACCCTAAAGTGCACAATCTAAGCTAAATAAAAAAACTCTCCTCTGCTTCTAGCAGGGAGAGTTTTAAGCTCACTCAATCGGATTTAATTGCGTACTGGATTCAGACTTGCTTTCAGGATCTTGTTAAACCCGTTTATTCTGTTTGTGGCTGAGCATTTGCCAATTTTATATGAACATCTCTCAATTGTTTGTCAGTAACCTCCGAAGGAGCTCCCATCAATACGTCCTGTGCTTTGCTGTTCATTGGAAAAGCAATAACCTCTCGAATATTCGATTCATTTGCAAGGATCATCACAATCCTATCAATTCCAGGTGCTATACCTGCGTGAGGAGGTGCCCCAAATTGAAAAGCATTAAAGAGTGCAGGAAATTTACTCTTGATCTCTTCATATGTATAACCCGCGATCTCAAAGGCTTTTACCATAATCTCTGTATCGTGGTTACGGACGGCACCCGAGGACAGCTCAATTCCATTACATACAATATCATATTGGTACGCCAGGATATCCAGAGGATTCATATTCAGCAGCGCATCCATACCACCTTGCGGCATCGAAAACGGGTTATGGCTGAACTCTATTTTATGAGTATCCGGGTCCAATTCAAACATGGGGAAATCAACAATCCAGCAAAACTTAAACGTATCCTTTTCTAATAAATCCAGCCTTTTGCCTAATTGATTTCGGACAGCACCGGCTATTTTTCCGACATTTTTAAGCTCATCGGCAGCAAAAAACAGTGCATACCCCGGACCGGCTTGCGTTACATCGATCAATTCGTTTTTTACCTTCTCCGGTATAAACTTTGCAATCGAGCCGCTGAGAGACATATCATCATTAAACTTAATCCATGAAAGACCTTTCGCTCCAGCCTCCATAGCAAGGTTCACGATATCGTCGTAAAAGCTTCTTGGCTGTGCTTCACAACCAGGAGTGGCAATAACTCGTATCGTTTTATTTTTAAACACTTTAAAATCAGTCTCTGTAAAAAGCTCTGTAACATCATGGATAATTAATGGATTTCTTAAATCAGGTTTATCGCTCCCATATTTGAGCATGGCTTCTTGATAGGGAATTCTACTAAAAGGCTTTGAAATTTTAAAATGTGTAAATTCAGAAAAAACTTCATATAGCATATTTTCAACGACATTAAAGACATCTTCCTGTGTAGCAAAAGCCATTTCCAAATCCAGCTGATAAAATTCGCCGGGTGATCTGTCTGCCCTTGCATCCTCATCTCTAAAGCACGGAGCAATTTGAAAATATTTATCAAAGCCGGAGACCATTAATAGTTGTTTGAATTGTTGAGGTGCCTGAGGCAAGGCATAAAATTGACCTGAATGAACTCTACTAGGAACTAAATAGTCTCTGGCGCCCTCTGGAGATGAACTTGTCAGAATCGGTGTCTGAATCTCTAAAAAATCCAAATCAATCATCTTTTTTCGGATACTTTGAATAACTTTAGAGCGAAGCACAATATTATCATGCAGATTTTCATTGCGTAGATCCAAGAAACGATACTTTAATCTTAAATCTTCCCGGGCTTCATGTGCTGAAGATACTTCAAAAGGCAAGGGGTTCATGACCTTCCCTAACACTTCGATCTCCTTGGCAACGACTTCAATATATCCGGTTTTCATTTGGGGACTGATCGTGCTTGCAGACCTGTGACATACAGTTCCAACGACAGAGATGGTTGATTCCCTGCTGATCTTGGATGCAAAATCTTTTAACTCATTAGGATCAGAGACAACGATTTGCGTAACCCCATAATGATCCCTAAGGTCAATAAAAACAATCCCGCCAAGGTTACGCATATTTTTAATCCAACCTGCAATTCTCACGATTTCCCCGACATGCGTTTGATCCAGTTCTCCACAGTTATGAGTTCTATATCTATGCACAGAAACACCCTCTTTCTTTTACCCTAGTATCTACATGTTTCAATGATGTAACCCATGGTCTGATTGCATATATTGTTACTCTATTCTGCATGAATCCGGCCATGGGCTTATTCGGTTAGAATATACTGCACTTCATTATTAGCTTCTTGCCCTAGCTTGAATCCAACTAGATTGTAAGACTAGCAGTTAAAGCTTTAAATCTTTCATTCAGGTGCTCTGCAGTCTCAACCATTATTTTTTGTCCTATATCGTCAACATGTCTATTCCTCCAATCCTCAAGAGCTGTCCCCTTAACCCATTGATTAAAAGCGCCGAGGGCTGGTCCGCAATGTACTTGATAATCGACTCTGTTATTTTTGTCGCCATTAATGGCAAGTCGGGTAGAATAAGTAAAGTACCATCTAAATATCAAGGCCATCTTCCGTTTCGGGATTCTTTCAGCTTTTTCAATGATTTCAGGCGGGTAATATGCTTTAATATCTTCGTAGACTTGTTCAATACTCTTCTTAAAATACTTTTCTTCAATATAATGTTTTGTTTCTCTATCAATTTCATCTATGGAATTATAATTACGGTAAAGATCATATAATTTATTCGCCCTGGCTGGGAAAAACACTCCTTTTTTCATAACCTGAACTTTTGCGCCCATTTCAAACATATCCCCTGCTGGAGCGTAGTCCGTATCCTGAATGTTTAACTGCTGAAGCAAATCTTTTACTTCATCACTCGTCCCTGCTTCAACTGTGCACTGATTGATTGAACCCGTCATGATAAAATCAGCACCCAGTATAAACGCCGCCGCTGCAGCTTGTGGAGTCCCTATTCCTCCGGCTGCCCCTACCCTTATGCTTTTATTATATTTATACTTCCGAATCGCTTCATCCCTCATCTGAAGCATCAGCGGGACCAATACATAAGCAACTGCATGGTCGGTATGCCCGCCTGAGTCAGCCTCGACGCATAAATCATCTACCATGGGAATTTCCATCCCCATCATCGCTTCTTCCCGGCTGATCCTATTTTCCGCCAGCAGCTTATTTATAATATTCTGAGGCGCAGGACTCAGGAAGGCTTCAACAACCTCGGGCCTGGATACTTTCGCTATAATTCTGTTCTGTGGCGTAACGTTTCCCTTTGCATTCCGTCTCAGCCCCTTCAGTCTGTACCTAACCAAAGAAGGCGTGATACTCATAAACGCGGAGGCTTCAATATTTCTAACACCGTATTTTATGTACAAATCAACGATGTTATTTTCTATGTCCGGGTGGTCCGGCACATGAATGAGATTCATTCCATAGGCTTCGCCATGATTCAATTCCTTTTGAATATACGTAATGGTTTCCTCCAGAGCATCAATCTTCACTCCCCCAGCTCCAAAAAACCCCATCATTCCTGCCTTTCCTGCTGTTACGACCATCTCTTTTGAAGAGATTCCCTTGTACATAGAGCCTATAAGATACGCATACTTAATTCCGTAATCTTGTTTAAATTCGCTATGCCCAAGAGACTCCGCAGTAAATCGTTTGCTGGATTCCAGTATGTCATGATCGGATTTTGTTCTGAGAGCCTGCTGTTTTGCGAACATCGCCTCATCATTTCTCAACGTATCCTTCGACATCCCCTCCTGTATCTGCTCGTTCCGTTCTTCAACCTCCGCCAGGATCAATGGCTCTGCTTCTCGTTGTATGGCATTAACCAGTCCTGCCACGACATTTCCAGGCCCGATTTGGATAAACTGGGTTACACCTTTACCCATCAGATACCGTATACTTTCCGACCACTTGACCGGGCTTACAATCTGGTTGATCAGCGTGCTTCTTAAGTCCTGCTGCTTGTAGGGTCTGGCATGGACATTTGAAATTACCGGTATTTGGGTTTTCGCGAATTCGAATGGCTCCGCATAGGCCTCAAATCTCTGTCTGGCATTTTCCATATATCTGGAATGAAATGCTCCACTTACATTTAAAACCACATAATTTCGGGCTCCTGCATTTTCAAAAATTGGTTTCGCCTGCTCAATCATGTCCTTTGGCCCTGAAATGACAATCTGGCTTGGCGAATTAAAGTTGGCAACATCGAGCTCTATTAATTTATTTTTCTCCATTACTTCCCGAAACACTTCTTCTTTCAAGCCTAAAACTGCCGCCATTCCGCCACCAGTAGCCCGAGCCATCAGCTCTCCTCTTTTTTGGACTAGCTTCAAGCCGGTTTCAAAATCAAACGCTTCCGCGGCAAATAAAGCATTATATTCACCCAAGCTATGTCCTGCAACATAGTCGGGTTTTCTTCCGGTCTCTCTTATTTTTTTCAGATAGCTTAAAGCGTTTACGACGAATAGGGCTGGCTGGGTAAAATCCGTTTGCCCGAGCTGGTTGGCAGGGTCTTCAAGGCACAGCTTCTGGATAGAATAACCAAGAACTGCATCCGCTTTGGCAACCAATTCTGGAAATTCATCAAACAGTCCTTCGCCCATGCCTTTTACTTGAGCTCCTTGTCCAGGGAACAGATATGCGATCATTGATTTCCTCCTTGTTAGTAATGGATGCATATTAGTCAAATATTTCGAACAGACGATCCAAATTTTTTATGTCCTGTTGAAAAGGGGAGAGAATGGAACAGACGCTTGCCTTTTTCTTGGGGCCAAAATTATACTTTACAAAATTAGCAAGCGTGCCCGAGGGACCGAGATCAATATAGACAACCCCGTCCCTGTCTCCCAGACACTTTAGAGCGCTCTGAAATTGCATAGGCTTTCTAGTAACATCCCAAAGAAAACGGCTGTCAAGCCATGTCGTCTTCCCGCCGTACATAGATGAAACCACATTTATTCTAGGGCTTCTTAGGGTCTTAAGCTTCAAGAACGCCATATATTCCAATGCAATTGGATCCATTAAAGAAGCGTGAAAAGCATAGTGAACTGGCAACCTTTGATAGATCGTTCCATTTGCTTTCAAATAATGTTCAATCTCTGTCAGACCCTCGCAGCTGCCTGAAATGACAAAATGCGAGTCAAAGTTGATGGATGCCAGCTCTGAGTTGGTATTCAATATGGATACTTCGTCATACAGACCGGGATCGCCCATGACGGCCATCATGCCCCCTTTCGGACAATACGCCTCCACCAGCTGTGCTTGCTTGATAATGCATTGAAGTGTGTCCCCATAGCTCATGCAGTCAGCCACAGCCACAGAAACAGATTCACCTAGGCTAGAGCCTAAAACATAATCAGGATATATTCTCTTTTCCAATAACACCTGAGTGAGCGCATATTCAACCATAAAAATTGCAGGGTGAGTATATAGCAGGGAGTCAAACTCTTCTCCCCTGCGACGCGTGTCATCGTACAACGTTTTTAATACAGACCTGCCTGTTATATCCGTATGAATCTCATCCAACCTGGTCATCCATGTTCGGAAAACCGGGTTGGACCTATATAATTCCTTTCCCATGCCGTAGTATTGCGAACCTTGGCCTGAAAACATAAAAACCACTGATCTGTCCATCCGAGTAACCCCCACAACGTATTGATCAGACTCTCCTAAGCCGTTCCTCTATCATTCATAGTTCACAACAAATTGCGCACTAATTGCATTTGGGATGCCGTAGGATTACTTTCATTAAGGACATTCTCCATATGCTGCCTGATTGCAGGTTTGAATTTCGGTTCTGTGATGATATATAGCTGCCCTTTTCGGATGCCCTCAAAAATCTGATGGGCCACATCCTCCGGAAGTATTCCGTTTTGGACAGCCTTGCGAGCCAATTCGGTAATGACTTGTCTTTCGGGTGGAAGATTACCACTCCCATCTGGCTTACGCAGCTCTGTCGGGCGGTTCCGCTCTGCATCCATAATTTGAGTACGGACGAATCCCGGACATACAACCGACACTCCCACATTAGAACCTATCAATCTGAGCTCTTGGTATAGCGTTTCAGACAGGCTTAAAACGGCATGCTTTGACGCGCTGTATATTCCATTTCCAGGACCAGACAGCAAACCCGCAATAGAGGCTGTATTTACAATATGGCATGGAGTTTTTTGTTTCACCATAATAGGAACAAAAATTTCGGTGGCAAACAGAATTCCCCAAATGTTTACGTTGATTACCCACTGCCAATCTGCCACAGTATTCTCCCACAATAAGCGGCCTGTGCCGGCATCTACGCCTGCATTATTGAACAAAAGATGCACAGCGCCAAAGGTCTGAACTGTTTTTTGTGCTAATAAACGAATATCAGCTTCTTTGGAAATATCGGTCACAACAGATAGTGTAGCTGCGCCCATTTCTTGCAATTCTCGTTCAGTCCTTAGAAGAGCCCCCTCCTCAATATCCGCCAGAACAACCTTCATCCCTTCATTGACACATCGGTCTGCAATAGCTCGGCCAATTCCGCTGGCAGCTCCCGTAATCACAGCTACCTTATCTTTGAACTCCCTCATGTTTACCTCCGGAATAATCGTATTTTTCGTTAGACAGGGTTTGGTTCCCCAATTTGTGTTCAGAAGGGAGAGGTCGGTAAGGGAATTCTGCGAACAGCTTGTCCCTCATGGAGCGCCTCCCATGCAATTCTGCCTCCCTGGGTCCAATACATTGCAATATTTTCTAGGTTTCTCTCCTCTAGAAGAATTTGAGAAACTTTCTCGCCTACTTTTCCTGACAGAAGTGCACTTGTATTTGAATCTTCTCCGCCTTCCCCAATAAATATCGGAATTGACGCTCCCTCCGGCTCATTGCCCTGACCGACTGACTCGATAAACTCTCTAAGACCCATGAGCAGTTCCTCCCGGGAGCTCGCTACGATTGCCGTCCGGCACTTCATCGCTTCGCGGCCTGTCTGAAGGGTGAAAGCAATATCATGTAAAGAAAGCTCGTTCTGCTGCTCCACGTATTCAAGTAATTGACTCGCAAGAACCTTCAGTCGCTCCCAGTTTATGTCGGAGAGAACCACTACTTCTGTCTGATCTGCCTCTTGCAACTGGACAGCTTCTTTTGGCGAAGGGATGTATTCTTCCAGAATAAAATGAACATTCGATCCCCCGGCACCGAAGGAGCTTACTGTTGCCCGTAGTGGGAATTCTCGCTCTTCTCCCTCCAACTCTATTACAGGCCGCTTCCATTCCTGAAGCTCCCGCTGCAGATAAAATGGAGTATTGCTGAACGTAAGATTGGGATTCAGCTTTTCCGCTTTAATGGTGGGAACCAGCTTTCGATGCCACAATTGCAATATGGTCTTGGTAAGCTGCGATATCCCCGAGGCCGCTTCTGCATGGCCTATATTAGATTTAACCGAACCCATAGCACAAAAGTGCTGCTCGTCCGTAAATTTCTGGAAAGATTTTTTCAAGGCGACTAGCTCAATTGGGTCTCCCAATGTAGATCCATTGGCCGCTGCCTCTACATAGCTGACTGTCCGGGGATGAATGCCAGCTTTCAAAAAGTTCTCTTCAACAAGTTGTGCCTGTGCATTGGGATTGGGGACCGTGTACCCATTGCTGTGTCCTCCATGATTAGTGGCCGTAGATTTGATGACTGCTAAAATGCAGTCTCCATCCTCCTCTGCCTTATGAAGCGGCTTTAAGAGAACTGCCCCAACACCTTCAGCAGGAAGATATCCGTCTCCATCCGCAAAGCTTCGACTTTCTTCATGGCTTCCGATCAATTGGTTCTGGCTGGATTCAATATACTTTTTGGGGCTTGTCAACAGATTCCCACCGCCAGCTACTGCGATTTGACACTCTCCTCTGATCAGGCTTTCACATGCCATATGGACAGCCACAGCAGAGGAAGAACTCATCGTATCAATGGATATGCTTGGTCCCTGGAAATTGAAATAATGCGACATGGGGTTAGCGACGGCAACAGAACCAAAGGATGTGATCCGAGGGGCATCCGTATTTGTATCACAGGTGCAGTATTTATGATACGTAGCACCAACGTAGACCCCAACCTTGGATTGGTGTTTTTTCTGTAGCATCTCTCGCGTATATCCCGCACTTTCCATCAGACTCCATATCATTTCCAGGAAAAGCTGTTCCATAGGGTCCATCAAACTCACCTCATAAGGAGTGAGGTGGAAGAAAGAAGAATCCAACGGATTTATTCGGTTGAGGAAGCCCCCCCACTTGCAGTAGGTTTTACCCGGTTTATTTCTTTCTTTATCAAAGTAAAGATCGTGATCCCAGCGGTCTTTGGGAACTTCGGTAATGCAGTCCTTGCCCTCTTGGAGATTTCTCCAGAATTCTTGAATATTTTCCGCTCCAGGATATTTTCCAGACATCCCGATGACAGCAATGTCCATCGCTCCTGTTTCTGTTTTTGTTTCTGTTTTTGTTTCCGATTCTTTTGCCTCCTCCTTAGGCCCTACTCGCACTGACGAAATAGGTGAGTGCCGAAATAAAGGAGAGGGCGCTTTTGCATGTTCTACGATGCCCATGGATTTCGTGCTGGCTGCCGCGACTAGCTCTTGCTCAGCACCAAACAAAGCGTTCAATTCCTCCCGATGAGATTCCAGGAAGTAATCCGTTAAACTCTGGATATTCGGATATTCAAATAGTAAGGTTCTGGACAGTGATCCAAACGTTTCTTCCAACTGATCGGTTATTTCCATAGACTTTATGGAGTCAACCCCGTAGTTTTCTAAGTTTTTATCCTCTTCAATTCGATGTTCCGGCAGTCCAGTGGATGAGGAAAGTAAGCCCTTTAGATAACCTGTTATCTGATCACGCAACCGCCCTTTTCCAGCCAGGGATTTTGTCTCATTGGCTACAGAAGTCGTGTCAGCTATTGCACTTACAGTCGCTACCTGATCCAGACCAAACAAAGTGCTTAATTCGTCTCGGTGAGATTCCAGAAAATATTCGGTTAAGCTTCGGATATTCGGATATTCAAACAGTAAGGTTCTGGACAGTGATCCAAACGTTTCTTCCAGCTGATCGGTTATTTCCATAGACTTTATGGAGTCAACTCCATAGTTCTCCAGGTTTTTATTCTCTTCAATGCGCTGTTCCGGCAGTCCGGTAGACGAAGAAAGCAAGCCTTTTAGATAACTTGTCACCTGATCACGCAACTGTTCTTCTCCTGGTCGAAGTTCTGTATCCATTGCTGTCGTAGTGGTGGCGGCTTTTACACCTACAGTTACTGCCTGTTCCAGACCAAACAGAGCGATTAATTCGTCTCGGTGAAACTCCAGAAAATACTCGGTTAAGCTCCGAATATTCGGATATTCAAAAAATATCGTCTTCGACACCTGTTCGAACGTTTTTTCCAACTGGTCAGTCAGTTCCATGGACTTGATAGAATCCACCCCGTAATTTTCCAACGGTGTATCCTCTTCAATTCGATATGCAGGCAGTTCGATTGAGGAAGACAACAAAGTCTTCAAGTAATGGTCCGTCTTTTCACGCAGCAGATGTTCATCTTGGACAGATACTGCCTTATTTGCTGAGAAAGGAACGATGTTGTCTTCTGATCCGAGTCTCTGATCCCGGACTGCTTCTCCGCTGTCTTCAAGCTGTCCTTCCATAATCATCATTCTGCTGATCAGCTCAATGTCTCCTTCTACCACCATCGCTTGATTCGATATGCAAGCTATACTTTGATACAACGCACGAATACCAGTCTCTGTCCTCATCGCAAACATGCCTACATTCTGTAAAGCTTTTTCCGTCTCCTGGTCAGGTCGCATACCGCCATCTTTCCATAACGGCCAATTGATCGACAGCGTTTTGCCCATACGCTCCCAGGAGGATACCAAAGTATTACGATACCAAGCATAGGCATCCATGAATGCATTCGCGGTGGCATAGTCAGACTGACCCGCATTTCCGCCCACTCCAGCAGCTGATGAGAAAAGAATAAAGAAATCTAGGGGCATGTCCTTACTCGCCTGATCCAAATTGGCTAGTCCGGCCACCTTCGGTGCCAGTACTTCCCTGAATTCTGCGCTCGTCTTTTTGATAATATAGTTATCTTTGTTGATTCCAGCACTGTGCAGAATGCCGTTAATTACGCCGTGTGCCATTTGGATGTCCTCAATCAGGCCAACCACCGCTTTCTTCTGCGTGACATCCACCTGTCTGTATTCCACCTTGGCGCCCAAAGCCTTCAATTCTTCCAATTGGGCCAGCTTGTCCTCGGTCAGCAGGGACCGCCCAGTTAGAATCAAGGTTGCTTCCCTGGTCTGGCGCGCAATTTCTTTGGCAAAAATTAGACCCAGGCCCTTGGCACCTCCAGTAAGCAGGTAAACCCCATGATCTTTCCATGGAATTTCTGATACCGCTGGCATTTCAACCTTGTTCCAGGCAGGAATCCAACGTTTACCTTCTACAAACCGGATGCGGCTGTCCTCTGGACGCTGACTGCTCGACCTTAATATTTCAATGAGCTCTTCATTTTTTTCCGTTTCCCCTATTTCAATCAGTTGCCCGTAAAACTTTGGATTTTCCTTATGGGCCGTTTTGAGTATGCCGCACAGCCCGGAGAAAAGTAGCTTCTCATTTCCAGACATCGTTACTATTTGTACCAGCACTTTGCCTTTAGGCTTGTCAATTAGGATGCCTTGAATTTTCTCAAAAACCTGAACGGCATATGTTTCAAAGCGTCGGTCGACCTCTTCCATGCGGGCTTGTAGGGTGATACATTCCACGCCTGTCAGGGAAGCCTCGACATGTAACGCAGTTATGGCATCTGTTTCACAAAGTATGACCACATGCCGTTCGTAGTCGGTTGCTATGGTTTCCTCATTAGCCGCCTGTTCTTTCCAGAATGGCTGTAGCATCATTGCACCGAGCGGTTGTTCACAAGTTTCCGCTTCTTTGTAGGAGACCCCTTTTATGCGCACACAGATTCTGCCTGCCTCGTCGCACAAATCAATGTCATACTTGTGCGTCTTATGATTAATCTGATTTCCTCTTCCATGCCGAACCAACGCCCATATGTCGCTCGGACATTCCCGAAATATTTGAAGCCTATCTATCGCAGTCGGCAGTATTTTTTTCAGAGAACCAATGCCATTGAACTGCATGACATTATCATTATTCGAAAGCAGGTATAACGGCATTTGCAGGGCAGCACTTGCCATGAAGGGATGCAAAACAAATTGCCCCCCAGTATTCGCAATACCGGAAGGCAGTGATAGCTTGGCCAGTACCAAGCCCTGACCTATATAAACTTGCTCAGCGGACTGGAATCCCGAACCGTAGTTGACTCCAAACGTGCGCAGTGCTTTATCGTCTCCCTCATGTGAAATATGATCAATGCACTCCAACTGCAAAGCCTGAATATCTAATGTTTCCGTTCTATTTAAAGCCTCCAGCTCGGCACTTCCCTCACCGTGTAAAACCGGATCTCCTGCTTCGGTTCGTTTGCTATAAATCTTGAAGTCAATTCCACCCTGATCTCCCGGAAAGAGTCCGATATGTATTTCCGGCTGATCTCCTATGACGGGAGCATGTGTCCATACCATGTCTGTGAGTGTGATGCCTGCCTGACCCTTCTCCTGTACTGTTAACGATTGTTCAACCGCTGCCCGTGCCATTTCAAGACATGCCCCATCCGACAGGACAAGTCTTCCGTCAACGACGGAGTTATTCAGATAAAACTCCTGACCGTTAAAGATTGAGCTGAATCTTTGCTCAGAAAGAACGGAGGTGTTGTGGTGCAGCAAGGGGTGCAGATATGCCGGAGTGACGCTAGCGGGCTTTTCTTCATCCAATGATATCCAGTAGCGTTCCCTAGCAAAGGGATATGTGGGCAAACTGATGCGGAAAGGCTGGACATTACTGTAAAGTCTGTTCCAGTCAACGTGCATACCCTTGACCCACAATTCCGCTAGCCTACCGTATTTCTCTGCTAGATTCCAGACATCAGAGGATTCATCCAGCGCTTCCTCCCGCGAAACTATATCCAAGCTCTCCTGATTCCGCTTGACCTGTCCCCGATATAGCTGCGCAATATTCTGTCTTCCTCCAATAAATTCCCACAGCTTGTTCCCAAGTTCCTCCACTGTCTGAACGACCACGGCAAGGCGCTCTTCCATCGCCTCACGCCCTGTCTGCAAGGTATAAGCCACATTTATCAGGTCATTATCCGAGAAGTCATTTTTATCCATTGCAGCAGTCAATTGAACAGCCTGCTCTTTCAATGCTTCATCACTTTTGGCCGACAATACGATGACAACTGGCTTTTGCGGAGTAGAGGCAGAGGCAGCCTGTTCTGCTGGAATGTATTCTTCTAGAACGATATGGGCATTAGATCCTCCAGCTCCAAAGGAAGATATTCCTGCAATTCTCGGGTATTCCCGTTGCTCGCCATTTTCCTCCAGAATCGGACGTTTCCATTCAGCAAGTCCCTGCTGAACTGTAAATGGCGTTTTGGCAAAATTTATATTGGGATTCAATACTTTGGCATGCAGACTTGGGACAATTTTCTGGTTTTTCATTTGCAGTATAATTTTAGCGACACCCGCAATCCCTGCGGCCGCCTCCAAATGGCCTATGTTTGATTTTACCGAGCCAATCGCACAGAACCCTGTATCCTGTGTATCCTTCTTGAAAGCCTGGGTAAGTCCGGTAATTTCAATAGGATCACCGAGCTCTGTCCCTGTTCCGTGGGCTTCAATATAACTGACTGTTCGAGCATTGACGCCTGCTTTATCCAAAGCCTCTCGGATCAATTCTCCTTGTGCTACCGGATTAGGAACGGTATATCCGTTCGTTTTTCCACCATGATTGATACTAGTAGCCCGAATAACCGCATAAATATGGTCCTTGTCAGCAATGGCCCGAGATAAAGGTTTGAGCAGTACAACGCCTGCACCTTCACCAGGGACAAATCCATTCCCCCCTTCGCCAAAACTCTTGCAACGTCCCTCTGGCGATAGCATTCGCATTGTGCTTAGAAAAACATAGTTGGAAGGATGAAGATATAAGTTGACTCCTCCTGCAATGGCAATCTCGCATTCTCCGTTATGAATATGCTCACAAGCCTCATGGATTGCAGTTAATGACGAAGAGCACATAGTATCGACCGAAAAGCTCGGCCCCTTCAAATTTAAGAGATACGATATTCGATTGGCTACCGAACTGAAGGATGTGCGAGGAAAGATCGGCTTGCCTTGCTCCCACAGCTTAGGCCCATATAAATTGAAGCCTGTTGCGGTAATGCCTGCAAAGACGCCGATTCGCCCATTATATTGCGCTGCAAGCTGATCTCTGCTATACCCAGCATCCTCAAAGGCCTTCCAGCATTCTTCTAGAAATATCCGCTCCTGAGGGTCGATACTCATCGCTTCCCGGGGAGATATATTGAAGAAAAGAGGATCAAAATCTGCGAAATCCTCTACAAATCCCCCATATTTGCTATAGCTTTTGCCCTTCTCCACAGCTTCCTTGATGTCGGGAGAATAAAATCTTTCCCTCTTCCAGCGATCCGCGGGAATTTCGGTAATACAATCTTTGCCCTGTTGTAAATTGCTCCAGTATTCTTCCATATTTTTTGCTTGTGGGAATCGTCCGCTTATGCCAATAATGGCTATTTGCTCGTGTTTCGCACTGCCTGTATCCATAGCTGCGCTGCTGGTGCGATGTTTTTCTTCCTTTGGCAGGGTCGGCAATGATAATTCGCTATTAACATGCAAGGATGCAGGGACGAAGTTTTCTTCCAACTTCAGCCGTCTGCCAAGTCCTGTCCACCGTACGCATTCCTCATAGTAGTCAGCAATAAAATATTCCGCTACCGCTTCCAACGTCTGATATTCAAAAAATAGGGTCATCGAGATTTCACCAAAAACTCCCTGAAGCTTTTGGTTAAGCCTTGTAATCATGATGGAGTCTATGCCGTAGCTCTCCAAAGGCTCACTGACATCAATCTTTTCAATGCTCAGCTTAGTCACTTCTCCAAACAACACTTTAAGCTGGTGCAAGGTTTTTTCCAGAAGTAGCTCAGGCTTTATTGGTGAAGACGCTATTTCTTCAACGTATACTTTCTCCTGTGGCTGAGGCTCCAATAGATGCTTCCGCAATCTGGACAAATCCCCCTCTATCACCAGCACCTGCTTCTGGCCAGAGGCCAGGCTATCATATAAAGCCTTAACGCCGTTTGAAGTTTGCATGGCCACCATGCCAATACTTCGCCAAACCCTCTCCGTTTCAGCATCCGCATGCATTCCTCCATCCTTCCAGAGAGGCCAATTGACAGACAGCGTCTGCCCTTTGCGCTCCTTGCAAGAGACGAGGCTGTTTCGATAAAAGGCATAGGCATCCATAAACGCATTCGCTGCGGCATAGTCGGCCTGACCAGGATTGCCCATAATCCCTGCGATGGAAGAGAAGAAAATGAAGAAATCAAGATCTAGCTCCTTCGTCGCCTGATCCAGGTTGACCACCCCGGCTACTTTGGGCGCCATCACTTCCTCGAACTCTTCCTGCGTCTTATGAATCATAAAACGATCCTGTATCACTCCTGCACTATGGAGGATACCATCAAGCCCCCCATACTCCTCTCGGATCTTTAGGACCAGTTGCGAGACCTCTTCCTTTCGGGATACGTCCGCTCGTTTGTACTCTACGCGGGCTCCCAGCGCCTTCAACTCCTCTACTATGGCCTGCTTGCCTTCATCAAGCATTGAGCGTCCTACAAGGACTAGCGTAGCTTCTCGGACTCGCCGGGCGATATCTCTCGCAAAAACAAGCCCTAAACCTCCTGCACCGCCCGTAATCAAATAAATCCCCTGATCCTTCCAGGGTACTCTTCCCGGAGTTTCAGGGGTTTTCATTTCATTCCAGCTGAGAACCAGACGTTTACCGTTCTCGTACCTTATCCTTTTGTCCTTGGGGTGTTGGCTGTTCTCTTTCAATTTCTCAACAATCTCTTCCAACCCTGTAGCTTCCAATTCAACAAATTGCCCTACGATTTTTGGATTTTCTTTTTCGGCTGTTTGCAGCAATCCCAAAAGCCCAGCAGAGAGCTGCTGCCCGCTTTGTGAGGAAGCAGCAATCTGTACCAGCACGCTGCCCCTCAAGTTCTCTTTGAAGAGCATTTGTACTTCCGCAAGCAGTTGAAGGGCATAGCCTTGAAAGCGTTCATCCCTGCCGGTTTGACCGGCAGGGAGCTTGATGCATCGGGTTCCTTTCATGAGCGCTTCAATACTTCGCTCTGAGATCTGATCCAGTTCGCAAAGCACCACCAAATGCTGGCTAAATTCAGGGAGAGCCGCTTTTTGGAGCGCAGCTTGCTCTTTCCATGAAGGCTCAAGCATAAGGACTCCTGTATCCGCTAGAGCCCCCTCCGTGTTCCCTGCTCTGCTGTGCAGAGTTCCATCTGAAGCCATTTGAGCTTGAATTTGGCGTATTCTGAGGAGAGCCTCCTCTTTCTGCATCCGTCCGCTTTTTACCTCGCCCAGAATAGTTTGAAAAAAGTCCTTCATCTTCGATTGCCTCCCAGCATGTAGAAACTTCTCATTTACGTATGAATATATTGAAGATTTCGTTGGCGGCCTCATCAACAGACATGGCGTCGTTCATCATTTCGTCCAAGAGTCTGCCGCACAATTGATCATCAAATTCTACATTGCTTTCATTTTGCGGCAGTAATGCATGGGCTTTTAATTGATCCTTGCTATCCGAAGTCCAATAATGCTCTTTTGCAAATGGGTAGGTTGGCAGGCTGATACGGTGAGGTACCTTCCCCGTATAAATTTTTTTCCAATCCAAATTTATCCCTTTGGCCCACAGCTCCAGAAGCTTTGTATATTTCCTTTTGGAAATCCAATGTTCAATCAGTTGTTGCAGGTCTTCGTCCCCCGTAAAAATGGACAACGCTTCTTTGTTGCGTTTTACTTGACCTCTATACAGGTTGAGCATGCTGTGGCGTCCGTCCACAAATTCCTTTAATTTCTCCTCAAGATCTGTGATCGAATCCACGAGCATGGCTAGACGCTCCTCCATCGGTTCGCGTCCCACCTGGAGCGTATAGGCAATATCCAATATGCTGGCCGAGGATAGCTGACCCTGAAGAGCCTCAAGCAGCTGTCGTCCTTTTTCCTTAAGCTGCTTCTCACTCTTGGCTGATAGCACGATCATCGCAGGTCCCTGAGAAGCAGGTTCTATTCCTGATGGCTCCTGAACCTCGGGAATATACTCTTCAATCACGATATGAGCGTTGGCTCCACCTGCACCGAAAGACGATATTCCAGCCCGTCTAGGACACTCCTGAGTGATTCCATCCGTTGTAATTATCGGTCTCTTCCATTCTTCCAGACTCTGCTGAACGACAAAAGGAGTATTGCTAAAATGAATTTCAGGATTCAACTTCCTAGAATGTAAGGATGGTACTAACTGACGATGCTTAAGCTGCAGCAATATTTTAGTTACTCCTGCAATGCCTGCTGCGCTCTCGGTGTGACCAATATTGGATTTGACCGACCCTATGGCGCAAAACTGCTTGTCTTGTGTGAATTTCTCAAAAGCCCTGGTCAATCCGGCGATTTCAATAGGATCTCCCAAAGCCGTACCCGTTCCGTGAGCTTCAATATAGCTGATGGTTCTTGCATCAACATTCGAACGCCGTAGCGCATCCTCGATCAGCTGAGATTGAGCTTGAGGGCTAGGCACGGTATAACCACTGGTTTTACCTGAAGCATTGAGCATGCTCCCTTTGATGACACCATAAATATGGTCACCGTCTGCAATAGCCTTCTCCAGCGGCTTTAACACGATAGCGCCGACGCCCTCCCCATCAACGAATCCATCCGCTTGGTCTCCAAACGACTTACATTCGCCAGTTTTTGAAAGCATCGTCATCGCTGACAGCTTGATATAGTGGATTGGGTCTACGATCAAATTGACCCCTCCGACAATAGCGCACTCGCTGATACCGCTATACAGACTTTCCAAAGCTAGATGGATCGCTGTCAATGAGGAGGAACAAGCGGTATCGATGGTCATACTTGGACCTTGGAAATCCAAATGATAGGATATCCGATTGGAAATAGAATTGTATTGAGGTCCCAAACCGTAATTTCCATTCATCACGCCCGCGAATACACCCACTTTACGACTCTCACAAAGATTGGCAGGGGTATATCCGGCATCCTCTATACTTGCGTATGCAGCTTCCAAAAAGAGCCGTTCCTGCGGGTCCATAGTTTCGGCTTCTGCAGGAGAAATCTTGAAAAATAGCGGATCAAATAAATCGATTCCATCGATAAAGCCGCCTGATTTCGTATAGATGGTACCTCGCTTTCCTTTTTCCTCGTCAAAGTAGGTCTTCCAATCCCAACGGTCTTTCGGAATTTCAGTGATGCAGTTTTTACCCTCTTTTAGGTTGTTCCAATACTCCTCTACATTACGAGCTCCTGGATAGCGCCCTGACAAGCCCACAATCGCAATATCTCTGATATTAGAGGAGTGCTCCTTCGGCTTCTCACCTTTGCTGACAGACGGCTTAAGGAAGCGTCCTTCCTGTGCAAACCTCATGGGGGCAATATCGATCACTTGTGGAGCAGGGACCTCTTCCACTCTGGAAGTTTCTTCGCTCATCTCTGTCTCCTTCATACCTACCAGCTTCTTCAACGAATCCCTTTGCGTTTGAAGCAGGTACGCTACCAGATCATCTATGGTGTTGTACTCAAAAAACAGGGTACTGGCAAAATCCTCAATCACTTCACGCAGCACATTGGTGATTTGCACAACCAATATCGAGTCGATCCCATACTCTTCCAGGGCAACCGTAGAGTCGATGCTTCCTGGTTCCATTTTTAGGGTTTCGCCAAGTAAATTTTTAAAGTAGGCCGTACTTTTGCTGCGCAGCACATTTTCTGATTCCGCCTGTACTGCCTCTCTTTTGAGCTGAGTTGATTGTTTTATTGATCCTGCTTCAACGGTTCTATTCTCTACCGATAGGGATTTTTGCTTTGGCTGTCGCTTTTGCCGAACCAAGCCATCGCTTTGGGCTGCAACGATCTGCTGGCCCCAATCATGCGCCTCCTGCGCCGGGAAGAACGCTGTGTGAAAGCCTTCTTTGGCCAATACGCTTTTCCATACGTGAGGATAAAGTCCAGGGCAGCCGGGAATACGCAATTCCGAATCCTCATAAGCCCACCAGCCATCCAGCAATCCGAAGGTAAGATGGGTAAACACGCTGCTGCCCATGAGTTCATTTAATAGAAGCAGGCCGTTGCTTTTCAAAACCGCTTTCGCATTACGTAATGCCTGGCGAATATCTTTTGCCGTATGAAGTACATTGGCAGCAATGACAATGTCATATTTACCCGCATCAATACCTTGTCCAGCAATAGGTTCTTCCACATTAAAGATTCGATAACTAAGGTACGGATTGTTTGGCCCATACTCTTTTTCCGCATGCATCAAAAAGGCCTTCGAAATATCGGTATAACAATATTCCTGAATGTGTTTGCGATATGGCCGTAATTTGAGGAATACGGTATTGCTGGTTCCTCCGGTGCCTGCTCCGATTTCGAGAATTCTGATTTCTGCAGCGGAGTTGCTCATAATTCTCTGCTGAACATAGGCGGCGATCGTATCGGAAAGAACTTCATTAAAATAGTCGGCTACCAGACTGTCTTTATAAATCCCTTCCACTAATTCCATCGAGGAATTGGGGAACATGATTTCCGTTGCAGGACATTGGCCGGTAATAATTTCAGGCAAGGCCCGCAGCGTTGTCTCAGCCAAATGTACCCTCGCCCGCATCTGCGGATATTTCAGCCATGTATGCTTGTGCTCTTCCCATTCCTGCCAGACATCCTCTCGATAAGTCGAGATGGAGTCATTTCCATCTGTAAGGGCATCATTCAGCCGTGCCAAAATCTTTACACTCTCACCTAGCCAATTGCCGTATAACTCAGACAGTCCATGCTTATGTTTGAACTCGTCAACAGACTGACGATCTGTCCCTAACAGCCCCATGGACCAAAGCTGCTCCTGCAGCAACTTACCCAGAAGGTGTTCCAATTCCTTTTCCTGCTGGCTACCAGCATCCTCTGCCGCATACTCCTCGGCAAACTGGTCTTTTGATTTGATTACTGCAGCCATACTTTCTTGTATATCCTGAAGATCGGGATCCGTGTTGTGCGGATATAGGCCAATGGCTTCCGCCGGATTAGTCCCTTCCAAATCTAAATGTTTTGTTGTCTTCATCAGCCCTACTTGATTCAGTGGTGAAGCAAGCAACGTCTCAAGTGCCTCCATCCCCTCTTGAGGCTCAATAAGTCCGACGCCGATCTGCGCTAGTTTTGAGTAATTTTCCACCTCTTGCTGCCTGTCTTGGGAAGCATTGTTCTCGTCGTTCCCCCAGTATCCCCAGTTCATGACTTTCACCGGACAACGCCATTCCTGTGAGAGCCGCTGTGCAAACGCATCCTTAAAGGTACATCCGGCAGCATAGCTGCTTTGTCCTGGATTTTTTACATAGGCAATAATGGAAGAGAAAAACAACACGAAATCCAGCGGTTCATTTTGGAAGACCTGAGCCATGCGCACACTAACATCGACCTTTGCCGAAAGCCCGGACCGGAGCCCTTCCTCCGTCAAGTCTTCCAATCCCTTCTCCATAAAAGCAATCGCAGAGTGGACTACGCCGTTGATCTTGGAGTACCGCTGCTTTATCTCCTCATATGCCTCCTGCAGCGACCTTTCATCTGCTGCATCTGCCGTAATATAGTATGGAACAGGTCCGTGGCCTTTAAATTCGTCCAATTTAGCCTGGATGGACGCGTCCTTTGGCCTTCTGCCTATCCACACCATCTGGGCCTGATAGCTCGAAGCCATATATTTACTCCACGCCACTCCGATGTTGCCTGCACCACCGATAACCACATAGACGCCTCCGGTTTTGTACAGCGTCTGTCCTTTTGAATCTGAAGTCTGTTTAAACGGAATCAGCTGCTGGCGATACCACTGCCCGCCTCTGAAAACCCACATCCGACCCTGACGGTCTGAAGGCAACGTAAATAGTTGGGATAACGGCCAGTCATAGTCGGATTGCAGGTCTATGATACGAACCTTCCAGTTCGGATATTCCTTGGCCATCGTGCCTACCAACCCATGCAAACTTGCATGGGCCGGGTGGACTGTATCGTCCTGATCGATCGACTGAGCCTGGGTGGTTATAGTTGTCCAGCCTAGCTTTTTCGTCCCATACCCCAGTAGGAGCAGCGCCTTGACCATTCTAAAGAAGAGCAAGACTCCGGGCTCCTGTTCCTCAATCAAGGATTCAGCAGTGACCGATTCGACAGAAATCGTAGGTGCAACCCACAGTATATGGTCAACGGCTCCATATTCTTCAACCTTTGAGGCAACCGTTTCTATGGAATCCTGCGCCTGCAGCTCCAAAAAATGCGCCTTCGGATAATATTCCCGGATAGCCTGTCTATCTTTGTCCGTACCACCTACAATAACCATTCGGTCTATCGACGATGGGTAAACTGTATCCTTTTTAAGCGTAACCGGGTCCCATTTGGGGATGAGCATAACGGCTCCTACAAGCGGATCGGCGGCATGATCTCCTGCAACTACGCCTTGTGCATGCTCAGTGCGGATATCTCCGTCCAGCGCTCGGGTGGATAGTCCCGTTATTCTGACACAAACGTTCCCTTTCTCATCACATAAGTCGATATTGAGCTTCTGTACCTTGTCCTCTCTCTTGCTGCCCTCGCTGTATTGAATAAACGACCACATATTCTGGGTGCATGCCCCATGGATTTCGATCTCTTGCAGGGCGAATGGCATAGAAGGCGTATTGGGTACTGTGCTGTCCGGCAGCCCTCCATCTTGATCCATGATTAATCCGATCGATGCATGTAAGGCCGCATCCATTAAGCTAGGGTGAAGGACAAAGCTATCCGCCGAATTGGAGAGCGAGGAGGGCAATGCCAGCTTGGCCAGCATCTTTCCCGGTCGTGTATACACTTTCTCCACACACCTGAAGGCTGGGCCGTAATCCATGCTGATTTTTTTGAAGATATCGTAGCAGCGCGCTCCCTCAAATCCATGTGGATCAAATTCTGCCCGTAGTGCCTCTAGGTTAAGCACTGACTTTTGTTCTACGTTAAACAACACCGCACAGCCCTGGCTGTGCACGGTATGTCCGCTATCGTTTCCTTTTTGCTTACTGTACACTTCAAAACTGATTTTTCCGGCGTCTTCCAGGAGTAGTCCAGTGTGTACTGAAAATGGCCGATCTTCCACCACAATTGGCCGAATCCAGTTTACATTTTTCAACCGGATTCCTGTTGCGCAGTTGTCCTCATCTCCTATAGAGCGTTCCACAGCCGCCCGTATCATCTCAAGATAAGCGACACCTGGGAGAACCCGCTGGCCTTTTACCATATGATCCCTGAGGAAAAACTCCTCGCCTGTAAACGTTGAGCTGAACCGCTGCTTCAAGAAGTTTGAAGTGTTGTGATGCAGTAAAGGGGACAAAAATGTAGACTGACCGAGAGCGGCTGTCATGCCATCGCCCCTTACCTGGTTTACGGGCACCCAATAGCTTTCTCTGGCAAAAGGATAGGTTGGCAAACTAATCCTGCGAGGCTTCTTTTCCCCATAAAGCCTGTTCCAGTCCAACAGCGGTCCTGTCACCCAAAGCTCGGCGAGCTTTCCATATTTACCTTTGCTCACCCATGCACCCACCATTTTAGCCATATCCTCATCGATTTCCTGAGTGACCAATACTCCTTTGTTGCGCTTTACCTGTCCTCTATACAGTTCTTCTATACCTTCCTTTTCCAGCAGAAAGCTTTCCAATTTCCAATCCAGCTCTTGGATGGATGTGGCGATGATCGCAAGCCGTTCTTCCATCGCTTCTCGTCCGATCTGCAGCGTGTAGGCGATATCTGTGAGACCTATACGCGGGTCATTCAGCTCTCTAATGGCAGATAGCAATCTTTGCGCCTGCTCGTTCAGCCTTTCCCTGTTCTTGGCCGATAGCACAATCATGGCAGGATGAAGAGACGCAGGAGCAGCTTGCAGCTGACCAGTCTCTGCTGGAATGTACTCTTCAATTACCACATGCGCGTTAGACCCGCCTGCCCCGAAGGCCGAGACTCCTGCCAACCTTGGATATTCCTTGATTTCACCATCCATGGATACGACAGGTCTTTTCCATTCCTCTAATGTCTGCTGTACTTTAAAAGGACTATCACTAAAATCGATGTTGGGATTTAACTTGCTTGAATGCAGTGAAGGCACCAATTGTTTATATTTCAATTGCAACAGCACCTTTGTCACCGCGGCAATACCGGCTGCGCTCTCACAATGTCCGATATTAGACTTGGCAGACCCGATTGAACAGAATTGCTTGTCTCTGGTATATTCCCGGAACACCTTTTGTAAGCCCGCAATTTCAATCGGATCACCCAGAGGAGTTCCTGTCCCATGCGCCTCTATATAGCTAATGGTTCTAGGGTTGATTCCCGCCTTCTGAATAGCCTGCCCAATCACGCTAGCCTGTGCGTTGGGGTTGGGTACAGTATATCCATTGGTTTTTCCTCCGTGATTCACTGCAGTACCTTTTATGACGCCATATACCCGGTCTCCATCTGCTATAGCTTTGGCCAGCGGCTTGAGCAGCAAAGCCCCGACTCCTTCTCCTGGCACATATCCGTCACCCTGTCCGAAGCTTTCACACCGCCCATTGCTTGATGCAAAGCTTCCCTGTCCGAGTAATAGATATTTGTTGGGATGAACGGAAACGTTGACTCCTCCTGCAACTGCCAGTTCACATTCTCCATGCTGCAATCCGTGACAGGCCATATGGATTGCTGTCAGTGACGAAGAGCACATGGTATCCACAGCGATACTTGGTCCATGAAAATTACAAAAATACGATACACGGTTGGCAACCGCCGAAGCATTCCCGAGAAGCCCGAGCATATTCCCTTTGGCTTGTTCCTGGGCTCCATAAAGCTGATATTCGTGATACATTACTCCGACATAAACGCCAACATTGCCTTCCATGCCGCCAAGTCCCCGGTCTGTACAAAGAGTTTCGCGCGTATAGCCCGCATCCTCTATGGTTTCATACACACATTCCAGGAATAGGCGCTCCTGAGGGTCCATCGTTTCCGCTTCTCTTGGCGAAATGTTGAAAAACAACGGGTCAAACCAGTCCACCCCCTCGATGAACCCTCCCCACTTGCTGTAGGTTTTCCCGGGCTTCCCTTTAGTTTCATTAAAGTAGAGACTGTGGTCCCACCGCTCCTTGGGAATCTCAGTGATGGAGTCCTTCCCATCCCTTAGATTTTTCCAGAACTCCTGGATATCTGCCGCCCCCGGATATCTTCCCGATATCCCTATAATGGCAATGTCCAAGCCCTTCTCTTCCTGATGGGGCTGCGTACCTGTCGGGAAAGGCCATGGACGTCTGCGACTCGCAGCGATCGGAGCCAAAGGCTCTATTGCTGCTTTTGCAGGTTCATTCGCCACTTTATGAGGAGCCGCATTCTTCTCCTGAGCTTTTAAAACGTCTACCAGCCGGCCATGGTGCGATTCAAGAAAATATCCAGTTAATGAGCGGAGATTATGATATTCAAAAAATAATGTCTTCGGCAGGGAGCCAAACGTTTTTTCCAATTCATTTGTCAGCTGCATGACCAATATGGAATCAATCCCATACCTGTCCATAGGTGCGTTTACATTTATACTTTCAGCTGGTAGCTTGATTACAGCCGAAAGCAATGTTTTCAAATAGTCCTCAGCTTTTTCTCTTAGCCATTCTTCGCCGATAACCGAGGCTTCACCCTCTTCCATTTCGGAACGGTCTGAAATCTCTGTTCCTG
Organism: Paenibacillus sp. TSM33; assembly: GCF_056099025.1. Classification (NCBI taxonomy): domain Bacteria; kingdom Bacillati; phylum Bacillota; class Bacilli; order Caryophanales; family Paenibacillaceae; genus Paenibacillus; species Paenibacillus sp. TSM33. The sequence goes on from NZ_JBLZXB010000017.1 coordinate 815,844, forward strand.
AAGGCTGTCCAAGAATAGCCGCCTTGATCGTTTGAGGATACCCTTCGATAACCATGACTTGGCTTTTACCGGAAGATAGGCTTCGATACAAAGCCTTTATTCCATTCTCTGTTTCCATGGCAATCATGCCCAGACCTTGCATTGCCTTTTCCGTTTCTCCATCGACATGCATGCCCCCGTCCTTCCACAACGGCCAGTTGATCGACAACGTGTGCCCCTGACGCTGCTTACCTGCCGCCAAAGCATTTCGATAAGAAGCATAAGCATCCATAAAGCCATTGGCAGCAGAGTAGTCAACCTGCCCTACATTGCCAAGACTTCCGGCGCCGGAAGAAAACAGGATAAAGAAATCCAGAGGCAGGGATTTGCTAGCCTGATCCAGATGGATCAACCCTGAGACTTTGGGAGTCAGCACTTCTCTAACTTCTTCTATCGTCTTTTTGATGATGAAGTTGTCTCGTATCACTCCTGCTGTGTGCAAAATACCGTTAAGACCGCCAAATTGCTCGACGACGCCATGAACTAACTCGATGACCGCTTCCTTTTGACCCACGTCCACCTGTCTGTACTCTATATGACCTTCCAGCGCTTCCAATTCGCTTAACAAGGTCCGTTTATCCGCTGACAGAGGTGATCGTCCTGCCAGTACGACGGTGGAGTTTTTCACATTGCACATGATGTCTCTGGCGAAAATCAGTCCTAGACCACCTAGACCGCCAGTGATGAGATAGGTCCCTCCATCTTTCCATGGCCGGACTGCATCTTCACGCAAGGTTTCAATTTCTTGCCACTTTAAAGCCTGTCGCTTGTCACCATGATATCGTATCCGTTCGCCGTACTGGCCGTAACGGTTCTCTTGTAATTTTGCAATAATCCCCTCAGGGCCATCCTTGGGATCAAGCTCTAGCAGTTGACCCATGACGTTCGGGTTTTCTTTTTGGGCGGTTTGCAGCATGGCAAAAAACCCGGAATAAACCTGTTGGTCATTTCGGGCAGGGACTGCAATTTGCAGCAAAGTTTTTGATTTGTGTATGTCCAGCATCATAGTTTGCAATTCTTCAAATATCTGAATAGTGTAATCTTCAAACCGCGCATCCAAGTCATTACTCGATGACTGTAAAACAATGCAGCGAGTACCGTCCATGCGAGCTGCAATATCCTCTCTGGCAATACCCTCAAATTCGCACAGGATCACAATATGCCGTATATCGTTGAACGCGTTCTCTCCTGCGGGGACTGCCTCCTCCTCCCAGACCGGCTCCAGCATGAGTGTACCCACATTCTCGACGAAGTCTGCTTGCCCTACTCCTTTTTCCAGTTCTCTGGATGAGAGCCCTTTGAGCTGCACACAAATTTTTCCGGTCTCGTCGCAGAGATCGATATGTACCAAGCTCAATCCATTTAGTGTCTCCTCACTCGCTTGTCTGGAAATCCGTGCCCACATCACAGAAGTGCATTTTTCGAATATTTTCAGTTCCTGCAAGGCAAAGGGTACCGAGAGCTTGCCTTCAGACACATCTTCTTCCCGATCCATCACCAAGCCGATTGTGGCCTGCAAGGCTGAATCCATCAAAGCCGGATGCAATACAAATTCACTTTGGGTATAAGATACATTGGATGGAAGGGACAGCTTTGCCAGCACGAAATCCTTTCCCCGTAAGATGGTCTCAATCCCCCGGTGTCCCGGGCCATAGTCTATTCCCATAGCTCTGAAAGCTTCATAGCATTGGCTTGAAGATAGTGAACTGTGGATACATTCTGCCTGTAAGACATTCAGGTCGAGGTACTGCGGCTCACCGCTTCTCTCCAACACAGCTATCCCCTGGCTGTGTATAATACCTTCGGCGTCTTCTTCCCCCCTGCTGTATATTTCAAACGCAATCGCTCCATCGTCCTGAGGATATAGGCTGGTGTGTACCCTGATCGGTTTGTTAGCTACAACGATGGGCTGAGCCCATACTACATTTCTCAGTTGAATACGGGTCTCACCCTCCATGACATCCCCTGCTGCTTCTTCTACGGCCGCTCGCACCATTTCAAGGTAAGCCACCCCAGGTAATGTCGGTTGGCCCATGACTCGGTGATCTGCTAGGAAAAATTCCCGGCCTGTAAAGGTGGAGTCGTAGCGCTGCCCGGAGAGATCGGAAGTATTTTGATGCAGCAAAGGGTGAATTTGGGCGGTCATAGCCGTGTTTATATTCTCCTGCCCCATGTCTGTCTCAGACAACCAATAGCGTTCCCTCTCGAAAGGATAGGTCGGCAGACTGATTCGCTGGGGCGTGATTGCTCCATAAAGTGCATCCCATTCAACAGTTGCGCCATTAGTCCATAATTTGGCTACTTTATCAAGTCTTTTATTTTGAAGCCAGGTCCGAACGAGGGTTCCAGTATCTTCGTCAGAATCAAAAAGTTCAATTTCGCCTCTAGCATCGTCCACTTGTCCAGTTAACACCTTGTCTGACGAGTTGCCATTCACAAAATGTTCCAGCTCATCGACCAGATTTTCTCTTGAATCCGCCAAAAACGCGAGGCGCCAGTTCATAGCCTCTCTTCCCACTTGCAGGGTATAAGTCAGGTCTGACAGTTTAGTGCTTTCGTGCAATTTAACAAATTCCATCATGTCGGCGGCATAGGATTTCAGGGCTTGTTCGCTTTTGGCAGAAAGTACAAATAGCACTGGGTTGTCTTGATCGACTGGGTTCAGCTCCACCTCAGAGGCTACAGGCACATATTCTTCAATAACCATATGCGCATTAGTACCGCTAAATCCGAAAGCACTTACGCTTGCACGTCGAGGTGTACCCGATTTGGACTCCCACTTTCGTAGCCCGGTGTTAATGTAAAACGGGCTTTCCTCCAAAGAAATATGTTCATTTAGGGATTCAAAATTGATGGTTGGCGGCAATTGCCGATGTTTCATGGCGAGGAGCACTTTCATTACGCCAGCCACTCCGGCCGCAGTCAGCATATGTCCCATATTGCTTTTCAGCGATCCCAGCGCGCAATAGCCCTTTTTGTTCGTATAGGATCGGAAGGATTCGGTAAGCCCTTCCACTTCAATCGGATCGCCCAGCTTGGTGCCTGTCCCATGAGCCTCTACCATAGAGATCGTTTCAGGATTAATATTGAACCGCCGGTAAACCTCACTTTCGAGCGAAATCTGTGAATTTACACTTGGAGCGGTGATGCCGTTGGTTTTCCCATCCTGGTTCATTCCCCATCCCCGGATAACCCCATAGATGGAGTCCTTGTCCCTGATTGCATCAGAGAGCCGTTTTAATAAAATTACGCCAACCCCTTCTCCGGGGACAAACCCGTTTGCACGGGCGTCAAAAGTAAAGCATCGTCCATCCTTGGACAGCATTCCTGCTTTGCTGGTCATGACATGCATCCCTGGCCCTGCCATGATCATTACTCCGCCCGCCAAAGCAAGATCGCTTGTTTCTAAAACAAGGCTGTTGCAAGCTTCAGCTATAGCTACCAGAGAGGAAGAGCATGCGGTATCAATCGCCAGAGAAGGCCCCTTCAAATTCAGCAAATACGAAATCCGGGCCGATAAAATTGAAGGTGATCCTCCCATAAGAACCTGCGCATTCAATCCCTGTCCGCTCATGGACCTTCCATAATCACTAGCTGCACAACCTACAAAAACACCGCAACGGCTCCCCGACAGTGAGGCTGGATTCAATCCAGCATCTTCAATACATTTCCAGCTACTTTCCAGAAATAAACGCTGTTGAGGGTCCATCATCTCTGCTTCCGCAGGAGAAATATTAAAGAACAACGGGTCAAATCGATCTATATCCTCTAGCGCACCCATCCACTTGCTATAGGTTTTCCCCTCAGCCTTGGGATCAGTATCATAATATTCATCAATGGACCAGCGTGTTGAAGGAATTTCCGATATACAATCCCTGCCCTGAGCCAGGTTATCCCAGAACTCAGCCAATGTCTTGGATTTGGGAAACTGCCCCGCCATGCCAATAATTGCGATCGAATCCTTCTCCTGACTATGCGGCATACGGGGTACAGATTTTTTCATATCAGCCTGCTTGAGCGGTTTATGCGTATCACCGCTATTCGGCACCTGTCCGTAGGCTGTTTGAATCCGCTCTTTAACCTCCTGCTGGTTCACAAACGTTTTGTCCTGCATTTTTATTTCTTTCTCAATCGTAGCCGCCAGCTTTTCTCTAATCGGCTGAGCCATATGATTTTTCAGCTCAATCAATGACTCTCTTGGCGACTCGGACAGTTTCCTTGCCAGCTGCATTGCGTACGGTACCACTTCATTTCTCGGCAGAACAGGAAAAGGAGTCCCTTTGGACTCCAGTTCTGAACCGCTATATCTAGTACCTGTGAATAAAATTTCCTGCGCCATGCTGACCCCAAATTTTTCAGGAAAAATAAGGGTTGAGCCCGCACCGGGAGTGAAGCCGTATTTCATAAAATTAGTGGTGTAGATGCTTTCTCTACTCATCACGATAAAATCGCAAAACATCCCCATGCACCATCCTGCGCCAATCCCATGTCCCTGCATTGCAGCAATGACCGGCAGCTTGCAATCCAGTGCAATCTTGTAAACATTGGTATCACTGTACTTCGCCTTTCCCTCATGAATGGCCAGCAGGCCCTCCTGTGTACCTCCTGTGGCAAAGTAGGTGTCATATCCCGTCAGAATCACAACTTTATAATTCTCGTTAGCCTGCACCGTCTCGAACGCCTGGTTCAGGCCCATAATCAGTTCATCGGAAAATGTATTTTTGTGCACTGTATCCTTCATTGTTAACAGGACAATGCCATGCTCAAATTCCTGCAATTGAACCACAGGCGGTACTTCCGTTTCGCCGTTGATCTCCTTCTCCGATCCGTGAAAGCTGCCCAATGGCTGTAGCGAAAGAGACAATTCCTCTGAGGTTGATTCCTGTGATCGGACTTCCAATGATTCTTCCAAAGATTCATCCGAGAGCCCCCTCATAAATTGGAGCAATCGTTCTTCGGCATCTTCAGAATTTATTTCCCCTGTTTGTACCGCACGAAAAATATCTTTTGGATCCATAAAAATGCCCTCCTAGCCGTATGAAATAGGACGAATATCGTGTCGGCAATTTACGAGTGTAATTGCTTGAACAACTGATCGGCCTGCTCAACATTTAATTCACCTTGCAGCACCTTCTGGATCAACGCTTGCATGGGCTGCATAGAAGTTGACTCTACAGGCACTTGGTTTGAAGCTTCCGCCGATTTGCTTAATTCCTTTGCTAAATATTTTGAAAATTCTTTGATGTTAGGATAGTCATAGACTCTGGTTGCTGAAATAGCCGTTCCAAACCGTTTATTCACGTCCTGTACCCACTCTACGCCTATAATAGAATCCAGTCCCATATCGATAAATTTATCGTCCCGACCAATATCCTTTTCGTCCATACTCAAGGATTTCGCAAGACTTTCAATTAGTTCCTTCTCTAATGTATCCACCCGTACAGCCGTAGGCCCATTAGCAGACCCCTTGACGACCTCATTCTTGATAGCAGGTTGCGGTGAGGAAATGATAGTTTTAGGTTGCGGCGGAGCAGATTGCAATTCTGCGAGCTTGGCTCCTGCCTTTTTCGGTGTATCAGCTACCTTCTCGATGTCAGAAACCGAGCGCAGCAAAATACCCTGCGGTTTTTCAGGTACCTTCGCCAATGTCTGTACTTGCACATTAGCGTTGACCGCAGGAGGGATGAAAACGGGCTCTTGCGCCGGAATATCAACTACAGGAGGCTCAATCTCGATCTCCTTGAACTGGCTTCCGAACGTAGAGATCCAATAGCTCTCCTGGGCAAATGGATAGGTTGGCAGACTCATCCGACGAGGTCTAACCTTTCCGTAAAGCCTGTTCCAATCGAATAGCAGACCCTGAACCCACAGCTCTGCCAGCTTTGTATACTTGCCCTTGCTTATCCAGATATCCACCAATTGTTCCATGTCCTCGTCTGCTTCAAGAACAGTCAGGATATCTTTATTTTTCTTTGCCTGACCCGCATATAGTCCGTCGATATCCTCATTTCCCGCCAGGAAGTTCTCCAGCTTTCCTTCAAGCTCCCTCGTAGACCTAGCTAAGACTGCTAACCGTTCTTCCATGGCTTCCCGTCCCACCTGAAGGGTAAATGCTATATCCTCCAAGCTGGCTTCCGCGTATTCCGGCGCTCTGAGTGCAGAAAGCAATCTTTGTACCTGCTCGTACAATCGCTCTTGATTTTTGGCCGACAGCACGACCATAGCCGGGCTTTGCGATATCATAGCAGCTTGTCTAGTCTCCTGCACCTCAGGGATGTATTCCTCAATAAGCACATGTGCGTTGGAGCCTCCAGCACCGAAAGAGGAAATACCTGCAATTCTCGGGTATTCAACGGTCTTCCCATTTATAGTGACAACCGGTCTTTTCCACTCTTCAAGCTCCTGCTGAACTATAAAAGGACTATGGCTAAAGTCGATGTTTGGGTTGAGTGTGCTTGAATGCAGAGAAGGTGCGATTTGCCCGTATTTGAGCTGAAGGAGCACCTTTGTTACTCCGGCAATCCCTGCCGCACTCTCACAATGCCCTATATTGGATTTTGCCGATCCAATGGCGCAGAATTGCGTGTCTTCTGTATATTCGCGGAAAACCTTTTGCAATCCAGCGATTTCAATAGGATCACCTAAAGATGTCCCGGTGCCATGCGCTTCGATATAACTGATTGTTCTGGGGTTTATTCCAGCTTTTTTAAAGACCCTTCCAATTACACTAGCCTGCGCCTTAGGATTTGGAACCGAAAAACCATTGGTCTTCCCGCCGTGATTCACGGCGGTTCCCTTGATAACCCCATATATGTGATCGCCGTCTGCAATTGCTTTGGTCAGCGGTTTGAGCAACACGGCCCCTACACCTTCACCCGGCACATACCCATCTCCGCCTTCTCCGAAGCTTTCACACCGCCCCTTGCTTGATACGAATCTTCCCTGCCCAAGCATCAGGTATTTGTTCGGATGAATGGAGACATTGACACCACCAGCAATGGCAAGCTCACAATCGTCTTGCTGTAAGCTCTGGCAGGCTAGATGAATGGTCGTCAATGAGGATGAGCACATCGTATCCACAGCCATGCTCGGCCCGTGGAAATTACAGAAATAAGAAACACGGTTTGCAATGGAGGCCGGATTCCCTGGTACGGCAATCATTTTTCCTCTAGCCTGCTCCTGCGCCCCGTAAAGCTGGTATTCTTCGTACATAACGCCGACAAAAACGCCTACATTCCTTTCTGGTCCAAGCCCTTCTCGTGTATAGCCTGCATCCTCGATCGTTTCATAAACGCATTTCAGGAACAAGCGCTCCTGTGGATCGATGATTTCTGCTTCTCTAGGAGAGATGTTGAAAAACTTCGGATCAAATTGATCCACGCCTTTGATAAAGCCTCCCCACTTGCTGTAAGCTTTTCCAGACTTGTTCCCTTCCTCGTCAAAGTATATGCTGTGATCCCAGCGATCTTTGGGAATTTCTGTAATACAATCCTTTCCATCACGCAGATTACTCCAGAATTCGCTAACATTCTCGGCCTCAGGATACATGCCCGACAAGCCAATAATGGCTATATCTTCGGTTCTGCCTGCTATTTCTGGTTGTGGCTGAAATTTTTTGTGATCAGGCAATTTTGCCTGAGCCGGCATTTCATGAGCTTGTCTTCGGCTGCCGAAAAGCGCCCTTCCCGGGTTATCCTTCCCAATGGAAGACGTAAACGCTTGGACAGCGTTGACCTCTTCCTCCATTCCAAGCAGTTGAATCAGCTGCTTCTGGTGAACTTCAAGAAAATATTGGGTCAGCTCCCGGATACTTTGGTATTCAAAAAACAACGTTTTGGGTAGTGTTCCGAATGTTTTCTCCAGTTCACGTGTCAACTGTCTGATCATAATGGAATCAATTCCATACTTCTCCATAGGAGCATCAACCTCAATCTGCCTTGCCGGCAGTCTGATAGATGCAGCGAGCAATTGCTTTAAATAATTTGCTGCTTTTTCGGCAAGCAGGTCTGGTTCGATTCCCGACTCCTTTCTGCTCTCCATGATCATAGAGGAGGCATCTTCAGCCTGTTTCAGGGATGGCTGGTGCAGGAGCGTTTCTCTGAGCTGGCTGGCACGCCCTTCCAATACCATGACTTGATCTTTTCCAGAAGCCAGACTCTGGTGCAAAGCCCGCATTCCTGTGTCGGTCTCCATAGCGAACATCCCCATTTCCTCCATGATTTGTTCCGTTTCACTATCAATACGCATTCCGCCTTCCTTCCAGAGCGGCCAGTTGATTGAAAGCGTCTGCCCATAACGTTGCTTCTGTTCTACAAGTGTATTGCGATATCTGGCATAGGCATCCATAAAGGCATTGGCAGCAGCATAGTCAGCCTGTCCTATATTCCCAAGACTGCCTGCCACAGATGAAAACAGGATGAAAAAGTCCAGCGGAATATCCTTGCAGGCCTGATCCAAATTCGTTAACCCTGAAACTTTTGGCGCCAAAACTTTCTGCAATTCCTCTTCTGTTTTTTTAATAATAAAATTATCGCTGGTCACTCCTGCGGCATGAACAATTCCATCCAGCTTCCCAAACTCTTCCTGAATATCCCCGATTAAATCCTCAACCGCTCTGTTATCGGCGATATCGGCCTGCCGAAATACAACTCTTGCTCCTAGGGCCTCTATTTCCTCAATCCTTGCTTTGGCATGACCGCGGAGCACAGATCGTCCGACGAGAATTAAAGCAGCATCTTTGGTCTGTCGCGCGATTTCTTCTGCCAGCATCAAACCAAGACTACCTGTTCCTCCGGTAATTAAATAAACCCCTTTGTCCTTCCAAGGAATACGGTTCACTTCCTGCGAGGATTTGATTTCCGACCATGCGGTAGCATATCGTCTGCCCCACTGGTAGCGGATATGTGTACTCATGAAGTTGCGGCTATTTTCTTGCAGGATATTTATAATACCTGCTGCATCTTCCTCCATATCCACTTCGATCAGTTGGCTCACTAGTGTGGGGTTCTCAAGCTGTGCTGTCTGTAAGAGTCCGTAAAGTCCAGAGAATACCTGTTTGTGATCCTGTACCGGAACGACAAGTTGAATCAATGTTTTGTGTTTGGATTGGGTTTTAAGCAGCTGTTGAATTTGCTCAAACACCTGAGTTGCAAAAGTTCTAAACCTTGCATCCATGCTTTTCTCTTCGGATTGCAGGATGAGACAATGCACCCCGTTCATTTGTGCTTCAATCATTTCCCCGGAAATATGTGCTGGTTCACATAAAATCACCAGATGCTGCTGATACTCAGGTGTTGCTCCTCTCGGGGCAAGCGCTTGTTCTTCCCATACAGGCTCAAGCATTAAAGTCTCAGGTATCGTCAACTCATCTGATTCTCCTGATTCCCTTGTTCCTTCTTCTGCAATTCGTGATGAGAAGCCCTTCATCCTTACACAAACCTTCCCCTGCACGTCGCACAAATCAATATCCAGCTTTTGCACCGAACCATCCTGTCTGCTGCCTTCACCATAACGGACCCAAGCCCACATCTCTGATGTGCAACCGCTAAACACCTCAAGTTCTTCCACAGCAAACGGTAAAGCCGGCTTTGGCTTGATAGAAGCTTTACCGTCAGACATGAGGTCTCCGCCTGTTTCCATAATCAGGCCTATGGACGCCTGCAAAGCAGAATCCATCAAGCTAGGATGCATCACAAACTGTCCCATGGTCTGGTAAACAGAGGTAGGCAAGGACAATTTGGCAAGTACCTGATCCACCCCAGTGTAGATCTTTTCAATTCCTTGATGCCCTGGCCCATAGGAAACCTGCATGGCTGCAAACGCCTCATAACACCGCTGGGATGTATGGGTACCCAGATTGCACTGCTCCAGCAGGGCTCCAATATCTATGGCAGGAATCTCAGCAAACGGAGCAATCGCTGCCCTGCCTTCGCTATGCACAACTAGCTCTGTATCCGCTGATTCAGACTTGCTGTAGATTTCATAGGCAATTTCTCCGCCATCTTGCGGATAAAGCCCGATATTTATAGCAATCGGCTGCTCCTCAGCTACCACAGGCCGGAGCCATAGTACATCTTTTAGACGAACACGAATCCGACTTTCTTCCGAAGATGTAGCGACTTCCTCAAATGCCGCTCGCGCCATTTCAAGGTAGGCCACTCCTGGCAAAAGCTTCTGTCCCTTAATCACATGGTCAGCGAGGAAAAATTCTCTTCCCGTAAATGTGGAGCTGAACTGAAGGCCATAAATATCAGACGTATTTCGCTGAAGCAAAGGATGAATGATAGCTGACATCTCCTGCTTCAACCCAACATCGTTGGCCCCCCTCAGGTTATGGATATCAGTTACACAATATCGTTCTCTGGCAAAAGGATAGGTAGGCAGGCTAATACGGTTCGGCTCATTCTTTCCGTATAGCACGTCCCAATCAAAAACCGCGCCTTTTACCCAAAGACGTGCGATTTGGGCATAGCTGCTTTCACTAACTAACGCCTCAATGGTCGCGGTTGCTTCCTCTCGTGTTCTCCGGTCTCTAGTCTCTTCTCTATAGCGTTTGGTCTGCCCCACATATAAGCTATGAATATCTTCTCGGCCTTCCACAAATCCCTTTAGCTTGTCTTCAAGCTCGAAAAGCGAAACTGCAGTGAAGGCCAAGCGTTCCTCCATTGCTTCGCGTCCCGTCTGCAGGGTGTACGCTATGTCTCCCAGGCTGCTGTCTGTGAACTGACGCTCCCGAATTGCAGCCAGCAATTGCCGCGCCTGATCTTGCAGCTGTGCTTCAGTCTTGGCTGACAGCACAACAATAGCCGGTTTTTGGGTAGTGAAGGTTACCGGAGTTTTAACCTGATTTTCTGGAACATATTCCTCGATGATCAAATGGGCATTGACGCCGCCGAAGCCAAAAGAGCTGACTCCCGCTCTCCGAGGAATATTGTTCCCAGAAGCATCTTGCTGCTGCTTCCATTCACTCGTCTCCTGGACGATATAGAAAGGACTGTCTTCAAGTTTGATATAGGGATTCATTGCATTGCAATGAAGGCTTTTAACAAGCTTTTTATGCTTCAACTGAAGCAGCACTTTGATGACACCTGCGATGCCGGCAGCCAGTTCCAGATGTCCGATATTGGTCTTCACTGAACCTAGGCCACAATGGGGCTCTTTGATCCCGGGTCCCTTTGCACTCTCATATAGCTCTTTAAAGGCTGCTTTCAATCCGTTAATTTCAATTGGATCGCCCAATTCGGTGCCTGTCCCATGGGCCTCAATGTAAGAGACTGTCCTTGGGTCGATACCAGCCTTTGTATATGCATCTACCAGTAAATCCGCCTGTGCCCTCGGATTGGGTGCTGTCAGGGAATTGGCCCGGCCTCCATGATTAACGGCTGTGCCTCGGATTATACCGTAAATATGATCTCCAGCCTTTTCTGCGTCCTTCAGCTTTTTCAGGAAAAGCATACCTGCCCCTTCACCGCGCACGTAACCGTTGGCTTGATCAGAGAAGGTTTTGCATCGGCCATCCTCACACAGCATCCCTGCTTTATTGAAGCTGATATGAAGCTCAGGTGTGATAATCACATTGACACCACCTGCAATGGCCATTTCGCAGCTTCCATCTTCTATAGCCTTTACGGCCCGGTGAATGGCCACCAGCGAACTGGAGCAGGCAGTTTCGACAGGCTCGCTCGGACCATGAATATTAAGGAAATAGCTCATACGATTCGGTCCCACCGATGGCGCCATTCCACTGGAGGAGTATGCCTCGACACCAACATTTCCCTGATAGATCATTCCGCTGTAGCCACTGTTTGCGGTTCCTGCAAAGATACCTGTATGGGTTCCAGATAGCCCTGCTGCCGGAATCCCAGCATCTTCAATTGCCTTCCAAATATAAGTCATCAACAGACGCTGCTGCGGGTCCATGAGTGCGGCTTCCCTCGGTGAGATCCCAAAAAATAAAGGGTCAAACTCATAGATCCCGTCAATAAACCCGCCCCACTTGATGTTTGTTTTATTGGTCTCATCCGCAGGGTCACCGTAATATGCCTTCCAATCCCAGCGATCTTCAGGTATTTCAGTGATACAATCCCTGCCTAACTCAAGATTTTTCCAAAACTCATCTACATCCCGGGCCATGGGAAAGACACCGCTTATGCCTACAATTGCAATAGGTTCAGAACCAGCCTGGGTCTGTTGCGGCATAGCTAGCACATTCTCGTTTGCAAATCGGGAACGCTGGCGTCTACTGCGGATGCAGTCTTCCCTATCATCCTCTTCATTCTGCACAGCAGGCTCAATCCGGGTCTGGACGACAAACTGCTCACCAAGCAAGGTGGCATATTCGTCCACTAAATACCTGCAGAAGTCATGAAGGGTAGTGTATTCAAAGAATACAGCAGGTGTCAGCTCAAGTCGGTACAAGTGATTGATGTTGTTGGCAAATTGCGTGAGCAAGATGGAATCGAAGCCATACTCACTCAGTTCTACATAGGCATCAATATCTTCAAGTTTGACTTTCAGCAATTTCGATACCGCCTGTATCATGGCGGTCTGCACCTTGTCCAGCAGGTCCGGTGCGGCATTCCTTTCAGTAGAAATTGCTGAAATACTCGCTGAAGTACCCGCCTTATTTTCAAGCTGTCTGGTTTCCGAAATCGCTATTAAACCTACTGTTCTTTTCATTTTTTCGAGATTGCCTTCCATCACCATAACCTGATCAGCACCTGTAAGCATGGCACGGTACAAGGCCTGAATGCCAGAAGAAGTTGAAATACTGCCTATGCCTGTGTGCTGTTTTACCAGCTTCTCTGTCTCTTCATCAATATGCATCCCGCCTTCTTTCCATAGTGGCCAATTGATAGATAACGTTTGCCCCTGGCGCTGCTGCGATCCTGTCAAAGCATTTCGGTATCTGGCGTAAACATCCATAAACGCATTAGCGGTAGAATAGTCCGCCTGTCCCTGATTGCCCAGTCCTCCGGCTACCGACGAAAACAGAATGAAGAAGTCAAGAGGCAGGTGCTTGCTCGCCTGATCCAAGTTCACTACTCCTAAAACTTTGGGAGCGAGAACCTCCAGCATTTCCTCGCTATTTTTTTTGAGTATGCGGTTGTCACGAATTACTCCTGCACTGTGAATGATGCCATTCAGGCTTCCGAATTCTGCCTCAATTCCCCGAATTAAATCAGCCACCGCCTGCTCCCGGGTCACATCGGCCTGCTTATATGCTATTCGTGCTCCTAATGACTCCAATTTCTTTATCTCTGCCCGCTTGCCCTCATCCAGTGCGGAACGCCCCGTTAAAATCAACACGACATTATGGACTTTATTCACTATCTCTTTGGCAAAAATAAGTCCCAAGCCACCGGCACCACCGGTAATGAGGTATACTCCGTTCTCCTTCCACGGGATGTCCGCCATTTCCGGAGAAAACACAACCTCTTTCCAACTGGAAATCCACCGTTTGCCTTTGCCATACCGGATCTGGATGTCTTCAGGACTCCAGCTGTTTTCTTTTAAAATATCTTTGATTGCACTCGGGGCCTCATCCTGTTCAACTTCTATCAACTGTCCCACCAGTTTTGGATGTTCTATTCTGGAGGTTTTTAAAAGACCTGAGAGCCCTGATACAAGCTGCTGCTCGTCCTGCCCTGTAGTGACAATCTGGATCAGCACCTTGCCATTAGTTTTTTCCCTGAAAATTCTTTGCATTAGCTCAAGTATCTGAACGGCGTAATGCTGAAACTGTTCCCCGATTCCGTTTTGATCAGGTTGCAATAATATGCATTGTACGCCGCTTATTTGAGCTTCTACTTGTTCACAGGAAATACTGGACGGCGGGCAAAGGATCACGACATGGCGATCATATACAGGTAAATCACCCTCTATGGTAACTCCCTGCTCTTTCCACACGGGTTCAAGCATCAAGGTGCCAGAATTGGACTGCGCGTCTGAGGGAATAGAGTCTATATCCAGAATTCTTGATGAATAACCCTTTATCCTCACGCAGATTTCTCCGCTTTCGTCGCTCAGGTCAATATCTAGTTTCTGTACCTTATCCCCTGCTTTACCGTCTGCACTGTATCGAATCAGCGCCCACATGGTGGAGCTGCAATGTTTTATAATTTCAACTTCCTGAATGGCATACGGCAGAGCGGCTTTAATCTCGCGAGAGCCCAGCGTCAAGCCTATGGATGCCTGCAAAGCTGAATCAATCATGCTTGGATGCAGGACAAATTGGCTTTGAGTGTCAGAGACTGAGGAGGGCAAGGATAGCTTCGCCAGCACCTGACCTTCTCCCGCATATACCATCTCAATCCCTTGATGGCCAGGGCCATAATCAATTCCTAAATCTCTGAAAACGCTATACAATGCTGCCGGATAGAAGCTTCTGCTGCATGTATCCTGCAAATCTTTAATATTCAATGCAGGGACCTCCAGCGCCGATCTCCGTACTGCATTGCCGTAGCTATATATCATGAGCTCTGTATCATCGGCTCCGTTATTTCCATAAATCTCATATGAAATCTCTTGATGTTCATTCTGGAAAAGCCCGATATGCAGCTGTATTGGGCCATCCTTTACGGCAATAGGCCGTGCCCAAACCACGTTTTTAAGGCACATTCCGACCTGGTCGCCCTCATCCATCCCCAGTGACTGCTCCACTGCCGCCCGGGCCATTTCAAGAGATGCGGCCCCAGACAGCACCTTGCGCCCATTCACCACATGATCCTTCAGGAAAAACTCCTGACCTGTAAAAGTAGAACTGAATCGCTGTTCCGAAAAATCGGAGGTGTTTTGGTGCAACAAAGGATGAAGTGAAGCAGCCATGACAGAAGTCGTGCCTTTGCCTGCGTTACTGTCTAGCTCGGGCGCCCAGCACCGCTCTTTTGCAAAAGGATAGGTGGGCAGACTAATTCGGCGAGGCTTGATGTTCCCATACAGCTTGTTCCAGTCCATCGTTAGCCCCTGTACCCACAGCTCCGCAATTTTTTCTAATTTTCTCTTCTTGATCCAGGTTTCAAGCAAGGATTTGGCATCTTCATCTGCCTCAAAGAGCACGATCCCGTCCTTGCCCTTTTTCACCTGAGCCGTCAGGACTCCAGCTGGCCGTTGATGATGAACAAAGCCATGCAGCGCTTTTAGCAGGTTCTCTTTTGAATCTGCCACAAAAGCCAAACGATGGTTCATCGGCTCACGGCTTACCTGCAGCGTATACCCGATATCTTTCAAGTTAAGATTTGGCTGAGATGCAATAAAGTTTCTCATATTTTCGGCATAGGTTACTAATTGCTGCTCATTTTTGGCAGACAATACGAAAAGAACGGGACTATGCGGTTCGACGTCTGCTGGTAATCTTCCAACTTCAGGACGATATTCTTCAATAATAAGATGGGCATTGGTACCGCTAAAACCAAAAGAGCTCACAGCGGCACGCCTTTTGTTCCCACGAGAAGGTTCCCAGTCCTTTAATTGTGTGTTTACATAAAATGGAGAATCATCAAAATCAAAATGCTCGTTCGGATTCTTGAAATTCAGCGTCGGTACCAGTTTCTTATGTTTCATGCATAACAACACTTTTTGCATACTTGCTACGCCTGCTGCTGCCGAAGTATGCCCGATATTGCTCTTTACCGAGCCTATGGCACAAAAGTTCTTCTGATCTGTTTTTTCTTTGAAAGCTGTGCATAAAGCCTCCAATTCAATAGGATCGCCCAACTTGGTGCCTGTCCCATGCATTTCAACATAGCTAATACTTTCGGGTTCAATCTGATACTTATTGTAGATCTCCTGCTCAAGCTCTATTTGGCTGTTCGTGCTTGGAGCGGTAATTCCGTTGGTTTTTCCATCCTGATTGATCCCAGTTCCGATAATAACCCCATAGATATGATCCCGGTCAGCTTCCGCATCCTTTAGCCGCTTCAGAACCAGCACCCCTGCTCCTTCGCCTGGAACAAAGCCGTTGGCACTATTGTCAAATGACTTACACTGACCATCTGGTGACAACATTCCGGATGCAGACATACCTAAATAGGATTCAGGAGTCAGGTATAAGGACACACCGCCGACCAGCGCCATTTCAATCTCTTTATTGGATAAAGCCTGGCAAGCAAGGTGAGTTGCCACCAGCGATGAGGAGCATGCCGTATCTACGGATATGGCGGGTCCTTTCAAATTAAGGAAATAGGAAATACGAGCCGCTGCAATAGCGTTGCTGTTCCCGGTAGTATTGCTGAACTGTGCTTCATTTTTGTAGCGCATCATACTATACTCATTATTTAAAATACCAAGATAAACACCGCATTTTTTATTTCCCAACTGCGAGCCGCTATAACCTGCATCCTCAAAGGCTTTATAGGCTTCCTGCAAAAAGATGCGCTGCTGCGGGTCCATCCCTTCCGCCTCGGTAGGAGATATATTAAAAAATAACGGATCAAAATATTCTATATCCTTCAGGGCACCCAGCCACTTGCAATTTACTTTTCCCTCTTGTGCCGGGCGCGGATCATACAATGGGTCTACGTCCCAG
This sequence comes from Paenibacillus sp. TSM33, assembly GCF_056099025.1. NCBI lineage: Bacteria > Bacillati > Bacillota > Bacilli > Caryophanales > Paenibacillaceae > Paenibacillus > Paenibacillus sp. TSM33. Next base: position 832,408 of record NZ_JBLZXB010000017.1, read on the forward strand.
CGGTTCTTCGGGATTTCAATAATGGAGTTTTGACCTTGAGCAAGATTTTCCCAATATTGCTGTACATCTTCGGCACCAGGATATCTTCCCGAAATCCCGACAATTGCAATTGCATCTTGATTTTCAGAAGTTGCTGGCACCGTTTCCTCTTCTGCTTTTACCCGACGCAATGGCACCGTTTCCTCCTTAGGGAGCTGCGCTGGAGAGCATTGGATCGTGTCTGGTCGCGGTAAATGGACTTCTGCTATAGGTTTGACCGTGTTCGAGACTGTGTTCAAGGGCTGTTGAACGAAGCTTTTCTTGCCCCCATGCTTATTGATTTCTTGTGCCAAAAACTCGGTAAATTGCAGAATAGTCGGATAGTCGTAGACCTTGGTAGCTGCAATGGATGTGCCGTAGCGCTTATTCAAATTTCGAATCCATTCTACGCCTATAATCGAATCCAGTCCGATATCAATAAAGTTTCTATCTGCTTCAATCTCGCTTTGCTCCATGTACAAGGCTTCAGCCAGGCTTGCCGTCAGTTCTTCCCGTAATTGCTCTGTGGCGACACCAGACGGAGTCGTGCCGAATTGCGGCTGCTTTTCAGGCGATATTGGCATTAAATTAATCTGAAGTGAGGCCTCTGTCTGCTTATCCGTTTCCAATGATACGAGCGGCGGTAAATGCTTCGCAGGCGCCTGATCCGAAATAGACGCAGCAGAAGGCGGCATGATGAATTGGGCCATACGATCGCCCAATTCTTTTTCTAAAAATTTGCTGAACTCCCGTATGGTCGGATAATCGTAGACTTTTGTCGCTGTTATGGATGTATGGTAGTACTTGTTAATGTTTCGAATCCACTCTACGCCTATAATGGAATCCAATCCAAGATCCACAAAGTTTTTATCCTCATCGATCTCTTCCTGATCTATATATAAAGCTTGCGCCAGACTTGTTGTCAGCTCCTCCTGCAATATTTCCGACGATATGGATAGAGCAGGAGTAGCAGGTACCTGCTCTTCCGTCTTGTTGTCATTCTCTGACACGCGCATTACCCCTTCCGGGGAAGTTAAAATAATCGGTGCTGTCTGCTGATTGGCAGACTTGCTAAGCTGTGGCTGATTGTCCGACAAATTCCGTAAGGAAATCCCGCTTGGTTTTTCAGAGCTACCCGTAAAACCGGATCGCATTAGAACTTCAGGAGGAGCAGGCTGCATTACTTGAGACTCAACAAGAACTGCTTTTTCCTGAGATTTCATAGGAATTCTTTCTACGGATGGGATCGTAATATCCGTGATCCAGTACCGCTCCTTTGCAAAAGGATAGGCTGGCAGGCTTATTCTCTGCGGCTTGACATCTCCATAAAGCATGCTCCAATCCATCGCCAGTCCCTTTACCCAAAGGTCCACTATCTTCGCATATTTCCGTTTCCCGATCCAGGCAGCGATCGTCTTTTCCATATCTTCATCTTCTACCAGTGCAGTCAGCGCCTCTTTGTTCCGCTTGACCTGACCTCGGTACAGCTCGGAGATCCCGTCTTGGCCTTTCAGGAATCCTTCCAGCTTTTCCACCAGTTTCGACATCGATTCGGCAATGACCGCCAGGCGTTCTTCCATCGCTTCACGTCCTACCTGGAGCGTGTAGGCTGCATCGGCCAGATTGCTTTCGGTGATCTCCCCTTTCCCGATCACGGACAGCAATCTCTCGACCTGCTGTTTCAATCGTTCCTCATTTTTGGCTGACAACACGATAATCACAGGATTGTGAGCTGTCACACGAATTGGCGCCTGCTCTTCAGGAACGTACTCTTCAATGATGACATGGGCATTGGCGCCTCCTGCTCCAAACGATGAAATTCCAGCCATCCTCGGGTACTCCTGGGTCTCTCCATCGAGCTCAACCACCGGCCGCTTCCATTCCTCCAGCTCCTGCTGGACGACAAACGGCGTCTGCTCAAAAGGAATGTTCGGATTTAGTTCCTGGGCATGCAGGCTGGGAACCAGTGTCCGGTTTTTCATCTGCAGGACAATTTTCCCAATCCCTGCGATGCCCGCCGCCGCCTCCAAATGTCCGATGTTGGACTTCACAGAGCCCACGGCGCAAAATCCCTTGTCTGCCGTGTCCTTCCTGAAGGCCTGGGTCAGACCGGTTACTTCAATCGGATCTCCCAGTTCTGTGCCGGTTCCGTGAGCTTCGATATAGCTGAGGGTCCGGGCATGTACCCCGGCTCGTTCCAGGGCCGACCGAATCAGCTCCCCTTGAGCAGTCGGGTTAGGCACGGTATACCCGTTGGTCTTGCCCCCATGGTTGATGCTCGTTCCCCGAATGAGCGCATGGATCGGGTCTCCATCTGCTATCGCCTTGGACAGCGGCTTCAATAGCACGACCCCCACGCCTTCGCCTGGGACAAAGCCGTTACCACCCTTTCCGAAGCTCTTGCACTGTCCGTCTACGGACAGCATCTGATTCGCACAAAGTCCGACATAGCTCAGCGGATGCAGATACAGGTTCACTCCTCCTGCCATGGCCAGCTCGCATTCACCACGGTACAGATGCTCACACGCTTCATGAATCGCAGTCAACGAGGATGAACACATCGTATCCACTGGCATGCTCGGTCCCTGCAAATTGAACAGGTACGAAATCCGGTTGGCTACCGAGCTAAAGGAAGTGTGTGGGAATATTTGCGCTCCCTTCCTCCACAGATCAAGACCGTATAGATCAAATCCTGTTTTGGTAATTCCCGCAAACACACCTACCCGGCTGTTATGTCGTACCGCAAGCTGTTCTCTGGTGTAGCCTGCGTCCTCCATCGCTTCCCAGCAGGCTTCAATAAACAGCCTTTCCTGAGGGTCCATGCTGAGGGCTTCCCGTGGTGCAATATTAAAAAACAGTGGGTCGAATTCCGCAAAGCCTTCGATAAAGCCGCCCCACTTGCTGTAGCTTTTGCCATGCGCAGCCGCTTCCTCTTTATCAGGATGGAAGAATCCTTCCAGTCCCCAGCGTTCCTGGGGAATTTCGCTGATACAATCCTTCCCTGCCTTGAGATTTTCCCAATATTCGTTCATATCCCTCGAACCTGGATACTTTCCTGCCATGCCAATGATGGCGATCGGTTCTCGTGTTTCCTCTGCGCCAGGCTCCGCGTAGCTTCGAACTGACTTCACATAGCTACGGCTGGGCTTCGCTGTTGCCGTCTCCGCAATTGTCTGCCCCGTAACTGGCGTGCTTTCTTCTTCAGTATGCTTAGATGTCGCATTCGTGTCCTCCACCCGTTCCTTGTCCAGACTCATTCCAACCCACTGCATGCACTCCGGTGGGTATTCCGACACCAAATATTCTGTCAGGGCACGCAAGGTCTGGTACTCATAAAACAGCGTCTTGGACAGCTCTCCAAAGGATTCTGCCAGCTTGGCATTAAGCTGGGTAATCATAATCGAATCAATCCCATAGCGCTCTAGCGGTTCGTGGGCTTCAATGCTCCCAACGCTCAGCCGAGTCACCTCTCCCAACAACGCCTTGAGGCGATATAAGGTTTTCTCGTACAGTAAGCCCGCATCCAGCTTCGGCGTAGATGCCTGTATCGCACGGATACCGGCCTGCGAGACGGATTTCGCCAGATAGGCCTCGATTTTCTCAGGCTCTCCTTCCAGGACCATTACCTGCTCCTTGCCTGAGGACAAGCATTGGTACAACGCCTGAATGCCCAACTCGGTCTGTAGAGGCGTGATGCCCATGTTCTGTCTCATGAGCTTTTCCGTGTCCGCATCGATCCGCATTCCGCCTTCTTTCCACAGCGGCCAGCGGATGGATAGCGTCCGGCCCCGCCGTTGCTGAGCTTCCACCAAGGTATTCCGATAGGCTGCGTACGCATCCATAAAGGCGTTGGCGGTAGCATAATCGGCCTGTCCTGGATTGCCCAGACTGCCCGAAATGGAGGAAAAGAACACGAAGAAGTCCAGCTCCTGACCGCTACTTGCCTCATCCAGACGAACCAGCCCTTGGACCTTCGGCCCCAGCACCTCGATAAATTCTTCCCTGCTTTTCTTGAGAATGAAGTTATCGTGAATGACCCCAGCACAGTGAATAATCCCGTGAACACGCCCGAATTCTTCCTGGATGCTTTCCAGCAAGCTGAACACCGTGTTCCTGTCGGTGATATCACCCTGCTTGTACACCACTCTGGCCCCTAAGGACTCCAGCTTCCTTAGTCGGGCTTGTCTATTTTCGTCCAGTGACGATCGGCCTGTCAGAATCAAGGTCGCTGCTCGGGTGTGCCGAACCAGCTCTTCGGCAACAAGCAGCCCCAGGCCGCCAGAGCCGCCGGTGATGAGATACACGCCACCGTCCTTCCATGGTAGCTCCTCATCCTGTCGGGACGGCTCGAACCTGCTCCAGCAAGCGGTTTTGCGTTGACCGCCCTCATAGCGAATCCATCCATCTACCGGACTGCAGCTGTTTTCTTCCAATTTCGCCAGCAGGCTTCCCGCAGATTCTCCCTGTTCCACTTCGACCAATTGCCCGATGAATTTCGGATTTTCCAGCCGGGCGGTCTTCAGCAGACCCGAAAGCCCTGAAAAGAGCTGTCCTTCTCCAGCCGTCGCCACGACAAGCTGAACCAGCACCCTTCCGGCAGGCTTGTCTTTGAGTAGGCTTTGGATGCTCTCAAAGGCCTGAACTGCATAAGCCTGAAACCGCTCATCCACCCGGCTCTTCCCGGATGAGAAGGCCAAGACCTGCGCCGCTCCGTTCATTTGCACTTCGAGCTGTTCAGGCAAAGCTTCGTCCGGCTCGCACAACAAGATGATACGGCGGTCATAAGCAGGGGCTTCGGCTTCCGACGGTACGTCCTGCTCCTTCCAAACTGGCTCCAGCAGTAGGGTATGACTAGCTGTAGCCACAGGTTTTGCCTCTGCTCTGGAAATCGTTGATTTGGTTGCACTTTCTATCCCTATGCTCTTAGTCATTTGGGTTTCATTCCCAGGCGCCCAATACCGCTCTTTTGCAAAAGGATAAGTCGGTAGCGGAATCCTGGAGTACGGTTCATTTGAAAACAAACGCTCAAAGTCTAACGGATATCCCTGAACATATAAATCCGCAATCGTAGTTAAAAACTCCAAATACTCGCGGACTTCACCTGCATTTTGACAGTTTTGAATACATTCATTCCCATATCTCTTCAAGGACGCTTGAATGCGTTGGTCTTTTTCGTGTAGTTCAGAATAATAAACTTGAGAAGCACTGCCTTTTTCCAGCCACCTTTTAAGGGACATGACAAGCTCACCTTGATTGCGGGCAACACATGCAAGCCGATGATTGCAGTGCTTTCTCCCAAGCAATAATGTGTAGCTCATGTTACCGCAGTCTGCCTCAGGCTCCTGTTCGCAATAGGCAATCAGTTGCTCCACCTGACGGCGTAATTGTTGTGAAGTCCGGGCGGACAGCGGAATGAAATAAGCCGGCTTTTCGGAATGTCTTCGTTTCGTATGTGGAGCCTCTTCGATGACCATGTGGGCATTAGTACCACTGGCACCAAAGGAACTGACCGCAGCACAGCGTCTGGCTTCAGGCTCAATCAGCCAATTCTGCAACTGCGTATTGACATAAAAAGGACTGTCCGCAAATTGAATATTGGAATTGCCTGATCGGAAATGAAGTGAAGGCGGAATCTGCTCATGTTTTAATGACAATAACAGCTTAATTACTCCTGTGATTCCTGCCGCAATTTGCGTATGACCGATATTTGTTTTAATGGACCCGATCGCGCAATATTCCTTCTTGTCCGTATACTTTCTAAATGTTCGCGTCAATGCCTGATATTCAATTGGATCTCCCAATTTGGTACCTGTCCCATGTGCTTCCACCAATTGGATTTGCTCTGGATGAATATGAAAAGTATCGTACACATATTGCTCCAGTCGCTCCTGAGACTTCTGGCTTGGTGCAGTAAGTCCATTCGTGGTACCGTCCTGATTGATTGCTGAGCCTAAAATTACCCCATAAATGTGGTCACCATCGGCAACTGCTTCGTCAAGCCGTTTGAGCACAACCGCGCCAACAGCCTCTCCTGGAACCATTCCGTCCGCCCTGTCATCAAATGTATAACAGTGCCCAGTGTGAGACAGCATTCCTGCCCTGTCACCGTATAAATAGCAACGAGGGGTCGTATGAATATACACCCCGCCAGCTAAAGCCATATCCGTTTCTCCAGACCATAAGCTTTGGCAAGCAAGATGGGCAGCAACTAACGAACTGGAACAAGCTGTATCTACAGCTATTGCTGGTCCGTGAAGATTCAAGTAATAGGAAATTCTGGCGGGAATCACGGAACCCATATGGCCCCACAGTGCTTGCGGAGGCAGGTCTTCACCCAGCAGTCGCTGGTAATCTCCTTCGGCACAGCCTACATAAACTCCACACCGACGCCCCTCCATCCCTGTACCCGCATAGCCCGCATCCTCCAGAGCATGCCATGCTTCCTCGAGAAACAACCGTTGCTGCGGGTCCATGTAAGTTGCTTCCAGTCCCGATATATTGAAAAAAAGAGGATCGAACTTATCAATATCCTCTAAAAAACTCCCATAATTGCAGTAACTCGCGTTTTTTTCCTGATATTTCGAAAGATCCCAGCGAGTCACCTCTTTTACTAAATCGTCGCCATTCTTAAGGTGATTCCAAAGCTCATCTACATTGTCAGACTCGGCAAACCGCCCGCTCATTCCAATAATCGCAATCGGCTCTCTTCCAGCTAAAGCCTTACCTTTATTTTCCTGTTTGGGTCTCTCTGGCTCAATGGATACACTTGCCGTCTGAACCGGATTAAACATAAATTCCTTTTCCTTAGGCGCTTGGGTTTCACGGCTTGTATCTTTCCCATCCTCTATTGGATCAGCATTGTGTCCCAAGACTTGTAAAACGGTGTCGCCGAATTGGCCCAAAATGTATACCGTCAGTTGTTTGACCGAACTGTAATCAAAGATGTCTGTAGTCTGCAAATGAATGCCCAGCCCCTGATTAACATCCTGTACAAAGTTGACGCCAAGAATAGAATCCAAGCCATAATCTGCGAATGACTCATGGACATCAATCATTGAAATGTCCACATTCAAGGCTTCTGCCAACTTCTCTACAATGAGCTCCCTGACATGCTCTTCAGCCATCTCATCAGTCACATCAGCAGCTGATAGAATCTCTGTGTCACGCTGTTTCAATGGAGGCTTACCATGTTCAAGCTTCTGTTGATCCCGAAGCATCCCATCGCTTTCAGCTACAATAATTTGCTGGCCTACTTCATGCGCTTCCTGAGCGGGGAAGAAGACCGACCTGAACCCCTCGCTTTCCAATACCTCCTGCCAACGTTCAGGGTATAATCCGGGAGAGCCTGGAATACGAAGCTCGGGGTCATTATAGAGCCACCATCCCTCTAATAGACCAAAGGTTAGGTGGTTTAGCAGCGAGTTTCCACTGATTTCATTAATTAGGATCAGGCCATTTTTTCGCAGCGCTGCTTTGACATTGCCTAACGTATGCCGTATGTTTCTCGTAGCGTGCAGGACATTGGTTGCAATCGCAATATCATATCCGCCCAAGTCGATATCTTGTCCCACAGCCGACTCTTCCACATTGAAAATTTTATAAGTCAGATAAGGATTTTGTGGACCATACTCTTTTTGCGCATGTAATAAAAATGCTCTGGATTTATCGGTATAGCAGTATTCATGAATATGCTCTTGATAAGGTCGAAGCTTCCGGAAGAGCATAGCGCTGGTTCCTCCAGTGCCTGCACCAATTTCAATGATTCGAATTGATCCTGACGGGTCATGCTTAAGCCGTTCATTCAAGTAGGAAACTACAATATCTCCCAGCACTTCATTAAAGTAATCTGCTGCAGGACTATTTTTATATATGCCTTCCACCAGCTTCATGGAGGACTGAGGAAAAACAATGTCGGTGGCAGGTATGATTCCGGTCAAAATTTCCGGCAGCTTGCGCAATGTTGATTCTACGAGTACAACCCAGGCCGAGAGATCCGGGTTTTTCAGCCATTCCCCTTTCTTCAATTCCCATTCCTTCCATACAGCCTGCAGATCAACCGAAGTGGTATCCGTTACGCTATAAGAGTCTCCTTTACGGTAAAAATAATGATTCCGTGCCAATACCTCTATGCTTTCTTCAAGCCAGCGATCGTATAAATCCAGCATTGCTGTTTTGGTTTTAAAATCATTAATCATAGCTTTCTTGTCCATTTGTGCATAGGGGCCTAATCCCATCAACTGCAAATACCCCCATAGCAATTTGCATAAGACATCATTCATTTCCTTCATCTGTAAGCCTCCTCATCCGATTAGTCCCTCGCGTCGCCCCATCCTGTTCCGAGTAAGCTTGGTTGTCGACCATAGTCGAAGGAATTCTTTCGTATTCAGCCGCTAGATAAGAAATATCTGGCATCTTCTTCATTTTGACACTGGTGGAAATGTGGCTCTGAATATTCTGGATATACGAAGGAATAGCTTCGGAATTTGGATCGTCGCTTTCTTTTCCATTCATTTGCGAAATATTTGCCGCCGTCTCAGGTGTTTTTTGATCAACAAATATATCCGCTGGCTGTACAGATTTGGTAGATTCAATGGAAGCCTGCTTGGTTTTAATATCCGTGATCCAATACCGCTCCTTTGCAAAAGGATAGGCTGGCAGACTTATTCTCTGCGGCTTGACATCTCCATAAAGCATGCTCCAATCCATCGCCAGTCCCTTTACCCAAAGATCCACTATCTTCGCATATTTCCGTTTCCCGATCCAGGCAGCGATCGTCTTTTCCATATCTTCATCTTCTAACAGTGCGGACAATGCCTCTTTGTTCCGCTTGACCTGTCCTCGGTACAGCTCGGAGATCCCATCGTGGCCTTCTAGAAATCCTTCCAGCTTTTCCACCAGTGCTGGCATCGATTCAGCAATTACCGCCAAGCGTTCTTCCATCGCTTCACGTCCTACCTGGAGCGTGTAGGCTGCATCGGCCAGATTGCTTTCGGTGATCTCCCCTTTCCCGATCACAGACAGCAATCTCTCGACCTGCTGTTTCAGTCGTTCCTCATTTTTGGCTGACAACACGATAATCACAGGATTGTGAACTGTCACACGAATTGGCGCCTTTTCTTCCGAAACGTACTCTTCAATGATGACATGGGCATTGGCGCCTCCTGCTCCAAACGATGAAATTCCAGCCATTCTCGGGTACTCCTGGGTCTCTCCATCGAGCTCAACCACCGGCCGCTTCCATTCCTCCAGCTCCTGCTGGACGATAAACGGCGTCTGCTCAAAAGGAATGTTCGGATTCAGTTCCTGGGCGTGCAGGCTGGGAACCAGTGTCCGGTTTTTCATCTGCAGGACAATTTTCCCAATCCCTGCGATGCCCGCCGCCGCCTCCAAATGTCCGATGTTGGACTTCACAGAGCCCACGGCGCAAAATCCCTTGTCTGCCGTGTCCTTCCTGAAGGCTTGGGTCAGACCGGTTACTTCAATCGGATCTCCCAGTTCTGTGCCGGTTCCGTGAGCTTCGATATAGCTGAGGGTCCGGGCATGTACCCCGGCTCGTTCCAGGGCCGACCGAATCAGCTCCCCTTGAGCAGTCGGGTTAGGCACGGTATACCCGTTAGTCTTGCCCCCATGGTTGATGCTCGTTCCCCGAATGAGCGCATGGATCGGGTCTCCATCTGCTATCGCCTTGGACAGCGGCTTCAATAGCACGACCCCCACACCTTCGCCTGGGACAAAGCCGTTGCCTCCCTTTCCGAAGCTCTTGCACTGTCCGTCTACGGACAGCATCTGGTTTGCGCAAAGTCCGACATAGCTCAGCGGATGCAGATACAGGTTGACTCCTCCTGCCATGGCCAGCTCGCATTCTCCGCGATACAGATGCTCACACGCTTCATGAATCGCGGTCAACGAGGATGAACACATCGTATCCACCGGCATGCTCGGTCCCTGCAAATTGAACAGGTACGAAATTCGGTTGGCTACCGAGCTAAAAGATATTTGGGGGAATATTTTAGCTCCCATTTTCCATAATTCCGGCCCATAAAGCTCGTAGCCCGTTTTGGTAATCCCCGCAAACACACCTACCCGGCTATTATGCTGTACGGCAAGCTGTTCCCTGGTGTACCCCGCGTCCTCCATCGCCTCCCAGCAGGCTTCAATAAACAGCCTTTCCTGAGGGTCCATACTGAGGGCTTCACGCGGTGCAATATTAAAAAACAGGGGGTCGAAGTCCGCGAAACCTTCGATAAAGCCGCCCCACTTGCTGTAGCTTTTGCCATCAGCCACCGCTTCCTGCTTGTCAGGCTGGAAGAACCCTTCCAGCGTCCAGCGTTCCTGCGGGATTTCGCTGACACAATCCTTCCCTGCTTTGAGATTTTCCCAATATTCGTTCATATCCCTCGAACCTGGATACTTTCCTGCCATGCCAATGATGGCGATTGGTTCTCGTGTTTCCTCTGCGCCAGGCTCCGCGTAGCTTCGAACTGACTTCACGTAGCTACGGCTGGGCTTCGCTGTTGCCGTCTCCGCAATTGTCTGCCCCGCTACTGGTCTACTTTCTTCCTCAGCGTACCGGGCCATCGCAGCCGTTCCCTCTACCCGTTCCTTGTCAGTGCTCATTCCAACCCACTGCATGCATTCCGGTGCGTATTCTGACACCAAATATTCCGCCAGGGCACGCAAGGTCTGGTACTCATAAAATAGCGTCTTGGATAGCTCCCCAAAAGACTCTGCCAGCTTGGCATTAAGCTGGGTAATCATAATCGAATCCATCCCATAACGCTCTAGCGGTTCTTGGGCTTCAATGCTCCCAACGCTCAGCCGGGTCACCTCTCCCAACAACACCTTGAGGCGATATAAGGTTTTCTCGTACAGTAAACCCGCATCCAGCTTCAATCCAGCTGCCTCCACCGCTCGGACATCGGCCTGCGAGACGGATTTCCATAGGTAGGCCTCGATTTTCTCGGGCTCTCCTTCCAGGACCATCACCTGCTCCTTGCTTGAGGTCAGGCATTGGTACAACGCCTGAATACCCGACTCGGTCTGTAGAGGCGTGATGCCCATGTTCTGTCTCATGAGCTTTTCCGTGTCCGCATCGATCCGCATCCCGCCTTCTTTCCACAGCGGCCAGCGGATGGATAGCGTCCGGCCCCGCCGTTGCTGAGCTTCCACCAAGGTATTCCGATAGGCTGCGTACGCATCCATAAAGGCGTTGGCGGTGGCATAATCGGCCTGTCCCGGATTGCCCAGACTGCCCGAAATGGAGGAAAAGAGCACGAAGAAGTCCAGCTCCTGACCACTGCTCGCCTCATCCAGATGAACCAGCCCTTTAACCTTCGGCCCCAGCACCTCGATAAATTCTTCCCTGCTTTTCTTGAGAATGAAGTTATCGTGAATGACCCCAGCGCAGTGAATAATCCCGTGAACACGCCCGAATTCTTCCTGAATGCTTTCCAGCAAGCTGGTAACCGTGTTCCTGTCGGTGATATCCCCTTGCTTATACACCACTCTAGCCCCTAAGGACTCCAGTTCCTTCAGTCGGGTTTGTCTGTTGCCGTCCAGTGGCGACCGCCCTGTCAGGATCAAGGTCGCTGCTCGGGCGTGCCCAGCCAGTTCTTCGGCAACAAGTAGCCCCAGACCACCAACGCCGCCAGTGATGAGATACACGCCACCGTCCTTCCATGGCAGCTTCTCATCCGGCCAGGATGGCTCGAACCTGTTCCAGCAAGCGGTTTTGCGTTGACCACCCTCATAGCGAATCCATCCATCCACCGGACTGCGGCTGTTTTCCTCCAGCTTCGCCAGCAGGCTTACCGCAGATTCTCCCTGTTCCACTTCGATCAATTGGCCGATGAGTTTCGGATTTTCCAGACGGGCGGTCTTCAGCAGACCCGAAAGCCCTGAAAAGAGCTGTCCTTCTCCAGCCGCCGTCACGACAAGCTGAACCAGCACCCTTCCCGCAGGCTTGTCTTTTAGAATGCTTTGGATGCTCTCAAAGGCCTGTACTGCATAGGCCTGAAACCGCTCATCCACCCGGCCCTTCCCGGATGAGAAGGCCAAGACCTGCGCCGCTCCGTTCATTTGCGCTTCGAGCTGTTCAGGCAAAGCTTCGTCCGGCTCACACAACAAGATGATACGGCGGTCATAGACAGGGGCTTCGACCTCCGGCGCTACGTCCTGCTCCTTCCAGGCTGGCTCAAACATCAGGGTATGGCTGGCTGCAGTCACAGGTGCTTCCACCGCTGCTCTGACCCTTGCTGCCCCAGCCTCAACCTCAGGAGCCCAGCAGCGTTGCTGAGCAAAAGGATACGTAGGCAGACTGACTCTTTTCGGTTGGATATCGTAATACAGCAATTTCCAATCGATATAGAAGCCTTTGGCCCATAGCTCTGCCAGCTTGTTCATTTCACGATTTGAGATCCATTTGCTTACTAATTCCTTGAACACTTCTTCCTGTTCGAACCATTGCATTGAATCTTGCTGATTATTTTCTCCCCTCCAGCAATTCTCGATATGTTCTTGTCCATTCGCGAACGTTTCCAGTTTTTGCACCAGTTCGCTCGTATTCTTGACGATAAACGCTATCCGATATTTCATTGCCATTCGCCCTGTTTGAAGCGTAAAAGACACATCCGACAAATTGATTTCTTGAGAAGCTGTCAAGAAAGCCGAGAGGTCCCCAGCATATGCCTTAAGGCGCTGAATATTTTTGGCAGACAAAGGAACAAGATATTCAGCAGCATCGTTCACCAAACTGGATTTAGAACGTTCGGGTTCATCATTAGCTACAAATTGTTCAAAAATGGCATGAGCATTCGTTCCGCCTATGCCAAAGGAGCTTAGTGCCGCTCGATGGGGAACTGACGCATGTTCCCATTTCCGCAGTTTATCAACAACATAAAAAGGCGATTCAGACAAATGGATATCGGTATTGGGTGTATCGTAATTGAGCGTTGGAGGAATCTCATTATGGTATAAGCTTAAAGCGACTTTAATACACCCCGCCAAACCTGCTGCGGTATCCAGATGCCCGATATTGGTTTTGACCGATCCAATACCACAAAACTGTTTTTTGGCTGTATACTGCCTGAATGTATCATTCAGGGCAGCAAATTCAACTGGATCGCCCAATTTGGTTCCGGTTCCATGTGTCTCAATATAACTGATCGTTTCGGGATGAATTCCGGTTGATTCGATCGTCTTCTGAATAACTTCAGACTGACCCTTAACACTTGGGGCATAAAACCCTAGTTTGTCAGTCCCATCGTTGTTCACGCTAACCCCTCGTAAAATCGTGTAAATATGGTCACCGTCTCTAACGGCATCCAGCGTTTTTTTCAGCAGAACAACTCCAACCCCTTCTCCGCCAATCATTCCATCGGCCGAATCATCAAAAGCTCTAATATGGCCATCACTAGAAAAGTTCAAACCAGGCTGATATACATAACCTAAGCTGTTGAAAGGAAAGATTGTTGACGCTCCAACCAACGCATATTTTGCTTCACCGGACAACAGGCTCTGCGAAGCTAGACGCAGTCCGACTAACGAAGAAGAACAGTTGGAATGCACAAATAAGCTGGGACCTTTAAATCCTAATTTATGAGAGATCATAGTAGGAATGGTCCCGCCCTGTGCCAAAATCCAGGTTACATATTCATCCGCATTCTTCAGAACATTTGGTGATTGCGATGCCAAATTAGGAATAAATGCTTGATAAAAGCTGCTGCTCGCCGACATATACACACTGGTTTCAGGAATTTCCTTGGAAACATAACCAGCATCTTCAACAGCCTTCCATGCATGCTGTAACAGCAATTTCATCTGAGGATCCATAAATTCTGCATTTTTCTGGGACAAATTAAAAAACTCAGGGTCGAAATACTCTTTCCCCTCAATCGTGCATTGTCCGGACACATAGTTTGGATCCTCGATAATCTCTCTCTCTAGCCCTAACAGGGCTAGTTCTTCTTCGGAAAAGTATCGGACACTTTCCACCCCTGCCCTCAAATTTCTCCAAAACTCAACGTGGTTTTTTGCACCCGGGAAATGGGATGAAATTCCTATAATTGCGATACTATCTTCATAATAATCGGGGTAGGATGGCATACGTTCATCTTCCTTTGATTCAATTCCCAGTGAATTAGTATTCTCAGCAGTATCTGTTTGTTCAGACGTAGAAGCTAGATCCTCGCCTTTTACTTTCGTAATGTAGGCACTAAGCTCCCTAACAGTTGGATACTTGAATAGTACTGTCACCGAAATATCGCATTCCAGCTTGTCCTTGATCCTTCTAACCATCTCTGCGGCTGAAAAAGAATTTCCGCCTACGTCGAAGAAGGCATCATCCGTACTTAGATGGTCGATATCCAGAATATTTTTCCATATTGTTAAAACTTGATGCTCAACATCTGATTGCGGCAAATGGATTTTTCTTGTAGCTGTCGCCAGCTCGACCCTGCGACTCATTAATTCCTTCCGATCTATTTTGCCATTCGGGGTCAATGGCAGCTTGTCCAGTTCGATAAAGAATGCTGGAATCATATAATGAGGCAAAAATGCTTTTAAATAATTTCGCACTTCTTTCGGGTCAAGTGGAGACTTCCCGAACTCGGAGTTGTTCCGTAAATAGTAGGCAACAAGTTGCTTATCCCCTCCTTGTTCCTTGGCAACCACAACGCATTCATCAATTCCTGGATAGGTTCTGACCTGACCTTCAACTTCACTCAGCTCGATCCGAAACCCGCGAATTTTCACTTGAAAATCCATCCGCCCCAAATACTCAATAGAGCCGTCAGAAAGCCACCTGCATAAATCTCCGGTTCTATAAAGCTTAGTTCCGGGCTTGAATGGGTTGTCAATAAACTTTTCATCCGTAAGCACCGGCTGATTCAAATAACCTCTGGCCAAGCCACTGCCCGAGATGAAAAGCTCACCCGGAAGTCCGATAGGCACAGGTCTAAGGTGCTGATCCAAAATATACATCTGGGTGTTGGCAATAGGCTTACCGATCGAAACCAGCTTGTCGGCGGTAATCGTTTGAATTGTGGACCAAATCGTCGTCTCAGTCGGACCGAACATATTCCATGCGTCACCGTTGCTATGCACAAAATAAGATTTCAATGTTTCCGAAAGTGCTTCTCCGCCACAGAGCATTTTCATGTTTTCTTCGTTCTTCCAGCCAGTTTGAAAGAGCATGGTCCAGGTCACAGGCGTTGCCTGCATCATTGTCGGTTTTATTTTTTGAATCTCCTGCTTGAGTCTTTCGGCATCCTTGGCTTTTTCAGAACTGCAAACATAGCACTGGGCGCCTTTAATCAAAGGCAGATATAATTCCAGTCCCGCGATGTCAAAGCAATACGTTGTCACTGCAAGCAGTTTGTCCTGCTCTGTTATGCCTGGCTTTTCTCCCATAGAAAGAAGAAAGTTGGTTAACGCTCTGTGCGGGATCATGACCCCTTTGGGTTTCCCTGTACTTCCAGAGGTATATATCACATATGCCAAATGGCTAGGCTGCACTTCCCGTTTGAGTGTCTTTCTCCCCTTTATACTACTTGTAAGAAGATCCCAATCGTTATCAAGAACAATGCAGTTCACATGACTCCCTGCCAGCCGAGATACTTTTTCCAGCAATCCCGATTGTGTAATGACAAGGGAAGCATTGGAGTCCTGAAGCATATATTCCAATCTGTCTTTTGGATATTCTGGATCAAGCGGTACGTAGGCTCCGCCTGCCAGAAGGATTCCCAACAGCCCAATGACCATTTCTAATGACCGTTCCATGCAAATCCCTACCAGCGTATCAGGGGTAACGCCCTGATTTTGCAAATATAGAGCGAGCAAAGTGCTCTTTTCTTTTAATTCCCGATAGGTAAGGGATTGCTCTTCATACACGACTGCAATAGCGTCAGGCGTTTTCCTTGCCTGTTTTATGAAAAATTCAGGGAAGCATTTATCTGGATAACTTGTTTCGGTCGCATTCCAGTCATAAAGGATGCTGTTCTTTTCCTCTTGCAACAGTAATGAATAGTCCTTTAGGGCGCCCGTAGGATTGCTTATAAGTGCATCCGCTAATCCGATGTAACGCTCAGCCATCTGTACGATGGTCGCTTCATCGAACAAACCGGAACGGTATTTGATATTTAATGTCATCTCTTCTTCCTGCTCCAGCAGCTCCAATACCAGCTCATATTCACCTTCCTGGTGAATTTCTTCTACCAATTCAACGCTAAAACTATCGCTATACGGCGCACAAAGCTGCTGCAAGCTTGAAGTTTGCAGGAAATTTTGATAAGAAAATACTGTCTGAAACACAGGCGAGCTCGCCTGCAGACGCGGCACATTTAATGCTCTTACCAGAGCCGGAAAAGGATAAGGAGCATGATCTATCCCATTGACTACGGTCATTTGCAGTTTTTTCATGAAATCCAGGAATGTCTCTGTTTCCGACACTTGGCTGCGTATTGGAAGCATATTGACAAAATATCCGATTAGTTGGTCAAAACGCTCCTCTGGTCGTACCATAACTGGCAGGCCAACAATAATATCTTTCTGTCTTGAATACTGGTTTAGCAATATCACATACATACCTAGCAAGACGGTAGACAAGCTCATATATTGTGTACGGGCAAAAGATTTTACCTGGTTGACCCAATCAACTGGAAGCCGCTTGGTGTATGTTTGTCCTTCCATGCTCGGAGTCAGAAAACCTGAGCGGTTATATGGAAGCTCTAGAGTCGGTAATGCATCCGACAGCTGTTGCTTCCAATAGGAAAAATGCTTCTCCCCTTCTGCACTCGCCAACATCGTTTGTTCCCATTCCACAAAATCGTTATAGCTCGCGGCAGGTGGTAAAACGACCGGTCTCTTTCCTTGTACCAAGTCTTTATATGCATCTAAAAAGCTTTGAATAAAAAGGACGAAAGAACTACCATCAAAAATAATATGATGAATGACCACCAGTATAAAATGTTCTTGTTCGGATCTGGACATCAGATAAACACGCATCAAAGGGTCCTGTTCCAGCGCAAATGGCTGTTTTGCCTTGCTCCGAATCAAGGGAATGATTTCATCTACTTTCAAGCTTGAAATGTCCTCTACCTGCATATTGAACGGCTGAGCAGACTCCAGCTTTTGATAAGGTGTCCCGTTTGCCTCTTCAATCACACTTTTTAGAATAGGATATTGCTCTAAAACGGTGTGGAAAGCCTGTTTAGCGTTCTCTATCTCAACTTTCGTATTAAATCGGAGACATATTGGTACATTGTAAGCATTTATTTCGGGAGACATTTTATGTAATAACCACAACCCTTTTTGAACTTCAGAAAGTGGATTCCGTTGAACACCATGCAGGATTGTTTCGATCTTGATCTCTACAACCGGTTTATCTTTTTCAATCTTTTTGGCTAGATAAGCCGATAGTAGTTGAATCGTCGGATACTCTAGAATTTCTCTTGCATTAACCTGGATCGGATAAGATTTTTCAATGCCGCGTATGAGCTTCATGATAAGAATGGAATCGATGCCATAACCGTGAATATTTTTATTCAAATCCATTGCCCCGGACTCCAGATTCAGCTCCCGATGTAAAAATTGCACCATATATTCCTGAATCTTCAGCTGTACTCTCGAAACGTCGTTTATTGAAGTATCATCCGCCTCTCCAAACTCTGAATGCGATGTTGAGAGGGCGCTCCGATATTGATAAAGCGCACTAAGCTCTTGTTTGATGTAAGCATTACGGCAGACCTTTCTTTGAATTTTCCCGCTCCCCGTTTTGGGAATACTACCTTTTGGCAGCAAATATATATCATAAATCTCAAGTTGATGTGTCCCAGATACGGCATTTAACATCTTTTCGACCAGTCGTTTATATTCCTGCTCATGAAGGGACGTTTCAATCTCTTGTACGACGATTACCTTTTCCTGGCCTTTGACTTCAGAGGCAAACACAGCGATAGGCAAGGTCAGCTCCGGTATATTCTTTTGGATGGTCCATTCAATATCGACAGGATGATGATTTTTGCCGTGAATGATAATGACTTCCTTCTCTCTACCGATGACATAAATATGATTGTCTTCAATAAAGCCAAGGTCACCTGTACGGAAAAAACCGCCTTCTTGTGTAGTGGAAAGTACCGCGTCAAAAGTGCTGTCCGTTTCTTGCTTCCTATTTAAATAGCCCTCTGCCATCCGATCGGATTTAATCCAAATCTCTCCGATTTCCTCTGGCAGACATGGCATATGACTTTCAGGATGAACAATCCGTATTACTGTCGGAGCTTCGATCTCCCCGCAGCTGATAACGGACTTCGATGGGTTCTTCTCATCTGTGTATTGGACTCTTCTTTGCTCCAAGCTAGGAATATCCAAATTAAGAAATCTCATCGACTGGCCCGGTTTTACACTGGTAACAGGACACAGCTCAGATAAGCCAAGAAGAGGACAAAATATATCTTCTTTAAGCCCTAATGTCCGGAAATGATGGACAAAATTTTCGTAACTTTCCTTCCGAATGGGCTCACCTGCACATATAATAGCTTGAAGATGGTGTAGAGAATATTCCTGTAGTGAAGCTACATCCAAGGTGGAGCAGCAGTAATCGAATGCAAAGTTTGGCGCAGCCGTATGGGTAGCCTGATACTTGTCAATCATCTGAATCCAGTGTTCCGGATTTTTAGCAAAGCTTTCTGGCGGGAGAATAATGCTTGAGGCGCCATTGAATAGCGGTACCAAAATATTGTTTTGCAGTCCAAAAGCATGGAATTGCGGCATCCAGGAAACGATACGGCTATTTTGGTCAATTCTCCATTGCTCAGCCTTAACCTGATTCATTAAACATCTATGGCTGAGAATTACGCCTTTAGGCAGGGATGTAGAGCCTGATGTGTACAGCAAAAGGGCCATATCTTCAGGTGCTGGTATTCTCATCTTCATATCTACGTGGGCAGCGCTCTTTTTAAGAATCTCATCAATATTTAGGATACGAAACGTCCTATACTCCGGTTGTGTTTGGAGAAAGGCTTTGAAGGCAGTATTGGTTATGATACATACAGCCCCGGAATCCGTTTGAATAGGCTTTATTTTCTCAAGCATTTTTTCATCTGGCTCAGCTGCTGTAATGGGTGTAGGGATGGCTACGATGTTTGCATAGAAACATGCCAGCATGCTGCTGATATATCCCAGGCCCTGAGGAAATACAAGGAGCGCTTTTTCCTGCGCAGCCAGTTCTTTCATTAGAATATTGCCTAAAGTTTGCACTTGCAGCAAAAGCGTGGTTCCCGTAAGAACTTGAGGATGCTCTCCTTCATTCTCAAAAGTAAACAACTCTGTTTCAGGAAATTGTCGGCAAGTTTCCATAAAAGAAACGATTGGGATATTAAGGTCTGATCTTTGATCATGTTTATGTGTCATTCATCAACCAACTCCTCAAAACACAAAATTTAAATACAACATGAGCCAAATGCTTATCACGATGTCTATTTTGAGCTGCTGTTTCACGTTTGAAACGTTGCCTAATCGGAAGTAGCAAAGAAAAAATGAGTGATGAGAAAGGCTAAGGCCCCTTTCACACTCGTTTCCAGATTCCCACGAACAACCGTAAAAACGTCCAACAAATCTCAATAAATTAAGCTATAAAAAATTCATTATTTTCCAAACAGGTTGATAATTCGTTCTTTAACCTCGGCTTGATGAAAGGTCTTCTCATGCATAATCAGCTCTTGTTCTACGATTTTGGGAAGCTGAGCACGGAGTGGAGCAACCAGATGATCCTTTAACGTGATTAATGAAAATCTGGGTTTCTCGGCCAGCTGTCTAGCAAGATCCAATCCATAGCTCATCACTTCTTTGCGAGGCAGAACCGGGAACGGCACTCCCCGCTTCTCAAGTTCTGCACCTCGATAATTCCCCCCATTTAACAATAATTCTTCTCCCAGGCTGAACCCTAGTTTTTGGGGAATAATGAACGTCGCGCCCATTCCTGGTGTAAATCCATATCTCATAAAATTAGTCGTATATATACTTTCCTTACTTAGGATTACGAAATCAGAAAATAGCCCCATGACAAAGCCCCCACCAACCGCATGGCCCTGCATGGCGGCTATCACTGGAACTTTGCAGTTCAATGCCAGAGAGTAAATATTTTCATCAGTAAACTTCGATGTTCCTTCATGTATAGCCAATAGTCCTTCTTGCGTCCCACCCGTGGCAAAGTAGTTGTCATACCCTGTTAGAATTACGACTTTGCAGGTCGAGTCATTCTGGATCGCATGGAACGCTTCTCTAAGTCCATGCGTCATTTCAAGTGTAAATGTATTTTTATGAACTCTATCTTGCATTGTTACTTGAATAATCCCTCGCTCGATCTCAAGTAACTCAACCACAGATTGTGACATGATGACCTACTTCCCCCCTCAGCATCCCGTCTTGTGGCAACGCCCATCAGTCCATCCACGGAAATTGACCTGTTTCGACATACCGGAAAATGCCCTTAAGATTTTGAGCGTCTGAAAACACCTCTTGATTGGACGCCAGCGCCAGTGATTTATACTGACGCAAATCGCTGAGTTCGTCCATAAAGCGTTTGTAGCGTAAAATACCCGTTTTGGACAATCGTCTGAGGCGTAATAAATGCTTGCGCAGCACCGTATCGCTCTGGGCATCATACGCATCGACCAATCCCCATGTAAAAGCCTGCTCAACCATAATCGGCTGTGTCATTAATGTCAAATAATTCGCTTTTTGGAATCCAATTCTACGTACTAAAAACGGCAGAACACAAGCAGGGAAAAGCCCAAATAACAATTCTGACAGACTGAACTGTGCTGTCTGATCTGCTATCACAATGTCGCTGGCAGCAATAAATCCGATACCACCAGCGTTTGCCTTCCCTCGCACATGAGAAATCGTGATATAAGGCCCCGTCGCCAGTTTTAACCACAGGTCATATAGAGGTTCTGGATTCTGTGCATGCTCATGTTCATTTGCCATTTTTTCGTACATTCCTTGAAAATCCGCTCCAAGACAGAACACCTCCGGCAGGCCTTCCAACACAACGATCGTAACCGACTCCTCACACAGCGCAAGCACATGCATGCATTCCTCAATGAGGGTGTTATTAATCGTGTTATTTGCCTCTGGTCGGTAAAACTGTATATAACAAATCGATTCTTGAAACCGAACCTGAATTGTTTGGTAATTCATGATTCCCACCGATACTTGCGGTGGAATTCATAGATTTCCTCCAGATATAACCGCTGTCTCCCTTTCCCGGAATCGATCACTCCCGGAACCAATTGAAAATCAAGTTTGGTGTTGCGGGTTCCAAAACGTACAGCGCCACTGCCTTTCAGCAAGGATTCATATTCATCCATGGATAATTGGTAGCGCTCATTCAAATTACGCTCGATCTCAAACCGACGCAGATATTCCTGGCTTTGGGGCATCACTACCCCGCTATAAAATTCCGAGCAGCAGCCTGATCCATAGGAAAAGCAACCAATCCGCTTCGGAGAATCAAATGTGCCCTTATCAATCGTACCAGCCAAGGAAAGGTACAAGGTCGCGCCCATAATATTGCCGACTCGTTGGCAATACTCCAATCCTGGCTTGACACGTTGTACATAATCCGCCTCAATCTCATTGGGCTTGGCCTGAGTAATCCTTCGCATCATCGTGCGATGCGCTCCTTTTACCATTCCACCGAATGGAGTATGGAAGGAAAGATACTGGAAGGTATCTTTATAGTCCACTCCTTGTACCCGTTTCTGGTATTCCAAAAATGCTTGCTCGCAGCAATCCAGATAGGACATTAAAGACAAGTCCGCATCTCCGGCCTCGCTATCTGGTATCGGACGGCAAGTATCCATCACCTCATAGCCATAATATCCATTAGCGCCCGCATCGACTTGGAATATATGAGGATTTTCACTAATCAGCATGGCCACAGCCCCTGCCCCTCCGCTTGGTTCAGCGTAAGACCAATCCTCACTCAGAACATCCCCGCCTTCAGCGGCAATAAATCGTGAGATATCACTGGCAATAACAAGCGCTTTGGCCCCTGGCGAGACTTGGGATAAAATAAAATTCACCGCCATTTGGAGTCCGGCAGTACCTGAATAGCAGGCTTGCTTGAGTTCAAATAGCCTGCAATTCCGATTCAGTCCCAAATAGTGGTGAATATATGTACTGATTGATTTGCCAAAATCAATTCCTGATTCTGTACAGGTGATGAGCATTTCGATGCGGTTCTTTTCCGCTTCAGAGAGGGCGTCCACCAGCGGTTTTGCCGCATTGACTCCGAAGGTAACCGGATCTTCATAGGGCAGGGCAACAGCCTTTTCTTTCATTAATAAATTTTCAAATCTCGCAGGGTCCAACTGTCTGTGCTGCGCTAATTGCATGACATCTAGATAGGCTGAGCCCCCAAAAACGTTCATTGCTTCAATTCCTACCAATACCATAATGCTCCCCCTTTCTTAAATGCCCGACTCATACTTTTGCATACAGATGGCCGTATTGATCCCGCCAAACCCCATGCTCAAATTCATAGTATTGTGAATAACCGCTGGGATGGACTCATTTTTCACCCAGTTGCAATCCACTCTGATCGGCTCCTCCAAATTGCGGGTAGGATGAAGTATCGACTCTTTCATTTGTAGAAGAGTAGCAATAATTTCAACCGTCCCGGCTGCGCTCAGACCATGCCCGATAATGGATTTGGTTGCATTGATGTAAGCATGTGATAATTGGCAATCCTGTATGGCCTTTATTTCGATCTCGTCCCCAATTACAGAGCCTGTCCCATGGGGATTAATATAATCAATTTTTTCCGGCGACAGTTTCGCTTTCTCCAAGGCCCTTTTAATCACTCGAACCTCGCCCTCATAAGAAGGATTGGGGTTCCGGTTCCGATCCATCCCTATATCCCAACCTGTAAGCTTTGCATAAGGTTTCCCCTGACGCTTCATTGCAAAATCCGACCGTTCTATGACAATAGCTCCGCAAGATTCCCCATATATGAACCCGTCGCGCATCTGATCAAAAGGGCGACAAGCCTTTGCCGGTTCATCGGCGTATCGGTCGCTTCCCATGGCTCCCAAGGACCGCAATGCCTGGCATTCCAAATACGAAATATCCATCAACGCCCCCATTGCAATGCATACATCAACCCGATTCGCTTGAATCGCCTCAATCGCTTGAATGATGGCGACTTGTCCGCTCGCGGAAGCCCCGCCGACAGTATACGCTAACCCTTGAATACCGAATTGCTCGGTGCATAATCCGCACAAATCAGTATCCATAAAGGAAAGCCCATAGGTTGGAGGTACAAAATGCTTTTTTTCCCGATAAGCCTCATAGGTTTGAAATAATTCCCGTTGCTGAAAATTGGAGCCTCCAATCACCAGTCCTATGCGGCTAGGGTCGACGTCATCCAATTGAGCATCATCCCAGGCCTCTTGAAGGGTAACCATTGCCACCTGGCCCGATAATGATGCGGTTCTTAACATTCGTTTGGAAATGGTCTCTGGATAAGACAGAGATGGCAGCTCCGCACCTATAAATGAAGCTTCTCCCTTTCTGCCTGGACGTTGCATAACTCCAAATGCATGTTGCCCTTTGAACAGCGCCGAAGCAAAGGCAGTCTTCCCTTGCCCAATCGACGAAGTAACACCAACTCCCGTAATAACTAACTCAGGCTCTTTATAATTTGGCATAGAGCGCATCTGCCAACTCTCCTACATTTTTCACGCCAGATAACTCAACGCGCGGAATATTAAGAGATAATGCTTCCATAGTCTTCATTACAATATCGGCTCGATCTACCGAATCCGCACCCAAATCTACCAAGCGATCGTCATACTGAAACTGGTGATCGTTTAATTCCGGTAGAACTTCACAAATACAACCTTTAACGATTTCGAATACTTCTTCTTTACGCATATATATCCTCCTAAAATTGGGTTATTTACAAACAGCTTGGATGGAAAATCGGATTAAATTGCTCATACAATTGAGACATATTGATACTCCATTCCGTCTTCCTTGGCGCTGCAATAGTAAAGATGTAGTTACCCAACCGATACGACTGGGCGGCATATTGTGGAAAATGCGAAAATGTACTCTGAAAGCATCCACTTTTAAATCTGATCTCGTTAATTTCAAGCACTTGCAACGATGCGGTAAAGCCTGTGCGCAATATTTTTGAAATCGCCTCCTTTACCGTCCAAGAAACCGTCAATAAAACAGAGTATTCCTCTACTCCTCGCACGGCTGCGATTTTTTCCCTTTCTTCCGTCGTCAATTGGCTTTCCATAGTCTTATTTCGGTTAGGACTTATCCTCTCAATATCAATCCCCATAGGATGCGCTTCTGGAAAAACAACAGCGGTCCCGATATCATCACAGTGGGCGATGCTCACTTGGTAGCCAGGGACTCCGGTAGTTCGAAGCAAGGGCTGGCCGAAAACACCTGTCTCCACGCTTATGTTGCGTAGGTTCTGCTCCCTTAACAGCACGGATGCTGCTTGTTTTGCACTTAGCCTGCCGAGCAGAAAGTTGGATTTTCGGCGCTGGAATAGCAGGCTCTCAAAGTAGCTACACTCATCTGAATGAAAAATCTCCGGATCGAGAGCAGCATCGTCACGGCAAACTGCATGTAAAAAACTGACAGCCGCCTCCAGCACGGTATCTTCCCGCTTCAACATGAGCTGTTCCGTATACAAGACCACGTACATATCCCCCTATGAGTAGACAGCTTCTTACCAATATGGGATCAAACGTTCAAACCAAAAAAAACCTTCAAATCCCTTAAGGGCTCTGAAAGCTTCCACATGGAGAAGAATATCCCCAAGATTGTTCTATTTAAACTTTACTAATAATCTCCAAAGCTACGTTCACTAGTCTGATGTCACCCATAAATTCTAGCTGAATAACCGCCTGTCTTTTATGTCTGTCTATCTTCTTAACTATGCTGTTTCTTCCTTGAAGCGGTCCTTCTATAATACGTATATTGTCTCCTTCAATAATTCCAGTTGAGCATTCTATACAATATCTATCATTGCACAAACTCTCTAAAACTTGTCTCTCGCAATCTCGCATGGAAGCTTCTAACTTCGAATATCTCAATAAACGAATGATATCACTGGAAGTATAAATCATTGAATTTGTACTTGTTACGAACTGCAAGTCAGGTAAGTTCGACTCAATAAATACATAACTGGGGAACAGAGGGGCTAATTCTTTCTTGACTGTTCCTGCTACTTTAAAAAGTCTCTCTTGGAGCGGTATAAATGGTTTGTAAACTTCAGAATCAAACCACTTATTAAAAAGTTGTTTAACCCTTTCTTCCTTACCCGTTCGCACAAAAAGCACGTACCAATTCATTCCGCTCATCTCCTAACAAAACATACTGCCAAAATCAATTCCTATAATGTCTGCAGCCAGTGTATGCATAGCTTCGCCCTTTCACTTATCCTGCTTGATAAGCTACATTCTCTCACGATATGTCCCTCATCAGTGGTTAACGTGACCCGCCAGCGATTAACCGCAAACAAGTTCCTTTATTTTTCATATAAAGATATAATTGGAATAGTATATTTCCATTATAATCCTCTGCTCAAACAGTGTCAATTGCCATTTTGGCAACAACCCAGTCTATCTTTAAGGGGGTAGAGGCCCCATCACCCTTTAGAACTGCCCCCTTCTACCAACTCATTTGAAATTGAATAAACCTTTTTGGTTGGGACGCATTCTGAAATTAATAAACGGCTTCATACTCGTAAATTGAAAATAAATATTTTCATCCAGAAGGTGACTGAGTGGGAACCCAGGTACTTTACCATATGAATGAGCAGGATAAATTTGAATGGAGCTATCAACCTCTCGTTTTATTTTTTGAACGCTATGATATAAGTCTTTCGGATCTCCTCCATTCGGATCACAAAAGCCACAACCTTCAATGAAAATGGTATCCCCTGTGAATAAGTGACCGGAAAAAAGATAGCATACACTACCCAAGGTATGTCCTGGAGTCAAAAGACTTCTAATTTCTGTTTCTCCAAGTTTGATCAAGTCCCCATCTTTAATAGGATGTAAATTTTTACATCTAAAATGGTAATAATCGATTTCTTGTATTGACATGAATACGTGCGGTCTATACTTTTCCAAGAGTGGATTTACCAAATTAACATGGTCTAGATGTGAATGGGTTAATAGTATGGCTCTGAGATTACCATTCAACTGTCGAAGATATGACTCTATTTTCGATAAATCCCATGACGGATCGACAATAGCAATGTCTCCTGTTTTCTTATCCATTACAATATATACATAGTTAATAAAATTCATAAAACGGACTCTTAACTGTTCCATTTGGTATGTCAGACTCATATCAGCTTCACTGAACCCACCTTTCTATGGCCAAATCCAAATTTGTGCGTCAAATTCACTGTTCAAATGCGGCTGAATTGGTCTACATCACTATGCGTTTGCTATGCTTCAATCTTTACTAAGAGTTCCTGAATAACAAGCCTTCCTGCACTTTTCGGGATAATCCTCGTCTCCGATGTCTTTCTGTCAAAAGTTGCTGTACCAATGATTATACCAACTTATGCAATAGAAAGGCTTCGACTCTCTGTTACAAGATTTTGCTCTATACAGTCGCAAAACCCTTTCTTCGCTGTAATTATGTAACCAAAAATACCGTCATACGACGGTATTTTTGGTTTCTTTTAATATGAACACTATTATTCACACTTTCATAAACTACTAATATAAAATACATTTTTTACAGAAAGAGAGTTGCCTATATGAAAATGAAACCTAAAAAAACTGGAGAAAGTACAACTGCTGTCCGTAGAGGGAAAAATAGATCCCCCATACAACCTCACGCATTGAAGAAAAAAAGAATTTTGCCTACTCAGGCTGTTGTTAGAAATGGTGGCTTTGAAGATCAGGATTTAACACCTTGGATTGCAAACGTCAGCAACGTGACAGGTCAAATCTTTATAACCAGAACCAACCCGCATAGTGGCAGTCAAGCCGTCAGAATCTCAGCTAACCCGGGGCACAGCGTCTCGCTTAGACAGACGATTTCCGATCTGAGAAGAGGAAGAAGATACCGTGTGACCTTCTGGGTACGTAATTTGATCAGGCCTTTCGGTGGTCGGCTTCAAATTAGTTTAGGAGAGCAAACCTACACGATTCAGCTTAACTCGCTACCTTCATCACAATATGAGAGAGTCTCCCGTACCTTCTCAATCTCAGGGAATTCAGGGACAGTCTCCAGAGATTTAGTGTTCCGCGTTACAGCACAGGATGCTTTTGCCACCATTCTTTTGGATGATGTATCTATATCCAGATTAAGATAATGAATCATTTGGCAGCAGAATTATCATTACAAAATACAAAACTAAACTGAACTTTATAGTATGAAATTTCCCCAAAATAAAAGCGCCTCTCCGCATATTAACGGTGAGGCGCTTCGTTGGTCCAGTGTACCTGCGGATTGCTCCGTTACAGCTACACAGGACCTCGCGTTATTTTCGTTCATTTAAGCTGATGTGACCGTGATAAATCTAATATGCCGAGGACCGGGATCGAACCGGTACGGTAGTCACCTACCGCAGGATTTTAAGACATGAGTTTTTAATATACTATAGTAGCATACAGTTCCAAAATCCAGTATCCTCAAGGCTTTTATGTGTTCGTATATGTTCTCATTTGAACTGTATTCTACACAAAATACTACAGTCTGTCCCCAATTTGTCCCCAATAAAAAGAGCAGAAGGATTAATTCCTTACTGCTCTTTTTTCCATCTACACTTTTGCCGTATGTGTTGTCCTACCTCTATGCCACTATTATCGTTTATTGTATCTTAATCTAATTTCTATCCTCCAACGCATCCTGGGAAAAAGCCAGTTTATTATGAACCGTGATAATTATTCCGGAATTAAAAAAATGATACACGGATTAGGGGACTCCGTTCCAACTTCTGCTGGCAATTCCATATTGAAAGCAATCCAATTGCCATGAATAAACATGTTTTGATTAACATAATTAGAAAAAGGGAACGGCTCCGCCGCCCCCTGCACAACTTACCGCTAAAAGAGCGGTCAGCAATTGAGGTTTATTCGGAAGCAGACCGTATCCTCGTCAGGGCGTACTTTAAGTCATATTCATAACCTTTTTGTCCTGAAAATAACTCTATAAATTTGTTAATGTTTTTTTTCAAATCATTCATATGGATTCTTCTGATTAGCTTTATCTCTTCACCAATTGTCCATTTATCCTTAATATACTCCTTATCATTAACACCTTCATTGTGTACAATAACATTTCTAATGCTTCTAATTTCATTAGCAGACTTTTTCCATAAATTCCATTCAATGTTATTTGGCATATGTTTAATAAGTTTTTCTAAATTATCTTTTTTTCCTATAACTCTTTGAAGATATACTTCATAAATGGATACAATATAAATATAAATAGTATAATTATGAATTTTATAATCGGGTAGAGTCTCTTGAATTCTTAGAAAATCATTAAATTCTGCAACTTTTCTTTTAATTTCTATAGTTGAATTCTGCATTTTCAGAACTGTTTCATCAATATGTGATACAATATACTCTTCAGGTAATATTTTTTTGGTCTCATCAGATTCTATATGTTGTGTAAGCATTTGAGTTGCTGCCTCTAGCCTTCGTATTAAATCTTTCGCTCTGCTTACTATTTTTTCAATATCATTTATTTTCTCTCCCGCTTCTATATACTTCCCTTTAAGGAAACCTTCAGTATAAAAATCCAAAGCTTCTAAACGTCTTAATAAACCATCTGTTAATGCACCAAAATCTTCATTGTTCACAAATTACCCTACTTTCTTTTCTATTCAGTAGTAAAAAAATTATTATAATTACGTAAGGAGCCTATAAAAGGTATATCAGCAGGTGAAAAATCATACAAACCTAAGTCTGCAAAATCAATCCATTTAATCTCGCTATGTTCATTTACAACAATTTCTCCACCACTCCATTTTGCCCAGTAGGCAATTAATTTAATAACACCGTCAGAGTACTTGTAAATGCTGTTATCAAAATGATGAATTACATCAATATGCATTCCTAATTCCTCATAAATTTCTCTTTTTAAACACTCTTCAAAGCTTTCTCCAGCTTCAAGCTTTCCGCCAGGGAACTCCCATTTCCCCTCAAGTTTCATACCTTTTCCTCGCTTAGCGATAAGTATCTTTCCTCTATCTACTATAAGAGCAGCAGTAACAATTTTTGCTTGTACACCAAAGTGTTCTTCTCTGTGACAGTTGGGGCAAACAGCAAATGCATTCTCTACTGTATCGTCTCCTCCGTCTGCCAAAGGGACTTTATGATGTACTTCTAAATATGGAGATAAATCGCTCGCTCTAAGAAATGGCGCAGGTTGGTAGCATATTTCACAAATACCATTAGCTCGCTTTAAAACTTCAACAATTACATCCGGATTCCTTTTATATGCTGTTGTGATAACAGGTACACTTTCGGGTTTTTTAGGAGCATTATTTAACCTAGCTTTACGATCCTGATCAGTGGATCTTTTGGCTTTCTTAACTTGCTTATCAACTTCATGTAAATATTCTTTTGTAGTTACCGAACTCTGCATATTTAAGGAATTTAACTTATTCAGGATAAACCATCTTGAACCATCTTCAGAGTTGTAATGGTGTGATTCAAACTCATATAAGCCATTCAAATTAAGAACAGTTCCATCTTTGGTAAACAAGTATATTGGTGTCTTGTTTTGAGCGGAGTTAATTATTGAAGCATTATATTTGTAATTTGGATCGAAATTGCCTCTTAAGCTGTAGAAATAATATTTTATCTTTTCATCCTCTACAATCCATTCATTCGGATACTTTCCATCTGAGAAAGTTGATTTTATGAAGATAGCCTGTAATCTATCATTATTGCCAATAAGATAAATACCTGACTGTGGGTCATAAGTACGAGCAAGTATGGATATATCCCATGAGGTATAGTCAGCCCCGATCACGAAATCGTTAAGAACGGTAACATCATCTAGTTCATCCTTAAATTCTTCACAAAAACGAGGATATAGATCTTCATACGTTTCTAAGCCAAGGTTTTTAAACCGTTCATATAGCGCTGTTCCTGGTGATCTTGAAGGTTGTACAATTTCGAAACGTTGAAGATATCTTTTAAGATCGCCCACTCGTTTCATATTTCGAACGACAGTTCTAGAACGTATAACTTTGTTTTTAAACTCTTTTTCAAGTTCAGGATGATCTAGGGCAGGCGCCTCCACTTCGCGGATAACAAAGTTTATAGCTTGTTGAATTCTTGACATATAACACTCTCCATTAACTAAAATTCTTATCTTTCACATCCCACTCCGTCACCATCACGGTCCAGTTTCCTACTATAACCTGGTTCACCTTCATAAATTGGATCGGCGCCAGCAGCACGAACCGCAGAGCAGTTTTTATAGTATACATTGCTTGTTGATTCTCTTGGTTCAGAATAAGTTTGGACGACTTCCTTTTTAGGAGTAACTACTTTAGGCTTAGATTCTTTTACACTTGAATCATTACTTTTAGATTCAGTCTTTGCAGTTGCCTTCTGATTGAATCCATCTTCTTGTGCATAGTTTTCAATACTCCAGATACCTGTTCCACTTTTTTGAGCAGTGGCTTGAATCTCTTTGAATTGATCGACATATTTAACGTTTGGAGGATTTATGTAGGCCACCCGAGCATATCCTTTCTCGATCAACATTTCATTTAACATCTTATCTCCAACCCATACATAACCAAGTAGACGACCATACTTATCTCGTTCTGAAACATCAAGCTCTAGGGAAAGATTACCCTGCTTTAATTGCTTTAGAGTAAAAGCAGAAGCTTCTTTTGCAAACGGTTGAACCGGTGTACCCTGTTTTACACTTTCAGGTGTATCCACTAGGAGTAGTCGAATCTTTTCCTCTTTCCCTTGAACTGATGCTTTAAATGTATCTCCATCCGTTCCTGCTATTAAAGTTATAGGAATACGTTTTGGTTGTTCAGAATCCGCCTTTTCGTTAGATGCTGAGGTAGAAACAATGTTTGAAGTTTGCTCAGATTTAGTTGTAGTAGGTACCACAGAAGTTTGTTCTACTTTAGCTGGAACAGCTGGTGCTTTATTCACTAATTCCTGCTGCTTAACATTCGTTAGATTCCCGATGAACGCTAAAAAGAAAATCCCGGCAAGTGAAAATAAAACTATTGCTAGTTTACTTTTCTGATTTTCTCTCTTAGCATTCTGATATTTTTTATAACCCCAGTAACCAAGCCCTCCCGCGATAATCAGCAATCCTAAATATTTAATAATCGCAACAACTACAATTAATGCAAAGATAATTCCTATGATCTTTCCCTTTCCATTACTTCTCATGATATCCTCCTAGGTATTTAGTTCTAGGATAAATATACCATGAACATTTTCCAATATATATACTTTTATCACAAAAATCGCACGATTATTTTGCTATTCTCTAGATTTATCCGCTAGAAACTTGCTGAAATGATATCCTCCAACTTGATCCAACTAAAATCATCCTCGCCACGAAACAGTTTTACTTCCCTGCGAGCAGTATTTATAGAAGTGATTACACCTGTGAGTTCTTCGTCATCGAACGGGCTAAAAACCACCAGTGTTATAGGTTGACGTGTGTTGTAGGACTCTATAAGCGCTTGCTCGATCAACCGGACTTCCTGATCATCAAGTTCCGGCTTGCCTCTCCGCTGACGGTCTTTCATGAGTTTTAAGTATGCTTCCTTGTGTTCTGGTATGATAATCCGGCTGCTTTCCCATAAGCCGTTACCTTCTAATTTTTTCGACATGTATGTAGCCTCCTGATGTATTTATGTAGAAATTATATTCCGAACATACGTTCTAGACAAGACTTTTTGCCTCCTGGATCTAAAACTTTTATGCTAGAAAAATATTCCTAGGTCTGATAGACTAAACGAAAATACAAATTCAGGGGGATAATATGAAATTTGTAACAGGTATATTGGTGGCTGCCGCGTTTCTAACGCTTGCAGCTTGCTCACCTAAACAATCTGCCACAACAAATGACACCAAACAAGCTACTTCTACGGCAACGACTTCTACTACACCAGCAGAACCAGTGGAACAAAAGCAAGAAGATACGGTTACACCTATTAAAAAGGGCGAGACAGTTACAATACAAGATTTCGCTGATATAACAGTAACGGGAAATAAGATTTCGAAAAAAATCGAACCCTCTAAACCGGGAGACTTCCACACACTATACGAATCCAAAGAAACAGACTCCACCTTCTTTGCTCTAATCATTAAAGCCAAAAATCTTGGGGCAGAAGCAATTAAAGCAGATAAAATAGCGGAAGTAAACCTAAAATTCGATAACAAATATGATTATGATACATTCAGCACTATTGAGGAACGTGGTGGTGAAGACTTTACTTACACCAACATAACCAGCGTTGACCCACTTAAAACGGGAACACTGTACTATCTTTCAGAGATACCCAATGAGGTGGCTAAAAGTGAGAAGCCATTAAAAGCAGAGATAAAGATTCGGGATAAAGTTTACGAATATACGATCAGATAAAAAAAGCCCCGGAGCAATCCGGGGTTTTAGTATTTCTATAACCATTATGACTATTGTCAACAAAGGTAATTCCATTGCCTGAATAAAATGAATATGATAACATAAGAATAGAAAAAGGGAACGGCAGCCACCGTCCCCTGCACGACTTACCGCTATAAGAGCGGTCAGCAACTGAGGTTTGATCCAGAAATAGACCGTATCCTCGCCAGGGCGGTCTATTTCCGTTTATGGAAAGAAAGTATCAGAATCACCAACGTTGCGAATTGAATCATCAACATCAGCGTGTCTTTAACTTCCATGGCGTCACCTCCCTTCCGGGAGATTAGCCGATCGCCCTTTATAGCCGTTTTGTCGCACAATCCAGATTATACAAAGCTCTAGGTAAGTCTGGAGGCTTTACTTTTATTTTTCCATTAATTCATTAAATATTTCTCTATCTTCGGAAGTAAAGTCGGAAATCCGTTTCTTTTGCTTGTATGTGTTGGTACTTGAATCCAGCTTAATGAAGCTATTTTCACCAACCACATATACGATATTGTTTTTTATCTTATATGACACAACATTATCAACAGTATTTTCCGTTGGATCAGCAAGATGATTATAAAGTATTAAAGGGTCGTCCGGCCCCCCTCTAAAAATTTGAAAAGTCCCGTCACCAAAATATTCTACGGTATCTTTGCCTGATGGGTATTTATACTTCGTATCATCCCCCAAATTCACTAAAAAAATTATAGTAGTTGTTATAACTAGTAGAGAGAGCAAGATCAAAATAAAGATATATCTACGCTTCATCCGCAATTCACACCTCACTTCCAAGCTTTTCTTGTATCAGCTACTGTTACATAAGACGTATACTCATTTAGTGTTCCCCATGATTCCATTAAATTTGTTAGGTTTGCTGCAGCCCAACCAAGTTTGTTGTTCCCAGTAAACATTTGTTTAAAATTATACTCAAAATTATATTTATCATAATATATTGTAGTAATTTTCCATTGCCCGTCAACGTAGTTTCCATTTATTTTATAATACATCTTGTGAAAAGCATTATATAAATCTTTATCACTTTCTAATCCCTTAGATTCATTATTTGAAAAACTTTTAGCTTTATTAGCATTAGCTTTTTTGACTTCATCATTAACTATTGCGATGTGTTCTTTAGATTTTTTAATTTGCTGCGCCTCATATGACCATTCGTTAAAGTGTAAATTTCCTGGGTTGTAATCAAGTGAATGTTGAAGTAAATTGGCTGTAATGTCCCCGTACTTCTTTCGAGCTATAGGAACAGCTACTAATGCAAATGCTTTACGATCAGGATAATGTATTACAGTATCTGTTGAATTCTTTACCTTCTCTACGCCTCGCACCCAAGTCTTTTCTAGTTCTACCATCGGATTTTCAAACGGAAAAGTATTATTCCCTGCATACACTAACATATTCTTACTATATGCGCCTTCCAGTACTTTTTGCGAGACATCAGACTGATCCTTTTCCCTTGTTTCCTTAGGTTCTAACTGAGGACTGTATTGAATTTTTCCCAATTGATCTTCTTTTTGTTTTAAAACAAGTTCAAACTCAAGAACCTCTTTGCTGGTATCAATCTGTTCTTGATACTCATCTACATAAGCGTGTGTAAACGTAATATCTCGGATTGTGTTTTCATTTCTAACGATTTGGATATTACATTTGCGATAGTAATCCTCACTATCAGGTTTATATTCTGTGTTTGCCCATGTATACAGCATGTTGGATTTATCCGCATTGTCTATAACTGAAGGAAGCGAATGAAGCGGAATTTTGCTTCGAATATGTAGCGAATGAGTTAAGTTTGGAGACTTAGCTGAAAGGTTTATGGAACTATTATTCTTATAAGTAAAGCCAATGACCTCACCTTTTACAAACTCGATTGGTTCCCCACCGGATTTGCGTTCTATTCTTAATGAAATGCTCATTGTAATAATCTCCTCTAGTTTTGTAGGGAATATTTGTTAAAAACTAATTTCCAAATATTAATATATACGAAAAATATTAAATAGTAAACATATTTTCAACATGGTAAAGGACGACAATAGAGTTTCGTAACCTCGGAAAATTATATGAAGAAGCTAAAACGAAATATAAACCAGCTAACACGGACCTGTTAGAAACGATAAAAGCTCTGCCGACCGATTAAGGTTAGCAGAGCTTTTTAAGTACTACTTTTTCCTCTTACTATTGTTGTTCACTTTTTGTTCTTATACTGTTCGGATTATCCTTTTAATAACTTATCTTCTCTAATCGGAGCATTAATTTCTTTGATCTCCACTTCATTATTCATTTTTTGCAAGTTCATTGGCATGGAGTCTAAATATTTGTATTCCTCGACCCTAACAGAGTCTTCTGTCCAATTCCCCTCTTTATCTTTCACAAAGACCTCTCTCTTTACCGGGAGCCCTGTTTTAGTATCAATGGTTACCGTCTCTTTTTTAAGATTCGTTTCTGTTACAAACCTCTTGAAGTGATGTGTCATTAGATTGTGGACGCACAGATTTCACCCAATTTTGTTCTTTAATTTCTTTTTTCTGTTCTTCCATGAGAGAGATATTTAAAATTTTCTTATTTTCATTAGCTAGGTTAACGGGCAATGTCCAGGTGTTCCCTACAAGTGTAGCCCGTATCAAGAACCCTCCATGCATCAGGATTACACACCATTGCTAAACCCAAGAACAGATGTAGTCCAAACAGCCGACCTTAAAGATCGGCAGTATATCAACAATTAAATGAATTTAGACGATAATTTCTCTTCAAAATATTCTCTTACTTTAGAGTCTTCAAAGTAAACCCTACATCCACTAATTCCTCTAGTGAGGAGCACGTAATATATATTCAGTATGAAACTAGTAAGTTCTTGTTCATTGTATTCGTTCAGTAGTGGAGTACCACCAGTATCTTTATAGTTCCCTTTTATAGCTCTAAGTTTTCCGTTTTCACCAACAGCGATATCTTTGCCGATAATAATTCCGACATGGTCAATATCCGCGCCTTGAATGGCATGGATAGAGCCTATTTCATTCTTACTACTTTCAATCTCAACCCATTTTTCATACTGGCTATTCCATCGCCACTTGCATTCATTCTCAACCCAATCATAAGGCAGATTAAACTTGTCTATTCCTTTATTTCGCGATGATTTTGGGTTTGAAATCCACTCTCTAGTATAACCAGCAATAACACGATTTGTAGTATTGGCATGACGGAGTTCAATTTCTCCAATGTATTTAAATAGGTCTTGAATGGAATCAACGATTCCAAAATAAGAGTCCTTGTTGCGATATGCGAAGACATTAGGATTAAATTCAATTTCATCTACAATGTCTAAAGCATACAGGATGCCATTGAGAAAATCGTTGCCACTAAAGGAACCGTCACCCTTAATTCGATATTGTTGACTTAGAGATTCTTTTACATATCCTTGGGTGAGCTTGATGAAGTTAGCCCTAAGAACATCTTGTGGACGTATGCTCTGGAACTGGTCATAGAAGAGAACAAGTCCATCTGTGATTTCTTGAAGCATGTGGATTTCGTTAATCTCAGGCTGACTCTTGTCGAAATGTTTTTTAGATTCTGGGTGTCCTTTGGGGTAGTATCTTTGCAAACGATGTGCTTCGTCAACTAAGATGATATCGTAGTGACTATTACTCTTGCGTGCTTCCTCAATAGCCTTGCCAGCTCGAACAAAGGTAAGTTTATTTTTCAAATTCAATTGCTTTAAAATTCGATTAAACTTGTCGAGTAGGTTGCTTGTAGTGATCAAACCTATCTTCATATCTGGATATTTGTTGATCAACCTATACATAAGCGACATCATGAGAACTGTTTTTCCAGTTCCAGCTCCACCCTCAATTAGATACTTATTACGAGGATCTTGAATTACTCTTTCCTCAATATCAGATTGTTGTTTACTCAGTTGAGTGAAAGGGGAGTATTTGAAAATAATCTTCTGCCTAATTCTTTCTAGATCGTTTGTATGTACTAATCCTTGATTATATAATTCGTTTCCCCACAGCTTCACAAATACTTCTTGCTCCACTTTGTGATGCTCGTTGTATTGCGGTTGAGGTTGTCCATTATTTCGGTTATATATCTTGAACTTCGTTTCGTCTGTTTCCGCAAGCATATGGTTAATTATCATGAACTCCAAATCTTTGATATGGGACTCGGTAAAGAAGCTTGCATTGTAAACAATTAAGCAATTGGTAAATTCGCCATCATTGAAATGGCTATCATGAATGTGCTGGTCGTGACGTACCCAAAAATGCTTTGTTTCGCCTATGTATACTGTTTTTTTCTTTAGATTATAGTAGATATAAGTGACAAAGCCTTTATCTAATATATCTTGTTCACTTTGACAGAGATCATGAATACAATTTTGGTTTGTGCTGCTACTATTTACGTATAGAGGCAGATTCATTATTCCGTATTTCAAAGACATCTACTCATTTCTGTATCTATTTATATTACAATGTTAGTAAATCTAAATTAATTATTTGTGATTATTACGGTTGATGTCAATAGAGTTCAGCAAATAAAACAGGGAGCGGAGAAAGAGCTATGTCACCCTACGAAGATCAGATAAAAGATTTAATGTCAAAAGTAGTTCAATTCAGAGATGAACGAAATTGGAAACAATTTCGCAACCCAAAGATTTAACTATATCGTTAGTTTAACGGGTTTTGATCTAAACCCACCCACTGTCGCACCTCAGAGAGCATCAAGTCATATAGCTTCAGCACACCCGCCGAAAATTGTTACTAAATATGTTCTTTATTTACGGAGCAATGATGCCATACTTATTGTCTAGCAAAAGCCCAGCTAACCTTAATGGGATTAGCTGGGCTTTTCACTATTTAACGATTAACTGGCCGGCGGGGATTGCTTTATTTAGAGTATTCACTTACTTCAAACGTAAGGATACGATCATACAGCATGTAGTCCTTGCGACTGCTAAATGGACCTTTATTGTTATCATGCTTATTGATTGCGAATGAAGCCGATCCAGAACCAGCCTGTTTGCCGTTGTACCATGAGATAAAGTCATTGACCTCTTTTATGCTTAGGTCAAATTCTTTTTCTAAGCCAGTTGTCATAGTAACTACAAGGATTGCGCGGTTGCCTGATGGTGATTGAGGATTAGTAGGCTCACCAGTCGATGGTTCACCAGGATTTGTTGTACCAGGTTCGCTCGGATTACTTGGCTCTCCTGTAGAAGGATTGTCAGGAGTTGTCGGCTCAGTTGTTTTAGGTTCATTTGGTGTAACTGCAACTTCATTAGAGATAACCATCTCAGCTCCGTTAATAATAGCTATAACCTGAAAATAATATACTGTTCCATTAGTCAGATTCGGGACCACATAATTGCCATCCACATCCTTGGTTACTGTAATAGACTCTGAATATTTACCCGATTGCGTGCCGTAATTGATCTTATACTTAGCAGCATCTTTAATTGGATTCCAATTCAACTTTGCTGATGAATCAAGTGGTTGACCTTTAAGATCGATTGGTTCATTGATGCCAAGTGTTATCTCGTTAATTGCCAACCAAGACGCACCTCCCAAAGCGTCAACTTTGATACCATCATATGTACCCTGTTGAACTTTAATAGGCGGCGTTATTGTATTTGTAGCAGATAAAGATTGAGTAACTTGTTCGCTTATTTTTTTCCATTCTCCTTCAACGAATCCGTAAATTGTATATTTTATATCTCGTGGTGGCGTAGCATTAGTAGAGATATGAATAAAATTTATTTCGACTGGGCTAGGGAATCTTAACTCAATATTTCCATTTTCCCCTCCGGCATTCCATGTTGTTTTAATACTTCCGTCTATTGCATTGCTTGCGACTAAATTGTACCAAGTGGTACTTCCTTTTACTGTAGTACCTGTTGGAGGTGAGAATCCTAGCATTCCCTCAACTGTTTTATTCAATGTTGCTGCATGTGTAGCTGATGGTAGTAACATGATGCTAATTAGAAAAAAAGTTAGAACGGTAGTCAAAAATTTCTTTGACATGATTATTAGCCCCCTATGAATATCTTGTATATCTATAAAGATAGATTGACACTCACATATTGTCTAAACATAAACTTGCTAATCTATAAATATAATCTAAATATTTGCATATTTATTTTTTATTGGGCATTAAAAAGGACTCATACTAGCTTTCATACTAGTTGAGTCCTTGTTTTTATTTCACTATAAATTTTACCTTTGTACCATCAGCATACTTATCTAACTGGTGGCTTACCCATGATCCTGCTCCCCGGTTATCACTAGGGGTTATGTATCTGATATCAGCGCCTGCGCCACCTTCTGCACACATTGCCATTGGCCACTCGTCGCGGTCATATCCTTTTTTAGTCGGATAACCCTTTAAAGATTCCTTCCTATTCTCCTCTGCCCCATCCCGATCAATGGTACATACAGCAGAATGTCCGGATGCTATTGCATCTCTAATGTGTGCTCCAGTTTCAGGGTAACGTGAACTTGGGAACTCCAACGTATACCCAGCTGCTGCTTGTTGGCTGATTGCTGCTGGTTCAGCATAAACGCCTTGTACCGAGAAAATAGCAGCTAGTAAAAATACAACTAGTCCTCTTACAAATCCTTTTATCATACGACACCTCCATAGTATTTCAAATCTTCTCAATACTATATTGGGAGACATGTCGAAGTATCGCATAGCTTGTCGCATAATAAAAATTAAAATCCACCATTAAACTTTATTTTGAATATATAGACATAAATGTTTAAACATTCCTATTTTGTTTTTGTATGATTACTGAGCAAATATAACAAAAAGGGGATTTATACATGAAAAGAAAGCTCAATCTAATTTTATGCTTCACCTTACTTATCACTATTTTTATCCCACTCTCCTCAGTGAGTGCCTATACTGGAGGTTATGCCAACGGAAAAAGTGTTGATGCAATGATCCCTGATATATATTTTATAGGGAGATCCCATGCAAGCACAACGAGTACAACACTTGTAACAGATAACAATGAAGAAACAAGCTACCTACTTCCTAAAAATAAGATGATTATGATTGATTTAGGTACAGATAGAACAATTGATTCATATAAACTTAAAGGCGATTTAAAGCCTATGAGAATAAACTTTTATAATCGAAGTACAGGTTATGAAGATGCATTTGAAACCAATGTAGGTGATGGAAATCTCAAAACGCTTCCTAAGGAAAAAATAGTACGTAATGTAAGATTCATCACTTTATACACTATGAGTGGTGAAGACATAAATATAAGCGAACTCGACTTTTTTAACAGTAAAGACATAGTACCAGCACCCGAACCTTCTCCAACACCAGATCCTAAACCGACACCTGAACCAACACCGACGCCTGAACCAACACCAACGCCAAATCCAACACCAAGTCCTGAGCCTAATCCTTCTGAACCTACGGAGCCAACTGAACCATCACAACCTACCGGTGACCGTGCTATTCTGACTGTAACAATGGACAATGGTTTTGATAAAGAATTCGATTTGAGTAAAAAAGAATTGAATGCTTTCATTGCTTGGTATGACGCTAAAGATGCTGGCAGAGGCCCTTCATTCTTTGCCATTGATAAGCACAATAATAACAAAGGTCCATTCAGTAACCGTAAAGACTACGTAATCTTCAACAAAATCCTTACGTTTGAAGTAAGTGAGTATTCAGCTAAATAAACGACAAAGGACTCCATACTGGTTACATACCAGCGGAGTCCTTTTTCACATCTACTCTAAATTCAAATTGATTCCGTATGTAATAAGCTCCGGCAATCTTGACCGAATCAGGCGAAAACTTTTCTATAGTGCCACCATAATCTACAACCGACACTATATCCTCTCTCAACGACTGAACAACGTACACTCTTACCTGGCTTAATGCAGCAGCAAATAGTTCGATATCCGACTTTAACACTTTATATGTATGGTTCATGCTGATCACCTCGATAATTCTTTCGCTGAACGTTGTAGTAATTCCTTCAATAAAAAAAATCCCCGTCAACCAGTTAAGGTTAGCGGGAATTTGCTTTACTTACGTTTAAGCCCCTCCGTGCTGTACTTGAGGCTCTATGCCATGCGAATGAATAGGTACAGTAACAATTAACAAAAAGCTAGCCGCGACGATCACCAGTGCCATTTTTTTTAACATTGTTCATCCACACCTTTTCAATAAGATTTAAAAAATTTGCTTTGGTTTCAAGACTCGCATGTTCTCGAAAATGTAAAAAGAGCCCCATACAATTTATGAAATAAGTCTCATTATTTAGTGTATGATAACTTACCATAGAATACATCAAATGTTTAAAACCATCATCGTAAGAACTTCGATGTAAATAATAATGGGCCAACTCATAACCACACCACGCAAAATAATCTGGTACCACTTGTTGAGTATATATATCACTTGATGAGTGTTGTGATAATGATACAATGTCAGTTTCAAATCGTTTAATTATATCACTAACGTCGATATCATATCGGTTAGCCGTTATCATAATGTTCAGTAGTTGAATAATCCGATCTTCTTGAGTTGTATCCTTCGCTGCATCGATGTATTCAATATATTCTTGCAGCACCTTTATGTCTCCGGATAAAAGCTTATTGACAATAATATTAGCTTCTGCCCAGTGCTTAAACAAACCAATCCAGTGTTGGGTATCTTCGTCCGTCTCTTTAACCCAATCTAAATCAGCATAGGCGTATGTATATTGTAGAGCTTGGTGGTAATCGCCTTGGGCTTCACAGACACTAGCACACAATAGGTCAGCATAGGAAATATATACAAACAACGGGCGACTTAGCTTATTGACAGACTCATCCCGCTCTCGACCCCGTTGTTCATGTTTCATTGAATATTGGATTTCCGCTTTGGCCCTCATTTTCCTCGCCATTTCGTCAACCTTGTCCCATTTACGCAAAGACCTGTACACGTTAGCTAGATCCTTTAATGCGTCAAGCTGGTCTTTCTCATCCAGACGTTCCACGAAGGGTTCAAATAATGTGGCTGCCTTGAGATTCTGGCTCTGATCGTCTCCAATCTGAATCGTGAATATGCGATATTGGCAGACTGCCAAGCGTTCAGAATGTTGATACCTCTCCGTTTCAGCTACACCCTCATAAAGCAGCAAAGCAGCCTCATTTCGTCCCTGCGACAATAATTCTTCTGCAATTTCGAATAGCTTGGGTGAATACAGTAGATTGTCCATGATGGCTCCTACCACTCGACGGATCGCATCTAACTGTCCAACTCCGCACAGCGAAACAAAAACGGCTCGATTCGCCTCATATTCGGGGGATGGTCGATGATGAAGTTTTCTATAAATAGATCGTAAAATTCTCCCTCTGGTAAACCCATAGCCTCAGTGATTCGGTCAAGCTGGTTAACAGACATTGACTTATTCCCTGTCACAATAGCACTTATTATCCCCCTATTCATGCCTGCAAGTTGTCCAAATTGCGCTAAGCTCAAACCCTTTTGTTCTAGATATCTGTCTAATTCTGCTCTAATCGTAGGTGTATGCTTCATATCATATCCACCCTTCATACAGAAATTCCAAACTTTATATATTATTGCATTCTATTGTTGTTCATAATTTAACAGTTGTCAATAAGTTTTGAAATTTTTGTCATTCGATATTCGACTAAATTATATTTTTTGAATATTGTCGACTACTGTAAGACAAATAGTTCTATAGTGTCATTTTCCATTTAACTATTTAAAACACACAAATTATTCCTTATTTTGTGGTACACTGGATTGGTAGTTCAAAATAATACCATTTCGAGAGGACGGTTTTGGATGAAGTTAAAGAACACAGCAATCATTCTTTCAGGTGTATTGGCTCTTACAGCAGTTGCTCCAATTGCAGCATCTGCTGAATCATCCACAGAACAAATCACACAAAATTCAAGTTCAAGTGTAACTCAAAAGAGTGCAGTTGAGGCAGTAAAACCCTATGTACAAGTTAAGGATGGGGTATTGTCCCTAAAAGACGTTCCTGAAAGTATTTATAACCAGTATAATTTATCGGATTTGCAAAAGCATTTTGATGAATTAAATGAGTTATCAAAATCAGGTAAAATTACTGTTAATAGCGATTTAAGCATAAAGGACAATACCATCTCGCTTAATGCAGAATACGGATCTTGGACTTACCACTGGTGGGGATATGATCGGAAATTCACTGACTATCAAACTAAACAAGCGATAGATTACTATAATACTGTGGCAGGTGGCGGCACACTCATTTCAGGGGCAACGGCTTGGTATCCTCCTGTTTCAGGTATTTCAGGATCAGTCGCAGGATACTTTGCATTGTTTGCTGCACGTATGAGTGCTAATAACAATGGTAACGGAGTTTATGTTTCTGTTTCATGGGCGGCAGTGTTTGATGTTGAACCTTTGTAATACGACACAGTAAGGAGACTCTATGACCAGTATTTTAGCTGTTTTAGTGATTATTTGGGGAATAAGTTATATGGCTGTCTACTACATTAAGAAGAAAAAAAATACACACGGACAACCTGGTTATAAAATATTTTTTATGGTTATTCTTGTTATTTTAGCAATCGCTTTGGTTAGTTCATATTTATAATCAAACAATTTTATGATTTTTATATAGCCTTCCTTTAATGGAGGGCTTTTATATTACATACCAAATCTTTTGGTGTAAATCCCATATGAGCAATGACAAAAAGACTCCCCCGCCGACCGATTAAGGTTAGCGGAGAGTTTCTATTTCACGATAAATTCAACTTTTGTTCCGTCAGCGTACTCGTCCAGCTTGTGACCTACCCACGATCCAGCTCCACGATTATCTTTGGGTGATATGTACTTAATGTCTGCACCCTCTCCACCTTCAGAGCACATCGCCATAGGCCATTCGTCGCGATCCTTGCCCTTTT
The DNA here is from genome assembly GCF_056099025.1 of Paenibacillus sp. TSM33. Classification (NCBI taxonomy): domain Bacteria; kingdom Bacillati; phylum Bacillota; class Bacilli; order Caryophanales; family Paenibacillaceae; genus Paenibacillus; species Paenibacillus sp. TSM33. The sequence continues at coordinate 876,015 of NZ_JBLZXB010000017.1, forward strand.
TAGTGGGCACACCTTTCAGAGATAGTTCACGGTTATGGTCGGCTCCTTCACGGTCTATGGTGCACACTGGTGACTTTCCGGCTGCAATGGCCTCTTTAATGTGCAGTGCTGTTTCAGGATAGCGGTCTGACGGAAATTCCAGCTTGACCGTATCGGCAGATACCTGTGTTACAGCTACGGGTACCGATTCGTGTTTTGTTGTCTTCGTCTTGGCTGTCTCTTGTACACTGCATCCAGCTAATAGGATTGTAATGAGTACGGTGAATATCCATTTAAACATATGTATTCCTCCCCCTATAAAACAGAAAAGCACCCCACCGGCTTGAGCCAGCGGAGTGCTACCGATGCTTTCGAATTTATATAGAAAGTATATACCGCTTGGTTGATTCTGTAAATATCCTGATGACCTTACGCTACTACACGTTCTACCCAGTCCCAAGTACCTTGACTTGTTACTTTTATTTTATCTCCTACAACAAAAAGACCGTATTTATCTTCCCTAACTATAATTTCTTTTCGCTCATTGTTTTCAAACTCGCAGGTTATATAGAATGTTTTTGAAGACGATCCTTCGGTCCAATTAACTCGTTTATCAACCACTTCACCTATCCGTTCTATTTTCGGTTGCTTACGATTTTTTCTGGCTGTAATATCTGCACCTATGACCACTGAAAGAATAAGTCCCACTACCAAAGCTGAAAGAATCCAAAAGACCATCTATAATCCTCCTAAATATTCATTCGTTGGTAATTAAGATATCGGCTTTTCAACTGTTTATTTTGATAGCCAATGAAAAATGAATATAAAAAAACACCCCACCAGCGTATGCCAGCAGGGTATCACCGATGCTTTCGGATTGCATAACGGTGCTTCCGTATGTATTAGAATTACTTTTATAATTTATATGTAAGATCATCACTATCACCTGAAACAGATAACTAGCTTATGAATAGAGAAATCCAATGATAAATAACGAACAGATTTCTCTATTCAATTCAAAAAAAGCGATCTTACTCACTCTTTTCTTTCTCCTTGTCATTAGGAGTTCTCTCTTGTAAATATTCTTCCATAACCTTATCATAACGATCTTTAAATAATTCATAATCGGATATTGTACATATGCTATTTCCTTCAGTATATAGAACTATATCCTTATACAGTAAAGACAACTTATTAACCATCATTTGTTCTTGGACAGATCTTGCATTGTAATTAGCAAAAGCATTCCAAGTATGGAATGCTGTAACTGTGGCACTGAATATTACAGCAGCATTTTTTATCCAAGGTGTTATTAGTTTGTGTTCGCTCAAATCTATCCCAAGCAATATTGTAACTATAGCTGATAAACAGATCACCCAAATTTCATGTCGTCGAGCTTTCTTCTTTAAACTAACGCCTGATTTTTTGCTCCCCTTCATCTCCATCTCGATAAACCCATTTAATCTACTCAGTTTAGCGAGTGCTTGCTTGTGCTCATTCACATCAGGAATGTTTTGCTCTACCTCTCTGTTAGTCATGCATATATTCCATCACAGATGCTAATAAACCCTCATTAAAAATAGGATTAGACGCATGTTTGTCAATATCTACAATTATATTCAAATCTACTGAAGAGTCAGCATCTCCTTCATCCAATCTAATATTTGTATTACTTAAAGATGAAGGGGAGTGGGGCTTTAAACTATCAGACATCCCAATTAGAGCATCAAACGTCGAGTTCGGGTCAGTTCTTTGTTTTTCCACTACGTTAGATTTACTAGCAAGAATCACCATATCATCTTTCAACCTAAAGTACACTTTAATAAATTCCCTGATCTCTCCAACAAGGTAACTTTTCTTACATTCTTCACACGTAATAACATTGCTATTCTTAGTGAGATCGCTATTTTCTAGGTATATCCTTTTGTCGCACCTATGATTAGTACACTCAAAAAAGAATTCCAATTCAAACACTCCATGTGGTATCGAAGAAAAGTACATAAAGAATTTAATGGCTTCTCGTGTCTCGATATTACTCAAATTAGCGAATTTAAAAGGGCTTAGATTTCTCCTATTTCTTTTCAGACTCCAGACTATTAAATCATTTAAATTTATTAACAATGATCTATGAAAAAATTTATTACAATCACTTTGATCATAAATTTCCTGTAATTTTTTGTATAACATATTCCTCCTTCTCCTTTCTGCCTGAGCGAGTTTTATAATAATAGTGCATTAACATAGTTCCGCTTCTAGATTCAAATCTTACATCTACAAATTTACTGTCACTTTCAACTTCGTTTAAGTTCCAGTGAAATCCAGCCTCCTGAAGTTCGCCGAGGGAATGAATTAACTCTTTGAGTTGCCAGAAAGATTTATAACTATAGACAGGAGATCTTTTTTCAGCATTTGAAGATGCCCTACTATGATCTCCTTCTCTAAATACAAATTTAAAAACCCAACCCTTTTTAAATAATGTATGAGTCATTCTGCTACTTATATCTTGGAAAACAACGGCTTTTATTTGTTCGATGTAATCTTCAAAATTTTCTTCACTTTTCACTATATTTAATTCCTTTTCTAAAAAGTCCTCAATTTTAGACTCTACAGAATCATCAAGTTCACTGTTAAGTTTATTTTCAGCTTCTTTACTTAATTCAGCGAATAATTTATATATCATTGCCTCAACACTATTTTCATTTAAAGTAGTGATGTAAAGCCCTAAATCTCTAAATTGTACCCCATCTTTACCTTCACCACTTAATGAACTAATAATGGATTTGTTTATTATAATTTGACTTTCGTTCATTTCTTGAATGTGACCTTGACGAAATTTTAGTACAACTGTGTTGGCACTCACACAAATAACTACCCCACAAAATACATTAGTTCTACCATTCTCCCCTGTTATAACTCCTATCCTTAACAGAAGGTGTATTTTTTCAAGTTCGTTATTTTCATTAAATTCAAGTCGAGATGTACATAAATTAATAGTGTCTGTATTGTCCTCCCAATCAGATAAACTTTGGTTGTATTTTAATGAAGGATTACTGCTAAAATGATTAATGATCCCATCTTTGTCCATTAACTCGTCAGTAAGAAATATATCATTTAAATTGTACAAATAGTGATGGTCATTGTTATTGTAATATAATTGTTCAAATAAAAAATCATCTAAATCTTCATTCGTAAAGCTTCCATCATTTGGGGCAAGTTCCTGCTCTATGATCTCCAGAATCTTAGTGTACTTTACCGGAGTACTTCCAGCTTGTATCCTTATAGATCTTCTAGGAACCTCATGTTTTTTGAAAAATTCATAAAAATCTTGTATATGAATATTCTTTAGTGTTCTTTCTACGACCACTTTCTCTCCCCCTATTATTAAATAGCAATGAGGGTCCTGTCTAAATTGAAACCTATTTTCCTGACATAACAAGCCATATATCGGTTTGAGTATATGGAGAAAGAAAAACACTTAATTTCAACAGACATTCCAGCCTCCTTCATGTCTGTCCTTTATTCTAGGTTATTTTGTTGAATTTTGGTAGTATTTACACAGAAAAATTGCTCTTTTTTCTTATTGACAACATAAATCAACATTGCATTAGAATTTATAAAAATATTATACAGAACAAACGTTCGTATATCAATCAAATAAATAACCCTACTAACATATGCTAGTAGGGACTTTACTTCCATTTTCTTATCCAGTAGTTATAGGTGTTTGTGTTGCTTCTATCGGTGCTTTAATAGGCTCAGGTTGCACCTGAGCAGGAACAACAGGTTCTACTTCAGCCGTTGCCTGCGCTAAGAAATCATTCAACTTTGCAGCCAGACCCGATACAGCTTCTTTAGCAGCAGCCTGTGCTGCATCCTCGTCCGGCTGTGCTTCAGTAGCGAGTATCGCTTTTGTCTTTGCCTTATACTCCAGATATGCCTTCTCAATTGCAGACTTTAACTCTACTTTGGATACTACGATACCTTGCCTGGAAAGAGTAAGTGAAGCATACTGCAAAGCCTCCTGAAGCTTACGTTCTCCTCCAGCTTCTTTAAATGCTGTTTGAGCAAAAGCAAAGCCCTCCCCAGCAATTTTATGGATTACTTCCCTCTGTGCCGCCGTGGTACGCGCTTCTAGCCACACGTTAACCTTAGTTTTGAGTTTGTTCAGACCTCCTAAAACAAACGCTGTAAGCACACCCGCAGCGGCTGTGACAATGGTACTTACATATGGTTGTACGGTTTCGATAATTGTTTGCATGATTATTTATCCCCTTTCGTTTTGAAAATCCCGGATCGATCAAGCAGTGTGACCATACGGTAAAAGTCGTAGCTACTGTCATTCGCCGTGTCCAGTACCCCAACGGCCTTGGCATTGATGCAAGCTTGCTCAGCCCACGCGGGCACTTCATGCAACTTAGCTGCCGCCTCCAATGTCTTGATGCGGTCAGCCTGCTTTTGTACTGTTGTTTGTAACTCCTTAAACGCTGCTTTTTCCTCTGCCGTCATTGGTTCATCATCCTCCATTTTTTTAATCTTTGCTAAAACTACGTTAAGCTGCGCCCGACTTGGGCGCTTACCAGCCCGATACTGCGCTGTGCTTAAGCCAAACACCATTTGCAAATGTGGTAAATCCGTAAACGTTCGCCAATCTCCGCCCCACTCGAATCCCAAATCCTTAGCGATAGACACAACTTGCATCCAGTCGGCTTTATGGTCAGAGTTGCCGTCCCGTCTGGTATCCCAGCTTACGGATCGCCCGTCTGGCAACAACAGGGCAAAATCCACGGCTACACCAAAATTGTGGTAGCTGTACCCGCCCTGTGCTTTGGTTACTTTGGGACGCTTATCTCCATTTCGCCCCTGCGCGTACAGCGCGTCCTGCTCCGCTATGGTCCGTAAACCTTGCGTAATGACTATCGGTATTCCCAAAGAATAGGAGCGCTCTATAAGGCGCTCCGCGGCTGTACGAATGACTGGCAAAAGACCCTGTAAACGCGTGGCAGATTTACTCTTTACCAACTCCAGTGTTATTGTCATTACTGTTACCCCCTTTACCTTTAAGAACCTCTACTGCTTGCCGGATCACTGGTGGTATTGGCGCTCCAAGCCTGCCTCCATTCTCAAGAATCGAAAGCAGCTCATTTGCCATATAAAAATAAGCGACCGCATCTCTGAAAAGATGCGAATCGCCTAAGACACCATCAATGAGATGGGATACTGCTACCATTGCGAAAATAAATACTTTTCGAGCGATTCCGATAAGGCCGATCTTGCTTTTTAAACCTGGTCCAGTTCCCTTCTTACCTTCAGCGCCAGCCGCGAATAATCCAGTTACGTAGTCAATAATGACCAGAGCAAGCAACGCCCCCAATACTCCTGACCACCCACCGTAAAAATACGTCACAGCGCTGCTCCCTAAAGCAGTGCTGAACTTAAAAACCTCCCACTTATCCACCATGCTTCCCCCGTCTCTTCGCTCAGGAAACTTTTCCTGAGCTATCATCGTCTGTTTTCTGATCCTTTTCCTCTTGGGTCTGTATCTCTGCTAATGCATTTCCTACTGCTATATCCATTTCCTCAAGTATTTCTTTACGTTTATGTGGCTGTGAAGCAATTACAGCAGAAATAACCTCAGTCAATTCTTCAACAGGTCTGGTTAGATCCAGTTGTATATCCAATGTAGATTTTATCTTTGCCATGGGTTTCGTCACCCCCTCAAGACGCAAAATAAGCCCCTTTTTATCAGAGGCTTTCATACTTATATCTTAAATTGGTTTTGTTACTTGGTCAAAGAATAAAAGCCTTACGTAAACAGGCAAAATTGACTCAAAAACAAATTGCAGATCAATTAGAGATGGGGAGCTCGAACTTCGGTCACATAGAAAATGACAGAGTTACACCTTCAAGTGCAGATCTTCAAAAGATTGCGGATATCCTCGATACGACAACAGACTATTTGTTGGGTAGGACAAATGACGTAAAGGGCGATCCGTATTACGCTCTAACAGACAAAGACGAACGTGACGTCGCTAAAAAACTTGAGGCAATGATGAACGACCTTGATTCTGATTCGTCGTTATCTTTTATGGGGGAACCAATGGACGAAGAGGATCGAGAGCTGCTTCGAATTTCTTTAGAGAATACTCTTCGTATGTCGCGTGAGATGGCGAAGAAGAAATTCACACCAAAAAAATATAGAAAATGAACTTCCGGGGGAACCGAGATGATAGAAAAGAAAAAAGCTCGCGAACTCATTCTAACCCACGGAACCAATTCACCTTTAGAGATTGCAACTGAGAGAAAAATTGTGGTTCTTTTTGAACATTTAGGGAAACACACATGGGGGTATTATTCTAATACTAATCGCATACCTGTCATACACATCAACAATCGACTTAGTCGAGAACAAGCCATTTACACAAGTGCGCATGAGCTTGGACATGCAATTCTTCACCCAGGTATAAATACGCCGTTCCTTAGAAGCAACACTTTTTATTCAGTGGACAAGTTGGAACGGCAAGCGCATCGATTAGCTGTACACCTGCTAATCGGTTTTAATGCGCCGGAACAAGGCGAGACGAAACAACAATTTCTACTTAGATGTGGGATTCCTGAAATATTTCATATTTTTTATTAAACTTTGCGCTTTCCAGCCGCAAGGCTGTTTAATTATAAATAAATATCGAACATATGTTTTATAGGAGGGATTATTTTGAAAGGAAGTATTGAAAAAAGAGGAAAGTATACATGGAGGCTTCGGGTTGATCTTGGGTATCACGCTGACGGTAGTCGAAACCGGCCTAATAAGGTCCATGAAATCGATGACCCACCCCTGATGAAGCTTTCTGAGAACTGTCCGAAGTACAAAGACGCAACACGGAAACTTAAGGATTACCTGGACGATCAATTAGCTGCTTTTAAAAGTGAAGTATTAAGCGGTAACTACATCAAACCCAGCAAGCTGACGTTTAAAAACTTTTATGAAAATGAATGGATTCCGAAGTACGCCGTAATAGAATTAAAGAACGGAACCACCTTGGAATCTCACTGCTCCAAAATCAATAATCACGTTCTGCCGAAAATTGGTCATATGCCTATTGATGAAATTACAACCATGATGTTAGTAAAATTGTTCGCTGATATGAGAAAGCCCGGTGCCCGTGTTGATAAAAGAGGTAAAAAGACCACTCTTGCATCGCGTACAATCCAGTATGCTTACGATGTAACAAATAGCATATTCCAACGAGCCTTAGAATGGCGTGTACTGACCAAAAATCCCCTGGAAGGCGTTAAACGTCCACAAATTAGCAAAGAGGATAAAAAGGCCCGGAAAGATCGCAAAAATTACTTTGAAGAAGATGAGGCAGTCGAGGTAATAGATAAATTACTTTATACAGATTCTAAATGGAGACTTTTTTTCTTGGGGGCGATAATGGGAGGATTCCGACGCGGTGAGTTAATTGCTTTAGACGAAGACGATTGCGACTTTGAAAATAGCAGATTAAGGATTGACGAGAGCATTTCAAGCACCAAAAATGGACAAGCGGACATTTCAGATACCAAGAATGAAGCATCTAACGATTATGTAGATATGCCACAATGGTACATGGAGGAACTGGACGTCCATGTTAAAAGCATGCGTAAACTAAGGTTTGAGGCAAAGGCAAATGGGACATGGAAAGGCGGGAATCGCAACTTTGTTTTTCATTCAGGCACAGGGAAACCCTATTACCATACAACACCGTCCCAGCAGTGGAAAAACTGGTGTGAGCGGCACGGTTTCCGTAATGTATCACTTCATGGTCTACGCCATACAAATGCAACGTATTTGCTTGGCCAGGGAGCATCTATCAAGGAGATTCAACATCGATTGCGACATTCCACATCTCAGGTGACTTCAGATACCTATGCTCACGTCACCAAGAAGCTCAGTCGTAAAACGACAGCACACCTTGACGTCTTCGATCCTAAAGTTCGTCCCCAATCCGTCCCCAAAAGTAAAAAAGGCGCTCGTCCCTTGTGATATGGGTTTTAGATCTCATCCCCTAAAAAAACAAAAAACCCTTGAGTATCAAGGGCTTCATGCAATAAACTAGTATGCCGAGGACCGGGATCGAACCGGTACGGTAGTCACCTACCGCAGGATTTTAAGTCCTGTGCGTCTGCCAATTCCGCCACCCCGGCAAGCATTTGGGAACGCTATTTTACACTTACTTGTCCTTGTCTTACAAGTATCTGAGAAGCTTACTTACTAAGAAGTGTTCTCGCTATGTAAATGTCGTTCAACCGGGCACCAACTTATAATACGATATTTTTATCAAAATGTAAAGTTTTTTTTAAAAAAATAATAAAAATTCTCTTTTTGTATAACTTGTGCACATTTGAACTACACTAATAAACGTCTTTCCAAACCACCAGAAGGGGTGTTACGAATGCGTGAAGGTATGATTCCAGCTGTTCTTGGGACGGTAGTATCGGCTTCAGGCGCTGTGTTGCTGAGCAGTAAGTACAAACTTGCAGCTACAGGCATTCTCGGTTTCGGACTGGCTCATGTTGTTCTGGGAGCGATTGATTTAATTGAGCATCGCTAGTTATTTGGAGAGTACCGGGCGGGATTTATCCTTCCCGGTTTTATTTTATAAGCGTTTAATATGGAGCATAAGCGTTTATGTAAAGTGTAGAACTGATCATTCCTAAGAAGGAGCGTGTTATGCGCAATGAAAAAATACAACTCCGAAAAAAAGAGTCCTACTGACGATCAAATCGAATATAAACAATCTCTGGATAAGCGTGAACCAGGATTTGATCGGATTCCTGACCCTGATGCCGATTAACCTGCAGCTACCGATATGATTGATGAAGCGGTAGGACGTGGAATAGACAAACTACGTAATGATTTTACAAAATAAAGCATGAATGATAGGTCACGGGCTGCTAAGTATCACTTGAAGATAAGCATGATCCAACCAATAATCGAGATCCAAAGCACAATGCTGATGAAGAGTCCACACAAGAGACCAAAAGAGAAATTACCTTCACTCTTCGGCATAGCACTGCCAAATTTCAATCTAAGCTTCATTTGATTCCAGTTCATAGAACCCCCTCCTTAAGTTCTATTTCGGAATATGAAGCTTATTTTTGTAGACCTATAGTCATGTTTTTAAAAATAAAAAAGGGTTTTTTGTCCTATTACCCTGAGCGCGGCAACAGAATTACAGCTATACCTACCAAACAAATCAATCCACCAATGAAATCGTACAAGTCAGGTGTCTTTTTATCAATCCACCAGCCCCATGCAATGGAAAGAACAATAAAGACACCTCCGTATGCTGCATATACACGCCCAAAGGAGGAGAAGACCTGAAAAGTGGCAATGACTCCATAGATAGCTAAAATCACTCCGCCGCAAAGTCCGACATACCATGTCTTGCCTTCTCGCAGCCACTGCCAGATCAAATATCCACCTCCGATTTCAGCGACGCCAGCCAAAATAAAAAGTAAAGCTGCCTTTAACACACCATTTCACATCCCTAATCCTTTTGACTTTTCAGTCATCTCATTAAAGTAATCGACCTATAATAATAATCAATGCAATTACGCCAACCAGAATAAGCAGATTACTGACCTGACGCCAAAGGCTTGGTGCTCCCTCGGAGTGAAGCTTCCGCTGATTGGCATCAAAGTTTGCTTTGGTTCCCTCAGCATCTGCTGGACTAGAAAATGGTCTGTTTTCTTCATTCATATGAAAACCTCCTTTGTAATCCAATTTAATCATACCAAACTTTTCCGTCGATTTCGCGTTGAGTTTATACTTATACTTTACCGCCATTTTCCGAAAGGAGCTTCATATGTATGTAGTGTACAAACCATATGTCGATATTTCACTGAATATAAAGTATGATGGCGAATCAAGGTAGAGTAGGTATTTAGACGCCTTTCATTGCAGGACGGTAGTTATGGTATAATTTAGTCAACTTGTTCAAGATCATAACCAGAGCACAACAGTTGCTCACCCTGTCATAAAACTTGCATCTAAGAATCCACATCTGCGGTTACAACCTGCATATTCTGTTTGTAGACCTAGGAGGAGGATACGGATGTCCCCTATTTTATAGCTAGTTTAATGATAATGGGCATATTTTTATTTCAGTCAGCGATCATTTTGGGCATCATACATTGGTTTTCTAAACATACCAAGCGTCCAGCACAAACTAAAATGTACCTTACAGTGGGTTTGCTTGTTTTTATATCAGGCTTCCTTGTGTGGGACAATTGGATACACTTGCAGGAACTCAATGGGTGGACCTTGATTAGTCTGGTATTAATCATAATTAGCGCCTACATACAACTTAGAAAACAAAAAGAAAAATACTAACCCATTACCAGCATCAAAGGAGGAGCGCCATGAAATCTCACTCAACACGCTTTTGGTTACAGAGGGTGCTACTGCTAATGCTTGTTTTACTTTTTAGTGGCTCTCAACAATCGTTCATTGTTGCCGATGCCGCCCCGCCAATTAATGCTCATGCCTCTGCCAAAGCCAGGCAATTACTTGCCTACCTAACTAATGTACCGGATGGTATGCTAATTTCCGGCCAGCATGATTACTTAGAGGCACCGGATGAACAAAATAACAAACTGCAACAAATCAGCGGGCAATACGCAGGGCTTCACGGCTATGAGTTTGGAGGGTTGGCTAATCAATCCCGTACTGCCTTACGAGAGCAACGTCAGCGTGTTGTGAATAGTGCTATTGAATGGAGCCAGGACGGCGGAATCGTAGCTATCACCTTTCATCAGGCGTTACCGGGCAAGCCAAAAACATGGAAAAACGTACAAGCAAAAATTACTCAAGCTGAATTTAATCGTTATATCACGCCCGGTACCCCGCAATATAAACAGCTCATCGCTGATTTGGACGAGGTGGCTCTGTCCCTTAAGACCTTACGAGACGCAGATGTGCCAGTTTTATGGAGACCCTATCATGAAATGAACGGCAACTGGTTTTGGTGGGGGAACAAACAAAATTACGCTAAGCTGTGGGACCTAATGTATGATCGGTTCGTACACGTCCATCATTTAGATAACCTGTTGTGGGTCTGGAGTCCCAATGCCCCGAACGCATATAGCACTCCCTATAATCTGTCTTTCCCAGGCATTAACCGGGTAGATGTGCTTGCAGCCGATATCTATAATAATGATTACAAATCCTCCTACTACACTGAATTGCTAAAGCTTGCGCAGGGCAAGCCTATGGGAATCGGAGAAAGTGATATTCTGCCGAGTGCGAAAGTGCTACAGAATCAGCCAGCCTGGGCTTATGCTATGACATGGGGAAAGGAACTGTCGGCAACTAATTCGCAGGCAACCATTAGACATTTTATGAACCAAAATAATATTATCACACGAGATCTTCTCCATGAGTCCCTCCGCTGAAAGAAAAAAGCTTGTACTTTGCTCCTAGAGCGAAATACAAGCTTTTTTCATACCCAGTCAAATGAAACTCTCTAACTATTTCTGATTACCTCTTCAAGATCAAGATCGGCATACGCCTCTTCACCAAGATGTACAGATACAATGGTGTAGATCCGCCTGGTTAATCTTGACATCAGCCGATCACCTGGTGCTACGGAATATTCTTCCCGAAAATCCCCAATCTTGTGAAAACCGCTGGACATATGGATGTACAAGCTGCCCCTACGTGTTTTACCATGTACCAACATCAAATCTCCTCCTGCTGTGTGACCAACCTAATTTCCCTGTTATATCTATATCGGTCAGAACAAGATAGGATATAAGTCCCTGGTCCCTTCCTTCGTTTCACTGGGTAGTGCACGTAAACGAAACGGGCCTGTCATTGTTATGACAGACCCGTCTTTGTAAATTCACTTTTCGAATTAGAAAGAAACTATTATTGATAGGATTCTGCAATCGCATTGGCTGCGATGATTGCATTATACACATCATCAGGACTAACCGGGAACGGCATGTTGATCATCGTATCATTTGCTGCACAAGCAGCTTCAGCTACCTGGCGCCATTCAGCCTCAACAAATTCCTCTACACCTAGGTCACGAAGAGTTAATGGAAGCCCTACATCCTTAACCAGCTTAATCACAGTCTCCAGCTCTTCTTTTGGCGCGTTTTCCAACACCAGCTGAGTTAACAAGCCAAAAGTAACTTTCTCACCATGCTGTGCTTTGTGAAGCGAAGGAACAGCCGTCATACCATTATGAATAGCATGTGCCGCTGCCAATCCACCTGATTCTGCTCCCACACCACTCAGATAAATAGTTGCTTCAATCGTATCCTCAACCGCACGAGTATACACTTTACGATCCACCGCAAGCTTGGCCTTCACAGCATTCTCCAGCAATGTATCATAACAAAGGCGAGCAAGCCCCAGACCTGTAGTGGAAGGCTTGTTCAGCACCAGATTGTCCCCATTGGCCTGATAGCAGGCACGAGCTTCAAAATAAGTTGCCAGTGCATCACCAATTCCTGCTGCAAAGAAACGTGCAGGCGCCGCTGCCAAAATACCTGTATCAGCAAGTACTACATCTGGATTCGTAGGCAGGAACAAATATTCATCAAAGGAACCATCCTTCTTGTAAATAACCGCAAGCGCGGTACAAGGAGCATCTGTAGAAGCAATGGTTGGAAAAATAACGACCGGCAACTTTTCATAATATGCTGTTGCCTTGGCGGTATCCAGCGTTTTTCCCCCGCCAATCCCTATAATGATGTTCGAACCATGTTTGCGTACTAATTCACGGTTACGATCAATCTCTTCTTTTGTACATTCATATTGGAATTTCTCAAAGACCACCTGGTTACCAGCTGCTTCAATCGAAGCACCTGCCTCCTTTTGGGCTCTTTCAAGGATAAACTCATCGCAAATAACATAAGCCTTATCGCCATAATCCTTGATGTAGTCATTTAACGACGAGAGTAGATTTTGTCCAGAAATAAATTTCTTGGGTGAAGTAACGGACCTTACAACGTTTGCCATGTAAATTCCTCCTCAGCTTTGACTCATACTCAAATTAATAATGATTTGGGCATGTGACCCCTTAACTATAAACCTCTTTTCACATTATTAAAAGGCTTATTATGGAATATTTTATGAACAAATTGTGTATCTATTATACTTTAAGAGTCGAAATCCATTCAGAGTACAGGATGCCCATCATAATACGATCATAGCTGTTGCCATCACGGAGAACAGCGGAACGAACTCTACCCTCAAGCTGGAATCCTGCCTTCTCATAGGTACGGATCGCTTGTGTATTGTACTCAATCACATCCAAGCCAACCCGATTTAAATTCAGCTCATAAAACGCATAACGAAGAATGAGACGTATAGCTTCCGCTCCAAAACCCTTGCCACGGTAGTCTGTATTCCCTATACCTACTGCCAGCTGACCGCAGCGATTATTCCACTCAATCCCATGAATAGCAACAAACCCGATCAAGACATCGTCTGCCAATGTTCTTAACCGAAAATAGACCTCGTTAGAGCTAGGAGATCCTTCCGATTCCATCTGTTTCAACGTGTAGGGGAGTGCCAAATCCGTATCCACATTGCGCAAATACTTCGCATCCTCACCCCATTTGAACATCAGTTCAGCATCTTCTTCCCTCACTGCCGCCAGTTTTATTCGTTCCCCGTAAAACAAATTTTCGATTTTAATGACCCTTCAGCTCCTATTATGAATTGTGTACGATGTTTTCCGTCATCATTGTCAGGCTAGCCAATGTCCGCAATATGAGATCTCCCTTATGAATTCAATGTTTAAATTTTACAAAATAATCACACCTAACACAACCAAATCATTACAATTATCATGGTGGGAAATACAAAAAGACCTTGCAGCTGCAAGGTCTTCGTATTCCTAATATTTAAACAACATAGCAACCAGTTGATATCCAGCTCCGATCGTCCAGAATAGCACATAATCACCGCGCCGGATACGCCCCGATCCAATGCCTTCATATAGAGCAATAAACGGGCTGCTGGTGCCTGTATAACCATAACGATCACCCACATAAATCATTTGGTCATCCTCTAGCTCCAAATGTTCCTGGATCTTCAACACATTAGCCAATGAAAACTGAGACAGACAATAAGCCCGTACATCCTGAGGCGTCAGCCCATTCTTTTTTATAATGCGTTCAAGCAGCTCAAATGTTGGAGGCAGGGCCATATTGGCGTCGAACGGAAGCCACTGAATATATTTTCCGGGTGCGTTCCTTTGGAGTGTCGCCGCTAACCCCTGAGCCGGGTACAAAATTTTATCTATATTGACGGGGTCCGTATAATACAGGGAATCTATGAATCCAGTATCCTCTTCAGTGCGCTCCAAAATAACTGCGCACGCAGCATCCCCATAGTTCGCATAAGTAATCTCATCTGCAGGATCGGAAATGAGCGAATTATAATCTGAGCCGATAATAAGCGCTGTCCGCACATCGGGATTAGATAACATTGACCGACTGGCTTGATCGACAGCTACTGTCATCCCTGCACAATTCGCATTGGAATCCATCACTGCCACGTCGTGTCTAGCCCCAATCGCCTGGTGAACAAACAAGGCATTCATCGGAAACAGCGACTCAGGAACTTGAGTGGAGAACACGATCATATCTACATCACGACCTGTCATACCGGCTTGTTCCAGAGCTTTTTGCGCAGCTGCTAATCCCATGGTTAGACCGTTTTCGTTCGGGTCATCAATGATATAACGCTGTTTTCTACCCATATGCTCCATGAAGCGTCGAATATCTTTTCCCTGCTCGTCAAAATGGCGAACATAATATTCGTTATCCAACGAATGGGACGGATGATGCACTCCCAGTGCTTTTATTCTGATATGGCTCATCAGGTTTCCCCCTTACTCATACGTCAGCGCATTATTGTACTACAATATCTACGTTGTTTAATCCTGCTTCACGTGCTACGCGACCAAGCTGCATTTTGATAATCGTTTGCTGGAGGCTGATAACAAAAATTATTTTGGCAAATCCAGTTTCTTTATAACGTGCAAAAGAGCCCTTCAGTTTCTCTACTTCACCTGGTCCCAAAAGTGCCATTTGGGTGCAGTCTACCTTGAGTGTAAAACTCGATGCCTGAATAGATGAAGTTTTGGCGATATAATCCTTTACAAAGCTGTCATACTCCTCTTGGCTAAAAACGCCATTCACTGCCATATGTACCGTTTTAATGACTTGATCCACTTCGATGGTATAAGGATGTTGACTCATTTTAGAAAGACTCCTTTGATTTCATTTTTTGTCTATTAAGAGTATCGGAATAATAGGTAGAATTTTTAATATGAACCGAGATACATCATCCCTAATATATTACAAATTTGTGAATACACAAAAAGCCGTCACACTTCTCCAAGAAGCTACTGACGGCTGAAAAAATTACAAATGCTCATATGAAATTAATTCGTAAATGTATGACGACCCAGTGAGATGACAGCCGGACGACTTTTACTCCATTTGGCTGTGGCAATAGCTGGGTTGTAATAAAACAAGGACCCATTGGTCGGATCAGCACCATTAAGTGCCTGTCTGGCTGCTCGGTACGCAGTCTTGTTGGGCTTCAGGCGGTATTGACCATCCTGTACAGCGGTGAATTGACCCGGTTGTAAAATAACGTCCGGAATCGAGCTTGGAAACTCGCCGGACTGCACACGGTTTAATACGACAGCGCCTACAGCTACTTGTCCTTCAAACGATTCTCCACGCGCCTCGGAATAAATGATACGTGCCAATTGATCCAACGCGGTTACACGAACCTTTCCGAATGAATCCAGCTTGGTCTGTGTTGCCGCTCCGGCTATACCATCAGGCGTCAGACCGTGATCCCGCTGAAAACGAGCCACTGCTTTGCTAGTTAAAGAGCCATAGTACCCCGTAAAACCAGCTTTGAAGTAACCGAGTGAATGAAGCTGCTGTTGAAGCTCCAGCACCTGTTCGCTTTGAATCCCTTTCTTTAAAGTTGACGATTGTGCCTGTGCTTGTCCTGGTGCAACTGACAATACAGTACCTAACATGCATGCGCAGGACAGGATTAAAATAGATAATTTTTTCATATTCCAGACAACCTCCTCTTTCATGTTCTGTCCGGTGCAACCATTCCGGCCTGTACAACCCAGGGACGTTTATCCGATGATGCTTCTTATGCCATAACTTATGACTAGCTGCAGAAATGAGACGTGGCTACATATGGAATCGGACATTAATGCGTTCACACGTCCGTTGCAGTATACCATAAGCCGCATTTACGTATCATCCGGCTCTGGTCCTAAGAATACCCAAGCTAATAAAACACCATTCCTAAGGGGCTGACGTGTATGAAAAGCAATCGGTCACATATTGACTACACTTGAATACGTGACTTTTTTCGCTATTTTTCGATTCAATCTACCCAGGACCTGAACCTACATTTGCTTTTTCAAACCACATTTTGTGCACATATATATAGGCGAATGCATAGGGTAGCGTACGATCATTCATTTCGAGTAACAGAAAGGCAGGAAAGGACACGTGAATTCATATATGGATTACACCTCTCCCACTGTACAGTTCACCTACGATTTAAGCGACAATATTTTATTTCAGAAAGATGCTCAGAACTCAATCCACGAGCTGTCGATCCAGCAGCTGAATACATTAGCAAATGTATCGCTACTGGATATCCGTCTCAGCACGGCTAATGTTGTAGAGCCTCACTACCACCAAAATGCCACAGAACTAATATACTGTATCTCTGGCGCAGTGACCGTGTCACTGATCAATCCCTTTACCCGCGAGTTACGACATTTTCCGATTACACCTGGACAGGTGGCTAACGTCCCCCAGGGATGGTGGCATTATCTAGTCGCCACGGTGGACAACACTCACTTGTTGGCGATTTTTAACGCTCCAGTCCCTGAATTCATTTTAGGCTCCGATGTTTTGCGGCTAACGCCAAGTAACATTATGGCTCATACTTACTGCCTGGATGAGAAAAAGGTTCAGGAAGCGCTCGCCCCTATTAAAAAACCTGTGATCATCGGTCCTCCCAATGACTGCAAGCAGCAGCCACCTCGAAAACCAGGGATTCATGTAAGGCTAAACGATACTTCATCACATCGTCAGGTCGCCCCCCAAAGAGGTTACACCTATGCTCATGGATACCCTGGTTTTTCCTTTAATCCCTATCAAGAATAAGATTAACCTTAGTCAGAACTGAAATACGACAGAATCCCCCTTCGCTGTATGTTCGCCGTTACCATAAGACTTTCCCTCTCATAAAATGCCAATGTGTATAAGAGGGGGTGATTGAATGGACGCTTACTACAACTGTTTGAGCTGTATGAATAAAAAGGTGCGTATTCTCACCATTGACGGAAAACAGTACGAAGGAACTATTACGGATGTGGATCGTAAAAATGTGTACTTAAAAACCGAACGGAACGGACGTGTACAAACGTCTGCCTTTTATCCTTACGGGTATGGTGATCAAATCCTAACTTTGAGCCTGTTTACCCTGTTGGCGATTGCTTTAATTTAATCCCCACTCCATTCTGTTCCTATCTATAAATGCCAAAGCACCTCATTTGACAGCTGCCCAGCCCGGCACAGTTTGTGTAGGGCTTGTACGCTGTTATTTGAGGTGTTTTATTATCATACAATCCATTCTCTAGAACACTTAACCCCCCACCGGTAATATACCAATGGGGGGTTAAGCTACTCAATTTAATTTAGATCCAAAAAGACTTAGTAATGATAACGAGCAGAATGAACAATACCAGAATAGCTCCTGTCGATGTCCAAACGCCTGGGTAGCCCCCTACCGAACCGCCACCGCAACCTCTTTCACATTCACTCATGGATCATTGCCTCCTTTATTTCAAGGTACAACATAGCTTATGTATTGAGCTCTCCTATGGACCGGGCTTTTTGGCAATGTTATGAATATTTTCGCTGATGGGCGTTAGCCTACACCTTTCATAGGCAGGAGCATAGGATATCACAACTAATCCTGAAGGAGTGAAGCAATTGAATTCAAATCAAATGTTCAATTATAACGTTAATCAACCTTTTCCTCACCATCCTACCTCCCACCATGTCGTGGTACACCCCGTAGATCCGTATGTTGTAGAGACATTAAAATCGGTGATCGGCAAGTACGTTGTACTTGAAACAACACGTGGCAGAATTGATGGATGTGTAGTGGATACTAAGCCTGACCATGTCATCTTGGATGTATACGGAAAAAAATTCTTTGTTCGAATCAGCGAAATCGTATGGATCATGCCCAACTAAACAAATCAGACATTAAAAATCCTCGCAGATCCTAATTCGGATTCGCGAGGATTATTCATGACATGAACCTGCTAATCAAGCGAGCCTGCCAGTGAAGCACGAAGTTGATCTATCGTTCCATTGTACTCATCTAGATCGACTTGGCCGCTAATACCTGGAACACTGCCTGTGCTACTGTATTGCCAAGCCCACCAGCTATTCCAAGCTGGAACTGCGGTCGGCTTTTGCGTAGTGCTGTAACGCGCTACCCACAATTTATACATAGAAAACGTAGGATCAAACTTGGAAGCAAAGACGTTTCCCGTGTATACGATCGGCTCACGCCCGGTAAGCTTCTCCATTTCATCTAAAAATGCATGAGCCACTTCATTGATCTGTGCGGGAGTAAGGCCTTTAGGATTATTTTCATAATCCATCACAGGGGGCAGATCCAGCCGCCCTCCTGCCGAATCTATAGCTCTGGCAAAATTAGCTGCTTCCTGGCGAGCTCCATCCACGGTAGTTGCGTTCAAAAAGTGGTAAGCGCCAACCAGGATGTTAGCATCTCTGGCCCCCTGAACATTTGCTAAAAATTGATTATCTTGATACTTGGTGCCCTCTGTAGCTTTAATAAAAGCAAATGTCTTGCCTGCCGCCGCCACCTGCTGCCAATCAATATTGCCATTATGGTGCGAGACGTCAATCCCCTGCGCGTGTCCATCAGAAGAAATCGTAGGCTCAACAGGTATAGTAGATATAACAGTATCGGTAGATGCTGACTCCTCCGAAGCCTGATCCAACGCTATGACCACTTTACCATCATCTGCATTGATTAGATGAAAGGGTGTGCTGTGATCAAGATCTACCACAATACGTGCCGAGGCTGGGTTTGTGCTAAACATGGAGTATCTTACCTTGGAAGCATCCGCATCCTCTGCAATCGAAAAACTTCCTTGTCCACCATTGTTAATAGATTGCGATGCTGAAAATTCCTCGCCAAACTTCGAATCAGGTATATCTACAACAATACGATCTGGTTGAGTCAATGTGGTTACTTTGGGGCTTACCTTTCCATCTACCGTTATCATCAATTGGTGATTATTGAAGCTAATTTGATTGATAGCCGTACGTTCGCTGGCTGTAGCATCACTTGCAGCAGCTTGAGTAGCAGAATGATCATTGGTGGTTACGCTGTTTCCGCTTGAAGCAGGCGGAGTCGTCAAAAATACGGTTTTAAGTTCGTTGTTCCATGACACTTCCATTCCTGTCTGTTCAGATACAAAGCGAAGCGGAACATAAGTCGTCCCCCCGTTAAGCAAAGGAGCTACAGCCAACCCCATCGGTTGATCATTAACTGAGGCAATAGGATTGTTGACCTGAAGGCTCAGGTTGAGATTTTGCTTATGTATAGTTATGGTCCCTGTCTTAGACTCCCAATTCACACGATAACCCAATTCCTCTACAATAAGACGGAGTGGAACCAGCACATTCCCCTTTACTTCCTGAATCTGCGCCCCCTTGCTAACACTTATATCTTTACCGTCCAGCTGAATATGTGAATTTGAAGACGCAGCGTGACTTTCTCCTGGAAATGCTAGTAGAAACAGAAACAAAAAAGCAAATAAACTAATTTTCTTCATATGTACCCTACCAATCTCTAATTTTTCACTATGAAATTTTACATTCCATGCCCCTCTGAAGCCTCCATTTGGATAGACGCGACTCCTATGTAAAAAGTTACGATTCATTCATTATATATTTCAGCCTTATAATACGAAAGCACTAAAAAACTCTGCCAGCTATACGCAAGCAGAGCTCTTTCCAGTTTTACTAATCTCAATTGCCAGCTAGCTCATCACAACCACATGCTTTCTATTCATACAGTTACAAATGTTAGTCCTACAAGTAGGATTGAAGTAACAGACAGTACAAGTAAGGGCAGCATTGCTTTCTCTCTTAAAGTCTTAAAGCTCACATTCAGGCCCATGCCTACCATAGCCATCGTTAACATAAAGGTGGTGAGCTGAGAAAGTTCGTTCATTAGATTAGGTGGAATTACAATATATTTTCCAAATACATAACTTCCCAAAATACTTGCCGCAATAAAGCCGATGAGGAACCAGGGGAATCCCACTTTAGCATCTGTACGAATCTTTCCGGTTCGTTTCATCCAATACATTAAAATAAAGCTAAGCGGTATGAGTAAGAAGACACGCCCCAGTTTGGCTAATAAACCCATGGCAAGAGCATCCTGTCCGGCAGGTGCTGCTGCTAAGGCCACATGTGCAATTTCATGTAAGCTGATGCCCGACCAGATTCCATATTGCATATCCGTCAGAGGAAGCCAAGGTCGAAGCACTGTAAACAAAATGGAAAATACCGTTCCGACCAAGGCAATGAGTCCAACTCCTATGGCTGTATCCTCATCGTCGGACTTTAACAAGGGAGAAACAGCTGCAATCGCTGCTGCACCGCAAACTCCTGTTCCAATCCCTAGAAGTAGCGAAAGCGAAGCATCTGCCTTACATCGTTTGGCCAGCCAAACCGTAAAAAAAATGGCGAACACCACAGTGCCTACATCACGTAAAAGCAACCCCAGCCCCTGATGAATAACAACATCCATATTCAGCTTCAGTCCATATAACACAATAGCTCCGCGCAGTATTTTCTTGGCTGAAAACTCAATTCCTGAGCGTATAGCTTCAGGGTATCCCCACAATTGTCGGTATAGTATAGCGAGAAACATCGCACATGCCAATGGACCTACATAATGAAAGCCTGGTACTTCATTCAGGACGTATCCTGCCAGTGCAAAGATCATCGTTAGCAGAACGCCGAATAAAAACCGAAACAATCGACCTTTGTTCAATAAAAGTTTGCTGTGTTGATTATGACTTTTCATGCTGATTCCCTCCAATTCTACATGCATACAGCTTAATATGTATTTTGTCATAAGAAAAATAAATCATTATAATAATGATAATAAGTAAACAGGCATGATTAAATTGGAGGAATAAGCATTGGATCAATCTTTAGTCGTTTTTGTTAGGGTTGCGGAGAAACAAAATTTTACACGAGCTGCTGAGGCACTACATATGACCCAACCTGCGGTAAGTCAATATATTCAAACACTGGAACGCAGTGTAGGAACCCGGCTCCTGGAGCGAAGTAATAAATATGTGCGCTTAACTAAAGCAGGTGAAATTGTGTATCATCATGCCCAGGAGATTATCCGACTCCATACACGTATGCAGTACTTGGTAGATGAGCTAATGCATACGGCAAAGGGTAACCTGTCTATTGGTGCAAGCTACACGTATGGTGAATATGTATTACCACATGTAATTGCGCAAATGAGAATTCAGTACCCACTCATTCAGCCCTCCATTACCATCGGCAATACATTGGAAATTGAAAAGCTCGTGATCCATAATCAACTGGATGTGGGCATTATCGAAGGAGAATTTCAGCATGACCATTTACACATTGAATCCTTTGCCGATGATGAAATGGTTATTGTCGTTCCGCAAAATCATCGTTTGGCTGGTAAATCTCAAGTGGATATAAATGAATTGCATGAGGACATCTGGATTCTGCGGGAAGAAGGCTCTGGAACCCGGGAGGCGGCTGAAAAGATGTTTGCACAGCTTCGATTTTATCCTTCTCATATGATGAATTTTGGCAGTACACAGATTATCAAAGAGTCTGTAGAAGCAGGCTTGGGGATTTCTTTGCTGTCCCAATGGGTAATTCAAAAGGAACTTGCTTTGGGAACATTAGAAGTATTGGATATTCTCAATCTCCCGTTTATTCGGAAATTTTCTTTTCTGACCCCTTCTGCGGTATTTGAGACGAAAGCAACCACCGCTTTTTTGGAGATTTTGCGAGACTATAATGTGAAGGATAATGTGCAGAAAAAAAGCACCCCTTAAGGTGCTTGCAATATAATCAGTATGATATTTTTTATGAGGAGAGATGATCCTTACCATGGTATAAGAAATGGGAAAAATCAGCATAGCTCCCTTGGAATTGTTGCATATCATGAGCTGCAATACCTACAAAATTCCCTGTAAATCCTCCGGACAAAAAGCTGATATCCTGTATTTCAAAAAGTCGCGTCCAGGAAGGCCCATCTCCTACTCCATAATAAAATTGTGCATGAGAGGCATGAACCTCTACAGCCAAATGTACGGTAAGATCATTCTGAAGCGCAATCACTTGCGGAACTAACGTAAATGAATTAGCTTCACATCGCATCATGCGCAGTACTTTTCCCACTCCCTCTTCATAGCTAACATACGCATATAAATAGTCTTCTTCATTGAGATACAGCATAAGTCCAGCCATTTGCAAATAGCTGGTTGGCTGATACTCCAGTGCTGTTTCTACCCGGAAATGATGATCCGTTTGCCGAATGGCAAGCACGTGATGCTGGAACAGACTTTGTATGGATTCTCCAGCATGGATTCGAAGGTAGCCCGGGCGCTGACTTAATGAACACCAGCTATCGTCTGCCAGGATACGCAATGTGTTCCACGTTTTGTCAAGGGTGGGACCCTCGAAAAAGTCTTCGAAAATATACTTCTGCTGCTCTTGCTGAACCAAGATTGTTCCTTGAGGCGCAGGCACCTCCAATTGGGGTGTATGGCCCCCGGCGGTTAATCGCAGCCAGCCTTCATCATTCCAATATACTTGCTGCAAAGCTGTCTCGCGCCCTAAAATAGCGTATTTCCCCTCCACTGGACGTGTACATAAATGAGCCATATACCATTCTCCGTCCGGTGTTTGCACAAGACTGCCATGTCCTGCGCATTGCAACGGGAAATTCAGCTGATTACGGGACGTAAGCATCGGATTATGCGGGTCCACTTCATACGGGCCGGATATTTGCTTGGAGCGTGCTACGGTAACTGCATGCCCCGTACCCGTTCCGCCTTCCGCTGTAACAAGATAGTAATAACCGTTCTGCCTGTAGATGTGGGGCGCTTCTGTCTTCTTCAATGGAGTGCAATCAAAAATTTTAACAGGCTCGCCAACAAGCTGCTGTTGACCGCTGTCATACTCCTGCATAACGATACCCGATGACTTATTGCTTTCCAACATGCGGTAATCCCATAACGCGTTTAGCAGCCATTTGCGTCCATCCTCATCATGAAATAAAGATGGATCAAATCCACTACTATTCAGATAAACGGGCTCCGACCACGGTCCGTGAATCGTAGGTGCCGTTATCACAAAATTATGAACGTCCTTGAACGGACGCTTGGTGCTTTTCACATCCGTATAGAGCAGATAAAATAGGTTATCCGCATAGCTCAATTGCGGTGCCCAAATGCTGCAATTTTTCGGGTTCCCTCTCAAATCAACCTGGTCAGTCAAAATATCCGTGCAGTGCTCCCAATGAGCCAAATCTTTGGACTGATACACCCGTACTCCAGGCAGCCACTCAAATGATGACACTACAATATAGTAAGTATCTTCGACTCGCGTAATACACGGATCGGGATTAAAGCCTTTTAATATAGGGTTTTGGATCATCATGAGACATCACTTCTCCTTGCTTTCCAAAATGTGACTCCCTCAAAAACCTGCTCCTTGCTCCATGCTTCTGTCCTCGCTTCAAAGCAATCCGCCCACGGAACACGCTGCTTACGTAATAAAGCTATTTCATCAGATCCGCCATACTCCTGATAGCAGACGGTTTTCTCATTCGCGACATTGTCCCAATTGTCCCAGCCGCGCGGGTCGATATGGTCGCCCATTTTACAATCGACAAATACGGTTTTGGCATATTCCCGCCATGGACGGCCCAAAAAAACAGGAGTAATATCAGGCTCTGCGGTTAAATAGCAATGATCGAATACATAGCCGTACGTTTGTCCTTGCGGTGTAGAGGCGGCTGTAACGTAGCTTGTATGGTTCTTATGATGACGCAAACTACGAATCTCGCAATCTTCAAAGTAAGCGGTAGCCCCGCCAAAAATGAAATCTATCGTACCCTCGATGTAACAATGCTGATAAAGCTGGCGATAGTGTGCATGGTGTTCTTTCAAAGGAATTCCACCAAACTTTAATCGTTCTTTGGGTGCAGGAGGCAGAGGGCCTGTAAATAACGTGTCCTGGTACCCTTTAAAGGTGCAGTTTCTAAAGACGGTTTGATCACAATGAGCGTATACCGCAACGGCCTGCCCAATGTGTTCTCCCTGTCCGGCCGTGTTGGAAATGATGAGATTTTCCAAGATCAGATGGCTGCCGCCTATAAATAAAGTCGGTGTCGCAAAGGTTCCTATTTCCTCACCTGCTTCATTCCGCTCCTTGGCATACCGGTCCATACGAATCTCTACCTGCCCGATGCCTATGATATGTAGATTTGAACGGTAAATCCGCACTTCTTCCTCATAGGTACCCGATAAAATAGTTAACGTTTCCATTTCGTTGGAAGGCGATTGCTCCAATACATGAATCGCCTCCTGAATGGTGTGGAAATCACAAAAGGATTCTTTTCCGACTAGCATGGTTACCCCAATCCTTTCATTTGATTTACAAGTGTTCAGCTAAAAATGACTGCCAAGCCGTTCGCATTTCCAATGTCTCCATATGGCCACCGCCCGCAATCACAGGCTGCCAATGTTCAGGGTGACCTGCTTTCTGATAAGCTTCCAATAACCCCTTGGCCAAATGCTCGACTCCTTCTATAGGACACATCCGATCATTTTGACCTGTTATACTCATCCGTGGACGAGGTACGATCCGCTTTTGAATATCCAGCGTGGTGAAATGCTTCAACAAGCCGGGGACATAGGAATAGAAGCCATGATGATCCAATCCCCTTTTGGCGATCAGCGTGTGGGCATCTACCTGTCCGCATATATCAACCGTGACCTGTATCCGTTCATCTAAAGCAGCCATCCACCATGCCATAAGTCCACCCATCGACATGCCGATCGTTGCGATACGGGAAGCATCAATGTCCTCGCGCTGGCACATATAATCTACCAAACGACGGTTATCATACAGCATCATCCCCCACAGCACCTGGCCCTGCCAGAGCATTTCTTTTACCAGCTCGCTCTCGGTTTTGCCCCCACGTTCATTGAAGCCCCACATGTCGATACAGCATACGCAATACCCCATGTCTGTCAGAGCTGTAGCAAACGAGGGCTGCTGTAGGTAAGAACTGCTATGAAGCAGTTCCTTACGTCCATTCGTATAGTTGCCCCCATGCGAATGGTTAAATACGACCAATGGGAACGGACCGTCCCCTTGTAAGGGTGTAGCTACATAAGCGGGTACAAGCTCGATCCCGTTCAAGTCCAGCAGGAGACACTCCAGTCGATAACCCTCCCGCTCTTCTTGATTCAGTAGAGTTGCCGTTATAGGGCGATCTGCCGGAAGGTCTCCCAACAATGCTTGCAACTTATCCACGTTTTATGCTCCTCTCATCCCCTCCTATTTCACAACATTTTGTTCAGAAGGTTGTATCGTTACTTGTTCTATCAGCTTTTCAGGCTGAACTGTATTCTTCGAATGACAACGATTGATTTCAACATCTTCCCCATTTTCAATGTAAAAGGCAGGACCTTCATGATTCTCAATCGTAACTTGTTGAAAACGAATATCCCTCACATTACCTAGATAAAAACCACGGTTGTTCATATCTTCAATCCCTGTCATCATGGCCGGACGACCGGGAATCGCATTTTCAGCCATGGAAATATCTATATTGGAAAATGTAATTTCAGTAATATATTGTTCTGCAAGTCCGTATAAGAAACCAGCCGCCGCATGAACCTGACGTGCCGTGATATCGGAAAAATGGATTCTTCTAAAGCACGGAGTTTCATCAGTAATTGGATAGGGATTTTTATCCCACACATATTTGTCCTTGCCCCGAGGTCCGCAGAAATAATACAGGTTTAGAATAAATGGACAAATGACCTCCTCCATCACAATGTTGCTGATACGAATATCCTCGATGATTCCACCGCGTCCCCGTCTTGATTTCAGACGTATGCCCCGATCCGTTTGCTTGAACACGCAATTGCTGATCGTAACATTACGAATATCTCCGCTCATTTCGCTTCCCAGTACGACAGCACCATGACCATGCACCATTGTACAGTTGGTAATCGTAATATTTTCACAAGGAATCCGCTCATGGGTATCTTCGGTTCCTGCTTTGATCGCAATACAATCATCACCTACATCAATATTGCAGTTGCTAATGCGAACATTGGAACAGGATTCGGGATTAATACCATCCGTATTGGGAGAGTCTGCCGGGTTAAGAATGGACAAATTGTCAATCGTAACGTTATAGCAAGCAATGGGGTTTACAGTCCAACTGGGGGAATTTTTTAACATGAGATCTTTAATGGTCACCCGTTGACAGCGGTCAAAGCTGATTAATTTGGGTCTTGGATACTGCAGCTCTTCAGGGTAATTCCGATGCTTTTCCCACCACGGTTGACCATTTCCGTCCAGTGTTCCGCTGCCTGTAATCGAAATATTCTCAAGGTTCTCTCCATAAATGCACGATGCATGTACTTCCCGCTGAACGCCTTCCCATCTGGATTCTACTACAGGGTAATCTGCCAGTTCCGTACTGAAGGAAAGAATTGCGCCGGGGCTTAAATGCAGCTCAATGTTACTTTTCAGAATAATAGCACCCGTCAGGTATGTTCCAGACGGAACAAAAACGGTTCCTCCCCCAGCATTACTTGCTGCTTCAATGGCAGCCGCAATGGCCTCTGTCGCCATCGTCGTACCATCCTGGACTGCTCCATAATCTACAATGTTATACAATTGCATTTCGTTCTCTCCTGTCTTTATTTTTTGTGAATAAAACGCAGTAGGCGGAATGGTGCTGGACAATGTCAACGATGATAAGCACCATCCGCCTGCGTAGTGGCAATTCATGTACACTAATGTTCAGCCTATATCTTTATTTTTTCGTTTTCTTATACGCTTCTTCATACTCAGTGGTAATTCGTGCTCCGCCTGACTTTTTCCAGTTTTCTACAGCTGCTTTAAATCCGGCTTCATCAAGTTCACCCATAATAAATTTGAAGGAGGCGTCGGTAATAATTTTCTCCAGCTCTGTTCCTTGTTCATTAGCGGTGGCTGAATCCAGCGGCACTGTCGGGTCCAGCACAGCAAATTTATTATTTTCTCGCACTAATTCATTAGCCATTTCCTTTTCTGGATTGGCATCCTTTAAGTTATAGGTCACTTCACTTGGTCTGGAGCTTGAAAATGGCTGAACGTCTGCTTGCCACAAATCAGTATTCGTAATTTTGAAAGAACCATCTTTTTCGATTTTATAATGAGTACCTTCAATACCACCGGTCATGTACATATATACATCTTTGTCAATTAAATCATCTACAAATTGCAGCAGTCTCTTCAACTCAGCTTCCGTCTTTACTTCAGATTTCGGAAATGCCAGCAAGCCTCCTACCCCGCTTCCTTCAGACCATACGTGGTATTGGCCATCTCCATTCGAAATCTTGTTAACCGGTACCAGCTTCAGCCCTTTTTGTAAGCCTTGAGACAAGGTTCGAAGGTTAGAGATATCGATCATGCCTGTATAAATCCCTGCTTTACCTTGTGCAAATTGTTGTTGCTGGTCCGTTTTAGCGGTTACGGCAAAGTCTTTGGAGAGATATCCATTTTTGTATAATTTATTGGAATACTTTAAGGTCTCCATATATTGAGGAGTATCAAATTCCGGCGTAAACTTGCCGTTTTCATCTACTTTCCAGCCATTAGGTGTCCCAAAGTAGGAACTTAACGTTTTGAAGCTGCTATAGCGCAGATCCGATCTGTCCACAAACCCAGTCGTATCATTTTTTCCATTGCCATCTGGATCATCTTCTGTAAACGCTCTCGCAACTTCATACAACTCATCCAGTGTGGTCGGCACCTTCAGCCCTAAGCGATCGAGCCAATCCTGACGAATGACCAGACCCGCCCGAGCCAGATTTTTCTGGAACGGAACACCATACAGTACCCCTTCAATAGAAGCAGCTTCGCGCACTTCAGGCGGGATCTTCTTCAAATTTTCATAATCATCCAAGTATTTGCCTACATCCCAGAATAGTCCTGATTTCAATGAACTACGCACTGATGAATTTGTCATCATCGTCAAAGTCACCATGTCTGCCAATTCACCAGAAGCCAGTGCGGTGGTAATTCTCTCTTCCTTGGAAGCATCCGGCACCCAGTTGAACGTAATTTTGGAATTGGTGTATTCTTCGATTTTGCTTTTAATCGTTTCTGTAGGCGGAGAGGCTGTATGCAATACGTTTAGCCAGGTAAATTCCAGTTTGGATTTGGGATCATAGGTTTGGCTGCCTTGCTCCTCAGTCCCCTTGTCACCACAAGCAGTTAGAAAAACACTCATGACCATAAGTCCGGCAAGAAGACCTGACACTCCCTTTTTCATCGCGGTTCTTTTTTTCATCGTGTTTGCTCCTTTTTCGTTTGTATATTCATGCCATATCTTCCTCTTTCACCAGAACCTCTCGTTCTATTTTGCTGAATACCTGATGCGTCATCCACATCACGAGATAACCGATGATGCTCGCTCCGGCAAAAGTTAGAATTCCTGGGTACAAGCCTAGAATCAATGCATAAAGCACGACAATGGCTACAAAAAGAACAAGTGTATATTGTAAATACGAAAATCCAATTATGATCGACATCTTGATCTTCAGCTTGATGCCTTTCCAATCATAGTGAGCCAGCAACGGAAAAATGTATGCCAAAGAGATCAGATACAAAAAGGCACCCATCAGTGTCACCACACGAACATACCAGGATGAGATGTTGACGATATCCACGTAGAGCACGTAACCCACAAGGCTGTATAGCCCGCCAATGATGGCTGCTTCCTTAAAGCTTTCTTTAAAGTAACGAACAAACGTCGAGAAAATGGCGACTTCCTCATTGCCCCGAATCCACTGCCTTAAAATACTAAGCATAGCAACGGTTGCAGGCCCTACACCTATAAAACCCAAGCCCAGGATGGTTGCAATCGTCCACAGCAAGTTAAGGTAGACCAGGCGTAGCAGGCGCATGCACCATTTGTTCATGTTTTCTACAAAACGTACCATTTTGCATCCTTCCCGTCGTCATTAATAAACGCCGTCCTCACCAAATTTCTTAGCGAGTCGATTGGAGAACATAATCAGAATTAAGCCTACTACGCCTTTAAAAAGTCCTACTGTCGTACTGAAACTTAATTGTCCATTCTTTAAGCCTGCAGTATAAATATAGGTGTCAAAGATTTCGGCAACCTCGCGGTTTAATGAGTTCAATAGCAGATACATATGCTCAAAGCCCAAATCCAGCGTGCTGCCGATTTTCAAAATTAACAAAGTAATAATAACCGGGCGGATCGCTGGCAACGTCACGTGCCATGTCTTTCTCAAACGTCCGGCGCCGTCCATCTCTGCTGCCTCATACAATTGCGTATCCACCACTGTAATTGCAGATAAATAAATGATGGTAGACCAGCCAAGTTCCTTCCAAATCACTTGCCCGATATAGACCGTTCGCAGCCACTGCGGAGATGTCAAGAAGCTGATCTTCTCACCGCCCAGTGCGGCAATCATTTCATTCAGCACACCGCCGTCCACCGTCAGGAATACATAAGAAATCGAAACGATGATGACCCATGACATAAAGTGCGGGATGTAGATAATGGTTTGAATAATGTTTTTGAAAAACATCTTCCTAACCTCATTCAGCATGAGCGCCAATATGATAGGCAATGGAAAAAAGATTACAATATTCAGTGCAAATAAAACCAGCGTATTGCGAAGCAACATAAAAAACGTAGGCTCGGTAAACAAACGAATAAAATGCTTCATTCCTACCCATGGACTGCCTGTAATTCCCTGAAAGGCTTGATAATCCTGAAATGCAATTACCAATCCCCCCATAGGGAAATACTTGAAGATAATGAAGTACACCAATCCGGGTAAAACCATCAGATAGAGCAGCTTGTGTTTCTGCATTCGTAAAAGGCTTTCCGTCGTTCTTTTGTTCTTTTTCATCTTCATCTTCATATTTGGTGCGGGGACACTTGAAACTTTCATTAGTTCGACCTCCTTCAAACGTTCCTGTATACGCTTTCAAGAGTACGTTATTTTCGGCATTCCGCATATAATCATCAAATGATAGCGTTTACAAAAATGAGCTAATAGCCTACTTTATAGCCTCTTCACCTTAGCTAATGATTACTACACAACTTAATGATCATCCTCTTGTTTCCACCCTTAGAGAACACCTCAAGTTATGATTATATACGGAATTCTTTCCTCTTGATAAGGTTTACATGTAAACGATTACAAGGAGGTCACCCACATTGGAACAACCATTACTCAAACCAAAATCACGAAAAAAAGAATCGCTGGGCAGTCGTATTTTCAACATTGTAAACAGTACACTTTTGATTCTCATTGCCCTCACTTGTCTCTTGCCTTTTTTGAATATCATCGCCAGCTCATTTGCTTCAACTGAGGAAGTAGTGGCCAAGAAGTTCATTTTATTCCCTGTAACTTTCTCACTGGATGCTTATCGCTATATCTTATCCACTCCAACGATTTTTAGAGGACTTGGGGTTTCGGTCGGAGTAACGATCGTGGGTACAGTTGTAAGTATGATTTTTACCGCTTTTATGGCTTATGGATTATCCCGAAAATATCTGCTTGGCCGCAATACGATTAACTTCATTGTTGTGTTTTCTATGTTGTTTAGCGGAGGGATGATTCCGACATTCCTCGTTGTCAAAAGCATGGGGCTGATCAATTCTTATTGGTCCTTGATTCTGCCCGTGGCTATTAATGCATTTAACCTGATTATCATGCGTAACTTTTTTCAGGCATTGCCGGACGATTTGGAAGAATCGGCTAAGATGGACGGGTGTAACGATTTTGGTATCTTTTTTAAAATTATGTTGCCATTAGCCCTGCCTTCTATTGCAACCATTTCTTTATTTTACGCTGTTGCCTATTGGAATACGTATATGCACGCCATTCTCTATATCAATGACTCTGCCAAATGGCCAATTCAAGTCTTACTTCGCCAAATTGTTATCGTCTCCAGTGGTATGCAGGCAGAAGGAACTGCGGTAGATGTCATCCCGCCTGCGCAGACGATTAAGATGGCGGTCATTGTTATAGCGACCGTTCCGATGCTAATCGTGTATCCATTTGTGCAAAAGCACTTTGTCAAAGGAGCTTTGTTGGGAGCGGTTAAAGGTTAATTGGCTTGCTTCATCTTTCGATAAGCCCCTGGCGTAACCTGTTCCTTCTTTCGAAAAGAGCGGATAAAGTTTTGCGAATTATGATATTGCAGTCGCTCGGCGATTTCTTTAATCGTCATATCTGTCTCAACGAGCCACTTCTTGCTCATTTGCAAGCGATAGCCCATCAGATATTCACTAAACGTCGTTCCGTATTCTTTTTTGAAAATACTGCTTAAATAATTTGGATTGTAATGCAGTCGATCTCCAATGATTTCTAATGATAATTCATGGTCATATTCAGCACGAATAATCGCGGCAATTTTCTCAGAGAGACAGCGGAATTGCTGGTTGGTCTTCTCCTTCATGCTTTTTACCATGGGGAAAATAACCTGTTCCAACAGCATGCGTTCTATCTCCTCCGGGTTACGGATATCCAGCAAACGATGATACAAGGCATGATTGTCTTGCGTCAGGAGTACTTCAATCCCTAATAGCTGCTCTAATTGGATGAGATTATTGACAAAGCGTACCAGCAGCACTTCAAAGTTCATGGAATGATTGTTCTTTGTCATCATTTCCGCCAATAAAGAGTGCACGGTATGATATACCTGCTCTTCATCCCCTATGCGGATGGCATCGAACAGTTTGGATTCCAATTCCGCAGGATAATGCAGCAGCACCGGA
Source organism: Paenibacillus sp. TSM33 (assembly GCF_056099025.1). Taxonomy (NCBI): domain Bacteria; kingdom Bacillati; phylum Bacillota; class Bacilli; order Caryophanales; family Paenibacillaceae; genus Paenibacillus; species Paenibacillus sp. TSM33. The sequence continues at coordinate 908,233 of NZ_JBLZXB010000017.1, forward strand.
CCTGAAATGACCATGGAAATATCCTCATAAAAAATAATCGACTCTTTACCAAGATTTAAACGGTGATGCAATGCTTGCTTGCTCATCTCACAGGCTTCTTTGCTTTCTAATAAGTTATCATATACTGTGCTGATACCGATGCTGATGGATACATTCAAATACTCTTTTACATTCTGAATCAAAAGAGTCGCATGATCCAGCACTTGCTTTCTCATTTCCTGTGCACTCTTACCTGCCAAAATTAATATGGTAGCCTGGGTGTTATCGTTCAAAATGATGGGAAGCATACGCTGCTGCTCTGGAATCGTTTCTTCTACGATTTTGTTAATAGCCAGCAGTAAAACATCTTTATCCGAAGGTTCTCGATCTCCTAGATTATCCAGTTGAACTAGCAAAGTAATATACATTTGATATTCGATCTGCTTGTAGCCCAAGCGTGGCATTTTTCGTGCCAATTCCTCTGCGGAAATACGTTTGCGAAACAGGTTGAGAATCAATTGCGTTTCCAACTGTGGCATTTCGGACTGAATGAGACTTTCCAAGCTTTCCTTCTCCGTTACAATGTTGTCGATGGAATTAATAATCCACTCAATTTCATTTTTAGAAGGTTCATTTTTGATAGCGAAATTAGGATTTTTCGGCAAGCTGCGTTTTATTTGCTGAAATGGCTTGGTAAAGTAAATGGCAATGATGTAGGCCACCACCACCATTAAAAGCGTTAATACAAGGCCCATCATGATAATCCCGAATTTGGTCGTTTGAAACGCGTTTGCAATCTCTTTTTTATCTAATACCGTTAAGTAAGTCCAATTGTTGTAAGCAGATTTAGCATAAATGATTTGCCGTGCTGGCTGATGCTCCGTTTTCTCCAATGTCAGCATGCCCGTGTTGTTTGATTTAGCAGTAACCTCTGAAATGTGCTGAAGCTGCTGAGTAGACAATAAGGGAGTAGCAGGCTCAGTTTCGTACATTAAGTCGCCTTTGTTATTCAAAATAAACACAGGCATATGATCCTCTGTTTGAATGGTATGACTTAACGTCTGCGACGAAATATCAGACAGTGCAATGGACTGCTTCTTTTTGGAAAACACAGGCAAGGTATTCACAAAACGGATTCCTTTATCTGTTTTAATCCAGAATAGTCCCTTATCCTGGTGGTCGATATAGGTACTAATCAGCTTTTCTCGTTCCGATTTCGTTAAATAAGACAGGCTTCCATTGGAAATTCTCCAATTCTGATTTAGACTGATCAGTGAATATTCCGTTCCTTCTAATCCCATCGTAGCAATATAGTTGAGCTGGGTATTCACATTCCGATACGCTACAAAATCTTTTTCTGTAATGGGATTTTTGACAACTTCATTAAAGGAACTGGTCGTGCTATACGTATTAAAAGCGTATTCAATCGTTTGGATTTTCTGTTCTAGGCTATTTCTCATCTGCGCCATGTAGCTTTGCTTGGTATTGGAAACTCTCTCCACAACGGAGCTAATTGTTGTAAAATAGATGTAGCTGCCAAAGCTGGCCACCAATCCTATTCCCAAAACCAGAATCGTAATAAAAATAGTGTAGAACATTCTTCCTTTTTTCATTGCGCTCCCCCTTTGGTTCTTGGTATCACACCAAATTATAGCGCTTTCATAACAAGGTTTAAATCATTTTTTTTACGTGTGCATTATTTTTTACATCCGTATCATTCCAATTTAAGTTGATTTTATTTGGTTTGCGGCAGTTAAAAAGAAATTTGGAGGTCTCTTATGTTACATGTCGTTAGTTCTAAAGAACAGATTGTAAAAGAAGAATTTCCGTTAGACACTTCCTTTCTCTCCCTCTATCTCGTAGTAGCTAGTGAAGCTCGTCCTTTTGTATTGGTGTTACCTGGCGGTGGCTACGAGCATTTGGCCTCACATGAAGGAGAGCCAATCGCCCGGTGGTTAAATGATCTAGGTATTCATGCGGGTGTGCTGGAGTATCAGGTCGGCGATTTCGAGGTTACCTCCTTGCTGGAGGATGTACAACATGCCCTGCAATGGGTTCGCCAAACACCGCATGACTGGCTAGTGTTCCCTGATCAAGTGGGTCTCATCGGTTTTTCAGCAGGCGGTCACCTGGCCTCCATTGTGTCCACGATTGGAGCGGAAAAGCCAAATCTTCTGATGTTGGGATACCCTGTCATTTCATTTCATGAGCCTTATACGCATATTGGAAGCCGTACGCATTTTTTAGGTGAACAGCCGGCCCCGGAGCAGCTTCAAGCCTTTTCATCCGATCGGCAAGTGACCGCACAGACACCTCCGACTTTTATGTGGACAACGGCCAATGATGGCGCTGTACCGGTAGAAAATAGCCTGTTATTCGCTTTCTCATTATCCAGAGAGCGTATTCCGTTTGAACTGCATGTATTTGAGGAAGGACGACATGGATTGGGACTGTCTGAGGACAACCTTGAATGCAGGCAATGGCTCGACCTGGCGGAAAAATGGTTACAAAAACATGGATATGCGCAGGCAAGACAGCAAATGACAACTCGACTGTTTATCGCAGGGGACTCTACTGCAGCTCAAAAAGGAGCAACCGAAAAACCGATGACAGGCTGGGGCGAACATTTGCAAGCTCATTTGGACTCTACTGTTCATGTGGACAATCGTGCCGTCAACGGACGAAGCACCAAATCTTTTATAGCAGAAGGGCGATTAGCTGATATTGAAAAAGATATTCAAGCTGGCGATTATCTGTTTATTCAATTTGGACACAATGATGAGAAAAAAGAAGATCCCATGCGCTACACCGATCCTGATGGAGAGTACCGTCTAAACTTAATTCAATACATTCAGTCCGCTCGGGAACGTGGCGGAATTCCAGTGCTATTGACCTCGGTCAGCCGCCGCCGCTTTACCGCAAACGGTGAACCTGACCCGCTGGCCGTAGGTGCCTATCCTGCTGCCATGAGACAAGTAGCCATGGAAACTCAGACGCCGCTGCTCGATATTTTCGAAGCATCACAGCAGCTTTATCGTTCCATGGGTGAAAAAGAGTCCCAGCTTCTATTTATGCATTTGCCTGAAAAAACGCACCCTAATTACCCAGCTGGTGTAGCAGATAATACCCATTTTTCTGACGAAGGAGCAAGGCAAATTGCCCAGCTGGTAGCAGAAGCGATTCGTCAAAATACGGAGCTGTCTGCATTAGAACAACGCATGGTCGAAAGAAATCTAGATAGTAGCAAGAAGCTTGCACATCAACTTGTCAACTGATATCAAGTGCCAAACATGCACATACGAAAAACGGATCTCGGGCGAATCACTCCGACGTCCGTTTTTATTTTGTGTTGTGCAAAGATGGCCTAGCTATAGAGAATAGCTCAAAAATACAGTATATTAAATAAATTTCTTTAATTGTCATATTTTAATTATTTTGTATCTTATAGGACTTTAGAATTGTTTTATTGTATTATTTTGACAACATTTGTCGAATGAAGTGAAAGCAACCATTTTACATGGTATATTTTAGGAGCTCATATCATACATAAGGAGGATTTTTTTATGAATACTAAGAAAATATTATTATCAACAGCTATGTCTTTGGGACTCATTGGGAGTATTATTGTCCCTAGTGCGTCCGCAGCAGTAGGCCCTTCTCCAGAAATTACATCTGTTGTACAAGTAAACGGAGTATACTACAGAACGGCTACATTGCCACGTAATTATTCCTATGCGTTGTCAAATTACCCTGGGGATACTTATAAAGTGGCCAGCGGAAATGTCACCGTTTCTGCTTCCGGCGTGGTAACCACCACCACTGCAACGAATGCAAGAGTTGAGATTTACGCCGGTAACGGTAAATTGAGAATGGTGTATACCGTTAAGGTAAACTAACTATTTAGCTGACAAAGGTCTTGGCACACTTGTTCAATGATTAGCAAGAATATAATTGCATTTTCTGAAAAGTCCCCTGCCGTTATAGCAGGGGATTTCAATTTATTTAGAGTATTCACTTACTTCAAATGTTAGAATCTTATCAAAGATTACATAATCTTTCCGACTGCTGAATGGACCTTTGTTGTTATTGTGTTTATCGATTTTATAATATGATTGACCACGGCCGGCATCTTTTGCATCATACCACGCTATAAAGTTGTTAACTTCTTTCATACTTAAATCAAATTCCTTCTCAAAGCCATTTGTCATAGTTACTACAAGAATTGCTCGATCACCTGTCGGTTGAGCTGGCTCAGATGGTTCAGGATTAGGTTGAGATGGATTTTCTGTATCGGAATCTGTTTGCTTTTCTCCTTGTGGAGTAGCTGATACCTCTTTAGAAAATTCACTTTCGCCATTATTACTTACTGCTGTAACTACGTAATAGTATGTTGTTCCATTGACCACAGATGTATCAGAATACGATGGAGTTTTGACGTTGGAAGCAATTGTATCATACGGTCCTGCAGAAGTAGTGCTTCGTTTTATAGTATATTCTGTTTTATCGGGGCTTGCTGTCCAGCTTAAATCTACCTTGGCGTCTTCTGCCTTTGCAGATAGATTTGAAGGAGCACTGATTTTAGGATTTACTAAATATCCAGTCTCGTTGATATCTAAAGCATCAAATTCGAACAGATTATAAACGTTTGAGTTGCTTGCACTTACTTCTACGGAATGTAATTTATTTTCTAAGTTCCTTTTTTCAAATAAAAGGGTAGTCACTTGTGCTTGACCATTTGCTGAGTAACTATAATTCACACCATCAATATTTACTTGAATAGATGTTTGTCTATCTCCGCCTCTATAACTAATTAATCTTAGATCCGTACCCCAAAATTGAAATTTAACAGTATGTAGAGATGAATTAAGTGTAAACTTTTCACTTCCTCCAGAATAGCTTCCCGCAGTTGGCGTTTGCCATCCATTTCCTTCAAAGATGAAACCAGGTGCAAGTTCTTCATATCGTTGCCACCCACTCTCTGGAGTAGGTAATGCCTGACCAACTGATGCTGCTGCATACGTTCTTAAATTTGAAAATACGATTAGTAAAAACAATGATGCGCTGAACAATATAAAAGTTTTCTTAATGAGATTCTTTTTCATAAATATTCCCCCAGTAATCTATCTCTTGTACAGACACTAAGGTAACATGTTCTTCAAAAATTATCTAAACATAAACTTACTGACTTATAAATATTATCCATATATTAGAATAAATATTTTTTATTGGATACTAATAACGATAAGACTCAGTAAAATAGGAAACAGTTTTAATAACCTACATAAGCTAGAACAAAGTTACATAGGGTCTCGGTCTCTATAAAGAAAGCAACATGACTAAAATGTAAGCAATTAAGTTTAGGCAACTACTCTCCATCTCTTATAGTACAGAAAAAAAGACGACAAAAAAACCCTTGCTTAGCAAGGGTTTTTGAGGAAATGGGCCCTGAGGGACTCGAACCCCCGACCAATCGGTTATGAGCCGACCGCTCTAACCAACTGAGCTAAGGGCCCTCAAAAAAACATGTATATTCACGTTACATATCCGTAACAGCAACGTTAATTAATATACAACATTTTCTTGTGTTTCGTCAATAGTTTTTATAAATTTCTTTTTAAAAATTATTTTTGTACACCTATGGAATAAATCGGACACCATAACGACCTTTGCGCGAGCGGTACACCTCCACTGCGCGGGGATCATTGTAGCCATACATCCAGCCGTCATGCTCAAGCCTTTTTGCCAAACATCCTGCCTGAAATTTAGTCGTGTACAGTCTGCCATAGTAAACCCAATACATCCGAACTCCCTCTTTTCACATGATGGTAGGAGTTAGTGTAACCGGATCGAATTCGATTTACACAGCTTGATTTCTAACAATCTGGACTGGATGGCAATGAGTCTGTGGCGCACTACTTATTGGCTCCGTTGTCTCTCTAATACTCAGCCTTATTTGCCAAAAGAAGCCGGGTCCTGACGCCAGGAACGCAGCAGTTCCATCTCTTCCTCCTGAATGGTTCCTTCACGCAAGGCAACCTCCATCAAGGCGGTGTAATTAGACAAGGTTTGCAGCTTCACACCTGCTTCTTCAAAAGCTTGAGTGGCTTTGTCCAGCTGGTAGCTGAAAATAGCCAGTACAGCTAACGGCTGAGCGCCTGCTTGCTCTACGGCCTGTGCTGCTTTAATGGAGCTTCCCCCGGTAGAGATGAGGTCTTCGATAACCATAACCTTTTGTCCGGCGCTGATGCGGCCTTCGATTTGATTCTCTTTCCCGTGTCCTTTAGCTTTGTCTCTGACATAAGCCATTGGCAGATTTAGCTTTTGTGCCACCCAGGCGGCATGAGGAATCCCTGCTGTGGCTGTACCAGCAATGACCTCGGTTTCAGGGTATTGTTCACGGATGAGAGCCGCAAAAGAATCTGCGATTAGTTCACGCACCTCTGGGTAAGACATGGTCAGGCGATTGTCACAGTAGATAGGGGATTTAATACCGGATGTCCATGTGAAAGGCTGCTGTGGGCGCAATGCCACTGCCTGAATGCGTAACAGATGGGATGCAATTTGCTCTGGGATATTGTTTAGTGTAGTCATACTTGTATCATCTCCTCAATAATATGTTTCGCTGCGGCGCGTGGGTCTGATGCTGCCGTGATCGGCCGTCCAACGACAATGTAGCTGCTACCTTGGGCAATGGCTTGTCCAGGTGTTAGCACACGCGACTGATCACCTGTAGCGCTGCCTGCCGGACGTATGCCAGGGGTTATAGTTTTAAAGTCAGATCCGCATACCGCACGAATCGCAGGCACTTCTAATGGGGATGCGACCACACCGTCCAGTCCAGCCTCACGCGTCAATTGTGCATAACGAACGACAGCATCCTGGACTGTGCCAGGAATGCCTAACTCCGTATTCATAGTCGTTTGATCCGTGCTGGTCAGCTGTGTAACTGCAATAATTAGCGGCATGGCAAGTGAGCTGTCTGCTGAAATCGCTGCTTCAGCTCCGGCTCTGGCGGCCGACATCATACTGCGGCCTCCAGCAGCGTGTACGTTAAACATATCCACCCCTAGACGGGTAATGCTCTCTGCCCCTCCCCGTACCGTGTTAGGGATATCATGCATTTTCAAATCCAGAAATACGGAGTATCCTCTTGATTTTAATTGTTCTACAAAAGCTGGCCCTGCGCTATAAAACAACTGCATACCCACTTTTATATAACAAGGAATTCCCTCCAGCTGCCGAATTAACTGCTCTGCTTGTTGTGCATCCGGGTAATCTAGCGCAACCATCAGCCGTCCTGCCATCTGCTGAAATGCTTCGTTCACCGTTCTACCGCCCCTTTTCACATCAATTCGGGTATATTTGCCCGTGATAAAGGACATCCGTCAGCAAAAGCTGATGAATGTCCTTCCCATTACCACTTATTACGCTCATCTTCATAACTCATTAGTTGCTCAGAACTGGCATCGATTCGGATGTGAAGTTAATCGTCTCCAGCATTTTTAACAGGGCACGCACTGTATCCAGCGAGGTCATGCAGACAATGCCGTTTTCAACTGCTTCGCGGCGGATGCGGAATCCGTCACGCTCTGGCGTTTTGCCTTTGGTCAGCGTGTTGAAGACGAAGTTGGCTTCACCTGTGCGGATCATATCTAGAATATTCGGATTGCCCTCACTTAGCTTGTTAACAGTGTTCACTGGAATGTTAGCCTGTTCCAAGGCTGCTGCCGTTCCACCTGTAGCAATAATTTTGTAGCCTAATCTATAAAAGCCCTGCATCAGCTCGACAGCTTCTTCTTTATCCTTATCCGCTACCGTGATGATGATCGCCCCAGTAGATGGAATTTTCATACCTGCGCCTACGAGTCCTTTGTACAATGCTTTCGCATACTGGATATCGCGTCCCATAACTTCACCTGTAGATTTCATTTCAGGCCCCAGTGTCGGTTCTACACGACGCAGCTTGGCAAAGGAGAATACAGGAACCTTAACCGAGACATAATTACTTTCAGGCCATAGCCCTTCTGTATAGCCTGCATCTTTGAGCTTACCGCCCAAAATGGCCTGTGTCGCCAGGTTCGCCATCGGAATATTCGTTACTTTACTCAGGAAAGGAACCGTCCGTGAGGAACGAGGGTTAACCTCGATGACATACACCTCATCTTGATGAATGACAAACTGAATGTTTACCAGACCAATCGTTTTCAATTCCTTGGCGATGCTGATCGTAATGTCCACGACTTTTTGCTTCAGCTCGTCAGACAAGTGTTGTGGCGGATATACTGCGATCGAGTCACCTGAGTGAACCCCTGCCCGTTCCACATGTTCCATAATCCCTGGTACCAGGACCGTTTCGCCGTCACAGATGGCGTCAACCTCAACTTCTTTGCCCAGCATATAACGGTCGATGAGCACAGGATGTTCCGGATTGATTTTAACCGCTTCTTCCATATACCGCAGCAATTCCGTATCCGAGTACACAATTTCCATAGCGCGTCCGCCCAGGACGTAGGATGGACGTACCAGAACTGGGTACCCCAATGATTGGGCAGTTCCTACCGCTTCATCTACCGACGTGACCGTATTGCCTTTAGGCTGGGCGATAGCAAGGCGAGACAGCAGCTGTTCGAACTTTTTCCGGTCTTCTGCTTCATCGATACTTTCCAGACTCGTACCCAAAATATTTACGCCTGCCGCACTAAGTGGAGCTGCGAGGTTAATTGCCGTTTGGCCGCCGAACTGGACGATGACACCAATCGGTTTTTCCTGTTCGATGACATTCATTACATCCTCGAAGAAAAGTGGCTCAAAGTAGAGACGGTCAGACGTGTTGAAGTCTGTAGAGACGGTCTCTGGATTGTTATTAATAATTACCGCTTCGTAACCTGCTTTTTGAATAGCCCATACCGCATGTACGGTGGAGTAGTCAAATTCAATCCCTTGACCGATCCGAATCGGTCCTGAGCCGAGTACGATGACTTTCTCTTTGTTAGATGGAATCACTTCGTTTTCCACCTCATAAGAGGAGTAGTAGTACGGAGTTGTGGCTTCAAACTCGGCCGCACACGTATCTACCATTTTGTAGACAGGACGCAGGTTTTGATTTAGACGGAATTCACGAACCTCGGGTTCGGTTGTCATACTCTTGCGTTGACCCATACTGCGAATCTCAGCAATGGAGCGGTCAGTAAATCCTTTTCGTTTGGCCTGATAGAGTGTTTCATAAGTCAACTCAGACTCTTCTGCGATAGTGGATTCAAATTTGACAATTCCCTCTACCTTGTCGAGGAACCACCAATCAATTTTAGTTATATCCTGAATATCTTGTTGCTTCCAGCCGCGACGGAATGCCTCGGCTACCAAGAACAAGCGTTCGTCATCTGCTTTACTCAGACGATCCTTAAGCACCTCATCAGATAGTTGATCGGCACCCTTTAGATGCAGGCGATGTACACCAATTTCCAGAGAACGAACCGCTTTATGGATTGACTCTTCAAATGTACGTCCGATGGCCATGACTTCACCGGTTGCTTTCATTTGTGTGCCAAGTTTGCGGTTGGCAGAAATGAACTTGTCAAATGGCCAGCGTGGTATTTTACTCACGATGTAATCCAATGTCGGCTCAAAGCAAGCATACGTTTGTCCCGTTACCGGATTCACAATTTCATCCAGTGTGTAGCCTAGTGCAATTTTGGCCGCCATTTTGGCAATCGGATATCCGGTCGCCTTGGAAGCCAGTGCCGAGGAACGACTCACCCGTGGGTTGACCTCAATCACGTAGTATTGATAGCTGTGCGGATCCAGTGCAAACTGTACATTACAGCCGCCTTCGATATTGAGGGCGCGGATAATTTTGAGAGAAGCGGAGCGCAGCATCTGATACTCACGATCTGACAGCGTCTGGCTCGGCGCTACGACGATACTGTCACCAGTGTGCACGCCGACCGGATCGAAGTTTTCCATATTGCAGACCACGATACAGTTGTCATTACCGTCACGCATGACTTCATATTCGACTTCCTTCATACCTGCGATACTTTTTTCCACTAAGCATTGTCCGATTGGACTGTAACGCAAGCCAGAGCTTACTGTTTCACGCAATTCTTCTTCTGTGGCGCAGATCCCACCGCCTGTACCTCCCAGCGTATAAGCCGGGCGAACGATAATGGGATAACCGATTTCGTTAGCAAATTCCAGCGATTCTTCCAATGTCGTTACAATTACACTCTCCGGCACGGGCTGTTCCAACTCACGCATCAGGTCGCGGAACAAGTCCCGGTCTTCGGCTTTTTCAATTGAATTCAGTTGAGTTCCCAGCAGCTTAACGTTTTCGCGCTCCAACACCCCTGCGCGAGCCAGTTCCACTGCCATATTCAGACCTGTCTGTCCTCCCAGTGTAGGAAGTAGACCATCTGGACGCTCCTGACGGATAATCTGTGTTACAAAATCCAGTGTAATCGGCTCGATATATACTTTGTCTGCCATATTGGTGTCTGTCATGATGGTTGCCGGGTTACTGTTAATCAGTACTACCTCGACGCCTTCTTCTTTGAGCGCTTGACAAGCTTGTGTACCAGCGTAATCGAATTCTGCTGCCTGACCAATAACGATAGGGCCGGAACCGATCACGAGTATTTTTTTAAGTTCTGTATTTTTCGGCATATTAGCGCTCTCCTCTCACTGCGGCGGCGATAGCAGCCTGACGCGGTTGCTTTGGTTGATTTCTTTTGTGTTCACGAATCATATCCAGAAAGCGGTCAAACAGGTAGCCATTATCGTAAGGGCCAGGTGCAGCCTCTGGGTGATATTGCACCGAAAACGCAGGATATTTAGTATGTTTAAGACCCTCGATCGTTTTATCGTTGTTATTAATATGCGTCACTTCAAGCTCAGTTCCTTGGATCGAATCCTCATTCACTGTGTACCCGTGATTTTGTGATGTAATGAAGCAACGGCCGCTCTCCAGTTCTTTTACCGGATGGTTACCACCGCGATGTCCAAATTTCAGCTTTTCCGTATCCGCTCCCGAAGCTAAGGCAAACAACTGGTGTCCCAAGCAAATCCCGAAAATAGGGTATTCTCCTAGCAGTTCAGCCACCGTACGGACAGCATGTGGTACGTCTTTCGGATCTCCAGGACCGTTGGACAGCTGTATACCGTCTGGATCTAAGCGACGAATTTCTTCGGCCGTCGTATCATGCGGAACGACAACCACATCGCAGTCCCGTTTATTCAGTTCGCGCAGGATGCCGCTCTTGGCACCATAGTCAATCAATACGATCCGTTCTCCGTTGCCAGGGCTGCTGTACGGATGAGGTGTAGAAGTCAAAGGAACCTGATTGCGCAGTTCTTCTATGGTCATGTCGGACATCATTTCTTTTAGTTCTTCCACCGGCTGGGAACCAGTCGTCAAAATGCCCTTCATTGTGCCGTGATGGCGAATAATCCGGGTGAGCATGCGGGTGTCGATGTCGCTAATGCCAATGATGCCATATTCCTTCAGCAAATCGCCCACGCTGTATTGAGCACGCCAGTTACTTGGCGCCGGCTCGTAATGTCGAACAGCAAAGCCATGAACATAAGGCCGTACCGATTCAAAATCATCACGAGTAATTCCATAATTACCAATCAGCGGGTAAGTCATGGTTACGATTTGTCCGCAATAAGAGGGATCCGTCAGCACCTCTTGATAGCCTGTAATCCCTGTGTTGAAAACGACCTCGCCTGTTTTTTCACCTTCCGCACCAAATGATGTGCCTGTAAACAGCGTGCCGTCCTGAAGTAACAATCTTGCCTGCATCCCGTCTCACTCCTCTATTTTGTTTCCTGCTATAAGGTTCTATTTTTTAAAGTAGTTGTGTATTATTTTGCTTCGTCAGCGACCATACCAGTTTGCCGTCTACCCAAGTTTTTACCGGCCAGCCTTTGAGTTTCCAGCCTGTAAAAGGAGTGTTGCGTCCTTTGCTGGCAAACGTTTGTGGATCAACTGCCTGTTCCTGCTCCAGATCAATCATGGTCAGATCAGCGGGTGCTCCCTCTTCCAGACGTCCTGTATCAAGGCGGAAGACACGCGCTGGGTCAGTCGTCATACGGCGCACCAGAAAGTCCAGCGTCCATTTCCCGGTAGCTACGAATTTGGTGTACAGCAGTGGAAAGGCCGTTTCAAATCCGACGATTCCAAATGGCGCCAGCTCCAACCCTTTTGCCTTCTCTTCCTCACTGTGTGCTGCATGGTCAGTTACGATGATATCAATCGTTCCGTCCTCCAGCCCCTCGATGCATGCCTGTACATCACGCGGGGAACGTAGTGGAGGATTCATTTTCCAGTTGGCATCCAGCCCAGGAATGTCCTCATCGGACAGTACCAAGTGATGCGGGCATACCTCAGCAGTGACTTTGATGCCAAAAGATTTTGCATGGCGAATCAACCGCACCGATTGCTCTGTGCTGACATGGCATACATGATAATGTGCCCCGGTTGCCTCGGATAGCAGGATGTCACGCCCAACATGAATCGCCTCGGATTCATTGGGGATACCTTTGAGTCCGTGACGCTTGGCAAATTCACCGTCCGTCACCGCTGCTCCTACAACAAGTGTGTTATCTTCACAATGTGCAATGACTGGCATATCCAGCGCTTTGGCTCGTGACATGGCATCTTTCATCATTTGCGCACTCTGCACTCCGACTCCGTCATCAGTAAAGCCGATTGCACCTGCTGCTTTGAGCGCTTCAAAATCCGTCAGTTCTCGTCCCAGTTCGTTTTTCGTGATGGCTGCGTAAGGAAGTACCTTGGCCAGCCCAGCCTCTTGCCCCTTTTTCAGCACCAGCTGAACCGTGTCTACATTGTCCGTAACCGGACGTGTGTTCGGCATGCAGGCAATCGTGGTAAATCCACCTTTCACCGCAGCGCGGCTACCTGTTTCAATGGTTTCTTTATATTCAAAGCCAGGTTCTCTCAGATGCACATGCATGTCGATTAGACCGGGGATGACCAGCTTTCCCTGGGCGTCGATTTTTTCGACATCGAGCTCTTGCCCAGATGCCCCTTCTTCCACAAGTAGGCTAACTCCGGCATCCGCATTGGCGATAGCTAAAATTTTCCCATCGGCAATAAGGATGGATTTCAATTCAGCCTCGCCCTGCTCGTTCAATACGCTTGCATTCATAATTAATTGTTTCATCTGAAATATTCCTCCGCTCAGGTTTTTTGCAACTTTTTCCTACGATCCTGCTGACAGCTTCTACAGCTTCATTGCCCGTTCCATAACCGCCATGCGGATCGGAACCCCGTTGGCCATTTGCGGAAAAATTCGCGATTGCTCGCTTTCCACAACTGCACTGTCGATCTCCACGTTTCGATTCACTGGAGCCGGGTGCATGATAATTGTTCCGGACTTAAGGCTTGCTGCTCTTTCTTCTGTCAAACCGTACTGCTCTCGGTACTCATCCGCTGAGCGCAACATTCCTTCGGCATGCCGTTCCAGCTGGACCCGCAGCATCATGACTACGTCTGCCTGCAAAGCTTCTTGCATCGGTACATAAGGCGCGTACGTTGCAAGATCAGGTGCCTGCATATTGTCCGGTGCACAGAAGCTAATCTTGGCTCCGAATTTTTGCAAGGCCCACAGATTCGAGCGAGCTACACGGCTGTGCAAAATGTCTCCTATGATGGATACTCTCAAGCCTTTAAGCTCACCGAAAGTTTTGCGCATGGTGTAGAGGTCCAGCAAAGCCTGCGTTGGATGCTCATTGTTGCCGTCTCCCGCATTAACCAGCGGAACACTGACCTTCTCAGCAAGTTCTTGCAGCACTCCGGCTGGCTTTAAGCGGATGACTCCAGCATCAATGCCCATGGATTCAAGCGTACGCACAGTATCGTAAATGGACTCCCCTTTTTCCACACTGGAAGCCGCAGCGGAAAAGTTCAAAACCTGAGCGCCGAGCCGCTTTTCCGCCATTTCAAAAGAAAAGCGTGTGCGTGTACTATTTTCAAAAAACATGTTGGCCGCGAAGCGTGACTGTAGGACTGGAATCAACTTTTGTGATTGTGATTCCCAATACTGAGCACGATCCAGAATCGACTCAATTTCATTTCGGCTAAGTTCTTTTAATCCGAGCAGGCTACGTTCTCTAAGTTGACTGGCTGTTGTGATCATACCTATTCCCCCCGGTTCTGAATGATCGTCACTTCGTCCTTACCGTCCGTCTCCTGAAGTGCAACTACGATTTCCTCAGATTTGGAGGTCGGGATGTTCTTGCCGATGTAATCCGGACGAATCGGAAGCTCACGGTGTCCGCGATCTGCTAGCACAGCCAGCTGGATCATTTGCGGTCGTCCGCAGTCCATCAATGCATCCATCGCCGCGCGAATAGTGCGGCCTGTGTACAGCACATCGTCAAAGAGAATGACTTTCTTATCATGAACCGATACGTCAGCGGGATTCATCAAAAGCTCTTTTCCATTTCCTTTAGCCTCGGCAACGCTGCTCCGGTCATCCCGGTAGGCTGTGACATCTAGCTCTCCCCATGGAATTGGTGCGCCTTCAATTTCAGCAATTTTTTCAGCCAAGCGCTGCGCCAGATGAACTCCGCGTGTTCGAATACCTACGAGTACGCAATCGTCAATACCCTTGTTTTTCTCCAAAATTTCATGTGCAATCCGCGTTAATGCCCGACGAATCGCAATTTCATCCATCAGTACATGTGTTTCACTACTCATGCTTCCAGCCTCCTCAGGTGATGTTCCCTTCAGACCTGGTCCCGTGTTCGGATACAAAAAAGACTCCTTGCCCAAGTTTGGCAAGGAGTCTCGTATGAACAGTCTTCCACTGTTCTCCGATCTGTCGGACACACTGAAGACATACCGCCGCAGCGGATGCACTGATCAGTGATCCATTCACGTTACCTTGCCAGCCTCACGGGACTGATTTAAAGGTGCTATTCAGGATTTCCTTTGTCCTGTTTCTCATAGTGTGAGATGGTTAACCATCTCTCGGACAAAGTCCATCGCAACTACAAGAAGTATGACAGATTGAAAATCTCGTGTCAACACCCGTTCAACCGGAACCACCGGAAGCACTTTAATAATTATACATCATAATTGTATAATTATCCATAGTTGTTTTTACCCATTCCTATTCAGACAATAAAAAAACCGCCATTTAGGCGGTTATACTTAATAATTTATTCAAGTTTTTGAATAGGAAAGCAGAGCAAATCATCATTATTTTAGCGACTACGCAAGGACGTTAATACGTCCTCCATATCAGGAGGGATCGGTCTGCTAAATTCTAAGTACTCTCCAGTAGTTGGATGCTTAAATCCCAGAACCGCTGCATGCAGCGCTTGGCCATCCATACGAACCCCTTTACTGCGTCCATACATAGGGTCGCCAACCAATGGATGTCCAATAAATTTCATGTGAACACGAATTTGGTGTGTCCGTCCTGTCTCCAATTGAAGTTCAAGCAGGGTATAATCACCTAACCGTTCAATGACGAGAAAATGGGTAACTGCATGCTTGCTGTTGCGTTCCGTAACCGTGAACAATTTACGGTCACCTGAATCACGACCAATCGGAGCATCTACGGTTCCCTGATCGTGACTCAAATGACCGTGGACCAATGCTATATATTTCCGAGTCACGCTATGATCCTTCAGCTGTGCTGCAAGTGATGCGTGGGCCTGATCATTTTTAGCTGCCATCAGCAGTCCTGATGTATCCTTATCAATACGGTGAACAATACCGGGACGTAATTCCCCGTTAATGCCGGAAAGGTCATGGCAGTGGTACATCAGTGCGTTGACCAGTGTTCCCGAGGAGTGTCCTGGTGCAGGATGCACAACTAGACCACGTTGCTTGTTAATGACAATAACGTCCGAATCCTCGTATACGACATCTAGCGGAATATTTTCCGGCATAATATCTACACTTTCTGGTTCAGGTACCGATAGTACGATATGATCTCCTTCAGCCAGCTTGTAGTTCGCTTTGACCGCCGCACCGTTCACCAGTACCCGACCATTCCCGATCCACAGCTGGATCTGGGAACGAGACACTTCCTTCATTTCTTCGGCGATGTATTTATCTATACGTGTTTTGACATCCTCTGAATCCGCTGTCCATTCCAGAGATTCACCCTCCAGTTCGTCCTCATAAGACAGACCTATGGCTTCGCCGTTTTCATTCACTTCGTTCATGCTATGACTTCCCTTCAACGCTATCATTGCCATTCCCTTTTTCCCGACGCGATTCCAGCAATGTATCCAAAATAATCAGTGCAACACCGATGACAATTGCCGAGTCTGCCACATTAAAAATCGGGAATGTGTAGCTTCCAAAATTGAACTGTGCAAAATCAACTACTTCTCCAGAAATAGCTCGATCCAAAAAATTACCAACCGCTCCCCCAAGCACCAAACTTAGCGCAACAGGAAGTAGTTTTTGCCCAGCTCTGACCGTTTTTCTCAGGTACCATACGATACCGATCACAACTACAATTGTAATCACGATAAAAAGCCAGCGTTGCCCTTCCAAAATCCCAAAAGCGGCTCCGCGATTACGATGAGAGGTGATTAAAAAGAAATTGCCGATGACTGGTATTTGCTCGTACAATTCCATCCGCGTAGCCACCAAATATTTGACACCCTGATCAATCAAAAAAATAATTAGCGCAATACCAAAATAAATCACAGTCCTTCGTCACTCCGATCCGCTTATATCCGTTGTCGAACCCATTTATTGTAGCATAAGCCTTCTCAGATCGTCCACGAGTCCTGCAAGCTATCGAGCATAGTCCTTAAATGGAATGAACTCAATCACATTTGATTAGAATTTCCTATGTAAAAGAGGTCTTCCCGGTGCACACTACAAGGAGCATACCTGACACATTGCATGCATGTAAATCTAGAACAAGGAGAGGATTCCATGTCCCCATTGACGGAGCAACAATTGCAGGGCTTGCGTAACGAACTGCTGGAACGCAAAAAGGAAATTGAGCATCGTTTGCAAAACAACGACCATTATGGACTCGGCGATTCTCAACGCGACCAAACCGGTGAGCTTTCTCCCATCGATAACCATCCAGGCGATCTAGCTACCGAAACCTATGAGCGAGCCAAAGATATTTCCTTACTGGAGCATGACGAGTTTCAATTGGAACGTATCAAATCAGCCTTGATGGCTATGGATAAGGGAACCTATGGCATTTGCGCCGCCAGCGGCAAACCCATCCCCTATGAACGCCTGTTGGCTGTTCCCTATACCATTTATTGCAAAGAATACAGTCCTGAGACAGAAGTATCCAACAACCGTCCGGTGGAGGAAGAATTTCTCGCTCCCGCGTTCGGTAGAACAAGCCTGGATGAGCGTGAAGAACAAAACGGCTTTGACGGTGAAGATGCTTGGCAGATCGTTGAAAATTGGGGAACCTCTAACACCCCGGCCATGGCGGAAAGTGGTGAAATCCACCGCTATGATGATATGGAAATTGAAGCTGGCGATGATAATATGGGCTTCGTAGAGCCATATGAAAGCTTTGTCGCTACTGACATTTATGGCAGAAATGTATCCATTGTCCGCAGTTCTATTTATCAGCGTTATATAGAAGATGGCGAGGGTGAAGGTCTGCTGGAGCCAGATTTGCACGAGGACGAATCGGAATCTTAAAAGTGAAACGCCCTAGTAGGTAGTAAGCTCTAATTGTCGCTGTACGATCCGTACAATATCAGCGATATAATCACCGATAATCGGCAAATTCAGCGCTCCGAGCACTTGCAGCACATAAATTATGGTAGCGGCAAAAAAAGTAAACCCTAGCGCAATGCCGATTCCACGGGAAACACCTGATATTAGGTTTAGCCAAAGTAATCGCCAAGGCTTATTCAGCAGCAAAGCGTAATCTGCAATACGTGTTCGTTCCATCTGCTCTGATACAGCTTGCACCAGCTTTTCCACACGACTTAGTTTCTCTGCCTGGTCACCTGCTATTCCCTTATCTGAGGCTATGGCGGCCCCTTCTCCGTTCATCCCTCGGAGACTCCTGCCCAGTCTGCGCCTTGACCGTGCTGTCATATGCACAATCCCCCTTTTCCCATGGCTGCCCCGAAAGCAGCAAACGAGCCGAAGCACGTAACGGAGGAAACCCGTTTCCGATGCTTAGGCTCGTTTTTATATGCTGCCTGTTATTGTATTATGGGACAGGGGGCTTGTAATTATTCCCCAATATGAACGCCGATCGTTTTGCCATTCACTTCTACATGTTCCGCTGGTTCGGCTTGACCAAATGTCACCGTGGTTACCAATACGTTCTCACGCAACACAGAGTCGAAGCTTTCGATCGCCTGACGCAAATCGTTGTCTACATCCAACGTCAATGCTACATACTTTTCAATCGGCAGATCCAGCTTTTTGCGGTAGTCTTGTACCGCACGAACCACTTCACGTACCCAGCCCTCTTGCTCAAGCTCCGGTGTAATGTCTGTGTTCAACGCTACCGTTAAGCCATAGCCAGAAGCAGAAGCGAAGCCTTCTTTCGCTTTTTTCTCCACCAGCAATTCCTCAGCTGTAACTTGCAACTCTTCTCCTTCTGGAGAAGCCACGTTCAGTACCCCTTTTTCTACAACAGAACGAGTTTCTTCAGCAGACATTCCCTTGAAAAGATTTTGTAGGAATCCGACATTTTTGCCGTATTTCTTGCCTGCCACTTTCAAATTCAGCTTCAATGTAAAATCTACAAATCCGCTATCGTCCGTCTCAACATGAATATGCTTCACATTGATCTCATCTTTGATGATTTCTTCATAGCCGCTCAGGTCAAAATCCTGATCCATAGACAGAATCAACTCAGACAACGGTTGACGCGTTTTCAAACCCGTTTCGTTACGGACATTACGTGCTAATTCAACGACACGACGTGCCGTTTCCATGTCTCGCTCCAGTTCGAGATCAATTAAGGATTCATTGGCAGACGGATAGTCATCCAGATGAACACTTTCCCCATTGCTCAGGTTGAGGTAAATATCCTCAGCAAGCAGCGGTGTAAACGGTGCAAGCAGCTTCGCCGTCGTTAACAGCACCTCCGTCAGTGTTCGGTACGCATCCAGCTTATCTTCTGTAAGCCCGTTGCCCCAGAATCGATCGCGTGAACGACGGATATACCAGTTACTCAGCTCATCCACAAACGACTCAATCGCTTTGGAGGAGTTCAGGAAGTCATTCGCAGACAATGCTTTGTCCACGACCAAAATCAGGCTGTTCAGACGGGACAAAATCCAGCGATCCAACTTGTGTGCCGATGGCTTGAACGGGTACTGTGCCGGATCAAATCCGTCAATATCCGCATACAAGGTCAGAAATGCGTGTGTATTCACAAGCGTATCTACCAGCTTCGATTTAGCCTCGCCTACAATGCCTTTGGAAAAACGTTTGCTATTCCATGGTGCGCTATCGGAGAGCAATGCCCAGCGGAAAGCATCTGTGCCGTACTCGTCAATTACTTCCCACGGATCGATCACATTCCCCTTCGATTTGGACATTTTCTGCCCCTGTTCATCCAGTACATGGCCTGTTGCCATGACAGCTTTGTATGGAGCTTTGCCAGTCAGCATCGTCGAAACCGCAAGCAAGCTATAGAACCAGCCCCGAGTCTGGTCAATCCCTTCACAGATCATGTCTGCCGGAAATTGCTGCTCGAACGTTTCTTTATTCTCAAATGGGTAATGATGCTGTGCAAACGGCATAGAACCGCTATCGAACCATACGTCGATGACTTCTGGTGTGCGAGTCATTTCGTATTTACCACATTGGCTACGAACCTTGATATCATCTACATATGGTTTATGCAGATCGATATCTGCTGGTACGTCCCCAATCGCACGTTCTCTCAATTCAGCAATACTATGAGGTGCGAACTGTTCTCCAGTTTCCTCACAAACCCAGATATTGAGCGGAGTACCCCAATAGCGATCGCGACTGATGTTCCAGTCCACCAGTTCCTCCAAAAACTTGCCAAAGCGTCCTTCGCGTACATGACCCGGATACCATTCAACCTCGCTGTTGTTAGCAATCAGTTGGTCCTTGATTGCAGTTGTTTTGATAAACCAGCTGTCCATAGCGTAGTACAATAATGGAGTATCGCAGCGCCAGCAGAACGGATAGCTATGCTCATATTTTTCCTTGCCGTACAGCAAACCTTTTTCGGACAGCATTCTAACAATATCTACATCGCAATCTTTCACAAAACGACCTGCAAAGTCAGTGATTTCCTTTACATAGTTACCTTGGAGATCCACCACGTTGATAAACCCAACGCCATTTTCACGGCATACGCGATAGTCATCCTCACCATGTGCCGGAGCCATATGAACGATACCTGTACCACTGGAGTCTGTTACGAACTTCGCACCCAGAATTTGGTTACCCTTCTCCACCTGAAAATAAGTAAATGGCGGGGTATAGGTTTGACCTACCAGTTCAGAACCTGATAACTTGCCAATCACTTCATAATCACCTTTAATTACGGTCTCAACCAGATTTTTAGCAACGATATATACACCGTCTTCCTGCTTGACACGTGCGTATTCCAGTTCAGGGTTAACGGCGAGCGCCACGTGACTCGGCAAGGTCCAAGGTGTTGTCGTCCAGGCCAGTACATATTCACCACTGCTATGCAGCTTGAATTTGGCCGTGGCACTCAGATCCTTTACATCTTTGTAGCCCTGTGCTACTTCATGAGAACTTAGCGTCGTCTGACAATCCGGGCAATACGGACTCACACGATGACCACGATACAGCAGGTCTTTCTCATGAATCGTCGCCAAAATGTTCCATACGCTCTCGATATAGTTATTGTCCAAGGTAATGTAAGGGTGATCGAGGTCTGTCCAGTATCCGATCGCTTCGGTTAAATCGCGCCATTGCTGCTCGTACTCAAACACGCTCGCTTTACATTTTTTAATAAACTTCTCAACGCCATATTCTTCAATTTCAGGTTTGTGGGAGATCCCCAGTTGCTTTTGCACACCTAGTTCCACCGGGAGGCCATGCGTATCCCAACCCGCCTTCCGTACGACACGATATCCCTTCATAGTCTGATAGCGGCCGACAAAATCCTTAATTACACGGCCCAGCACATGACCGATGTGTGGTTTGCCGTTTGCTGTTGGTGGGCCTTCATAAAACACAAAATTAGGCTTTCCTTCACGATTGGTAATGGATTTACGGAATGTGTCCTCCTGTTTCCATTTGCTCAGGATACGTAGGTCACGTGACCGTGCTTTTTCTTTAACATCCACTCTGTTCATAACGTCATACTTCCTTTCTGCTCATCATTGATTGTTCTAGCGCACTTAAAAAACAACAAAAAAAGCCCCATCCCTATATAAGGGACGAGACTGTGCTCGCGTTACCACCCTGATTCCGTTAACAGACCAATCTAAAAAAGACGATCTTGTCACGACTCTCTGAGCCCTACTCCACTTCAGCAGGGCGCCATTATAACGCATGGCAAACGGTGATTGCTTACACACGCCATAAATTTAAGCGCTTCAGCTCACTTCTCCGGGAGGATCTTCAGTCATGTTCTGAACGTTGGCTTGCACCGGAAGGCCAACTCTCTGAGGGACAAATCATGACGTACTCGTTCCCATCAACGAATTAAACATGTTAAATTCATCGAATTTTAAATCAGCAACATCGTTGCTTTGAATAGCAACCATCAACCGATAGACGGATAATCATTGAATTCAGTATAGTATTTACAGTTATAGCCTGTTTAAAGATAAAAGTCAACCCTAACAAGAACTAATAAAAGCTTGTCAGAAATCAGAATTAGTAAATTTCTTTCATTTCACGCTCGCGCTCCAGCACTTCACGTTCCCGGTTTTCAAGTGCTTCCCAGCCATCTTGGCTCAACAAGTCGAGCTGTGCTTCCACCAATGTACGAAACCGTGCTCGGTAAATTGAAGCCTGTTTCTTCAGTTCTTCAACCTCCAACGCAATTTTGCGGGATTTGGACAATGCTTCGTTCACAATACGATCCGCATTTTTTTCCGCTTCCTTCACGATCAGTTGAGATTCTTTCTTGGCGTTGTTGCGGACTTCATCAGCTGCTTCCTGCGCGACAATAATTGTCTTACTCAGTGTATCCTCAATCGTCGCAAAATGATCGAGCTTCTCCTGTACGTTCAACAACTGGGTGCTCAGTTCTTTATTTTCACGAATAACGGCCTCGTAATCCTTGATCACCTGATCCAAAAATTCATTAACCTGATCCTCATCATAACCGCGAAGCCGGCGGGCAAATTCCTTATTATGTATATCCAATGGCGTTAATGGCATGCCGTCCACCTCCTATAAGATTGACAAAAAATTCATTTTCCGCGTCACGACGCTCATTATCATCTATCGGTCATCATACCCCGTTTTGTGAATACTGTACAGAGCAAAATCGTTCCAGTTCTTCGCTATAGGTTTATTCTTTCGACAGAAAGTTCATGAATCCTGCCTACAGCTATACAAACTTCCCAATTTTGACACGGAATCTACCCTTTTTTGTCATCCCGTCTGTTTCAAGCACTTTGAAACGCCCAAATCCCTGCATGGAAATAACGTCCCCTACCTTAAGTGAAGTGGATGGATTCTCCTCCACCTTCCAGTTTACCCGACATCGTCCCGCTCGAATCGGTGTTAATATTTTACTGCGACTCAATTTGTAGACATCACTAGCAATCCCGTCCAGGCGCAAAGAAGCCACCGTCAGATCCATCGCCTCTAATGCAACTTCCTTCGTTCGGAGACTTGCTACTGGCAACAGTTCTGTCCATACATGAACACGATGTACCTGCTGCAGATGCATGGTCATAAAATCTCCAATCTCTGACGCCACCAATACATGACACCCATCATCCAGCACGTGAATGTCCCCGATTTTTCCACGCTTGATTCCAAGTCCCAATATGGCACCTAGATAATCACCGTGCTCAAGGGTATTGAGTTTATGGTCATCAGATGTGATGGAGAGGACCTGAATTCCCATTTCTTCATCGTCCAAATACGAATAATCGGGCGCAATCAACGCCCGCTTTCGTTCCGAAGCTGTGTATCCGCCATCTATCCTAATCGTGACCTTGTCTTCCTTCGAAGCAAGTGTCTCCAATATGTACTGTTGTCGCGGATCCAAAAAATCAGTCAGCTTCTGTTCATGATAAGCTCCCGCATGACTGATCCATTCGGAAGCACGATCCACATAATCCCGTTCATCCGGGTGAAAATGCTCATAAATCTCAGTTCGCATAAATCCTCCTAGACGAAATTGCCAATTAAAGAAATCAAACCGTACGATGCAAAACGCAGAGCAATCAGCGCTACGATAGGTGAAATATCAATCATTCCGAAGATGGGCGGTATAAACCTGCGGAAAGGAGACAAATACGGCTCCACAAACCTGGCAAGTAAGTCACCGATCACACTCTCTCTTGCATTAGGAAGCCATGACAGCAGGACATATGCAATGATCATGTACGAATAAATCTGAAATAACCAGTAAATTACCTCGATCAAGAAAAGCTCACCTCATTCTGTTAAGTTCTTGTTCAGTGTCAGCTAGTATCTCCGTAATGGAGCCTTGAATTTCAACCGTATCCGGTGTACACAGAAAAATATTGTTACCGACCTTGGAAATGCCACCACTCAGTGCATACACAGTGCCACTCAAAAAATCAATGATACGTAGCGCCTGATCCTTGCGAATTCGTTGCAAGTTAACCACAACGGTGCGGTGGGAACGGATATGGTCGGCGATTTCCTGTGCTTCGTCGTAAGAACGCGGCTCATACAGAACAACTTTAACATTTTTCTGTGAATGGATGCTGACAACATTCGTGCCCTTCTGGTTCTTACGTTTATCGAAGCTTGGGGTTTCAATTTCTTGATCTTCCGGCGTATTCATAATCTCTCGCTCTATAACTTCCTCTTCTTCCTGAAGCCCCAGAAAGTTCATGAACTTATTCATTACGCTCAATGAAAATCCTCCTCTCGTCCGACCAGTACGGAACCGAGCCGCAACCAGGTCGCTCCTTCTTCAACCGCCACTTCAAAATCATTAGACATTCCCATAGACAAGTGAACGATAGGTTCTCTAGTCAAGGCTTGTCCATTTAACCGATCACGCAGTTCACGCAATCCCCGAAACACAGGTCGAGTATGTTCCGGGTTTTCCTCATGAGGTGCCATGGTCATCAAGCCGATTACGTCCACATGTTCCAACTCGCGAATTTGTTCCAGGAAAGGGGCAACCGCCTCGGAGGATAAGCCGTATTTTGAAATTTCTCCAGAAATATTGACTTGCACAAAAGCTTTGACTCGCAGTCCCAAAGCGGCTGCCTTCTTGTCCAATTCCTGAGCAAGCGATAAGCGATCAAGCGAATGTATAAATTTAAACTTTCCAATTACATCTTTAACCTTATTCGTTTGGAGATGACCAATAAAATGCCACGTTCCCCGATCACCCAACTTGCTCCATTTATCCGCAGCATCCTGCCAGCGATTTTCGCCCACATGCTCCAAATCGTTATGCAATACCGATGCCATTGCCGCCGCCGAAACATATTTCGTGACAGCGATCACATTTACTTCATCACGTGAACGTCCGCTACGGGCACATGCCGCTTCGATACGGGCGTTGACTTCTTTAATTCGTTCCTCCAAAGACACGGGAGGACTCACCTCTCTTCCAGACCTATCCAGCTCGCCATTCTTCCTGTAACGCCGCCTTCCTTGCGATATGAAAAAAACAAATCGCTACGGCTACTCGTGCACAAGGTAGTACATTCGATATGGCTCGGCAATATTCCTGCTTTCATCATAATGTGTCGATTACATTGTTTCAAGTCGAGTAGTGTTTTTCCGCCGGTTAAGGGGAAATAAACAGAACCTTCCCATTTATCATTACCCGGGCAATCATGCTCTAAAACCCGAATTTGGTTCATCACATGCTCATCTACCTCATAGGATTCAGGACCAATAGAAGGACCAATAGCTGCTAGTATATCGGACGGCTGAGACCCATATTCAGTTTGCATGCTCTGTACCATTTTCAACGCAATCTCCGCAACTGTCCCTTTCCAGCCTGCATGCGCCAACCCAATCACACGATGAACGGGATCACAAAAATATAAGGGTACACAGTCCGCATAAAAGGACGTCAGCAAAATACCTGGTATATTCGTCACAAGTCCATCTGTGTCCTGAAAAGCTGATGCACGATCCATAAAGCCTCGCCCACGATCAGCAGCGTGGACAACAGCAACATGATTACCGTGGACCTGTTCGCCGCACGTCCACGCTTCAGCAGCGAAACCAAGCTGCTCAGCAATTAATTGGCGATTGCGAATGACTTTCTCAGAGTCATCCCCTACATGAAACGCACAGTTCAGACTATTGTATGGCGCTTCGCTGACACCGCCATGACGCCCTGTAAACCCCACTGTTAATCCGTGAACCTGCCGCTCCCAAGATTGGATATATAACAACTCTGGCACGGGACGTCCGCCATCTTGCATGGGCGTAGTCCCTCTAGCCTCGGTATTCACTATAAACGGTTCCATTTCGTTCTCACCTCTACTGCCCAGTGTACCAAAAAGCCGCCGCTGTGTCTTCACAACATACTAAATTACGTGTACCTGCTGTTCAAAAGCCCCGTCGGTCATTCCGCTCCTGACGTTCGATATAAGACTTTTCCTCCCTCTCATCCAGTGGCTCATGCAATCCCTCCAGTCGAACAAGCACAACATCCGAACCAATTTTCACAATGTTGCGCCACGGAATAACCAATTCGCTTCCCCCTCCAAACCAGCCCATGAATCGGCTGCTGCCCGGAACCACAATAGCTTCAATTTTCCCTTGACGTACGTCAATCTCCAGATCACTGATTTGTCCCAGACGTCGTCCA
This sequence comes from Paenibacillus sp. TSM33, assembly GCF_056099025.1. Lineage (NCBI taxonomy): Bacteria > Bacillati > Bacillota > Bacilli > Caryophanales > Paenibacillaceae > Paenibacillus > Paenibacillus sp. TSM33. The sequence goes on from NZ_JBLZXB010000017.1 coordinate 934,164, forward strand.
TCTACAATGTTAATGACATCCTTGGTTTGAAACTCAGAAATTTTCATGGCTCTTACTGACGTTTCCGGTGCACTCACACGCATCACATCCTTTATTTCACTATATGAGTGGAAGAGCCCAAAAAATGTCCTGCAAACGCAAAAACGATCCACACGGGATCGTTTTTATCACTGATCAATCAAGCTTTCATTTCATTCAGGACTTTACATGTTTTTGCATTTGCTGGATAGCTGACTTTTCTAATCTCGAAACCTGGGCTTGAGAGATACCGATTTCGTCGGCAACCTCCATTTGCGTCTTTCCTTCATAAAAACGCATAGACAATATCATCTTTTCACGCTGGCCCAGGCGATGCATCGCTTCCCGGAGAGCGATTTCCTCAATCCATGAGACGTCTTTATTTCTGTCATCACTGATCTGATCCATCACATAGATTGGGTCGCCCCCGTCGTGATATATCGGCTCGAACAGCGAAACTGGATCCTGAATCGCATCCAATGCGAACACAACATCTTCTTTAGGCACATTCAGCACCTCTGATATTTCAAAAATCGTTGGTTCCCGCGAGTTCAGATTTGTCAGACTGTCCCGCACCTGAAGCGCCTTATATGCAATATCCCGCAACGAACGGGACACACGAATCGGATTGTTATCCCGCAAATAACGGCGGATCTCTCCAATGATCATCGGCACCGCATAAGTGGAGAACTTTACGTTTTGCGAAAGGTCAAAATTATCAATCGCCTTCATCAGGCCGATGCATCCTACCTGGAACAAATCGTCCACAAACTCCCCCCGATTGTTAAAACGCTGAATTACACTCAGGACGAGCCGGAGATTGCCGTTGACCAATTTTTCTCTGGCTGATCGTTCATTTTTTTGCTGAAGTGATGTGAACAGCTCGCGCATTTCTGCATTGGTTAATACCGGCAGTTTGGCGGTATCCACACCGCAAATTTCCACTTTGTTTCGGGTCATCGTGTCTTACCTCCCAAGGAGCAACATTAATGTACATTATCTCCTGAGGGCATTTTTTTATTCGCCGTTTCCATCGCTTCCGGATATCCCCAAGCATCATACCATTTTATTGAATTCTTTTCGTAAGCGCTTTATAATTCGTTTTTCCAGACGCGAAATATACGATTGCGATATACCCAACAGGTCAGCAACATCCTTCTGTGTCTTCTCTTCTCCGTCTTGTAAGCCGAAGCGCAACTCCATAATCAAACGCTCTCGATCCGTCAACTTATCCAGTGCCTTATGCAATAATTTACGATCCACCTGCTCCTCAATATTACGATAAATGGTATCATTTTCCGTGCCCATCACATCAGAAAGCAACAACTCATTACCATCCCAATCAATATTCAGAGGCTCATCAAAAGAAACCTCCGTTCTCGTTTTACTATTACGACGCAAATACATTAAAATCTCATTCTCAATGCATCGAGATGCATAGGTGGCAAGTTTGATTTTCTTCTCTGGATCAAAAGTGTTCACCGCTTTAATCAGCCCAATAGCACCGATGGATACGAGATCCTCAATGTTGATTCCCGTATTCTCAAATTTACGGGCAATATACACGACTAACCGCAAATTCCTCTCGATTAGCATCGACCGCACTGCTGCATCTCCAGAAGAAAGCTTTCCTAGCAAATACTCTTCCTCGTCTCTTGTCAACGGAGGGGGGAGCGCCTCGCTACCGCCAATATAATAAATTTCTTCACTTTTCAGCCCGAATAAAAATAAAATACGATAATATTGCAGTTGCAATGCCAGCCTAAATTTCATTTTTAAATTCATCTGTTCCCTCATATCATTCTCCCCCTTTTGAAAATAGTACAAGTCTTACTGGGCTCCATCCATTTCAGCATCGAAAGTTTCTCCTCGTCTGTAAACCTTGTCCTGACTCTTCTCCATCATCCTGATCATGTAAAATGATCACTAGCATATGTTTCTCGCTTTAGGCTTGAATCAGCTTTCCCTTCTTCGTGTGCCGTCACATCTGGATGGATGATGGCACGGTATTTGCCCTCTGCCGACAACTTTCCCCCGTCCAAGCCAATCAGCACTCGATGATGTACATAATGAATCCCATTCATCACCACCTCTACTCGATCTGGTTTGAGTGCGAGCATAAAGGAATGACTTCGATTAATCCCACGATAGGGGACGAGACGAACACGATCCTGCCAGCTGAACGATTCCTCCCCCAGATCCATCACTAGTTGATCCGCATTACCTTCAGAACACTTTTGGAGCCAGGAGGCGGGTAAATACGATCCCCACAAGGCAGCCTCCATGACCATCACTGGGGTCCGGGTTAAAGGATCATGCAGTTGGTTGCCTGTATCCAATAAGCCTGTACACTCAATATGATCCTGCCCAATCCACACCTGTACTTGCCCCAAAAAGCCGCTCATTCTTTCTGTTCGTTGCTTCGAGGACTGTACAATACGAAAGAAAAGCATCACTCCGCCAAATGCGCATAAAATAAACCAGAATGCGATTTTTAATTCAAAAGACATTCCACCTGATGCGGTATACCAGATGCCATTAAACAATTCCCCCGTATTTTGGAGAAAATAATGGATCCCCAAAATGCCACCTGCTGCTACAAAATTGATCATGTAAAAGGCACCCATTGTACGAAGATACTTTTGCATGCTGCCAAAACCAAAAGCCACCAGCAGCATAATGACCGATAAGGCTAGCTTGATTAGAAATGTAAATAAAAATGACAGTTCCGGCACAAACATCATGACCACATACATTGCGCCAATTCCAGCTGAAGTCATCAATCGCCACCACACTGGACGGATCTTTCTCATCCAGGCAGTGACCATTAGTAACACAGCATCAATGAACAAATTGGCCAAGAAAATCAAATCGATATAAACAACCAAGGATTCACCCGCCCAGCATTTTGCAGGATAGGATTAAGTATAGTAGCCATACGGTTCAAAGTCTGTCTAACGGTGGGGACGGTGTCCGACTAATTTTGTCGGAAAGAGGAGAAGCACTGGCCGTACGGGATGCGGAGAAAACAGAAAGAAGCCCGCATCTCCAAGGAGAATGCGGGCTGTCTAGATATAAACTAGTTATCGTTATTATTATTGCGTGAACGGTTACGTAAGAATGTCGGAATATCCAATTGGTCACTGCTTTGAGAGTTACCGAATGGACGCAGGTTAGGAGAGGACTTTTCCGTTGCTTCGGAAGCCGCTGGGTTAGCTGCCGGTCTACGTCCCGGTGCTGGCTGGCTCGGCTTACCTTCAAAACCAGTGGCGATCACGGTAACCTTAATCTCTTCTTTCAAGTCTTCATCAATGATAGCACCGAAAATCATGTTCACTTCCGGATCGGAAGCTGATGTTACAATTTCAGCCGCCTCATTGACCTCATATAGAGACAAATTGGTGCCGCCAGTGATGTTCATAATGACACCACGCGCACCTTCTATGGATGTCTCCAGCAACGGACTCATGATAGCCTTGCGCGCTGCTTCAGCCGCACGATTTTCACCTGTAGCTTCGCCAATCCCCATTAACGCGGAGCCACGCTCTGTCATGATCGTTTTTACGTCAGCGAAGTCAAGATTGATCAGACCCGGTACAGCGATCAAATCCGAAATACCTTGTACGGCCTGACGCAGAACATTATCCGCTTCACGGAATGCTTCCAGCATCGGAGTTTTCTTGTCTACAATTTCAAGCAAGCGATCATTCGGGATTACAATCAAGGTGTCTACTTTTTCTTTCAATCCCTCAATGCCAAGTTCAGCTTGATTGGAACGTTTACGTCCTTCAAATGTGAATGGTCGAGTTACCACGCCTACAGTCAGCGCACCGCATTCCTTAGCAATTTCAGCAATGACAGGAGCCGCTCCGGTTCCTGTACCGCCACCCATTCCCGCAGTTACAAATACCATATCCGCGCCTTTGAGCGTATTCATAATGAGTTCACGCGACTCTTCAGCCGCTTTTTTACCCACATCAGGGTTAGCCCCGGCACCCAGACCGCGAGTCAGCTTATCGCCAATTTGAAGCTTATGCTCAGACTTCGCCAAGTGAAGCGCCTGGGCATCTGTATTGACAGTTATGAACTCTACACCCTGAACTCCATTTTCGATCATTCGGTTAACTGCATTGCTGCCGCCGCCTCCGACGCCGATCACTTTAATTTGAGCCAAGCTCTCCATTTCAAAATCAAATTCCAACATACTATTCCATCTCCCCCTCAATGTGCATGGATGGCCCGTCCATGATTGGCATAATTAGCAATGAACGTTATATAAATTCACTGAACATATTTTTTAAGCGTTCAATCAACCCCTGCTTCTGCTCGCCTTCCGCAACGGGACTGCTGCTTTTGGTTCGGTTAGTCGGCTTCTTGGTACTACCGCCACTGTTGCTAACACTAGCCGATCTCCCGCGATAGTAACGAATAGCATTATGCAAGATACCAACTCCGCTCGTGTATCCCGGATCCCTTACACCGATAAAATCAGGTACAGCGATCCTTACGGAAGCGGCCAGTTCGCTTTGTGCCACCTGAAGTACACCAGGCATGGAGACGGTGCCTCCGGTAAGTATATAACCCCCCGGAAGCTCTGTGTAACCCAAGCGCTTAACTTCCGCCTGAATGAGTTGAAAAATTTCCTGTACTCTCGGTTCAATAATAGCAGCCAAATCCTGTTGGTTGAACTCCTTATCTACATTACTGCCGATACGAGTCACTTTAAAGACGACATCGGCTGCTGCATCATCATACCAAGCGCAGCCGTATTTGAGTTTAACTTTTTCGGCTTGATCGGTAAGGGTTCTCAGTCCGTAGGCAATATCATTGGTTACAAATTCTCCGCCGATTGGGAGTGTTGATGTGGCAACAATCGTTCCTTCCTGGAAAATGGCCACATTCGTAGAACCTGCACCAATATCCACCAGCACGGAACCCATCACCTTTTCATCCTTCGAAAGAGACAACTGTCCAGCTCCGAGAGGCAACAAGACGAGATCTTTAATCCTCAAGCCAGCTTTCTCAACGCAGCGCAACAGATTATGTATTGGGGTCTTGCCTCCAGTAACAATCGTAGCCTCTACTTCGAGACGAACACCGATCATACCACGAGGGTCCTGAATTCCTTCAAGGCCATCCACGACATACTGCTTGGCTACCACGTCAATGATTTCTCTCTCCGGTGGTACGGCAATTACTTCTGCTGCCTTCAGTACACGTTCAATGTCCTCCTCACCGATTTCGCGGTCCTCGTTGGACACGGCTACTACGCCATGACTATTTTGCAGACCAATATGGTTGCCTGAGATCCCCACATACACTTCTGTTATTTGAATACCAACCATGCGTTCTGCGTGATCCACGGCGTTACGGATTGATTGCACGGTTTGATCAATGTCTACAATTGCACCTTTGCGAATCCCTTCCGAGTCGGCAGATCCAACTCCAATAATATTAAAGGTTCCATTATTCATTTCCCCAATAATAGCCCGAACTTTGGATGTACCGATGTCCAAACTAACAATGATGTCATTGTTGCTCAAGTCTGTGGCACCTCCTGACTCCAAAATGAATTTCGTTCTTTAAACACACTCTGTACATATTCAACATACTCCATGCTTTCCCTCTTTTTTCTACAAATTTTTTAGAAGCCAATTTATGGTTGCAGTCACATAAAAATTTGAAGAAAAAAGAAGGAGGCAAGTCTATTACCCATAAAATCAATTCTAGCATTTTTTCACATCACTGAGTAGTATCTTTTTCTTGACCCTCTTCGCTCGTATCGGGTTTGAATGGAACGTAGGAATCCGCCTCCAGCATTGTGATCACACCAGGCTCTTCTGTTTCCAGCACCTGGTTCAGATAGCTGATTTTAGAGTTCAACAGTGAAACGGTTGTAATAACCTCAAACTGGGAACGCGTGTACATTTTTATACGGTCTGGAAAAGAAGGAATCGGCGCGGGAATGATTTCCGAGATATCAGCTGTCCATTCGCCCGGAATGCGTGATAAAGCATCACACAGCTTCGCTTTGTAGGGATCATCTGATTTCCATTTAGTCAAAATAGGCTTTTCAACCGCTATCCCACTGCTTCCTACGCCCACGCTTGTCCCATTTGCTAGAATAGCACGCAGGCTACCGTCACTTTGCAACTCGTAAGCTACTGTAGCAAACTCCTTAATGTGAATCGTAATGATGCCCGGAAACTGCTTGTCCACTGTGACTTGCTGAATCGACTGAATTTCCCGCAGCTTCTCAGAGACGTCGGAAGCACTGACTCCGAAATATTGATCTCCGACAGCGAGACCACTTCGATTGAGAAGTTGCTCCCGGGTCGAAAATACATTACCATCAAAACGAATTTCAGAAACCTGACTCAACGAAGAACGGAAAAAGAGAACAGCGAGCAGTACAATAAACAACAAAATGAGAAGAATAGCAATCTTCCGGCTTGTTCTTTTTTTCGTCCTGTTCTTTTTAAGAACAGGTATTTGAGCATTTGGCATAGCTTCTCTCCACAAAAGCCCTTTGTCCCCCCGTTAACGGAGGGACATTATAGGCATTAATTTACGAAATCCAGCTGCTCGGGCACCGGAGACTGACGGCTCATTCGGGCACCCAATCCCTGGAAAAGACGTTCGATCCGGTCATATCCTCTGTCAATGTGATGAACCTGCTCGACAATGGTACGTCCCTGAGCGGCTAGACCGGCTATAACCAGTGCAGCCCCTGCCCGCAGATCGGTAGCCTCTACTGTAGCCCCGTACAGACGAGAAACCCCTCTTATAAAAGCAGCATTCGCATCGACCGTAATATCAGCACCCATTACATTTAGTTCATCTACATGTTTAAATCGGCTTTCGAAGACAGTCTCTTTCATGACACTGAAGCCGTCCGCCAAAGATAATAGAACCATGACCTGAGATTGCAAATCCGTCGGAAATGACGGATAAGGTGAGGTAACGATCCTCTCTACTGCTTTGGGACGGCTCATACAACTTACGGTCATTATATCATTCAAGATGCCGATTTGAACACCAGCCCGCCTGAGGACATGAATCAAAGCAGACAAGTGGGAAGGATTGCAGTGTGTCAACGACACACTGCCTCGTGTAGCTGCCGCTGCGATCATAACCGTTCCAGCTACTATGCGGTCAGGAATGACCTCATACGTACATGGATTGAGTTGGCTGACCCCCACGATTGTAATGGTGTCTGTTCCAGCACCTATAATATGGGCTCCCATGGCGTTCAGAAAGTTTTGAAGATCCTGAATCTCTGGTTCCCTCGCTGCATTGGTAATCGTTGTTCGTCCTTCGGCCAGCGCGGCAGCCATCATAATATTTTCTGTTGCCCCTACGCTCGGAAAATCCATGTGAATGTCCGAGCCAATCAGCTTGCGGGCACGAAACGTAATTTGCTCGTCTTTCTCCTCGATCTCTGCACCCAGAGCTTTTAGGCCCTCCAGGTGAAGATCAATTTTGCGCTCGCCTATGGCGCAGCCTCCGGGCTGGTAAATGGAAACTTCTCCATATCTAGCGAGCAACGGTCCCATTAGAAAGATAGATGACCGCATTTGCTTCATCAAATCCTCAGGAATTTGGAACGTTCGGACGGACGATGTATCCACATATACCGTTTCCTCTTCATGTCGGCATGTGCAACCAAGTCTTTCAAGGATGTGCAGCATGACCTTAATGTCTAAAAGATGGGGGACATTCCGAATTTCCACCTTACCTTGTGCAAGCAAACTTGCTGCAAGAATAGGTAGCGCCGCATTTTTTGCCCCATGGATACGTATGGTGCCTGACAGGGGACGGCCTCCCTCAATCACCAATTTGTCCAATGTATCACCTCCGAGTTTACCGCTCACCCACTACGAAAACCTCCGGAACTAGCTCGATGCCGGTTTGAGATGATATTGTACTTTGAATATGCTTCATTAGGGTAAGCACGTCCTCTGCTGTCGCTTGACCGGTATTTACAATGAAATTAGCATGCTGTACAGATACCTCAGCGCCTCCCGCCTTCAAGCCTTTGAGACCTGCGCTTTCAATAAGCCGGGCAGCATAGTCTCCTGGTGGATTACGGAACACACTTCCTGCACAAGCTAACTGTAGCGGCTGGGTCAGCCTACGGCGGTCTTTAAAAGCCGCAAGCGCTGCTGAGATTTGCTCTCGGTCCCCCCGCTTCATTTGGAACACTGCCTCTGTCACCATTCCACGTTGCTCATGCAGCACGGAGTGACGATAGCTAAAATGCATTTCCTCGGCATTGTACACTGCCAATTCCCCTGTATCCAGCACAATCTCAGCGGACTGGAATATTTGTGACACATCAGACCCGTGGGCACCGGCGTTCATGTAGACAGCCCCACCGACCGATCCTGGAATACCACCAGCAAACTCAAGGCCTGACAGACCCTGCTTGCTAGCCATAACACATAGTTTGACCAGTGAAACGCCTCCACCAGCAACGATCTGTTCATCTTCGAAACGAACATAATCAAATCCTGGTCCCAGCTTGATCACCAGTCCCCGAATCCCTTTGTCAGAGACGAGCATGTTAGAGCCCCGCCCCAACTGCATCCAGGGAATTCCGTGCTCGCTAGCCAGCTTCAAAATCCTTGCCAACTGCTCTTTGGTGTCCGGGATCACAAGAGCATCCGCAGGGCCTCCGATCTTCCAGGTCGTATATTTGGACAGCGGCTCATGCTTCAGCACTTTTCCGATATCATGCTCCGCTAATAATGGCATCCATTGCTGCATTGTACTGAAACCTCCTTATTGCTTGCCCCGCATCGTTATAAGGCTCTCACCTAACAACCGGCAGCCTGGGTGATGGTCACAATCTATAGGGTATCCTATGTAAATACCGTCCGGTGTGTGACAACCGCCCAAATCTGCGCTGCGGACTACCTTTTATGGGCAAGACGCTCCATTTCTTTTACTAAAATATCTGCTGAGTCAGGCTTGCCAAGCGCAGATGCCAACTCCGCCATGCGGCTCCGCCTTGCCTCATCCTTCATAATTTCCGCTATAGATTGAAACAGAGCCGGGCCACTTAATTCCTTTTCTGTGATCATGACAGAAGCCCCTGCCTTTTCAAGTGTACGAGCATTAGCCTCCTGATGGTTATTCGTTACATTCGGTGATGGAATCAGAATGGACGGAATGCCGAGCGATGTAATCTCTGCCAAGAAGGAGGCACCTGCACGATTAACAATTAAAGAGGTACAAGCCAGCACCTCAGGCATATTGTGAATATAAGGGAGCACGTGTAGATGATTGGGCAATGAGCCGATCTGATTTCGTATGCTGTCCAGCGTTTGCTCATAGTAAGATTCGCCGGTCACATATACAAAATGGACGTCTTTCAGTTGCGAAAGTTGCGGAACCATTGCAATCATGGCATCGTTAATGGCCTTCGCCCCTCTGCTGCCGCCAACCACCAGGACCACAGAGCTGTTCATAGGAACCCCTATAGTTGCAAATCCCCGATCCCGGTTAGCCAAACGAACTGTTGTAGCACGCGGGTTCCCAGTGTATAGTACATTTTTAGCTTTAGGAAAAGCTCCTTCCGAGCCTTCAAAGCTAACAGCCACTGTATCCACATAGCGACTCAAAAATGCATTGGTCAACCCAGGAATTGCATTTTGTTCATGAATAATGCTGGGTATTCCCAACTTGGAAGCTGCATAAACGACAGGTCCGCATACATATCCCCCGGTGCCAATAACGATATCTGGCTTAAATTTCTTTAATAATGCTTTGGACCTGCGAACACCTTTGAGAAAGCGCATGATCGTTTTTATATTTTCCACAGACAAGCTGCGACGAAATCCTGTGATATCAATAGCCTCAAATGGAATTTTTTCCTGAGGAACCAATTTACTTTCAAGTCCTCGTTGACCGCCAATGTATAAAAATTCAGCGTCTGGATCTATCTCTTCGCACTGTCTGGCTACGGCCAGTGCTGGATATATATGCCCTCCAGTACCGCCGCCGCTCAACACGACGCGCATAAACGTTCACCTCGCATAACGTGATAAATTTAATAAAATGCCCAGAGCAGTTAACATTAAGGTCAGTGAAGAACCTCCATAGCTGATTAAGGGCAGTGTTATTCCTGTCACTGGCATTAAACCGATAACAACACCAATATTAATAACGACCTGTACCGCCACCATTCCGACAATACCGACCGCAAGCAAACTGCCATAGGTATCCGGGATGGTAATAGCGACCCGCATCCCTCTCCAAACAAGGACCAAAAAAAGCCCCAGCACCGTCATTCCACCGATAAAACCAAGCTCCTCCGCCAGTATAGAAAAGATAAAGTCCGTCTGTGGCTCAGGAACGTAGCTGTATTTTTGCCGGCTCATGCCGAGCCCCAGCCCCGCTAATCCGCCAGGACCAATAGCATATAGCGATTGAATAATTTGATAACCCGCGCCAAGCGGATCAGACCATGGGTCCAGAAACGCGGTAATACGCTGGAGTCGATAAGGGGCAGCCGCAATCAATGCAGCAAAACCCGCTGCCCCCGACAAGGCTAGTAGACCCAGATGTTTCATGCGCGCGCCTGCCGTAAATACGATTAGCATGGAGGCTCCCATCATAACCGTGCCTGTGCCCAAATCAGGCTGGAGCATAATGAGCCCAAAGGCCAGTCCCATGAGCCCAAGCGGAGGCAGCAGCCCACGCGTAAAAGAGCTGATATCATAGTCAGGACGACTGAGCCATTGAGAGAGAAAAAGAATCATTCCCAGCTTCATAAACTCGGAAGGCTGAATGCCGAAAGAGCTAATACCGAGCCAGCTTCGTGCTCCTCCTCTTACTACACCAATGCCAGGAATTAAAACGGCAACCAGTAGAGCCAGACAGATCAACAATACGACCTTGGCATATTTCCGCCAAATCCGATAGTCCGTTCTGGCAGTAAAGTACATGGCTACAAGGCCGAGCCCCGCAAACAGCAATTGTCGTTTAACAAAATAGTAGGAGTCCCCGTACTCGTGAAAAGCGAGGACGGCGCCCGCGCTGTATACCATAACCATGCCGATGGCTAACAAGCTTACAATACAGACGAAAAGCCATATATCTGGCGCCGGACGAGATTGCTTCATCAGGAGGCCACCCCTTGCATAAAAGTAGGGGCTTATCCAACCCCCCTACTTACAATTTATGCGCCGCCTCTTTAAAAATACGTCCACGCTCTTCATAGGATTGGAACATATCCCAACTTGCACAGGCGGGTGAGAGTAATACCACATCTCCCGTCTCAGCAAATTCAGCTGCCTTGTTCACAGCCTCCACGAGCGTAGCGGCGGCATCCTCCCCATTATCGACGACCTTGACATGCTCTATTCCAGCCTGACGAGCCCGATCTGCCAGCTTATGCCGTGTCTCACCCAAGAGCACAACGGCTTTCACACCATCCTGCAAGGACGGTACAAGCTCCGCATAATCAGAGCCACGATCCAATCCTCCGGCAATGAGTACGATGGGCTGCTTAAAGGAAGATAAGGCCATCATGGTCGCTTTGGAGTTGGTTGCTTTGGAATTGTTGTAATAAGCTACTCCACCGTGTTCTAAAACATATTCAAGCCGATGTTCTACACCGCGAAAAGAGCTTAATGGTTCCAGCAATTTTGCTGGTTCTGCACCTGCGGCTATGGCGATTGCGCAAGCAGCTAGAGCATTTTCTACGTTAAAACGACCCGGAAGTCCAATATCAGTCACGCTTATAATGGGATGCAGTACCCCATTTCCATCACGGTATACGATGCTTCTTTCAATATCATCCGTCACATCCGGTATGTATGGCGGGTCAGCGAACAACCCTTCCTGCAAACGTTCCGTCATTGAGAAAGGAAGCAGCTTCGCTTGAATATAGGGCACAAGCTCACGGCAGACGGGATCATCCCAGTTCACCACCGCGGTATCCGACGCTGTTTGATTGGCAAATAGGCGTGCCTTGGATGCAACATAGTCCTCCATGCCTCCGTGGTAGTCCAAATGGGTCTCAGCTACATTAAGCAAGCATGCTACAGCGGGCCTGAAATCCTTTGTTCCTTTTAACTGAAAGCTGCTCAGCTCCACAACCATCCACTCGTCCGACTTGGCGTCCACAGCCGCCTCGCATAATGGCGTACCGATATTCCCAGCCACGATCGGAATCATGCCGGATGCCTCCAACAACGTGCCCACCCAAGTGGTCGTGGTCGTCTTTCCGTTGGAGCCAGTAATTCCGATAATCGGAGCTTTACACAGATGGTAGGCGACCTCAACCTCGGTCACGACCTCAATGCCGAGCTCGACAGCTTTCTGTACAGGAGGGGCCGTGTAAGGAATTCCTGGATTTTTGACAACCAACTTCACTCCAGGATGAATCAGTCCTTCCGGGTGACCCCCGCATAAAACGGAAATTCCCAAAGCCTCTAATTCAGAAGCTTCGGGACATTGTTCCCTATCTTTTTTATCATTGACTGTGAGCTTGGCCCCGGCCTGATGTAGCACCTTGGCCACTTGTACGCCACTTTTGGCCAGACCGATAATAACGACTTGCTGATCTCGGTATGCGTCTGGATGATTCATTTGTCTACAACCCCTTGTTGAGATAAAGTCCGAGTCCTGCCAATAGCAGTCCTACAGCCCAGAATGTAATAACCACGCGCCATTCGGACCAGCCGGACAGCTCGAAATGATGATGAATCGGGCTCATTTTGAAAATACGCTTGCCACGGGTTTTAAAGGAAGCTACCTGCAAGACCACGGACAGCATTTCAATTACGAATACACCACCGATAATGAGGAACAAAATTTCGCTTTTCGTAACGATGGCAATGGCACCAATGGCACCGCCGATTCCCAGCGAGCCTGTGTCACCCATAAAGACCTTAGCAGGATGAGCATTATATACGAGAAAACCAAGTACAGCGCCAATCATGGCCGCTGCGCAAACTGCAGCCGGAAGCGAGGTTGCTTGAATCGCCACAATGGCATAAGCAGCAAATGCAATTGCACTTGTACCTGACAGCAGCCCGTCCAGCCCATCTGTAAAATTGACAGCGTTGCTGATCGCTAGCATCATGATAATAATGAACGGATAATAGAACCAGCCGCCCCAATCAAATGACCATGAAGTGCCCGGTATGCCGATTGCCGTGCTGTGATCATTGCTAATCAGAAGCCAGCACATAATCGCGCCAAACAATAGCTGCCCGAACAGCTTTTGACGCGCCGTCAGACCGAGCGAGCGTTTGAATACGATTTTAATATAGTCGTCCAAAAAGCCGATCAGCCCAAAACCGAGCGTAGCAACCAGTAGAACGTAAAAGTCCGTATTTTTGATAGCTGAAAACTTAAGAAAGGTCAGCGTAAAAGCCAGCAGGATTACGATACCGCCCATTGTAGGCGTACCTATCTTTTTAAGATGGCTTTGTGGCCCGTCATCCCGGACCTGCTGGCCGAATTTCATTCGCCGCAGCAGCGGAATGAGCAGTGGAGCGGCAATGACCGCCAGTATAAACGATACGACGATCGTCAGCAGTAATAATTGAATATCCATGGGAGTCTCCCTCTCGTCAACATCAGTTCTGTAGCGGACCGTTTTTCAGCGCATCCACAATTTCTTCTAATCGCATCCCTCTGGATGCCTTAACCAGCACAATATCATCGGCATGGAGATAAGACCGCAAATGCTGGATCAGCTTTTGCTTATCTGTATAAGCGTGTACGGTAGCAGTTGGCATTGTCCCTTGCGCACCCTGCGCAATCGAAGCGCCTAACGCACCATAGGTAAACAGTGCCTCTATGTTATGCTTTGCAGCAAAACGCCCAATTCCCTCATGAAATTGCTTTTCCTCAGCGCCCAGCTCCAGCATATCACCAAGCACGGCAATTTTACGTCCACCCGTTTGATATGCAGACAACGTCTGAATTGCAGCCTTCATTGAAGCAGGGCTGGCATTGTAAGCGTCATTTAGCACGGTAAGTCCATCCGAACACTTCACGACCTCAATGCGCATGCCCGTCAGCTTTAAAGACGACAACCCTTTACGTATATGGTCTGCATCCACATTGAAATGACGTGCTACCGCCAGCGCTGCCAATCCGTTTACAACATTGTGCTGTCCAAGCAAGGGAAGCCGGAAAGCCTCTTGGCCGGATTGGGCTGTTGTGAATAAGCTACCTTCTTCATCCGAAGTAATTTCGGTTGGATAATCATCATTGTCCGTAGCTAACCCGAACGTGAATAACTCTAATCCTTCAGGCTTGACCGTTTCAGGCTCCGCCAACACTTGTGGAAGTAGTGGTTCATCCCCATTGTAGATCAGCAATCCACCGGGTTTAATCCCACTTGCGATTTCCAGCTTTGCACGAGCAATTTCAGTGCGAGAACCAAGCTGGAGTAAATGCGATTCGCCAATGTTAGTTATGACAGCTACATCTGGTTGGGCAATATTAGCCAGCAGACGGATTTCTCCGCGCCCACTCATGCCCATCTCCAAAATCAGGATATCTGTATCTTGCGGCATGGACAGGACTGTTAAAGGCAACCCGATATGATTGTTATAATTTCCTTCGGTTTTGTGTACTTTAAAAGTCGTGCCCAATAGAGCATTTACAATATCTTTCGTCGTCGTCTTGCCGTTGCTTCCCGTGATTCCGACGACAGAAACGTCAGTTTCGCGCAAGTATGCGGCCGCTAGATGCTGAAGGGCTTCTAACGTTTCCTCGACCTCAATAGCATTGACGGTCGGAGGTGCTCCATGATCCTTTTGCCATAAATATGCTGTTGCCCCTCCCTCGCTTACGATTTGCTGAACATAATGATGTCCATCAAATCGTTCGCCCGCGAGTGGAACAAACAGTCCCAGGCTCTGCGGCCTGCGTGAGTCTGTAAAAACGCCCTCAACCATCCGTTCGGCATCCGCCTCAGCGTGAATTGTTCCTCCACACATGGATGCAATCTGACCGATTGTTCTTTTCATCACTTGGATAAACCCCTTATCGCTTCTTTGGCTACGATGCGATCATCGAATTCATGCACCGTTTTTCCGATCAACTGGTAAGTCTCATGACCTTTTCCCGCAATCAATACTACATCGTCAGGGCTTGCCATTTCAACAGCTTTATGAATTGCAGTTCTGCGATCCACGATCAGTTCATAACGTTCAGCAGGTACGCCTTCATCAATCAACCCTTGTTCGATGTCTTTCAAAATCACTAGCGGGTCTTCAGTTCGCGGATTATCGGAAGTAATAAACGAATGATCGCTGTATTGTGCAGCAATTTTCCCCATCAACGGACGTTTTGTACGATCTCGATCTCCGCCGCAACCAAACACACACCATACTTTACCAGTCGCAAATTCCTTTACGGTGCGAAGGACATTTTCCAATCCGTCTGGCGTATGGGCATAATCAACAATTACAGCAAAGGGTTGACCCGCATCAACAGGCTCTACGCGCCCATCCACGCCTGCGATAGATTCCAGGCTCCGCTTGATATCCACCAGCGAGATTCCTTCCAGCAAAGCAGCTGAAATGGCCGCCAGTGCGTTGTACACATTAAACTTGCCTACCATTCGAAGCTCAATGTCAGTTTCTCCTTTAAAAGTGGATACATGGAAGGAGGTTCCCTTGGCACTTATAGTGATGCGAGACGCTTGCACATCCGAATCCTTCTCCACACCGTATGTAATCACTTGGGCTGCAGTTTGAGCCTGCAAATAGGAAGAGGCCGGATCATCTGCATTCAGAACAGCATATTTACTATTGGATGTATCACGCGAGAAGGCATTTCCCAGTCTGGAAAACAAAAGTCCCTTGGCAGCGCGGTACTCCTCCATCGTGTTGTGATAGTCCAGATGGTCCTGCGTCAGGTTTGTAAATATAGCGGTACGAAAATCTGTTCCTTTGACCCGGCCCTGCTCCAAAGCATGTGAGGATACCTCCATGACACAGCATTGAACCCCCTGCTCTGCCATATTCCCGAGATAACGTTGCAATTCTACTGCTTCGGGTGTCGTGCCGGACATAGGGTAAGACTGGCCGTTATAACGCATTTGAATCGTACCAATCAGCCCGGTGTTCACCCCGGCGTCCTTCATAATTTTTTCAATCAGGTATGTTATCGTTGTTTTCCCGTTCGTTCCGGTTATGCCGATCATGCGCATGCGGCGGCTTGGTGAATCAAACATGTAATCCGCCAAAACCGCCATGGCATGTCGCGCATCCTTGACAATAAGCTGCGGAACAGGCACATCCAGTTCCCTCTCTACGACCAAAGCCGCCGCCCCGGACGCAACGGCCTGCCCAGCATAATCATGTCCGTCCACTGTAAAACCAGGCAAGCATAGAAATAAGTCTCCCGGCTGGACACGACGTGAATCCGCCCCGATTCCTCGGCAATCCACTGTACCGTCACCCACCACTCGGGAAACGGCCAGCAGTGAAGCCAATTGTTGAAGCTGCATCTTACATTCCTCCATTGCTCTCTCGTTATTCATAGTATGGTATAAAAAGAACCTATCAATCCCCCATATATATACGGATCGTTGATCCTCGTTCCAATCGAGAGCCTGGCTTCGGTGCCTGACTTACGACCGTCTTGCCTGACCCAGATTTCACGAGCATAAAGTTCATATTCATATCTTCATATAAATCAGCTGCAGTGGCACCTACCAGATCAGGCACCGTTTCAATCGGATTTTCGCCATACTTGTACTCTTTGGCAATTTGATTGGTACGAGGTGGTATTTTCAAAGCAATCAGTGCATCTTTTAAAATGTTTTGCACGATTGGCGCAGCAACCACACCGCCGAATTGAATCCCTTTCGGGTTATCGACAGCAGTATAGACGACGATTTGCGGATCATCCGCCGGGGCAAAACCAATAAAGGATACAATATGCTCCGAGGAAGAATAACGTCCGTTAATCACCTTTTGTGCTGTACCCGTTTTACCTCCAACCCGGTAACCCTCAATAAAGGCAGGACGACCTGTACCTTTAGCGACGACACTTTCCAGCGCTTCCCTTACCTGTCGAGAGGTTTCCTCTGAAACAACTCTGCGCACCAGTTGCGGCTCCACTTTTTCTAGAACCTTTCCGGTTCCGGGCTGAATCCAGCCTTTTGTAATGTGAGGCTTATAAAGATTGCCGCCATTGATTGCTGCCGACACAGCCGTAACCTGCTGAATCGGAGTGACAGATACCCCTTGACCAAAAGCCGTAGTAGCCAGCTCTACAGGTCCGACCTGAGGTAGCTTGAACAAAATGCCATTGCCCTCACCAATCATGTCAATTCCTGTTTTGCTGCCGAAGCCGAAATTGCGAATGTACTTGAACAGTGTTTCTTTGCCCAGACGTTGTCCCAACGTTACAAAACCGGGATTGCATGAATTTTCCACCACTTGAAGAAAGGTTTGGCTGCCATGCCCGCCTTTTTTCCAACAACGCAGACGTGCTCCACCAACTTCAATATATCCCGGATCAAAAAAACGGTCATTTTTGAGATTGACCTTCTTTTCTTCCAAGGCAGCGGCCAGTGTAATAATTTTAAAAGTAGACCCAGGTTCATATGTCATCCAAATCGGCAGATTGCGATTATAAATTTCAGGCGCATATTGCTTGTAAAGCGCTGGCTCATAGCTTGGTCGTCCAGCCATGCCTAATATTTCACCCGTCTTGGGGTTCATCGCAATAGACAGCGCGGACTTCGCCTGAAATTTGACCATGGCTTGGTCAAGCTCCCGTTCCATAATGGATTGCACCGATTTATCAATGGTTAATTGTAAATTCAGTCCATCCTTCGGTTCAATGTACTTTTCGGAAGAACCAGGCATCAGGCGGCCACCTGCGTCTGATAAATACGCGATGCTTCCATCGATTCCCCGAAGCTTACTGTTTTGCTGCTTCTCTACGCCTGTCAGCCCTTGATTGTCAATTCCGGTAAATCCAAGAATATGAGCCGCTAGATCACCATAAGGATAATAACGTTTGTTGTCTTCAGCAACAACGATACCCGGCAGCTTCAAATCACGAATTTTCTGGGCTTTCTCCATCGTAATTTTTCGTCCGCCGGGCTGAAGTTTTTGGCTTGCTGTTCGTTTGGTAATCAGCTTGAGCACTTTATCCTCACTCATATCTAGCAACGGCGCCAGCCTGCGAGCCGTTTCTTCCGGCTCCTTAATCTGTACTGGTATCGCCATGACAGTCGGCGAACTGACATTATAGGTCAGCGCAGTACCCTGTCGATCCAAAATTTCGCCACGCTTGGCGGCAAAAGGAATATTGCGGCGCCACGAATCCTCAGCCTTGGCTGAAAGCTCGCCTCCTTTACCTAATTGAACATAGGCGAGCCGGATCGTCAAAGCCACAAACAGTACAAACAATCCCAGTAGCCCCCATACCAGCCTACGCCGCATGGTCACGTTAGATTTTTTCAAACGCGCCCCCTCCGTTCCTCAAATACTCATGACATGTCTTACCTCATGAATATTCAAAAGAACGGACATTAGAACAAGCTATCAGTTATCTTCGCCTTTTATCGCGGCAGCACTTTTCTCATCTGCTACAGCAGATATTCCTACCTTAGGAGTTCCCGTATTTGTTTCAGCATCCGCAGTGGTATCGGTTTTGGTTTTAGAATCGGTCTCCGTTTTCGTTGCATTGCCTGTCTCGTTAGCTGCAACTCCAGTGGTCGAGTCTTGTGTTTCCTCCGGCTTGACTCCGGTCACTGTTTCTTTGGCCGGCTGAAGCGTCACACTGACGGTCCGCTTGCCATTTACCATTTGTGCCTTTTGAGAGACAACATACCCTTCACCGCTTACCTGAACACCAACCTTCATAAGCGTCAGAACTTGAAGTGTGTCACGCAACGAGACACCTGTAAAATCGGGAATCGTCATGTTGGCACTATCCTCAGTCAGCAAATAAATGCGCTGTCCCGGTTTCATTTTGACGCCTGCTTCAGGATACTGACGAACAATTTTGGAGCCTTTGCCTACTGTTTCGTAAGCAATTCCCTGTTTGAGCAATGCGTTTTGCGCATCCTTCTTCACTTGGCCTGTTAATTGTGGTACCGTTGGCAAATTCACCGTTTTTACTGCAGCCCCACCTGATTTATTCGTTTTAGTTCCCGTTTTGGGAATCCCCATATATTGCAGCGATTGGGACACGATTTTTTTAAACACAGGTGCTGCTGCTGTACCGCCGCCTACCGATTTGTTAGGTTCATCCATAACTACCAAGACAGCTATTTTCGGATCATTTACTGGTGCAAAACCAATAAAAGACACGACATCCTTCGAATGATCGTAAACTTTTCCGACGACTTTCGTCGCTGTCCCTGTTTTACCAGCAACACGATATCCGTCAATATAAGCTAGACGTCCCGTACCAATTTCCTGGTCAGAGACGACCTGCTCCAGATAGCTGCTTGTCTGAGTTGCAGATTCCTGAGTAATCACTTGGCGGACTTCCTTCGGTTGAATCGTCTGCACTTCGCCTGTATCTGGGTTTATAATTTCCTTCACCAGATGAGGCTGCATCAACTTCCCACCGTTAGCAATCGCCGAGATCGCTGCCACCTGCTGAATTGGCGTTACCTGAACACGTCCGTGTCCATATGAAGCCGTCGCGACTTCGGATTTGTACTGGGTATGGAATGTGATAGCACCAGTAGACTCACTCGGAAGGTCAATACCTGTTTTGACACCAAATCCAAAGTTATTGATATATCTCTTCAGCCTCTCGCCACCCAGCTTATCCAGCCCCAAATGAACAAAACCGACGTTACTTGAACGCTTGACCCCTTGAAGATAGGTTAACGTTCCCCAGCTACGGCTTACGTCACGAATATCCCAGCCTCCGACGCGAATCATACCAGATTGGTAGGTCTCATTCGGATTAAATACCTTTTCTTGAACTGCAGCAGCCAAGGTTACTATCTTAAACGTGGAGCCCGGTTCGTAGATAGACTGAGTAGCATTATTACGGAAATTTTCCAAAGGTGTACTCCCATATGTATTGGGATTAAAATTCGGATAAGTCGCCAAACCGAGAACATCCATCGTTTTGGGATCAGCTGCTACCACAGTCATCGTTTTGGGATTATACTTTGCGATAGCTTCCTGCATGGCATCCTCTATATAATACTGAATCGAATCATCAATCGTCAGCTTTAAATTTTTACCATTTTGTGCCGGCTCATAGACACTTTCCGATCCCTGAAGAGGAACTCCCTTTCGGTCCCGCTGATATAGAAGCTTTCCAGCTGTGCCCGAAAGTTCTTTATTATAATAAGCTTCCAACCCCATACCTGCTGTACCATCTTTTCGCAAATAGCCAAGGACATGAGAAGCCAACTTATTTTCTGGATAATACCGTTTGGATTCCTGAACAGTGTCCACAGCTCCAACTACCTCATACTTATCCTTCAAATACTCTTTGAATGTATCTACCTGTGCCTTCACCTCAGGGTCTACCTTCCAGCCTCCATTACGAATCTCACGGTTTTTTAAGTATTTGCCCGCTTTATCCTTTGCAGATAGATGCCTTCTCAGCTCATCCTCAGGCGTTTTGAGTAGCTGATGCAGCTTGGCTACAACCTCATTCTCCAGGTCATACTCCTGAATGATGCCTGGGTTGACAACCACTGTGTAAGCCGGTGCATCCGTAGCTAGTACATTCCCTTTACGGTCCATTATGGTTCCACGCTTGGGCTGAATCACCTGGTCTCTTTCTATCTGTGTAACTACCTGATTATGCCAGTATTCCCCACTCACAACTTGAATCCAAAATACTTTAAGTAGCAGAACAAGAAAAAAGAGGGTAATACATCCCCCTATCAGCAGTGTGCGAAGCTTTATTCTTTTGACCATAGCTCAAACCTCTCTGCAAAAAAATATACGTCAGAGCATAGCTTGATGCTATGCTCTTAACTATTTAACAACCTGCTTTTCCACACGAATGGGTTCTCTTGTTGGTTCGATATATCCCTGTTCCTTCGCAGTCGGCACAATCTGATTCTCCAGACGTTCCTTCTGAATCTTCAATTGGGCGATATTGGTCTGTAATTTGGAAATGTCCTTGCTGGCTGTATTAATCGCATAATTAATTTGATAAATGTGAGCATATCTGCCAATCAACGTCCCCGCAATGACAATGCATGCTACAAGTGTCAATAGATACAGCAGCTTTTCTCGAATCGGCAGCTCTCTGCGTCGTGTAACGACTTTGGTGGTCTCACGATACCGTTGTTGCTGAACCTGTTCCTGACGGGCTCTTTCTTTTACAGCCAAATTACCGCGTGTATAAGCCATGTCGCCTCTCCTTCTCCGTTAAATTTACAATTTTTCGACAACTCTCAGCTTGGCTGACCGGGATCGTGGATTTAGCTCCAATTCCTGTTCTGATGCCACAATCGGCTTACGATTCACCAGCTTTAGATCGCCTACCATTTTGTCATCCAGAATCGGCAAATCAGACGGATAGATGCTTTTTGCCAAATACTCCTTGAAAATATGCTTGCAGATCCGATCCTCCAAGGAATGAAACGTAATAACCGAAATTCTGCCCCCTGGAGCCAGACATCTTACTGCCTGATGCAAAGTATCTTCCAGTGCACCCAACTCATCATTCACAGCAATCCGCAAAGCCTGAAAACTGCGTTTAGCCGGATGTCCCCCGGTTCTGCGTGCCGCAGCCGGAATTCCTTCTTTGATAATATCGACAAGTTCCCCCGTTGTGTGAATAGGCTTGTTCGTTCTACGTTCAACCATGACCTTCGCGATCCGCCTGGAGAACTTCTCTTCTCCATATTGAAACAGGATTCGCGCAATCTCCGCTTCCGGCCATTCATTAACAATTTCATAAGCCGTAAGCAAGCTACTCTGATCCATCCGCATATCTAGCGGTGCATCATGATTGTAACTGAATCCCCGCTCCCCCTCATCGAACTGGGGCGAGGATACACCCAGGTCGAACAAAATACCCTGGACCTGCGGGACGCCGTCTTTTTCGGGCAATCCCAATTCGGCCAGCTTGTCCTGCAAGTGGCGGAAGTTGGATTTCACTAGTGAAATCTTTCCTTCATAGGCTGACAGCTTCTCTCGTGCATTGTTCAATGCCCAGTCGTCCTGATCAAAGGCAATAAGCCTCCCCTCAGGGCCAAGCTGTGATGCAATGACGGAACTGTGTCCTGCCCCTCCCAACGTGCAGTCCACATAAATCCCGTCCTGCCTGATGTTTAGTGCCTGTGTTGCTTCTTCCTTGAGTACGGTAATGTGGTGAAACAAACGGCTGACCTCCTAAATTACAATTCAAAGTTGAAATCAACCAATTTCTCAGCAATGTCGTTAAATGCTTCTTCTGATTGGTTGAAATATTGCTCCCATGTGTGCTTGCTCCAAATCTCTACCCGGGTGGACACTCCCAATACGACGCACTCTTTTGTAAGCTTGGCGTATTCGCACAAATTCCCCGGTAAATTTACCCTGCCCTGTTTGTCCAATTCGCATTCAGTCGCTCCCGAGAAAAAAAACCGGGTAAACGCACGCGCATCAGCCTTCATCAAAGGCAGTGCTTTAAGTTTTTTCTCCATGACAGCCCACTCATCCATAGGATACACGAAGAGGCATTGATCCAGCCCGCGGGTAACCACGAACGAGGCACCGAGAAGTTCACGAAACTTGGCCGGGACAGTAAGCCGACCCTTCTCATCAATGCTATGTTGGAACTCCCCCATAAACATTGGTTTCGTCACCCCTTACCCCATTCTCCCACTTTGGCCCACTTTCCACCACCTAAGCATAATAGATTCGCTTTAAAAAATCAAAGACCTCTTTTTCATTACGAAAAAGTGAAAAACTCTAGATTCAGTGCATAGTGTCTGTTATTGTAGCCCCGCGTCACATGATGCCAAAAAGCCCCTTATCCCATGAAGTCGAACCCCCGACAATATGCATCAGGTTTCGAAACAACACGGAATAAAGGGCTTATTCTCTATCCATTATGTCAACCTATACAAGCACTTGCTTAAAAATGCACCATTTCTGCAGCGGACATCGTGACCGAAAATAGATTAGGCGTTCCAGCTGTCCAGATAGACCTTTTGGTCTTCTGTTAATGTATCAATCTTGATTCCCAGACTATCAAGCTTGAATCGAGCCACTTGCTCATCAATTTCATAAGGTACATTAATCACAGCTTTACCCAGCTCGTTGTAACGATCATTCACATATTTCAAGCCAAGTGCCTGAAGAGCAAATGTCGTATCCATAATCTCTGCCGGATGACCGTCAGCGGCAGCTAGATTCACGAGACGCCCTTCTGCGAGCAAATACATTTTACGTCCATCTTTAAAGCGGTATTCCTCGATATTGCGACGCACCGTGCGAATGGATTCGGAGCGTTTGGCAAGCTCAGGCTTGCTAACCTCCACATCAAAATGCCCTGCGTTACACAGCACAGCTCCATCCTTCATAACATCAAAGTGTTCCCCTGTAATTACAGCTTTATTTCCAGTTACTGTAATGAAGAAGTCGCCCAGTTTAGCAGCTTCCACCATTGGCAATACATGAAAACCATCCATATGGGCTTCTACAGCCTTGATTGGATCAACTTCCGTGACAACCACGTTGGCTCCCAGCCCTTTCGCACGCATTGCAACCCCCTTGCCGCACCATCCATAACCCACCACAACCACTGTACTTCCTGCCACAACCAGATTAGTCGTACGAATAATACCGTCAAAAGCTGACTGGCCCGTACCATAGCGGTTGTCGAACAAATATTTACAGTATGCATCATTTACAGCCACCATCGGAAAGTGAAGCTGTCCTTCTTTTTCCAAGGCTTTCAAACGAATAATCCCTGTAGTGGTCTCCTCTGCTCCTCCACGAATCGTAGAAATCAGATCAGGCCGTTCAGATTGCAACAGAGTAACCAGGTCACCACCATCATCTATAATGAGATCTGGCTTAGTTTCCAGTGCCTTGATTTGCAAATTCTTGAATTCCTCTGGATCTGGATTGTATTTAGCTAATACCGTAACGCCATCTTCAACTAATGCGGCGCAAACATCATCTTGTGTTGACAAAGGGTTACTACCCGTAATGGTGACCTGTGCTCCACCTGCTTGTACCACTTTAGCCAGATAAGCCGTTTTGGCCTCCAGATGTAAACAAATCGTTACCTTCAGACCAGCAAAAGGCTGCTCTTGCTCGAATTGTTGACGTATACGGTTCAATACCGGCATATGGGCTTCTACCCAATCAATTTTCAAATGACCTTCAGGGGCCAAGTTAAGATCGTGAATAATGCTATTTTGCAGAGAATGGGAAGTCATACGTTATTGCCTCCTAAATATTAGTTAAATTCGTTTATGATCATTATACATAAATCACACGATGCGTTCCCGACAGATCCAATGGTACGTTCATAATCATATTCATCAGGTCGAGACCATAACGATTCAGAAAATGATAGATCGTATATGCACGCTCCTGCGGCTGTCCAAATGGGAAAAGCGACCATTCGATATGGTCCCAATGCCGAAGTGCTGTTCCGTTTTGCCGAAGCAGCGCTTCCTCCACCTTTGCCTCCAGATAGGCGATCTGCCCCAGAATTTTCTCGCAGTTGGTTTTTCCGAGCTGTAGCAAACCTTTTTCTATCATTCCTGTCTGCTGTATAAGCGGTTTATACATACGGACAAAAGCATCCTTAGCCTCGGAAAACTGATCCTGCATTCCAAGCTGATCTTGAGTGGCGATCCATTGCTTTTTTCGTTCCTCAAGCCCGTCTCTAACTTGACCAAAAGTTAGTTCGTACTTAAGCATATGCTTTTCCACGCCCGGCTCCAGTAATGTAAAAGACATACGGGGCAGCAGTATCGGCATCTGCATCCCGAGCACTCCGAAAGCATCTCGTGTAATTGCCCAGTAGGCAATTTCTCCTAGACCCAGCACAGACCCCAGTACCGGGAACAGCGAATCCTGCATGAGCGGACGAGTTAGTACATTGTTACTAAACCGTTCGGGGTGTCTATCTATCTCTTCAAGCAGTTCATCCGCTGTAAATGCCACCAAACCGCGTCGATCTGTGAATAATCCACCTTTTTTGAAAAGCAGTAGGCGTTCCTCTTCATGAATGTAAAAAAGGTTCGCACCACCTTCATGCACATCTGCTTGTAAATGATAACCATAGTTCACGATCCGCGTAGCAGTTGTCCTGTACGCTGTCTCCAACTCATCATTGTGCTGAACCAACTGTCTAAAAACGGATGCCTCTAGCTTGCGCAGCAAAGGATCTGCAGAATCCATGAGCACCAATCCATAGGTACCAAACAAACGGCCCATCAGCTTGGCAAAGGCATCACTTAGTCCATATGACTCTGTCAAACCTTGCTCAATCATGCGCATAATATCGGTCTTATGCTCTGAATCTGGCAAGCATTGCTCTATATCCACCATCGCTTGCTTCCATTCAACCGTATCCACTTTAATAGCACTAACTGAAGAACGACGTTCAGGCTGCTTATTCAGCTTGATTTTAACTGCTTGCGGGTCTTTTGCCATTACATATGTATGATTGACCTCGTCCCAATCATGATCTTCACCAGCAATCCAGAAGACCGGAATAACCGGACGTCCAAGCCGTTCCTCAGCTTCTCTAGCTGCTTTAATAATCGTAGCGGCTTTGTAAATGACCAGCATCGGACCTGTGAACAGTCCGCTTTGCTGCCCGCCAACGACTACTAAAGCATCTGGATTTTCCAAACGGTCCAGAGAAGTATGAACCGCCTCATGCGAATTGTGTTGCTCATTGTATATACGAAGACATGCTACGACATCCTTACGGTTTAATCGCAGATGCTCCGTCTTATCCAGCCACTTCGCCCGTTGGGCATAAGCATCGGCGTGCAGAATATCATATTCATACAAATCGCTTGCGCGCCCTGTACCCTGTATGTAGTCTTCTGCCAAAGCCGACCCTCCGCGAAGCGTTTCCGGAACTATTTTCATGGGTCTGCCTCCTGTCTCCACCAAAACCTTACTGCTTGATTGTACCGAAAGCCCATGTCCACGTCAAAGCTTCCTACAAAAAAACCGCCGAATAACTCGGCGGTTGGTGTATAGAACAAAATCAAGCGTAAGGTTCAGCTACAAAATGCCCTTTGGACACTTCGATAAGCGTGGCATTTTCCAGGTTATAAGCCCCTGCCTTATTATCGGACGCATTATGAATCGGTCCGCCTTGATCGTCAGGCATAATAATTCGCTTTTTGTTGGCTTCGACTTCCGGGTCAGGAAGTGGAATCGCCGACAAAAGCATTTTCGTATACGGATGAATCGGATTGGCATATAATTCAGAGCTTTCAGCAAGCTCCACCATTCTGCCTCTATACATTACAGCTACCCGATCACTGATGTGCTTGACCATCGACAGATCATGCGCAATGAACAGGTACGTCAGGCCAAGGCGTTCTTGAAGCTCTTTCAACAAGTTGACAACTTGAGCCTGAATAGATACGTCAAGCGCTGAAATCGGCTCATCACAAATGATGAACTTAGGATTAACAGCCAATGCACGGGCAATACCGATCCGCTGACGTTGGCCACCAGAAAACTCATGCGGATAGCGCGTTGCATGGTCAGGGTTCAAACCAACCAGATCGAGTAACTCCTCAATCCGTTTCTTACGTTCTGCACGGCTACCAGCCATATTGTGAATATCCAGTGCCTCACCAATAATATCAGACACGGTAAAACGCGGGTTCAATGATGCATACGGATCTTGAAAGATCATCTGCATATCACGACGCATTGCTTTCATTTTACCCGGCGATAATTTGTAAATATCTGTGCCGTTAAAACGTACGCTACCTGCAGTAGGCTCATATAACCGCAAAATAGTACGACCCGCTGTAGATTTACCACAACCGGATTCGCCAACCATACCCAGCGTTTCACCCTCACGAATGTAGAAATTCAGGTTATCCACCGCTTTGAGTACACGGTTTTTGCCAACATTAAAATACTTTTTAAGACCTTCAACCTCAATTAAATTGTTGCTACTCACCATGATCTCACCTCCTATTTCTTCAACTTCGGATCAAGCGCATCACGCAAGCCGTCGCCAAAAAGGTTGAACGCAAGCATAATCAAACTGATCAAACCTGCTGGGAAAAGCATCCGCCACGGATAATACATCCACCCGGTCAGAGCTGATTCAATCATTGAACCCAGCGACGCCTGAGGAGCCTGTACCCCTAATCCAAGGAAGCTCAGGAATGCCTCGGAGAAAATAGCACTTGGAACCGTCAAGGTCAATGTGACGATGATTGGTCCTACCGCGTTAGGCAACAAGTGACGGAACAACAAGCGGCCTGCACCAGCTCCCATTGAACGGGAAGCAAGTACGAATTCTCGGTTTTTAAGTTGCAGCATTTCACCACGTACAATCCACGACATGTTAATCCACCCGGTTACACAGAGCGCGATAATAATGGTGGTGATACTTGGCTCCAATACAACCAGCAACAGGATTGTAACAAGCAAATAAGGAATGGAATACAAGATTTCAGAAAATTTATTCATGATTTCATCAACGCGGCCACCAAAGTAACCCATAATTCCACCATAAATTACACCAATCATCAAGTCAATCATTGCAGCAGCCAAACCAATAATCAATGAAATCCGAGCGCCCATCCAAGTACGTACAAACATATCACGCCCCAGATCATCTGTTCCGAACCAATGTTCCGCCGATGGAGGAAGATTGGTGCTCAACAAATCATTCGTGCGGTCATCGTATGGCGACAGCATCGGACCAATAATTGAAGCAAGCACAATGAGAACCAAAACGCTTAGGCTCGTCATTGCCAATTTATTTTTACGAAGACGCTCCCAAGCATCTCGCCAAGCGGATAAGCTTTCACGCTGAATAACTTCAGACTGCTTTTCATCCGCTCCGACCCTCTGGAAATCTTCCGGTTTCACCTGAAGTTTATCCAAGTTCACAGCATTATCTTTAACAGACATAAAGTTATCCCTCCTTCCCGCCAGTAAGCTTAATCCGCGGATCAATAAATCCATATGCAATATCCGTAATAAAACGTGCCACCATCAACAAAATACCGTAAAAAATAGTAACTCCCATAATCATCGTATAATCACGGGTTGTAATACTATCTACGAACACCTTACCGATACCGCCAATCCCGAAGATTCGTTCAATAACAACCGAACCCGTTATAATATTGGCTGTCATTGGTCCTACATAGGTAACAACTGGCAAAATGGCATTACGTATAACGTGTTTGAACATAATTGTAATGGATTTCAAACCTTTAGCCTTGGCAGTCTTAATGTAATCCGCATGAAGCACTTCCAGCATACTGGAACGCGTTAGTCGAGCGATAAACGCAATTGGTGAAGCAGATAGAGCTGCAACGGGCAAGAAGTAATCCATCGGGCCTTCAAAGCCCATAACATTAAACCAGCCTAACTGTTGAGCAAAGAAAAATTGAATTAACGATGCCAAAACGAAGCTGGGAACCGCAATCCCCATGATAGCTAATACCATAGCGACGTTATCTATGAGCCTACGATGATACAAAGCTGCCAGCATTCCTAGCAAGATACCGACAATTATCGACACGATTATGGCAACAAAACCGAGTTTGAGGGAAACCGTAAACGTTTGTCCGATAATGTCAGTTACACTTTGATTCAGTTTTTTCATAGAGATACCAAAATCACCTGAAGCAATATCACCTAAGTATTTAAAATATTGGACATATACAGGCTTATCCAGCCCATATTGCTCCATTAACCGGGCTTGAATCTCAGGAGAAGTCGCTTTTTCACTCATGAAGGGGTTACCCGGAATTGCTTTCATGAGAAAAAACGTCGCAGAGATCAGAATGAACAAAGACAGCAACATATAGAAAAATTTACTGATCAAATAACGCGTCATTGCCCGTTTACACCCCCCATAAATTATTTTCGACACCATTCGATTTTATCGAAATAGAATTGGACTGTCCAATCTACTTATTTGCATGGTTACATGATGATGGAAAAGACTAGGACACACAAAAAAAACGGGATATATATGGTTCAATCCACATATATATCCCGAAGTAACTATCAAACTTCAGAATTAAGCTTCAGTTACTGTGTAATATACGCTCTTGTGAAATCAATTGCTCCACTAAAGTCAAGCGCGATGTCTTTTACATTCTGTTTCGTTAAAGAAACATTTGAATAGTAATAGATCGGAAGCATTACCATATCATCTTGAACCAAAATTTTCTCTGCTTTCGCAAAATCTTCCATGCGTTTAGCTGGATCAGTTTCTGTTTTGGCAGCTTTAATCAATTCATCATACGCAGGGTTAGCATAACCTGAGTTGTTGTTACCATTGCCTGTTGTCCACATATCCAGGAATGTCATCGGATCATTATAGTCAGCAGACCAACCACCACGAGCGATTTGGAAATTCAGCTTGTTACGTGTTTGGATAAATACGCCCCACTCTTGGTTTTGTGTTTTAACATCTACACCAAGATTTTTCTTCCACATATCAGCTACTGCCAAAGCAATCTTTTGGTGACTTTCACTGGAGTTGTACAGCATAGTTATTGTAGGAAGCGTAGTGATGCCTTCTTCTTTCATACCTTCTTGAAGCAATTTTTTCGCTTCAGTGAAATCTTCTTTGAAGAAATCATCTTTATGTTCACTACGGAATTCTTGAGAAACTCCTTTGATACCTGGAGGTACAAAGCCATAAGCAGGAATTTGACCACCCATTGTTACACGTTCAACGATCGGTTGGCGTTGAATAGCCATCGCAAACGCTTTACGGATTTTAGCATTGTTAAATGGTTTTTCTGTTACATTAAACAGATAGTAGTACGTACTTGCAATTCCTTTAGCCTTAAATTCATTAGGCAATTCGTTTTTCACAGCCGTAATTTGGTCAGTAGGAATTTCACCCGTTGGCATACCTGAATAATCAAGTTGTCCACTTCTGTACGAAGCCAGTTCAGTTGCACCACTGTTTACAAGGGACATTGTGATTTTGCTCAACTTGATTTCGTCTTTACCCCAATAGTTTTCGTTCTTGGAAACTTCGATCTTTTGACCGCTATCCCAAGCCGTTAATGTGAAAGGTCCGTTAGTAATCATGCTATCTTTCTGAACTGCCCACTTGTCATTACCTTTAATAGAAGGGTTTACAGGATAGAAAGTGTAGAAAGAAGTCAATCCCAAGAAGTAAGGAGTTGGGTGTTCCAGTTCTACTTGCAATGTATGGTCATCAACAGCTTTGACACCTACATCTTTGAAGTCTGTAATTTTTGTTCCTTTATAAGATTTCGAAGTGCTCAGGTTGTAGCCCTCAGCATTTTTGATATAGTACAATTGGTAAGCATATGGAGGTGCAGGAGCCGTCGAAGGGTCCAATACCCGTTGCCAAGCGAATACGAAGTCACTTGCTTTGACTGGGTCGCCATTACTCCATTTTGCAGTATCACGAAGCTTGAACGTGTAGGTTTTGCCGTCATCGGAGATT
Organism: Paenibacillus sp. TSM33; assembly: GCF_056099025.1. NCBI lineage: Bacteria > Bacillati > Bacillota > Bacilli > Caryophanales > Paenibacillaceae > Paenibacillus > Paenibacillus sp. TSM33. The sequence continues at coordinate 964,776 of NZ_JBLZXB010000017.1, forward strand.
TTCCAAGATTCAGCAACGCCAGGGATTTCTTTGCCGTCAGGACCCATACGTACGAGACCTTCATACAAAGTTTTCAGAACCGCGTTGGTTTGACTATCCTGAGCTTGTGCCGGATCGAAGGTTGGCGGCTCGGAAGAAAGGTTAACGCGCAAAATTTGCTTGTCGGCCGGGGCCGGCGTAGTCGAGGTGTTTTCTTGTGCGCCCTTACCATTGGTATCATTCTTGCCGCCGCAACCTGCGAGCAGTGCGCCAACTGCAAGAACGAGTGTCAAAAGGACTAAAAAGCTTTTCCTTTTCATCTAGCGTTTTCCCCCTAGTTCTAAAGTGGTATATGTTTATAGATTATACAACCAGCGGTCAAAAAAATCTACATTACATTTCTTCAAATTGAGCTTTTTTTTCAAAAAAACATGATTAATTCATATTTTTTCATCATTTCATGTCATATTTCATCACATAGAATTGAATATATTTTTAAATATACCAACAACAGTCAACAAAGTATACGCCAATGTCATCGCCATAAAAGTTAATCTCCAGACCGCTCTACATAATCTTTTACCATCAACCTTTCCTTTTATTCGGTTTTGAGCTCCTCCAATTAAACCCAATGCCAGTAACAAGAGCAGTAGAATCAAATAAAAACCGAATCGGGATGTAAATAGGACATTAAAGAGTGCTGCGACGGAAAATATCAGAAAAAAAGTGGTAATATCCATAGAAGTAAGCAATGATTTCTTCTTTTCCATTTTAAGAATGTAGCGACAAACCGCAAACACGATCAAAAACGGAAAAAAGGGAAGAATACTGAAAGTGATAATAGTACCTTGAATAAGACTCAACTGATCACCCCTCTTTTAGCCGCATTCCTTCAATTAATTGCCACAATACCTCATGAGTTGGCGCACTAATCCCAGCTCGCTTTGCCATCTGCACCAGTTGCCCGTTAATGGAAGCAACTTCGGTCACGGACTGTGCAAGTACATCAGCTAGCATTGACGAGTGATTCTCTGCCGTTGCCCGGCAAACATCCAGAATTTGATCCCACCATGCGCTTTCGCAGCGGATACCATTAGCTTCATACACTTGAATGCCTTCATCGTACAGCTTACGCATCATATGTATTCGAACAGGCTCCGATAGCAGCTCGCCATTCCGAACTCGCCATACGGCCGTTAGTGGATTGATCACAGCGTTAATTAACAACTTGCGATATATCCCTTTCTCGATTTCTTTCGACAAGCAAACGTCAAATCCTGCTGCAAGCAGCCGATTTAGCACATATTGTTTGAAATCAGTGTTGTGCCCTCCCTCTCCTTCCTCCGAATATCCAATTTCAGTCACGCCCGATCCTGCATGCACAATTGTTGCTACGCCTTGTTTCTTGGCTCCTTCGGTTGTCACAGCAGGATATACTATAGCTTTAGGCCACGCCTGCCTGATGCGTTCTATATGACCGATTCCATTCTGCAAACAAATAATCCCTGTACCTGTTTCCGTTTGAGCCACAGGCTGAATCTGTTCCAATACTTCTTCTATCGCCCCCTGTTTGGTCAAAAACATGATCCACCGTGCCGGAGCCTGTGAATTTAACCGTTGCCAATCTGCCAATGGCGCTACTTTTAATAGGTCCCCCGCCACATGAACAGCCACCTGCCCCTCCTTGTCAAGCACAGTAATCCCTTCACGAGCAATGACGCGTGCCTGTTCAAGTGTTCGTGTCCATAGCCTTACTGTAGCACCCGAGGCCGACAATCTCCCGGCAAACAGCAATCCCAGCGAACCCGCTCCAATAATATCAATCACTTTGTATCGTCTCGCTTCCATCTTTTTTTCTACTATATCATATGCACTCCAATGAAATAACAAAAAACGCCAACTACGACCAAGCGATAGTTGACGTTTTATTTAGATAGCTATTGTAATCTTGCTACTCAATGCGCTCCAGATTCCCATTAGCGTCCATTTTAAACCTGGATTTAAGCTCTTCCTCATCTTCAGTGATTAAAGCCAAACGCCGGGCACGGTCCATAATCTGAATCAGAGCTTTATAATCATCATTTACAACACGATAGTCGGTCTGTACATCATTCACTTCTTTGGACAGCCGGTCATTAATGGAGCGAAGCTGATTTAATTCTTCTTCCTTTTCCCGCAAATCTTTCTCCAGCATCTTAATCTGCCGATTAGTCTCCTGCACAGATCCCTTCCATTGACGCAAGAAGCGAATTACTGCATCAATAGATAACGTATCTTCACTCGTTCCATCTGTTCTGTATCCCCCTTCGACTGTATCGAGTGTGGCAAAGGCCGCTACCTGCGATACACCTACCGGGCTCTGCTTGCGAATATAACTACGCTTCTGGCGCTGTGCTTTGGCAATGCTAATCGCTTCATCGTAACGTTTGCGCACGCAGCTATTCCAACGAAAGCCGCATGCTGCAGAGGTTCTACCTATTTTTTGTCCAACTTCCTCAAACGCAGCGAGCTGCGTTCCACCTTCCCGGATATGCCGCAATGTCACCTCCGCCAATATCAAGTCATCTTCCGCACTCCATGCATCTTGTCTTATTGCAGTCATGCCTCTAGCCCTCCTAACAACATCCTGAAATAACCGTCTTCATGAACCGATCTTGCCGGTATTTGAATAGGGTATAAAAGCTGTTTATTCATTCCTATGCCTCTCGTAGAGTTCATAGAATCTATTTGATACTAAATTGTATTTCCATTTCTGCCAGAACTCATACGTGAAGTAAACAGTTTCGGGTTTCAAGCATGCTCTGACTGCTGTACAATAAAATGAATGGTTAAAGAATAAAAAAGGATCATATACATTACCATTAGTCTTTTTCTGGAATACATAAAAGGGGAAACTAAATGAATAAACGAATAAAAATCGCAATCTGCACCCTGCTGGCCCTCATTATGATGTTGACTTCCATATATGTACTTCCTACTTTGGCCGCTCCTTCTCCTGAAGAAAATCAAATTCTACAAGATAGTCTGTCAATCGTGGAGATCGACCATGAAATCGAGCGAATTAGTCAGGAGCAGCAGGCTCTTTTACAGCGTCAGCAGGAACTGCGTAGTAGTCTAGCTGATCAACAGGAGCAAATGAACCTACAACGTAAGCGTGCAGGTTCTGTGCTGCGATCTTACTATATGGGAGAAAGGGACAAGTTGCTGAGTGTAGTGCTAGGGGCTAAAAGTATAAAGCAACTGCTCTCTTTGTACGATTATTACTTATTATTAATTAGTCACGATCAGGATGTGCTTCAGGAATACGAATCCAATTATCAATTTATGCGCAAAACAGAGCAGCAAATCGCCCAAGCCACGACGAAATTGGAGGCGGTTAAAACAAACCTACTGGCGCAACGTAAACGGATTCTCCAACTCCAGTCGCGTGTAGATGACGGCGTTAACGCCAGCGATAACCCTGAAATCCTACGTAAGCTAATTGGCGAAATGACAGCTTATTGGGAGAATGTAGGCGTATACGAGGTAAATAAACACTTTAAAGCATTAGCTCAAGCGATGCAGGATTTACCCCAATTCATTCAACAACAGCAAGGTGCTATGATTACAAATGGAAAAATCATTACGATAAGCATTCGTGAAGAGGAATTTAATCGTTTTTTAAAGTCAGAGAATGAATTGTTTAATCGCTTCAACTTCTCCTTCGTGCAGGATCGGATTGTGGTAGAAGGTCAGCAAGGAACGATGAAATTGAGGGTAGAAGGTCACTATACGGTAGAGAATGAACCGAAAAATGCAATTCTATTTCATGTAGATCGACTGGTATTTAACGGACTGGAATTGCCGGACACGACTCGCAACAAGCTGGAAGAAGATTTTGATCTCGGCTTCTATCCACAGCAGCTTATTTCATATGTCAAAGCCACAGATGTACATGCTTTAAAAGGTATTCTTGAAGTTAAGCTCGAATTAAGCTTTAAGTAAGTTTACGCTCACCTACATTGTTCTGATTTTTGATATGAACAAAACAAAAGACCTCGGGATGATCCCGAGGTCTTCATTATTTGTAATTACAATCAGGAGTTATAACAGATCAGCTGCCAACTGCGCGAGCTTGGAGCGTTCTCCTTTTTCCAGCATAATATGCCCGCTAATCCCTTCTTGCTTAAACCGTTCCACCACATAGGTCAAGCCATTACTGGCTGCATCCAGGTAAGGGTGATCAATCTGTTCCGGATCTCCCATCAGAATGATTTTACTTCCCTCACCTACCCGAGACACAATCGTTTTGATCTCATGTCGAGATAAATTTTGCGCCTCATCGACAATAATAAATTGCCCAGGTATCGAACGTCCACGAATATAAGTGAGCGCCTCCACCTGAATACTGCCCAAGCCCATCAAAATTTTGTCGATATCGCCTGATTTTTTGGCATCAAACAGATATTCCAGATTGTCGTAGATTGGTTGCATCCAGGGGCGAAGCTTTTCTTCCTTTTCTCCCGGTAAATAACCGATATCCTTGCCCATAGGAACAACAGGTCGAGCAATTAACAATTTCTTAAATCGATGCTCATCCTCTACTTTAAGTAACCCCGCCGCCAGTGCCAGCAACGTTTTGCCTGTACCTGCTTTTCCAGTAATCGTCACAAGAGGAATATCATCATTAAGCAAAAGCTCCAAAGCCATCCGTTGCTGAGCATTACGCGCGCTGATTCCCCACACCGATTCGTTACTTAAGTACAAAGGTTCTAATCGCTCTGCCTCCTGATTTACTTTCAGCAGTGCTGATTTTCCAGTGCCCATTTCATCTTTCAAAATAACAAATTCATGTGGATACAGCGTATAAGGTAGTTTCAGTGGTTTGATTGGTAAAAAACGGTTAGAGTAAAATTCATCTATGATGGACGGATGCACCTGTATCGCCGAGTATCCGGGGTACAACTCACTTGGATCGCCTGTTCTATCGGATAGGTAGTCTTCAGTCAGCAGCCCCAATACATCTGCCTTGATTCTGACTAATACGTCTTTACTAACCAACACCACTGAACGCGGTTCAGATTGCTCCTGTTCTTCCAAATGATAATTTAAGGCGACTGCCAAAATCCGGTTGTCGTTCGAAACTTCCCCGAACATCTCCTGAACTTTCAAAAAACTCCGGTGGTTTAACTCAACCTTAAGCCTTCCACCCTGGGGAAGTGGAACGCCACTGTGAAGATGCCCCACTTCTCTCAACCCGTCCAACAATCGCGATACATTACGGGCATTCCGTCCAATCTCATCCGCGTTGCGTTTTTTGGAGTCGATTTCTTCCAGAACAACAGCTGGAATAACAACTTCATGTTCTTTGAAGGTAAAAATGGCTTTCGGATCATGCAGTAGCACATTCGTATCCAGCACAAAAATTTTCTTCATTAAATCCCCTCCAAAGCGGCGTGGACAATCTCATGTTTCATACCTATACCTATTCACCAGCTACCCAATACTTGCTGATTCCCTGAAAAAAGAACCCCAAAACAGCATAATGCAACGAAAAGTGTAGCTGAAGATAGCCTCAGAGCCTGTACATTTTTAAAATTAGACACAAAAGGCCCAGTGATTGCTCACTGGACCTAAACTGGTCTCACTTTAAATTTAGACATACCTCAACCCCCTTATGCTATATAAGAGCTTTATTCGCTGCGAGTATAACATAAGCGGGGAAAAAGATACATACTCAGGAATTGGAAGAAGCTTCAGTGCTGTCGCTTGCTTTTTTGGCTAATTCCTCTTGTAGTGCTTGTTTGGCCAAATCAAGCTGTTGCTCATCAATGTACACATAAGGGCTACGCCACGTTCCTGATACAGGATTGTATTTTACATTTTGCTTGGAAATATTCCAATAGGTTTGTACGATATTTTTCATTTGCTGTGACTCGATATCAGTCATCATATTTTTATCAACCGATTTAATAATTGCACTAAACTTAGTCAAAGCGTTAAAGGATTGCATTTGGTCAATTAGGGAATGAAGCACCTGATTTTGTCGACGATTGCGATCAAAGTCATCAGATTCTGCCGTTCTCGGACGACAATTCGACTTGCGATAGCGAACAAAATCAAGAGCTTGGTCACCGTTCAAATGCTTGGCCCCAGCTGTCAAGTTAATATCGGTGCCATCAGCACGGTCTCGATAACACATATTTTTATCAACCGTCACATCTACGCCACCTAGATTATCTACAACATCTCTAAAGCCTTGGAAGTTAATAACCGTTACATAATCAATATTAATGTTTAAATATTTGCCGATCATCTTCTTCATTTGCTCTTCAGCAACTTCACCAGATTCTTTCTCTCTAGCCTTAAACACCGGATAATACTCATTCAGCTTGCGTGGTTTATACCCATCCATTTCTAGACGCGTATCACGAGGCAAGGACACAATGGTAGACGATTTTGTACTAGGGTTCAATGTAGCTACCATAATAACATCTGACAAATACGTCGGATGGTCAGGGCGATAGTCGGTTCCAAGCAATAAGATAGTCAAAGGCTTAGCCTCAGCCAATTGCGTTTTGGGCACTTCCTTGTTGATTCCAGTATCCAAAACTTCCTCTACCTGATTGTAAATATAGTAGGTATAACCCCCTGCTGCCAAGATACCTATAATGAGTAGAAATAAGACAAACTTCATAAACGATCTGAAAAAGTTTTTTTTCTTTTTCGTTTTTTTCGGTTTGGCGGATTTTTTCCCGTTTTGTGTACGGGGAGGCAATCCATTCGAAAGATTACTCATGCTTCAACACCTTTTCCTGCGTTTTGAGAAATACAGCTTTCTCCAAGTTTACAATCCTAAAACACATACAGCGGCGCATCCCGTTTCCGGGCGTCGCCGCTGTGGCCGAAGACCAATCCTATGAATTACATATTTGCTTGCGCTGTTTTACGTTGTTTCTCCGCACGCTCGCGCTCACCTTTGTTCAAGATCTTTTTACGCAAACGAATGGATTTAGGAGTGATTTCACAATACTCATCATCATTCAGGTATTCAAGCGCCTGCTCCAAAGAGAAGATAACAGGTGTTTTCAATTTAACTGTATCATCTTTTGTTGCGGAGCGAACGTTTGTCAATTGTTTTTCCTTACAGATGTTAACGACAATGTCGTTATCACGTGTGTGCTCACCAACGATCATACCCTCGTAAATTTCAGTCCCTGGCTCCAAGAACAAAATACCGCGATCTTCTACGCCCAGCATACCATAAAATGTAGAGGTGCCGTTTTCCGTGGATACGAGTACACCTTGATGACGTCCACCTACTTGACCGCCAACAAATGGTCCATAGCTGTCAAATGCATGGTTCATTACACCGTAGCCACGAGTCAAAGTCAGGAAGTTTGTAGTGTAACCGATCAAACCACGTGCAGGGATCAGGAATTCCAAGCGAACCTGTCCAGTACCGTTATTAATCATGTTGACCATTTCGGCTTTACGGGAGCCCAGGCTTTCCATAACTGCGCCCATGCTTTCTTCCGGAATATCAATGAGGAGACGTTCGATTGGCTCCATTTTTTTACCATCAATTTCCTTAACGATAACTTCCGGTTTGGACACTTGCAGTTCGTAACCTTCACGACGCATGTTTTCAATCAGAATTCCCAAATGCAATTCACCACGTCCAGATACAATAAAGGCATCCGGGCTATCGGTTTCATCAACACGCAAGCTGACATCTGTTTCGAGTTCTTTCAGAAGACGCTCACGCAATTTACGGGATGTTACCCACTTACCATCGCGACCTGCGAATGGACTGTTGTTAACCAAAAAGGTCATTTGCAGTGTAGGCTCATCAATTTTCAGTACAGGCAACGCTTCAGGATGATTTGGATCGGCAATGGTTTCACCAATGTTGATGTCCTTAATCCCCGCGATCGCCACAATGTCACCAGCACCTGCTTGATCGGTTTCAATCCGTTTCAGTCCTTGGAAGCCGAACAACTTCTCAATGCGCGCTGATTTACTGCTGCCATCACGTTGGATAACTGTGACCGCTTGTCCCTGCTTGATGATACCGCGGTTCACCCGACCTACTGCAATTCGGCCCAGGTATTCGTTATAGTCCATCAGTGTTACGAGGAATTGAAGAGGCTCATCTACTTTCTCAGTTGGAGATGGAATATGCTCTACTACTGTTTCGTACAATGCTTGCATGTTGTCATCTTGCTTTTCAGCATCCAAGCTGGAGGTTCCGTTCAGTGCCGAAGCGTACACAACAGGGAATTCTAATTGATCATCATTTGCACCCAGCTCGATGAACAAATCCAGTACTTCGTCAATGACTTCTGCCGGACGAGCTGCCGGACGGTCAATTTTATTGACTACAACGATAGGCGTCAGATTTTGTTCCAGCGCTTTACGCAGTACGAATTTCGTTTGCGGCATGCAGCCTTCGTAAGCATCAACGACGAGCAAAACGCCGTCAACCATTTTCATAATCCGTTCCACTTCACCACCAAAGTCGGCGTGTCCCGGTGTATCTACAATGTTAATCAGGTAATCTTTGTAAGTGATAGCTGTATTTTTAGCCAAAATCGTAATACCGCGTTCACGTTCCAGATCGTTGGAGTCCATGGCGCGCTCCTGAACAGCCTCGTGTTCTCTAAATGTTCCAGACTGTTGAAGCAGCTTATCGACAAGTGTCGTTTTTCCGTGGTCGACGTGGGCAATAATCGCAATATTGCGAATGTTCTCTCTTGCATGCATGGTTTGTATCCATATCCTTTCCGTATATCAAAATAGTGTCTCTATCCTGAAGCAATGCTCATTCAAGGCTAACAATCGTTCTTTAGGCCCACTCCCTGCCAGCCTTCTATATGTTTCAGGCTTTATACAGACAGCTTCTCTCTCCGATTCGCGTGAAAACCTTAAAATAAGCGTCAGAAATCATTCCGACGCTCTTTTCATATCCATTATATTATAGTAGAAATATGTCATAAAGCAAGACATTATTGCCTGTTCCGTAATTTACCGCCATGAAATCTGCACAGCTTGTCGGTTTACCAGTTGCGTTTGCTACGGTTGTTTATGACCAACCAGATTCCAGCTCCGATCAGTAAAACGGCAATAATATACATGATGCCTGTACTTAGCAAGGTAATAATCAATAATAGCACCGATATCAAGCCTAATAACAGGCCCCCTGTATATACATTACGAGAAAGCGAAATATCATTAATGGCATACTCCCATAATCCAACCGCCACACCTAGAAGGAACATAGGCCATAAGTAGACCATTAAATGCCATCCCCAAGTATTGCAGAGAAAAAAGAGGAAGCCGTATACCGACAAAATCCCTGCCGGCAGCAACATAAAGGGTGATACTTTGCGCATCATATACATTGCATGCAGCACGATTCCAGGTATTAAAATCAGCAAGGGCCAAAGGTTGCGTCCCAAGAAGGAGAACGTCCCCAATTTCCCCAACAAAATAATCAGTCCTACGGCAACAATGCCTACTCCGATCATACGCTCTTTTCCGGAATTCATCGTGGTCTCCTTTGTTTGCTGGATTTGTTTTTGAGTCATTAAATGTAGTTGTTTTTTTGTACACTTTTATGAATATAGAGTTTTTACAAAAACCGAGCAGACTCCCCGGCATCTGCAAAACCCTATGTCTAGTTTAGCCGATGTTTTCCAAAAAAACCACGTTCAAATATGACGGGCTCGTAGCTGCCGATATATTCCTGCAATGACTACTGCTGCGGCCAACAAGACTGGTAACCATGCATGTATAAGCTCACCCATGTCTGCTAACCATATACCCAATTTGGGATCACGCAGTAGCATTTCTCCTGCCGTAAAGGCCAGAATGGCAGATCCCAGCAGAACAAGGATCGGGAACCGATGAAGCCAGATTGCTATCACATTGCTGCCCCAGACGACAATCGGAATACTAATTGCAATACCAATGACTATAATAGCAATATCCCCATTGGCTAGAGCTGCAATAGCTAATACGTTATCTAGACTCATCACAAAGTCTGCTACTAGTATCACTTGTATTGCCTTCCATATGGTTGTTTCCGCTCTTACTCCTACATGATCATCATTTTCATATAGCAGCTTAAATGCAATCCATAACAGAAGTAACCCTCCCGCCGCCTGAATAAAAGGTATACCTAGCAAAATGACAGCTACAAAAGTCAACACACAGCGCAGAAGGACCGCACCGACTGCCCCCCACCATATCGCTTGACTTCGCTGCCTTGCAGGCAAGTTTTTGCTCGCCATGGCTATAACAACTGCATTATCACCGCTTAGCACCAGATTAATCATTAATATTTTCAATAGCAAAATGATATGCTCCATATGTACAAACACCCCCATCCTACATGTATGCGAAATCGGACGAGGCTATGCTTGCACGCATTTCAAATAAGTCATCATTTGTTAATAACTGATATCCAATTTGTTGAGTATAAACCTTGAATTCAATAACAAACAGCAATATAATGAATCGTATTTCCGAAAAACGGGTATTAACATAAACAACATGCAATGTTTTTGAGGATGTTTAATCAGGGAGATGAGAACGATTGACATGTCTGTAATTCAGTTCTTTTGGCTACTGCTTAATGTGATATTTATTGACCTTCTGCTCGCAGGAGATAATGCGATTGTCATTGGACTTGCCGCCAGAAAGCTGCCTCCTGCAACGCAAAAAAAAGCGATTCTATACGGTACTGGGGGCGCCCTGCTCATCCGCATAGCAGCTACTATTGTGGTACTTTGGTTGCTTCAAGTACCGTGGTTGTTACTCATCGGGGGTGTGATGCTAGTCTGGATCGCGTATAAGCTGCTCGTGGACCAAGAGGACCATGCCGAAGTTAAAGCAGGAACAACGCTATGGGGTGCTATCCGCACCATTATTGTCGCCGATGCGGCAATGGGTCTGGACAACGTGATTGCTGTTGCTGGCGCGGCCCAGCAGCATTTGATACTTGTAGTGCTGGGCCTGTTAATCAGTGTACCGATTGTTGTATGGGGAAGCACTCTTTTTATCAAGCTGATCAACAAATTCCCTTGGATTATCTATTTAGGATCGGCTGTGCTTGGTTATACAGCCTCTAATATGATCACTGAAGAACGTAAGCTGGCACCATATTTTACGGAGCATCCGGCGCTGCGTATCTTGTTTATTGCCACCGTTATGGCTGGGATCTTGCTCACAGGATATCTTCAAAATCGCAGAGCAGTAGCCCGTCGAGAAAAAGCCGTCTAAAAGAGTTTTCAAGAGCACAACCCAAATAAAAAGGCAGACCCAACACTGTTGTGGGTCTGCCCTTTTTATTAAAACCAATCTTCCTGTATAACTTCCTCTTTACGCCCCTCTATAGCTCCGCCTGCCTCAAGGACAACCGTCTCCGTTGTAGCTACAGCCTGATCGATTAAAGCATTTAAATCCCGAATAGAAGCTTCAATCTTCTGCACTACCCACAAATTCGGATTGGTCGTGGGAGATTTGGGAACAAACAATGTACAGCAATCCTCATACGGGAGAATGGATAAATCGTAGGTGCCAATTTGCTTAGCGATTTCTGTGATCTCCTGCTTATCCATCATGACGAGAGGTCGCAGCAAGGGGAGTTCCGTCGAACGACCAATCACATTCATGCTGGATAGCGTTTGACTAGCAACTTGACCCAGACTGTCGCCCGTCACGAGTGCCAATGCTCCTTCACGCTCTGCCAGCATCGTTGCAATTCGCAGCATAGACCGCCTCATTAGCGTAATAATCAAATTATCCTGCCCAGTGCGAGTAAAGGCCGTCTGCACCTCTGTGAACGGTACAAGGTGAATTTTGATGCGGCCCGCGTAGCCTGCTAATACTTTTGCCAAATCAATAACCTTTTCTTTCGCACGCTCACTTGTAAATGGATAGCTATAAAAATGTACACATTCGATTTCCAAGCCTCTACGCATGGATGACCATCCTGCTACCGGACTGTCAATTCCACCGGACAGCAGCAGCATAGCTTTGCCGTTCGTTCCTAACGGAAAGCCCCCGACAGCCATAATGACATCACTAAAAATATATGCCGCCTGCTCTCTTACCTCCACACGCAGCTCAATATTAGGTTGACGTACATCGACCCTCAGCGCCGGAAAATTCCGCAATATAGGAGATCCAATTAAATGATTCATCTCTTGTGAAGAATGGGGAAACCCCTTCCATACTCTGCGGGCATTTACCTTGAATGTCGTTCCCTCATCTACGTTCAGCTCATGCATTAAAGCTACAGCCGTCTCAATGATAGCATCTAACTCAACAGGCGCCATTTTGACAGGGCTAATCGTCGTGATGCCAAACACCTTCTGCAACACTTGAATGATCTGTTCATAAGGCTCTCCTCCGAGAACCACATAAATCCGTCCAAATTCCTTGCGCAAAGAAGCACTTGGAAAAGGCTTAAGCAACAGCTTTACGTGTTTCAGTACAGCCTTTTCAAAACGAGCACGATTTTTCCCTTTTAATGTAAATTCGCCGAAGCGAAGTAACAGCATATCATAGTGCATTTTAACGTTTCCACCTTTCAAGGGATTCCAGCTTGGCTACAGCCTGTCGAAGTGCGAGTATGAGCTCGTCGATATCCTGTTCCGTATGTTCATCACCAAAGCTGATACGAATGCCGCCGGCTGCTTCTGACTCATTGCGGCCCATCGCCAGCAGTACCCGGCTAGGCTCGGCTAATTTTGAAGAGCAAGCCGATTTGGTGGACACTGCCACACCCAATTGCTCCAGCGTATGAAGCAGTACCTCGGCCTTCATGCCCGGATACGAAAAGTGGACAATATGCGGCGCTTCTTTCCCACTGTTCAGCCGCAGTTGTGGGATTGTTTTCAATTCTTCAGCCACCCGTTCTCTCCACTCAATCATGCGCTGTGCTGTCTCTGCTTGTCGTTCGCCCGCCAGCCGTACCGCCTTGGACATACCGACAAGCGATGGTACATTTTCGGTACCCGCACGAACCCCCTGCTCCTGAGAGCCACCACTAAGCAGTGGGAAAAGCTCTACACCTTCTCGAACGAATAGCAACCCCACACCTTTGGGTCCACGTAGCTTATGCGCTGAAAGGCTATACAGATCAGCCTGCCACCCCCGGATATCAACCGGCAGCTTTCCAAACCCCTGTACACCATCAATATGAAATAGGACACGAGGGAACTGTTTCTTCAGCGCAGCTCCGATATCATGCAACGGTTGCACTCTTCCCGTCTCATTATTGACATGCATAATACTGACTAAAATCGTATCTTTACGAACAGCTGCACAAACCTGTTCGGCACTCACATGACCTTCCTCATCCACAGGTAAAAAAGTAACCTCAAAACCTAAATTTGTTAGCTGTTTGCAAGCTTCATACACAGACGGGTGCTCTGTCGATACAGTAACGATATGTTTGCCTCTGGTCTGATACTGCAAAGCCGCTCCCTTAACGGCAAGATTATTACTTTCCGTTGCCCCGGATGTGAAGACAATCTCCGAAGGAGATACTCCCAAAGCTGCAGCGCATACTTCGCGCGAGCGCTTAATCAACTTATCCGCGTCCTCTCCATACCGATGCATGGAAGACGGATTGCCATAATGGCGCCTCATTACCTCGGCAACGGTTGTAATCACCTCTTCAAAAGGCGGAGTTGTCGCGGCATAATCAAAATATTTCATTAAACTCCCCTTTCTGCCCCACAACTGCTACAACAAAAAAAGACCAAAACAGGGAAAGGCCGCTTCATTACAGCGACATCCTTTCCCCATATTGATCCTGTCTGCGGACCTAATCGAATTGAAATTACGCACTTTTATGCTATAAGCTATAGGGCTTAGATGGTATATTTTTCACGTGCATTCTGAATTTTGGTAATATATCTTTGCGTTTCTACAGGGAGCTTGTCCAGTACTGACATCAACTGCTCATCATTACTTACACCAAGCCGCTGTACCCGTCCGGGACCTGCATTGTAGGCAGCCAACGCCATATTTTCCTGTCCGTTAAAACGTTTAATCTGGTAAGACAAATAGCGTACGCCAGCATCTATATTTTGTGCAGGATCATAGGGGTCACTAACTCCCAAACCTTGAGCTGTAGCGTCCATCAACTGCATAAGTCCTTTGGCTCCGGCCGAAGAAGTAACCGATGGATTAAACGAAGATTCTGTATCAATAACTGCTTTAATCAAAGCTACCGGAACGCCGTACTTCTGACTAGCCTCATTAATCAAACTATCATACGCTGTAGCTTTTGTAGGTCCATCCGTTGCCGTATTGGAAGAAGCAGGATAGACTGCCAATGGTGATGCCGTTCCCCTCGAAGGTCCCAATTGAAGCCAGAGCAATCCGTTTTCATCTCTGGTAACATCACCTGAATTTTCTTGAGTGACAGCATCATCCGTTTCCAGCTGACCTACTTGTTCCAGCAATCCAGAAAAAGCATCCGCTGTACCCGTCTGGGTCGTAGCACTCATATTATTTAACAGCTGCATGTCTAACATGGATTTGGACACGCGCGGATCAATTTGCATGTGGTGTTCCCAACTTTCTATAGTTGTTATATCCCAAATAGCTTGTGGTTATTGCTATGATACAACTTTTTACTATGTACTTCCATACTTTTTAATGAAAAAAAGCTCCGTTTCTGTCGAAAAGACAGCGGAGCTAAGATACGGAACCGTTACCCAACAGGATTAGCGCACAAACGGGATAAAAGCAAAATAACTCAATGTTGCCAGTGCGCCAAGACCAATCGACCAAATACCGGTTGTTTTACTGCCATTTACATAAGCAAAAAATCCTAAAACTGCCGCAATGGGTCCAAGCACAATAGACCACATAAACAATGATGCGATACCAGCAGCCAGCCCAATATAGCCGGAAATACGACCACTATTGTTAATAACCTGCTCTTCACCCTTATTCTCATGTCTGGTCACAGCTGGCGAGCCAGGAGCAACCTCTGCTGCATATTCCTCACGATGATGGCGGCGCTTGGCAGAGCGTTCCTGAATGTGACGGGGATAATCTACACGTTCACGGCTAACATGCTCTTTATTTTTATGCTTATCGTTTTCCTGATCTTCCATAATTCCTGCACCTCCAAATGGAAATGAATCGCGTTATAAATTTACAGAGACTTCGGCTTAAAGGTGTGGCAACAAGTTGCGGCAGACGTTGCAGCCTTATCACGTTCTTCTGAACTAAAGCTTTCGCCCGCGTATTCTTCTTTAAATTTTTTCCCGGCATGACCATCTACTTCAATCATAATCAAATCTGCCTTGCAAAAGTTGTTTTCTCCCCAATAATGGCAATTGGCTACGCTGCACTTTACGATTGGTTTGGCCTCTTGGCTCATGATCATCACCTCGGATTCATTGTCCCCCCGCACGTCTGCACCTATGCGTTCATGGCATATGGCAGTTGGTGACATACGAAAAAAGCCGCTTCCCTTCGCCTCCTCCAAACTGGCAGGAAACAAGTAGAAAACGGCT
This sequence comes from Paenibacillus sp. TSM33, assembly GCF_056099025.1. Classification (NCBI taxonomy): domain Bacteria; kingdom Bacillati; phylum Bacillota; class Bacilli; order Caryophanales; family Paenibacillaceae; genus Paenibacillus; species Paenibacillus sp. TSM33. The sequence continues at coordinate 980,282 of NZ_JBLZXB010000017.1, forward strand.
TGCTTGTCTTGTTTTAGTTTTTGATTAGAAATGAATTTCTTGTTTGAATGCTTTAGGCATGAGTACGGCGAGTCTGCATCCGGCGCTGTGTCAAATAATCACTTTCATAATAAGTCAGATCATCACGCAATTCTTCAAAGTTTTTCGTAATGTCCATGATCACTTCGCGTGCGGCTGGCACTGGCGTTTTACGGAAGCGGATAGCATCTTGTCCCGTATAAGCATAGCGTCCGTCCTCTGCGTAAGATTCATTTTTGGGATAAAAAAAGCTGTTCACGCAGTCATGGTATACGTTATACAATGCCTTTTCCGCAAAATCGACGTCAAAGTTGGCACGGCGCAAAGCCACACCCAGCTTTTCATAGGATACTTCGGAAAAAACAAGGACATGGCGGAGATCCGACAAAAAACCTTTGTAAAAAAGTATAGACTCCTCATTACCATCCACAGCCAGTTGCGGCAGAGCATGCTCATTGAGGAATGTTTCCACACGTTTTACGGCAGTTTTCAGTCTCTCCTGCGCCGACTCACATAATTTTTGTACGTTGACTGCTGACATCAAGGCAGCTCCCCCTTATTTGTTGCTTGTTCATCAATTGGTTACCCGAAAATAGTCCCTTCTAACCGAAAGAGCTGTAATTTTCAGTATTTATCCTACCACAAATAAGCATTGAAAGGTATAAAAACATGCCAACCTCCTCACGCTAAACCATAAAATTATGAATACTCAAGGAGGACGGTTCCATGTCTCGGCGAAAATGGTTAAAACCCCTGCTCGGAGCAGCTGCCGGGGTGCTTCTGATCACACTGATGCTGCCTTCACGCGATCATCGCCACACACCACAGCCCGAATATACGACCAAGATGGTACCACAGCAGGAGAAGCAGCTTAAAAAAGGAATGTTGGCTTTGGACCTGTCCGCTACGGATACTCTCACACGGATGGACGCAAGACAGGATATTCAATACGTAATGCGGGAGCTAAATGGTAAAACTGCCGATCAGAAAAGACAGTTCACCCATACATTGCAGCAATCACATAGTCATCTTCATACGCTCCAGTGGATTCACATTAGAGACGGAAAGACTAACACCTACACAGGCAACAAAGCACAGACAAATCTGCTGGCTCATCCTCAAATCCAAAGCAGCTTGGCTGCAGCTCGTCGTTCCGTCATGCAAAATAAATCCTATGAATCCGCTGCTTTTCAGGTGGAGGGCGGTAAATATTTCGTCATGGCTGAACCATCGGCTGACGGAACATGCGGTGTTGCTGCCCTAGTCAGTCAACAAGTATTGCGTGACGTGGAGAAGCACCAGCGAAAAAATTTGCGTTTAATTCCCTATCCAAAAGAGGGTAGCTACAAAATCGAATCCGTACATCCCGACACATTGCACGATATCACGGTCAAAACGGGACACGACAACGAAAATGCAAGCCATTATTTTGAAAATGAAATTGTCGTTCGCTTCCGTCACAATCCTGATTCACGACAACTACAGGAAATTGCAGCAGACTTGCAATGTGAGCCAGGTCGCAAGCTTGGTTATACTTATGTATTTCATTCGGATAAGATGAACTTTAAAGAGCTAAAACAATACTTTTCACGAAAGTGGAACCCGCTTTATGCTGAGCCACACTATATGTATCTAACCAATGAGAAAACGACGGCCGATGCAGACAGCTCTGTACCCAATGATCTGCTTTTTTCTCGTTATCAATGGAACCTACCTGCTACCGAAACCAACAGAGGTTGGAAACTAAGCAAAGGCAGCAAGGATGTAATTGTCGCGGTTGTAGATACGGGAGTCGATTTGGATCACCCTGATCTAAAAGGCCAAATTCTTTCTGGGTATAACGTGGTAAACCCGTCCGAAAAGCCTTATGATGACGTCGGTCACGGAACGCATGTCGCGGGCATCATTTCTGCGCTCGTAAATAATGGTGAGGGAGTCGCCGGTATGACGTGGTACAACAAGGTCATGCCGATCAAGGTACTTGACCAATCTGGCTCCGGTACAACTTACTCGGTTGCAGAAGGTATTATATGGGCAGCTGATCACGGGGCCAAAGTCATCAATTTGAGTTTGGGTAACTATGCACAAGCTTCATTTTTGCATGATGCGATCAAATATGCCTATGACAAAGATGTTGTATTAGTTGCAGCCACAGGCAATGATAATACAGAGCGACCTGGTTATCCAGCAGCGTACCCTGAAGTATTTGCCGTTTCCGCTACAGATTCTTCTATGCACCGTGCATCCTTTTCTAACTACGGCGATTATGTGGACGTCATGGCTCCAGGTGCAAGTATTGCCAGTACGTATCCTGGGAATCAATATGCTGCGCTGTCGGGTACTTCAATGGCCAGTCCACATGTATCAGCGTTAGCTGCCCTGATTCGATCCGTTAACCCTGATCTAACCAATAAAGAGGTAATGGATTTAATGAGAGACAGCGTAATTGATTTGGGCACACCAGGGCATGACAAATATTTTGGATATGGTCAAATCGACGTGTATAAAGCATTGAAAGCAGCACAACGTCCCTATGTTCCCCTGCAATTCTATCCACAGCATTTCAGTGACAAGTTGAAATCCATATTAAAGAAACTGGAAGCCTAGGATACCTCCTTTTGGAAAAAGCAGCCATGTTGCTCCATGGCTGCCTTTTTGGGCTTTCTTAACGCTTGGAACTGGTACGGACAGGCCGCTTTCCATGACTGCGAGTATGACAGCATGGATCACCAGGGTCCTTAACAACCACCGGAAATACGTGGTGGGGCACAGGTATAACATGCGCCTGATTGATGATTTCAATCGGATGAACAACAGGCACCACCTGTGGGTAAAATTGATGATTTACAAATTGGATCGGCGGGCACACGACTGGGTCGTAATGGCAATGACTCATGATGTGCAACTCCTTTCGGTGAATTAGTACAGCATATTAAGAAGGCGTATGCTGTGCTTGGATGTTTACCCCCTAATACATTTATCCCTTATAAAATAGGCTTTCGTTCCACAATGACCGAATGATCAAGAATTTCGCCCAACATACGACATAGCTTGCGCAAACCTGATTTAAGTGTTTCCTTCTCTGCATACGAAAAAGAAATACGGATATGATTACTGTCCATACCACCTGCATAGCACACCGCCCCAGGTAAAAAGGAAATGCCTTCACGGTCAGCCATTCGCTCCAATTCTGGAATATCCACCGTAGAGGGAAGTTTAATCCATAGATTGAGACCGCCTTCAGGGGCATACCAGGCAACCTCGGGTGGAGCATAGCGCTGGAGCGTATTCAATGTGACTGTCAGACGATCGCGAATATGTTCCCGCAATGAGACAAGATGCTGATCAAATCGATTTCTGATAAAGGGTAGCAGTGCTTTTTGCGTTAATAGAGGGCTTCCCAAATCCGTAGTTGACTTGGCAGCCACTAAACGATCCATTACACTCCCAGTTGCCGCTACACAAGCTATACGGCAGCCGGGAGCAACAGTTTTGCTGAAGCTTTTGATATAGACAACATGCCCGGATTGATCATGCGCCTTGATAGAAAGCGGTGGTTTTGTTTTGTAATACAGGTCGGAAAATGGATCATCCTCAACAATGAGACAGTGATAACTTTGAGCCAGATCTAGTAATTGTGTGCGTCTGGCCATCGTCAAAGTTACACCAGTAGGATTATGAAAGGTAGGTATCGTATAGATTAATTTTGGGGGATGGGTATCACAGAGACGTGTCAAAATATCAATCCGCATCCCCTCCTCGTCCATAGGAATCATAATTACTTTGGCACCACGACTAGTGAACACATCAATGGCCCCAGTATAGGTAGGGGCTTCCATGTAGACCACATCTCCTGGACCAACAAACGTACGCGCCACCAGGTCAATTCCCTGTTGAGCTCCGCTGGTCACAAGCAGTTGCTCTGCCACTATACGTATACCGCGTTCACTCAGGTGGTCTGCGAACACTTCTCTTAGTTCTAAATCACCTTCAAAAGTCCCATATGCAGCCATTACATCGGAATGTTCAGAGGATAAACGTTGGGTATCTGCAATAATTTCGCGCGTCGGAAGAAGCTCCGGCTGTATTGCGGCTATATGAAAAGAATAGATAGCCTTTCGGCTATGATTAAAGTTTCTCCATAACTGCGCGCGCGGCAAATAATCGATGAGCGACATCTGCCAAGACAAATCCTGCGTCCGCTCACGATAAATCGGTACTGAAGCTTCCGCCACATAGCAACCTTTTCCCTGTGTACACGTAACCAGATTCATGGACTCCAGCTCGGCATACGCTTTGCTTACAGTTACAGGACTCACCGCAAGCAGACTGGACAGATGACGGATAGAGGGAAGCTTGGTGCCTTGAGGTAGTAGCCCTGACTGAATGCGATCCGCTAATGTTTTGGTAATCTGTAAATATAATTTGACACTGCTGTTACGGCTGAGATCAATATGCATCGGAACCCTTCCCTCCAAAAATCAACTGTTACATTTAGACGTTTACTGTTATACTTCATTATCGATATAATACAACAAATTTCTTAGCACAGTATAGAACACAGGAGATGATTGGATTGGAATACAAATTTTCGGGTATGGCTCGTACTCAGGGCTCGTCCATGGTAAGGGACATTTTGAAGCTGACACAGGGAACAGATGTATTATCTCTCGCAGGTGGCCTTCCGGCCGATGCCTTCTTTCCCGTCGAAGCAGTTGCTAAAGCCTATGAGCGGGTATTCCGCCTCGACGGTACTACCGCACTTCAATACGGCCTAACCGAGGGATACATTCCTCTACGGGAACGTTTGGCAGCAATCATGTCATCCCAAGGCATCTCCGTCACCAGAGATAACATCCTCATGACTACAGGCTCGCAGCAGACCATTGATCTAGTTTCACGTGTGTTGCTTGATCCACAGGATACTGTATTGGTGGAGTCCCCTACTTATTTGGCAGCTCTTCAGGTATTCAATTCCTATGGCGCTAACATTGTAAGTGTAAATACAGACGCTAACGGTATGCAATTAGATGATCTTGAGGCCAAGATCAAACAGCATCAGCCAAAATTTGTGTATGTCATCCCTACCTTCTCTAACCCAGCAGGAAGTGTATGGAGTATGGAACGCAGAACAGGCGTTGTTGAGCTATGCCGTAAATACGGAACTTTAATTTTTGAAGACGATCCTTACGGGCGACTCAAATTTGATGAGAACCTTAACTTCCCATCCCTATTTTCTATTGATCAACAGCTAGGTGGCGACGGTCATGTTATGTACACTTCTACATTCTCTAAAACTGTCGCTCCAGGTGTTCGCTCTGGATGGTTGGTGGCCGATCAAGCGATCGTCGTTAAAACCGCGAATGCCAAACAATCTGCTGATTTGCACTCCAGCAGTATTGACCAGCGTGCTTTGAATGAACTGTTGGACTTCTTTGATTTGGAGGGACATATACGTACCGTGTCCGCTGAGTATCACACTCGTATGCTGCGTCTTACATCGTTAATGAAAGAACGCCAATGGGAAGGAATCACTTGGAATGATGCACTTGGTGGCATGTTTATGTGGGTTACCTTACCTGAAGGTTTCCGTTCTGAGCAGTTGCTGCAACTCGCGATTCAGGAAGGAGTCGCATTTGTGCCTGGACAAGTTTTCTATGCTGACCTGAGCGGCAGCAACCATATGCGAATCAACTTCACGCATACCGATCCTAGCCTGCTTCCAAAAGCAGTTGACCGATTGGATCGGGCGTTGAAGATGTATATGGAGGAAAATGTAGTAAGAAACGCGCGTTAATAGAGTGCTGATTGCACACCTCATCCTCGCACGTTTATACGACACAGGATTTGTAAGTCAAAAAAACAGAATGAAGCCTCCAGTGCTATGCTGGGGGCTTCATTCTATAAATGTACGGATTTTGCGTAATCCGGCTGTACATTAAAAAGGGTGCTTCATCATTCCAACAGGAATATGACGCACCCTTTTTAATGCAATAAATACATTTGGATTAAAGATTTCTCATGCAAACAGGTCATTAATAAAATAGATTCATACATTTTAAGGTGTTGCAGTGGGGAAAGTTTTCCGTAAGCCGGGTTCTGTGCTATTCGTGGTACAGACGGGAACTACCCTCCCACTAAAAGCGACAATCATCTATCTAGGCCGAACATTGCTATCCAGCTCCAGCGACCAACCTAGACACGCCTCGGGCTAAGGCTGCTTCGCGAAGAAGCTGTGTCCCTTTAGGTCTTGCTCCAGATGGGGTTTACCAGGAACGAAGTCACCAGCGTTCCTCGGGGTCTCTTACACCTCGGTTCCATCCTTGCCTGTGCCGCAAGCGGCCATCGGCGGTCCATTTCTGTGGCACTATCCTTCAACTCGCGCTGACTGGACGTTATCCAGCATCCTGCCCTATGGAGCCCGGACTTTCCTCTCGTGGCTTACGCCACCAGCGATTGTCTGTTAAACTTTCCGAACAACATTACATAGTATACAGGGAACGCGTGCATGATACAACCCTGTAAATATTGTAAATTATAGAGCACTCTTTTTACTTGCTCACATAAAACGGATGTACCTTTCTCTGTAATGAATCATCTGCCACGTAATAAGCAGACCTTCCCACGTATAACGGAATTGAAAGCTTACTAAAATCAGGAACGTCCTCATCTAGGAATAGATCATCATCCCGGTAGGTCTGCTGTATTTCGCCAACAATCCAGTCATGATCTCCGTAGGTATGAATATCCACTACTTTACACTCATAAGCGAGATACGCTTCCAGCAATATAGGCACATCCACTGAAATCCCGTCTTCATATGCAATCCCAAACTGCTGAAACTTATCTACATCTCTACCACTAAAGGTACCTACAGCCTGAATCCATTCCGATCTGTGCGCAGGCAGAAACTGAACACCAAAGCCTCCGCTTTTCTTAATCAGTCCTTGAGAATACGTTTCCTTCCTCAATGAAATGCCATACATGCCCGGTGATGATCCGATATATGTATGCCAGCCTGAGGCCATTACATTATTTACTCCCTCATAACGGGAAGTAACAATTGCAACCATGCCCGGATAGGCATGAATCGCAGAATCGGCTATCAACGTTCGCATACAACCTCTCCCTACGAAAAAATGTATTAGTACACCTTTATTTTCTCATAGATGTGCAGGTTTTACAAAAATCGAAAAGGTTCGGTGTCCACTTCAGATACATATACTTCCGTTGAGTATCGACCTTCTGCCAAGCGTTTGCGCATCCATTCTGCGGTTTTAGGCTTCATAATCTTTTCTGCGTTATGTCCAGGGTCAATAATAGCAATGCCTGCCATCAGGGCATCGTGAGCCGTGTGATAGTCAATATCCCCCGTCACTAATACGTCAGCGCCTTTGAAAAGCGATTTATTCACATAGCGACTGCCAGAGCCTCCAAGCACGGCTGCTTTTTTGATCATACGGTCCAAGTCACCCACCACACGTACATGCTTAACGTTGAGACCGTTTTTCACAACATCTACAAACTCCCGTAACGTGCGGGCTTCCTTGAGCTTACCCACTCGTCCCAAACCAAAGGTACGGCCTTTCAAATCCATAGGGTATAGGTCATAAGCCACCTCTTCATAAGGATGAACCTTCAGCATCGCTTGGACAACTTTATTGCGTACCCCCTGCGGTACAATAGTCTCAATACGAACCTCTTCACTACGTTCCATTTTACCTGGCTCACCCAAAAATGGCTGTGTGCCTTCACCTGGTACGAAAGTTCCATAGCCATCAATATTAAAGCTGCAATGGCTGTAGTTGCCGATATGTCCAGCTCCCGCATTCAGTACGGCATCCAGAACACGTTGATGATGTGTTTTGGGTACGAAAACGACAAGCTTGAATAATTGCTCGGTGTGAACATTCTCTAGCGTATCTTCACTTTGAATACCCAGTGCTTCTGCCATCCAATCATTCATGCCGTCCTCAGCCGTATCCAGATTCGTATGACTGATGTAGACAGCAATATCATTCTTGATCAGCTTTTCATACAATCTGCCCGCAGGCTGGTCCGTGTTCAAAGCTTTAAGTGGGCGAAATATAATCGCATGATGTGCAATAATGAGGTCAGCTTTTATGCGGATCGCTTCTTCAACAACCTCATCATTGACATCCAGGGCTACTAATATGCTTTTGATTTCCTTTTGTAGGCTACCCAGTTGAAGGCCAATTCTATCGTCTGGAACTGCCAAGTATTTCGGGGCCAGCTGCTCCATATAGCTAGTTACTGTCTGTCCTTTGGCAAACATGCAAGTACCTCCTCCAGCTGCTCAATTTGCTTGCGCAATTGCTCCTGCTTATGCTGCGCTGATTCCTGATCTGACCGTGCCACTTGCGCCAGTACATCCTGAAGCTTGCGAATCTCCAATTGCCATTTCGAAAAAAAGGTTTCATTTGGTGCTTTGACCAATAACGGTCCGAGTTGCATTAACAAGTCCTCTGTCAGTACCAGCGAACTACCAGGAAGTTCCCATGCCCGATACAGCTCATCCTGTTTCAGTGAGCTTTCAGAAGCAGGTACTGCCGTCAGAACTTCATATATTTTACCGTCTTCCTCCATAATATGTTCATTTTTTAATACCCATTGATGCTTAATTAGCCAGCGTCGTAAAATATCCTCGCCCACGTTGGGCTGTAAAACAAGCTGTTTCACTGAAGCAAGCTTGTCTTTCCCTTGTTCCAAAATGGAAGCAATCAAGGCACCACCCATACCCGCTATCGTAATAACATCTACCTCATTGACCTTAACTACAGCCAAGCCATCCCCTTTTCTAACCGCAATGCGATCTGTAAGGCCTGCTTCAGCCACCTGCTTTTGAGCCGCACGCAATGGTCCATCGTTGACCTCACCCGCTACAGCTTGCGATACTCTGCCGGAGCGCACTGCAGCCACAGGGAGTAGTCCGTGATCCGAGCCAATATCAGCCAATCTGCTACCGGCAGGAATTTGTTCCAAAATATATTGTAATCGCTGAGAAAGTTTCATGACGTCACCCACGTAATCCATTTTTTTCGAGTCCAAAATAAAATCCCTACGACAATAGCCAACTTCAGTATGCTAAAAAACATCACTTCCCCTGCTGCTTGATGGCGCAGGACGACCGTGTCTGCTTCCGCCATAAACACAAGGGTTATGCCTATAGCAAAATAAACCAACGCAAGACGTGGAAAGCGGCGATGTACCCACCAGCTTAATCCAATCAACAACACTGCGTGTAAAATCCAAAATACCTCAAGCATCACTAAAGTAGCTGTAGGCCAATAGCGGCCTATAAGCACCGCATACACTAAAAGCAGCCCAGCAAGACCACAGTAATGAAGCAAGCTGATGCGCAAAGTTAATCCTACGAGACACCATATCAAACCACATAGACCCACCAGCACTAAAAACCAAACCTTAGCTTCACCTTGATGAAGCTGAATGATCCATACACCTGAACCTAGCATAATTACACTGCCTAAAGTGCTCAACATTGCACTCATACTCTTTTCGGAAGACCGCCAAACCGCAGCCATTCCATAGCAAATCGCAGTAGCTGCACTTGCCGAGCATATTTGCATTGCCAACGGAAAAGCGGTAAAATAAAAACCGATCAAACAAATGCAGGAAATAATGACAAAACCAAGAAGCCAGGCGATCCCATGCCCGTGTCTAAGATATGTAAGCAGCCCGGTGTTGTTACGGTTCTGGCTTTGTGCCGGATTTTCATCGTCCCGATACAGATTGGATAGAAAATCGCAATATTGCTCAGGGAGCAGTCGACTTTGCCGCCAATGCTCAATTTCATGTAACAGTATTGTCCGTTTTTTCTCCTGGTCCAAGCTTCTTCCCCTCCACCAAGGCTGCCATGAGATAAAAAAAGACCTTCTGCGCGCTTCAAGCCGCAGAAGGTCCGCAATGTTACGCTTCTATTCGAGGAAATCCTTCAGTCGCTTACTGCGGCTTGGATGGCGCAACTTACGCAGCGCTTTGGCCTCAATCTGACGAATACGTTCACGTGTAACACCGAACACTTTTCCCACTTCTTCAAGAGTTCTGGTTCTTCCGTCGTCCAAACCAAAACGGAGACGCAAAACATTCTCTTCCCGTTCGGTCAACGTATCCAGTACATCCTCGAGTTGTTCCTTCAGAAGCTCATAGGCAGCTGCATCTGCAGGCGCCAATGCTTCCTGATCCTCAATGAAATCCCCCAGATGTGAGTCATCCTCTTCACCAATTGGTGTTTCCAATGAAACCGGTTCTTGGGCAATTTTCATAATTTCCCGTACTTTTTCCACGCTCAGCTCCATCTCGGCAGCCACTTCTTCCGGCGTAGGTTCACGCCCCAGCTCTTGCAACAGTTGACGCGATACGCGAATCAGCTTGTTGATCGTTTCCACCATATGCACTGGAATACGGATCGTTCTCGCCTGATCGGCAATTGCGCGTGTAATCGCCTGACGAATCCACCAGGTTGCATAGGTACTGAATTTAAACCCTTTTTCGTAATCAAATTTTTCTACTGCCTTAATCAAACCCATATTACCTTCTTGAATTAGATCCAGGAAAAGCATGCCGCGACCAACATAACGTTTGGCAATACTTACAACCAGACGCAAGTTAGCTTCAGCCAACCGACGCTTAGCTTCTTCATCGCCGTTATTGATCCGTTTGGCAAGCTCCACCTCATCATCAGCAGAAAGCAGCGGTACACGACCAATTTCCTTCAAGTACATCCGGACCGGGTCATTAATTTTAATACCGGGAGGCAGGCTCAGATCGTCATCGAAATTAAAATCATCCCCGTCATTGTTTTCCGGGTCGTCATTTTGACGCAATCTGGTAACTTCTTCGTCGTTATCATTCACAACCTCAATCCCCAAGTCACCCAGCTGCTCATAAAACTCATCCATTTGCTCGGGGTCCTGATCAAACGGCGACAGTTTTTCCATGATATCTTTGTAGTTCAGAGAGGAACTTTTTTTACCCAACTCAATCAGTTGATCTTTAACCTGATCCAGTGTTAATTCCGTCTCCAGTTCAGTATGCTGATCATTCGCCATCTTTCGACTCCCTCCTCCTAGAAACATCCGACCTCTGTGTGTTCATTGTCTCTCTAGGGCTATAATCTCGCTTGCAATTTGTGCTGCACGCAAAAAATCACCTGAGCGCTCAGCGGTTCTCATTTCTTCCCTCTTCAAATCCAGTTGCTCCTGCAATGGAAATTTTCGCACTTGACGAATATAATCATCCAAAATGTGCGGTGCCCATACGCCTGGAGCATCCATCATCATGATCGAACTTACGTTCTTCTCCAGTCGGTCGTCTTGCAAAGATGAAATAAAACGGCTTGTATCCGGTAACTTCCCTTGCGCGTAATAGGCATATAGATAAGCAGCAATTGCTGCATGATCCTCAATATTAAAGGCGTCCCCCAGATGCTTTTCTACATACTCTGCAGCTTCTAGATCCTGCATCATCCAGTGAAGCAGCCTGCGTTCAGCCACATGGTAAGCAGGCAACAGATTGGGCGTAGATACCTGCCCTTTTTTATGCCTACCATTATTCCACCCATTTTCGTTATTATCCCCAAAGTTCTGTTTTTTTTGCAGGGTTTGGCGGAGTAAATTGCATTCTTGCTTTAAGGTTTCAAAATCCACCTTGACTTCGGCCGATACTTCGCGCAGATACACTTCCCGCTCAGTCGGGGATGACAGAGGTGCAATGACATTTAATGCTTCGCGGGAATACGCGATTCTTCCTTCTTCCTCTTGCAGTATATGGTTTTTTTTCAGATATATAAGCTTAAATTTCACCGTTGAAACAGCACTTTCGATAATTTGGCGTTGAAATCGTTCGGCGCCGTATTGCCGGATAAAATCATCCGGGTCCATACCGTCGCTAACCAACGCTACTTTTACGTGAAGTCCCGCATTTTCCAACAGTGGAAAATTTTTAAGCGCTGCCGCTTGTCCTGCCCGGTCACCATCATAACAAATAATAACCTCGTCGCACAGTCCCTTTAACATCGTAGCATGATGCTCTGTTAGAGCAGTCCCCATGGCGGCCACTCCATTTTGTACGCCAGCTTCCCATGCCGAGATGACATCGCCATAGCCTTCAAAAAGAACACTTTGACGAAGCTTGCGAATTGAGGTTTTAGCATGATGGAGATTATACAGCGTTCGGCTTTTGTTAAATAGCTTGGTCTCCGGTGAGTTCAAATACTTCGGCTGCCCCTCGCCAAGTATACGGCCTGCAAAGGCAATAACTTTTCCGTTTCGATTCCAAATGGGAAACATGATACGATCTCTGAATCGATCTACATATCCGTCACCCTCATGTCGGGGAGAAATGAGCCCTCCCTTTTCCATCTCGACAGGATCAAAAGAACGCTTCTCTAGAAACTGAACGATCGTATCCCATCGATTGGGTGCATAGCCAATTTGGAATTGATCAATGATCTTGTCACTGAATCCCCGTGAACGTAGATATTCCATTGCTGGTTTGCCGTGCTCCGTATTTTTAAGCAAAAAATGGTACATCTTAGAAGTTAGTTCATACGCTTGCAACAGCCTGTCCAACTCAGGATGCTGATGCGATGAATCACGTCCCTGCCATTCGCCGAGCGGAATATGACTTTCTTCTGCCATTGTCCTGACAGCTTCGGGAAAGGATAGTCCTTCGATTTCCATCATAAACTTGATGGCATTGCCTCCCGCGCCGCAGCCGTAGCAGTAAAAAATCTGACGATCCGGTGTCACGGTGAATGAAGGGGTTTTTTCGGAATGAAAAGGACAGAGGCCTTTCATATATTTCCCCTGCTTGGTCAAATGCACGTACTTGCTTACCGTATCAACAATATCATGATGTTGTAAAACTGACTCGATGATATCGTCCGGTATGTTACCTTGTCCGGCACTCATATTAACCACCTTCATCTCTTTAGCACGTAAATATAATTCGATACCATTACTCATTCTCCTGCAAGCGAAGTAAAAGTTTTGTCAGTTTATGTTGAAAAACTTCACGATCCTCTAATGTAAACGGTTTAGGACCTTTTCCATAACGTCCTTTTTTCCTTTCTTTGGCAGAAGTGTGGCGTCGGTCCAGCATGAAGTCTATCGAATCGTTTCGATACATCGTTCCGCGAAAAGACATCACTTCACAACCTTTTGCCAAGGCAAGTGCAGCAAGACCATAATCATTGGTTGTTACAATATCTCCGCGGCGGATATGATTGGCAATATAGAGATCGGCACTCTGGTCGCTTCGGTCTACTTTAACAACGCTTACGCCTTTACTGCCCTGAATGAGATGATCATACGAAGATACCATAATAACGTCAATATGAAAACGGGAAGCTGTCTCTGCAATTTCACTTTTAACAGGACAAGCGTCCCCGTCAACAACGATCCGTACATCCGGGAAATTTCCGGACCCTCCCATGAGCATCCCCCATCTCGCATCCGTATTCGAGTAAAATACGGAACGGTTGCAAGATCACTCTTACACCGTTCCGTATATTTATACCCATTTTTTCAAGTTGTTCATACTACCACAACTGACGTTTAAACTACTAGCTTGGAAAAATCAGCAAAACGCTTCAATTCTGAGTCAATAGCAGCCAGCAATGCCAAACGATTATTACGTACAGCATCATCCTCAGCCATAACCATAACGGAGTCAAAGAACGCCGTCACCGCAGGCGTAATAGATGAAGCAAGCGTCAATGCTAGTGTCGCATCACCTTCCTGTAAAGCTGTACAATAAGACTCATAGGCGCCATACCATGCTTCGTATAGGTTTTTCTCGCCCTGTTCCGTAAATTCACCCGTATTCACTGACTTATGAACTGCTTTAGCAGCCAGATTACCTACGCGATTAAAAGACTCAACTGTTGCCTTGAAGACATCACCCGTTTGTACAGCAGTCATTAACGCAGCTCCGCGGTTAACAACGGAAGCAACATCGTCATATCCAGCTGAAAGCACAGCATCCACTACGTCATAACGAAGTGTCTCGGACAATAGTTTCTTCACACGCAATCCGAAAAACTCATGTAATTCTTTACGTATTTCATCTGCGGAACGTTTCATATTTCCAAAGTTGCTGTGCACATCGAGCGCGATATTAAACACATCAGACAACGTAGCCGAAAGCTTACGATCCAACAGGATCTGCACGATACCCGCTGCCTGGCGACGAAGCGCGTAAGGGTCCTGTGAACCTGTCGGAATAATACCGATGGAGAAGCAGCCTGTAATGGTATCTATTTTGTCTGCGATACTCACAATCGCTCCAGCGTTCGTTGAAGGAACCGTTTCTCCTGCAAATCGTGGCTGGTAATGCTCAAACACCGCTCTTGCCACTTCTTCCTTCTCTCCAGCCTTACGAGCATAATCCTCACCCATAACACCTTGCAGTTCCGGAAACTCATAGACCATTTGTGTTACAAGGTCAAATTTACAAATATCTGCTGCTCGGCTAACCGATTCCTGAGTATCTGGGGAAACACGAAGCTTCTCTGCCAGAGCATCGGCAATGCGGCGAATTCGGCGCACTTTGTCTCCAACTGTTCCCAGCTCTTCGTGGAAAACGATACTTTCCAGCTTGGAGAGTGCATCCTTAATTTCCAGCTTCTGATCTTCTTCATAGAAGAATTTGGCATCAGACAGCCGCGCGCGTAATACTTTTTCGTTTCCTTTTGCAATGACTTCCAGCGATTGACTGCCACCATTACGTACCGTAACAAAGTATGGCAGCAGCTTTCCTGTGCGATCCAGCACTGGGAAATAGCGTTGGTGTTCACGCATGGAAGTAATCAATACATCCTTCGGAATGTTCAAAAACGCAGGGTCAAAACCTCCGAACAGTACTGTTGGAGTTTCCACCAAATACAGCACTTCTTCCAGCAAATCATCCTTGACCGCAATCGTCCAATCTTTTTCGGCTGCAAGTGCTTCAATCTGCTTCACAATAAGCGACTGACGTTCCTCAATGTCCACAATGACATGCTGCTTGCGAAGTACTTCGACATAGTCAGCTGGACTTTTTACAACGGCCTCCTGTCCAAGGAAGCGATGTCCTCTTGTCACATTCCCTGACTGTACGCCAGCAATCTCCAAATTAACAATATCGCTACCAAACAAGGCTACCAACCAGCGGATTGGACGAACAAATTTAAAGTCATAACTCGCCCAGCGCATAAATTTAGGGAATGTCATGGCATGTAAAATGTGTAGTAAACCTTCGGACAGCACATCTGCCGTTGGTACACCTATGCTGCTCTTGGTCGCGTAAATATATTCCACGCCTCCAAGTTCTTTGAACGTGAACTGTTCAGGATCAACACCTTGGCTACGGGCAAAGCCTAGAGCAGCCTTACTCCAGTTACCAGCTTCATCAAGTGCGATTTTGCGGGAAGGTCCTTTAACTTCTTCGTTGATATCTTCCTGCTTCTCCGCTACTTCCTTAACAAGTACTGCCAAACGACGAGGTGTAGCGTAAGCCTCTACAGCACTGTAAGCAATACGCGAGCTGTCGAGCCACGCTGTCATACGTTCCTTCAACTGCTGAATCGCATTCGGGATAAAACGTGCAGGCACTTCTTCCAATCCGATTTCAAATAATAAATCCTTAGACATTTGCCGCACCTCCTTTCTTCAACAGCGGGAAGCCTAGCTTCTCGCGCTCCTCTAGATAGGTCGCAGCGACCTGGCGCGCCAAATTGCGTACTCGTATAATAAAGCCAGTCCGTTCCGTTACGCTGATTGCTCCGCGAGCGTCCAGCAAGTTGAACGTGTGAGAACATTTCAGCACATAATCATAGGCTGGGAATACAAGATGCTGCGCCATTGCTTTATTCGCCTCTTCTTCATACATATTAAAAAGAGTAAATAGCATTTTGACATCAGATACTTCGAACGTATATTTGGAATGCTCAAATTCAGGTTGGTGGAAAACATCACCATACGATATTCCATTGACCCACTCCAAATCAAACACATTCTCCTTGTCTTGGATGTAGGAAGCAAGACGCTCCATACCATACGTAATTTCAACCGCAACCGGACTGGCATCAATACCACCCACTTGCTGGAAGTACGTGAATTGGGTAATTTCCATACCGTCCAGCCATACTTCCCAACCTAACCCCCAGGCTCCCAGCGTCGGTGCTTCCCAGTTGTCTTCCACGAAACGAATATCATGCTCCAGTGGGTTAATGCCCAAACGGCTCAAACTCTCCAGATACAATTCCTGAATGTTATCAGGCGAAGGCTTCAAAACCACTTGAAACTGATGATGCTGATACAGGCGGTTCGGGTTTTCACCATAACGTCCGTCAGACGGACGGCGAGAAGGCTCAACATAAGCTACGTTCCATGGCTCAGGTCCAATTGAACGTAAATACGTCATTGGGTTCATTGTACCTGCCCCTTTTTCCGTATCATAAGGCTGTACAATAATACAGTTGTGTTCAGACCAAAATTGTTGCAGCGTTAAAATCATCTGCTGAAAATTCATGGGTACACGCTTCCTTTCCAATTTTCATAAAATGTTGGTGATTTCTAACCATTAAACTCATATGTACAGGGCTAATTTATCCCATAAGCCTTGCTAGAGACAGCAAAAAGCCCCCGCCTCTACGCCTGTACAGACGTAGGGACGAGAGCTGACTCCCGCGGTTCCACCCTACTTGATTAAGATCCTACATCACCAGTCAGATCGTAATCCGCTTTTCCGTGTCCATTCAGACGCTCCCGAGTGCCATGTTCACGAACAATTCCCGCTGGGCTTACACCGTCCCCAACTCGCTAATTACAGAGAATACATCCCGTTACTTTCTCGTTCAATGCATCTGCTCCTAAAGGAGATATATAGTAGGATATTACACGTTTTGAGGGATGCAGTCAAGAGAACACTGTATTTTCACATGTCGTACTTATCAAGCTGATCCAGGAAATTACGGGATTTCAGCTTGACCTCCAACTGCATATCCATGAACTGACGCATGACATGTTTGATCTCCAGCTTGGTGGATTCCTTCACGTCGATATTGCCGAGTCGATTCAAATCCATTTGAGCGAACAAGCGCAGCAACTTCAACGTACGTGGAGCAACACTCAATGCAGCTGGATCAAAATGCTTGTAGCCCCGACACAAAACCCCGCCTAGCCTTGGACTGATAAACATATCTTCATCAGCACATTGTTGACCGCTTGAAATACAAGCATCAAGCTGAGGTGCATATCCGGCCGCCTGCAATATTTTAAATTCATAAATACTCATGACGATCAGCGGATCTTTGCCACTCTCCAGTGCCTCCAAACAGGCTTTAAGCTGCTTAAACCAAAACGCACCTGTTTCCTCATCCTGTAACACCCGATCGAGCAGTTCACAAGCATAGGAAGCGTAAGCAGCCTTTGTAATATCCTCGCGCAGTGTATGGTGGGATTGGATAATTTCACCGGCATTCAGTGTGCCTAAGCCTGTGTTACGAAAAAAAACAAATTCACCGTACGTAAACGGCTGCGTTAAAGCAGCATGACGGCTTTTGGATTTTTTCGCGCCTCTGACCAGAACGCCTACTTTACCGCCGCTTTCGGTGCAAAGCGTAATAATTTTGTTCCCTTCACCGTAATCCATGCTGCGGATGACGATTCCTTCCATCCTGTAAAGCATGCTTCTTCCCCCAAACATTCGCGAAGAAGCCAGTGGTTTGCACTATTCACGGGCTTCTTCATGCTCGTCCGACTCTCCTTCATCCGTGTCTTGCTCCCCTATCACGGCGCTCTCCCTGTATAACAGATACGCACCGACATCTCCAGTCATCGCAAAATACTTCCACGAAAAATCTCGCAATCGTATTCATCCTTTCTTCGGAAATGACGTCTGCATCTCAAAATTAGGATGGTGCGAAGAGGGAAGAAGTATGCGATGAAATTAATGGATTATGTTGAAAAAGACTGCTGTATGCGGTCTGGAATACCGCTTCGCAAATGATTTGATCTTACGAACGCTGACGCTTCTTCAGGTTCAAATTCTTCGCTCCGCTCCAACGTGCATACAGTTACAGTAACTCTTTTAAAAGCACTCCTTAATTCATTACTGGAAGAAAAGGGTGGGATAGCAAGAAGTTAAGCGCCGCTTATGCGCGGCGCTTGGAGTGACCGAAAGACTTAATACTTATGTCAGTGGTAGAGGTCGAGACGGCTTTTTTTATGATACTTACAACAACTATACATATTATTTAATATCAATTTAACCTCAATAAACCTTTGACGACCAAAGTGATCGTAGATATCGATATCGGTTTTTAGGCGTCGCGATGAAAGCCCAGGTCACGAAGGACACGTTCTTGATTGCGCCAGTCTTTTTTGACTTTAACCCAAAGTTCCAAGAAAATTTTGGAGCCTAGTAAGTTTTGGATATCTTGACGAGCTTGTTTGCCTACCTCTTTGAGCATAGCTCCTTGTTTGCCGATAATGATCCCCTTCTGGGAATCACGCTCTACAAAAATAACAGCCATAATATGCACCACACCATTATCCTGCACCTTCATGTCTTCAATCATAACCGCAATAGAATGAGGTACTTCTTCACGTGTCATGTGCAAAATCTTTTCCCGTACCAGCTCAGCAATGACAAACTGCTCTGGATGGTCGGTAATTTGGTCATCAGGGTAATATTGCGGACCTTCTGGCAAATATTTTTGAATCTGATCCAATAGGGTGTTTACATTATTGCCCATTTTAGCTGAAATCGGCACAATTTCCGCAAAGTCATATAACTTGCGATACTGCTCAATCAGGGGCAACAATGCTTCCGGCTCAATGCGGTCAATTTTATTCAATACCAATATAACGGGTGTTTTTACTTGTTTAAGCTGTTCCGCAATAAAACGGTCGCCTCCGCCTAAACCTTCAGCAGCGTCAATCAGAAAAAGTACCGCTTCTACTTCACCCAACGTATTAAAAGCGGTCTGATTCATATAATCGCCTAGTTTTGACTGCCGCTTGTGAATCCCCGGTGTATCCAAAAATACAATTTGTGTGTCCTCTGTGGTATATACACCGTGAATTTTATTCCGTGTCGTTTGGGGTTTGTCTGACATGATGGCAATCTTCTGCCCAATGACATGGTTCATCAATGTTGATTTTCCGACATTGGGTCTGCCCACAATTGCAACAAAGCCGGATTTAAAGTGTTTCTTAGCCATTTTATTTCCTCCAGTGCGATTAAGCACCTAATTTTTATTTTGCTCTTTTCATTAAAGCAGCTGACTCATTAACGTCAACAAAGGTCTATAAAATACAAATATGCCAATAATTACAGCAAAAACCGCTGCCAGGAGCACGGCTCCGGCGGCGGTGTCTTTAGCCGCTTTGGCCAGCGGATGAATATCAGGTGAGATCAGATCCACCGCTGCTTCAACAGCGGTGTTGATCAGTTCGGCTACCATGACTATGGCAATGGCCATGCACACGAATAACCAGTCCAGCCGGGAGATGTGCAGAATTAACCCTGCCACAATGACAAGGAGCGCCACGACCGCATGTATCCGCATATTTATTTGCGTACGCAGAGCGTATATCACGCCTTCTGCGGCATAGCGAAAGGTCATTCTCCAAGGCTGACGTCTCATTACCGTGTCAACCCCACTTGAGCCAGCACAGCTTCCTGCTTACCCATCATTTCCGCTTCGCTTGCATCGTCCTGATGATCATAGCCTAACAGATGCAGAAAACCGTGAACAAACAAAAATCCAATTTCGCGCTCAATTGAATGTCCATATTCTTCGCTCTGAGATTGGGCTGTTTGTACAGAGATAATAATATCCCCCAGAACATCCGGTACATCATTTAAAGGAT
Organism: Paenibacillus sp. TSM33; assembly: GCF_056099025.1. Lineage (NCBI taxonomy): Bacteria > Bacillati > Bacillota > Bacilli > Caryophanales > Paenibacillaceae > Paenibacillus > Paenibacillus sp. TSM33. The sequence goes on from NZ_JBLZXB010000017.1 coordinate 1,000,201, forward strand.
TTTCTTCCGTTGGTTCGTAGATAATTTCAAGCTCTTCATCCAGTGTTTCCTTCATAGCAAAAGACAACACATCAGTAGGACGATCAATCCCGCGATAATCCCTGTTCAACTCATGAATTTGATCATCATTAACGAAAGTAAGAGCAACCTCACCGCCTGTAACCCCTTCCGCTTTGCCAGCCTCCTCTAATAAGGTGTTCAGTAGTGTGATCAACGATTCGTTAATTACCATATCGTTTTGTTCATTATTCCAAGCTAATTGAAGGCCCATGCCAACCGCTCCTTTTAATTCTAATGCTTTAGCTGTGCTTCATGCACAAGTAATACTAAGCTTTTCCACTTTCGGGCTTAGGTCTTTCCTCTGGATATTCAATACGGGAATGAAAAATTCCCATTACTGTTTCCTTAAGAGTTTGGGCCACGATATCAAGCTCCCTCATGGTCAGTTCACAGTCGTTAAACTGGTGATCATCAAGACGGCTCTTAATAATTTTTTCAATCATGGATTCTACCTGCTCCACCGTAGGTTTTCGCAAGGAACGAACGGCTGCTTCCACGCTATCAGCAATTCCTACTACAGCAGCCTCTTTGGACTGAGCCTTCGGTCCCGGATAACGGAAATCATCCTCTGTGAAGTCAGGCTCCACTCCCCGTTCTTCCGCCTCACGCAATGCCTTATGGTAAAAATAGTGCAGGAATGTCGTTCCGTGGTGTTGTTCGGCTATATCACGAATCGGCTTGGGTAGCTTGTAATCCAATTGCATTTCCACACCGTCACGAGCATGGGCTATAATAATGGATTTACTCAGCTTGGGCTCTATTGTATCATGCGGATTTTCCATCCCATTTTGATTTTCAATGAAGTACGAAGGCCTTTTGGTTTTACCAATGTCATGATAATACGAACCAACCCGGCACAACAACCCATTTGCTCCTATAGCCTCCGCTGCGGCCTCCGACAGATTACCTACCATTACACTATGATGATATGTGCCGGGAGTCTCAGTAAGCAGCTTGCGGAGCAATGGATGATTGGGATTTGACAATTCGACAAGCTTCAGTGCCGACAAGATGCCAAAGGTGGATTCAAAAAATGGCATTAGCCCTATAACAAGGATCGCTGTAACCAGACCGCCTGCAAAAGCAAAGGCTACCCCATACAGTGTCGTTGTTTGAGTCCAATTTCCTTGGTCAATCAGCGCCAGAGAAAAAACAGCCAGAGCCCCGAACAGGCATACCATAATAGATCCCTTGAACAGCGTTGAACGCTGGCTGGCCCGGTGGGTAGAAAAAATCGACGCCAGACAGACCACAAGGGCAAAAAAACCAAAATTAAAATCAAAAATCTGTCCCTGACGGACATTCAAAATAACACTTGCCAATATACTGAATATAATGGCACATACGAATGCCAGCGACATATCAAGCAACAACGTTACAAGCATAGCTCCAAGTGCGATAGGCGCCAGATAGCCGAGGTAGGATCGTTCACTAGTCTGCAGTATAGAAATTAACAGCATGGCCCCCACTGTAATCACAAAGATTAACACCAACATGAGCAACTGTGCATTATTATACTTGAAGTTTCGTGTTCGTGATTGAAATTGACGAATATACATAAACAGACCCAATGCCAGCATCATAGACAACATCAGCAGGCCGAATTGTGGCCAATAGTTGATTTTATCTTTGAGTAGCTCGTTCTCATCAAGTAGGGTATAGATTTCCTGGGTAATAATCTCACCCTTTTTAACGAGTACTTCACCCTGTTTAATGTAAACTGTCGGTGTATCTTCACGAGCCTGTACTTTAGCGTCCTTCGTAGCTGTATCATCATAAAACTTGTTGGCTGTAATCACAAGCCTTGCAAGTTCCTGAACAACCTCCCGGGAGGTACGTTTAGTAAGAGAGCTTGTACTCACCCGTTCAGCTACCTTGGCTCGGGCCGTCTGGGCATCCGTAATTTGATCATTCATCAATCCTGTCACAATCTCACGGGCTACGGGCCGCATTTCGGCAATATCCTCAGAAGTAAGTCGCGGAATTTTGATGTATGTCTCTTCTGGGATTCGGTACGTTTGCTCTTTCGTTTTTTCCAGCACCTCATCCAGCAGCTTATCTGGATAGGCATCTGCATTGCGGCTGTTATTCACAAAATTTTGCACGAATTCCCGTGCACGTTGTGGAATCTCATCCTTATAAATCGAAATCTTGTCCGCTCTAGATACCTGATCATCCTGATTAAGCCGTTCAATTCGGTCCAAAATACCAGTAATCAGGTTATCATTGCGGATCGGTACAATGGTATACATGGGCTGTACGCGCTCAGCAGATTCCTCTTGGGCCTTCAAAGTCGCCTTGCTGTTAGGAAGCTGCATTGGAGCGACAATTTCCTTTTCACTCGGTTGATTCACCCGGATGTCATAGCGTTCGGGAAGCAGCTTGGACGCAAAACCCACATAAAAAAGAACCACCAAAAATAAAAACAGAAGATAGCGTGTCGCCACGCTATACTTCCATCCATTCATTCTATGCTGGAACGTTTTTCCTTTAGATAATTCCTTCGAGGTCATCTAAAACAATCCCTCTCCATCATCTTTTTCAAGGCAGCTATGCTGCTCATTTTATTCATTTTCTGATCATACACACTATACTTGTGCTTAGGGTCTTATGCTTGATTTTCAGCAACACGGTCATAAGCGACAATGATTTTTTGAACCAGGGAATGACGGACAACATCCTCTTCCGCAAACTGGACAAAGCCTATTTCCTCAATCCCTTTTAAAATCGCATTCGCTTCAATCAGACCGGATTTTTTGCCACGAGGTAAATCAATTTGCGTAACATCGCCGGTAATAACCATTTTGGAACCGAAGCCAAGTCGAGTCAAAAACATTTTCATTTGCTCTGGTGTAGTGTTTTGGGCTTCATCCAAAATAATAAATGAATCATCCAGCGTACGACCCCGCATATAAGCCAGTGGAGCAATTTCTATCAACCCGCGCTCCAACGCTTTTGCCGTCTGCTCTGGCCCCATCACATCGTATAGAGCATCATACAACGGGCGTAAATACGGATCAACCTTTTCCTGTAAATCCCCAGGCAAAAAGCCCAAGTTCTCACCAGCTTCTACCGCAGGACGAGTCAGCACAATACGCTTGACTGAACCTTCTTTCAGAGCAGCTACGGCTAGTACTACAGCCAGATAGGTTTTACCAGTACCCGCCGGGCCAATCCCAAATACAATATCGCGTTTCTTAATCGTGGTTACATAGTGCTTCTGTCCAATCGTTTTGACACGAATCGGTTTGCCGCGAAACGTCGTCGTAATTTCTCCCTTGAACAAATCAAGCAACTGATCAGCGCGCAGATCTTTTGCCAGCTCAATCGCATAATGGACGTCCCTTTCGGTCAGTATATACCCATTACGAATTAACTGGAGCAAAACATCGAACAATTGTTCGAGCATTTCCACTTCGTGAGCATCACCAAAAACATTAACTTCTGCCTCACGAGATGCTATTTTTGCAGGAATAGCTGCTTCAATCAATTTTAAAAAGGAATCCTGCGGGCCGAATAACGCCTGACCTTCTCCCGCACTGTTCAATGCAATTTGTATGCTGCGTTGTTGTTCTGCCAAATAGCCTCATTCTCCTTGGTTATGAACTAACGGAAGTTCTTCCGCAATATCCTGTTCCACTTCAAACAGTACTTTCATATAAACTTTACCATTCTCTCTCTTCTCATGCAAAATTTTTTGGCTCATTATTTTCGTTCCTTTGCCGTATTTAGCTAAAATATCCGCGCGTGCGCCTTCTATACCTGACATTTTGGCTTCTGTTTCCGTTAACTTCTGCTCTTGTATCTTGGTCTCCCTTACACTTTCATTCATCCAGCCCATCGGAAGTTTGTAAGAACGCCATGTTAGCGGATCATGCTCAACGGTTGTTTTATGTGTAGAATAAGGTATTTTCCCGTATCCCCATAATTGTATCGCATGATTGCCTAGCACCAGATACAAGCGATCATGACTATTACCCGTATATGTGCTGCTGCGTCGTACCATGGGACTACTAATTTCATATTCATGCCACACAAGCCCTTTAATCTCCCCTTTGGCTACAACCTGTTGCTGATTCTCCTCATCTCCAAGCGTTCCTGAAATCAGAATATCTCCTTTTTTAACCCGCGTATTTTTATGCACAACAGGACGACCCTGCTCGGCAAAAATTTCAGTGACCACCGCGTCCGCCTTACTGATGAGATGACGTGGACTGTAGAGCGGCGGGGGAGTAGGCTGTGAAGCTTCAACGACCTGAATTGTCACCAAGGTCCCCTGCCTTTCCACACCGATCCAGGATGCCTCTGGCAGTTTCTGCATGAGTGCGCGTGAAAGCTTGTCCTGACTGGAAAGACGAAAGCTCCATTGAAACGGATAAAGCCCCTCCTGTCGGGCTGCTTTCAGAACAGATTCCGTTGGAAGCTTGTCATTCCCCTTCACTTCAATGTCCCAGATGAGCGATGACATCAGCAGGAGGCCTATCCAGAACAAGGCCAGTCCTGCGAGAAAAAATTTGCGTTTGGCGAGTCGTACTGCAGTGAAGGGAAGTCCTTGACGTTTGAGAACATGCATTTTGCAGCCTGTCCTTCTCAAAAACGGACGCAACAGGAAGACGTGCGGCAGCAGAAGGTTCATTTCTGCAAGTCTAGTACCCATTGGCCGCACGTTCCAAACAGGTATATGGTGATCAGTGAGTAAATTAATGAAAGCTTCCACACTTTCGCCCTCGACAGCTAGGGTAACCGTGCCACGCAGCTTTGCTAAAGCGGGATGTTTCACGAGCCTTCCTCCGTTCCTTCCAATTGAATATCCGTAATATGTCCCTCTACACTTACCTGGTCTGACAGGATAGACGTAATGATTAGATCATGGCCTGATACTCTTAGCCTGCCTTGCGCAAGTGCAAGTACGAGCTGGTCTGGCGTGAAATCCACCACACCCCGGTGATTCTCTACATAAAGCTGGCGGCTGCCGATGAGGGTTAACCGCGGCAGGTCAAATAGAATGTCCTGCGGAAGCTCCAATGTTTCGCTGGCCCACTTTCGCAGTTTGCGGCTCATCCGGCTCATACGGCGAAATCTCCTTTCCTGTCATTAAAACAACTGTTATCCAACGGCTAATAGTTGTTTTAATGGCAGCTATGCTGCTTTTTTTAATCTCTTGTTATTACCATTAAGCACTCCATAGTTGTTTGACGGCAGCTACACTGCTTTTTTATCGCTTGTTATTACCATTCGGTTTCATCCTATGTCTCGATCAACCTGAACGCTGTTACACCAGCGTCACAGATATCTGTACTGTACATTTTATGATCCAGTCATCGCATTTATGAGGCTAAACTTACAAATCGTAGCAACTGCGATATTAAAGAGGAAAAGACCATAACTCTCTAAAAATTCACATAAAAAAAGACAACCTCGTTTTCATATCAAAACAAGGTTGTCTTTTTAGTTTCACAGTATGCAATGGTTAGTTTTCGGAATCCTGATTCAAAAGAGAGTTTTTTCGGGAGTACACAAAGTAAATAGCCATACCAATAACAAGCCAAATGATAAAACGAATAAACGTTTGACCATTCAAATTAAGTATAAGCACCCCACATGAAATGATAGCCAGAATTGGAATAAATGGAACACCAGGACATCGGAAGGCTCTTGGTAAATCGGGTTGTGTTTTTCTCATCACTATGACAGCGACCGAAATTAGAATAAATGCTGATAAGGTTCCAATGTTCACCAAGCTTGCTAACTCATCCAGCGGAATCACCCCGCCCATTAATGCAGATAAAGTACCAAAAAACAATGTGTTAATATAGGGTGTTTTATATTTGGAATGAACCTTCGATAATACTTTAGGGACTAATCCGTCACGTGACATCGCGAACATAATACGGGTTTGACCATATAGCATTACCAGCATGACCGTTGTCATCCCTAAGATGGCTCCGATATCTACAATACCCGCCACCCAATTCTGACCGGCAACCTGCAAAACTAATGACACTGGATGGGAGATACCATCAAATTGCATAAACGGTACAATACCTGTCATAATCGCGCTAACAATCACGTACAAAAGCGTACAAATAGCAAGTGAAAAAATAATGCCACGCGGTAAATCACGAGCTGGATTTTTGGTTTCTTCAGCGGCTGATGAAACGGCATCAAAGCCAATGAAAGCAAAGAACACAAGGGCTGCGGCTCCAAACACCCCACTGAACCCAAACGGCATAAATGGTGTCCAGTTGTCTGGCTTTACATATTTAACAGCAACAATGATAAACAGTAAAACAACAACAATTTTAACAATAACCATGATGTTGTTAATTCGTTTTGATTCTTTTATCCCAAAATAAAGCAAGAATGTGATAGCCATTAAAATTAAAAAAGCTGGAAGGTTAAAATAAGTAGTTTGGTCTTTTAAAGCTCCTGGCGCAGCAGTGAATTCAACCGGAATATGAAGACCAATTCCTTTCAAAAAGGATACGAAATAACCCGACCAACCTGCAGAAACGGCGCTGGCGGCCAACATATATTCCAAAATTAAATCCCATCCGATAATAAAAGCCAATAGCTCTCCCATCGTAGCATAAGTAAAAGTGTAAACCGAACCGGATACTGGAACGGTGGAAGCAAACTCGGCATAAGCCAATGCTGCAAACAAACAAGCGAGCCCTGCAATCACAAAAGACATTACCAAACCCGGACCAGCCGTAACTGCTCCCGTACCTGTCAAAACAAAAATTCCCGTTCCGATAATCGCTCCAATCCCAAGCATTGTTAAATCAAATGCACCCAATTCCCTTTTAAGTGCTTTTTCTCCATGTGTAGCAGCGATCAGTTGATCAATGTTCTTCTTTCTGAACAAGCTATTCCCCATCCACCCCATCCTCCTAAACATAAATTTTTATTTTTTGTATACCCCTGTAATATCACCTCGATATAAATCAAATTTTAGCTAAATATGGAGTAAATTTTCATAAGTTCTATCGTTGAGAACATTATATATAAAAAAGAAATAATGAAAACAACTTTCGGAAAGCTTCGTTCATATTGTTACATTTGATCATTTTTCACATACGTATTTTCACAAATGAGATTCCAAATTAGACAATATGCCGTCTTTTTAGATGACAGCAAATGTAAGAAATATGTAGTGTATATGAGATCATCACATTCGTTGTCAGGTAATTAGAGCATTTGTCGTTAAGTCTTTTTTTATTCCAGCACGTTTATATCGCTAAAAACATCGTAAAAAAAGATCCGCCACAGCCAAAGCCGTGACGGATCACTATCATTCTAACGTCTTCCTCCACCCATGGAACGCTTGGAACGCGGAGGCCCTAATATCTCTGCCCAGATTACACCTCTACGCAGGTCAGCCGCATTCACTGTACCACGCTCTTGCGAAGTTTGATCTAGTCCATCTGTGATTTCCCCCGAATCTCTCGCATTGGATATACGATCGAGACGGGCTAAAACCATCCTCCGCTCTTCTTCCATAGTACGAATCCGATCCTCTAGAGTCGAACCGTTATCTAATACATCCCGGTTCATCGGTTTTTCCGTTTCCAGCCCTTCTTCCACTTCTTCTATGCGACGAGCTTCCATTACCGCCCGTCGTTCATTCGGAAATTGACGTTGCAGTTCCCCAGTAATCTCCTGTCGACGTTGCTCTTGCTCAGGTTCCGTTGTGAAAGGTCTGGACGACGTCGAGGACCCGCGAGAACCATGATCACCACCAAAGGTAGGCATACCTTGCCGCGGGGGAGATTTCCGTCCTCCGCCTTGAATGCTTTTCCCCAAGAAGGACACCAGCGCAAAGCCAATCACGATCAAGATATACAAATGGTCAAAGATCCAGCTGATAAAGTTCATCACTCACCGCCTAACCGCCTAATTCATTGGCTACGTCCCGTCAGTTAATCCCGGCTCTTGTTATCATTCCCCGAGTTCTCATTCGGTTTGCCTAAGGAACTACGCATTTGCGTATCTGCCTCAATATTTTTTAAATTCATATAGTCCATAACGCCAAGTTTACCGCTACGCAGCGCTTCAGCCATTGCCAGAGGCACTTCGGATTCGGATTCCACCACGCGTGCTCTCATTTCTACAACACGCGCCTTCATTTCCTGCTCCTGCGCTACAGCCATCGCACGCCGCTCTTCGGCTTTTGCCTGCGCAATACGTTTGTCTGCTTCCGCCTGCTCTGTTTGCAGGAAGGCACCGATATTTTTACCTACATCAACGTCTGCAATATCAATCGATAGAATCTCAAATGCTGTCCCTGCATCCAAACCTTTGGACAATACGGTTCTCGAAATGGAATCTGGATTTTCCAGCACATCTTTATGCGAGTTACTGGAACCAACCGTTGTTACGATACCTTCACCAACCCGAGCAATAATCGTTTCTTCTCCAGCACCGCCGACGAGTCGATCAATGTTGGCACGCACCGTAACACGAGCTTTAACCTTCACTTCGATACCATCCTTGGCGACCGCAGCAACAATAGGCGTCTCAATAACACGCGGATTAACGCTCATTTGGACCGCTTGCAGGACATCCCGTCCCGCCAGATCAATCGCAGCCGCACGTTCAAATTCAAGCGGAATGTTAGCGCGCTGCGCGGCAATCAACGCATTGATCACTCGGTCTACATTCCCCCCTGCGAGAAAATGACTTTCCAACTGATTGATATTCAAGCCTAGACCAGCTTTGGTAGCCTTAATGAGGGGATTGACAATTCGGCTTGGCGTGACGCGCCGCAATCGCATAGCTACCAGCGTAATGATACCGATCCGCACACCTGAAGCCAACGCCGAAATCCACAGCATTACCGGGAAGAAACTGAAAAACACACTCAATACAATAATCACTACTACGGCAATCAGCAAAATGCTGACAATACCCGATTCGAACACTCGCATCATCCTCCATTAATCTGATTCTTCGTTGTTTGCTTGATTAGACACTTGCGTCTGCTTTGACTACAATTCGCCCGCCTTCTACTTTGGATACGATAATCGGCATATCCGGGGCGATAAACTCCCCATTCGTTACGACATCCACTCGCTCGTCAGCGATTAGCACCGTTCCAGCTGGACGTAATGGGGTCAGACTGACACCCCTCTGACCTAGTAACGTTTCCCGATTCACAACCGAAGAAAACCCTTGGTCAGCCGTTAAACGTTCCTGAAGTATAAAACGGTTCCATATCCCTCGGTCCTTAAAGACAACCGCGATGATCGCCACCACGGCAACAGCCGCTGCAAAAGCAATCCCCAACGATATAAACGCATGCTGCATGTTGTATGCAGCACGGACTACACCCGCGACAAGGCTGATGGAACCTAAAATACCCAGAATGCCAAAGCTTGGAATAAACATTTCAAGTACAAGCAGTGCCAGACCGATAATGAACAACAGCCACGTCTCCGAACCTGCAAAGCCAGCGATATAATTACCAAAGAAATACAAACCAAATCCAAGTACACCTAAAATTCCCGGCACACCAAAGCCAGGTACAAGCAGTTCAACAACTAGACCCGCGATACCAATAAATAAAAGCAAGGTCTGCACGATCGGATTGGTCAATATTTCGGCTGCTTTTTCACCCCATGTGCGCTCTACATGGATTACATCATCCGTACTGTAGCCCATCCACTGGATAACTTCTTGTTCCGAAGACGCGATGTGATCCGCATACCCCAATTTCAGCGCTTCCTCACTGGTTAAAGAAATGATCTGGCCATTTTCCTTATTAAAGTTCATCTCCGGGATAGATACAGTCGTTTTGGAATCGACCATGCCTCTAGCAATATCCGGATTGCGCCCGCCAGCTTCTGCGGCAGATGCCATGCTACTCTTCCACCAAGCTATCGTTTTTGGGTCTGTAATAGCATTCCCCCTGCCGTCTACTAACGCTGCTGCTCCGATAATACTCCCCGGTTTCATAGCAATCTTGTTAGCACTCAACGCAATATAGCTACCCGCTGAGGCCGCTTCGCCCTTTATATAGGCTACGGTCGGAATGGGACTGTCTTTAATCAGTTTGCCCAGCTTCTCCGCTGTATCTACCCGTCCGCCGGGAGTGTTAATATCCAGTAAAATCAGACCTGCTTTGGAATCAACTGCTTCTGCAAATCCACGCTCCATAAATTTGCCCAGACCCTGTTCAATTTCCTGATCAATTGGTATAACAAACACAGCTCCACCCTTTGTTTGAGCCGTCGCCGATCCAGAATGAACTAAGGGTAACAACAGAACGGATATCATAATCCACAACGTTAAAAAGACCAATTTGCGGCTGGAGTGGTGATGTTCTCTATGCATTTCATCCCCCCCTTTCGATCTTTCCTTGTTACAGCATACCAAACTTCGTTAGACAAACTATACAGTTTTCAGGATTTAATGTGAAATTATTGGGTATATTGCTAATCCTGACGCCTGTCAAATACTTTACGCCCCTAATGGACATCACGTTTCACACAATTATGGGAAGCACTTTCATGAAGGCGTTTTTCACCATTATCTTTTATGGCAGGCATCACACATATAGAAATAACACCCTCTGTAAACAGAGGGTGTTGTGTTTTCCTGTTTGTCGCAGGGTTTATTGCAGAAATTGCTGAACCGCCTGGTTCACGAGCTTACCGTCAGCACGACCTTTTACCTTAGGCATTAAGGCCGTCATTACTTTCCCCATCTCGGCTTTTGAAGAAGCACCGGTTTCCTGGATGGTCTGCTGTACAATAACTTTAATTTCTTCTTCAGAAAGTTGTTCAGGAAGGTACTGAGCGATGATCTCTATTTCTGCTTTAGTGCTTGTCGCAAGTTCATCACGACCGGCTTTTTCAAACTCATGGAGGGCATCTTTTCGCTGTTTGATCTCACGACTCAGAATATCAAGCACTTCGTTGTCGTCCAAATTCCGTTTCAAATCTATTTCAAGATTTTTAATCGTAGAACGAACCATTCGAATGGTGGAGAGTTTGAACTTGTCCTTACTCTTCATTGCTTGCTTCATATCTTCGTTCAATCGTTCGCTCAAATTCATGATTACTTAGATCCTCCTAGAACTTTCTCTTACGAGCAGCCTCGGACTTTTTCTTGCGCTTTACGCTTGGCTTTTCATAATGCTTGCGTTTCTTCACCTCAGCCAATACGCCATCCTTAGCAATGGAACGTTTAAAGCGACGAAGTGCAGCATCAATTGTCTCGTTTTTGCGAACTTTAGTTTCAGACACCAGTTTTCCCTCCCTCCGACCAGACCGTCCAAGAGCAATAACACGGTTCATCAAATTTTATTATAGGTGAAACAGAAACCAGGTGTCAACCTATAAGAAAAAATGAGTACATAGAAGAAACTTTTTTTCCCGTCACTTCCGCATTACTGAAAAGACTAGCTCTGTCATTTTTAAGAATGCGAGTCCGAAATACCTGTCAGGGCACCTAATTTGGCGCCGCCCAGCAAATGATAATGCAGATGCCCTACCGCTTGTCCACTATCCGGACCGCAGTTGTTAATCAACCGATAACCAGACTCAGCGATTCCCAACTTTTTCGCAACCTCAACCGCAACACGATGAATCTCCGCAATAAGAGGAAGATCCTCCTCCGTTACAGCATTCATTGAAGGAATGTATTTTTTTGGAATAATGAGCACGTGTACTGGCGCCGCAGGCTGGATGTCATGAAATGCGAGCACATTGTCGGTTTCCAACACCTTTTTACTGGGGATGCTTCCATCCACAATTTTCAAAAACAGATCGTCCATTCAAAACCCTCCTTTGGCAGTGAGCCGATCATAAGCAATTAAACACAAGCAGTCCTTGCTCTCGGCATTCAAAGTTATGTATTTTCCACACCAAACAGAAACATATTCAATCATGATTGGTTATACCTATGTTTCTATATACATCATAACGGAAAATGGGGCTTAATACCAGTTTCCCTTACTAACTTCTTCTATTATAGATTTAACTCCTCTATCAATTAGATCTGGCTGTGCACGCGAAATACTTATGCGCAAAAATTTCTCTTGTTCCCTGTAGCTTGATAAATAAAAGCCTTTACCCGCTACAACTTGGATGTTACTCGCGTTAAGACTGTGTATCAAACGTTCCAAATTTACCGTCCTGGGCAGCTTAAACTGCGTATAAACACCTGAGGTTACAGCTGGAGTTTGAATGTACCCGGACTGATTGTATCGTTCCACCGCCTTGTTCAGAATACGAACGCGCTCCGAATACAGTTTGGATATCGTGTGTTTGTGACGTTCATACATTCCATTTTTAATATAGATATCAAGTGCTGCCTGAGACAAAATGGATGTGTCAACATATCTTTTATAGGTACTGAACGTCTTTAATAGCATTTCTGGCAGTACCGCAACCCCTAATCGCAAGCCAGGGAAAATGATTTTTGAGAAGCTTTTCAAGTAAATAGTGTGCTCTGTCTGATCGTATGCATAAATGGGATCAACAAGATGATCAACTCCCAAATCAGCCATATAGTCATCTTCTACGATGTACACATCATATTTGGCAGCCAAGGCAGCTATCGTTTTTCGTTCCTCCGTGTTATATGAGATACCCAGAGGATTATGATGCCTTGACATGGTATAAAAAAATTTGATATTCTCCCGCTTAAATTGGTTCTCCAACTCATGAAAATCCAGACCTTCCGCTGTCCGTGCAATTGCATTGACGGGTATGCTCTCTTCCTCCAAAAAACGCAAATATATATCGTAGCTGGGCTGTTCGACCAAAATTTTTTCTTTGCCATTGGGAAACGGCATTTTTGCGAGTATCTCTAATGCCTGTTGAACACCTGAGGTAACGATAATTCGATCTGTTTTTGCAAACACCTGAGTATCAGCCAAATGAGAGACGAGCGTATGTCGTAATGTTTCCAATCCTTGCGAATCCCCGTAAGTGAACAGATGATATTTGTAGGTATCAATAGCCTGATTTAGACAATGCTGAAAATCCAGATATGGAAATACGTTTAAATCCGGGGATGCTGAAGCAAAATCAACGTAGTCTGAAATATGGCTATGGTGTACATCGCTGGGGTTTTCCACTACATAGTATCCGCTTTGCGGTATGGAATAAATGGCATGCTTTCTTTCAAGCTCAGCATAAGCTCGCAGAATTGTGCTTTTACTGCACTTGTATAGCTCCGAAGCATCACGGACCGATGGCAGCTTGTAACCAGATCTATATTGTCCCTCGCGAATTTTAAGCTCTATATCTAATAAAACCGAAACATATTTTTTCACGACACCCTCCTGCCTGTTCTGTACATCCTCTTTATACGCTTATTCATTCTTATATTTCTGTACAAGGTTGATGTTAACATGGTTTATAGATAAACAGGATACCTCTTTTCATTAAACTGTACCCATACAGTTGTCATCCATAAATCATTGTAACCTCACCGAAGGCTGTAACCTTATAGCTCATTTACATATTGAGACGGTAGATGTGAAAAAGAGGCTGTTTCTTCATGCTGGAAGAAGCAGCCTTACTTAGTGATGATGTATGGATACGCCTATATAGCCACTTGTACTGTACAAGAGCTGTAGGCGGGAGAGAGTAGAACGATGGTCAGGCAACGAAGGAGATCGGATTAGTAGTAAGGCAGTAAGCTAATCGCTGTCAACGCAGCAAGTGGCAGAATCAAACGATTAAAGCGGCGACGTCCGTATGGAAATCCGTACGCATAGGCGGGTACTGGGACTGGGTAAGGGTAAGGGTACGGATAAGGGTATGGAGGATAAGATGCATAACCGCTATAAGCACGGGAGCCACATCCACAATTGTTGGGCGGATATGGGAGATTAACATTTTCCATTTCTTCTCCACCCATAGGAACGGCTAAGTATATCTTTTCATCATCCACATGCTCTACAATTCCGTCATACATTGTCCCGTCCTTCACCCATACGCATACATAACGATGCATATGCTGTTGACATAGTGTTTTAGCATCCATCTGTTTCGGTGCTGCAACATTTTCGGTTGTCATGCTTTTTTCCATGGTCGTTTCCTCCTAGGCTCTTACATGTATACCGTATGTTATTCAAAAACGGGCTATGTGCTACATCAAATTGGGCGAATTCCGGATTGCAAAAAAAAAGAAGCACCCCGGGAGCTCTTGGCAGAGCCCCTCTGAACGGACGTATGACGGGAAGATTTCTTCCGCAGCATACGTCCGCCGGGGTGCTGTATGATTAACTTGTCGGCTTAGCTGTATTATAACAATAGTTTGAAACTGTATCTGTGATCCGTATCACATTGTTTCAAAATGTTTCCATAACTACACGAGAACCCCCACCAGCCTGCTCTGCGGGAAGAACGACCAGCTTGCGTGGGAGCCGGGCCCGCAACTCGGGTACATGGCTAATCACACCAACAGATAATTGATCGTGATGCAGCTTTTCTAACGAGGTAATCACTGTGTCAAGCAGTTCAGGGTCCAATGTTCCAAAACCTTCATCCAGAAAGAAAAATTGTAGAGGGTATTGGCCCCGCAATTGAATTTGAGCCGACAGCGCAAGCGCAAGCGACAAAGAGGTCAGGAACGTTTCGCCGCCGGACAAGGTCGATACCGGACGTTTGACACCACCGTTGGCATCATCACTAATGACAAAACCACCACTGGAATCTACTTCTAGCGCATAACGCTGCTTAGTCAGAAAACGCAGGCGGCGTGAAGCGGATTGGCTGACCTGCATGAGCTGCTCCTCGGCAATATATTCAACGAAGGCATTGCCTCGAAAAACAGACTGGAGCTTGGACATTTTTTCTGCCTCGCTACGCAGATGTAAACGATTGGACTCCAGCTCCATCCAGCGGACATGCCGACGCTGCAAGTCCTCTAAATCACGCTCAGCCTTGGCGCGATTCTGAAGCGCCTCTTCATCGCGTGCACGGCAATCACGCAACCTCGCAGTGATCGTTTCCCACTGTTCCTCTGTTAGTGTTGCTCCATTCAGCTGCTCTTGGACATGTTTTAAGCGCGAAGACAGCTCCTTCTCCCGTTCTCGGTGCAAATTCACTTCACGTTCATAGCGTGCGGCTTCTTCTGGTTCCAAGCAGCATTCCATGACCTCTGCCTCCGTAGCAAAAGAGGAAGCTTCCAGACGGTTGCTCCAACGGGATTCTGCCGTCTGCCGTCTTTCTTCTGCCGAGTCGGAGGCCTGCCGCGCTATTAGTGAAGCATGAACAGCCTGCTGCTTGCGTTCTTCCGCTTCGGTACGGCGGCGTGCAGCGGCTTCGGCTCCGTTTTTCAGTCCCAACAAGCGTGAGGTCGCTTCTTCCAGCAATGAGGCTGCTTGGCCTTCTCCAACCCACTTTCGGAGCTGTTCCAGCTTTTCACGCAGCAAATCATCTCTGCTCTGAAGCCCTGTACGACGGGCAATAATGATTTTGTCTTCCTCGATGATGCTTTGCTGTATCTGCTGTACACGCGCTGCCTTTTCTTCGAGGAAGGTCACGCTCGTCTCCAGGCGGGATCGCAGCTCCTCCGCACGTCGGTCACGCTCTTGCATAGCGCGATAACGCTCGGCAGCTTGGTCCGGGCCGACATCTGGCAGCTGTACCGCCCATTCGGCTCGCAGCCCCTCGCTGCGCGTGGTACATGCCTCGCGCTTGTTCCGCGCTTGCGCCAGTGCTGCAACCGCCGCCTCCTGCTCGGCGGCTGCACGGATACGGCGTTGCTGTCCTGCGGCGTCTGCCTCGCGCAGTGCCTGTGCCTCGGCAGGCAGCGTATGCGCACGAGCTGCCAGCTCAGCCGCAGCATGCTCCAGCGCTGTACAGCGCTCCGCCCATTCGGCGACACCGCGTGGCACAGCAGCCGCAGCAGAAGGCGTAAAAGGCTCGCCCGTGGCGGCAGCGCCGCTGTCTGTGGCTGCGGGCTGCGCCAGCAGGCTGCGCTGCTCGTGCAACTGCTGGCGCAGCGTGAGACGCAGCTCCTGTAAGCCGAGCCGCAGGCGGTGCAGCTCATCTGGCGCGGCTGAATCCGCGCCATGGGCCGCACCAGCGGCTGGTGCGGGGTGATGCAGAGAGCCACACACTGCGCATGGCTCTCCTTCACGCAGCTCGGCAGCAAGATGCTGTGCGAGACGCGCGAGCTCATCGGCACGGAGCTCGTGACGCAGCTGCTCCTCCTCGGTAACCAGTGCCGACACATCGGCTGTAATTTCCGCATCCAGCGCCAGCAACGCCTCAATGCCTTCAGCCACCTGTGCAGCAAAGACAGAACGCCGTGCCTCCGTCTCCTGTGTCTCCTGCTCCATTAGCTTTAGACGTTCGTCTGCTAGTGCAAGCCGTTTCTCCTGAGCCAAATACTCCTGTTCAGCTTCACGCCATTGCTCATGCGCTGTCTCCAGCTGTTGTAGCCGCTGCACAGCCTCCTGCAGCATACCCCGCTCATCTGCACGCACTTCATTTTGCTTCAACTCCTGCTGAAGCTCCTGCTGCCGCTTTAAACCTCGTGTCTGTAACTCTTGTTCCTTTGCGAGACCTGCGGCATGCTCTGCAAGGGTTTGTTCGCTATGCGCCAGTTCGGCCGCCAAACGTTCCCGTTCAGTCCGCAGCACTTCCGTATCACGTTCCAGTTGAAGTGCCTGCTCCAGTTGATCGATCCGAAGCAATAGCTTTGGTTCTTCGGCACTGAGTGCTTGCCGGGCCTGCTCGTCTGCTTGCACAGATACAAGCGCCGCCTCCGCTGCGGAGGTAGCCAGGACTGCCATTTGTTCAGCATTCTTTTGCCGTTTTTCTGCTTCGGCAACGGCTTCCTTCCAATCCGTCAGTGCAGGCAACAACGCCTCCGCTGCAGATGCTTGTCGCAGCTTGCGCTCCAGCAAAGCAATGCCTGGTTCCTGTCTTGCTATCTCCTCCAACTCATTCACTCTTTGGCTAAGCTCGATGACCAGTTCCCGTGTTTTGTTCAGCGTCTCCGCTTCCCGCGAAACACGCTCTAGCTCGCGGCGCGAGGCCTCTGCATGGTCAATCGCTTCTTGGAGGCGCAGCTTTACAAGCTCAAGCGCTTCAGCACTCGCATCCCCCAGCCCTTGCTGCTCCGCTTCCAACGATTTCAGGGCGATGTCGTTGTCCTTCACACGGCGGCTCAGCTTCTGAGCAAGTTGATCTCCGTACTTCTCCAGATGGAACAAACGCTGAAGCATCTGTCTGCGCTCACTGCCCTTTAAAGACAAAAATTCCGCAAACTTTCCCTGCGGTAATACGACCGCGCGGGTAAAATCGTCCATTTTCAGGCCGATATACTCTTCCACACAGCGTGTCACATCCTGAACCTTGTCAGCAAGCACTTCCTCGCCGTCTTCTGTATATGCAATAAAACGGCTAAGCGTATTATTAACCGATACGCCTCCTGCGCGTTTGAAACGTCGTTCTACACGGTAACGGCGAGGTCCTTGAGCTGACATTAATTCAAACGTAAATGCTACAGACAACGTGTCCTCGGCATGATTCATAATGCCTTGTGTACCATTCACCGCCCGCTCCACTTTACCGTACATGGCCAACGTAATAGCATCCAGCAACGTTGATTTACCACTACCCGTTGGACCAAAAATTCCGAACAGTCCCGTTTCGGTCAGATCGTCAAAGCGAATTTCCTGCGACTCCCGGTAGCTTTGCAACCCCGCCAGTTTCAGAAGGATCGGTTTCATACTTCATCCTCCTCAGCGTGGTCTCTTGCATCATCCTGTTCTACCAGTTCCAGAAATAACTGTACTAATCCGTCATCCGGCTGTGCTCCGCCCGTCTGTCGTTGATAGAACGCCCGGAACAGCTCATGAACCGGCAATTCTGAACGTTGGTGTTCCAACTGTGCCGCAGCCATTTCTGGGTACACGGGACGAATATGAATGATGCCTTCACGGCTTTTGCGCAGCCGTTGAATATCTCCCATCGACATCGCTTCATCCAGCGTAATTTCCAGGTCAATAAAAGCATCAGCATCCAGTCCTTCATCCAGCCAGCGATATACCTCCTCCAGACCTCCCCGTGCGCGCCATCTCACTAATGGGCGTCCACTGGTAATATACAGTTCCTCAACCTGTGCTGGCTTGCCAGCAATCACGTCAATTAACGTAACTGATTTGGCTTGTCCAGCTTCGGAAAAGCTATAAGCCAGCGGAGAGCCGCTATAACGCATCAGCCCATCGCCCTTCACATATTGGGGACGATGCAAATGTCCCAGGGCTGTATACTGCGCTCCAATGCTCAAAGCAGACGGATCTACGGTATAGGCTCCCCCGACCTGAATGGGGCGTTCCGAATCCGACTCCAGCCCGCCAAGCACATATATATGGCTCATCGACAAATTAACAGTATCGGGCCGAAACGCTGTACCCAGCTGTGACATTAGCATCCCTACACGACGGCTATATGCCTCGCGTAATATGGTTTCATCCCCGTCTTCAGACAATAGCTCATTCAGACGAGACTCAGAGGGATATGGCAAGGCAGCAATACATGCCATATCGCCCGTTCGCGGTGTACGAACGCGCACAGCTTCCCCATGAGGCAGTCCCAGCAATGTAATTCCGCGTCCGCTCACCAGCGGGGTGACCGAGGATACCCTTTCTGGCTGATCATGATTGCCGGCAATGACGACGAGCGGTCTTCCCTCAGCTGTAAGACGCGCAGATGCTTCATAAAACAATTGCTCTGCGGCGGCCGAAGGATTGACTGAGTCGTACACATCCCCAGCCATCATAATCAAATCAGCCTGCTGGTCGTCGGCCATTTTCACCAATTCTTCCAAAAACGCCTCCTGCTCCTTCAGGCGGCTTCGCCCTTCCAACGTGCGGCCCAAATGCCAATCACCTGTATGCAAAATCCGCATGCTATTCCCCCTCTCCCTATCTATATCACTACAGCTGCACACTCTCTCCAGCTTCTATAAAATACAACCATTTCTCAGCAACCTTTTTGCCTGTAATCTCTTCAATCACACGGGCATACAGCTCCAATTGAAAACGATATTGGTCCGTTAAGTGTGACAGCGTACGATATTCGGAGATCCGATCTGTTTTATAATCCAGCAGCACAAGCCCTTCGGGAGTTTCAAACAAACAGTCAATGATCCCGTTCATCAGCACTTTATCGTCCTGCCCGCCTTCCGTAACTGTCTTCTGTTCTGGCAGCATCTTAGGTAAACTGTGGTTCCAGTAATCGGTTGCCCGCATGGTATAAGTAAACGGAAGCTCACGCAGAATACGGGATGAACCCAGCATTCTGATCCCCAGCTCACTAGAGAAAAATCTTAATATTTTATCCGTATCCAGCGCCTTTGCATGAACATCCAGCAAAATGCGTTGATTTAGCAAACGAGCCTTTGTTTCCTCAATAACCTCAGCGCTCATGACTCCATCTAGGGGCAAATGCAGCATCAACGTATGATAGATCGTCCCTCGTTCCGTAGGAGTTAGTCGCTGATTCCCCATAAACTTAGGTCTGCGCAAGTGTAATTGACTGCCCCCAGTGTCAGAATCTTCGCGATCCTTCGTTAAGCCTGCTTGTTGGGAGATAGAAGATAGGTTGAGCCAATCGTCGGAGCCAATCTCCTGCATCTCCAGCCATCTTTTCATCTCTGTGACCGATGTATTGGCTGCTGTCTTGCCCGCCCGTTCATACGGGTAGGTCCAGGAAAGAGCCGCAGCAATATCCGTTTCACTCTCTTCGTTCAATTCGATCGGCTCGACATTTCTCAGCGCTTCTGTTTTCTTTTGTCGTTCTTCGGCTGATACCTCTTCTTCACGATCCGAGTTCACACGAGAGCCAGAAAGTGTTTCAGAGGCTACGATTTTAAATAACCAGTCTGCCCCCGGCATGTGTTCCAGCCTGTGATAATACCCATCCTGATCCCCTGCCGCTTCCCTCAGCGAAATTGCAGAAGGATGCCGAATCAATGCAGGACCTACCCAGTCCAGATAGCTACGACCTGCCGCCAGCATATAGTCTGGTAATACTGTTTCCGCATGTTCCTTGGCACGTGCCCAACCTGCTGCGCGGGAAGCGAGATCCTTCACGGTTCCGGTCATAATCAGCTTTTCACGCGGACGCGTAAGCGCCACGTATAGCACCCGCATTTCTTCAGCCAAAAGCTCCAGCTGTGAGCGTCGACGGATCGCTAAATTAGGCAGCGTAGGGTAGCTAACGCGGTTTTGTTCCTCCACATATTTAGGACCAAATCCCAACTCCTTGTGCATCAGAAATGGCGCATTCAGATCCTGCTGATTGAACATTTTTGCCGTCCCCGCAATAAACACGACAGGAAATTCAAGTCCTTTACTTTTATGAATGGTCATAATGCGGACAGCCTGATCCGGTTCAGCCCCACCGCTGATCGCTCCTAAATCACCGCCTCGCTCCCGCAGACGGGAAATAAAAGTCAGGAATCGGAACAAGCCTCGGTTGGACGTAGAAGTCTCATACTGTCTCGCTCGGTCATATAAGGCCCTTAGGTTGCTTTGACGCTGTGAGCCGCCAGGCAATCCACCCACCCAATCCAGATATCCTGTTTCCTCCAGTACATTCCATATCAATTCACTTAAGTTGCCTTGTCTGGCTTCCTGTCGCCATGCCTCCAAAATACGCAAAAATGAACGTAGTCGGGCAGACAACGTGTTCCCATCATTCCTATGAACTGGGTCAGGTGAAGATAGCGGGTCCTCAGTGAAAAGATCCATCTCCATAACATCAGCAGAGGTCTCTTTTAAACTCTCCTCAACTTGTTCAGTCTGTGCCGCCGCCAGCAATGCATCATAAAACATTCCATCCGGCTTCTCTAGACGAATTTGTGCCAATTCATCTTCGCTCAAGCCAACAATTGGCGAACGAAGCACGGATGCAAGCGGGATGTCCTGCTGCGGATTATCAATAATGTGCAGCAGGGACAACATCACCTCAACTTCCGTTGCTTTAAAAAAGCCTGTCGTCTGCTCTCCAGAGGCTGGAATGCCCTCAAGCCGCAGTTCCTCGACAATTAAGGGAGCCCATACGCTTGCTGAACGAAGCAAAATGACAATGTCACCGTAGACTGCTGGACGCATCGCTTTTAAACCTCTGTCGTAAATCAACAGTGGTTGTCCAGTATCTCCAGTCAGCTCCTTAATCCGCTGCGCAATCGCACGAGCCTCTAACTGTGCCGTTTCGAGCTCCGCAAGCTCAGCCAGCTCACTTTCCTGTAAAGCCGATTCGTCCCCTAATTCAGACAGCTCCGGAGTCTCGGAAAGACCGCGCCCGCCTTTATCGACTAGCAGCAGCTCAGGTGCGTATGCAGATGTAGCACCCTTCTCTGCCTTCTCCGGATAGGATGCACCATGTACCAGCCACGCTCGTTCATCGTACTCAATTTCCGCTACATCCACACTCATAATCTGGCGGAACACCAAATTGACCGCATCGACAACTTCCTCCCGACTGCGGAAATTACGCGCCAGATCAATCAAAAAGCCATCTTCCTGCTCCTGCATGCCGTACCGTTGATACTTATTCAAAAACAGCCCTGGCTCTGCCAGCCGAAACCGATAAATACTCTGTTTCACGTCTCCCACCATAAAACGGTTACCCGGTTCCTCGCGCGATACCAGTCTAACGATATCTTCCTGTACGGTATTCGTATCTTGATACTCATCCAGCAGCACCTCGTCGAACTGCGCCTTGTATTCAAGTGCAGCATCGGAAGGTAGCAGCTTGTACGGAGTAGAGTCAGGGTGTCTTAATATTTTCAGACAATAATGCTCCAAATCCCCGAAATCCACCAGTCCTTTTGACTGCTTGTGCTGTTGAAATCGTTCCCCGAAGGTAATCACGGTCTCCACCAGTTCATCCATCAGAGGAGCCGCCGCATGCAGTTCCTCTAAATAAGCTTCTGCTCTCCTACCGAACAGAGAGGCTTTCATATCTGTAATCATTTTCTTGGCAGCCTCGCGTAGCGTCTTAACCCGTTCCTGCAATGCAGGCTCGGTTTGATCTTTTTTGACTGGCTTGAGCTTACCAAAGGACGCAGCCTGAAAATGATCATACAAGGATGCCCACGGTTGTGTCTCCAGCTCCTGCAGCAATTCATTCACCATCGCCGTATCCTCTTGCAATGTCATGGCATAGGGTGCAGGACCGCCAGGCTGCATGGCTGTTTCATGCGCCTGTTCCAGCAAACTCGCTGCTCCACGCAACGAAAGGGCAGCATCTGTTAAAATACTGCGAACCCAGGGAGTCTCCCCCAAAGCCGCTACATCCTGTACACGAAATGCTGCTGCCGTCTCCCGTAGCCAATGCTCTGGCCAAGGATGACTTTGCGAAAAATCATACAACCGCTGAACAAGCACATACATGGCATCATCGGTGCGTTCCCCACTAAACCAGTCGACCAGTCTACGAAATGTGCTGCCTTCATCATGGGCCTCATATTTCTCCTCAAACAGTTCTTCTAATAGCTCTTGGCGCAGCAATTCTGTTTCATGCTCATTCATAATCCGAAAGCCGGGATCAAGAGGAATGGCCTGATAATGCCTGCGGATGACCTCCATACAAAAAGAGTGAAGCGTCGTAATCGAGGCCCGATTCAGCAACGATAGCTGGCGGCGTACATGTTCACTTTCCGGTTCCTGTTCCAGCACACGTTCCAGCGCTTCGCGTATCCGTTGACGCATTTCAGCGGCTGCAGCCTTCGTAAAGGTGGCTACCAGTAACCGATCCACACTGAAGCCGAGCTGAGGATCGACAATTTTGCGAATAATACGCTCTACGAGCACCGCTGTTTTACCAGACCCCGCCGCTGCCGCAACCAGCATGTTGTTACCGGATTGCGAAATGGCACGCCACTGGTCATCACTCCACATACTTCCTTCTGGCTTCGGCAAACCTTTAATGTTTGACGTGCCTATCATTGCTTCATTCCTCCTTTCCCTTCCTGTGTATGGCTGAGCAGATCCCAGACTTGATCCTTGCCCGGTTTCCCCCATTGGTTGTAACCACTGCCTTCCAGACTGTCGTCAAATTGACAAACAGGCTTAAAAGAACAGAAGGTACATGCCGTTTCTTGCTGGATGCGATAAGGTTCAATGGCAACATCGCCCTCTGTCATCCGTGTGCCAATCGTCCGAATATTGTTGCGCACCGAAGTTAACAGGCTATCCCACTGTTCAGGCGAAGCAACGGAAGCACTGCTATAAAAACTGCCGTCTGCTTTCACCGCAACAGGTAAAATAGAGGAATATCCTTTGTCCAAAGCTGTATCCATTTGCCCAACCACATCCCGATCCGCGAGCAACAATCCCTTCATCTTAAACCGTTTCAAAAGCTCTTGACGCGCCTGTTCTGCGCTAAGACCGTTAGGCGATTGCAGCATCGGATTGTGAACGTGGAAATACAGTGTACCCGCCGGATAAGCAGTCTCACCCAACCATTCCTCCGCCGCATTCAGCAGCACGTCCAGGTACGTGAGCATTTGCAGAGATAAGCCATAATACACCTCATGCAGCTTAAGATCCTTTTGGCTGGACTTGTAATCAATGACACGCAAAAGCAATCCTTTTTCTCCTTCTGCCACATCCACACGGTCGATCCGTCCGACAATTTCCATCACAACGCCGTTATCTAACCGGAAGCTTAATGGAGGAAGCGGCTGACCCGGTCCAAAGTCCAACTCCAGCCCAATTGGCTCAAAGCTGCCTCTCCGTGCATGCTCACCCAAAATTAATGAAGCACGGCTCACGATGTCTTTTAACTTGCGCAAAATATAGCCATAGCGCTTGGAGCTCATTAAAATCTCGCCTTGCAGGCGTGGAGCCAAACGCTCCACCGTACTTTCCGCCTCTTGGCGGCATTCCTCGGTGCTGAGACTTCCCCAGCTGACATTGCGTTCACGCAGATTGATCGCCATCTCACCAAGCGCCGCGTGGAACAATTGTCCGATATCTGGAGCCTTCAGACGATACATTTGACGTTCCTTCAAACGAAGACCGTGAGAGGCAAAGTGAGAGAATGGACATGCGACAAAGCGTTCCATACGAGATACACTGGTACGCAGCTTACTGCCGTACAGACGGCGGCTCGTTTCCTTCTGCATTTCAGCATGATTTTCGTAAAAAAGTGAGGTCAACAGCTGACGCAGCTTATCCTTCTCACGTCCCCGCTGGCTGGCATACCAGTTATATACCTCCCACCAGGGAGATAAAATATCACCGCCACGCCGCCAATGCCGTAATTGCGCAATGAGCTGCGGCAATGCCTCAGACGGATGGGAAGCATACTCCCATTGCGATGTCCAAGTGTCTTCAGGCAAAGGGTATCCAGCCAGTGGACGTTCATCCAGACCAGGAAGCAGTTGCCGCACATGTCGCACTAACTCTGACGGCAGCAATGGCTTGCCTTCTTCATCAGTCACCGCATAGCTTATCCATAGGCTTTTACCGGCTGAGGTCAGGGCCGTATAAGCGAGAAACCGTTCGTCCAACAGACGTCTTGTCATATCTGGCGCCAGCTCTACGCCTTGTTCGTTTAATGCCGTACGCTCCTGCTCATTCAGCACACCATCCTCATGGAACACAGCCGGCATTACTCCTTCGTTCATCCCTAGCACAAAGGCATGTTGAATGCCGGATACACGTGTACGGTCCGTATTTCCGATCAGCACCTGATCCAGAGCCGGTGGAACAAGCCCCATACGGAACTCAGCCAATCCCGTTTCCAGCACACCCGCAAACAAAGCAGTG
The DNA here is from genome assembly GCF_056099025.1 of Paenibacillus sp. TSM33. NCBI lineage: Bacteria > Bacillati > Bacillota > Bacilli > Caryophanales > Paenibacillaceae > Paenibacillus > Paenibacillus sp. TSM33. Next base: position 1,025,021 of record NZ_JBLZXB010000017.1, read on the forward strand.
TCCAGTCGCTCATCACCCATCATTTCGACGATTTGATCCAGCAATTCAAGCACCGCATCCCATACCTGACGGTGCTCCTTCGCCTGCTCGGGATTTCCAGCTTCTTCTGCCTGATGAATGAAGGCGTCCAGCTTGTGACCGATTTCTGCATCCTCCAGCAACAGATATACGGCTTCGCTCTTCTCAAGCGCCGTTCGTGCCTTACCTATACGCTTCTCAAACGCATGCAAAGGCGTCACAATCACATCTCGGCACAACTCCATCAAATCCAGCGTTTCATCCCGTTGACGGTTACGTTCCTGTTCCTCCAGCTCCAGCGACAAACTGGGCACAGCCTGCCATGCCCGGCCATCTGTCCAACGGCTACCTTGTATTCCGCAGGCCAGCACATAGTTTTCCAGACGGTCCATCTGCTCGCGGCTCACTCGACCGTCCAGCGGCAATAGAAGGTCTGTTTTGACCGCACGAAATACATCCTCGTATCGCCAGCGTCGCTGCACGATATCCAGTGAAGCTCGAATCAATTCCACCAAGGGATGATGAAGTATACTTCTCCGCTGATCCAAAAATACCGGAACTTCATATTGCTTGAATATCGGTTCCACCCATGGCTCATAATCTTCAATATGACGCACAAACAGGGCCATCTCCCGATAACGCGCGCCCTCTTCGCGGGCCAGGCGGCGCATTTCGCGTACGGCTCCTTCCAGCTCGGCGCGGCGATTTGCCGCAGCATACAGTTTTATGCCCTCCGGTCGTGTATCTGTCCATTGTTCTCGCAGTTGCTGTAGCCGCAGCCGTTGTTCCTGATTCCGCAGCCCTGTGCGATGTTCGAAATTAGCCTCCAAATACGCCAACGCTGGACGTTCCTTAAACCTAGGCATCGGATCGGGGCGTAATAACTGTGTCTGCGTTTCAATCATCAGCTCCTCTGCCATTCCTTTAAGCTTGACGTAGGTAGCCGCTGAAGGATGAAACAAATCCAGCTCATGTGGAAGCTGTCCGCTATCGTAGCTGCGGTTACAGGTCAGCGCCACTGTCAGCGAGGAGGCGTGCAGCATAAGCTGCTCCACCACCTTATATTCATGCGGTGTAAACCTTCGGTAGCCATCCATCCAAATGTCTGCTCCGCGCACAAGTGAAGACTCAGCAATCTGTTCTGTCAGCATACGAAGCGTATCTTCACCATCGATATATTTAAGCGTCAGTTCCCGTTCAAAATCCTCATAGATTAGACTGATATCTTTGAGCTTGCCTCTTAATATCGGAGCGGACTGCCCCGCAGCATGCATTCTTTCCAGTTGCTCTGGTACAGAGTGAGCATCATTTCCGTACTGCTTTAGCTCTGTAAACAACGTATTCAACCGATCTACAAAACCGAGTTGATCTCCCGAATCCTTAAACAAACTCAGTTCATCCTTGCGACGACGAATAATTTTATATAAAAGCATCTTCTTGCCTTCTTCCGTTACAGGCACCAGTGCTGAACCCCCTGTTTCCTGCATGACTAAATAGGCAAGACGATGGAATCCCATCACCTGGGCGCGCACCGACCCCTGAATACCGTTTCCGTCTTCTGTAAGCAACGCATGTTCTGAAGCAAATGACGATTGCTCAGGCACAAGTAACAGCATAGGCTTACCTAGCGGCTCCTCGCGTAACATAGAGGTCATTTCATTACGGATTAACGTACTCTTACCACTACCAGAGCGGCCAATCAATAAGCGGACCGACATGATGCGGCCTCCTTTCCAACCAACAACATTCTATTAAACAGTATAGCATATCAGGCAAAGGAGAAAAGAACGTACGTTTGCCATGTTGTAGCAATTGAGCTCTTCTCAAAAACAAACAGTCCCGCAGATGGCTTGGTGTAAGCCTTCTCTACAGGACTGATTTATACTAAAAATGAGTTTGTTTCACCTATTATCTTTATCGCCTATAAGTCGATTAACCTTGACATGGGGATGAAATCTTACAGCTGTGTTCGGCTACGCACCTCAAAGATGGCAAATTTCAAATAATGGCCTTCCTCTACACCTAAAATTTGAGGATGGTCCTTTCCTGCTGCTCTCCAATCTACCAGTCGAAGGATTTTGCCAGCATCTGCCGCTGCTTCCTTAATCGTGTCCAAAAACAGCTCCGGCCGCATATGGAATGAACAACTCGCCGTTACCAAATAACCGCCCTCATTGACGAGCTTCATCCCATGAAGGTTGATATCTTTATATCCACGTGTAGCTCCTTTGACAGCACTCTTCGTTTTGGCAAAAGCCGGCGGATCCAGAATAACTACGTCAAAGGTGCGTCCGCCACCCGCAGTCAGCGGCTTAGATGTATCTCCTTTGCCCCCCGCTCGCGCGGTGCGTTCCTCTACACCCTTAACCTGATTACGTAAATATTGAAAAGCATCGTCGACGACAAACTCGACGCGATCCTCAAAACCGTTCAGCTTGACATTATCCCGAGCACTTTCAATCGCATGTTCAGAAATATCCAGACAAGTTACTTTTTTCGCACCATGTTTACACGCGTTGAGTGTAAAGCTACCTGTATGTGAAAAACATTCCAAAACAGTTGCACCGTCCCAGAACGGGAATTCAACCACCTTACCACTTTTATTCACAGGCTTCATGATCGTTGTACCATCATCACCTGGGTTTGCAGCTACTTCTTGTAACGTAATTCCGCTACGCGCTCCCCAACCTGTCATCAACGGCGCGATGGCCGCGCGATTTTCACGCTGATCAAAGAAATAACCTGTCTTTTGACCCTCTTCGATATCGACCTTGATTTGTAAGCCATTTTCCGTCACCACCACATGGCGTGGGCAATCGCCGTACAAAGACCCCTTCGTCTGTTCCAACCCTTCCAGCTCGCGGATGGATACATCACTACGCTCATATATACCAACTGGTCCCATTACTTCAACAAGTGCATCTCTGATTTCTTCCCTGCGCCGATCCATGCCAAGCGTTAACAGCTGAACGACCAACACATCACCAAAACGGTCTACAATCAGCCCAGGCAAAAAATCAGCCTCGCCGTACACCAAACGATAAGCGTTCCCCCCGGTCACAAAGCGTTCGCGATGCTCCAGGCAATTGCGGAAACGTTGGGCAAAGAAGCTTTGGTCCATCACTTCCAGCGGCTCATAGGACATCACACGCACTGTAATTTGTGAAGCTGGATTATAGTAGCCTGTCGCCAAATAGCGCCCCTGATGATTAAGGATGCTGACCAAATCACCGGCTTCCGGATTCCCCTCAACCTTAGCTATTTCATTTTTAAACACCCAAGGGTGTGCTTGCTCCAGCCTTTTTTTACGGCTGCGTTCTAATATTACTGAAGGCAAAATCCTTCACTCCTATTCTTGGATTACTCAAAGTGGTAAAAACGTTTAGTTCGATAGGGGCGCGGTCCACGATTCATTTAATCTTACGATCGCTGGCGCTTCTCCAGATTCAAATGAACCGCTTCGCTATTGCCCACCTGTATATCGAACGTCACACTTTTAAAGCTTGTGAGAATACTACAAAATTATCGTTTCGTAAAAAAAGAGCACCGCCATGCTTGTCATGGCTGTCCTCGATAGATCATAGGCTGTTACATAAGTATTTTCACCTAGAAAAAGGGGGCTAAAGCCGTGTTTATACATGTTATATTGCCGCTGTGCGGTGGGCTGCTTATTTTTTTGGGCGGAATGAAGCTGATGGAAGCTGCCCTCCGGCATTTGGCTGGCCCCTTCCTTACCCGCTGGCTGAACCGGGCTACGGTTTCCCCTTGGCGGGGTATGCTGTTTAGTTCAGGCATTACCGCCCTACTACAAAGCAGCACCGCCGTAACGGTGCTAACGATCGGACTGGTCAACGCCGGGCTGTTGACCTACGGTCGCACGCTTGGCATCATCCTTGGCACCAATATTGGCACCTGCCTGACGACCGAGCTGATGGGCCTCCAGCTCGGCAAGCTGGCTGTTCCACTGCTATGTGGATCACTACTATGCTGGGGCACTGCCGTTTTGTGGGGGGAAACTGTCGCTGGCCATCAGTATGCATCTGCCGGAGCTTCACCCAGCTCCAATGGACTCAGCCGCCCACAGGCTGTACAATTTATCAGCCTCGTCTTTGCCGGATTTTCGCTGATTCTGGCAGGTATCCGCGTGATGCAAGCCGTCGGCCCCTGGATTGAGCAGGCCGGACTATTCCGCTGGTTTCTTGACCACGCTGCAGCCAACATGTGGTGGGCCTTTGCTGCCGGAGCCTGCCTGACCGCACTGGTACACAGCAGCGCAGCCGTCATTGGTATGGCGATTAGCCTTGCTGCTGCAGGTGCCTTGCCAGTCGATGTGGGGATCGCCATCGTCATCGGCTCCAATGTGGGCACCTGCGTGACTGCTCTGATTGCCGCTGTTGGCGGCAGCGTATCCGGCAAATTTGTGGCCTGGTCCCACGTGCTGCTGAACGTAGGTGGGGCCTTGCTCTTTATGCCGTTGATCCCCGGACTAGAAGTGGCAGCTACCTGGATATCTACCGAGCCCGGTGCCAAGGTAGCCCATGCCCAAACCCTGTTTAACGTCATCAGCTCTCTGCTTGCCCTGCCCATTTGCTATTTACCTGTATGGACACGTTTGGAGAAGCATATGTCTCTCCATATAATCAAACGTTAATTCCTAGCATGGACAGCGCCTTGCTCAGAATGACATCGTTGTTATCATATCCACCTTGGCGCTGAAGACGCCATGCTTCATCGGGCGTATACCAGGCGACGCCTTTGATTTCTTCAATCTGTGCTTGTAAATCTCCATCCAGTGCCTCTACAAGATAATAATGAACTTCCTTGTCCACTTCTCCATATTCTGGGTGCTGGTACGTGTAAGCAATCATATCCACATGCTGAATAATCCGGCCGTTCAGCCCTGTTTCCTCAAGAATTTCACGTAGAGCGGTTTGTTCGATCGTTTCACCCGGCTCCATTTTGCCTTTAGCCAAAGATATCTTGCCGTATCGGTCAGTAATCAGTTGGATTTCAAGCTGTTCCCCCTGTTTGCGAAACACAACGCCACCTGCGGAAATTTCCTTTTTTGCTGCCATCCTGTAATCTCCTTTCCTTGCGCAACAAGGATTCCGTCCTCTCTGTAAGGAAAGGCGAAATCCTTGTTGGCCATCGCTATTGCCTGTTCAGGCTCTTTTTATTTTTACAAAGCTGTTTGTAGTCCATTTTCCAATACACGGACCAATTGACCTTCACTTTCATTAACGCCGGCCTTTGTCAGCTTCACGCGGCACACCTTGCCAACCAGATCCTTATTACCTTCAAACACCAGTTGAATGTAATTGTCACTATAACCGTAAAGTATACCGCTATCTTCAGTCCCTTTAGGGGCTACTTCCGGAATAACCTCCAGCACCTCACCAACAAACTTCTCAGCATACGCCAACTGCATTTGCTCCGACAGCTCAATCAGCTCACGCACACGCGCATTTTTCACGTCCTCGTCAACCTGATCCTCCATACGTGCTGCAGGCGTTCCAGTACGCTTGGAATATGGGAACACGTGCATTTCCGAAAAACCGATTTTTTTCATCAGCTCATAGCCATTGCGGTACATTTCGTCCGTTTCCCCAGGGAATCCGACAATTATATCTGTCGTAATCGCTACATCCGGCATCGCTTTCCGAATCATAAGCATTTTGTTATAAAATTCTTCTGTCGTGTACTTGCGGCGCATCCGTTTCAACACAGTGTCATCCCCTGCTTGAAGCGGTATGTGGAAATGGCGAACCAGCTTATTGGAGCGTTTCAGCACGTCAAGCATTTTTTCATCAATCTGGCTGGCTTCAATCGAGCTGATCCGAATACGTTCAAGCCCTTCCACTTTCTCCAGATCCCATAACAAATCGGACAGGTCATAGTTATCCATATCGTCACCATAACCACCCGTATGGATACCTGTGAGTACAATTTCCTTGTAGCCTGCATGTACCAATTGACGAGCCTGTGCAATAATGCTCGCGGCATCACGGCTACGAGATAAACCGCGTGACCACGGGATAATGCAGAAGGTGCAGAAGTTATTGCAGCCATCCTGAATTTTTAGAAACGCACGGGTATGATGCGCAAAATCAGGCACATCCATTTCCTCGAATACACGCGTCTTCATTATATTACGCACAGCGTTTACGGGTTGGCGCGACTCTTGGATCTCCTTCACAAACGGAATAATCTTATCCCGATCCTGCGTACCAATAACAAGATCAACACCTGGAATATCCATAATTTCAGCTGGAGAAGTTTGAGCGTAGCAGCCCGTCACTGCCACAATGGCATCTGGATTTCGGCGAATCGCGCGACGAATGATCTGACGGCTCTTTTTGTCACCGGTATTCGTTACTGTGCATGTATTAATCAGATAGACATCAGCAGTCTGCTCATCAAAATCCACCTGCTCATAACCTTCTTTTTTGAACAGTTGCCAGATCGCTTCTGTATCATAAAAGTTTACCTTACAACCTAATGTGTAAAATGCCACTGATGGCATATTAAACCCCTCCCATTTCTCCTGTCTCATATAAAATGCATGCCAATGCAACCATACCTGCGGTCTCAGCACGCAAAATACGTCTTCCCAGTCCTGTAGACTGTGCCCCGGCCTGCTCGGCCTCCAGGCTTTCCGCTTCAGTAAAGCCGCCTTCCGGACCCACCACTACCAGCACACGCGGCTTGTCTGTGGAAGCCCATTGTACTGCGAAAGGTCGAATTACGTCCCGTAGCTGCCGACCCTGCTCTTTTTCATAACAATAACATATCAAATCATACCCAGCAAAAGAAGCCAGAAGTTCTTTCCACGTCAGGGGTGCGCTAATTTCCGGAATCCGGTTACGATGGCTTTGCTCAGCCGCTTCCTTCACAATCTTGCGCCAACGCTCCAGTCGCTTGCCTTCCTTTTTGGCATCATACTGTACAACCGTACGCTCGGATAAAAACGGTACGAACCCGGTAGCTCCGATTTCTGTACATTTTTGCATCACCGTCTCCATCTTGTCCCCTTTAGGAAGACTCTGCGCGATGGTGATCTGAACATGCGGTTCAGAGGACATCTCCAGCGGTTCGATAATCGTCGCTTTCACATGGTCCTGCTCAATCGTATCCAATGCAGCCAGCGCTTCCCTGGATACCCCGTCACTGACTATAATTTTGTCACCACTACGACCCCGCATGACTTTGGCGATATGTCGCGCGTCCTCACCCGTAACAATGACGTGATCTTCTAGAAATTGCTCTGCCGGAATAAAATAACGCTGCATTCTCTCACACCTATTCTAAAAATAACTATTATCCACTAACGTTCCGTACAAAATCCGATGAAATCACCAAGCACCATCATATCATCTTTTGCGCCTGTATGACCAGTCTGTTCCCTCTTCCGTTCACGTTATACTAATTCTCGTAAAAAAAGGAGCCCTTAGGCTCCGAACAATCCGGTAATGTAAAAAGAGAACTGCAAAAACTGTATATAAATCATCTGAGACAGTGTATAAAGAGGTTCAATCGTTACAGCTCGTACCTGCGGAATGATCAGAATAAGCAAAAAAATAAAGATCGACCATTGCTCAAACTGCTGCAGCTTGCGGCGCACAGGAGTGGGGGCCACATCCTCCACAATCCGATAGCCATCAAGTGGAGGCAGTGGGATCAAATTAAAGATAAACAAAAACAGATTCAAATTGATCAGCGCATTAATAAACAAATAGATTGCCTGAGCCACTCGCTGGTTCTCCATTCCCGGCAATACCTGAAAATGAAGGAGCACAGCATAGATCAGCGTAGTCACAAATGCAAGCAGCAGATTGCTCAGCGGACCAGCAGCCGATACAATAATACCCATGAGGCGCGGGCGGCTAAAATTGTCACGATTGACCGGGACGGGCTTGGCCCAGCCAAAGCCTCCGATCAACAGTAATAGTGTACCCAACAGATCAATATGCACTGCCGGATTTAAAGTCACGCGCCCCAGTAGCTTGGCAGTAGGGTCGCCAAATTTATTGGCATAATGCGCATGCGCAAATTCATGCACCGTAAACGATATGATCACAGCCAACAAGTAAAATGGAAGGACATTTAAATTTACACGAAAAATACTTTGTAAAAAATCCATGCTTACCTCTTTCTCGCCACAAACGCCAGCCAATCTTCATCTCGGTTGATTTCAGCAATTTCAAAGCCAGCTGCTTTCAACGCAGATTCGACAGCCTCTTCTTTGTTCTTCCAGATCCCTGAAGCAATATAAATACCACCTGGCTCTAGGGCATTATATACATCATCAATGAACAGCAAAATGATCTCGGCTAAAATATTAGCTACCACCAGCTTGACCGGCAGCTGAATCCCCAGTGTTGGATCGCTTGCATTGAGCACAGAGAGCAAGTCGCTTTCTTTAATGGTGATGCGTTTCTCCAGCCCGTTCAAGCGCGTATTTTCACGCGCACTCGATACCGCCACCGGGTCAAGATCCAGGGCAAGTACATGCTTTGCTCCCAGCTTTACCGCTCCAATGGCTAAGATACCGGAGCCTGTACCAACATCAATGACTTCTTCTCCACCCTGAATCACGGATTCCAGCGTTCTTAGGCAAAGAGATGTCGTCGGATGTGTTCCAGTGCCGAAGGCCATACCTGGATCGAGCTCAATGATTTTTTCAGCTTCGCTCGCAGGCTCATACTCTTCCCAAGTCGGTTTGATGGTCAAACGATCCGATACACGTAAAGGCTTGAAATATTGTTTCCAAGCATTAGCCCAATCATCCTCGTTGACCGTTTTCAGCTCATACCGTACCTCGCCAGGATCAATATCAAATGTTCTCAATTGTTCAACCCGCGGCTCAATTTGTGCACGCACGCCGTCCATGTCTACTTCTTCGGCAAAATAGCCTTTGATGACCGCTTGTCCTTCAGGAATATCGTTCAAAGGGCGATCGTACCATTGTCCATAAGACGTATCCCGCGGTTTGTTGAGCGAACCGGATTCTTCAATGGAAACCCCTCCCGCACCTGCTTCGTGCAGAAAATTCGAAATCATTTCGACGGCTTCCTCGCTTGTATGTATTGTAATTTCATTCCACAACATGGTTTACATTTCCTCCTCATTTCACATGCATACATTACATTGTACTATATACTCGCATAGGAGTTCAAAAAAGCCAGTATGACAAAGACAGTATTAGATTATAATGCTAGTATTGTTACACCTATCATCATGATATAAATCCACTAATGAATAGAACAAGGGACAAACACAAATAAGACGGGTTATCCCAAAAATCACCTTTATAGGTGGGATACCCGCCTTATTGTATTCTACTCGCTGTCGTTTATGATACGCTGCTGACGGCGGTCAGCTACTTCACTACGCCGGATCGCTTCCAGATCCTCAGCATCTGCAAGCTCTGCCGAGAACTCAACATCCTCGTTTTTGGCAGATTGCATGCGTTTGATTTTCTCGGTTTTGGTCAGCACTTTATCGAACCGTTTGTTTTTAGACATCGGTCACTGCTCCTTCCAAACTTGTCACAGCATTCCACCCGCTTGTTCCACAATGGACATTGCCTGATGATGAATGGATTCATCTACCACCGCAGTCAACAAAATATCGCGGCCGGTCGGTCCACCTTGTCCTCCATCACTCATACCGCTGGCAGCAGGATCAGCTGCAGCCAGTATCGCCGGACTGCGATCTGTAAATTCCACTCCCTGCGTTAGTGAAGACAAGCTGTTAATCTGTCCCGAAAACACAGGCAGTCCGGCGTTACCCGTAGACTGCCGCGGATACCGGCTAAAACGATCTATCGACATATCCGTTACCCGGAGAGCTTCCAGCTTTCTCGCGGCTCCCTGTGCTTCCTCAGGACTTTTGAAATACGCCAAAATATTTTTTTCGCCCATTCCAAAATCCCCCTGTGTAGTAATTGAGCGCAACTCTTGTTTGAGAATATGGATCGTTACGCTTTGCTATAGCCTGCTCATTGGCAAGACATTATATTCTCCACGAAAGGCTAAACGGATACAGGCGTTATCGAGAACAGCAGGGCAAGACTGTGAACTAAAGTTTGTGAAGAACATAACTTTTACGGATGTAAAGTAGCAGCTGGAGCTTCACCTGACATGGCTACTCCTGTCTCCCAGGCTGCGCGAATAACAGCATCCCGTACCTTTTGAACCACCTTTGGATTAAAAACATTCGGTATGATATAAGTTTCACTTAGCTCCTCAGGGCAAATTGCATCAGCGATGGCAAGCCCGGCAGCCAGTTTCATCTCCTCGTTAATCGTCTTCGCATGGCAATCCAGAGCGCCCCGAAAAATTCCCGGGAAGCACAACACGTTATTAATCTGATTAGGAAAATCGGAGCGACCGGTAGCAAGCACACGTACATAAGGTGAGGCTATAGCCGGATCAATTTCTGGCTTCGGATTCGCCATGGCGAACACTATGGGATCAGTTGCCATGCTCTGTATGTCTTCCACAGTCAGTATATCTGGACCCGACACACCGATGAACACATCAGCTCCCACAATCACCTCGGATAAACTCCCCCTTAGATTATGCGGGTTAGTCATGTTCGCATACTCTGTCCAATGCGGGTTACTGTATTCCACATCTCGGTGAATGGCTCCTTGCCGATCCACGCCAATCAGATTGCGTACCCCTGCCTTGAGCAGCATACGCGAGCAGGCCATACCCGCCGCACCGATCCCGGCAAAAACTACTTTGACATCTTCCATTTTTTTGCCACATACCTTGAGTGCATTGACCAAACCCGCTAATACCACGACTGCCGTACCATGCTGATCATCATGAAATACTGGAATGTCGAGTTCCTGCTTCAACCGTCTCTCGATCTCAAAACAGCGTGGCGAAGATATATCTTCCAAATTAATGCCACCAAAGGCAGGAGCGATCATCTTGACAATTTGAACAATATCATCAGGGTCCTTCGTATTGAGACAGATGGGAAATGCGTCAACACCTGCAAATTGTTTGAACAGTACTGCCTTCCCCTCCATCACAGGCATAGCTGCCTCCGGCCCGATATCTCCCAATCCAAGTACCGCTGTTCCATCTGAAACGACTGCTACTGTATTTTTTTTGATCGTTAATTGAAACGCTTTGGCTGGATCATTGGCAATTTCCATGCAAATTTGAGCCACACCCGGCGTATAAACTTTGGACAATCCCTCCATCGTTTCAATTCGCTTCTTGGGTAAGGTCTCCATTTTCCCACCTTCGTGTAATTCTCTGATTTCATCTCTTAAACTGCTCATATATTTCTCCATCCTTTCATGACTGTATATGATATGAATTTTATAGCTTGGTCTAAAACTCATTAGCTCCATAATTGGAGTAACAAGGTGGCTAAAATGACCGTACCCGCCCCGCCAATCCGTGTTGCAATTTGGGCAAAAGGCATTAGCTCCATTCGGTTGGATGCAGACAGAATGGCTACATCGCCCGTGCCCCCTAACCCGCCGCGACAACTAGTCACCAAAGCAGCTTCTACGGGATACATGTGAATCCATTTTCCTGTGAAGTAGCCAGTAACAATCAATGCAACCACTACAGATGCACAGGTGATCGCATAGGGTAGCGTTAGAATCCCAACTACACTATCTAATGGCACATACAAAATGCCTAACCCCACCATCAAGGGCCACGTCAAACTAGCGGTTATACATTTGTACAAATGAAAAGCTCCCTGCTCCAATGAGTTCGGCATGACCTGAATGCACTTAATTAATGCTGCCGCCAGAATCATGAGAATCGGTCCTGGAATATGGAGATATGGCTCCAGCAGCTTACCCACAATAAAGAAAGTACAGGCCAATAACAGACCACCACCCATTAATGGAAAAGAAACGGATTGCCCCAAATTTACCGGACCTAACTTGTCTTCGTAATTTTCTAGTTTTAACAACCTCCCGTTACCAGAAGTTTTTGGTTTTTTCTCCGCTAGTCTCTTCAAGACGCCTGCACCTATAATTGCAACAATGTTACCGATAATGGCAGCCGGAATAAACTGGGATACGAACACCGCAGAATCCTTGCCCAGTACCATTCCATACGAAATGGATAACGGTAAAATGCCTTCTCCAATCCCACCGGAAATAATAGGAATGATGATGAAAAAAAATGTATGATAAGCACTATAGCCAAAAGTCATCCCCACCACCATACCAACGGCAACCGCAGCAATAGATCCTATAATAATGGGGGCAAAAATTTTGACAATTCCATTCAGCAGCATTTTGCGATCCATACCAAGAATGCTTCCTGTTACGAGACATGCGATGTAGAAATAAAGAAAATTCGAGGTTTTCATAAGCGTATGCACAGCCCCCACGGCAGAGGGACTGAACATATTCCAAAATACCATTAACGAAGGAACCATAAGGGATAGAATGGCTGGCCCGCCTATATGTTTGAGTAATGGAAGTTTGACCCCCAGATCACTGAGCAGTATACCTAAAATCATGATGACGGCAAACCCGCCCAACAGATCGTTCGGAAGTCTTTCTGTAATTGCTGCCGCATAAACAATCAGCGCGATCACAACATACAGCGGAAGAGGAATCACTCCCACCTTTACCTTGCCCAGCATCCTAAACCCGTCTACCGTATTTTTACTCCAACTTCGCTCCTTTTGCATGACAGGCTGGTTCGTAGCATTTTCCATAAATCTCCCTCCATAAAGTGAAGAATGATGATCATGTTCCCATTCTACACTATGGAAAACGCTTTATTTGGTTTTAAAACTAAGAACCAACTTTTGTAACTAAAGTAATCAGAAGGAAGGTTAAATATAACTGTTCATGATTGCTTCTGCCTGCGGCAAAACCTGGTACTGGTAAACAGGACGTCCAATGGTGCCATATATGGTTTCCATAGAAAGGACTTCAATCTCTGTCATAAAAGCCAGATACTTGCGCATAGATACCCTGGAGATCCCTGCACTCTCCGCAATATCCTCGGTGGAAAATAGAGCCTTATGATGCTGCTGGATACAACTCCATATCATAGCCAGTGTGGATTTCGTTATCCCCTTGGGCAACCGTGCCAAGTCTCTAGTTATGCTTTTATGATAAATCAGTCGGTCCAGTTCCTCCTGCGACAGTAAACTACGCTCACGCACAATACGAATGTGCTCTCGGTACCCGGTAAGGGCCTCTAGAAAACGGTTAAAGTGGAAAGGTTTAATTAAATAATCAACCGCGCCGAAGTTCATCGCCTTTTTGACACTATTCATGTCACTTGCAGCTGAGATGACAATAACATCCACATTCACTCCAGCCTCCCGGATGAATGACAGTAGATCGAGGCCATTGCTTTCTTGCATATACACATCCAGCAATATCAGATCAATAGCTTGTTCAGCTATATATTTCTTAGCCTCCTCCACCGAAGAAGCCCACCCACCACATTGGAAGCCCTCTACCTGCTCCATATATTTGCGATTAAATTCCGCAACCATCGGATCATCTTCTACAATTAGGACATTAATCATGTTTATCATTCCCCACTATAATGTATGGAATCTTCATCTGAAAACAACACCCTTGCTCGACAGGAATTAACTTTAGACTTCCTTGTAGCCTCTTCACACTTTGCGCCACCAGATAAAGCCCCATCCCTCGCGACTCTCCCTTGGTCGAAAAACCTTTTTCAAAAATAGTCTCCCTAAGGCCCTCCGGTATACCCGGGCCATTGTCGCACATGATACAGGTCAGACAGCCATTCTGCTGTTTCTCTTCATAATAAAGTGAGAGGGTAATCCGCTTGTGCTCCAGAGATTCCATCGCCTCCACCGCATTATCAAACAGATTGCCAAGAATAGTAATCAGTTCATGAGTCGTTTGAGTTTGACTGGATTCAGGCAAGTGACTATCTGGAGTTAGTTCAAAACTTACCCCTGCCTCTCTGGCCCGGCTTAATTTTCCTAACACAAACCCCGCCATAACTGGGTCCTTAAGCTGCCGAGTAATCGAACCAATCTCTACTTGATGATGCTCGACGGCATCCATAATATAGTGTTCCAGTTTATCATACATTCGCAAGTGTACCATCCCCATAATGACATGCAGCTTGTTCATAAATTCGTGAGCCTGCGCACGTAGTGCTTCCGTATACAGAGAAACTCCTGTCAAACGTTCCGCAAGTTGGTTCATCTCCGTCTTATCCCGAAAAGTCACAATGGCTCCGACAATCTCCCCTTTGACCTGTATCGGAACACTGGTGGTTATTAAGGTGATCCCACCCAGTTCCATTTCCTCATCCATCTGTGGAGTGCTCGCTTCCAACACCTCTTGCAATCGGAAAGCGGATAAATAAACAGTAATTTCCTGTCCAGAGAATGAAAAATCTTCAATTCCCGCTTGCCTGAGTAGACGGATCGCTTCCGCATTCATCAGCATAATACGACCGCCTTCATCCACTGCGATGACTCCTTCCTTGATGGACTGTAGCATCGCACTGCGTTCCTCCAGCAAACGTGCGATTTCCGGCGGTTCCAGACCGACCAGCATATTTTTGATTTTCCGAGCCAGCACTACAGCTCCTCCTGTGCCAATCAACATTCCGATACCAATGGCGATAGCAATAAGACGGGTGTTGCCTTCCTGGGCCCTCCGTACATCTTGCATGGATATACCGACAACAATCGCCCCGACCTGCTTTCCCGTCATACTGAACACGGGGGAAAAAGCTCGCATGGACATGCCTAATGTCCCCTTTGCAACGGACACGCTCTCCTGACCATGAAGGGCAGTATACTCGTCTCCTCCGACAAAGGCTTTGCCAATCCGCCTAGCATCCGGGTGCGTTTTACGAATTCCCTTCATATCCATAACCACGACAAATTGGACATGATTCGCCGTTGAAACCTTCTTCACATACTCCTGCATGGAAGGAGATGAATCTGTCTGATGCAATTGCTCGATAATAAGCGGTGTATGGGCGAGTGTACGCGCAATGGACATTGACTTCTCCTCGAGCCCCTTCTCCGTTTCATGCTCAACTCTCTCGGCAAATAATAGTGTTACTGGCAGGAGCACAAGTGCCATAACCAGACATACGAGCAACGTTATTAGACCTCTGAGCTTTAATAGCGGCTTACCTCGACGCAGATTTGTCCATATTTTTTCGATGGAACTCACCCCTTTCTAGTTGATATTGATAGACGCTCAATAGTTAACTCTGGTTATACAAAAATGGCTATGTATGTGTTTACGTGAATATAAAAAAAGGGACTATCCCGCAATTGCGGAATAGTCCCTCGGATTCATAATTGAAGCTCCGCGATTTCGACTTTGGATTAGTCGCCTCGGAAAGCCCGCTTCACACGGTCAAAAAAGGACTGCTCATTCTCATGTGTCTGCTCTCCACTAAGCGAAGAGAACTGACGCAGCAAATCCTTCTGTTCCTCACTCAGCTTGCTAGGCGTTACCACGACTACTTTAATATGCTGGTCACCTTGACCTACGCCGCGCAGTTTTGGCACACCCTTTCCTTTAAGACGGAAATAAGTCCCTGTTTGCGTGCCTGCTGGAACTTTCAGCTTCACTTTCTCGGTCAACGTCGGGATCTCTACCTCATCTCCCAAGGCTGCCTGTGAGAACGTCAGCGGAATTTCACAGTAGATATCGTCTCCCTCACGCTCAAAGAAGTCGTGCGACTTCACACGGAACACGACGTATAAGTCACCTGCCGGTCCTCCGTTGACACCGCCTTCGCCTTCACCGTTGATACGCATTTGTGCGCCATCATCCACACCCGCCGGAATTCGAATATGAATTTTACGTTTCTTGCGAACACGACCTGATCCGCTACAAGTGGTACATTTTTCTTTGATGATTTTACCGGAACCGCCGCAATTGGAGCAGGCGCGTCGATTAACCATGCGGCCAAACGGTGTATTCTGTACCACTTCTTCCTGTCCACTGCCGTGGCAGACGGAACAGGTCTGTGGTTGAGTGCCCGCTTTGGCTCCTGTACCATGACACGTATCGCATGTTTCCGTACGTTCAATTTGAATATCGGTTTCTTTACCAAACACCGCTTCTTTGAATTCAATCGTCATCGTATACTGAAGATCGTTTCCTCGCTGCGGTGCATTCGGATCACGTCGACCGTTGCCGCCGCCGCCAAAGAACATATCGAAGATATCACCAAATCCGCCACCGAAGTCGGCACCACCGAAGCCGCCTCCCATGCCCTGATTCGGATCTACATGACCGTATTGGTCATATCTTGCCCGCTTCTGACCATCGCTGAGGACATCGTAAGCTTCTTTTACTTCTTTAAATTTAGCTTCTGCGTCCGCAGCCTTGTTCACGTCCGGATGATACTGACGCGCAAGCTTACGGTAAGCCTTTTTGACTTCTTCATCCGAAGCGCCTTTTGCGACACCTAGCACTTCATAATAATCACGCTTATCAGCCAATGTTCCACCCCCATGCCTACAACGTGTCTGCACTACATATAAAAGGAAAGCCAAAGGCGCGGGATGACCCGGCTTTGACCTTCCCATCATTTCAAGGCAGTACAACCCGTAATATGCTTATTTATCTTGGAAATAACGGTTACCCTTAGGCTAATTGTTATTTATCAAGGCAGCTACGCTGCTAATTACTGTTCAGTATATCATAACGCACCGGTATACCGTAAAGTTGCCACTACCCGATCCGTTGCTTAGTCTTTCTTCTGATCTTCGTCAACAACTTCATAGTCCGCATCAACTACATTGTCACGGCCTTTGTTGTCGGCTGCTCCGTCTTGAGCTTGTGCTGCTTGAGCAGCTTGCTCATACAATTTCACAGACAATTGCTGAACGATTTCAGTCAGTTCTTCAGTAGCTTTTTTGATGTCTTCCAGGTTGTCGGATTCCAGCGCTTTTTGCAGATTTTCTTTAGCTGCATTTGCTTTTTCGACTTCACCTGCATCAGCTTTTTCGCCCAGATCTTTAATCGTTTTGTCTACGGAGTAGATCAGTTGGTCTGCAGCGTTTTTCGCTTCTACCAACTCTTTGCGTTTCTTATCTTCTTCCGCATGCAACTCGGCATCCTTCATCATACGTTCTACTTCTTCGTCACTCAAGCCGCTAGAAGAAGTGATCGTAATTTTTTGGCTTTTGCCTGTGCCTTTATCTGTAGCAGATACGTTTACGATACCGTTCGCATCTAGATCGAAGGTAACTTCGATTTGCGGCACACCACGTGGTGCTGGAGGGATGTCTCCCAGTTGGAAACGGCCCAGTGTTTTGTTGCCTGCTGCCATTTCGCGCTCACCTTGCAGCACGTGAATTTCCACGCTAGGCTGATTGTCGGCATACGTCGAGAATACCTGCGATTTGCTCGTAGGGATTGTCGTGTTGCGTTCAATCATTTTAGTGAATACGCCACCTGCAGTTTCAATACCGAGGGACAGTGGAGTTACGTCGAGAAGAACGACGTCTTTCACATCACCTGTCAATACACCTGCTTGAACTGCCGCACCCAAAGCTACTACTTCATCAGGGTTTACGCCTTTGTGAGGCTCTTTACCTGTCAGCTTTTTGATTGCTTCTTGTACAGCCGGAATACGTGTGGAGCCGCCGACCAGAACGATTTTATCGATGTCGCTAGCACTCATGCCTGCATCTTTCATCGCTTGACGAGTAGGTCCCAAAGTACGTTCTACCAGGTCTGCGGACAATTCTTCAAATTTCGCACGAGTCAGGTTTAACTCCAAGTGCTGTGGAACGCCGTCAGCTACTGTGATGAACGGCAAGGAAATTGTCGTTGTCAACACGCCGGACAGTTCTTTTTTCGCTTTTTCTGCTGCGTCTTTCAGACGTTGTACAGCTGCTTTATCTTTGCTCAGATCAATACCTTGATCTTTTTTGAATTCATTTACGAGGTAATCAATAATCACTTGGTCAAAGTCATCGCCACCCAGCTTGTTGTCGCCGCTTGTTGCTTTAACTTCGAAGAAACCATCGCCCAGTTCCAAAATGGATACGTCGAATGTACCGCCACCCAAGTCATATACGAGGATGGTTTGGTCTTCGGATTTTTCCATACCATATGCCAATGCAGCTGCTGTTGGCTCATTGACAATCCGCAGAACTTCCAGACCAGCAATTTTACCTGCGTCCTTAGTTGCTTGACGTTGACCGTCATTGAAGTAAGCAGGTACAGTGATAACTGCTTGAGAAACCGTTTGGCCGAGGTAAGCTTCAGCGTCGGCTTTCAGCTTTTGCAAAATCATAGCGGAGATTTCCGGTGCGGAATATTCCTTACCGTCAATGTTTTCTTTATGGTTTGTACCCATGTGGCGCTTGATGGACATGATTGTACGATCCGGGTTCGTAATTGCTTGGCGTTTTGCCGTTTCTCCTACAGTACGCTCCCCATCTTTTTTAAAGCCGACAACGGAAGGGGTTGTGCGCGCGCCTTCCGGATTTGGAATAACGACGGCTTCGCCGCCCTCCATAACAGCCACACAAGAGTTGGTTGTACCTAAGTCAATACCGATTACTTTGCTCATCGGACAATTCCTCCTTCTGTATATACGAGGCCCTCAGGCCAGATTGGTTGAATCAAAATGATGTAATTCTAATGTATATAGAAAAAGCTACATGCTAACTTTTACCATCGCCGGACGGAGTACCTTGTCCTTCAGCATGTATCCTTTTTGTACCTCTTCAACAACGATGCCTTCATCATGCTCTTCGCTTTCTACCTGCATAATAGCCTGATGGAAATCAGGATTAAACGGTTGTCCCACTGCATTCATGGCCGTTACTCCCTCTGCCTGAAGTACACTCTCAAACTGACGGAAAATCATTTCCACCCCTTTAGTGAATGACTCAGACTCCGCTCCTTGCGATGCTGTTGCCAGCGCTCGCTCGAAGTTATCCAGAACAGGCACCAACTCGGTAACAAGCTTCATAGAAGCATATTTAGCAAGGTCTTCCTTTTCTTTCAACGTACGGCGGCGAAAATTATCAAAATCCGCCTGTGCGCGCAAAAACCGTTGCTGATGCTCCTCAGCCTCTGCACGAAGTTTTGCCACCTCAGTGTTTTCCTCGGCTTCCAGTGCTGCCGCTTCATTCACTGGCTCTTCCTGTTGGCTCGTTTCAGCGGCTTCCTCTGTGCTTACATTTTGTTGTTTGTCATCTTGGAACGCTTGTTCTTCCTTCAAAATGTTTCACCTCCTTCAAGTTGTAACTCCCCTTATAAAAGCACGCAACAATGCACCCGCGCAGGATACAAACCGTATCCCAGCGCGGAACATGTAGGACTGCAACCTATGCGATCTTATTTTATTTAAACCGTTGCGTTAGCATTGCGGTCAAATCCTTAGACAGGATACCCAAAATATTAATAACTCTCGCATACTCCATCCGCGTCGGACCCAATATTCCTATAGTACCCAACGCTTCTCCGTCTACTGCATATGTAGCAGTAATCAGGCTGCAATTGGCAAATGCTTCATGATCATTTTCTGTGCCGATGCGGACTTGGATTTCAGGTGCTCCGGCTACAGGAGTCATCAGTTTAAGCAGCGTTGGTGTTTCCTCCAGCAGATCGAGAATATGTTTAACCTTTTCTACATCTTTAAATTCGGGCTGATTCAGCATGTTCGTCGCACCGCTTAAATACAGGCGCTGATCAGATTCATTATCGAGTGCTTTATCCAGCACCTTCATAGCGTCCTCAAAATGAGACACATGCTTCTCCATTTCCTGACCAAGCGCGGTGTAAAGGCGTGATTTAAGCTGATAAATCGGTACACCAACCAGCTTGCTGTTCAGTAAATTCACAACCTTTTCCATCTCGGAGATTGAAATTCCAGGCGGAATATCCACCGTTTTATTCTCCACCTGACCGGTATTGGTCACGATAATCGCTACAGCCGTTGTTTCGTTGAGCGGTAACAGCTGAAAATGACGCAACGAAGTATGAAAAACCTCCGGCCCAAGCAGGATGGAAGTATAATTGGTCATATGGGACAAAATGCCTGATGCATGCTGGATCACTTGCTCCATTACATTCAGCTTTTCGGCGTAAAAGGCTTTTAGTTCCCGCATTTCCATAGGCTTCAGTGTATTTAGTGGGACCAAATGGTCCACATAATAACGATAGCCTTTATGAGACGGGATGCGTCCCGCAGAAGTATGGGGTTGCTCCAGATAGCCCTGTTCCTCCAAATCCGACATTTCATTCCGGATTGTGGCTGGGCTGAATCCGACATCCTGCCTTTTGGATATGCTGCGGGAACCCACTGGCTCAGCCGAACGAATGTAGTCATCAATAATCGCATTCAAAATGAGTCTCTGACGTTCGGTTAACAAGCGAATCCCCCCTTATCGTTTATCCATAATAGCATGATTGTTAAATGGAATCATTAGCACTCGTTCGCGATGAGTGCTAACTGATAATACAAAAATACCAAACCGACCTGATCATTGTCAAGTCAGATCAGTATTTTCAATACACGAGATTTATTATATCCATTTTGATGACTACAATAAAACAGAGCGTTTGCACTTTTTCACGGAAAACCTCATTATTCATCATATCCAAACCGTATTTATGTATAGAGATACAGAAAACTGAAAAATTTGAGATTGTGTCTCCAAACTGTTTGTAACTTTATTTCCTTTAAGGAGGAATGGGATCTAAGAAGCCAGCGCCGCAACCTTTTATACGCATTAATCGCTCTTTTACCTACAATTTGTATGTTTTACATTTTAATCAAATTGTTTCCCTACACAGGACTAGGAAGAATAATTGCTTTAACACTAGTTTTTATTCTGAACGCTACCCTTATGATTTCAGTGATCCATTTAATTCGTAAATTAAGACCCCTGTGGTGTGCCTTAATTTTGGTCCCTACTATTCTATTAAGCATGTGGAATACCATTTTATTTTACCCACAAGAATTTAGTCCAAGCATTCCCAAGCAAATCAAATATAGTGTTACAGCTATATTACATTATGATGCCGAGTGGGAAGGGTACACCTATCTTCCAAGCCGAACCGGAGAGTCTGAAAAATATGTTGTCGCCTTGTATAAATACAAGCGTCAGGTCCCGTTAGATGGCACTACATACTTTTATAATGATAAGGAATACCATAAGGACCATCCCATAAGAAGCTTGAATGATATACCTTCGGAACTAGAGCCTCATCATCAATTCATTTGGTGGTTACTCCAAACATTTGAGAAATAAACAGGGGCACAATAATGTGAGCTGTAACACATACACACGGCTACGTCCTGATAAAAAAACACTGAACTGACCTCATTATTGACAGGTCAGTTCAGTACTTTCAACACTGCGATTTCATCACAATTATTTTGCTTACTGCAGTGAATGCAGTCGGTCCATACCTTCTCAGGGAAAATCTCTTTGCTAACTACATCAAAACCGTTTTTTATAAAAAAGGATACCTCGTAGGTTAGTGCCATAATTTTAGGAATACGTTGCCGCCGTGCTTCTATAATGAGGCCCTCCACGAGCTTGGAGCCAATCCCCATTCCTTTATGTCCCTCAGAGATCCCCAAGGAGCGAATCTCTACTAAATCAGCGCCCAATTTGCATAAAGAACCACAACCAACGACTTGGCCATCTACCTCTGCAACAATAAACAGCTCCAGCTGGCGCGTAAGCACTTCCCTTGAACGTGGTAGCATAATCCCCCGCTCTGCATAGCCGCTAATCATTTCATATAAAGGCTCCACATCCTCAGGAACCGCACTTCTGCACAATACATCTTTACACACTGAAGCCATCTTGCTCTCCTCCTGCCGCTTGCCGCATATAATGAATAAATATACAACATTACGCATAGAATCGCAATACTCCATTTACCCTGCTGTGGCAGAATGGTGTAATAAAAATGATGGTCCAGCTTACGGGGTCAAAATGTGCTGTATTGAAGCCTGCAACTTATGAATTTACCGTGATAGAACCGATGAACTCTGCAAATACATCATTTCCGAATAAAATACCGCGTTCGCTCAAACGATACCCATCCTCGATTGATTCAATTAATCCCGCATTCAGCATTTTTCTGAGAGGAACTGTAAACATGTCTTCCAATGTCTGACCAAATTGAGCTTCAAAACGGGATTTAGACACACCTTCCAGCATTCTCAAACCGACCATGAGGAAATCCTCCATGGCTTCCGCCGTCGGCACCTCAAAACTGTCCAAACGCGGTAGTCCATTCCGAGTAGCCTCCACATAAGGGTTAATGCCCTTAATGTTCATATGACGCTCTCTGTCAACATAACCATGTGCCCCAGCGCCAAGACCGTAATAATCCTCATTACGCCAATAAGTCATATTGTGCTTACTTCCCAAACCTGGTTTTGCGAAATTGCTAATTTCATACTGTTCATAACCCGCTTCTTTCATGCGACGCATGAGGAGCAAATACATTTCCAGCTCGTCATCTTCATGTGGAAGCGGCAGCTGATTTTTCTGGTACAACGTGTGGAAGAGCGTATTCTCTTCAACCTTCAAACTGTAGATAGAGTAATGAGGAAGTCCCAGCTCTAGGGCTCTACTGACGCTTTCATCCAGCATGTCCACCGTTTGGTTCGGCAAACCGAACATCAGGTCAATCGACAGATTGTCCAAGCCGGCCTTACGTGCGTTTTCCAAACTACGATAGACGTCATCTGTACTATGAATACGACCTATGCCTGTAAGCAGCTCATTCTGGAAAGCCTGCACACCAAAGCTGAGTCGATTGACGCCCCCTTCTTTCATCACAGAAAGTTTTTCAAAATCAGTTGTGCCTGGATTGGCTTCCATGGAAAACTCAATATCTTCCGCCCAGTTTGGAAAATAGGTACGAACGCTCTTCAGAAAGTATTCCATTTCCTTCGGATTGAGGGTTGTTGGTGTTCCGCCCCCAACAAAAATGGTCTTGATCTCTCCTGGCGGGTGAAGTTTGACCGTATGTTCCATCTCCCGTTCTAATGCGTACAGATATTCCATAACAGGCTGGTCCTTGAGCACATAAGAGTTGAAGTCACAGTAAAAGCATTTATTCGTGCAAAAAGGTATATGCAGATAAACCGCTTGAGGCGCGGATGAATATTCATGTTTTTGTATGGATGCGGTCATACCGATCCTCCTTGTCGATTCAGGGTGTGGTGAGAAAATGAGCCGAGGTCGAGACTAACCGCTTCGTGTTCCATTTGATCTTTTGATCGCTGTTACTTCCCAATTTTCTATTATATAAGCACTCTTAGGGATAAAATTGGGGAGTAAAGGCGAACGCTACGCTTCTCCAGATTCAAATGGCCCACTCCGCTACTGCCCACCACGAGTCGGCCCATTTTTGTGGTGTAAGTGTTGCAGTAAAACGAAATTATACTTTAGAGATACGCTAAAGTTTTAAAGATACTATGCTTTACGCTGATTGTAACTTGTACGAGATCTACGTCTTGAATAGCTTGCTCAAATAAAGAACGTCCATTCTCCATGCATGGCAAATGCCTCATGAAAGAATGGACGAATACTTCAAACTGCTTTACTCATCTATCTTCAGTACCGCCATAAATGCTTCCTGTGGTACTTCTACGTTACCGACCTGCTTCATACGCTTCTTGCCTTCTTTTTGCTTCTCAAGCAGCTTCCGTTTACGGGAAATATCGCCGCCATAACATTTGGCCAAGACGTTTTTACGCATAGCCTTAACGGTTTCACGCGCAACAACCTTTGTTCCTACAGATGCCTGGATTGGCACCTCGAACATTTGCCGCGGGATCAACTCGCGCAGCTTCTCACAAATGATACGTCCGCGGTGGTAAGCTCGATCTCTATGCACGATGAACGACAGCGCATCGACCTGCTCACCATTCAGCAGAATATCCATCTTCACCAGATTAGACTGACGATAGCCTGAAATCTCATAGTCAAAGGAAGCATAGCCTTTAGTGCTGGATTTAAGCTGATCAAAGAAATCATATACGATCTCAGACAAAGGAATCTGATACGTAATCGTTACCCGTGTTGTATCCAGGTACTCCATGTTCACGTACTCACCACGCTTGCTCTGACAAAGCTCCATAACCGTACCTACGTAATCATTGGGCACGATGATGCCTGCCTTAACATATGGCTCTTGTACATGTTCAATACGTCCCACTTCCGGGTAGTTGGATGGGTTATCGATTTCAATCGTTTCCCCGTTAGTCAATTGTACACGGTAAATTACGCTTGGTGCCGTTGTAATCAACGGAATATTGAATTCACGTTCAATACGTTCCTGAATAACGTCCATATGAAGCAGACCTAGGAAACCACAACGGAAACCGAAGCCCAGCGCACTGGATGTTTCCGGTTCAAAGCTGAGCGAAGCATCGTTCAGTTGCAGCTTTTCAAGCGCCTCACGCAGATCGTTGTATTCCGATGTTTCAATCGGATACAGACCGCAATATACCATCGGATTAATTTTCCGATAGCCTGGCATCGGTTCTGGTGTTGGATTTTTAGCATCCGTTACCGTATCCCCGACACGAGTGTCGCCCACATGCTTGATTCCAGCAACGATAAAACCAACATCACCGATGTTTAGCTCATCCACGATCGTCATACGTGGCATGAAAGCTCCAACCTCGATAACCTCAAACGTTTTGTCAGTCGCCATCATCTTAATTTTCGAACCCGCACGGATACTGCCATCCACAACACGTACATATACGATAACGCCTTTATAAGGATCATAATGCGAATCGAAAATAAGCGCCTTGAGCGGATTATCCGGATTTCCCTGCGGAGCAGGCACACTTCTGACCACCTGTTCCAAAATTTCTTTGATACCAATTCCAGCTTTGGCTGAAGCATGTACAGTTTCGCTCGTGTCCAAACCGATGACATCCTCGATTTCCTGTTTGACCCGTTCAGGATCAGCGCTTGGCAAATCAATCTTGTTAAGGACTGGCAAAATCTCCAGATTGTTGTCGAGCGCCAAATAAACGTTAGCCAATGTCTGCGCTTCAATCCCTTGCGCTGCGTCTACTACCAGCAAAGCACCTTCGCAGGCTGCCAAACTACGAGATACCTCATAGGTAAAATCGACGTGTCCCGGTGTATCAATCAAATTTAAAATGTACTCTTCGCCGTCATCGGCCTTATAAGTGAGTCGCACTGCCTGGAGCTTAATTGTAATCCCGCGCTCTCGCTCCAGTTCCATCTGGTCAAGCACTTGCTCCTGCATTTCGCGGGAAGTGAGTGCACCGGTGTACTCCAAGATCCGGTCAGCCAGCGTAGATTTACCATGGTCTATATGTGCAATGATACTAAAGTTCCGAATTTTACGTTGTCTTGCCAAAATGTCAGTCATGCCTTACCCCCACACAATGCCTAGTATCAATCAGCTTATTATAGCAGTTGTAAGGGGGGTCAGCAATATTTCTATTCTGTTACCCCGTCAAATACAGATACAACCCAGTGAATGCCCTGTCTTGACAGGTTTTGAAGCAATCCAGCCGTTTTGTCAGCCATGGTATCTACCGAAGCCTGCTGCGCCTTTACGGCTAGCAGCTCACGAGGCGTCTCTAAGCCCTTCCGAGTATTGTCGTCCTGCACAGTCTTCGTATCCCATTCATGTGTCCAGCGTGCGGTCTGCTCCTCACTTCGTTCGTTTGTATTCCCTTCATTGGTATCCGTTTGTGGCTCAAACTCGACCTTTCCCCTTGTATTATACGTACGATCATACGCTCGGGCATTAGCTGACGGGGTATCCTCAATCACCGTCTGCTCATATTCAACTTTCTGTTGATTTACCGATGAAACTGGATTCTCGTCCCAACCCGGGCCATAGACTGAGCGCAGGCCAGAGCCTGCCAGCTGCATGCCAAGTAACACGCCTGCCCCGATCAGTAGCACAAATCCAAGCGCTTTTTTACGAAAATGTCCGGTCATTATATCCCCCCCTAACTGCTACCTTATTTAATTGCCGCTGTTGCTCTTTTTGGTGTCAGATACGTTGGTACCCGCCTTCTGTGCTTTCTGATCCTCCCAATACACTTCACTGATCATGTCCGCCAAAACGTCAGAGGTTCGTTTTAACTCCTCCTCGGTATTGTCAATCCCTCCGATTTCGATCAAAATGCTATGGGAAGACAAGCTTTGATTGTATTCACCGTTGTTTCCTTTACCGCCATCTTTTCCCCATACACCGCGCGATACGCCGTGATACGATTTTTCCAACTTTTCATGAATACGAGCCGCAAAAGCTTCATTTTTGCGCCAATTTTTGTTGTCATGTCCGATAATAAAATACACTTTGGCATAAGAAAGTCCATTAATGGTGGCAGTTGTTTTTCCATGACGCTGGGAATCGCGATGAATATCAAGCAGATAAGTTAAACCTTTATTTTGAGCCAAAGCCTCCTTAACCGTTGCGCGTGAATATTTATAGGAGTAGTTCCAATTGTAATTTTGAACTGTGGTGGCATAATCCTTATTTACATGCAGTGTAGATATCCCTTGCTTTTCCAGTCTCTTCTTTACAAAGTCCCCTACCCTTGACACATTAGCTGACTTAGAACCTGAATTGGGGTTAGAACTGGTTTTGCTCAGTAATGGGTTATAGGCTTCTCTGGGATGGGAATGATAGATTAATATACGCTTCTCCCCTTTGGCGGCATCACCTAGATCATCCTCACGTGCGGGGTCTGTTTCCGGTGTTGTCGGAATATCCGGCGTAGTAGACGGCGGATTCTCGGCTGCGTCTACGCCCCCAGGGGTATCCGTCGTTCCCTGATCGGGTTGATAATCCGTAGGACCCTCTACCTTGATGTTCCCGGAGCCCTTGCGAAGCAAGACAGGCGCTCCTGCAGACATGCCAGGAATTTCACGAGAAATGAGACTTTTGGGATCCTGCGGATTAATCCCTGTAAGCATCTGAAAAACAAATGGCGACCATTGTTCACCCGACAACGAAGAATGCTGTTTCTTTTGTGCCAAATGGGGTACCTCCATACCTAGCATATCTGCGAAAAAACCGCTGGACACCGAGCCTGCCAATCCTTTCATCGAAGAAACAGGAGAGGTTTGCAAACGATTTTCTGCCAATCCTCCGAGCCCCAAAACGACAAATAAAAGCGCCGAGCCCACGATAAGCAGCACAAGCGTATGTCCCATCGCCAAAATTTCGATACCTTTTCTTCTCCATCTTCCGACGTTCCAGGTCTGAATTTTTTTCATGTGAGCCTTGTCCTCCTTCGTCCCGTCGAAACCCGCTTATTACATTCAGAACTTAGGGTTCCTATCTGTTGCGGAAATCTCTTATACTTCAACTCTATGAACGGAGAACAATTACTAGAACACAAAAATCTCTATCTACAGGTCAAGCCCATCCCTTTTTGAAAGAGATAGGCTACCTGTTAAATAGAGATATTGGAGTCGTGTCTTAGAAAGATGGTTTTGCTAGCCTTTCATTAATGCGTATAGGCGGCGACATTGTCGGGATCAACAGCCTCATGTAGAGCAGCGTTCAATCCGGTCGCAATGATATTCGCGATATCTTCAATAAATTCATCGATCTCTTTTGGAGTCACAATCAAATCATGCCCCAGCGGTTGAAGTACCTCTCTCACCAGCCCGAGTCTCTCAGGTTCTGAAATATCATCCAACATTCCCAGAATTACTTTGGTAGAAGCCTTTTCTTTGGTAAAATGCGTTTTCATCAGTTCGATTACATTATTGACGATGGTTGAAGCATAGCATACCGTTGGAACGCCGATAGCAATACACGGAACCCCCATAATATCCCTGGTGATACCGCGCCGCTTGTTGCCAATGCCTGAGCCCGGATGTATTCCGATATCCGCCACCTGGATGGTCGTATTGACACGCTCCAGTGAACGTGACGCCAGAGCATCAATAGCAATAATCAGTTCTGGTTTTGTGCGATCCACAATGCCTTGAACGATCTCACTGGATTCGATTCCCGTGATCCCAAGAACACCCGGTGCAATGGCACTCACATCCCGATATCCAGGATTGATCTGATCAGGTGTCAGTTCAAAATATTGACGAGTGACCATTAAATTTTCAACGACAAGCGGACCCAGTGAATCAGGAGTCACGTTCCAATTCCCCAGCCCTACCACCAGCACCCTTGCCACCTTAGAGATCCCTATTTTTTGTATAAAATGCTCCATTTCTTTTGCAAAGGCAATAGCTACCCTTTGCTGGAGTCCAGTGTCACCTTCACGCAAGCCAGGTACTTCGAGCGTAACGTAATGCCCTTGTACCCGCCCAATACGGTTGGCTCCTTCTTCATTTAATACATCCAGCCGCGTAATTTTAATACCGTTATCTTCCTCCACATTCTCACTTATACCCGTCAGCGGTACAGGCTGATTCCGTTCTGCCAGTTCTCTTGCCTCTAATGCCAAATCTGTGCGTATCGCATACTTCTGCAAATCCAGATCCATCTTTTAAACCTCCTTGTATACCATCTCTGGCTATAGTGTGCGAGACACCCAACAGGTTTATGCACATCCATTTTCATCCTGTAATTTGCATCGTCTTAGAATGTTTTCTTATTGCAATTTGGGGTGTGGCATGCTAAAATATTTTAAGTTGTGAAACGTTTGTGTTCATAAGTAATGCCTTTACAGGAGGTGAATGTAATGCCAAACATCAAATCCGCTATCAAACGCGTTAAAACTAGCGACAAACGCCGTGCGTTGAACGCTTCCCAAAAATCCGCGCTTCGTACAGCAGTAAAAGCTGCCGATACAGCGTTGGTAGGTAACGAAGCTGAAGCTGCTGCTGCTGCTTTCAAAGTGGCTTCCCAAAAGCTGGACAAGGCTGTAACTAAAGGTCTGATCCACAAAAATGCAGCTGCTCGCAAGAAATCTCGCTTGGCGAAAAAACTTAACGCTCTTACAGCTCAAGCGTAAGCAAGAGCTACTTTTATACGTTAATGAAAAAATCCTGACCAGCCTTGGCTGATCAGGATTTTTTAGTTTATAACTTTATGAGATTAGATTGAAGCGCCTGCCCCCATTTTCATCAAAAACAATTCGAGTCCCAGCACCTTATCAACGACACCTGTCTTCATATGATAGTCCAGCTCGCCCAGTTCATAGAGAAGCTGGCGCAGCTGCTCAGGCCGGAAACGCCGCGCTTGATCCCCTGCAACTTTCACCCCATAAGGATGCAAGCTGAGCTGACTCGCAATTTGTTGCTGAGAATAGCTTTGACCTGCTAGCTCTTTGACCTGCAACATAATACGAAACTGCCGTGTGATCAAAGCTGCTATCTTGATGGGTTCTTCTTTTTGCTTAAGCAATTCATAAAAAATACTGAGCGCCTTATCCAGCCGCAAATTAGCCAGATCCTCAACCATTGCAAATACGTTTTGCTCTGTATTACGAGGCACAAGAGATTCAATGTCAGCGGATGTGATCGTTCCCTGCGTTCCTGCGTACAAGCACAGCTTATCTATCTCGGCTGCCAAGGATTGAAGCCCGACACCCGTATATTGAATGAGTCTCTCAGCAGCTCCTGCTACCAACTGCACTTCTCTTTCTGCTGCACGCTTATGGACCCAAGCCACAAGATCATCTCCACCCATAGGAGCGAAAGCAATAACTGAGGCATCACTTTTCAGTTTCTTGACGATCTTTTTCCGTTCGTCCAACTTTTCAGCCTGAACCATAAAAACGATGACGCTATAGTCAGTCGGGTTATCCATATAAGTCAACAGCGTCTCAAGACGGTGCTCTATTTTGCCGTTATCTTTGCCTGCTGCAAATACACTGGTATCCCGTACAATAATTAGCTTCTTTGGCACCAGAAAAGGCGCTGTTTCTGCATCCTCTACAACCACCTCAATTGGCGTCTCGGTTAAATCATAAGAACTAATGGCGAAGTCACGATGCTCCTCCTCCACCACCTTCTCTTTTAGCATCTCAACAAACTGCTTCATTTGATATTTTTCATTGCCATATAACAGATACACTGGCGAAATATCACCTTTGCGAATAGCCTTAGAGGCTGTTTTTACATCCATTTTCCGTTCCCCCCACCCACTGATCGTACCTGACATCCGACCGGAAGGCAAGTCATGACACAAACAAAGGGACCCCGCCTTTAGGCAGAATCCCTTCACCACCATCTATATCAACACGGCAGCAGAAAGCTCTAGAAACTTTCGGCCGTCGGGATACGACGTCGGTTCATATAGTTTATTCTCTGTTTCTAAAAGTGTGCTAACCTACGGAAACTATTTTCCAGTGCTACGCGGAACGGTGTACGTATATTTACTTGCAGTCCCATCCTGCTCCGTCTCATACATAAAGGTCTGGCTGTCATCTGACCAGCTTCCTTTGACCCAAGCACCCTTCAGGGTACGGACTTCCAGTGTTGTTCGGTCTACACCGTTATCGGAAAGCTTATACACTTTCAGCTTTTTGCCTTCAATAGCCACCGCATAGCTACCATCAGGCGAGTTGAACTGATCTGTAGAGGCGGACTGGGCACCATAGGTGGAAGCATTATTGCTGTCCGGAGAGACCAGCGAATTAGATACAAAGCCTTCTCTACGAACCGGGTCTTGTGACACGGATGATTGCTGATCATTAGAGTCTGCATTGCTGCTATCCGCCCCTAAGGAGTTCCCCGCATCTTTGGTGACACTTTTGGATGTCGTATCTTTCGACGTTTCATTTGAGGCAATTCGACTCTGTACCTTCAATTCCTGATTAGGCGACGAAGATGAATCATTTGTACTTGTATCATCGCTATTATCCTCCTGAGCGGTCCCCGTACCCGCTAAAGGTGCCTTTTCCATTTTCGAATCCAGCTGTTCATCAGGAGCAATCGTGGGTTGATCAGATTTTTTCTGTTTTAACTGTTTGTCATCGGATTTAGGAGCATCTGTAGACGAGTCATCCTTTGTCGTCTGACGATCGACGTTTGGCTGTCCCTGCTTTTCATCCTGATGGGAAGAATGCTTAGTCGGTGCAGACTTTGTTGAAGGTTCCTCGCCAGCTTGCTGGTCATCAACCTTCCCAGCATCCTGTTTGGAAGGATTCTTTTCGTTATCTGAACTGTCTGTTCCCTGGTTGCCCAGGTCAGGTTCCTTATCTGCAGGTGTCAGTGAGGAATCAGCACCTTGTCCCTGTTCAGATGGCTGCTTGGTCGATTCCGCTCCAAGGGTTGCATCACGTCCTCCACTCCCATTGGTCGTACCTGGAATTTCCGTCTGAGTCTGCTGGCTTGTTACCTCGGGCGATTGGGATGTAAGTATGCCTTCCGCATCCTGCACTGTTTTAGGCTCGAAGTTAAATACTACAATCCCCAGTACAACGGCAGCGGCAGCTACGCCCATGGCAGCACGCCCTCCCACCCGGTTCCACCAAGGCACAGGCTGTGTACGTTGTCTAGGCCCTGTTCTAGGCTCTAGATCAGCAGCCATAGGCTGCATTTCCTGAAGCGCGCTTCCCTGCTCTTCACGTGCGCGGTCAATGGCATCAAGCTGAGGCATGATGGAATCCACCAGGCTGAACGCCGGGGAAACGGCAGGCAATTCCTCCAGCTCGCGAGAGAGTGTCTGAAGAATATGAAATTTTTCCGCACAGTCCGGGCAAGTCGCAATATGGTTCATTAATTGGGAAGTCTCTTCTTCGCCCAGTTCATGATCCACATAACGCTGCATCCAATCCATCACCTCTTCTCCACACTTCATCCTGATACACCACCTTTCTGATATTCCTGAAGTAGCCCTTGCAATTGCTGTCTTGCACGATACAAGTATGACTTGACCGTATTTAGCGGCAAATCCAGAGAATCGGCAATCTCGTTATAAGAGAAATCCTGCAAATATCTCAGGACAATTACCGTCCGGTGGTGTTCCGGGAGCTGTTGTATAGCCTCACGAACATCTTGTGCCATGTAAGAGGTTAACACCTCGACCTCCACGTTTTGGGGGTCATTAAATATCATGTCATGCTCGTCAATGGAAACCGAAGGCTTTGTTCTTCTGAATTTGTCGATGCATATGTTCGTTACAATGCGTTGGACCCAGGTTTTAAACTGCGCTTTTTCCTCATAAGAGTTGATTTTGGAATATATTCGTATGAGGGCTTCTTGTGAAGCATCCATGGCGTCCTGCTCATTATTTAGAATGTAATATGCCGTACGGTACACATGCTGTTCTATCTCTCTTAATAGGGTAATGAGAGCGTCGCGATCGCCCGATTGAGCGGCTCGGATGAGTCCCTGCTCTACCACAAAGGATCCCCCTCTCCCTGCAATATTACAGACGTATCCCTTTTGCAAATTGTTGCAGGATAAACGTCTGACGCTAATTTTATTTTTTTAATAAAAAAAATATAACAAAATGCCCAGAATCCCCATTGTATCCTCCCTTAGAATAACAGAAAAAGGGAAGGTAGTCACCTTCCCTCAACCCCTACATACATCTAAATACTGAACCTATTGAACTGATAAAACATTTTGTTACTTTTTGGAAATCAGAAAATCAGATATGAGTTCTAGTTGTTAAGACAGAGCAATCGGATCTTGAAAGTAAAAATCGTCGATTAAGAATTGATATACCTTATCTGATTTAACGATAGGCAGGTTCTTGGCTGTTACAAGCCTGCTTTTTATATTTGAAGATGATTTTATACAAAATCATTTTGAATTCGTCTGTTCACGTCTCCGTTGATACCGCACACTCAGTTTCCCTTGCTGCACACGAATCTGTACCTCTCCCATTGTGTCTGTTCGATATATGGCAGAATCAACCTCCGCCAAACGTTCCAATACCGCTTTATTCGGATGGCCATAAGTGTTGCTTGCACCAACTGAAATGACGGATACTTTCGGCTGCCAGTAGGACAACCACTCTTCCGAGGTAGAGTACTTACTTCCGTGATGTGCCACTTTCATAACGTCTACAGCTTTTCTTGCAGCTCCTGTCGCCCCCTGAGCTTTCACACTGGATGGAGAATGGGTTAATTCAGAAAGCAACAGCGACTCTGCGGCATCATCCATATCTCCTGTGAATAAAAACGAGGCCCCCTCCATCTCTAAAATCATGGCAACGGAATAATGATTCTGTTCCTTCATAACAGGCAACTGCTCAGATTCGTTCTCCTCCAGCTTAAACGGATAGAGAAAGCGAATTTTCGTATCCCGGTCCACTTCCCAGTCCATCCTATGATTTGCACCGTACAGCTTGATCTGCTTGTCCAAAGCCGTGTTTAACAACTTCCGGAATGGGGTTTTGTCTGTTAGGGTACCGTTAAAAAACAGGGTGGATACGGGAATTTGGTCAAATACAGCCTGTAGCCCTCCGGC
Source organism: Paenibacillus sp. TSM33 (assembly GCF_056099025.1). NCBI lineage: Bacteria > Bacillati > Bacillota > Bacilli > Caryophanales > Paenibacillaceae > Paenibacillus > Paenibacillus sp. TSM33. Next base: position 1,058,405 of record NZ_JBLZXB010000017.1, read on the forward strand.
ATGATCGTGATCTCCATGCGTCAAAATAACAGCGTCCAGTCGATGCACACCACGTTGCTTTAGCAAGGGGACAATCGTATCCGCGCCTACCTCGTAGGGATCTGTGCGCTTGCGCCAAGCATTTTTCCCTGTTGCAAAGTCCATTGTACCCCCGCCATCCACCAAAATATGTTTCCCTCCCGGCGTTGTAATTAAAATGCTATCACCTTGGCCCACATCCAGATATTGAACAACTCCCGTGCCTCTTTCAACCGGAGATTGGTACCCTATACATAGTATGCCAAGCCAGGCAATACCACTTAAAGCCAGTGCCACATGACGGTATCCATCCCACTGTCGATGCGCAAATTTCCCTGCACCCTTCGGTTCATGAGCCGTTTGCAAAATAGCCGCCCACTCGGCAGAAGCTGCTAGTCCTGTATGCACAGGTGATGCTATGGGATTAGATTTCATATCGGAAATTTCGCCTGTTTGCCTTCGAGATATCAACCATGTTTTGAGCCAGTACAGAACGCTGTACAAAGCTGCGTAATACGCCAGAACCCACAAAATAGAAGAAGACGGCCAAATACTCACATAAGCGTCATCCACATTCATCCATTTCACAAGCGAAAAGGTTAGATCGTTTAATTGCTCCGCTGGCCACGCAAGGATACGTGCCCCATCCCCCCATAAAAAGGCTATTCCCATTGCCACCGTACCTAGTGGAAGCACGATATATGTAATTAAGGGGACAAGTACAAAATTAGCCGCAAATGATAATAACGAAAATTGATTAAAGTAGAATACCGTCATTGGAAACGAAACAAGCTGTGCCGTGATTGTGATCGCAACTTCACCACCGATCAGGAGGGGCCATTTGGCGAAAAACGGCTTCATAAGCGGCATATATATGAGCAACCCACCTGTCACCAAAAAGGAAAGCTGAAAGCTGACGCTAAGCAGGTAGTATGGATTCCATAGCAGCATAAGCAACGCAGATATACTTAAAATATTAAGTCCGTCTTTGAGCAACCCTCGCCGAGCTGCAAACAAGCCAATCATCGCCATAATTCCTGCTCTTACAACAGAGGGAGAAGCACCTGTCAGCAGCACATAAGCCGGAATCAGTACCATCACAATCGTAAGGGAGGTTTCACGGCTAACTCGTAATAGCTTGAGTAAATATAATAATGTGGCCGCATATACCGCCACATGCATACCTGATATCGCCAAAATATGCGTTAAACCAAGCTGCGTAAATTCATTATACGTTGCTGGGTCCAGCTCATCTGTAACCCCAAGCACCAGACCTTTCATATATCCTGCGTGAAGAAGTGATGTAAAAGCAGACTCCATTTTTTGACCTAGCTGCTCTCTAAGCTGATCATTCCATCTCAATACTGTATAACGGTTCCACAGTGAAGCCTTCTGCCTCTGTAACGAGGCGGCTCCAGCCCCCTTGAAAAGCCAGTGAATTTCCTGCGTGTGCAGATACTCACTGTAATCAAAGCCACCAAAGTTCCCCGCTTTTATCGGTGCCTTTAAGCTGCCATACAGCAGGATTGCATCCCCACGCTGCCATGCTGCCGCAAGTTGCTGTTCCTGCTTCGCAGCCAACTTGATATGAACAATGACCTGTTCAGAAATAGATCCTCGATTTTCGACCTTATTGGAATGACTTGCCAAGTGATGGATAGAAGTAACTCTCATCTCAAACTGCGCACGATCACCATCAATCTCAATTTCTGAAGCAATAAACCCTGCTGCTTGAACAGGCATGTCTTCTATAACAGAAGACGATACATGAAGAGCACCAGGAATACTGCTCACGTTATGCGTATCATGCCAAAACCAATGAAATCCACCACCACTTAAAGCAATCCATAGTAATACCATATGTCGGATGGGAATTTTCATCATTAAAGCTATAAGCGGGAAAACCAGGGTAACTCCCGCCCACAGCACCAAAAGTATACGCCCCGAATACAGACACGCCCCCGCACTTCCTATAATCCAACAAACAGTGAGGCTTAATATTGGCCTAGTCAACACAAGTTGGGCTTGAATACAATCACCTTCCATTAGCAAACATTGCTTTCTATCCAACACACAAAACAAAAAAAGAACCCCTGACAAAATAACATTGTCAGAGGTTCTTCCTCGTTTATTATCTAATCCTTAACATCCATCAGCGTTTCCTGCGGTGGATGATAAGTCTCCAGCATGCGAAAGGCGATTCCCTTTTCCTCCATCATAGCACGAACCTTGTCGGCATCTTTTGGATAAGGTCGGTGATATACAATCTCCACAATACCGCTGTTCGCCAACATATTGGCACACGTCCAGCACGGCTGGTCGGTGACATATACTGAGGAGCCTTCACGGTCAATCCGGTCAGTAAACAGCAGCAGGTTCTGCTCCGCATGAATAGTGCGAATACAACGCTGCTTCTTAACCATTTCCTCCCGTCCATCACGGTGAACGACCTCATATTCCTCCGAGATCATACAGCCTGCCTCAGAACAGTCAGGCACCCCGGATGGTGCTCCATTATAGGCCGTCCCCAATAGCTTCTTACCTTGCACAAGTACGGCTCCAACATGACGCCGCGAGCAGCGCGAACGGGTGGATACCATATAAGCGATATCCATGAAATAGGTGTCCCAGTCCTTGCGTACATCTGCACTCATTTCCATCTCTCCCGTATAAACAAGTTAAACGTAAAACATACCCGTTACAGCCACTCTCAAAGCCTACACCGTAAACTTAAATAAGTTATAAGCTAACATAAGGCTTCATTTTCGCTAACATTTTAGCTCCGATTCCCTTTACTTGATCCAAATCGTTCACACGCTTGAACAGTCCGTGCTGATTACGATAGTTCAAAATAGCCTCGGCCTTTTTAGCCCCAACCCCCGGTAGCTCCATTAACTCGGCAGCAGTCGCTGTGTTGATGTTTATCTTTTTTTCACCGGAAACGGATGGAATAACCGAATCATTCACCGTATTTGTCCTACTCGTCGTTGTAGCATTCGAACTGGCAACAGCTGTGTCTGATCTCGAATCCGCAGCATCTGACTGCTTTACGGTACTTGAATTCCCCACCATGGAGCGTTCACTCATAGCAGCAGATACCCCCGTAGAACTCTGCTTAGTATTCTGCTTCACATCGTCAACAGCTTCGACATTCGCACTGCGTTCAGCTTGGTCTGAAGCCTCTTTTACAGCATGCTTTCCTTGGGCATACTCACTGCTGCGCTGTGACTCAATTGGCTGCGACTCTATCGCCAAAGCCTGCTCCACCTTTTGGTTAAGCAAACTCCACTCTTCTTGTGGCTCAGTACGCTGCCCTCCAGCAAACAAAATAAGTCCACTCCCGATTACAGCAAGCGTTATTGCCGTTCCTGTCCATACGCGTTTCATTTTTCGTATCGTCCCCTACTTCATATGGATTTCGAAATTGAACCGACTGAAAACCACCTTTTCAATCTAACAGAGCAAATCTGTCCAATTCTCGTCAAACCGGAGGTTGTAAACACCTCCATACGGTCTCGCTGTGAGTATTTATACAAAGAGTGGTACGACCCCAGGCACAATCTAACATGCTCAGACATAAAATTGGTCATGTCGGCCAAGACCCAATGCATACATTAAGAAGAATGACAGCACAGCGTCTATACCGCAAAGTATGAAAGGAGGGCGTTGAACAATGAAAGTTGGATTTATCGGGACTGGCAGCATGGGAAGTCTGCTAATTGAATCTTTTATTCATTCGGATGCACTCAAACCGCAGCAAATATTAGCAAGCAACCGAACGTATTCCAAGGTAGCCGAGCTAGCCCGTCGTTATCCAGGTTTGCACGCAGCCCAAAGCAACCGTGAGACGGCAGCGGAAAGCGATATCCTATTTATCTGCGTGAAGCCGCTGGAATCAAAAACCGTAACGGATGAAATACGCAACGTCATTACAGAAGAGCAGATCGTCGTTTCTATCACAAGTCCAGTACAGATCCGTATTTTGGAGCATGCATTAAAAGCCAAGGTGTCCAAAATTATTCCGAGTATCACTCACCAGATTGGAAGCGGAGCCTCACTATGCATCCATGGAAACCGGATTACAGAGGAGGATCGCTCCCTTCTGGAAGAGCTTATGTCCCACATCAGCAGGCCAATTCGGGTTAAAGAGTCTCATACACGGATCACATCGGATTTTTCGAGCTGCGGCCCTGCTTTCTTGGCCTTTTTTATGGACCAGTGGATTCAAGCCGCAGTTCAAGCTACAGGTATAGACCGTACAGAACTATGCGCATTGGCTGGTGAAATGATCATCGGCACGGGAAAGCTGCTCACGGAAGGCGGGATGACACCAGCCGAGTTACAAGCAAGAGTAGCGGTTCCCGGAGGTATAACCGCCGAAGCTCTCGCCTTGTTGGACATCAGCCTGCATAGTGTATTCCCTGAGCTAATACGGGCCACGCACAACAAGTATGAAGAGGACATGCAAAAGATAGATGTCTCCTTCGGCCTAAAGCCGATTAACCGGCAACAATATTAACCAGCTTACCCGGAACAGCAATTACCTTACGAACCGTTTTACCAGCCAGTGCCTCCTGAACGCTGTCCAGCGACAAAGCAAAGGATTCCATCGCTTTGGCATCAAGATCTTTAGCAATCGTTGCACGCTGTACAATTTTACCATTCATCTGGATGACAATTTCCACTTCAGCGTCCACCGTCCATGCTTCATCATAAGCAGGCCAAGCCGCGTAGGTAATGCTCTCGTTGTGTCCCAGCAGCTGCCACAGTTCCTCGGCCAGATGCGGTGCAAGCGGGGATAGCATTTGCACGAAGTTTTCCATCGCTGCACGCGGCAGAAGGTCTGCTTTGTATGCATCATTGGTGAAGATCATCAGCTGGCTGATCGCTGTATTAAAACGCAATGCATCCAGATCCTCGGTTACCTTTTTCAGCGTTTTATGCCAGGTCCGTTTGAACTCGTCACTACCGCCGTCATTTTTAATTTTTTCGTTCAGGCTACCATCCTCGGAAACAAACAGGCGCCATACGCGGGACAGAAAACGATGCGCTCCCTCAACCCCATTCTCATTCCATGGCTTGGTCGCTTCCAGCGGCCCCATAAACATTTCATAAATACGCAGCGTATCGGCGCCAAACGTATTTACAATATCGTCAGGATTGATGACATTACCGCGTGATTTACTCATTTTTTCATTATTGTTGCCTAGAATCATACCCTGGTTAACCAGTTTATAGAAAGGCTCTTTAGTTTCCACTACGCCGATATCATATAGCACCTTGTGCCAGAAACGGGCATACAGCAAATGAAGAACCGCATGTTCTGCTCCGCCAATATACAGATCAACAGGCATCCATTCGCGCTGTTTCTCTTTGGACACAAGCTCTTTATCATTTTTTGGATCAATAAAGCGCAGGTAGTACCAGCAGCTTCCTGCCCATTGCGGCATCGTATTTGTCTCGCGACGTGCTTTCATACCTGTTTCAGGATCAACGGTTTCTACCCAATCTGTCGCATTCGCCAGTGGGGATTCACCTGTACCTGAAGGCTTGATATTGTCCATCTCTGGCAGTACGAGCGGCAGTTGATCCTCAGGAACTGTTTTGATCGTTCCATCTTCTAGATGAATTACTGGAATCGGCTCGCCCCAATAGCGTTGGCGGCTGAACAGCCAGTCACGCAGACGATAGGTTACTTTGCCCTGCCCTTTACCCTCAGCTTCGAGCCATTCGATCATTTTCGGAATAGCTTCCTCATTGGTAAGTCCATTCAGCAGGCCTGAATTGACATGCGGGCCATCCTCGGTGTATGGCTCTTTGTCCACGTCCCCACCTTGAACGACCTCAGTGATTTTCAATCCGAACTTCTTGGCAAATTCCCAGTCACGTGTATCATGGCCCGGTACTGCCATAATTGCACCTGTTCCGTAGCCTGCCAGTACATAGTCGGCAATCCAGATTGGCAGCTTTTCGCCGTTCACCGGATTCACTGCATAAGCTCCTGTGAATACGCCTGTTTTATCTTTGGCCAGATCCGTACGCTCCAGATCGCTTTTCCGAGCAGCTTGTTCACGATACTGTTGTACAGCGTCCCTTTGCTCAGGTGTAGTAATCATATCCACCAATTCCTGCTCTGGGGCCAGCACACAGTAGCTTGCGCCGAACAGCGTATCTGGACGGGTTGTAAATACTGTGAGCTGCTCGTCATAGCCTTCAATTGGGAAATGAACCTCTGCCCCGGTAGACTTACCAATCCAGTTCCGCTGCATATCCTTAATACTCTCGGACCAGTCCAATTCCTCCAAATCATCCAGCAAACGATCGGCGTATTCCGTAATTTTCAGCATCCATTGACGCATTGGTTTGCGGATAACCGGATGGCCGCCACGCTCACTCTTACCGTCAATTACTTCTTCATTCGCCAGCACTGTTCCCAGTGCTGGGCACCAATTCACGGGCACTTCAGCTACATAAGCGAGACCGCGCTTGTACAGCTGGATGAAAATCCACTGTGTCCATTTGTAATAATCAGGATCAGTAGTGCTGATTTCACGATCCCAGTCATATGAAAACCCAAGTGATTTGATTTGACGGCGGAAGTTGTTTACGTTCTTTACCGTAATTTCGCGTGGGTGCTCGCCTGTATCCAGCGCATGCTGCTCGGCAGGCAGACCGAAGGCGTCCCAACCCATCGGATGCAGTACGTTGTAGCCACGCATTCTTTTATAACGTGAAACAATATCTGTAGCTGTGTATCCCTCCGGGTGGCCTACATGTAGACCAGCTCCAGACGGGTACGGAAACATATCCAAAGCATAAAACTTCGGTTTCCCCGGCTCTTCCCCAGTGCGGAACGTTTTGTTCTCATCCCAATATTTCTGCCATTTTGGTTCAATACTTTGCGGTTGATAGCCGTGCTTCGGCTGTGTGTCTGTCATTGTCTTTTCCTCCTCAAACGGTATGCAACAAAAAAACCTCTGCATCCCGTAGCGTGTCAGCGCTAGGGACGAGAGGTTATATTCCCGTGGTACCACCCTAGTTAGCAGAAAGCGTTCTTCGCAATCTACTCCCTTTGCACCTGATAACGGAGGTGATCCGATGCGCATTAATAACAGGATACTAACACCTATATAGTGTTTTCCTGCGTTGGACGCATATCTCCGAGGTGAGTTCGCTTTGCACTGTCAACCGGCTTGCACCACCCGCCGGCTCTCTACATGTCCAGACAAAACTACTATTCCTCATCAGCGATTGTTTAACCGTTAATAATGGCACTATTATATTGAAAACCACGAAAAAAGTCAAATAAGGACTACATTTGATACGAAGCTCCATCTTCATACTAGTTGTCCATGACACATGAATACGAATGTTTTATAATAACTCCAAGTTGCAATGATTCAAGTTGAGATGAGATAAGAAAGGTGAGCTGAGACATGACACAAATTAAAATTTTCGGAATAAAAGAAAAGCTAGATCCGATCAAGAAGCAACTTTCAGAGGTGATTCACTCTGCCGTGGTGGATGCGTTCAACTATCCTCCAGACAAGAGGTTTCATCGTTTTTTTCCTATGAATCATGAAGACTATATCTATACAGATAATCGCTCCGAGGCGTACACCATTATTGAAATCAGTATTTTTGAAGGCAGAACGACAACAGCTAAGAAGCAGCTCATTCAGCTGTTATTCCAAAGAATTACGGATCATTTTGCCATTGCTCCACAGGATCTTGAGATTACTATATTTGAAACCCCGAAACAGAACTGGGGCATTCGGGGTGTACCGGGTGATGAACTTCAGCTGAACTATAAAGTGAATATATGAGTGCAAAAAGACGCTCTTCATGACTCCATGAAAAGCGTCTTTCTTTTTTCTTATTAGCTCAATGAAACCTAGCTATTTTACAGCGACATAAAACAGTCTCGCCGCGTCATCTTCTGCTTCTACCCATTCAAAATCTGCATATACCTTCACATCACGAAAACCCGCTTTGGACAATTCTGCCTTCATCCAGTCTGGATCATAAGCACGCTGCACATGAATTTCCTCAAAACGCTGGTACAGATTGCGTCCTTCTTGTTCTGCTTTCGCAAAGATACTAAGATGATGCTCAATTTCACAACGGGGTGTATCCAACGCGCATGTCCAGATATACGAGATAGAGCGTTCATCCAGTACGAATGGTTGTTCTTCATCATAACGCAAAAATGTCTGGGGATGATGTACATCAAACAGAAAGGTTCCACCGGGCTTCAGACCAGTATACGTTCTGCGAAAAGTAGAAATGATATCTTCTTCCTCAAGTAAATAATTCAGGCAATCGCAAAAAGAAATGACAGAATCCACGGGCTCCGGTAAAACCCATTCTCGCATATCCTGCTGTATCCAGCGAACGCTTCCCTCACGAAACAATCGCTGTCCTTGAGGAGTGGTTTCCATTTTGCGACGGGCTACTGCCAGCATGTCAGAGGATAAATCGATGCCAGCCACCTCGAAGCCCGAGTTAACCAGTGGAATCGTAATTGAGCCCGTTCCGCAGCCCAGCTCGGCCACTGTATGCGGCATACCGTATCGATCCCAAGCCTGCCGTGCAAAGCGCAACCAGTCTGGGTAAGGCATGTCCTGCATTAGCTCATCATACACATAGGCAAACTTGCGGTAAGAAGCCATCTTTTACTCCCCATTCCCGTCCTTCGGTTTAGGCATTTTCTCAACCAGGTAGGTCCAGTTTTCTTTTTGTGTAACCAGCCCTTCCTTCATCAGCTTGCCCATCGCACGCTTGAAGGCGGATTTACTGATACCAAACCGTTGCTTAATAATATCCGGCGGCGTTGCGTCAGAATATGGCATACCGCCACCCGGACGTTCTTTCAGAAATGCAATCAACCGATCCGCATCCTCATCACGGCCTACTTCCTTGCGTGGCGACATCGCCAGATTGACCCGGCCGTCTTCGCGAACAAGCGTGACCCGTACCTTAACCTCCTCGCCCAAGCGAAGCATACGGTTACGTTCCGAGGAATGAATCATCCCTATTGCACCAAAACCAAGCACACCCCCGTCCACCAGGACGAATGTGCCCATCTGAAGCGGCTTGTACACCGTCGCCTGCACCCATGTATTAAGCCACGAACTAGGAGCATGGAAGCACAATGGAGCCAGTTCCTGCTCCCCTGCCAGCTTAGCTCGCAGTCTGCCTTGTTTGTCATGCTCCATAATGGCATACACGTAGTCACCCACCCGAGGATGCAGATCACGGTTTTCTGGCAACTCACGAATCGGCAGCAAAAGCTGACGCCCCAATCCCATCTCCAGGAAACATCCCAAACGCGGATGCACATCGGCCACCTCAAGCTTGGCCATTTCTCCCAGAGACAAGAACGGCTTTTTCATAGTTGCAGCCAAACGGTCCTCTGTATCATGGAAGATAAATACCTCCAGCCGTTCACCTACCTCGATTTCACGAGTAAGCTCAGTATAATGCAGCAGAACATCCTGCTCACCGACGGTAAGAAAGTAGCCGAAAGGAGATACCTCACGATCCACCATAATGGTGACATAAGTACCAGCGATCAAACTCATACCTTCTCCACAACCTTAGCATCCGACCAGAGTCGCTCAATGTTATAATATTCGCGTTCGTCGCGATGGAAGACATGCACTACGACATCCCCCAAATCCATTAGAACCCAGCGAGCGGAATCCATTCCTTCGATTCCTTTGATGGCTACACCTTCATCATGAGCGCGTTTGCGAATTTCTGTTACAATCGCCTGTACTTGTGTATCCGAATTACCATGGCAAATTACAAAATAATCCGCGACTAGCGATACTCCACGCAAATCCAGTGCGACAATATTCATTGCCTTTTTATCATTAGCGGCCTCAACCGCCGTTTGCATTAATTTCTCATTCGTTAGGGTCATTCATGAACCTCCGTTTTTTTCTGTTTTAGCTGTCGAATCAAGTCATTGCGCGACAAGACCGTCAGCGGAAAAATAACCTTTTGCTTTTCCAGCAACAATGAAATCGTAGAATCAAATCCAGCGACAAGGCCCTGCTCCAAACTTTTCTTTGCCTGTTTACGGATATGTTCAACTCCTGGAAAATCCCGGCCCGGTTCGATGTAATCAGCCAGACACACGACTTTATCCAGCAGACTCATACCTACGCGTCCTGACGTATGCCAGCGGATTGCATTCCTTATTTCCGGATCATCCACTCCGTAATCTCTCGCCGCAACGCAGTACCCTACCTCTGAATGCCAGAGCTGCTTGTCATGCTCCAATAGCTCCTGATCACATTCGGGATAGTTACGAATCACTTCCTCCATCTGCTGAACAGGCCAATATTTCGCTACATCATGTAAAATAGCCGCCAGTTCTGCCTTATTCGGGTCTGCCCCATAACGCTTCGCAAGCTCCACAGAGGTATGCATCACACCCAGCGTGTGTATCCAGCGTTTTTCAGGCATCTGACCAGATACGGCTTCCATTAGCTGCTCACGGCTGTACTTCATACAAACCGCCCCTTGTAATATAGTCGTGTACACGATCAGGCACAAGATAACGAATAGTACGCCCTTCTGCAGCACGCTCTCGTATATCCGTCGAAGAAATGTCCACCACTGGCATATCTGCCAGCAGTACCTTGCCCTGCAAATAATGTGGCAACTCATCCAACGCAAGCTGGAAGCCCGGTCGCCGCACCCCAATAAAACAAATCCGCTGCGCCAACTCCTCAATTCCCTGCCAATGAGGCAAGTAGTTCACCATATCCGCACCAATAATAAAATAAAAATCTACAGCAGGATGCAGCTCCTGAAGCTCCTTGATCGTGTCAATGGTATAGGATACCCCCCCGCGAAGAACTTCAATATCCAGCACTTCAAAAGCAGGATGACCCGCCACTGCTTGACTCGTCATCTCCAGACGCTCCTTGCCGCTTGCCCCCGCTTGATGCTTGTGCGGAGGAATATGAGAAGGCATAAACCATACTTGATCCAGCTCATAAGCATCTCTTGCCGCTTCTCCAGCCAGTAGATGTCCAATATGAATCGGGTCAAATGTACCACCCATAATACCGATTTTCATAATTTTCTCCCCGCGTATTACCCTCTAGGCAACTCGATTTGCTTATGATCACGAGATTCCTTGTACAAAATAATGGTGCTTCCAATAAGCTGTACAAGCTCGGAACCCGTCTCTGCTGCCAATTCTTCCGCAATTTCATGCTTGTCGTCCAAACAGTTGTTCAAAATTTGTACTTTCATCAGCTCACGCTTTTCAATCGCATCATTAATGTGACGCATAAGATGCTCATTCGTACCGTTTTTACCTACTTGAAAAACCGGGTCCAAATGATGCGCCATGGAGCGCAGATATCTTTTTTGTTTACCTGTTAACATGTATATTTAACCCCTTCGTCGCCACATATGCAATGCGGCATTTCCATAATTTTAATGTATAATCCGACTTACGACAGGCTTCTCAGCACCGCCGCTCTCATTTGGTCTACTGCAGGGGCCACCCCCGTAAAATACTCAAAAGCCACTGCCCCTTGGTACACAAACATGCCTAAGCCTCCATGTACAGTGCAGCCACGCTGTTCACGGCTTTCGCGTAAAAGTCTCGTTTCCAGGGGATTGTAGATCAAATCGCTCACAATGATTCCCTCTGGAATCAGATTCGTTTCTAACGGAAGCTCATCAGATAAAGGAGACATTCCCACCGAGGTTGTATTAATCAACACATCCACTCTCCTGAGCACACTCTTGGCTTCCTCGTTGGAATAGCCCGTTACTGGAATTGCTTCTGTCGTCCACTCCAATGCCAGTTGTTCAGCTTTGTCACGTGTTCGGTTCAGAATAATGACCGATTCCGGTCGCTCCTCCAACAGGGCGTGAATCACGCCTCGGGCAGCCCCACCGGCTCCTAGAACAGCAATCCTTGCACCTTTTAGCTCGACAGAAGTTTCCTCTTTAAGGGAGCGCACGTAGCCAATTCCGTCCGTATTATAGCCCTTGAGCCGTCCATTGTCATTCACTATCGTATTGACAGCGCCGATGAGCCGGGCCCCTTCATCAATCTCATCCAGATATTTCATAACCTCAACCTTATGGGGAATCGTCACATTGACTCCGCGGAAATGCAAAGCCCGAATCCCCTTCACGGCATCCTGCAGCTGATCTGGTGTGACATGAAGAGGTACAAAATCTCCCTCAATCCCCGCTGCCTGCAAAGCTATTTTATGCATAAGAGGCGATTTGGAGTGCTTGATCGGATCACCCAATACGCCCAATAGTACAAGATCTTGTTCGGTCGCTCCAGACTCCCCGCTGTTCATCGTTGCTCTCCCCCATATTGCAAAATATTAGGCCGCTCAAATACATGAATGGCGGCAGGAACCAGTATGTGTTCCTTGCCGCCCTATAACTTGGTTACAGCATTGTTAAATCAACGCAGGCCGCAAAAGCACACGGACTCCCCGAGGAGCATGAACCGCTACCAGAGCTCCGTTCTCACTATTTACCCTAATCCATCCCAAACCGGATATATAGATGTCCGATGGAGATTTGCGTGGAACGCGGAACTCATGTCTGGTCCATTCCGGCATCTCTGCCAATTGATCGCGTGTTGGCGGAGACAATAGCTCCCCGGCATGATCAGCGAACAACTGATCAGCTCGCTCCAGCTTGGTGCGATGTATTTTAAGACCCCCGTTAATGTAGCAGGTAAATGATTGGTGCTGACCGTCTACAAAATCAAATCGGGCCATACCGCCGAAAAACAACGTTTGTCCGGCATCAAGCTGATATGCAGCAGGCTTCAGCGGCTTGTCCGGCATAATAGCACTCAAGTCCTGACGGGAGACGATTTCGCTGAACCGCCAAGGGTACACAATACCCGGAGTATCAATAATGTGCTTGCCATCGTCAAGCGGAATATTTACCATATCGAGTGTAGTTCCTGGATAACGGGATGTTGTAAGTTCCTGCTCCATATCGCTGTAATCACGAATCAAGCGGTTAATGAGCGTGGATTTCCCTACATTTGTGGCTCCGACCACATATACATCGCGGTTACCACGCAGTTCAGATACCACATCCAGCAGACGGTCAAAGCCCTGATTTTTTTTAGCAGAGCACAATACGATTTCTTCCGTGCGTAGCCCTTGCTCCTTCGCTTGCTTTTGTACCCAGTTACGTACCTTGTTCCAGTTTGTCACCTTAGGCAACAAATCGGTCTTATTGACTGCCAGTACAACCGGATTTGAGCCTACAAAACGCTGTAAGCCGGAAATCAAGCTGCCTTCAAAGTCAAAAATATCTACAATGTGGATGACGAGCGCATCCTTGTCTCCAATCTGACTAAGCAGCTTCAAGAACTCATCTTGATCTACCGTCACCGAAGAGGTTTCATTATAGTTTTTGATCCGGAAGCAACGCTGACAGATGACCGGTTCGCGAGTTAATAATTTTTCCGGAATATATCCCGGAAGGTCCGGGTTAGTGGTCTGCATGGTGATACCGCAACCACTACATTTGACGGCTGTTCCGCCGTCAGGTCTTTCAGTCATTCTTCTTTTCCTCCTCAAGCCATAAGCCTTTCTTACGTAACCTTGTGAGCGCGATTCGCTCCAACCGTCGATTAAATCGGGTCATGACTCCTTCATCATGAATCGATATTGGTAGCACCAGAACGGTATGCAATCCCATGCGGTTGCCTCCCAACACGTCCGTCAACATTTGATCCCCGACCATAATAGTCTCTTCCGGAGTAAGCCCCATCATACGGATAGCTTTCCGAAAGGACGAGTTGGATGGCTTCCGGGCGGCATGTATAAATTCAATGTCCAAAGGCGTAGCAAACACGGATACACGGTCCATATTGTTATTAGACACGATGACAAGCTTAAAACCCGCCTGTTTGACCTTTTCAAACCAGGCCACCAGCTCGGGAGTTGCATTCGGCGCTTTTGCACCGACCAGCGTGTTATCCAGATCCGTAATAATGCCGCGATATCCTTGAGCATACAAGCCTTCAAGATCAATATCAAAGACGGTATTCACCCGTAATTTGGGCATCAGCATTTCAAACAACGTCGGTCACCTCAGTTTCATACGACAAACTATACCATATTACTATGGCTTAGTAAAAAGCTATCCGCAACAAACGGACAGCTTTTTACTAAACATATAGATTAAGATTAAAAATTGCGACACTCAAACCTAGTAAAAATAGACTAGCCTTCGTCCTTATGACCAGGCTTTGCTCTTCGTCCGGCCCATCGTTTTATCCATGGTTCCCTTTGCAACAGGGAAGCTTGCTGGCGAACACTACGCCAATCCTCTGCGGCTACCGACGAAGGACTATAACGCGCTTGTTCAAAGCGTCCTAGCAAATGATGTAAAATCGCAGCGCGTTCCGGTGCTTCTTGTGACCATCTGTCAACTGATTCCCTCAGTGTCTCATGGCTGGCGCGGACAAAGCCTTTCCTTCGCATGTACCGTAACCAGTGTTCCGTTTCGACGACTACCTTTTCATCGGGAGTCAACGGCTTACCTGTGCGTAAACGCAGTAGATAAAAGTGAATGTCTGCCCGGTTACGCCAGATGATATAAGCAGCCCACAATAGGAGAATGGCAACAGCAGAGCCTATGATTACAGGATGAATCCTAAAGCCTTCCCCTGTGTTCATCTGCGGGGTCTGCTCATGTTGATCTGGTTCTGGCTGATCTTTGACCTCTGGGGCTTCTGGAGTCTTTGAATCTTCCTGCTCCGTAAGAAGCGGCATGTCAAAGCCGGGCGTAGCTTCTACAGGAATCCAGCCATATTCGCCTAAATATACCTCTGCCCAGGAATGAGCGTCCGCGTTTGTCACGGAATAAGAGGACATGTTTTCGTCACCATCGTCCGTGGTTGCATCATCTGAAAACGTCTGCTGGCCAGGAGCATACCCTTTGACCCAACGGGCTGGAACCCCAACGGAGCGAGCCATCATGACTAATGAAGTGGAATAATAATCGCAATAGCCCTCCCGAATCTCAAACAGAAAGGCATCCACGAAATCCCTGCTTCTTTTCCGTGAGAGATCCGGATTGTTCGTATATGCATAATTTTGCTGTAGATACTGCTGTAGCAATCCTACTTTTTCATACGGCGTTTTGGCCGTCGCCGTTACATTGCGAGCCAAATCACGAACCCGCTGCGGCAATTCCTTTGGAATTTGTAAGTAGGCTTCCTGTTTATTTTTTCCATACAACTCATTAAAACTTTTTCTACGCAGCTCTTTCTCAGGGATCACTGGAACATGCGATACCAAAGTATACGTTTTAGGATAAGCAGTTCTTCGAGAGGATGGATTCCAAAGCAGTTCTGCCTGTTCCGGATTCCAACGCAACCCGTTTGCCCGTGAATCTCTGTCCACCGATTGAACACGATGCACCGAATAGGCGCCAAACAGAACGGGATAGCTCTGATCATTTTGCATGGTAACGGTCTGCACGACCTGCTCAGTAGAGTGTCTCGTTTCTTGTGCGTTTTCAAGCTCTGCGGTCATCGACACCTCATTTGGTGCTGGATCATCGTTGCCCACGTCAACCCAGCCTGTACCGGAATAGGTTCGTTTCGTTTCTCCTCGCCAATAGCTTCGCTGATTAGTTGTGATGGTCATGACAGGCGAATAATCAAAATTAAAACCTCCACCCAATCGATTATCCTGGCGACTATAACCAGATGCGGTGTTCATGCGCTGATTCAGTGCCCCAGATCCATTGGCGGTTCCAGCGGTGGTTGAGCTAATGCGCTGGGTCCACGCTGTATAGGGGTCCGTCAAAGCTGGCTGTACCTCGGGCATATTCACACCCGCCATAATAATAAGCGCAAAAATGACAGCAATATTGGCCGCAATTTTATACGGATACCGCCGAATATGCTTCCATCCTTGAGGATAATGTTGACGAAAATACTGCAGATGCTGTGTCACTAGCCATCCCATACCAGCAAAGACGATCCAGGCAACCTCCTCCCACAGCACAGTTGGTGTGAAGGAATCAAGCACCGCCAGAGCTGCAACATTGATGCCCACAAAAACTAGAATCCGCTGCTTCGTGGTAACGATGAGCGGCACCATTTCAATGACTAGCCAAGCAATGAGGGAAAACCAAACATAAGGAGACATATTAGATATAAACTGATCCAGACGATTGGCTGCCCCGCCAAAGGGGATAATGATGGAGTAAGACACTAATGTCCGATACAAAATAAAGAACAGCGTTACCGCCTTAACGACAAATTCAATCCATGGACGGAATGGTAGTAAAATCTTCACCAGCGCCAGCATTGTAATGGTCGTCAGTACAAGTGCCCTCGTCTCTTCCAGCCATAATTCAGAAGCAAAAGACACCCATTGCATAGCAATAATAATAATCCACAAGAACGTAAAGGCGGGAGCCCAGGAGCTCTTTAACGATTGTAACCAGCTTTTCATTGTGTCCCTCCCCCCATTACAGCCGGGAGCTCTTCGAGGCTCTCAACATCATAGCCCTTAATTCCCCTTGCACGAAGCATGCTCATCCACTTTTCAGCTTCTCCCTCGGCAGAACCTTCGCCGATATAGACGTGGCACGGGGTCATCCCCCGGGTATCGGCCCAGCGAAGAAGCTCCAACGCCTGATGGTCCTTCAGCGGACTAATCAGTATAAAATAACAGCCTTGCGGAAATTGGCGCACACAGCTTTCTAGAGCAGTCATCAAGCTGCCTTGCGAAGTGGTATGGATGTCTACCAAGTGATGCATCATTCGTTGCCGTTCCATGGTCTGCTCACTTGGCTGAAAAACAGTCCCCTTCTCTCCAGCTGTACACAGTCCGACCCCCATCCGCTCTCGTCCGCCATATTCAAGTAATGAAGCGGTAGAAGATACAGCTAGCTCAAACTGATCGGCGTTTACATAATGCTTTGTATGCACGTCCAGCACAAGCATCGTTTTAGGAACCGTCTCATGCTCAAATTCCTTCGATTTCCAACTGCCTGTGCGAGCCGTCGCATTCCAGTGGATACGTGAAAACCGATCTCCATATACATAATCCCGTACACCGTTGATTTGTGTCGTTTCACGACGCGTTCGAGTTTGAACGGTCTGCGGTCCAGACATCCTTGAGCGGCGATCATTGATCTGCCAATATGGAATGAATGCCGTGCGAGGAAGCACCCGAAATTCACCGCGTGCATTCAACCTGCCCTTGTGCTCCAACAGGCCAAAGATGTCCTCACTCACACATTCGGTTTCCTCAAAATAGTAGCTTCCTCGTTCTAAAGCAGGGGTTTGAAATGTAAGCTGGCCACCACCTTTCATACTGGGGATAACACTGTCTTCAAACGACCAGGATTCCCCTGTATGTCGCTTGAGCACCTCGCGAACAATGACATAGGGTAACGGAAGAAAGCCAGGAATGCTCAGACTGAGCTTTACGTGTACCTGATCTCCCGCATGCAGCAGTTCCCCGAACTCCGATCCTTGCGAAAGTTGCCGATGACCTTGAACGCGGCGAACTCCACTCAGACCAACCATCCATAAATAAACGATTAACAACGTAACCATAGAAAACAGCATGACCGATGTCTTTCCGCCCTGAAATAACAAATAAAGCAGGCACACCACCCATATTAATAGCATAAGCCAGAAGCGACCTGATAGCCGGGGAAGCCTACGCTTCCTTTTGACCATACTCATTCCCTAAGAACGCTCCATTCGTACGGGTACATGAACCTGTCGGAGCACAGACTGCAGTACAGACTGGGCGTTGGAACTATCGAGGCGCGCTTCGGGACGAAGCAGCAAACGATGCGTCAGCACATAAGGCGCCAGCGCCTTCACATCATCAGGCAGCACATAGTCACGGTTATCTTGAAAAGCGTATGCCTTGGCAGCCATGACAAAAGCAAGCGCAGCCCGTGGACTAGCCCCCAGCAACACGGATGGATGTTCTCTCGTCGCACGAACGATATCGAGTAAATAGGACGTCACCGCTTCGTCCATATAGATATCTCTGATTTCCTGCTGGATGTCAGCAATCTGTTCCATATGCGCTACAGCCTCCAGACGATCTGCTGGCTGGCCCGTCTGATGATGAAGCAGCATGTTGCGCTCTGTCTCCAAATCAGGATAGCCCAGGCTGATTTTGAGCATAAAACGATCTAATTGTGCTTCCGGCAGCATATAAGTGCCTTCAAAATCAATTGGATTTTGAGTGGCACACAGCATAAAAGGATGAGGTAACATATGAGTGTCCCCATCCACCGTCACACTTCGTTCCTCCATAACCTCAAGCAGAGCTGACTGGGTTTTCGTCGTCGCTCGGTTAATTTCGTCTGCCAGCAAAATGTTAGTCATAACCGGACCCGGACGGAAATAAAAACGCTCGTCCCGTGGATGAAATATAGATACCCCTGTAATATCACTCGGTAGAATATCAGGATTACATTGAACACGGCGATAATCACCACGCATGGATTTAGCAAGAGCCTTGATCATTTGCGTTTTCCCCGTACCCGGAACGTCCTCGATCAGAATGTGTCCACCGGCCAGCATAGCCGTAAGCAGTAATTTTATTTCAAAGGGTTTCCCTAATATGCATGATTCCAGATTAGAACGGATTGCAGATACAATCTGCACAGATTCTTGACGCACGGGCATAACTCTGTAAACCTCCTAGATAGCAACCTGTTTCCTATTATTGTACATGAAGGTGGACATAGAGTACACTTAACTCCCTACCCATATTATTCAAGCTCCATCTTCTTTGATATGTACATGTTTTTCGGAACGGTCAAAAACCCTTCGGTTATCAAATCCGAAGGGTTCACGTATACAATTTTTTTACTTGTGTCCTATTTAAAGCACCCTGCTTTATATGCTTCCTTTTGGACGAACAAACAAGCATGCCAGAAAAGAGAAAATAATCGCCGAGGAAATCCCTGCGCTTGTCAGACTAAAGATCCCTGTAATGACACCAAGCCATCCGTCCTTTTCCAATTCTGTTAATGCACCATGTACGAGTGAGTTACCAAAGCTGGTAATTGGAATCGTCGCACCCGCTCCAGCAAATTTGATAAGGGGATCATATATTCCGACAGCGTCGGCAATTGCACCTGCTACCACCAACGTACTCATTGTGTGTGCCGGGGTCAATTTGATTACATCCATCATCAACTGACCCACGACACAAATGGCACCGCCCACTAAAAAAGCCCATAGAAATATCATACTTTTCCTCCCGCTTCAAAAGCTACAGCATGTGCAACACATGGAATGCTTTCACCCTGCTGTGTAGTCAAAGGAGACAATAACGCCCCGGTCGCCACGACCAGCACCTTTTGTAGTTCTCCCTTTTCGATCCGTTTTAACAGATGTCCATAGGTTACAACAGCCGAGCATCCGCAACCACTTCCACCTGCAATGACCTTCTTTTGCTTATTGATGTCGTAAATCAGTAAACCGCAATCATTAAATTCCGTTTGATTCATATCAAATCCGTCTTTTTTAAGCAGCTCCTTGGCAATCGGCAGCCCTACGGAGGCTAAATCCCCTGTTACAATAAGATCATAGTAGCCTGGATCCCTGCCTGTATCTCGAAAATGAGACAAAAGCGTGTCCGCCGCCGCTGGAGCCATGGCTCCGCCCATATTAAAGGGATCTTTAATGCCCATATCCATTACGCGCCCAATAGTGGCACAATCTACCACCGTTCCTGACTTCGCATGTCCCACAATGGCCGCACCGGAACCGGTAACCGTATACTGAGCTGTGGGGGGCTTCTGTGCTCCGTATTCATTAGGATAGCGGAATTGTTTTTCCACAGTACAGTTATGGCTGGTTGTACCCGCCATCACGTAGTCGCCCGCCTCTGAATCCACAATAAGTGCTGCTAAAGCCAAGCTTTCCATCGACGTTGAGCAGGCTCCGAAAACACCTAAATAGGGAATAGCAAGCTTGCTAGCCGAAAATGAGCTGCTGATAATCTGATTCATCAGATCACCACTTATGAAAAATTGCACTTCCTCTTTGTTTAAATTGGAATTAATTAACGCAAGCTCTGTAGAATGCTCAATTAACCTTCGTTCCGCTTTTTCCCATGTTTTCTCGTTTATTTCGATATTGTCATAAATATAATCGAAATCTGTGGACAACGGCCCCTCTCCTTCATCCGGGCCTACAACAGTTGCACTACCAATGATGCGCGGTCTCGACTCAAACTTCCAGGTTTGTCCTCCCTGTCTTCTCATAAGTGGTTGCCCCCCACACCGAGGATCGCGTATATAACGCCTACGATAAATGCGGCCACAACACCGAATACGACAACTGAGCCTGCCAGCTTGAACATATTTGCGCCCACTCCAAGTACCAATCCCTCGGAACGATACTCCAATGCAGCTGAACACATCGAGTTCGCAAAACCTGTAATCGGTACAGCGGTTCCCGCTCCTGCCCATTGGGCAATCTTATCGTAGACCCCGATGCAAGTTAATATAACAGACAACAAGATCATCATGGATGCAGTCGGTGCCGCAGCCTCTTTGGCGGGAATATGCATACCTGCCATAAAGGCTTCCTGGATCGCCTGCCCAATCACACAGATGACGCCTCCAACCAGGAAAGCACGCACACAATTGGCAAATACTTTTCTGGAGGGTTCATGCTTTTGGGAAACACTTTGATAGTCTTTCTCATTTATGGACAACGGCGACGAATTGGTACGAAAACCGCGCTGTCCTGACTTAGCTGGCATCATTCACCACCCCTTATTCGTAAGTTCCGCGCTTGGCGGTTCAGATTGCTTGGCTCCTTAACATTATGAGCTTTTAGGGGAAATGTTATGTCAGGAAAATGATATCGTGGACATTCCGTACAAATCCATTCATACTGAATACATGACGACCACTGGTTAATTAATAAGGAGTGAGGTATACATCATGGAAGCAAAAACATTGGAATTGTTTAAAACCTTAACAGAGTTCCCTTCCATTCCTGGACATGAGCGAGAGCTGCGGGCATGGGTTAAAGAACGAATATCCGGTTATACGGATGAAATCGTGCAGGACCGTTTGGGCAGTCTTTTTGGTGTGCTGCGCGGGCAAGAAAGCGGACCACGTATAATGGTGGCAGGACATCTGGATGAAGTTGGTTTTATTGTGAATGGCATTACGGAAAATGGAATGATTCGTTTTCAGCCGGTTGGAGGCTGGTGGAGCCAAGCCATCATGTCACAACGTCTTCAAGTATTGACCCCAAATGGCCCAATCATTGGTGTAGTTGGCTCTGTCTCACCACATTTGCTCGATGAAGCGCAACGCAGCAAGCCGATGGACATCAAGCATATGTACCTGGATATCGGCGTAGACAGCAAACAGGAGGCGCAAGATCTGGGGATTGTACCCGGAACGGCTATCGCTCCGATCTGTGATTTCACTCCACTTGCGAATCCCAAAAAAATCATGGCTAAAGCATGGGACAATCGATATGGTGTAGGTCTGGCTCTTGAACTGTTGGAAGCATTACATAAGGAAAAGGACCAGCTTCCAAATACATTGTATGCAGGAGCTACGGTTCAGGAGGAAGTGGGATTGCGCGGTGCACGCACAGCTGCCAATCTGATTCAGCCGGATATTTTCTTTGCACTGGATTGCAGTGCTGCCAACGATATGGGTGGAGATCCGAACGCATATGGACAGCTTGGTAAAGGCGCACTGTTGCGGGTTTTTGATCCAGGTATGATTACACACCGCGGGATTGTGGAGTATGTGCAGGATATGGCGGAAACTCACAAAATCAAGTACCAATATTTTATCTCCACTGGGGGAACGGATGCTGGTCAAGTACACTTGAGCGGAATTGGTGTGCCATCCACCGTCATCGGCATATGTGGACGATACATCCATACTTCCTCATCCATTATTCACACCGATGATTATGATGCGGCAAAGGAACTGATCATTAAGCTGGTTCAAAATCTGGATCGCACAACGCTGAATACCATTATTGAACGAGCTTAAAAAGTAACAGAGAATAAGAATCTATAAAAAACAGTCAAGACACATACAACGTGCACTTGACTGTTTTTTAATTCAACTGATTTTTAATTTAATAGAAGAAAAAATAGAAGGTCTCAAATTAAATGCTTGTACCGAAGCAAAGCAATCACTACTAGTACAGCTGTTAAGGTGATACAGATATTTTCTACCTTTGCTCCCTTCCGGGTTCCGGTGCTCATTAATCTAAATCTTAGCTTCCATTTGAATGGCGGCAAAGGCTTAATTCCGTTATTCGTCAAGGAATCTGCCAATAAATGTAGCAAGTACGCTATACCACCAGCCAGCCATATACTGTCGCCATGCAAACGTGTCGTGCCATAAAGCAGCGCGGTCCATGCTACTGTCCCATATACCGTATGCGTCAATCCTCGGTGCGGAACAAGCGTACATATGATCAGCAGACACCCGGCGATATAATTCCACGGTGCATATGATTCCCCATACCAGGCAAGGCCGATACCAATTAGAAAAATGATAATTTTACGCATAGACCGTGACGGCATAAAAGAAGCGCTGATCATCAGCAAAGCCAAAACAAGATTCCAGGGTGGCGGAGCCAAACGGGTGAAAAACACCCAACCCGCAGCCCCAATCATTAGAAGCTGTATGAGCCTAAGCATTTTGTTCGGTAACGCACGGCTCACAAGCATGGAGTTAGGCTCGTCAATATCCGGCAGCAATGAACCAACCACAGCGGCTACCACGGCAGCCGGAGCCACTTCGAATCCACTTAAGGCTAATACCGATAGGGAGACCCCGGTTCCAATAATTAAATGGGCTCTTCCCATCATGATGCATAACATCCTTTCTTGCAGTATACACAGAGTCGACATCACTCTATTAAAATCAACATGATTCGATTGTATACGACAATCAAAACGAGAACAATAGTTCGCTTATTCTATTTAAAAGACTTCATCCAAAAGTCCTAGTTTCGCCCCCCATTACTTACCCTCCCCTTATTCTTTATCTGTACAGCCATTTCTCAAAAAACACGCCATATGACCCATGGGTAGGTTGACAAATATCTCCAACATTTTCTTTTTGCCTCAAAGTCCTATTGTACAATTTGGAATATTAGGTAATATAGTGTTTATATTTACTATATAAATCTATTAAATGAACAAGGAGGAAATGATTATGCAAGAAAAATCTCTGTTCCGAAAGTTCAGAAAGATTGGTCTGACGTCATTGCTAAGTGTCGTATTGTTCGCACTTCCCGCTTCAGCTGCTTGGAATGATACATACACGGGGTACGCCACATATACAGGATCAGGTTACTCTGGAGGAGCATTACTGCTTGATCCTATCCCTTCTGATGCTAAAATCACAGCGCTTAACCCCACACAACTGAATTATAACGGAATCAAAGCCGCATTAGCTGGAGCCTATTTGGAAGTTCAAGGTCCCAAAGGAAAAACAACCGTCTATGTAACAGATTTATATCCTGAGGGTCCAAGTGGCGCGCTCGATCTGTCTCCGAATGCTTTCAATCTGATTGGTGATCAAAAGGATGGAAAAATCAATATTTCATGGAAAGTTGTCAAAGCTCCGGTCAGTGGCAATGTCTCCTACCGTATTAAAGAAGGCAGCAGCCAATGGTGGGCAGCCATTCAAGTACGCAATCATAAATATCCGGTCTTAAAAATGGAAGTCCAACAAAACGGGCAATGGCTCAATCTTGAAAAACAGGATTACAACCACTTTCTGGGTACAAACTTAGGAAAACAGCCTCTGAAAATACGGATTACGGACATTCGCGGTGTCGTACTGAACGATACCATCCCAGCTTTAGCGGAAAATGGCACAGGCCAAGCCTATATTGTTAAAGGTAATGTTCAATTTCCTGACTGATTGAAGTACCGCCTCATCTCTGCTTCTATTCATTTGAACCCATAAACAGGCCGGGAACCGACGCAATCCAGTTTGCGTATGCGTGTTCCCGGTCTTTTTGCGAAAAAGTCATTATTTTTCACAAAGGATCGGTTTGTTCACTGTCCTGTTCATAAGATTATACGTATAATGAATACATAAATAGGGTGTACTTTACAGCTACGTTCACACAGACAGGAGGCCTGTTCATATGGGCAATTTCAAAAAGCATCACAAGCTACACAGCAAATTGCTGGTCAGCATTACGTTATGTATAACACTAACGTTGCTGGTATCCACCACTGTATATTATTTCTACTATATTCGCGTGGAAAAGGAGCAGGCGTTCGAAGCTAATCACAATAGCTTAACATTGAGAAGCAAAGAGGTCATTAACATGACATCTATTGCTCAATCGTTGGCATTCCAAATGTATCGCAGCAGTACCCTATCCAAGCTGTTGTATTATCCCAAGCCCAATGTATACGATGTAACCGCTGCCATGACTGAATTGAATAATTATCTTAACTCTATGCCGTATATTGAATCCATCTATGTGTATAACCCTAAGAGTGACACCTTCTACATTGCGTCCTCACAAGGCCAAAACGGGTTATTCAGCAAACATGAACTGGCTGATACAGACATCATTCGCGTGCTCGATCATTATCAGGACTACAAACCCTTTACGCCTATCCCACGTACGTATCCGTTGCTGTCTGCCCCAGACTCTGAAGCTGGCGTAGAGCAAGCAAGCTTAAATATCGCAGCCTATACGTATTTATGCTATGACGCAATTAACTCGAACGAAGCGATAAATTCGGCAGTGATTGTGAATGTGTCGGCAGCCTGGATGAACAAGGAAATGGCGACGAACCCCATCTCAGGCGGGACCGCTTATATTTTAGACGATCAAGGCAGACTGTTGTCTGGTACGACGTTGACAGACGAAGCTTTGAACGAAAAAGAACAGCTATGGCTGCATACCAGAGTCAAAAAACAGGAAACGGGTTATTTTGTAGAAGACTTTCATGGTAAAAGATCACTGATTTCCTATACTTCCCCAGATGGATTAGGTTGGCAGTATATTAGTGTCACACCTTATGAAAGCGTTATCAAAATGGCGAGTGTTATTCGTAATGCCATGGTACTGATCGCTGCCATCATCGGAATGGCAGGATTTGTGGCTTCCTGGCTGCTGTCCAAAATGTTGTATATGCCTATTGGCCAAATTGTTGTGCATATGAATTCACTGGAATCGGAGAAACGAAACAGTATGTATACGATCCGGCAAAACATTTTACGGAATGTGATTCGGGGAACCCGAAATCTTCCCGCCGGTGAAGAACCGGAACGGTTGCGCGAGCTTGGGATTACATTCCAGTTCGATAAAGACTATCGCCTTGTACTCCTGCGCATAGACGAATATGCCCGCTGGCAAAGCGAGCGTGGACCTGATCTGCTACCTTACAAGTTTGCGATCATGAATATCGCTTCTGAAATATGCGGGCAAACGTATCGGGTGGAGACCGTTGATATGGATGAAGATAGCGTCCTACTGATGCTCAACATTTTAGACCCTGCGGAACATACAGACACGGTACTACTGGAAACCCTATTACGCCAAATACGCGAAGCCTGTTTCGAATATTTGAAGCTGAGTGTATCACTGACCTACAGCGCGATTACGAGTCAACCAGAACAGCTTCATCTGCTGTACCGCCAGGTAGAGAACGCATCTATGCACCGTTTTTTTCAGGGTCATGGCTGTATTATTAATGCGCGAAACACTACAGATGAAGATGTCCAAAATACTTATGTATTTCCATCAGATAAAGAAAAAAAATTGCTGGATACGCTGCTATCTGGTCATACGGAGGATGCACACCGGATGTTCAAAGATCTGTTGATGCATATGGAGAAATATCCGTTTTCCTCTGTTCGGGTGGCAATATCCCGGCTCATTATGAGTGTGAATAATGCCGTTCGGCATATAAGTGAGCTCAATGGATTTGCTATCGAATCTAAACCTGAATTACCATCCGCAGATCGATTAGAGACCGCTGAGGATCTTATTGAACATTACCAATTGGTCTTTGAACAGGTTCGCTCCAGTCTAGCGGAAAAACGAAATACGAAGCAAGAACGATTGGTACAACAAATCAACGAACGAATGGAGCAAGCTTATACGGACCCCAATTTCTGTCTCAATCAGATTGCGGAAGAGCTGGATATGTCGCCAATTTATATCAGCAGGCTTTATAAGCAACAAACCATGTCCACCATCGTAGACGTCATTCAGCAGCTCCGTATTCGCAAGGCCTGTGAGCTGCTGGAACAGACCGACTGGTCGGTGGCTGAAGTGGCAGAACAAACCGGATTTGCAAGCAGTTCTTATTTCCACCGTATGTTCAAACGCAGCTTGGGCGTGACACCCACAGATTTTCGCCGTTCTAAAGCGAATGCGCAATAAGCGACATCAAAAAAGCAAGCCTCCATCTTTCTGGAGACTTGCTTTTCTACTTTAGATCACAGCCCTTTACGTTTTACTTGATCCCCTTCTCCTTCACATAGGCTTCCCATTGCTTGGTATATTCAGTTTGAATTTTCTCCAAACCAGCTTGGTTCGCCTTTTGCAAGAAGGTCTCAAGGCCTTGATCAACGTTGTCGATCAGTCCAGCTTGAAGTGGATACAGATACTGCTTCTCGACCTGTTCCAATGCCGCTTTTTCTGCTTGGTAGGTCGTATAGTCCTCTGCAAAGCCAGTAAACAGATCAGGCTTCTGGATTTTATCCAGCTCGGCAAAAATCTTCTTCACACGGTCAAAACCTGAATCAAACAGCATGTATTCCGGGTTACGCCAAGCCCAGCTGTTCATGCCTTCTCGAGAAAATCCATTCGTACTACCGCTACCTATCATATGATAGTAACCATCTTTGACTTCGTAGTTTTTGCCTTCGATGCCATATTGCGTAAGCAGGTTATAGCGTTTGTCCGTTACAAGCTTTTCATAAAAGGCCAATGCGCGAGCTGGGTTCGGACTGCTTTTTGGAATTGCAAAGCCATTATGAATCGGATGCACCGGAGTTGCATAGCCCGTGGTCAGCGGGAATGGATAGTACTCTAGCTTCCAGTCCGGGTGGGATGCTTTGAGCTTAATGACCATATCATTAAAGCGGGTTGGATTGTCGCCAAAAATACTCGCTGCTTTACCAGAAGTGACTTGATCCTGAAGCGTATCTTTTACGTTTAATACGTTTTTAGGAATGAATCCTTTATCAGCCCAGCGTTTGTAAGTATTCAGCTCTTCTTTTTGTTCATCTGAGCCCCAATATTTATATACCTCTGTTGGTTTTTCATATTTGATACCAATGCCATAAGGCAAAGCACCTACACTCTTCGTTACTAATTCGGTATATCGATCATGCAAATTTCCCTTGATATCGCTGTTCAAAGATACGGGCTTCATACTAGGCTCATGCTGACGTATGCCATCCATGTAAGCCTCGTAACTTTTGATGTCTGTAGGTTTAGGCAAATTGTACTTTTCGCGTAAATCCTCGCGCCATACAAAACCGTTTGTGACATATTCTTTATACGTACCAGGTACGGTATAAATTTTGCCTCCGATTTTAACCCCATCCCACATGTCCTGAGGCACAAATTTTTGCAAGGCAGGTGTGGCCTTAGGCAGCAGATCGTCTAATGGTAGGAATGCGCCCTTCTTGGCATAGGCCTGATACTGCGTCCAATCTGCAGTGAAGATCAGGTCGATAGGCTGACCCGAAGACAATAACAGCTTATATTTTTGGTCCCAGTCTGTCCACGTCGTATAGTTAAATTTGACGGTGGCATTCAGATCTTTTTCCGCCAACTTATTGATCTCTGCCTCAATGGTAGGCAGGTCCTTAGGAGCATCACCCAGCATATAAAATTGCAGCTGTACTTTCTGGGCTTTATCATCCTCTCCATTTGCTGTTTGTGCGCTGTTTCCACTACCGCCCCCACACCCGGCTAAGAGCGCCATGATAACCATTACTGCAATCAGGATGGACATGCGTTGTTTTCTTTTCTTTGTGAATGTCATGTGAATCCTCCCTTTGAAATGGTATTCTGTTTAAATAAAACGCTTACAAAAGTTGCTGCTTAGATGGCACGCCGTCAGCACGTCATGCCATCCCAGCTCTATAGTTCCGTTTTATCCTTTTACCGCACCAATGGTTAATCCCTTGACAAAGTAACGCTGAATGAACGGGTACAGTAGTAAAATGGGGCCCGTAACCACGATTGCCATTGCCATTTTAGTCGACTCTGTCGGCATATCGTTGGAAAGGGACACGCCGGTACCTGCACCCATTTGAGCAATAAATTGCATGGAGTTAATTACATTGTACAGGTAATATTGCAACTGGTATTTGTGCGGGTCATTAATAAAGAGTGAGGACGAGAACCAGTCATTCCAGTAAGCCAAGGCCAGAAACAGCCCCACAGTGGCAATACCTGGTGTAGATAAAGGCAGTACAATTCGATAATAAATTTTAAAATCACCCGCACCATCAATTTTAGCAGACTCGAACAGCTCTTCCGGCATGGAGGAACGAATGAAATTTTTCATCAAAATAATCAGAAATGGAGTCATCAATCCCGGAAAAATAAGAACGGTATACGTATCAAGCAATCCTAAATACTTCGTCAGCATGATGTACCAAGGTACCAAGCCGCCTCCGAACAACGTCGTAAAGTATATATAAAATGAAAACGCGTTGCGGTATTTAAAATCTTTGCGTGCCAGCACATAACCCGCCATCGTCATCAGGAACAGGCCCAACGTCGTGCCTACAACCGTGGTAAAAATCGTTACCCCGTACGCCCTTAACACCTCTTCAGGAAAGGTGAACACCGTCCGGTATCCTTCCAGCGAGAATTGCTGTGGAATAAAGTGATAGCCATCCCTGATAATCGATTCATTACTGGTTAGTGAAGCCGAAATAATAAGTAGGAACGGGAGTAAACAAGCCATGGATGCCACAATGATAATCACATAAGAGATGATTTTAAATAGTCGAGTGTATACATCTTCTTTGATCGCCATCCGTTTCGGTCCTCCTTTCTAGAATAAGGCATATTCGTCGTTCAGCTTGCGGATGATATAGTTCACAGTCATGATTAGTACAAATCCGAACAAGGATTGATACACGCCTGCGGCCGAAGCCATACCCACATCAAAAGTCACTTTCAAGGAACGATACACATAAGTGTCCAAAATATCAGTCGTATTGTACAGCACGCCGTTGTTACCGATTAACTGATAGAACAGATCAAATTGTCCTTTCATAATACTACCCAGTGCAAATAACAGCAGCACAACGAATGTTGACTTGAGCATCGGTACGGTAATGTACCAAATTCGTTGAAAAATGTTGGCTCCGTCTATTTTAGCTGCCTCATAATACTCGTCACTGATCCCTGTGATCGCTGCCAGGTAGATTACCATACTGTAGCCGAGATTTTTCCACAAATAGAACAGGATAATCAGGAAAATCCACACCCATGGTTTGTTATACACATCCACACGTTCACCACCAAATTGCACGAGCAGCGTGTTCAGAAAACCATTATCATAATTAAATATGTTATACACGATGACACTTAGAATAACGAAAGAAACGAAATATGGCAGGAACATCACAGATTGAGTGATCTTTTTAAAGTAGCGGCCCCGCAACTCATTCAGCAAAATAGCGAGGATAATCGCTAACACGTTACCGAGTAAGATAAACGCCGCATTGTATCCAACCGTATTCAATGTTAGTTTTGTCAGCGTGCCGGATTGCCATAGAAAGCGAAAATTCTGGAGTCCGACAAACTGGGCCTCAAAAAGGCTGGTATTGAAGTCAAACTGGGTAAATGCATAATAGATGCCGACCATAGGAATGTACGAATTTATAAAGAAAAAGATTAAAGTGGGCAACAACATCAGAAATAATACTCGATTGCGGATCAGTTCATAGAAAAAACCGTGTTTCCTGCCTGTTCCCAGCCTACCGTTCAAGCGGGAATCCGTCGTAAGCATTGCAGAATTTTTGGGCAAAGGCTGATTCAATGTGAGTCACTCCCCCTCTATATACATTACCGACTGCAAGGTTTGTAGCATCGCCGCCGTATAACTATATATTATGTAAGCGCATTCAAAATGAAAAGTGAAGCCTCTCATGCTTCATGAACAAAGGAGTGTCCAGAGGAGTGAACAATTCGGATATTTGTGAAGTTTTGTGTGATATGAGGCGCCTGATCGACGCCTTTAGCCCATTCATCAAGCATATTTGGACGATCTACTCTATTCCTTTTGCCCACCCTGAAAAGTGGTTTCATCCTGTTTCACCCGAAATCCGTTTTTCTTGGCCTGCTCCAGCAACTCAGCGGCATTATCCTGCGGCTTATATCCAATTCGTTCTTCCAAGTAGCCAATGTCATAATAATTATCCGTATTAGCTGACGTACCGTACAAATTAAGATAATTCATCTCCGAAGGGGCCTCAATACAGCAGATAGTCAGATGGATCATATCGCGCTCAGAAATCCAAATATGAGCAGCACGCTCCGAATGTGGCCGATCATCCCCAGGAAAATTGCCGATACGGATATTTATTGAAGATATTTTGCCCTGATCGGCATATAGCCGTCCCAACAGTTCAATGTAGCACTTACTCAATCCATAAAAACTATCGGGTCGGTAGGGATCTTCTACATCTATGGCTTCGCCTACTTTATAAAACCCTGTGGCATGATTGGAACTGGCAAAAATAATTCGTTTCACCCCATTTTTGACCGCAGCTTCATACAGCCTATAGGCTCCGCTTACATTGCCAGACAACACTTTGCCGAGAAAATCCCCCTCATCCTTAATCCATGCAAAATGCAATACCGTATCCATTCCACGTGTAAGCTCAGCCAATCTAGCAACGTCATGTATATCTAGTTCGACAATCCCTGCTTCTTCATCACTCATTACATCGGCAGCGGTTATTTCATATTTCCCTTCCGCTTTTAGCCCTTCATAAAGAACTTTCCCAATTGTGCCCGCCGCCCCTGTTATCAATAATTTCCGTGCCATCGTCCGCATCTCCCTTCTTTATTTGACAGTGTGTGCCGTCATTCATAGCTTAACCAACTCCCTAGAGTGGGAACCTTGTTACCATCATTCACTGACATTCACTGCATTCTGTCACCTATAAAAAAGGACTCTGCTACCTGAGCAGAGTCCTACTTGTTGCTATTGTTAAGTTATTAATTTTCAAGCTTGCCGCACTACCCTTACTCTGCGATTAACCAGATAAATGCTAAAACCGATTAATACCAGACCGATCAGCAGAAAAGCCGTAATCGATTCGTGAAGCAGCATAGAACTGACAAATACTGAAATCACAGGTACCAAAAACGTATAGGAAGCGACCTTACTGGCATCCCCCGAATTGACCAGCGTGAAATACAGCAGCCAGGATAGTGAAATTCCCAGCACAGTCCCGAATACCAGCCCTGACACATATGGAACATTCCACACGATGTCCGACCAGCTTTCCGTAACCGATCCAGCTCCTGTTAACACAATGCCTCCAAGTGTACATTGAAATGCGACCAGCCACAACGAATCCACACGCTGGTTAACCTTTTTCACATATACAGTTCCCAACGCCCAGCTCACTGCTGTAATAATGGCGATAATTACACCTGCGATAGCCACATGTCCTGAAAACCCTCCGACACTGACAGCTGCAACGCCCAGAAATCCAATAATCAATCCAATCACCTTGAGTTTGGACATTGCTTCCCCCAGCCACATCCATGCAAAAATGCCGACCAGCACAGGCTGAAGATATACCAGCACAGAGAACAAGCCAGATGGTACATACATGAGCCCTACGGTTTGCAATCCATAGAACAGGACTACGTTAAAAACACCTGAAATAGCATACACCCGCCAATTTTCTTTCCAACGAATGCGATTCCATCTCGGTGCTAAAATCGCTCCCAATAGCAGACCACCCAACAGTGTGCGAAGTCCTGCAAACAAAAGGGGAGGCGTGAATTCCAGTGCAACTTTATAGATGGGCCAAGAAATGCCCCACAATACAACCAGTAGCGCGATCATCATTATCCGCTTGGCTGTCGTTAACTCTCCCATGATGCTCTCGCTCCTCTATGAAAAAATCACTAGACTTTATATATTACGCCTACAGCATAACTTTATCAACAGAGGATTCCAGTCTTTGGCCTATGTTACAATGTACCCAATAGATAAAGCTTATAAGGATAGGAGGTTGTCTGCACTTGATTTATTTCATCAAATTTCTATACAGCTTCGTGCTTCCTCCCGGTTTGTTCATCCTCGTGATGGCAGGGCTTGTAATCTGGCTATGGAAACGGGCGCGTAAACCTGCTGTCGTACTGCTCCTTGTTACATTGCTGCTGTATGTTTCATCGACCAATTTGGCTGGGGATTTGTTAATCCGTAGTCTGGAAAAGCAGTATCCACAGCCCCGTACCGTTCAAGGCGATGTTATTGTCGTACTTGGGGGCGGAGCTACAGAGGGAACTCCCGACATCAATGGACAAGGTAATCTGCTAGGGTCTGCGGCCAACCGACTGCTCACTGCGGCTAGACTGCATGAAGCAACAGGTCTACCTATTCTTTTTTCCGGTGGACAAGTGTTTGGAGACAGTGGTAATGAAGCGAATATTGCGCAGAGACAGCTAGTAGGACTCGGTATTCCGGCAAAGGACATCTTCATCGAAAACCGTTCCTTAAATACACAGCAAAATGCTGTATATACCTCCCAAATTTTGAAACAGCACCAGTTCACAAAACCTATTCTGGTGACCTCCGCATTCCATATGCCCCGTGCTGCACTGGAATTTCAGCGTGCAGGTATGCAAGCCACAGCTTATCCAACCGACTATCTGGCAAGTGAAAAGCTGTCACTGTATGCTGCCAAGCTCTCACCGTCGGCTGGAGCCATATCTACAACTGGGACAGCCCTCAAGGAGTATTTAGGGATTTTGGCATTAAAGCTTAAATAATATTGATACGTGGGTGTAAAACGGACACAGCACAAACAAGCGTCTTGCGCTCACAGCTATAAGCCAGTAAGCGACAAGACGCTTAATTTACTATTACATATTCTCCTGCAAGAAAATCTCCGATATTTGTTCTTCCGATATAACCTTAAAGCCCTCCCTTTTTAACAAAGCTGAGGTTACCCCGTTGCCTGCGATTTTACGGTTTTCGAATGCCCCATTATAGATCGCTGCCGATCCGCAGGACGGACTGTTTTCTTTTAAAACAATAAGTGACGCGTTAACCTCTCTGGCTATATGTAAAGCTTCGTACGCACCTCTAATGTACATATCACTGACATCATTGCCTGAATACTCGATCACCTTGGCGGTGCCAGTCAGCACATCCTCCCCTGTCCCTCCAACAATCTCAGCAGGCTCTCTCGGCGTCATAAAGCCCCCCAGTAGCTCAGGACAGATCGTCATTGCCTTCTTTTCCTCTACCAATTTCTGAATATGTACATCCAGACTGTCCGTCCCGTTATATCGCACCTTCATGCCTGCCAAACATGAACTTACCAGAATCATTAATCCACCTCATATCCATTGCTTTCACTATTAAGTAATTTAAAGTATAAACGAGTTTGATTGTAGAGTCATCGTGCGAAAATTAAGACTCGCTACTACGTCGCGCTCCGTCAGGATATTCGTCCAGCTGATGACATAAACATAATCCTGTATTCAAATCTTGTTGCCTTCCTTCAGTCTCTATAGAATCATGGAGTGATACGTCTTTGCGTGTTTTTCAGAAATTGCAAATGCATCAGGATCTCGTTTTCTATAAAACGGGCTGCAAATATTTCCAACTTGGTGCCTTTCCCAGTCTGAAAGCTTTCAATGGCCTTGATCAGTCCGATGGTACCGATGGATATAAGATCCTCCAAATCTTCACCGATGTTATTGAATTTAAGGAAGGCGGAACGTTTACTCATCCAAAATAATCTGATAAAAACAGGCCAGAGGCGCATATTGGGCAGTATACCGACTTATTTTATATGTTGAGGTTCAATCTGCTCGTAAGTAAAATAAATTCACTCTTGCTATAAGTCGTAATTTAAGATATATTATTAATTAAATAATCAGTCATTTAATTAATGTTAGTTTAAAGAAAGGGGAATACAATTGGCAAGACCCGTCAATGAAGAAAAAAGACTGGAGCGGCGTAAACGTATCCTTGAAGAAGCTGTTGTCCTATTCGCAGAAAGTGGATATTCTAATACCACAATGGCTATCATTGCGCAGAGTGTGGGAGTTACTCCTGGAACCATTTTCCAATATTTCCCTAACAAAGAAGCTTTATTCTACGCCGCAGTCCTTGAGCCTCTTGCTGATATTCAGGTGAAATCGCTTGCTTGTCTAAAACAAGAAGGGACACCAGGCGTATTGATTAAGAACATGGTGGCAGAACAATTCAACCATATCTACTCCTATATAAATGAATTGCGGCTTGTTCAATCTGTCTTAGGACAACGAATAAGATTCCCTGAACTTACACAGAAGGTCCTTGAAAATGTAAAGGTAATGACAGATGCGATTGAATACGTCTATACCAAGGGACAGTTAATGGGAGAATTCAACAAAAGCTTTTCTCCAGCAATGATCTCTCGTGCCTATATCTCTTTTTTAAATGGAGTGGGCTTAACTCTTGGAGAAAGTATTATTCATCATCCCGAGTGGGAAAATCTGAAGAAGCATGCCTTTTATTTGTTCGCACCCATACAACCTTTAGAAAAGCCGGAGGAGTCTGAATGAGTCAAACATCATTACAACCCGATCTGACAGTTAACGTTCGTGTGAAAAAACGGAAGAAAATTTTATGGAGCTTAGGAATCGTACTTCTGCTTGTAATGGCTCTTGTATTTTTTATATCTTATAAAGTAGTAGACACCTTGTTGCACCATCCTAGAGACACTAATGTCAGCTATGAATTGAATAGCGATAAAACCCCCTACGAAGAGGTCGAGTTCAAAAGTTTGAAAAATGATAATACGATTAAAGGGACATTCTTTCCTGCAAGTGGTCTTTCTGGTAAACCAAGTGATAAAACGATTATTGTCGTCCATGGATATACGAGCAATCGTTTAGTCAAAGGGCGGACCCAAAAGTTAGTAGAACATTTCGTTCCGAAAGGCTACAATGTATTGGCATTTGACCTCAGCTCGCAAGGTAAATCCGATGGTGATTTGATCACACTGGGCCTCAATGAAAAATACGATTTGCTAGGAGCTGTAAGCTATTTAAAATCCAGAGACCATACGGGTGATAAGATTGGAGTTATCGGCTTTTCTATGGGTGCTGCTACTTCTTTGCTAGCCGCAAGTGAAAGTGATGACATCAAAGCCATAATTGCAGATAGTCCTTTTCGGAATGCTGGTCTATTCTTGAGAGAGGGTTTGCCCTACTTTTCAGGTCTGCCTGCGTTTCCATTCAGTTATACATCGACATGGATGGCAAATTGGGTCTTTAAGGTTGATCTTGATTCCATATCTCCTATGGATGCGGTAAAAAAGATGCAAGACAAACCAGTTATGCTCATTCATGGTACTGGAGATCAGCAAATTAGTTATAAAAATACAGAAATTATTTACGAGTCCTTAAAAGATAACCCAAAAGCAGAAGTATGGTACCCGCAAAATACGGAGCACATCGATGCCATCAACCATTACCCCACTGAATATTTCAAAAGAGTGGATCGCTTTTTGGATGAGTATGTAGGAAAATAAATTCAATCCAAGAGAGCCGACTAGCGATAGAGCTTGTCCTGACGAAGTAAAAATACCCAATAATATCAAGCATTTTTAGCCTGTAGTGTAGAAAACCACTACAGGCTTTTATTTGCGTTTTAAATAGCAAAATAGCTATTATTTAAGCAAAAAAAACGGTAGTACGAGTACAGAGCATGTTGATAACGACAAAAGACAAGCGTATGCTGTTCACTGGTCAGGAGAAGATCCTTTTTGGAGGTCATTTGAACAAAAGACTCGGAATCGAATTAATAAACTAGAAAACAACGCGTTCTCTACAAAGAGCAACAAAGACTAGTTTAGCCCTGTTAAGGGCCTCAAGAGGCTTCAAACATCTTCTTATCCATTATCCCTTTTGTTTGTAAAATTCATGGTATAACTTCATCAGCGCGCGCTTTTCAATTCGTGACACATACGAGCGTGAAATTCCCAGTTCTCGTGCAATTTCCCGCTGTGTTCGTTCCTCTCCTCCGGCTTCCAGGCCGAAACGACCAATCACCACTTCTTTTTCACGCTCATCTAAAATATCCAGATTGCGATAGATTTTGCTCTTCTCGATTTTGAGCTGTACCTTATCTACAATATCGTCCGCCTCGGAACCGAGGATATCAATTAAAGTAATTTCGTTGCCTTCCTTGTCAGTCCCTATAGGATCGTGGAGAGATACGTCTTTGCGTGTCTTTTTCAGGGACCTCAAATGCATCAGGATCTCGTTTTCTATACAACGGGCTGCAAATGTTGCCAGTTTTGTTCCTTTTCCGGTCTGAAAGCTTTCAATAGCTTTGATCAGTCCAATGGTGCCGATGGATATCAGATCCTCCAAATCTTCGCCGGTGTTATCGAATTTTTTTACAATATGGGCCACCAATCTTAGGTTATGTTCAATAAGTGTGTTACGGGAATGTGCGTTGCCTTCGGCAAACAGCTTTAGGTGTCGAGCTTCCTCTTTCTCAGTCAATGGCTGCGGAAAGGCGTTGTTTTTCACGTAGGAAACGAGTAGCGTCAATTCCTTGATGAACAGAGCGATAGCACTAAATAGTCCGGGCACGGATGACACCTCCTGAGGTAGTTGCGAACTTACCGGCCTTTGTTACTTACCGGGCTCGCGGTCTGTTTATTGTATGTAGGCAGGTGCCCATCCGTGCCTGTACTCCGAAAACTGCTCTGTAACAATTTGCCGTATATCTTTCTGGAGCAATCTCCAATTTTTAATTTGAAACTTAGAGATCTCTTCGATACAAATCAACGCACTCCATATAGCCAGAAGGAAACACAGGATAGCTTTACATTAGTCAGCACTTGTTTTCCCCTTTTCTTTCAATAGAATATTAACTTTTTTCTAGATATGACAATGGGAGTGGGGAATAGACTATCGTATCTCCATCATTATCTCGTTTTAAAATAATAGCGAACTCAGCTCCATTACTCTCCTCCCCTCTTGGCAACGGGAAAATCATAGCGGGACAACGCAACTCATAATTATGAGGAAATTCCTTTCGAAAATCCTCTAAAGCATAATTCAGGATCGCATCTATTTTATCGGCAAGCACATGAAATCCGCCTATTACAAAATCATTGTACTCTTGGGAAGAGGTATACTTCTCAAATAATTTGGTTTTGTATTCCTCAACAGTACTAAAACAAACTTCCCAATCCAAAGGAAATACGCCATCTCCCAAATAATAAGTGTATATTTTCATATTTTATACATTCCCCTTCTCGCACCTAAAATAGTTATTCAAGTTATTCATATTCTTGCTCTCAGACTTTCTATATAAAATTGCCTTTGGGAAATGAGCTAGTCAAGAAACCAAAAATGGAATACTTTTCCCACCCCCCCGCTTCGTCTGATTTAAAATTATACTAGTTTCATTTCACGATCAAGGTATACATTCATTGAGAGTTTCATATAAATCATATACAACAACGTGTTCAACAAATTAAGAATCATAACCAAGGGAGGTAAATCAGCATGACTAAATTCAGCCAAAATCCAGACAATTATTCGTTTTCCATGGAACCTGCCGTTATCCCTGAAGATAATGTTACAACGAACGGAGATACCAAAAATACTTTTCCGAAAAATGTTTTGATCGATAATAATCTCTATTGGGAGAGCAGCTTAAGCGGTAAAGGTGGAGAAATCATCTTCAAATTAGATACAGGAAAAACGATCAATGATATCCTCTTAGCCCAGCCATCTTCTCGGGCTTTTATACTTTCGTTATCTTTTCATGGCTCGAATGACGGAGAAAACTGGTATAGGTTAGGACAAGTCGAGGCTGTGCCAAGCACTGCAAAAATAACCTATCAGTTTAGTAATGAGATTCCTTTTTCATATTATAAAATAACTGTACTATCCTCCGGATTGAATAATACAACCACCTATTATGGTATCCGATACATTCAACTAAGAACCGCACTCATCAATGGCGTTCCTGCCTACAGAGCATCCAACATAAATCCGGCTATTGCGGAATAAGCTAGTATACAAAAAAGGGGCCGGCTGATGCCGTCCCCTTTTTGACTATTTCATTTGAAGCATGTTATAAATCATCTCAGCTGCTTCCGCGCGCGTAACTTCCTGTTTAGCACGGAAGCTGCCATCTGGGTATCCTTGTACTAAATTAATCTCGGTTAGGCCGAGTACATCCTTTCTGGCCCACTCTACAATTTGAGAAGAATCTGAGTATACACTGCTTTCTTGCTGTGGTGTAGCCTTGATAATGTTATTCACCATTTTAGCGGCCTGCTCCCGGTTTATAACCCGATCTGGACCAAATACTTTGCTACTAAATCCTCGAGCGACTTGATCCTTAATTGCAGTTTTGAGTAGATCAACATACCACGCCGATGGATCAATATCCTCAAAGCCTAGAGTCACATCCGTTTCGAGCGGTAACTTGAGAGAACGAACAAGCATTGAAGTGAACTCCATACGTGTTACGGGTCTGCTCGGTTCAAAAAGCGTGCTGGATGTCCCTTTTACTACGCCCAAATCGGCAAGCGCATTTATTTTCTCTCTATTGAATGCCCGATCAATATCGCTAAAATGATTTGCCTGCGTCTCGATTGTTGAGCCTTGAAAGAACTCTGTTTTTGTTTCTATTGGCTCCTCTACAACAGTCTGAATCGGTTTAACACTCCCGGCTCCTCCTGCTCCACCAACTGTATCTACAGTATTCCCTGTAGTTTTACCATTTGCTTGTTTGGCCTCTGTGCGTTTTCCTTGACTATTTTCTGCCCAAAGTCGAACGGTATACAATTGCTTCTCTCTCAGCTGTCTCCAGATAAAACCTCGATCCTTGCCACGATATAGTTCAGTTCCTTCTTCATTGGCGAGAACGAAAATATCATTTTCATGTTCTGACTCCCAATGGATGATAAATTCGCTATTGGTTGTTTCTGTCTTCGAAAATGCAAATGCTGAAGACGGTAACGTCTCGACCTCACCTTCTGTCTGCTGGCCCTCACCGCTTGTGTTCACAGGCTTAACGGTAATACGATACAATGTAGAGCTGTCTAATCCGTCTACTTTAAACTCATGAGTGCTCGTATGACCGATAAGCATCTCGTTTTTGTAGACATTGTAGGCATCTGCACCTGGAGCTTCTTGCCACGCAATAAGCAAATCGGTATCCGTTACGCTTTTCACAACCAACCTACGATCTGGTATTTGACCTGGCAACGCACGATACGAAAAGGGAGCTATGTCACCTTTCCCCGTCGTATTCATAGTCTGTAGACCAAACAAATAAATTGTACCAGGCTGGATATCTGAAAGTATAATATGAGCTTTTTTGGTGTCAAAAACTTCCCCTGTATCTTTGCGGATTACAGCATATTGGGTAGCACTCTTGATTTCATCCCAGGCCAGCGAAATCTGTCCATTCCCAAGTTCCTTAACTTTGACATTTTGTACTTGAGGTGGAAGCGTCAGCAACTCACCCCACGCTGGTGGGCTGTAACCACTGCTATTTCCACTGCTCACTTGAAAATCGTAGTTTTTTCCACCTACTAAACCAGATACAACTACCCGTGGTTCCGTACTATAATAATTTTGACCGTTGATTGTTACCTTATATTGAGTTGCCCCATCAACCGGAGCCCATATCAATGTGGCATCGTGTTCGCGAACATCTACAGCTGCAAGTTGTACAGCCAAATCAGGCAGCGTTAATACGTTGATAGATGTATCTCCGCCCGTACCACTTCGATTGTAAGCCCGAATTTTTATATTGGCAGATCTACCTGCTGGCAAGCCCTCAAAAGTATAAGAATGGATACCACGCGGAATCTGCACCTTTGGTCCATCGTTAACATTTAAGATGTACCCTTCAGCCCCCTGCACATCTTGCCACACTACACCAACAGAATATACATCCTTCGTTACACTTGAAAGTGTAGTTACCCGATCTGGCAATGTCGTAACTCCGAGATGAGCATAGTCTCCAAATCCTGTTTCATTTTCAGCAAATATACGATAGTTATACTCTGTTCCCGCCTGAAGCTCAGTATCGGTGAATTCTGTATATACATCGTTGAAAACTGAGACCTGATCTCGCTCTAGGGCGTAGTAGGTGGCAGTGATTACAGAATTCCACTTCAAGTCGATTCCATCTTCTCTTACGGTTACATTTCGGAATCCGCTTGGGCTGTCTGGCAGACTTAAAAAAGATACATGCTTTGCTGCGCCCTCTCCCGTGTCATTTATAGCGGATACAGAAACTTCGTAATACTTACCAGGCTCCATGCCTTTAATAGAGTTATACACATCTTGTATAACCGTATCCTTAAATATGATTTCTCCCGTACTTGCGTCCGCTGCTGTAATAATATATTTATTAGCTGAAAAAACTGGCGTAAAGTCGGCCATGATTTCTGACGAATGACGAGAGACCGGTCGCAACTGAACATGCTCAGGGGCATCAGGTAACGTTAATACACGGACTCGATTAGAATATGCATTGCCTCCTACATGATTACTGCAACGCAGTTCATACTCATATTCATGCCCTCCTAATAGCCCTGTATCTGTAAAAGAATTTGTCGGATGGTTAACATCCCAAACCTTATTTGTTGTTAGATTCCGGACTGTATAGACATAACCATCGGCAAGCCCGGAAGGGAGAGTCCATTGCAAATCAACCTCTTTGTTGCGTACAGATGTCGCCGAAAGCACAACCGGCTGCGGTTGCTTTTGAATGCGAAGTGCACTGCTGACCGTTTCATACATGTTTCCTGCCTGGTCTTTCACCTTCGCATGGACATACCATTCACCTTCATTTGAAAGATCCAGCTGGACTATTGGTTCGGCTGCAGCCTCCCAGTTTTCGGGTGAATCGGAGCTGTTCGTGATTTTATACTGCATTGTTGATGGATCAATCCCCGAGTACTGGTCACCATATTGTATCCTCACATGAATTGAGGCATCTTTCCATTCACGTGCATTGGGTGTCAGTTGAATGCTCGGCGGCTCCAAATCGATATAAGATATTGCGGTCACCGGAACGCTTCGATTTCCAGCTGCATCTACAGCTTGAGCAGTTACTTCTACAATCCCCGAACTATTTAATATTCCCGATGAACCAGGTACATAAGCGCCAGAACCCAATTGATATTCATAATAAACGGCTGTAGTATCCGTTGCACCCGAGAGCGTAAATTGTACTGGTTTATTAATATATCGGGTAAGATTTGTCACCTCAGAAAACGTAACTTTCGGAGGGGTTGGTTGAGTACGATCAATCATGACCGATTGAGTCACAATTGGACTAGACACACCAAGATTATTGATTGTCCGTGCTGATAGTTCGTAACTCCCTTCTGCATTTAATGTGAAAGTGCCATTGTATGTCAGCCACTCCCCTGTTGGACTCAAACGATACTGTGTCTTCTTAATTCCATTTGTAGAGTCACTTCCTGACTCAATGGCAATGTCCACGTCACGGTTCGTTGGACCCGTTTCGCTAGCCCGTATAACAGGAGCCGTCGGCCCCTTTTTATCAACGGTGACTTCCTTGCTTACCTCCCGGCTCACATTACCGACACTATCAATGGAACGAGCATAAATCGTGCTTTTGCCATCTTGATTGACATGAAATACTCCACCATAATCCTGCCAAGCCTGATTTACAACGCCGGTCAACCGAAATTGAGTATGGGCTAGTCCAGAATAATCGTCTGCACCCGGTTGTAATGAAATGGTATATTCATTACTGTTTCCTGTTGCGTCTATAATGGGGGCAGTTGGTGGCATCCTGTCTATTCGGACATTCGCGGAAGAAAGACCACTATACTGGTTATGCACGTCCACTGTGCGCGCATAAATTGTATTTACACCATGATCATTGACAGTGAAGGGACCAATATATTGCTGAAATGCTCCTCCATTCAGGCTATATTCATAGTACTTTAATCCTTCAGGAGCCACATCCCCATCAATCCACACGGTTACAGGCTCTTTGGTCCACCCTGTAACAGCCTGTCCCTCTGCACCAGCATGAATCTGGGGTGGTTTAGGCATCAAGTCTGATTTGGGAATAATACGAATTCCAAACTTGGATATTTCATCACTTGTCTGTTGACTAGTTCCCATCGCTCTGAAATATCGTACATCCCTTAATGTAATAGAGTCGGTGATATCTATCCATTTTCCCTGGTAATAGCTATTGGCATAGAATTTCGTTACATTAGTCCATGTATATAAATTCGTTCCGTTGGGTCTCCAGCTGTCGCCTGCGGCGGCATTAGATGTATATATATCTGTATGATAAGACCCCTCAATGTAAACAAAAACCCTGTAATCAGAAGTCTTAATAGATCTTCCAATATCAATAAAACGATTTGTCGGCTGTGCCGTCCCATCACATTTATACCTTGCCGAGCCCATGCCAGTGTATACTTCCGTTGCTCCTATCCCACTTCCTGACCAAGAGCCCCAACTGTCGCCCCCACCTGGCAAATTGTTTTGGCAAAAAGGGCCTCCTATGATTTCTTGGGTAGCAGCTGATACCCTTTGCGGGAATATAGGAATGGTCATCAATAAGAGGAGTAAAGCCAGTGCTCCATACACCCATTTACTGTGCTTCCTAACCCTTCGTTTATTTTTTCGATACATATCACTTCTCCTTACTTTATTTTATTTTCAAAGATTTCTACGTACTCGCTTTGACTAAAATAGAAAAAGCACCCCAAACCAAGGCAATAATGCCTAAGTTTGAGGTGCTTCCTCAAGTTCACGAGTATGTTTTGAAGCTATTATACTTCGTTCCAAGCAGGATGTAAACAGAACAGCAAAATGAACTGTAATAAATTCTCGAATTTCTCATCTCAGCGATCGTTTTGAAGTTTTAATCAACCTGAACACCCAAGTTTCGAAAAAATCCCCGCATATTCTGCATGTAAGAGTCCTGAGCAGGAGAAGATTCCTTAAGAAGATTTTGCATACTGTTCATAAACGCAGAAGCTGAGGAAGTATCCGCTTTGTCAAACTGATTCGTTAATTGTAGTTTATTTAACAGCTCTTCAGTCTGTCCTGTACGTTCCTTGTATTTATTAATCCAATCAGGATGTTGAGGAACCTTTTGGGCAAAACTCAATAGCTGGCTTAATCCATTTCCTCCACCTTTGATGTCATTCATGAACGCAGTATATTTTTGAGGATCTACCTGTTTCATCACTTCCGATAGTTTAACGTAATCCTCAGGGGCACCTATCGGACGATCTGCTGGAGTCGTGTAGCTAATATCCCCGGTCTCTGAATCCATAGTTCGTGTCAAGGCAATACCAGCTATCTGGTTCATGGTTTTCATAAATTCCTTGGCTTTATCGCCTTCCATGTAACGATCTGCAATATACTTGGATTGGGAAACTCCCATTTCCAGCAGCACCGATCGCTGCTTCTCATCCGTTACCGTTCCGTCGACGATAAAATTGGATTGAATCATGTTGTATACTGCATTGGACACTTCTTCCGGCTGATCTTCCAAAACTCGGTTTAATGCATCATTGATCTGTGTTGTGCCAAAATACTTGGCAGCATGCGACACGATGGCCCCTTCAGCCAATTGTCTGCCGGCTTCACTAATCTCTACAGAATCCTGAACGACGAACCTGGAGAGTTTTTCTTCATGTAGCTGGGGGGATGGAACTTGCTTGCTTGCCGGGTCTATCCGTAGGCTACCAGAGCTAAGAACCGCTTGTTGTGCTCTAAGAGGTTCAAAATTCATCCTGTTTCCTCCTGTCATGTTTGTAACAGGCAATCTAAGGCGTATGTACAATCTAATGTAACCCTGTCGCTATATATATCGGACAAAGCATATATGGAATGAATATATGCTTTGTCCTAAAAATGAACAATTTTTGAAGCAAGCTCCTGACTCTGAATGTAAATTGTTAAAACAAACAAGCTGACGTTGTCATTGCTTTATAGAACAGTATATCAACCGCCATAAATGCTATAAGCAAAGTGATATACAATATCTGTGGCTGTAAGCGAAGTACCTGACACTTGGGCAGCTACACCTGAAAGATCATAGTAATGTGTAAAGCTTATAGGTCCAGACAAGTATTCCGCAATACTTCCCGTAGAATGCGGTAGAGAAAGGGTCACACTAAAGGCTCCATTTTGATCCGTATAGCCAGTGCCAGTACGAGTCCGATTCCCACTACTTTCAGTCCAGTTCTGGTTCAACCATGTCACATTAACTGGTGCATTTGCTACTGGATAATTATCCGTTGTAGTAACAACACCCTTTACAGTCAGGCTGGTGTTTCCATTAACCCGATAATGACGACCATAAGAGTAGGATGGATAGTCATTCGGACCGTTTTTAGAGTCATAACCGTTAATTACAATTTTTCCAGCCCGAAGTACTGGTTTAAGTGTGAGTGCATATAAATGGTCGGGTGAATACTGGTTTGTGGTGTACACTCGCACATAGTAGGTTCCCGTATTCAAAGTGACAT
This sequence comes from Paenibacillus sp. TSM33, assembly GCF_056099025.1. Taxonomy (NCBI): domain Bacteria; kingdom Bacillati; phylum Bacillota; class Bacilli; order Caryophanales; family Paenibacillaceae; genus Paenibacillus; species Paenibacillus sp. TSM33. The sequence goes on from NZ_JBLZXB010000017.1 coordinate 1,103,219, forward strand.
TATGATTGGTTTGCGGCAGAAGCACCATTTGGTTGCCACTAAGAGCCCCGTAAACTTCCGCTTTGTAACCGTAGCTTTCCGAAGTGCTGTCCAGTTTGACATTCAAACCATCATAATTGCGATTCGCAGGAATTGTGATTTGATACCAATCGTTGTCAATTCCTGAATGAATGGAGCGTGAATTAAGGGTAGATCCCCCTGTACTAAATGTAAAGTTATAGGCATGAAAAGCACTCTCATCTGGTTCATAGGCATCATATTGGGAGTTTACATCCACGGTTAAATAGAAAGGATCATTTATGCTCGATCCCTTTTTGGAATGGACTGCAATTGCGTAAGCTTTCTCAGATCCGGTAGCATTACGGCTTCCTACGTTTTCAGGAAGTGATGCAGACCCATGTTCATACTTGTTAAAATAGGTTCCGTAGGTGGAGGCATCAATAGCATTGGGGTTAATATCCCCTGTCGTCATATCAAATTCGTACAAATATAAGTCATAGTCAAGCTGTTCTGAAAATGGACCATCCAACTGTGCCTGCAACAGTTCACCTGGCTTCACATAAATCGGATATAAAAACTGTGTGCCTCCCTCCTGTGTAATCGTACCGGAGTACGTAGCAGAGGAAACAGTAGCTACCGTTGGACTTGCTTTCAGGGAAGGAAGGGTCTCTTTTTTCAATGAGAATGTCTCTAGTGCTTTGAAATTGATATTTTCCTGGATGTTATAAACTGAGGATGTAATACCTTCAGGCTTGTCCACCCGGGTTAGATGCTCAATAACATCTTCGTTATTCGTTGTTAGCTGAAAACTAGAATCAGCTTCAACAACTTGTTTTTCCTTGTTCATCTCTGTGCCTTGACTCGCGTTTGCAGTCATCCCAAAAGCAAACAGGAGCATCAAGCTTAGCATAACTGAAATAGCCTTTCTGAATCTCTTCATACTGAAATCCCCTCTCAAATGGTTTAAGGAATTCCCGCTATTCCCTGGAGAACCAGGGCAATTCTAGGCTGTTGTCTCTATCATAAAACATTCTTGGTTCTAATGGAATATATTGTGTAAATATTTTTTAGTCTTCATTCCCTAAAATAGAAACCCCTAGAGTCAATAGATTATATGATAATTCTGGGACAATAAACTTATTTTAGACACTGTTTTACCATAAAAACCCTACCAATCTCTTGTTTATACGATATAATAAATAGATATGGGTAGTACTTTTAGCCTATACGAGCGTCGAATTACCCATAAACATACATAAAAAAGGGGAATACAGATGAAAAAACTCACCGTATTTATGCTAGTATTGTGTTGCTTTTCAATTTTGTCAGCTTGCTCTACCGATCCAGTAAAAAAAGATTTAATTACCTATGTGAATGACGGAATGCTTCCGTTAGCACAAGATGAAAAAGCAGTAACTGAAAAATATGAATCCGTGACCGGGGATAACTTCACAGATGATGAAACACTATATAATACGTTACGAGATGATATTATCCCAGAATACACCAAATACCTGGATAAGGTTGAAGCAGTAAAGACGGAAACTCCTGAGGTACGAGCTGTCCACGAAACCTACATCAAGGCAGTTAGCACTCAAAAGGAAGCACTCATTACGATGGTCGATGCGTTGGAAAAAGGGGATCTGAACTTAATTAATGAGGGTAATACCAAGCTAAGCGAGGGTAAAAAGCTATTCAGAGATTTTGGTGAACAGGTTAACACACTGGCTAAAGAGCACGATGTGAAGATCAATAAGAAATAAATTTTAAAGCTCCCGTCTGGGGAGCTTTTTCTATATCCTAGGAATACTCGAAGCAAATTACCGCTTTCTTTAATTCTCGATCATAAAATAAGTAAACCGTATCAGCTCCAAACGCTTGAAAATAATACCCGGTGAAAGAACCGATATATGTAAATGTCTCACCATTGGTACGTTTAGGCACATGAAGCAAGTTAGTTTGCTCGAACTTAAGCATCTCTTCCAAGGATTCGTCATATTCCTTGATGTAGCTTTGAGCCTCATCAGACTGAAATGCGATATCATCCAGAATACCGTTGACTTCGGGAAAGCTTAGCCCCCAGCCACTGGATTGCTTTTCCTCAAAATCGTGGGTGAGCTCTTCCACAGACTTTTTGGCCTCACCAAAGGAGGAATAAGGATAGATTTTATTATTTTCTAAGAAAAATGCTTTGCGAGCTTCGTAATCTTGTTCATTAGCTGTGTACACCTGCTCCAGTCCGTCCAACGCCATGACTTCTCTCTTCATACGTAGGTACGCTTTATCCCCGGTAGATCTCAGCGCTTCATAGGTAGCTTCCAGCTGCGCTTTCTGATGAAGACTAAAATAATTCCAGTCTGCTTCGAATTTATATTTGCCGTCAATTACATCGAATCCCAGCATATCTTCCTTGGTATATAAGGTATGAAATTGCTGAGTATTTTCACCCACACAGCCTTCGTGGATTTCTTTTACGGAAACAAAATGAAGCCACTCGTCCTGCTCTGGAAATAAAAATTGGAGATTAATCGAGCAAATTGGCAGAAAGTGCTTGCGGTGATGTTCAAGATCGCTGGCAAATACGTCCTCGTATGCTGGAAAACGTTTGATAAATCTCTCTGGTATGTTCATGGATGCTCCTCCTAAATTATACGGTTCTATGGTTGCTTTTCGATCCGAAACGTCCCCTCACTCGAAATCACGCTGTAAATTTCATCAAATCCTTCTTCGTAACTGGGGACCTCTAGTTTACTCATTACACTTTTAATACCGATTTCAGGAATATACTCTTTGCCTGTGCGCTGCTCATTACGCTTAATAGATTCAGCATAATCAGGTTCAAAGTAGTAGCCAATGATTTTAAATCCCTTGTTTTTACAAGCATCTATATATTTCTTTCGTTCTTCGACTGTGGGATTTGTATTGTCCACTACAAAACGCTGCATCGTTTCGATGGAGGTCTGAAGGTACATATTTTCCCTATTTCGTGTTTTAAGCATATCAAGATTTATTCGCATATGTGTTTTGAAGAATCGTTCTTTATAAAAAGTCGATTTGCCCGAAGCCTGAATCCCTATAAAAATGACACACTCCAAACCTCACACATCCTTGTTCAGGTATACATATTGGTTAATATAATCTCTATTTTGTGAAAAGATTGGCGTGTCATGATCAACATCCCACTTGCTTCTGACGGCTTCTCCTTTGTTATACTGTTGTTTGGTAATACAGATTCCCCGCTTTTGCCAGACCGGAAGGTCGTTCCAGTTCAGTCCTTTTTCCACAAAAAGCTTGTCTTGGAGCTGACTTCCGTTCAATCCTTGTAGTTCTGAATGCTTAAAATGAGCTTGAGCTACCATAGAAATGCTGTTTTTAGTAGCATCTTGTTGTCTCCATAGAAAGTAGTTGGCAACCTCATCGTGAGGCAAAACCCATGCTCTTGCATCAAAAGTGGCTAGAGGCTTATCCGGATAAACTTTCTGGATTTCCTCATTAAATTTGGCAGTAGCCAAAGAGGCAGATATAGACACCATCTTTTGAAGATTATTTTCAAACCATGATTGTGTCGTTAATTTGTCATAATTCGTAAGAAGCAGAGAGATTTCATCACTCTGATGGTACACCAGTTTACAGCCCATAATATTATAAGCCAAATATTTGCACGTCTCCCATAATGCAAAGATTAACTTTTCATCAAAAGGTTTCGTCATCCCACGTGTAAAAGTATGAAAATGAGCACCATCGATTCTGATAATTACGGGTAAACGGCGGGGCAGACTTAATCTATAAGCATTTTCATATTCCTTCATTCTATTTCCAAAATCATCTTTTTTCATAAACTATGTAGCTCCTTCACTTTTCATTGCATCCAAACATCGAAATCAATCAAAGGTGCAGTCGAACTCTCCAACAATATGGATATTGTGGCTTCCAATTTCTTTTTATTTCACAGCAATATTATCCTCGAACACAAAAACGGAGATGGCTATATCCTCCTCCACTTTAATATCTGAAAATAAATGCAATAATCGGGAATCCATATACTCCTCCAGTTCTTTATTGAACTGTACAGGATAGATTTTTTGTACCATTTTGGTTCGAGCTGCATGCACCATCTCTCTTCCTGCATCCTCTTGCGCAAGAAACTTTTCCGATGGAGTTAAATTACCGTATAGCATTGTGATGGCCATATTATCTACAAAGGTTGTATGTATGCGTTCCGGGCCTTTTCCAAATAGCTCTTTACGTACTTTTCGAATAATTTCGTTAAAACCCGTTTCCTTTCTCATATCGCACCGCTCTCCTAAAATCTACTAAAATCCTTGTTACTACTTCCATCATAACCGATTCCTATCATATAAAACAGAGATGAAGCGAAAGTGATTCTTGGAACATACTTACCATGGGACGTCATAGAAAAAAACACAGCCCGCCCGATCGGACAGACTGCGTAGATTACGAATCCAAACGAACTAATCCTTCACCAATCGATTCGATAGCATCAACATGATAAAAGAGAATAAAATGATGACGGCTACCCAGCTCCAGGAGAGTGTCATATTTCCAACCTCGGACGCGGTGTAAATCGCCGTAGGCAGGGTCTGTGTCTGTTCAGGAATATTACCCGCAAGCATCAGTGTAGCACCAAATTCCCCTAGCCCTCGGGCAAATCCGAGAATGTATCCTGAAATGAGCGGTCGGTAGGCAAGGGGCATCGTAATATGGCGAAACACTTGCCATTCGTTGGCACCTTGCGCACGTGCAGCCTGCTCTACCTCGGGATCTACAGCTTCAAAACCTGCTTTGATCGTCCGATAAGCCAGTGGAAAAGCAACAACTACCGCCGCCACCACTGCGGCTCCCCACGTAAATACAATGGTCTGCTGGAACAAGCTTTCAAAGGCAGTGCCAATCCAGCTTTTCCTTCCCAGCAAGATGAGCAATATAAAGCCGACAACAGTGGGAGGCAAAACAAGCGGAAGAAGTAGGACGGTCTCAATCACGCTGATTCCTCTGCGCAGCTTGCAGTTCGCCATCATCCGAGCTACTACAGTTGCTAATAAAAAGACAATGATACTGGCAACGACAGCGACTTTAACAGATACGATAACCGGAGGAAGAAAAGCCGACCAATCCAACGGGACCCCCTCCTTTATCTGTGAATTCTATTTCCCAGTTGTTTCTGCTGGAGCTGAAAATCCATCTTTGCTGAATACGCTCATGGCTTCATCTGTACGCAGAAAATCAACAAACTCGCCTGCTTCCTTGCTGTGTTTGGTTGCCTTTACGATGCCTTCTGGATACAGGATAGGGGCATGCAATTCCTCAGGTACTTCTAGTGCCACGACTGTTTTATCGGATGATTTGGCATCCGTCAAATAAACAAGTCCAGCATCGGCATTGCCTGTTTCAACATAGTTTAATACCTGTCTTACGTCTTTGGCGAATACCATTTTCGCTTCCAGCTTGTCCCATAATCCGGCTTTTGTCAGCGACTCTTTGGAATACTGTCCGGCCGGAACAGTAGTAGGCTCCCCAACGGCAAGCTTCATATAAGAAGGATTTGTCAGATCATTAAGCGTAATACTCTTGTTATCTGTGCTCTTCGCCTTATCTTGCGGAACAACTACAACCAGTTTATTTTGAAGCAGTACGCTATCTTTTTCGACTAATGATGCATCGGTTAAAGCCTTCATTTGCTTCATACCTGCCGAAATAAATACGTCAGCGGGTGCACCCTGCTCAATTTGTTTCTGTAAAGTACCAGATGAAGCATAGTTAAAGGTCAGCTTGATATCTGGGTGCTGCTTTTCATACTGCTCCTTGAGCGTATTCAGACTATCTTGAAGACTCGCAGCGGCAGATACGATCAGCTCTGTTTTGGCTGCAGGCGCTGTCGACTGTACAGCAGCCGGAGACGAGCATCCAGCCAGAACCCATGCCAACAATCCAACGATTGTGAATATGTACCCGAATTTCATTTTCAACTTGTTCTTCCCCTGTCCTCTAAATTCCGTAATGAGGTGACAGTGTGCATCTCATTACGGTCCGAATCTATTGGGTCAACCCAAATATTTGTGATAAATAGACCTCGCCTCGGCGATATCCTTGGTGCCATGGATCAGAACGCGTCCATCCTGAAAAAGAACCAACCGATGCGCTCCAATGACAACGGACACTAGATATGGATTATGCTCCACTTGGCCCCCTTGACGGGATAGCAGGCGTGCCACTTCGTTCAGATTACGTACAGCACCTGTGACGGGTCGGATCTGAACCGTATCACGTCCGCACAGTACAGCCGTTTTAGCCTGATGCTCCAATTGTAGAAATGGATACACCGGATGCTCTCCACATGTCGGGCAATCCGTTTTTTTCATGGCGCTGATTTGGATCGCCTGATGTTGATTATTCCATAGATCGAAGGAAATCAGCTTGCCCTGCAAGGCTGAATTGTCCCCAGTGAGCAGCTTCAATGCTTCGGCACTTTGGTAAGCTGCCACCATCTGTACAGCCGGGCTGATCACACCGACCGTATCACAGGTTGCGCCGCCAAGCGGTACGGTTCCGAGCAGACAATGCAGACAGGGTGTCTGTCCTGGAACAATCGTAAAGGTTGTCCCGTAACTACCAACACACGCTCCATAAATCCAGGGGATTTGGTGCTTTACAGCGTAATCGTTAATAAGCAAACGTGTATCGAAATTATCAGTTGCATCTACGATGAGGTCCACCCCTGCGGCAACATCTTCTATTTCCTCTAGCGATACATCTTGGACTAGTGCACGGATGTCCACGTCCGAATTAACTTGCTGCAATCGCCTCTGGGCGGCCACTGCCTTGGGTATCTGTTCACGGGCATCCGCTTCGTCGTAGAGCTGCTGGCGTTGTAGGTTGCTCCAATCTACATAATCCCGGTCTACCAGCGTCAACCGTCCGATGCCCGCTCGCACCAGCATGTCTGCGTTGGCAGTTCCCAGTGCTCCAGCACCTACCATTAACACATGCTTGCTGCGAATATTTTGCTGTCCTGTTGGCCCGATTTTTCCGAATAATTCTTGTCTTGAATATCTGGCGTGGGACGCCTGCGTGTGTGCTTCTGCATCCACATCCGTTATTGGGTCCTTTTTCATTTCAGACATCGTTATTTACGCCCCCATACTTCTTATCCATTAATTGCTGCAAATTGATCAGACAAGATAAAAGTCCAGATGTCACGCCTAACTCGAAAGTTATGGGGTGTTATGAGGATTCCAGCCACCTAGCTGGTGCCCCTTCCACTCTGAGCCGTCCTCCCACACTTCCTTTTTCCATATCGGTACGATTTGCTTCAAGCGTTCAATAGCATGGCGGCTAGCCTCGTAGCAAACATCTCGGTGTGCAGCAGAAACAGCAATCACGACACTGGTCTCTCCAATCCTTACCGTACCAAGCCGATGTGTAATGGCAGTGCGCGTTTGCGGCCAACGATCTGCGATTTCGTCGCCAATCTGCTTCATCGTGTTCATAGCCATTGGAACATACGCTTCATATTCAAGCAGCACCGTTCGTTGCCCTTGTGTAAATTCCCGGGTCGTACCATTAAAGGTCAATGAAGCCCCGTGCGAAGGGTCGTGTACCTTGGAGGTTACCTCATCGACATCAATCAAATCGTAGGTAATAGCGTATAAGCCACATTTTGAAATGACGGTCTCCATTCCGGGTGCTGACTGATGAAGACCAATTGCATCTGATGGAAGCACAAGTTCATCTGGAGAAGCCAGCTTTTTATGATGGGTAAAAAAAGAACCAGACAGTTGTGAAGCTATCTCCGGGTACAGCTCATTCAGCCTTGTTCGAATATCTGCAATGGTCACCGTTTCCTGTAAAAGTTCCACAGTAATCACGTCACTAAATTGTTCCGCCATACCTGCGAATAATTGAATATGGTATTGCATATGCATCTGACCCCCTTTGTTCCCTTATCTATCGATTTCACCTAGTCTGTTACTGGAGCTTATCCTCCTGAAACCGGAGGAATAATCGCAATCTCATCATGTATACTTACCAGCTCCTCAGGAGCGGCGTAGGCTTGATTTCTGGCAACAAAAGCTCCTTGCAACTGGGTCGCTGCTTCAGGGAAATGTTGGGACAGCAAGTCTTTTAATGCGTTGACGGTCATCGTTTCCTGATCAGCAGGCACCGTAATCATAGGCCTTCCCATCAGTTCTGCAAGACCGGCAAATACTTGAATATGATAGTTCATTAAGTAGGTTCCCCCCTTTCAGTACAAGGACTGAACATCGCATATACACCAAGAAAAACCAACATGAACTAATACCTCGAAAGGTTTTATTCCATGCTGGTTAACGATTATGGTCTACATTGATCATTTTTTATATTATATTTTAGATTCAACCAATTCATCAATCCGCTCCGTGTGCGTGTACACATTCAAAGAACGACTTCGTATAAAACCGACGGTAGTAATCCCGAGATCCTCTGCCAATTCAAGTGCAAGCTCTGTGGGAGCTGACTTGGACAAAACAACCTCACAACCAATCTTTGCAACCTTCAACAAAATTTCAGACGAGATGCGCCCACTGAATACGATGATTTTATCTTGTAATATAATATCATGCTTTAGGCAGTGCCCATAGATTTTATCCAACGCATTGTGGCGGCCGATATCCATTCTGGACAGGATTATTCCGTCTTTGTCACACAGCGCGGCATTATGAACGCCACCAGTCTCCTGAAACGTATGTGCCGAGTTTTGCATCAAATTCATCAGCCGGAAACAGTCATCAAAAGACACCGTAACATGGGCATCATTCATTCTTTTTGCCACTTTGGCATCATTTATAAAGTAAAATCCCTGTCTACTTTTTCCGCAGCAGGAGGTAATGTATCGTTTGGAATGAAAGTTTTGATAAAACTCATTCATTCGACGGGTTTTAATATGAACAAAACCTTCTTTTTCCTGAACCCAAATATCTTCGATATCATCATACCGTTGAATGACGCCTTCAGAGGCCAAAAAGCCTACTACCATATCTTCTACATACTCTGGTGTACAAACCATGGTGGCAAATTCCTGCTGATTGATTTTAATGGTCACTGGATACTCCGTCACCACTGTGTCTTCAAAACGCTTGATCTGACCGTCCTGATAACGTAGGATCTCGCGTTTCACCTCAGCCGGCTTTTCCATGTGCTCAACTCCCTTGTTTCTGACAGGATGGCTCTTCGGTCACCCGCCGATATGTGACATTTCAATTTTGGACGATGCTTTCTTCGTATGAGTCAACCGTTCCTCTGAGTAGCGGTCGGTACGTCCTCTCCAAACACGCTCAATGTAAGATCTAATCTCATCATCGGATTGCTCGGACCGCAGCATCGTGCGAAGCTTGTACCCTTTAGACGCAAACAGGCATGTGTACAAGGAGCCCTCAGCAGAAATTCTCGCCCGTGTACATGTGGAGCAGAATGCGTCTGTAACGGATGAAATGATGCCGATTTCCCCGTCTCTGTCCAGATACCTATAGCGCGTTGCCACCTCACCTTTGTACTGGGGTGGAACGGGTTCTAACGGCATGTGCTCGTGGATCGTTTCAATAATCTGCTGCTTGGAAACAACCTGATCCAATTTCCAGCCATTGGTGTTTCCTACATCCATAAATTCAACAAAGCGCAAAATATGCTTTTTCTTTTGAAAATAGCGGGCCATAGGTACGATATCCTGATCGTTAAAGCCCTTTTGCACGACCATATTTATTTTCACCTGCATTCCTGCTTGAGCAGCAGCCTCGATACCTTCCAGCACCGCCTTGACACTGCTTCTCCCCCCGTTCATTTGGCGAAATCGATCATCATCAAGCGAATCCAGACTAACCGTTACTCTTTTCAGTCCCGCCTCTCGCAGTGCCGCTGCATACTTAGGCAAAAAGACACCGTTCGTCGTCATGGCAATATCTTCAACCCCATCGAGTTGAGTTAGCGAATGAATGAGCGAGGACAAATCTTTCCTCAGCAACGGCTCACCCCCAGTAATACGCAGCTTTGTAACGCCGAGCGAGACAAAGATACGAGAGAGGCGGGTAATTTCCGCAAAAGTCAATATTTTTTCTTTTGGCAAAAACGGATAGTCATGGCCAAATATTTCTTCAGGCATACAATATCGGCACCGAAAATTACATCGGTCTATGACGGATATTCTCAAGTCCCGTAACGGGCGATTCCATTGATCGTCGCTGCGGTTCGCCATCCCGTTCACCTCAATCCGTCTTCATTAATAAACCTCTTCAAACTCTAGACTGAACCAAAAAACCGGCATCACAACAACTTCTTCGCTTATGAATACCGAAGAATCTGCTAAATGCCGGTTAATTTATCTACATCAGGATTTTATGAATCCTTACATCAAGTGATATAGAAAAATCAAACTAACAAGCGCTGCGCCAAATAAAATATACGCGATTCCCACGTACACTCCATTCACGAATGCTCTCAAATAAGATTACATTCCTATTGTTAGCAATCCTGGAACGTTTGTCAATGATTTTTCGCTTTCTCAATCGATAATCATTATCAATTAAAAATTTTAATAAATCACCGTTGAACTATCTTAAATTTTACGCTATAGTTACACCAGATGACATGCAGAAAATGACATATCTGATTTATTGATACACAAGCAGTGCGTACTGTTTGGTATTAATACATACTCCTATGGCGGATTGGCCTCCAGGACCTAGAGCTTGGTCACTACTCCACCATAAACACAAGTGCTTAAACACGAGCACTTGTGTTTATGGTGGAGTTTTTTTATTCCCAATTTTAAAATTCAGAATCTGAAAGGAGCCTGAACCGTGACGGATAATACGATCAAAATCACATTAAACGGACAGGAACTGAAAACGAATAGCAGTGCAACCATTCTTGAAGTAATCAACGAAAACAATATCGCCCATCCTCAACTGTGTTACGTTCCCGAAGTGGATCCAATCCGCACCTGCGACACATGTATCGTAGAAGTGAACGGAAAGCTTATGCGTTCCTGTTCAACGCTTGCTACAAATGGAATGGATATTCATTTACATTCAGATCGCGCAAAAGCGGCACAAACCGAGGCTATGGACCGTTTGCTGGAGAATCACCTCCTCTACTGCACGGTGTGCGATAACAACAACGGTAATTGTACTTTGCATAACACTGCAGAACTTATGGAAATTGAACATCAAAAATATCCATATCGACCGAAGGTTGATCCCACAGAAGTGGATATGTCCCACCCTTTTTACCGCTATGATCCCAATCAATGTATTGCATGCGGCCAATGCGTAGAGGTATGTCAGAACCTGCAGGTCAATGAAACACTGTCCCTCGACTGGGAGGCTGAACGCCCTCGCGTGATCTGGGATGATGGAGTTGCCATTAACGATTCCTCCTGCGTCAGCTGCGGTCAGTGTGTAACGGTCTGCCCATGTAATGCCTTGATGGAGAAGTCCATGCTGGGGGAAGCCGGCTTCATGAGCGGCATAAATAAGGATTTATTAAATCCAATGGTTGATCTAATTAAGGAAGTGGAACCGGGCTACAGCGGGATTTTTGCAATTTCGGAAGCCGAAGCAGCCATGCGTGAAACCCGCACGAAAAAAACAAAAACCGTCTGCACGTTTTGTGGTGTAGGTTGTAGCTTTGAAGTTTGGACCAAAGGCCGCAAAATTTTGAAGGTACAACCTACCTCTGAGGGGCCTGTTAACGGCATTTCGACATGCGTCAAAGGGAAATTCGGTTGGGATTTTGTGAATAGCGATCAGCGTTTGACCTCGCCATTAATTCGTCAAGGAGACGAATTCGTGGAAGCAACCTGGGAAGAAGCCTTGAGCCTGATGGCCAGTAAAATGGGAGCGATTAAAGAAACCTACGGCGGCGAGGCACTCGGCTTTATTTCTTCGTCCAAATTTACCAATGAAGAAAATTATCTGATGCAAAAGCTGGCTCGTCAGGTGTTCCAAACGAATAACGTTGATAACTGCTCACGGTATTGCCAATCTCCTGCATCATGGGGTCTACAATACACCGGAGGCATCGGCGGAGACAGCGGTACGATTAAAGACATTGCCTCAGCAGGTTTGGTCATACTGGTCGGCTGTGCGCCAGGAGAAGGGCATCCTGTGCTGGCTACCCGCATCAAACGTGCGCATAAGCTGCATGGTCAAAAGCTGATCTCGGTGGACCTGCGCAAACATGAAATGGCAGAACGCGCAGATCTGTTCATGCGTCCGAAGCAAGGTACGGATTATGTATGGTTATCCGCTGTAGCCAAATACATCATTGAGCAAAACTGGCATGATGCTAAATTCATTGAGGAACATGTAAATTTCTATCCTGAATATTTGAAATTGCTGGAGAACTTCACCTTGGAATTCGCCGAACAGGAAACAGGCATTTCCAAAGAGACGCTGATTCAGGCAGCAACCATGATTCACGAAGCGGATGGCACGGCCATTTGCTGGGGTATGGGCGTGACACAAAACATCGCAGGCTCCTACACTTCGATTGCAATTGCCAACCTGCTGCTGGTGACTGGTAACTTTATGCGTCCGGGTGCAGGCGCATATCCGCTTCGTGGTCATAACAATGTGCAGGGCGCTGCCGATATGGGTACGATGCCAGATATTTTCCCTGGCTATCAGCCCGTAACGAACGATGCCATTCGTTCCAAGTTCGAAGCGGCCTACGGCGTACAACTTCCAAGCCAACGCGGACTGGACAACATTCAAATGCTGGAAGCCATTGAGACGGGTAAGCTCAAAGGTATGTATATCGCTGGAGAAGAAATGGCATGGGTGGATGCAGACTCCAACCATACCCAAGAAATGCTGGCGAATTTGGATTTCCTTGTCGTTCAGGATGTATTTCTGAGCAAGACAGCTGAATTCGCTGATGTCATTTTGCCAGCCGTACCTTCACTCGAAAAAGACGGAACCTTCACAAACACCGAACGTCGCGTACAGCGTTTATATGAGGCCCTCCGCCCTGTAGGAGACAGCAAACCGGATTGGTGGATTTTCAGCCAATTTGCCAAGCACATGGGATTTGATTGGGATTACAGTCATCCGAATGAAATTTTTGAGGAAATGGCGGCGCTCACTCCATTTTTCTCCCAATGTAATTATGACGTATTGGAAGGCTGGAACAGCTTCCATTGGGGGTCGCCGGATGGTAGCAACACACCGCTCTTGCACACCAACGGCTTTAACTTTCCAGATAAAAAAGCGCGCTTGGGACTCTTCGAATATGTACCACCAAAGGAGTTCCCCACTGAATTTGATCTGACCTTAAATAATGGCCGACTGCTCGAACAGTTTCACGAAGGAAATATGACGACAAAGTCAACAGGCCTTCAGCTCAAACTCCCAAAAGTATTTGTGGAAGTGTCCCCTGAGTTGGCAGAGGAGCGCGGAGTTACAGACGGATCGCTAGTACGACTGGAATCTCCCTATGGTGCGGTCAAGCTGCATGTTCTGGTGACGGACCGGGTACAAGGAACAGAAATTTATGTACCAATGCACTCTACCAGCCATGAGGGTGCTGTCAATCTATTAACTGGTGGAGCATTTGATGTAGTCACCCGTACACCAGCCTATAAACAAACCAAAGTACGGATGCACGTTTTGGAATTCGATGGTCAAAATCCACTCCCACATATCAATCCACGTTATAAAAAGCGGCATCCGCAAAATGGGGTTGAAGTGAACCGTAAGTGGAATCGTCCCGGTTACATCGATTTGGTAGATCAAAAATAAGGAGGTCGAACCATGGCTAAGCCTATTTCAATTGTGAGAAAACGTATATTGACAGCAGAAGAACGGCAAAAACAATCGCTGGATCAACTTACTGCCGATCTGGCAGACAATGGGGCAGCATTGCAGAAGACGCTTGAAATTGTACGTGAACTGCATGACAGTGGTCTTCTCGAAGCAGCTCAGTCTATGCTAAAAGCCAAAGAAACCATTGCCAAAATCGCTGTAGGACAAGCGACGCGCAAGCCTGTGACGAACATCATCAATAATCTGATGGGTGCAGCAGGGATGCTGTCGGAGGTAGACCCTGAGCTGATGAAAAAACTGACAAGCAGCGTCACTACGGGTCTGAACGAAGCTGAAGAGCATCTAAAGCAGAACAAAAAGACTCGGCTACGTGATCTTATGAAGGCAATGAATGATCCAGATGTAAACCGGGCAATGGGGTTCGGTATTCATTTTCTCAAAGGCGTGGGAAAAGGTTTGTCTGATCAATAGCTTAATAGATATGAAAGTGGAAGACTGCTAACCACAGATAATAAAAAGAGCTGGCTCCGAAAAAAACGGGGCAGCTCTTTTTATTTATTTTTTATCCACCTGCAACAAGGTCACTGTTTTAAGAGAAACGGCATCTTTTATTTGCTCCTCCGCGATCACCTTAAGTTTTAGCAAGCTGGAAATCTTTGAAGTGTCCGGCTTGGAAAACAAACGCCATAATTGAGGGTCAGGCAATGAATCATACAATTTCGCATGATCGTATTCCTTGCGCTGCTGCTGTACAATCCTGACTCGATAGTTGCCAATTTCCCAATCGGATACTTCCTGCTCTGCACAATGAGCGGTAATGTCATTACGCAAATCAGCCAGTTCGCCTTCAATTTCTTTTTGCTTTTGCTTTAACTGGTAATAGCGACGCACCTTGTTTTCCAATTCCATCACGCTCCTCTGCTTACATTTGTATGTTGGCAGAAGCGTTTTAGGACAAGTTTTATCATGTTAGGACGGAAGGTGTATCTATGACTGTGACAGCATTTCCCGGGTAATGGTAACGTCGACCAATTGAGCCCTCATTACTTAAACTTTATTTAGGTACATTCGCCCCTGGAGTTACAGGCCCCGCTCCTTTGGACTTCTCCTTGCGCTTCATATAATTGGCCCAGTATGCCGTCAGAATTGGCACCAAAATGGAGGTCACTATGACCGAAGCGGCTACTAATGCCGTTGCAGATTGGGCAACAGGCAAAAATTCAGGCTTAATATTGGCAACAATGACTGGATTCGCTACTGCTGCACCTGCTGTGCTGGAGGCTGCAATTCCTGCCGTACCGTTGCCACCCCCGATATATTTGTCCGCCAGAATCAGTGGAATACCTGTAAAGATAATTACAAAAACACCCAACAAAATACCTAACACACCTGTCTGGACAATCACACTCAGGTCAATGGAACACCCCAGTGCAAAACCAAAAAATGGAATAAGGGCTTGTGTCGCGTTTCCAAAATATTTACGGAAATCATGATCCAGATTGCCCAACATAAAGCCGACCAAAAATGGTAATACGGCCCCGACAAATGTTTGCGGTTCAAAAACGGCCAGTCCGGTGCTCCCTAGAATAAGCATGGTCACCAACGGACCAGATTCCAGTGACATCAGCACGAATGCTCCTGCCTCTTCTTTGGAGCCATACTGCTGCATAATGGAGGCGTAAAGCCCACCGTTCGTCATATCCATAGCCGAAATCAGCGCCAACACCGACAAACCTGCAAATAGCCCACTTTCTACGCCACCAACGGGCAGCAACCTGGACGCTATGATCGCCACGACCCAGGCGACCGCAATTTTAGTCAATACGAGTGTTCCTGATTTACGCAATACGGTGCCTGTCGCTCGCACATCTATGGAAGCACCCATACAAAAAAACCACACTGCCAAAATGGGCACCGTACCAGTCATCAATCCCTTGGTAAAAGATCCAAAATAGTCGCCTGCCCATGGAGTAAACGTATGAAAAAGTGCGCCGATAAACAGCGGCACCAGCATAATGCCCCCTGGAATTTTATCGATGTTTTGTTTGATTTTCATAACTTCATTCAACCCTTTCGTTTTTGCCAATGCAAAAACAAGGCCGTTTTACTTGCGGCTTAAGCCGAGTTCAGGAATCAGTTTTGCGAAGGTATCATGACTATCCTTCAGTTGACGCGCGAATGCCTCTGCATCCTGGACACGCAATCCTAATCCATGTTTTCGCATTTCCTCCCTGAATTCCTCGTCTTTCGTTCCCTTGATCAGTGCATCCGCCAGCGTTTGAGCCACCTCATTCGGTGTATCCTTGGGTACAGCCAGCCCTCTCCAGGTGCCGATAAAATGAACACGCAGCCCAGTCGCCTGCTGAAGTGTCGGCACTTTTGGAAACGCTTCCGAAACAGTGTCTGCCTGGATCGCCAGTATGCGAAGTTTCCCATCGTCCACGTATTTCTTTACTTCTGCGGGGCTGACAGGTACAGCATCCACGAATCCACTCCTTAAAGCAGAGACTGCTGGACCTGCTCCCTCATAAGGGATATGGGTGAAGCGGACTCCGCTTTTCTGCTCCAGCATCGCGGCAGCGAGGTGCCAGATGCTTCCTGTGCCTGCATTCCCCATTTTCAGCTTGCCTGGATGGGCCCTAGCATCCTCCAGAAATGCCTCCGCTGTCTTCCACGGCGCATCCGCCCGGACCGTAATAGCAGAAGGGTCCATATTGGTCTGAAGCAGCGGCTTAAAGCGCTCATAGGTGATGGGTAATAGTCCCAAATGTGGTAATGTAGTCAGTTCAGCGACCAGATACGTTACGGTATAACCGTCCGCCTGCGCCTCAGCCCCCTCCATTAGCCCAACAGAACCGCCGCCTCCTGTTCGATTAACGACAATGATCGGCTGCCCGAGATGCTTTTCGGCGGCTTTTGCCAACGCTCTTGCGGTAATATCTGTACCGCCCCCCGCCGCATATGGAACAACAAGTGTTACTGGCTTCGCAGGAAATACACGGCTGTGATCCTGCAGGGTACGGTGATCCACATATTCACTGATACTCAAGGCAGAAAGCATAGCCACTCCTGCCGCAACCAGCACATATTTTTGCCATGGCTTTTTCTTCATTACGCTTCCTCTTCTCCAAAAATGAACTGGGCCCAACTTGCACCCGTTGTCACCTCCTACCTTTACGGACAAATTGTTCACGCTTACATGAAGTCAATGTACCGCAACGTGGAGGTCCACATCTATCGCCTAATCCTCGTATTTATCTTCTATTTCACCAAAGCGCCGATCTTTTGATCGATCTGCATATTCATTAGAAGATTTGTTGATTTGTCTGAATTTCCCTGGTGTCACTTGTTTATACTTGCGGAATACACGTATAAAGCTATTCTCATTTCGGTACCCGACCTGTTCTGCAATTTCACCAATTTTCAAATGCGTTTCACACAGCAATACGCATGCTTTTTTTATACGTAATCCAGTCAAATAATCGTATACGGTGGTCCCCGTTTCCTCCTTGAACATACTGCTCACCGAGGACACGCTCATGTGAACATGATCCGCAATTTCCTGAAGACCGATGTTCAAATGCAGATAATTTTCCATATAGTCGATCATCTCTTGTACACGTACAAAACCTATGGATTGTTGGCGTCCATGCCACTTTTCTTCAATATCAGTCAACATAATAGTCAACAAAAGCTCAATGTCTTGAAGGTCTAGCGTCAGAATCTGATTCCAATGATAATCAGCGAGCTGATCTGGCGGTATTACGCTTTGAGTGGTACACCATTTCAGCAGATCTTCCAGTAGTTCATGAATAAATAGGTAGACCTGGTTTGGAGATGTCCTGGAGAGTCGAAGTTCTTCTACCCACTGGCTGACTAGCTTTGCACTTGCACCAGGTTCCTGCGACTCCACCGCACGAATCAGATCTACACGCCGATGGTCCAGTAATCTTGCATCCTGAGCCTGATCCTGTGACTGCATATCCACTATGCAATTCCGTTTCACATTTGTAATGCTGTTCATATTCATATGTGAGCGTCCATATCCCTCATACAAACGTAAATTAAGCGCCTCTTTTCCTTTTATAAAAGACGCCCGTGCCTGTTGAATATCTGTGACCCTATGCCCAATCCCTACCGAAATCGTCATAGGAAGATATTCCCCAACAACCTGAATTAGCCTGTCAACGTTTTTGCGAAGCCATGCTCTCTCTTTAGCAGCTCCCTCCGCTTCAACTTCATGTGTGCTTTCCCTGAACTGCAGCAGTACAACTAAACCACTCTCTTCCTCCGGCGCACTAACTGCTTTCCAATGAGGCTCAAGCATCTCCAGCAAAATATTGTTCAGCGCATATTTAAGCAGCATTTTGTCCTCTTCCGGAAAGCTTGTGCTCCACGTAGAATACCGATCAATCGACACGATCATAACAACCAAAGAATTACGTTCCCAATCGGAAAAATACTGTTCCCATTTCGTACGCATTTCCTGTACACCCATTCTACGCTGGATAACATCTTCTATATATTTGGAACGTAGCTCCGGCAAACTTCGCTCTACCACTAATGATTTGTGGTGAAATTCTCCAACCAACTTGCTAATCACAGGTTCCAGATCATACAATCCTCCCTGACGCGTTCCCTTGTTGCCTGAATTCAAGAGATTATTAATTTTTTTCATGGGGCGAAAAGCGACATAACTGTAATAGTAAACCGCTGAGCACCCAGCCAGAATAGAGATCAAAGCCAGCCACAGCATCATATTGCGCGCCAGCTTCACATTTTTCAGTAGCTTGTCCATCGGTACGAGGGAGACTAGACGCCAGCCTGTGACATCGGAGAAGGTCTGGTTCGCCATATATTCCATATCTCCAATTTCTACATAAGCATAAGGATTCACATCCAGCTCTTTCAAAACCCTGCCCATATCATTTAAGGGTAAGGACGATCTCAGCTTGGGATAGATCAGCTCGCCTTCGAGATCATAGACGTATTGCGAGTTAGATAAATGAATATACAGTTTGGAGAAAAAACGGTCGTAATCCAGATTGATTAACACTGCACCCACGACCTGTCCCTTCTCTACTATAGGCCTAGCCAGCGAAAGCAGTTCTATCGTGCCATGCTGTTGATCAGTGCCATACCATCTTCGCTTAATCAGTAGCGGCTTTTTTTGAATATCATGAATCCAGGGAATCCACGTTGTATCCGGTGCCTGATTCCAATCGGGCAAATAACCATAATTGCTGGAGATGAGAGTATGATTGTCCAAGGAAATGACTTCAACCGAATAAATTTCTTCGCTCGAAGAAAGGGTTTTCAAATATTTCTGAAGTCGATCTATAATGGAGGCTTTGTTGGATACCGATTTTCCATCCGTATGAATACGTATAAAAGACTCTACATCCGGATGATAAGCGGCATCCAGCGCCTTGTTATCCGACTCACGGAAAGCCCGATTGGTCACATCCAGATTGATTTGCAACAATTCTATATTAGGTGTGTTCAGCTCGGTATCCAAACCTTCACGGTATCTTGAATACGATAGCAAGCCGATCACGCTGATCACGAGCGACACGCACAGCGTAAGCAGCAGGATCAGTCTTGTCTGCTTATTTTTCAGTATCAATCGAAGCTTAAGTCGCAACATTCCTGTAACTTCATCCTTCCGGACTACGTTGTCCATCTTCCTCTTACTCAATATTAGATGACATATTACCTTTACATCTATTTGACGCATGAAGTGGAATTTCCTGCCTTTACAAAATCAAACTTAATAGAAGTCACATCATTAATAATAAAAAAGAAGAAGTCTCCCTGTACAAGGTAGAACTTCTTCTTACATGCTGCTTGCATTCATTGTTCAACAGCATAGATATTCGCATTACAGTGTTAGCTCGTCTTTTCCACCTGAAAACGATTCAGTTCCCGCTGCATCTCCTCACGAATCTGGCGAAGCTCCTTTACCTTCTCAGCCGATTCCTCGAAGGAACGCTTCTGCTCCACCGTGGAAGCCGTAATCTCTTCACTGCCTGCGGCGGACTGCTGAGTGATTGCGCTAATATTCTCAATAGCTTGCTGCACCTGTACACTCAGTTCTCGTGATACATTCATGTCTATGGATAACTTGCTGACTTGGCCGGCAATTTGCTGCACTTTGCCACTAATTTCTCTAAACGATTCTCCGGTGGAGGATGTTGCCTTCTCCTGCTCGCGGAACAGCTCCTGACTTTGCTTCACAGAAGCCTTTACCTTATCCATAGCCTGCGTGATCCCCTCAACAGCGGTATAAATTTTCTTTACAGCAGATTCAGATTGACTCGCCAGCTTTTTCACTTCATTGGCAACCACAGCAAAGCCTTTTCCCGCTTCACCCGCACGCGCAGCCTCAATCGAAGCATTCAAGGATAAGAGCGACGTCTGGCTGGCAATTTCAGATACATAACCAGTCATAGTTGTGATCTCGGCTGCATTAGACTCCAGCTCTCTGACGGTTTGCTCCACTTCGGACATTGCTGAACGATTCTCTGCAACGATGCGCATTTGATCACTCATAACACGCGCACCCTGCTCAATGACACGCAATGCATCCTCACTATACGTGGTTGATTGCGTAGTCTCCAGCAAATTAGATTCAAACTTCTGCTGCATATCATCCACCACGCCAACCGTCGATGACAGGTCCTCAGCAATTTTCTGACTGCCTATTGCAAGTTCCTCGGTTGATGTGCTGACTTGTGTCACAATTTCCTTCATGGCCTCATTATGCTGATCAATATCCCGAGCCATCAGATCGACACGATTACCCGCCTGATCAATGGAGAGTACAATGCTGCGCAAGTTCCCGATCATAACGCGGAAAGATTCATTGAGCTCGTCTAGTTCATCTCGGCCCTTTGTTTGAGGAAGTTGAACAGTTAAATTTCCCACGGCAATTTGCTTCGCTGCATCCGTTAACTTGCGGGTTCTAAGGGCAAGCTGCCTGGAGGTATATGTATTATATAGCCCAACCGCCACCAGAAGTAGAACTGCACCTGCCAAGGCTAATTGCCAAGTAAAACGAATACTTTTGGTCAAGTCTTCTGTGTATTGGTCGTAACGCGCCTTGGTCAGCAGATCCAGCATAAATACATCGTTCTGAATTCCCTGGGCACGCATGGCCTCTCGTTTGGATTCTGGGCTGTTCTGAGCACTCATCGCTTTTTCCGTTGCTACTTTCAATTGGCTGAATTTTGTTTTAATCGTATTCAGTCGCTTTTGTTGTGCTTCGGTCTGCATCATGCCCTGCGAAAGCAAAGTAATCGTCTTTTCAGACTGAGTTAGCTGATTTTGCACATCGGCTTTGTTGCTCTCCGTCATGGAAGTAGAATAATTTTGCAGCGCTTGCCCCGACTGAATCAAATAGGCATTAAGCTGCTGTACATTCAACATAGCTGGAACAAGATTACTGCTTTGAGCGTTAATGCGTAACAATTCAAAAATGATATAAGCTACTAAAGCCAGGCAAGCGATCAGGGAAATCATCGCGTTAAGCACCAGTTTACCTTGCAGTTTCATCAGCATTCATCCTCCGTTTGCGAAAATTTATTGGGCGGGTACAGTAAGTGTGCCAGATTTGATTTTTTCCATTAAATCATCCATCACCTTTTGCTGATCCGGATTCAGTGTCACGACACGAATAGGCGCCAAACCTATACCTTCTTCCGCAAGTCCAAACACCATATCCTTCTCCGTAAATTTTCTTTGATGGTCTGCAAAGCCTTTGACTACTGTATAAATTGCACTGTCTACGTTTTTAATCATTGAGGTCACTACCGCTTTCTCCGCAATAAAAAACTGGTCGCTATCGACCCCGATGGCGAATTTATGCTGCTTCTGTGCTTCCTGTAGCGCACCTACACCCGTTAGCCCTGCTGCTGCAAAAATGACATCAATCTGATTCTGGTTGATCATGTCATCTGCAATTTTCGTACCCAGCTCCGGCTTGCCAAAATCTCCTGCATACGTTGCTATAACTTTGGCATTAGGCTTGACTGATTGCACCCCTGCGCGATACCCAATTTCAAACTTTTTCAACAGAGGAGATTCCGCACCTCCAAGAAAACCCACCTGTTCCGTACGACTCGTCAAACCAGCAACAACCCCGGCCATAAAACTGCCCTCTTCTGCTTTGAAGGTAATGGAAGCCACATTCGGCAATTCCGATGTTTCATCCACGATTAAAAACTTACGGTCCGGATTCTTTTTGGCAACAGCCTCCAAACTGTCCTTCACCATGTAACCCAACCCAATGATTAAATCAGCTTTTTCTTGAACAAGCTGATTAAAAGCAGCCTCATACGTCTTGGTCTCAGTTATTTCCCGGTATTCAAAAACAATCTTCCCCTCATCCCGTGCCTTGACCAAACCTCGAAAAGCCGCGTCGCTGTAAGATTGATCGCCCAGACCAATATCTGACAGCACGATTCCCACCTTAATGGGTTGGGCCTTGGTTTGTACGTCTGATTGCCCACATGCACTTAGCAATAATGCAAAGATCGTGACAATGGGAATCCACCTAAAAGTTAATAATAGAGCTCTTTTCTTCATGACATATCACCTCAACATAAAATGCAAATCCCCAACATCTTTATATCGGTTATAGAGGTGAATTTGTTCATAAAGTTTTCTGTAAATTTATTGTAAATGGAAATTTACAATGGGTTTATCTTTTTCTACATGTAATAAGCGTCTCTTTTCATACTGCTTTTATTGTACGAACTGTCTAAAATTATTTATTTCGTTTATCTAGAAAGAATAAAGTGTAATTTTTATGGTAAACGTAGGAAACCCTTGAACCCTCACTCTATGTTGAAACTGAAAGGAGCTACATTTAGAATGACTTCGACAAATTCAATTCCGCAACCTAAAACATATGGTCCCTTAGGAAATCTGCCCTTGATCGATACCCATGCCCCTGTCCAGTCTCTGGTTAAGCTTGCCAATGAGTACGGTCCCATATTTCGCATGGATCTGCCTGAAGGAACGAATATTTATATTTCCGGTCATAAGCTGGTGGCAGATGCTTGTGATGAAACTCGTTTCGACAAACAGGTATGGGCTCCCTTACAAAAAGTACGAGCTTTTGCCGGAGACGGACTATTCACAAGCTGGACTGAGGAACCGAACTGGCGCAAGGCCCACCAAATATTGTTGCCAAGCTTCAGTCAGCGGGCCATGAAGGGTTACCACAATATGATGCTTGATCTTGCTGTACAGCTGGTACAGAAATGGTCCCGGCTCAATCCAGATGAAAGTGTAGAGGTACCGGAAGATATGACCCGGCTGACTTTGGATACCATCGGATTATGCGGCTTTAATTATCGTTTTAACAGCTTTTACCGCGACCAGCCCCATCCGTTTGTAACCAGTATGACACGCGCACTGGATGAAGCAATGGGGCAGTTGCAACGCCTCAATCTGCAAAACAAGCTGATGTTATCGAAGAAAAAACAGTTTAAACACGACATCGAAACGATGTTCTCTCTAGTGGACAGCATTATTCAAGAACGCAAAACCCAGGGCAACCAAGGTGAAGAGGATTTACTGGCACGTATGCTGGAAGGCAAGGACCCGGAAACAGGTGAAACGCTGGATGATGAAAATATCCGCTATCAGATCATCACCTTTCTCATTGCCGGTCATGAAACGACCAGTGGGCTTTTATCCTTTGCCATTTACTATTTGCTTAAAAATCCACAGACGCTAACCAAAGCCTATGAAGAAGTAGATCGCGTGCTCACCGATTCGCTGCCTTCCTATACTCAGGTGCGTGAGCTCAAGTACATAAGGATGATACTGAATGAAGCCCTGCGGCTATGGCCGACAGCACCTGCCTTCTCTCTCTTCGCCAAAGAAGATACGCTGCTCGACGGAACCTATCCGCTTAAAAAAGGCGACAGTGTCAATGTACTCATCCCGAAACTGCACCGTGATACCGAGGCTTGGGGTGAAGATGTTGAGGAATTTAGACCCGAACGCTTTGAGGACCCATCCGCCATTCCGCAAGATGCCTACAAACCGTTTGGCAACGGTCAACGGGCCTGTATTGGACAACAGTTTGCCTTACAGGAGGCCACCCTTGTGCTGGGTATGGTACTGAAACATTTTGAGCTGATTGATCATACTCATTATGAGTTGAAAGTCAAAGAAACGCTCACGCTCAAGCCGGAAGGCTTCACCATTCAAGTACGTCCGCGCAGCACACAGACTGCCGTCATGCTGCCAGGTGCCGCTCAAGAACTTCATGAAAAGAAGGAACCAAAAGTTGCAGCCCCCCATGCCGAAAAGCATGATACTTCTTTGTTGTCTTTGTACGGCTCGAATCTGGGTACAGCTGAGGGACTTGCAGGTGAACTAGCCGATTTAGGTCGGAATTGGGGTTTCAACAGTAGCATAGCAACTCTGAATGATCGTGTGGACCATTTGCCTAAAGAAGGCGTGGTACTTATTACGACCGCATCTTATAACGGGCATCCCCCAGATAATGCTGATGCCTTCGTAGAATGGTTGGAGCAGGTAGACGAGGGACAACTGGCAGGCATAAGGTACGCTGTCTTTGGTTGCGGTGACCGGAATTGGGCCAGCACGTATCAGCGCATTCCAAGGATGGTCGATGAGCTAATGGCTGCCAAAGGGGCAAAGCGACTGTATGATCGGGGTGAGGGCGACGCCAGTGGTGACTTCGAGAAGGATTGGGAAGTCTGGAACCACGGCTTATGGCCGGAATTGCTGAATGCTTTCGGGATAGAGCACAGTGATACAGAACCACAGGACACCAGCAGTCTGAGCATAGAGTTTGTAAGCGACGTACTTAGTGCTCCTTTGGCGGCCAACTATGAGGCAGCTACTGCCGTTGTTACCGCGAATCGTGAACTGCACGCTGCTGAAAGTGAACGCAGTACACGGCATCTGGAGATCCAATTACCAACCGGATTGTCCTATCGCGAGGGTGATCATCTGGGTGTTTTGCCGCGTAATCCTGCTTCGCTGGTTAATAGGGTGATGCAACGCTTTAAGTTACAGGATCAGGACTACATCGTATTAAAAGGCAGTGACCGGGATGCGGCGCATCTCCCCTTAGATCGGCCTGTCAGCGTAGGAGATTTGCTCACTCTCAGTGTGGAACTGCAAGAATCGGCAACCAGAGCCCAGCTACGGCAACTGGCTTCCTTTACAGTGTGTCCACCGCACAAGAAAGAAATCGAAGCTTTGCTCGAGGATACTACTTTCGATCAAGAGATACGAAAGAAGCGCGTCACGATGCTGGATATTCTGGAGAAGTATCCAGCCTGCGAGCTGCCATTTGAAAACTTCATCTCGCTGTTACCGCCACTCAAGCCTAGATACTACTCCATCTCCAGTTCTCCGCTTGAATCGGAGAATTCAGCGAGTATAACCGTGAGCGTTGTCCGTGGACCAGCCCGTAGCGGAAAGGGCGAATATCTCGGTATCGCCTCCAATTATTTGGCACAGCTCCAACCAGATGATCCGGTTGTCATTTTTGTGCGAAAGCCTCAGTCTGGCTTCCGTTTGCCGGAAGACCCGTCCGTGCCTATCATCATGGTCGGTCCGGGTACTGGTGTTGCCCCATTCCGCGGATTTCTCCAAACACGCCATGTGCTTAAGGAGAGAGGAGAACAGCTTGGCGAGGCTCATTTATACTATGGCTGCCGTGATCCAAAGCTCGATTATCTATACAAGCAAGAGCTGCAGGCCTGGGAGCAGGAAGGAATCGTTACGGTTCATACAGCCTTTTCACGTCTGCCTGGTCAACCCAAAAGGTATGTACAGCATGTCATGAATGAAGATGCGGACACTCTGATTCACTTGCTTGATGAAGGAGCACATCTGTATGTATGCGGTGATGGTAGCCGGATGGCCCCCGATGTTGAAGACACGCTTTGTGCGGCCTATGCGGATGTACACCATACAAGTAAAGAAGAAGCGCAGCAATGGCTAGATCATCTCCAACAGGAAAAACGCTATGCCAAGGATGTCTGGACAGGCATCTGATGATAACGGTATATAAAGATAGATCATGTTAAAAATATAAGGGACTGACTACCAGGCATCGATCTCGTCGGCTAGTAGTTCAGTCCCTTTTATGATTTGCTCTTGCTAGACCATTTGGAAGCAACCACGTCAGTTTTACTTTCTATTCGTTCCATAACCTCCTCACGACGTTTGGCTTTGAACAGGTCAATCATATCCATCAAATCATTGCGATCCAATAATTTAACTCCGTTAACAGCAGCAAGTGTTTTACAAGATTCTGTGTAACGACCGGAGGTGATAACAATAGACTTGTCGGCTGCATAATAACGCATAGAGGTGTAAATTTCCTGCACCGCACCCAACCCGACCGGGTGTTGTACAGCATAACGCTTGGCCTGAATTACGACTCTGGCGCCTTCACGGTCTGTAAATACCAGATCCGCTCCAAAATCCCGGCTGCTGGTTGTTTTATAAATGTCCTTATAGCCAAGTGCAGATAATAGCCGCTGCAAATAAAGCTCAAATTCCGAGCCGTCCTCCATACGATCTATATCCTGAATTCCGATTTTACGCGGGTCCAGATCACGCAAGATCCGATTCCGACGACCACGTACCATCGCCCTGATGATGAGCACAAGCAGTAATAATAATACAATAAGTCCTATTCCTAATTCCTTATATGCCGATAATTGCTCCAGCAGCATTCCTCTTCCCCTTTTCTACAGCAGGCATGCAAGCGGTATACTCCATTAGTAGGGTTTACCGTTACCACCTATCACACTGACACAGTTTTACACAAAAGCAGCCCCGCCGAATTCGACGGGGCTGCCTTCATTTTATCTCAAAGTTGCCTACATTCTAAACTCCGCAATATTTATTCACGATTCAGCAAAGATTCTCCGGCAATACCAGGCTGAGTCATCTGGTACGGGTCCAATATAATGTCCAATTCTTCCTCAGTTAGTACATTATATAGCAGACACAGCTCACGTACCGATTTGCCAGTCGTAATTGCTTCGCGGGCAATGCGTGATACGACCTCATATCCAAGGTGCGGATTGAGCGCTGTAATAATACCTACACTGTTCTCCACATATTCACGGCACCGCTCCACATTTGCTTCAATTCCTTCCACACAATGAACACGGAATACGTGGAAACCCTGCTTCATAATTTCCAGTGATTGCAGCAAATTGTAGACAAGTACAGGCTCCATTACGTTCAGCTCCAGTTGACCCGCCTCCGAAGCCAAGCAGATTGTATGATCATTACCAATGACCTGAAAGGCAATTTGGTTAATGACTTCACACATCACTGGATTTACCTTGCCCGGCATAATGGATGATCCTGGCTGACGAGCAGGCAGACTCAGTTCTCCCAGACCAGCACGAGGTCCAGAAGCCATCAAGCGGATGTCATTGGCCACCTTGGACATATTCATCATACAAATCTTCAAGGCAGCAGACACTTCGGTATAGGCATCCGTATTTTGTGTGGCATCTACGAGATGTTCGTCTGCTTCCACAGGAAAGCCACTGACCTCAGCCAGTACCTCTGCGACACGCTGAATATAACGACGGTCTGCGTTCAGGCCGGTCCCCACTGCAGTGGCACCCATATTAATCGTTAGCAGGTGCTCTTTGGTCGCACGGACGCGTCCGATATCACGGCCCAGTACACGCTCATAAGCCTGAAACTCCTGGCCTAATCGGATCGGCACTGCATCCTGTAAGTGGGTTCTACCCATTTTAATCACACTATCAAACTCATTCGCCTTGCGGGAAAATGCTTCCTGAAGCTCACTCATGGTGACTAACAGCTTATCAATCATACTTAATACAGCCAAATGTACGGCCGTAGGAAAAGCATCGTTCGTCGATTGCGCCATGTTAACGTGATTATTAGGACTGATCTCCTGATAGTCTCCTCGCTGCTTGCCGATCAGCTCCAGCGCCCGGTTCGCAATCACTTCATTTGTATTCATATTAATGGACGTGCCTGCGCCGCCCTGTATCGGATCGACGATAAAATGATCATGCAACTGTCCTTGAATAATCTCGTCGGCAGCCTGAATAATGGCCTCTGCTTTGGGACGATGTAAACGGGTCAGTTCCATGTTTACCGTCGCTGCTCCCTTTTTCACGATGGCCATGGCTTTGATCAACTCAGGATGCAATCGTTGGCCTGTAATTGGAAAATTTTCTTTTGCCCTTAGAGTTTGTACACCGTAATAAGCATCTGACGGCACTTCCTTGGTTCCTAAAAAATCATGCTCCAGCCTCATATTCTTTGATTCCTCCGCTGTGTTTGCTACGTTCTTCAATTCAGTACAGTCAAATGTCATAAAAAGACCTTTTCTGATCCCCTAATCATTATACGTTCCGATTCCCGTGCTTTACCAGTCGAATAAACGCGGAAAAAGGTTATGTAATCCTATGACAAGTTATGATTACCCGTAAATACCACGGTTATTCGGCAAATGCTCAGCTATGACTGGAATACGGATTTAATGGCTTATAATAATATCGAGTGGCGTGCAGCTGACCATCGGCTGATTGAGCATAATTCGGAATAACACCAGCTTCCACAAACCCGATCGACTCATATAATCTATTAGAAGGATCTCCCACCCGCGTATCCAGCACCAGTAGGGTTCTATTCTGACGCACTGCCTCTTCTTCGGCTGCCTTCATTAACTGTCGCGCGATCCCAAGCCTACGTCCGGACGGATGCACCATAAGCTTTGCTATTTCCGCACGATGTGTAGCGTTCGCTTTTTGAGCCAACTGAAGCTGGACCGTCCCGACAGATACTCCGTCCTTCTCGGCAATCCACAGAACTACACCATCTTCAAGCACACTGTTCCAATAAGCTGCTGCCTCCTGATATCCCAGTGGCGGTAAGAACCCTATAGATGCACCATCAGAAACCACGTCGATCAACAGTCGGCTTAATGAATCTGACAATGCTTCACTGAGCACTTGAACAGGGTATATTCTCACTTCGTTAGACATTGTAATTCCTCCTGTTGGGTTCAATAGCATGCAAGAAAGAAAGTAAACTATCTTTTCAGGATAGATTACTTTCCATCACACTTCATTTACTTCGTCACCCTTACTTCTATGACTGCTCTGCCATATAAAAGAACTCCCACAGATGACCATCCAAATCCTGAAAGCTCCATCCATACATAAAACCATGATCTTGAGGTTCATTGGAGGGTTTGCCACCTGCTTCCAAAGCTTTGCGGACGATCTCGTTCACCTTTTCTCGGCTCTCCACCGATAGAGCGACAATAGCTTCTGTGCTTTTCGTGGCATCTGAAATTTCCTTTGTAGTGAACGCTTTAAAACGTTCTTCAACCAACAGCATGACAAAAATATGCTCACTAACAACCATGCAGGTTGCATGTTCATCAGTGAACTGAGCATTGAATTCAAATCCGATGGTAGTGAAAAAATCAATGGAGTGTTGCAGGTTTTTAACTGGTAAATTCACAAAAATTTGTTTAGCTGTTACTCCCACGACATCTCACCTCTTCATTCTATTATTTATTCTACTTTATCATATTACTTCTCCACAAAAGATAACTTAACTATCCTATAAAGTCAATCAATCTAACATTCGCGTAGTTCTGTGATCGTTAAGTCAATTGGCTTTAATCACTCCCCATTTCCCTTATGATTACGCTTACAAACATATCCTATATTTAAGATACCACAAATTAGCCAATTTAGTACCTGAATTATGTAAAATGAATTCTTCTTGCCGTAGCATAATCAGATCATATTATTGTAAACTTGTTCTAATACAGAAAAAGGTGGCACACACGCTATGGAGCATTTGCTTAACGATCAGGTCAAAAATATTCAAATCAGCGGCATCCGCAAAATCGCAAATAAAGTTGCCGCATTACCCGGAACGCTCTCCTTAACGATTGGACAGCCGGATTTCCCTACGCCTGCGCATATTATGGAAGCTGCCCATCGGGCGATTGATGAAGGCCGGACCACTTATACACCTAATCCGGGACTACCGGAATTACGAGAAGCCGCAGCGGCGTTTGTAGCCCGTAAATACGGCCTAAAATACCGTGGACAGGATGAGGTTATCGTAACGAACGGAGCCAGTGAAGCGCTGGATATTACCTTACGCACAATTTTGTCACCCGGTGATGAAGTCATTCTACCCGTACCAATCTACCCAGGGTACGAGCCATTGATCCGTTTGTCAGGTGGCATTCCAGTGTTGGCTGACACCCGCAACAGCGGCTTCAAGCTAACGTCCGAGGTACTAGAGCCTTATCTGACTGAGCGGACGAAAGCAGTCATTCTCGGGTATCCTTCGAATCCAACCGGACGAGTAATGAGCCGCGAAGAGCTGGAGGCAGTCGCAGATTTGCTCAAGGAACGCGACCTGTTTATCATTTCAGATGAAATATACTGCGAACTGATTTATGATACATCGCACGTATCTATTGCGACTCTTCCAGGTATGCGGGAGCGCACCATCGTCATTAACGGACTGTCCAAATCACATTCCATGACAGGATGGCGCATTGGTTTCACACTTGCACCCGCCGAGATTACACAGCACATGGTCAAAGTACATCAGTACAATGTGACCTGTGCTAGCTCAATTAGCCAATATGCAGCACTGGAAGCCCTAACCGCCGGGGTGGATGATGCACTTCCGATGCGCGCTGAATACCGCAAACGTCGTGACTATGTACACGGAAGACTGACTGATATGGGAATTCCACTGGAGAAGCCCGAAGGAGCCTTCTATCTCTTCCCTTCCATCGCCCATTTTGGATTAAGCTCGATGGACTTCACCTTGAAGCTGCTGGAAGAGCAAGGAGTGGCTGTCGTGCCGGGAGATGCCTTTTCTTCCTATGGCGAAGGTTACATTCGCTTATCTTACGCTTACGGACAGGATGTACTGGAGCAAGGGTTGGATAAAATAGAGAGGTTTGTTAGAGGAATTGTGAGAGGTTAAGGTGGTTAGGGGCGCTACGCAGTCCATTTGATCTTCCGATCGCTGTTGCTGGGGGATTCTTTAATTGTATAAAACATTTATAGGTAAGAATCCCTCAGCAAAGGCGAATGCTGCCGCTTCTCCAGATTCAATTGGCCCGCTTCGCTCACTGCCCGCCTTAAAGTCCCTCAATCCTATAAGGTGTGTGGAATAGCTGTTCGGTGAAAACAAAGTATCAGACTAGAGTTGTTGATTTAGCGAGGTTTTTGAACTGAAGAATCGCCAGCTTTTGAAAAATAAGTTTTAAACTGAACAATTAATATAAAGCAGCGGCAGACCAAGACTTGATAAATAAAGCCTTAGACTGCCGCTGTTGTCATTCAACTAACGTTCCCCATTAGTTTAATAAACCACCTATTCTGAATTATCAGCTACCAATAGCTTTTTCGATTCCATCCTCTTGTAAGTGTCGGATTAGATAAATGCACAATCAGATGGACATCCCAGGTTCTCGAAAACTGTGCGCGCGGAGGAATCTACCGGCAGGAAAACCTCAATTTGCGGATATAAGCGGCCGCCTGCAGAAATCGAAATCTGTCTGTAGCGTACGGGAATAAGGTCTCCGGAGCTTTCCATTCTGGCTAGAATTGTTTGTATTTGATCAACATTTCCCCCTACATCCCGCACACTCAGATATTCGCACGCGTTATATTTCTGAACTCTATCCAGCAATTTTTGATACCACGCATCATAACGCGAGAGTATGTGCTCACTCTTAAAGGCTTGTATTCCGTTTATGATGTGCTCCTCCCACTGCTTAAACGACGCCTTGTCAAACGTGGAGCGGGACCGGATAGGAAAACCAGAATTAAAATGTAAATCGACCCTATTCATTAAACCGTCATATGAACGGTCGAGAGGGATTTCGAACAATTGATGAAAAGGCTCATTTAATCCCTTGATGTCCTGAGTATGTGTTACGACCATGGCGGGAAAAGGAATACCCCTCATCGTTTGCTGAGCCCACTCTAATGCACGCTCCAACGACCGTCCATACAATTCGGTCTGAATTGGAAGAAAACCGGCTGCCAAAAGCAAATCGTTACGCTCGTCGGATGTACACTCAAGATATTCTGCAATATTTATTATCGTCTGGCGGGACGGTATGCGGCGGGTACGTCCAACCAGCAGATTTTTATACGAAGGAAAAGCCTCGTCGTTCAGCTCTTGTTGAGTAAATCGTTTCAAGGACGGTTGAGGTCGATCGACAAGCTTTTGCTGGCGTTTTATCCGCAGGGCTTCAATTTCTCCCATTACGATTCTATGTCTGGAATTCTCCGTATCTATATCCATCTTCTCTTCCCTTCTCTTATGAAGTGTAGTTCTGCACTTGGGCCGAACCTTCATTTAAAGTATACTCCTCATTGAAATGAAGGTCATCTAATGACCATACCAACATGGAGGAAAACCGATATGATTCGTACTATTGTTGTTGATCCGCATGCCCCGTCTCATTTGGCCTTCAAGGAAGTTGGCGCCCCGCAGCCTAAGCCATGGGAAGCAATTGTGCAAGTGAAGGCCGTCTCACTCAACCGCGGTGAAGTGAGTGACGCTAAAAATCAGGAAATATCTAGCCGTCCTGGCTGGGATCTCGCCGGGATTGTCATCGAGCCGGCAGAGAACGGCGCAGGACCGCAAAAAGGGGCCAGGGTTGTTGGTTTGCTCCCGATGGGAGCCTGGAGCGAGCAAGTGGCTGCTCCCGTATCGTTGTTGGCCGAAATCCCAGACAAACTCACTTTTACTATGGCGGCTACCCTCCCCGTAGCAGGGCTCACGGCTCTTTATGCACTTCGAAAAGGCGGCATGCTGCTTGGTAAACGAATTTTCATTACAGGCTCTAGCGGCGGAGTTGGGCTATTCGCCCATCAGCTTGCAGTCCAATCCGGCGCATACGTTGTAGGTACGGCTAGCACGGAAGAGAAGGCTGAGCTTGTTCGGGAGGTCGGATCCGACGAAGTGATCATTGGATATTCCGCAATTTCATCAGCCAACAAATTTGGGCCATACGATCTGATCATCGATTCAGTAGGCGGCAATACACTGGCGGCGTTGCTGCCGCAGCTAGCGCCCCAAGGGATTTGCGTTGCGGTAGGATTTTCCTCTTCAAATACTGCTATGATCGATATGAAGAATATGGTGACCAGCGGAGGAAGAACCTTGTACAGCTTCTTTTTAGGTGAGGAGCTCACTCGTCAATCAGCCGCGGACGATCTGAGTTTGCTGGCCCGGCTGGTCACAGATGAGCGGTTAATCCCACGAATCCAAGTGGAGGCGCCCTGGACCGAAATTGACACCGTTGCCCGTAATCTTATGGAACGGAAATTCTCGGGCAAAGCCGTGCTTCACTTAGATTGATTATATAAGTTTGCAACTATAATCCCAGGAATCTAAAAACGAATCTGAAAAAGAAACGGCAGTAGTACACCCTTACTCGTTTGAGCGGGAGTACCGCTGCCTTTTAATAAACCCGGCTATTTGACCTTTATATTTCGTATAGTAATCTATCCAGCTTTAATATCAACACATTATTCATTTACTCTCAGTGGCACCGCTTTAAGAATGTTCATTTTCTCTCACTATTCTGCCAGTTGGCTTAATGAAGTGCTCACCAGTCTAATACTTTATTTTCTAAGTCTACAACTTTATTTTCTTCGGACAATAGCCGGGGAAAAAAACTATACTTACCGCTTCGCGCGGTGAGTAAACAAAAAAGGCCCTTGAATCCCCTACACGGGTGGCTCAAGGGCCTTTTTGCTCTCACTACTCCCTCACCGTCGGCGTGGGGGATTCATAGGTACGTGGCTTTAAGCACAGTGCAGCGGAGGGGGCGGAATGGTGTTGGACAAGCGAAGCGGTCGCCTTTAAATTCCAATTTTCACCTTTACATATTCAATCATAAAAATCGGAATTTAACAGCGATGGTAAGCACCATCCGCCACCGCAGCGACCTCTAAAGCACCATTCCCTGATCCACAACGCTACTCCCCTACTTTAAATGCATTTTGAATTGCAGGAACAATTCATTATAGTGAGCGAGCATTCGCTTACCCAGATTGTTGTATACTTCCAGCTTATCTGTAATTTCAGATGGAGGGTAGAACCGCTCATCGCCAGAAATATCCTCAGGCAGCAATTTTTTTGCATCCTTGTTTGGCGTGGAGTAACCTACAAACTCGGCATTTTGAGCGGCCACATCGGGCTGCATCATAAAATTGATAAATTTATGAGCCGCGTCCACATGGGTGGCCGTTTTTGGAATAACTATATTATCGAACCACAGGTTGGACCCTTCATCTGGCACAACGTAATCCAGTTTATCATTCTGATCCATAATTTCGGACGCATCACCGGACCATACAACCCCGGCAGCAGCTTCCTCATTGGCCAGCAGCATTTTAATCTCGTCGCCAACCACAGCCTTGACATTAGGTGCTAGCTTCTCCAGCTTCGTCAAAGCTTGCTGCAAATGCGTCTGGTTTGTATCATTCAAGGAATAGTGAAGACTGTTCAGCGACATGCCCATAATCTCCCTAGCTCCATCAACCAGCAACAGGTTATTACGCAGCTTCGGGTCCCATAGACCATCCCAGCTATGAAAATCAATGCCTTTCGTCAGCTCCGGGTTAAACACGATCCCGACTGTTCCCCAAAAATACGGAACCGAATATTGGTTATTTGGATCAAACGAAAGGTTTAGATAATGAGCATCTACATGCTTCAAATTCGGCAGTTTGCTGTGGTCCAATGGGAGCAACAGATGCTCCTGCTTCATTTTAGCCAAAGCGTATTCCGAGGGAACCGCTACATCAAATGAAGTTCCTCCCTGCTCGATTTTCGTCAGCATCGCTTCATTGGAATCAAACGTTTGATAAATGACGGTAATGCCCGTCTCCTTCTGAAACCGTTCCAGCAGTTCAGGATCAATGTAGTCTCCCCAGTTGTACACTGTCAGTGTGTTGCCACCAGAGTAGCCTTGGCTGGAGTTCAGCCAGGCTGCCACGCCCATCAGACCAAACGAGATAATGAAAATGGACAGAAACACGCGCACAAGCGACTTCATCTAGGCACCCCCATTTCCGCCGCAGGCTCTTTTTTACCATTACGATTCGCCTTGCGCATAATAAAGTAGTAGCCCACCACCAGCAGCACAGTAAACAGGAATATGAGCGTGGAAAGTGCATTGATGGACAAGGAAACCCCTTGACGGGCCCGTGAGTAGATTTCCACCGATAAGGTCGAATAGCCACTGCCTGTCACAAAAAAGGTCACCGCAAAATCATCCAGCGAGTACGTTAACGCCATAAAAAAGCCCGCATAAATTCCTGGCTTGATAAAGGGCAAAATCACCTTGGTTAGCACATCCAGCCGGCTGGCACCCAAATCACGCGCGGCGTCCACCAAGGATGGACTCATTTCCTGAAGGCGGGGCAAAATCATAATGACCGCAATCGGCACACTAAACGCAATATGGGATAACAAAACGGAATAAAAACCCAGCTTGATCCCAACCATCGTGAACAAAATGAGGAAGGAAGCGCCGATAATGACGTCCGGGTTCACAATCAGTACATTATTGAGCGACAGCAACGTATTTTTAACTCGACGGTTCTGCATCTGATGAATAGCCAGCGCACCCATGATCCCAATAATCGTAGCCAACGCAGACGACAACAAAGCAATCACTAAGGTGTTAATAACAATAATGATCAAGCGGGTGTCTGCAAACACCTCTTTGTAATATTGAAGTGTAAAACCTTCAAACTCGTGCATGGTCCCGCCGCTGTTGAAGGAATAGTACATCAAATACAAGATAGGTGCATACAACACGAGAAAAACAATCACCAAATAAATATTTCCGAATCGGTTTTTATTTGCCATGCCGCACCCTCCGTTTCGTTCGCGAGGTGAGCAGCATAATGATCGCCATCGCCAAAATCAGGAACACAGCAACTGTAGAGCCCATACCCCAGTCCTGAGTAACCAGAAAATGCTGCTCTATCGCCGTTCCCAGCGTAATCACACGGTTGCCCGCAATCAGACGGGTAATCATAAACAGCGACAGCGCTGGAATAAACACAGCCATACAACCGGATCGCACACCCGAAAGTGTTAACGGGAAAATAACCCTTCGAAACGCGGTCCATTTGGAGGCTCCCAAATCACGGGCTGCGTCCAGCAGTGAAGGATTCAAGCCTTCTAACGCGTTATAGATGGGCAGAATCATAAAAGGCACAAAAATATACACAGATACAAACACAAAGCTGGAGCTGGTAAACAATATTTGCTGACCACCCAACCCAACCATTCCTAGCACCGCATTCACCGGACCATAGGTTCCGAAAATCCCGATAAAAGCATACGTTTTGAGCAACAAGTTAATCCAGGTAGGCAAAATAATGAGCAACAGCCACAGCTGCTTATGCTTGGTGCGAGTAAGTAAATATGCCGCTGGATACGCCACGAGCAGTGAAAATACAGTGATCAGAAATGCATACCAAAATGAGCTAAGCGTCATGCTTAAATAAACAGGTGTCAGAAACTGAGCATAGTTGCTGAATGTGAGATGACCATCCACATCAAATAGTGAATAGTAAAATACTAAGACAACTGGCGCCGCCACGAACAGCACAATCCATAAATAGTAAGGCAGCAGATACGCTGCTCTTGTATTACCGGACATGCTGATCCACCTCTTCATAGGCTTCCAGACGCCGATCGAATTCTTCTTCTGTCTCCCCAAAGCGCATGACATGAATGGCTTCCGGGTCAAATTTCAGGCCGATTTCACTTCCCAGCTCCGCCTTTTTGGTAGAATGCACGAGCCATTCCTGTCCTGAATCATCATAGCAGCTTATTTCATAGTGAACACCACGGAACAATTGAGTATCCACCTTTACCCGCAGCTTGCCTTCAGCAACACTCGTAATCTCCAAATCCTCGGGCCGGATCACAATTTCAATCGGTTCGTTCGGACGCAATCCTCCGTCAACACATTCAAACTGTCGACCGTTAAATTCCACTTGATAATCCGCGATCATACGTCCAGGAACTATATTTGATTCGCCGATAAAATCAGCCACAAATCGATTAATCGGCTCATCATAGATATCATTTGGCGTGCCGCTCTGCTCAATCTTGCCTTTGTTCATGACAAAAATTTCGTCTGACATGGCCAGCGCTTCCTCCTGATCATGCGTAACGAATATAAAGGTAATTCCCAGGCGCTGCTGCATTTCACGCAAAATGTACTGCATTTCTGTCCGCAGCTTTAAATCCAGTGCCGACAAAGGTTCATCCAACAAGAGAACATCAGGCTCATTGACGATAGCCCGTGCAATCGCCACACGCTGACGCTGTCCCCCGGACATCTCGGAAATTTCCCGTTCACCGTAGCCTTCCAGATTGACAAAGGACAACGCCTGTGTCACCTTTTCCTGAATATCCTTTTTGTTCATCTTTTTGATCCGCAGACCAAAGGCTACATTTTCAAACACATTCAGATGTGGAAATAGCGCATAATCCTGAAAAACTGTATTGACCTGCCGCTCATTGGCCGGAACACGATTAATGAGTTTATCATTCAAATAAATAGAGCCTTCTGTCGGCTCTGCAAACCCTGCAATCATACGTAGAATCGTCGTTTTACCACAGCCAGAGGGACCCAGCAGTGTATAAAATTTACCACGTTCAATCTCAAAGCTGACATCCGCCAGCACCGGGGGATCGTTGTCATATTGTTTGGTCACCCGCTCAAATCGGATGATGGTTTGCTCTCCCATAACACCCTCCTTCAAAAATTCGACTTCATTCCATTACATTCTCTTCATTAAACATAATTATTCAGGCTATATCATTCACCCTTGAGACTTCCATGTAAAATAGTCTGTCAACACACGGATGGCCACCTCGATGGCTTCCTCCGCAGGCTCCAGCTTGGCATGGTGCAAGCCATAAGGCGTATCCACCCCCAGCCAGAACATCAGACCGGGAATCCGCTCCAGAAAATATCCGAAGTCCTCTCCAGTCATCGCTTCTCCGCATTCAACGAGCTGCACATCCTGCCGGTTACTGACCCAGTTCATGAATTCCTCAGTTACCTTGGCTTCATTGTACACTTGCAAATAATTGGAGCCATAATGAATCTCCGCATGACATTCAAAGCCAGCTTCCACACCGCGCACCAGCGCCTCGATTCGCGATTTAACCAGCGTCATCGTATCGGCAGACAGCGTACGGATTGTACCTTCCAAACGCGCGGTTTCCGCGATAATATTTTGCTTCGTGCCTCCGCTAACTTTGCCAACGGTAATGACCGCTGCATCCAGTGGATTCACATTACGGGCTACCACCGTCTGTAATTGTCCGACCAACTGGCAAGCAGCTACTACCATATCATTCGCCTTGTGTGGATAAGCCGCATGTCCGCCCGTACCCATGAGGTCGATGAAAAGCTCCGATGTATTGGCAAATAGGATACCCGGGCGGGTGGCAATCGTGCCTACAGGATATTCTGGTGCAACATGCAATGCGACAATTTCATCCGGCATCCAGTCGGCCAGCTCCGTGCTGTCCCGCATAGGCAAGGCTCCACCAGGTCCTTCCTCCGCAGGTTGAAACAACACGACCAGATCATCCTTAGTCGGATGACTCGCAAAGTGAGTCACAATTCCCAATCCAATCGTCATATGTAAGTCGTGTCCACAAGCATGCATGTAGCCGGGATGAGTCGAACGGAAATCGTAACCCGTCTCTTCCTCGATGGGTAAACCATCCATATCACAACGATATCCATAGCGGCGCTTAGGAGCCGTTCCATGAATGAATACTAACACGCCCGTACGCCATGTACGAATCTCCAGCCGCTCCTGAGGGAGCGTTTCCAAGTAGTTCAGCAAGTATCGTTGTGTTTTATATTCCTCAAACCCTGGTTCGGGAATTTGATGCAGATCCCTTCGTATTTGAACAAAAGAACGATAATCGGCTGTACTCATTTTGCTGCTACGCCTCCTCTTTATAGCTCATCAGCTCTTACCTGGCAAAAGAACAAAAGGACAAAAGCCCGGCGCAGCCGCCGAGCCTTGTCCGTTGTGCTTCGTCCCTAAGTTATGCTGTCAGTGCATCATGCTCCTGACAAGGAATCGTTCACCTTTGGTACATAAAAAACTTTGCCTTCTTACAGAACGCGCAGTTCTTTCAAAATCTCAGTTTTAGATTTGGTCTTGTCATCGACTTGTTTGATTACACGTGCAGGTGTCCCCGCTACCACAGAGTATGGAGGCACATCTTCAGTTACAACCGCTCCGGCTGCAACAACTGCACCTTTACCGATGCGTACGCCTTCCAGTACAACCGAGTTCGCACCGATCAATACTTCGTCTTCTACGATTACAGGCTGTGCGGATGGTGGCTCAATGACACCTGCAAGGACAACGCCTGCACCGATGTGGCACATGTTGCCTACTTTAACACGACCGCCAAGTACAGCATTCATATCAATCATGGTGCCTTCACCAATCGTAACGCCAATGTTAATTACTGCACCCATCATAATGACTGCGTTGTTACCGATGCCTACCATATCGCGGATATAGGCGCCTGGCTCAATGCGTGCATTAATGCCTTTCAGATCCAGCATAGGAACAGCGGAGTTACGGCGGTCATTTTCCACCACATAATCTTCTTCTTTCGCGTTTGCGCTATCCAGTACCGGCTTGATATCGGCCCAATCACCAAATACCACACCGCTGTCTCCAGAAATAAAAGCTTGAACGTTCTCGCCAAAAGATGCGGAAGCCAAAGCCCCTTTTACATATACTTTAACAGGCGTCTTTTTCTTGCTGTTTTTAATCACGTTGATGACTTCTTGTGTATTCATTTCGATGGACATATTAAATCTAACAACTCCTTCATCGCTTCATACGACTTCGCAAGCCGGAATGATCTTATTCTCTCATCCTTTATAGCACAAAAGTGCAGGTCTCGCAATTACAGATTAGACCCTCGAAGCGCTAACCTAGTACCTGAAACAACAAATTTCAGCAGTTTAACTGCCTTAAATTCATAATTATAGGCCAGCGTCCATCTGACTTTATATTAGGATTATTTATTAGCTTGCAGGCTCTCCAGCGATGTATAAATGAAGGATTCGAATCCTTCAGCAGGCTCCCCTTGTGGAATATTCACTTTCACGCTGAAAGCGCCCGTAGTATTTTCCACAACAATATACTGTTGTGTAATCTTCGAACCGTTCGCTTGCAAGAACAGACGGCTGCTGGTCAGCGCTTTAGGCACGTCTGCTTTGTCCAGCTTTTGCACCTTGCCAATGGAAGCCAACTCCTTCTCGCCTTCTTTTTGAAGCTCATCTAAATTAAAGTTGGAGGGCAACTTCGTAATTTCGGCGTAGTAGTTATCATCCACCGCTAAGGCGACACGGTTTTGATCTGGGAACAGGGACATCGGATCAAACACATACAGCGAATAGCCCTCTCCCTTTGCCAAGGTTGCTGTCTGCTTTTCCTTTTTCCCTTCAAGGGTAAGCTCAAAAGTTTGAGTTTTCGTGCGTTCCCCGCCTACTTGTTGACCAGAACTTCCGTTTTGATTGCCATCTGTTGCAGCCTCTGTCTTTTGTATTTTCGTTAAAGTCAGTTGCTTCGCTGTCGCGTCGCCCTCTACTGTTTTTTCGTTATATTCAAACGCTACTGGATCACCTTCTTTAAGTCCAGCTATTACCGTATCCATCCCCTCCCCTAATTGGAAGGATTGGGCTTCGCCGTTGGTTTCAATCTCTACCGTATGTGGGTCAGCAGCTCCGTTGTATACGCCTGTGCCTTTTTTAACCTGCGGTTCAGCAACCGGCTCTGGTGCGACTTGCGGCTGTTGCGTTTGCGGTTGGTCTGCCCCTGAAGGTGCATTGTTATTGGTTTGCGGTTTCGTACCACAGGCTGATAGAGCCAGCACTGCCACGACAGTCAGTAGTATGATTGAAAATGTGTTATGTTTCTTCATAAAATCCACCTCCACTATGTTAGACGAGCTTGTGCAGCAAAAGTTCTATGCAGCATCTCACTTAAAATCCTCCCTCTCGCTCCCGTTGATTATATTCTCAGTATTTTGCAAAATCCTAATACCATGGGAATGCCAGGTACGGTATAATGAGCTATATTAAACCTCATTTTCGAGATACCGTTAGAAAGAATTTTAATGTATTTATTTTCTTTCATACGGATGGAGCTGCCACATGAATCAAGCACACAAACCGTCGTTTTCCTTTGAATTATTGTACATCATAGGTATTATCGCTATTTCGTTCTCCTCGATCTTCGTCAGATGGTCTGAAGCCGAGGTGTCCGTCATCGCTATGTACCGTCTGTACCTGACCAATCTTCTGATGCTGCCATTGGTCTGGAAATACCGCACCGAGCTATTCAGCCTCACTCGCAAGCAATGGATGCTGATCCTCTGGTCCGGTATCGCGCTAGGGCTGCATTTCTTGCTGTGGATGGGCTCGCTGCGACTGACCACCGTTGCAAGCTCTACTGTTATTATGACATTGGAACCGATCCTTGTCATGCTCGGTTCTTTTTTGTTTTTCCGGACAGGCACGAATCGCGCTATGCTCTTCGGAATGGGTATGGCCTTTGTCGGCTCACTGGCCATCGGCGCAGGGGATTTTCATGTCTCAGGACAAGCTCTGCTCGGAGATGCACTGTCCTTCTTGGGCATGGTCGCCGTGTCCATCCACATGCTAATGGGCAAGCATCTACGCGAGCATTTGAGCGCTTTTGTCTATAACTTTTGGGTTTTTATCATCGCAGCCACATCGCTTGCGCTGTATAATGTGGTGAATGCTATACCTTTTACTGGATATGCGCCACGGGAATGGGGGCTGTTCCTGCTGCTTGCCATTGTGCCTACGCTGTTCGGACATTACCTGTTTAACTGGCTGCTCAAATACATTAACGCCACCGCTGTGTCGATGGCGGTACTCGGTGAGCCCGTTATTTCCTCCCTGCTGGCTTGGGTGCTGCTCGGGGAAAGGCTGTCTACCTTACAATTTGGGGCAGGCTTTTTTATCCTGTTTGGAGTATGGGTTTTCATCCGATACGGAACGGATTTTAAAAAGCAAGTTGTCCACCAAAGTGAAATGCCTGACAATGAGCACCCCCTGAAGGTTAGCTCTTAGCTTATTACCCCATTTTCATAAACCATACTCAATGGATTAAATTTGCTGTTAAAAAAAGGAAGGCGGAATCCTCTATGAAATCCATCGTATCTAAGCGCTGGCTGTTGGCCCGATTGTATGAACCCGACATAATCATTGCCGACTGCCGTTCCGTGCTCGGACAAGCCGGGGCTGGACGGACCGAATTTAATGAAGACCACATTCCTGGGGCGATTCACTTCGATTTGGAAGAAGACCTTACCGCTCCTCTAGGCGAGCATGGTGGTCGCCATCCACTACCTGATGTAGATACACTTGCTGCACGTCTGAGCCGTGCCGGGATCAATGCAGGTTCACGCATCGTCGCTTATGATGACCAAGGGGGGATGATGGCCTCCCGCTTCTGGTGGCTGCTGCGCTACCTTGGTCATGAGCAGGTATACGTACTGGAAGAAAGCTACAGCGCTTGGAAGGAAGCAAAATTCCCCGTTACGGCAGACCAGCCGATTCGCATTCCCTCGACATTTGTGGCAAATGTTCAGCCACAAATGCTCACAAGTATGAAAGAAGTACAACGTATATCCGAAGCTTCTGTTCCTGTTGGCTCCTATATCGGGTTTTCACCTATATTGATCGACTCCAGAGAGCAGCCACGCTACCTGGGACTGGAAGAGCCTATAGATCAAGCAGCGGGGCATATCCCCGGTGCAGTGAATTTCTTCTGGAAAGAGGTCTTGGACGAAAAGGGTGCATTTAAAAATGCAGAGCAGTTGAAACAGCATTTTTCTGATCTTGATCAGGACGCTGAGATCATCGTATATTGCGGATCAGGCGTATCCGCCTGCCCGAATGTTCTGGCCTTGAATGAGGCAGGATTTCGTAATGTGAGACTCTATCCAGGAAGCTGGAGCGATTGGATCAGCTAT
This sequence comes from Paenibacillus sp. TSM33, assembly GCF_056099025.1. Lineage (NCBI taxonomy): Bacteria > Bacillati > Bacillota > Bacilli > Caryophanales > Paenibacillaceae > Paenibacillus > Paenibacillus sp. TSM33. The sequence goes on from NZ_JBLZXB010000017.1 coordinate 1,146,193, forward strand.
GAGGAAAATCCGGTGGCGACCGGGGAGGAATAATCCGTTTTTAACGGATATAAAGGTTTTAAAGACAAACCCACTGCCTTAAGCGGTTAGACTCATGGCAGTGGGTTTGCTTTATTTATGTAAAGGATCTCTAGGTTGATTTCGGAATATAGTTATCATTAGCTTTGCATACTAATTAAAATATAGGGTTTAATTCCAACCACTTTTGAAACAGTTTAATTCTTCATCTACATTTCTGATGACAGCAGAGTCTCCCCAAGTATTTGGAAGATAAGAAATGTATAGAGTGCCAATATTAAAAATTCTTCTGAAGGGAATAAAGAGGGCAATAGAATCTACTTCACTTTGGCTCATAGCTCTAACCTTGTTATATCCATTTAAGAATTGATATTTTCGTTCTTCTCTCTTTTTTAATTTCGTTTCGTCACATCCCATGCCAAATGGGAATGCATACATAGATATGTCATATGTTCTCCATCCATTTCCACAGAAATCAAAATCAAAAAGGATAGGATTGCTGTTAGCGTCAACTCGGATATTCCCACTATATATGTCGCCGTGACATATACCATATTGCGGTCTTTCAACAGTTAAACACTCTAGTTTATCGCTCACATTCTTTGCAACTTCCTCTAAAAAATGCAGGTCAAAATCATGAATGGTTGAGAACTGTCTGATAGCATCCATAGAATTATCTATAAATGAGGCAGCATCTAGATTCCATCGTTTTTTTCCAAGCTCACATTTGTCCCAAGCATTATGAATTGTAGCGATATAACTACCTAATCTCTCGTTTAATTCAGCCGTTTCCGCAATTTGATTAAACTCAAGTTTTCCAACAGACGTATATAGCACTCCATACCTTATCCCATTTGCAGTGTTGAACTGTGAAATAAATTTTCCATCATGTCTTGTAACTGGTGTAGTGATTTCAATGTCTGATGATCTTAGGTGATTGAGCAAATCTACCTCTGCTTGTATTTCTTCCATGCTTCTGATCCCTTGACGGTATACCTTAAAGAAATACTCTTTTTCGTCTGCATTAACTCTATATATGTCATGTATGCCTCTATAAAATAACCGGCATTTAAGTAAGCCATAAGAAAAATATTCTCTTGAAATGTACTCACGAAGTGCATCGGCAGATAGTACAGATATCTCCAACGGAAAAAAATCCAAATAAATATCTCCCTTCAATTTTATTTCTCATCGAATTTATCGATCATTTAATCCCTTTCCAGCGAGAATGTCCTGCATACATTTTTCAATCCTCGATTCCCGAGTTTTAGATTGTTTGGGCGCAGCAAAATGCATAATGTATGCTCTTTGTCGTCCCGGCGTCAATGCAGCAAAAGCAGTTTTCAAAGCAGGATTTTCATCTAATTTAGCTTGGAATTCTTCAGGAAAAATGAGTTCTGTATTCTTTTTAAAATCCACTTTCAAACCGGCTTTTTCCACTTCAACGGCTTCAATTATATAGGCTTTCAAGATGGTTTCCATCTCAACAATTTCTTCAACATTCGTGAACCGAATCTGGCGCCCCGCCTGCGTATCCTCCCCAGGTTTGATTAGAATACCATTGGGGTCTTTTAACAAAGCACCTTTGAAAAACATAAGTGCACAGTGTTCTTTAAAGCCTTGTATTATAGCTATGTTACTATTCTGAAACATGTAACAAGGTTTACCCCACTTCAGTTCTTCAGTTAGCTGGCAGTCAAGCATGATTGCTCTCAACTTCTCCATTTCCGCCTTCCATTTGTTCACTTTTCCTAAATACACATCAACCTTAGGATTCATTTCCTCTCTATTTGTCATGTTAGCTCCCCCCTTATTTGTTTTTGCTCATCATGTTTATGTATAAATATTTACAGAAAATCGATTTTCGATACGAATACAGAAGAAATCACGATATCAAGGGCAAAGCCGAAACGTATATTTTTATTATACGAATTCAGCCCATCGAAGAATAGCCGTCACATTGCTATATTTATTATATGTTCACCTCATCCCATCTATAAATTAGATAACCCAATTGACATATAACTAACAATAAATAAATTACGTTTATACATAGATATATTTTAATTTTTTTATTCCCTTCGGTTCCAATTACATATAACGATCTGTATGCACGATGTCCTAGCGTTTAAGGACTAACAGTCCGGCTGCCACTTGCGGCAGTTAAGCGGTAGGGTGTGTCTGTTGAATTACTTCCCCGAAATGGCTAATCAATATTTTGAACAACTATATATCTTAATTTATATTCTTGTTGTTTTTCTGCATGTGTCAGATATTCTTTTATGGAACCAGTTTCTAATATATTCAAATCATTAAAATGTTCAATTAAATTTTTTTCAGTAAAGAAGTGAGCATATTTCCCTTTCTTGTATTCATATGTTCCTTCCTCAACTTTTCTACCCACGCCATTATTAAAATCGCGATCAGAAAAACACGTAAAATACATCACTCCCTGTCCCTTCAAATGCATCACACAATTCTGTATCAGTTTTTTTCGGTCTTCCAACAAAAATAAATGTAATAAATCATAACAATATATGCCGTCATACCTTTTGCTTGTACGAAACTCTAACACCGATTCTCGAATAAAATTCGTTTTTAAATCCCATTCTTTTGCTAGATCTATAGCTGAACTAGATATCTCAATTCCATCAACCTGAAAACAAGAAGAGAACATCTTAGTATTTCTCCCATATCCAGCACCAGGAACCAATATATGATGTGCATTATTCTTTTTGAACAAATCTATAGCTTGCGTTACAGTTTGACTTGGTTCACAACCCCAAATCATTCCTTCTTCAGCAAACCTTTTGTTCCAATAATCTCTCATATTATTCACCTGCTTATATACTCACATAGCTCTTCTTTTAAGCTCATCAATCTGTCTTATATGATGTTGATCATGCCAGATAAAATCTCTTAGATAAGATATTACAGTAAACTTCCCGTCAGCATATTCTTTAGTAAACTTATCATCTTCCAAACTCTCTATACTCTGCAATATCATGTTACGGTACTGAATAGTCATTTCAATTAATTCTTCCTTTGTTTTTGTTTTCCCATATTCAACAGCATCCTGATTAAATTGATTAAAATCAATCTGTATTAATGTCAAAGGCGTATTGTTTAATATCGGATGTATGGCTGCTTCATAAAAGTATTTATCCCACAGCAATATATGACTTACGATATCGTGAACTGACCATTTATCTTCGGCAATCTTTATTTGCCAATCCATTTCACGAATCTCAGAAACAAAACATATCCATTCCTTGAACTCCTCTAGTAACTGCGACTTTTCATTCATGGTTTCACGCCCCTCTTTTCAAATTTGCGTTAGTTAGAATAACGTATTTGTATTCATGGACCCCAAAAGTGGGGTTTGCTAAAATTCTTTTTTATGAATTTTCCCGTTTCTTTAAGCACAATTCCTAGCTTCAATCTAAGATCCTCAACCCTCACTCCCTCCTCGACACGTCTCAAAAATTGATTAATTTCAGGTATCTCATAATTTTCCAACCAGTCGAGTCTAACTTCTTTTTCAACATTCCTGCCTGGTAAAAATTCGTAAATCTCCGGTCGCCATGTGAGTTCATGTATTTTATCTAAATCTTCTAAAAGATATTCCCGAAGGATAATGTCTTTACATTCTATAGACAGGCTATACGTGGAATCCTCTTCAGAGTGCATGTTGACTCTCCTTTGATTGTATTGGTACTACAATGGATTCGCACTGCTTTCCTATAATGTTTCTATGTTCGCGAGATCTGCCGCTAATCGGATGTGTCTGGCTAAATCCATCTCCCAAAATTCCTCTGTCAGACTGAGGGCGTTAGCCTGATGTGTGAAACTTTTATTAGATGACTCCTTCCAGACTTCATTGTACTGACTTACACTAATTTCTTAGCTACAAAGGTTAAACAATCCATTGATAGTTTCACGAGTTGTTTATTTCTTTCAATTTCATATTCCAGTTGCTTTACTAATCGTTTTTTAACTTCCCATCCAATGTACTGATGTCTTAATAATTCCATCATACTTTCAGTCGAGATATTTACTTCAAACATTGGCTCTAATTGTTGTGCATCCTTCATTCTCATCTCTTTTATATTCGTTCCAACAACAATGCAATTGGTTCCATTTATTTTTGTTCCTGTAGTCATTTCTTCAATCTTTAATTCCATTTCCCTTTCCGATCTTACATGCTCCAAAGCAGATACAGCTATTATAATGTCATACTCATCTTGTTTAATATTGAAGTTTTCAATATCAGATAATTTTGTTTCAATAAATTGTTCGACACCATACTCTCTACTATAATTCTCTAACTTATCAATAGCAGACTTTAATAAATCCACGCAAACTACTTTTCCTTTTCTAATCTTCATGGATTCAGCTATAGGAATACTATTTCTACCAATTCCAGCTCCTAAATCAAGCACCAATAGATTATCGTAATCTTTATATTCAGCTAGAAGGTCCAATACCGTTTGTACCGGTCTATGTAACCAAGAACCGGACTCAAACAAATTGTAATTGTCATAACAGATATCATGATACTTCTTCTCTTCTAATCTTATATTCTCTACCTTATCCAAGTTCTCACCACGAGCTTTCTGCATGTTTTATCTTTAACGTCTCTGTATTCACACGAACTCAAAGGGTTGTCTGCTGAAAATCTCTCGCCGAAATCCATCTTGGAGACCTAGCTCCATAAGGAGCCGCAGACCAAATATTATGATATAAGAAATCCATATTTTTTGAGTCTAACATTCTAATGCCCACAATTAACCAGCTAAATAAAAAGAATATTCTGTACTAACCAAACCAGAAAATCACTCTTACATCTTCAGCATCCCCCAATTTTGATAATTTTGGAATTGTTTCATTGATGAACCCCGAACATGTATTCATAATATTTCTATATTCCATAAATTGATCACAATAATAATTTTCATCCCATTTAAAATTAATTAAATCCTTCAATAATAGCCAACTGTGGTCATAAAAGTCATCTTTATCCTCGAATGCAACTTCACTCAATTCAGGGGAAATATCCACAGGAAGACCTCTTGGCAAAGATATAAACTTTAGATTATAATCGTTCCTAGTATTCGATAGAATACTAAATAAATCATAGTTTCTATCGCCACTATAAAATTCATAAGGATCACTTGGTTTCAATTAGCAGTCTTGTCTTCAGGATATAGATAGTAATCTGGGTTAACATTCCACTTATCTGCACTTACCCAAGTAGCAGTATCATTTAATTCTGCCTTACTCTTTTTAATTTTTCTCCAAGTACCATCAATCTGTTCATATTCGTCTCTGAAGTGCCTTTTCTCTACAAAAAACCAAATATCTGTGCCCATATAACCTCCCAATTATGTTTTTTGAATACATCCTACTTTTAAAGTCTCTGTACTGTACCAAAAGAAATCTTCATATTAGGCGCATATACTAACCAAGATTTATCACTGAACTCTTCAGAAAAAGTTGCTTCTGCTTCATATTGTTTTTGAGCTTCCATTTCGTTTAATCCTCTGGCCAATAAATTTTTGAGTACCTCTGAAATATCATTAGGTTCTTGTCCCAAGCCTTCTTCTTTCAAAGAACTATAAAGCATGTTTTTACTTTCCGTGTCCATGTTCTGATCAAGAAAGTTCACCTTATCGCTAACCCTACACCCTACATTTCTTAAGCCTAGCTGGCTTAGCATGATCGGTATTTGGATGCCTATATTTCCGTCCTTAGCCGTACGCTTATGATCTCTCTCATATAACTCCTGTAGAATCCCTAACCGGATGACATCGCTTTGTTCAATTCCGTCTAGATAATAATTCGCCATATTACCAATCCAATGTGGTTCAAAACAGATAACCATTCCATTATCCTGAACACAATCAAGCATCTTTTGTAGAATACTCTTTGGATTTGGCATATGTAATAAAAAAGCATGACTGACTGCTATGTCATACTTCTTTTCTAATTCCACTTTTTCAATATCACACTCTATAAATTCAGCATTATAAGAGAGTTTCGAAAATATTTCATTGGCTTGCTTTATTAATTCCATGCCTTTGTCAATGCCAGTATATGTTGATCCATTTTGTAGCAATGGAAGAAGCTTCAGTCCCAAATATCCAAATCCGCATCCATAATCTACGATCTCTACAGGTTTATTTATCTTCCACACCTTTTGTATAAGAAATTCCAAATAATCATCGTTATAGTACAACCAGCGGGTATTTCTTAGGTAATCAATTTTAATGTCCCAGTAGTATTCAGACATAAAAATCTCCCTAGTTATTTGATTACGTCGCTTCTCCCATAACTTGCTCTAATGACTAAATTCCTTTCTAATCATGTCCTTCTTCTCATCTATTATGTCCTTTAACTTAAAAGCCTCTTTTTCTGTTATTTCTCCATTTATTCTTTCAGCTTCTATTTCTTCTTTAATATCCTCTAATAAGGCTCTTGTCTGATATAACCTCAATCCAGTCCATTCAGAAATAAAAAAATCATCCTCTACTGTACCATCTAGATTGAAGATCAGCCTGTAATAACCTATATGATTTGTTCGATACTCGATTCTAATTTTCACTTCAACATACTCAAGATCTCTATTAACTGGGTCTAAATATTCCAAGTTCTTGATATGTAAGGAAACATCCTCTATAAAGATCTTTAAATAATCTTTATCATAATCCCAAAATAACTCATCAAATTGCTCAGGCTCCTCGAGCCTATAGTTATTTAAATTAAGCCAAAAAGCCTCTAATGCCCGACTTCTTATATTCTGTTTGTCTACCCAATCTCTTAGCTTTTTTACATCCATAAGATCCATCACTCCATAAAGTATTTTGCAGTATTTCATATAATGTTTCGTGGCCAAGGAAGCGAAAGCGACCACAGTGTGAATTACTTAATTTAGTTTCCCTTTAGGGCTCTACTCGAATTAGCACCTCTTCCATAGTCATTTCTGGGGTAATAATTATCATTTTGTTTAGTTTCCGACTTAGGCTTTTTAGGAAGTTCATGAGTATATCTATTTTTTTCTCTGAGTCTATCTGTATTGGTGAAATATCAAATTCAATAACGCTTCCTTCATAAAAATACCCACAAATATCAATTTCACTATATCCAATAGTTATCCCAATACTTGCTTCTTTTTTAATTCTTAACAATTCAGCAATATCCCTAATTCTTGTAATTAGCCCATCTATAGTCACTCGATAATTAATTTCGTTACTTTCCAAATACTCAAAAATTAGAGCCCATACTTGGATGTCTGTATCCAATATATAAATGTCCCTTAGACTTCCATCTCTAAAGAATACTTCATTCGCTACTTCATCGTAATTCATGCAAACCTCCTAACACTCCGCGTTTCACCTAACGTGCTTATATTTCACGAGTCCTCACTATCTATTTGCTTCTAATCTTCGTTCATTCTATCTGCTCGTATCCAACTCATTTCCTCAATGTTTAATAATTCTTTAAACTCTTCTACTAATTCATGCTCAGATTCTAATTGTGTATAGTAACTATTATTTAAAATATCCTCTAATTGTTTTATTTGTTCATTATCCAGTTCAAAAAATCTAAATGTTTCTAAATTGCAATTTGTAAACTGTTTTGCTATTTTCTCATTGTATTCATTAGATCTCAGAACTTCTTCAATTAATTCAATTCTGATTTTGTCCCCTCTAGGGTCGACATATAAAAATTCAATGTGATCTTCCTCTGGATATCTTTCTTCTGCAAGCTTAATAATTGAAGTATCTAATAAAACATATGATATATGAAGACTTGCTATCTCTTGTGAATTGTAAACTACACGGTATCCCCAACAGTGATCTTCAAAATTATAAAAATATAACACTGGGATTTTTTCTGAAATTTGAAATAGGCTTTCCGGAATTTCTTCACTTTCTTCTGTGTCTTTGGTTATAAAAACAAACCATTTCTCATTTAAATCCTCTGCGTATACAGGATCATGCTTAAGAATTGCCTCTTTATATTTCAATAGTGATAAACTTCCTGAAGTCAATTCACTCATTGTTTTGGCTCCTTTTTAGTCATATTTCACTAATACTCTTCAAATTTATATTTTGTTAATTTATTTAATTCAAATACTTGTTCTTTATTAAAATAGCCCACTAGGCAACCTTGATCTAAAATTGAAATATACAATTTCATGGATTGTTCAGTCTGTGTTAACTCATTAAATTTCTTGAATATCTCCATATCAAACCAATCATCATCTACTTTCATTTCCCATCTTATAAGTTCATTCTTATACTCGAAAGAGACCCATGCAGTACTATTCTGAATATCTACGTAATCCGTTTCTTATTTAAATTAAGTTTTGTCATATTCTCTAATCGCAGTATTACTCTTACATAATCTCTATGATCCTCAATACATTCCGTATCCAGATACCAAATTTTATCAGATACATTTATAAATTCATCATTTACTACAACTTCTCCACCTAAAGTAAGTAGTAGCAAGTTGTAGGGATCTTCTTCATATTCACTTTTTGAAGTTTCTTCTAAAAGTAATTCTTTCTTTAAACCTGCCCTCATAAAAATACCCAATTCAGAAAGTTGGTTTAGTTGTTTTTCAAATATTGTCTTCTTTTTCTTAAATAAACCAAACAGCTTGAACACCTTCTTTTTATGGTTTGCGTCCCTTTTGTATAACGTTCTTGTATTCATGAATCTTGCTAGGGGTTGTTTGCTAAAATACCTCCTCGAAAGCCATCCCGCAGACCAAGGTATCATAGGAGATGCTGCTTGAATATGATGTTAAGTGATGTCTTTGCTTCTTCGAATCAATGTACATTATTGTGTATCTATTATTCCAAAAGTATCATGAATGACTCTTTCATAGTTTGCCCATTCAAAATAAAAGGGACCTATATTTATTGGTTTGTTCTCATGCTCCAATTTGAAATCCTTCCATATTACAATTTCTTCTTCCCTGTCAATTTTCACTGAGATATAACCACACTCTTCATCTCCACACCAAGGACATACAAGTATTGGATATCTATAGTACATATGCTCATGTGGTTTCTTTAGTAAAAAGTATTGAATCATTTCTTTTTGTTGATCTTCGCTTCCCCATCCTAAGGATGGAACCAGATCGTGTTTCTTGAGCATTTGGTAAAGTGATCTTCCATCAATAATTAAATCTGCAAACTTTGTATTTTTATTTCCATCTTGTTCTGGGTCAAATTCATCATATCGGCTGGAAAGTTTAGTTTGTAGAGTATTTATCGTTGTCATTGGTTCCTCTCCTTGTTAATTATCTTACATAGATTTCACTTAGCCTTCTTATATTCACGAACCCGCACCACTGGAGTAGTCGGCGCGATGTGGCAAGTTAGGACAAGGTTGTTCGTCTGAGCCTCACCGCAGCGTGCATATTATGTTCTGTGCTTTCATTACCATCTACAATTAAACTAATAAACCTTCAATTGTTGCTCATACTTATAATTATTAATTGAAATTTGCTTTGGATACATTGTCGGTGCACAAAGGTTATTCAAAATTCCCTGTCCTTCATGGTAATTAATAAAAATACTAGACTTATCATAAAGTTGTCTGAATAGTACTCTGATTTTATCAATATCATTTGAAGTAATTTGAACTCCAATTCTAATCAAATCTAATTGATCATATGGATCTTTAAATGTATCTATCAGTATAAAATGGCTTGAATCCTTTTTTGAATTAAATAAAAGCACATCACCAGTATTAACTGAATCATTAAAATATCTCTCGTAAATTTGTTTTATTGGAAAATCAATTTTCAAAATACTTACTATTTCTCTAATTAAAAAATGGCCTTCAAAATAGTCGTTATCATCGTCAGGATAATTAATCAGCTCTGTTATAGAAAGGGTAGCAAAAAAATGGTATTTCATTTCTATCACTCCTTATTGGCAATGACTACATAGCGTTTCCATACACAAACCTCACTGGCTTAAAGACCGAAGGCCTGGCGTGATGCGGTGAATCAGTGCAGGGCTTCCCGACATTCACTTCATCGCCTGATGCTCCCAAAACCAAGGATCGCCTTGCCTCGACCTTGTTAGGCGAAGCATTGTAACTTTTCGAATCCGCTTTAAGCATTATTCTAACTTGCTCGCTCTTTTATCTCTTTAATTATTTCTCTATATCTTTCTACATCATAATGAAAATTCAAGCCATGCGTAATCATTATGCTCTTTAGATCATCGAATTTATGTATTAATTCTTCTAAAAAATCGATTATATGGTCCCAAGAGAAAGCAAATTTATTAGAAGTCTTAACGAATTGTTCCTTAAAAGGCGATTGCTCAGTTAACCAAAACAATCTATCATCCTCATGACTGACTTCAACATAGTATCCCCCACAACCAAATATACCGCAAGTACAAGTGAACATAGGATACTTTCCTGGAATAATTAATGATTTTAAAAATTCTTCTTCAACAAACACTTCATCTTCATCCAACTTATTTCCGTTTATATATAAAGCTATCCACCAATCAATAACATGGACCATTCGCCCAGAATGTCTTGTTATATTTTTGTATTCTTTTCTTATGTCAATTTCCATATCTACTGACAGCACATCAAGTCTATTTTTCTCTACTTTATTTAAGGATATTTTCATGGTTTCTCCCTGAACTTGTTGTATGACCACCATATTTCGCCTAATGTTTCTTATATTCATGAACTCCCTCAGGGGTTGCTGTCTGCTCTGGCTTCTTTAAAATCTCTCTGGCAGACCAAGAGCTCTGCATGACCCGAAGCATGAATATTGTGTTATATGATTGTTACCATCTTTTATGAAATACCTGCAGTCCTTAATTCAGCTTCCATTATTGCAAAGTATACATCCATGGCAATTTAAACAGATGTTATGCTTTTCGCATTTGGGATACCCTCTCGGAATTGTAGGGTTATCATCACCCTCTTCAATTTCTGACCATTCTATATAATTGTTCATGTCAATATCTTCTTTATTAAATACTTTAATCATTAAGCCAAATTGATTCAAACAATTAACAACCCAATCTTGTCGTGGTTTATAGCTTAATTTCTCCCACCCTAAGCCATCTGCTGCATTTGAAATAGTATCTAGTATAAAATCTTTCTCACTTTCAAAAGAGTCTATAGTCCAAGGCATTTCATCAATATCAAAACCAACTGTTCCTATTCCAACTACAGACTGATCCCTTTGTGCTAGCCAAATAATTAATTCTTTTTCTCGATTCGTTTTAGCTAGTACTGATCCGCTAATAACTAGAACTTCAATAAAGACTGATGTTAATCCATTTGACATACCTATGGGTTCAACTACATCATTTAATTGTTTTGGTAATGAAATGGTGTTCGCCATACTATCCTCCACTCCTTTTTAACTTGGTTTACATGGTGATTTTCATCTAACGTTTCTGTATTCCTGAACCCCAAAGGGGGCGTCTGCTGAAATCTCTCTTCGAAACCCAACTCGCAGACCTAGGCTCCATTGGAGACGCAGCTTGAATATTATATTTTAAATGTCACTTCTCTCATTGATTTCCTCAACGTTAATTTGGTTCAAATCCTTTGTCAGTATTATTTCCAGAGGTTCATTCTCAAGCATTAAACATCCAGCATCTCTATATCCAAGCTTCCTATAAAAATGTTGAGCTCCTTCATTCGACTGTGTTGAGGTCATAACCATTTCAAATCCCTTTTGTTTCATTAATTCTTCCCAATAGTGGACAACTTTTTTACCAATACCTGTTCCTCTATACTCCTCATCTATCCATATCATATTCATAAATGGTGTGTTGTCCCAAAAAAATCCGTATCTCATCCAGCCTATTTCTTGATTGGATTCTCTGATTATTAGAATTTCATTTTCTTTTAGTTTGGGTCTTATCAGTGTTTTATGTATGTGCTTGTCTCTTAACAAGATATACTCATAATCTGATTCAATTGCAAAATCAATCTTCATTGTAAATCCTCCCTTTCATGCTTTTCATTAAATATCTTCTTGGTAACACTTAGCACTGATGTCTCATAACGTTGTACATTACTTAAGTTTATAAAGTCTTTTCAAAAATGTATAAGTCACCTTCTTCTCTAACTTTGGTAAACCCACACTTTGAATAAAAATGATGATTCTTCACACTATGGGCCCAACGGTTCCGTTAATATTAAAATGCTTTGATTCATCCTCAAAACTGGCCTTTTGTATTTCAACAAGTTTTTGTGCATCATTTTTTCTAGCTTTTTCTAATGTCAGCACCCAACATACCTCCACTATTTTCTATTTTTTATTTTTTCTTGCACAGGTTTCGTCTAACCTCCTCATATTCATGACCCCCAAAGGGGTTGTCTGCTGAAATCCTCTTCGAACTCCATCCCAGCAGGTCAAGGCTCTGTGAGAATTCTTAAGCTTGAATATTATGTTATCAGAAGTTACCGAACTTCTTCATTATGCATTCAAAATCAATCTGCAATTTTTTGACTCCAAACTGAAATCAGTGCTTAACGTAAAGGACAAGGATGAAAATGGAATAACTTCGTCAAACACTAACTTTTAAGTCGAGCTTTTTTATTTTAAAACTTTTACATATTGGAATTATCTCAAGAATATAATCCTATCGATTAGAACAATCAAAAGAGTGTAATTATCGCATATATGATTAGATATAGAAATTTTTCCTTTGAAACAGTAGCCTTTCGGTAGCAAAAAATTTAGTCCATGGTCGATTTTTTGGCAGGAAATAAGTCATAAGGAGATGTAGAAATGGCTGTGATGCTTGAAGTAACATTAATCGGAATTTCTTATGGGCACAACTTGGATGGAGGGCCATTAGAAATATCCGGTGATCTTTATGTGAAAACAATAAATCAAAACCAGACGGAAAAAGAATCTTTTGTTATGTTTTCTACAAATACACCTGTGACAATAGGCGTTGGAGAGATGTATAGAATTGGTACAGCGGTGAGAATTGCTATTTCTCATGATCAACCCACAATATTTGCTAGGTATATAAGACTTGGTGGTTTCTTAAGCATCGGAAGTCCTAAGTATATAAGATATAGACTATGTTTATTCTGCAGCTACTCAATATTATAGGGTTATTTTTCCTAATCAAGATGTTAATGAATCTGCTGTAGCTCAATATTCGATTAGATGGTAACATTATATTTGACACTATTGCTCTAATATTAGTATAAAATGAAAACATTCCTTTTTATTATCTTCATTATGGGTGTCAGTCTCAAAAAAGCCTCTACATTAGAGGCTCATCTGGACGATGTTCGTTCGTGTCCCTCGACACCACAGTTCAGTAAATTCCAAAATTGTTCAACTATGACCGATGCCGGATACGGCATCGAACGGGTAATCCACCATTCTAATACCCCCACTGCCGCTGAAATTAAAAATTGCACCGTAATGTCCCTGTTCATATCCTGATCGAGGTTGATCGAATCCAGATGCTCGCACAGACTTTGCCGGAACATTGTCTCTATTTGGTTTCGAAAAACCGTACTTCCCTTGTTCGTCAGCATTATAGAGTAGAATGAAGCATGCTGCTCCAAATATTCAAACGTACGCAGTAGTGCGGTTTTGGAAGGGAGATGAAAGAAGTTATCTTCAGACATACAATTGTGTAGTAACTCTTTAATTTGAGCTTCCATGCATTGATCGCGCAGATCGTACTTATCAGCGAAATGCAAATAAACCGTTCCGCGATTGACATTCGCTTCCTCCGCAATTTGATTGATCGTAATTCTCTCGAATTCCTTTTCAGACATCAGCCTCATAAAAGCATCAATAATGGCTTGCCTCGATTTTTGAATACGCCTGTCCATATCCTTCTCCCCTTTGTACCATCCGAAAAAATGAACATTTGGAAGTCCTATGTTGAAAAATCAACAACCACGCTTGTTTTAACCATTGAACCCCCTATACCGCTCTGATACATTCACTTTATAAAATTTATGTTGATGATTCAACATATGTTCAATTTTAGAGGAGCTATAATCATGAGAGCTATTGATTTACAGTCTTTGGAATGATTTAAATCACATTGAATTAGGAGGGTTTAAAAATTGAAACTTACAGGAAACACGATTTTTATTACAGGCGGCGGTTCGGGAATTGGACGTGCGTTAGCAGAAGCTCTCCACAAGCTTGGAAACAAAGTTATTATCTCCGGTCGACGTAAAGAGCGTCTGGAGGAGACGATCAAAGCGAATCCCGGCATGTCCGCAGTGGAATTGAATGTACAAGATCCTGCCAGCATAAAGGCGGCCGCCAAGCAGTTAATCGAAGAATACCCGGATATTAATGTCTTGATTAACAACGCCGGCATCATACAGTCCGATGACGCAGCGGGCGTGATCGATGAGGATGTTTTGATTTCGACTGTCACGACAAACTTGCTAGGTCCCATTCGGTTAACTTCTGCATTCATCGAGCATTTGAAGTCCAAAGAAGAAGCGGTTGTCATCAACACGACTTCAATACTTGGATTTGTACCGTTAGCGACAACTGCTGTATACTCCGCGACGAAGGCAGCACTTCATACCTATACGCTGTCCCAAAGGTACATGCTTAAAGACACATCGGTAAAAGTAATAGAAATTGTGCCCCCATGGGTTCAAAGCAACAACGATGAACCACGGGCGATGCCGCTTGCTTCATTCATTGATGCAACAATAAAGATACTCGGCACGGATACAGACGAAATTTTGGTGGATGAAGCGAAAATGTTTCGAAATAACCCTGGCCCGAACGAAAATGTTTTTGTGACCCAGCTTAACGATACGATGAATTCTGAACCTCCAAAGATCCATTGATCCATCTGTAATTTAATTTTCAAAAATTTAAGAACATGAAGTAAACACTCTTCTCCGTCTACTATTTCACATAACGTTGGGTATTCCCGAAGTTCAAACAGCTTAAGGCACGTAATGCCGGGTGGCTCTGCCAATTAGCCAGTTGAATTTGTCCGGTGAATTTGCTCTTCCGAAATGCCTCTTCTGGACCAAGGGTCGGGCTTGTCTCGGCCCGATGCTTGGATGTAATGTTATACAAAGGTACCATGAATTCATTGAATCTACTTAGAAATCCTGTTTAATTCACCATCACCATTCTCTCCATTCTTCTGTAATATCTTGATCTTCCTCAATTTCTAATCCAGCTAGTCTTGCTGCCTTATCTATAAATTCAGCCAGTTCTTCAGGTTCCATCGTTTCAATAAAATAGTCGTTCTTTTCATTCAATTCATTAATCGTAATTACAATTTCTTCTACAGCCTTCATAATACCTTCAGGATGTTTAGTTTCTTGTAATAATATTAATTGGTTTAGATAGTTATTCAGGACTTTATCAGACATTAATAATCTCTCTTCCGTAAAAAGGTCATCTCCGTATTCAACCATTCTTTTGTTCCACAATTGAGTTGGTTTTTCATTAAATAGGTCCTGTAATGTCATTGGGCATATCCCTCATTTTCTTTTCTTTGTTTTAATAGATTTTTAAAATTGTTGCATAGTATTTCGCATATGAGTTTGCTTACTAACTTGCTTTTCACTTCACTTATCTAATTTTTTCTTTAATTCATCTTTTTTCATCTGTTAGCACACTTAAAGAAAGACCAATTACGGTCAACATCTGGTCATTACAATTGGCTTGGAGGGTTTATTCCCTTCTAAGTCTCAGGTAATAAAAACCCACCTTCGGCTCTTAACCTTTAGGTGGTTTTTTACTTTCTCTTGTTGTTATTGATGCATGTTAAAAGTGCAAGAATAGATGTTCAAAATAGTACATTAGAGTCACCGCATCTTTTACATCCATGGTCTCACTTTTCGAAGGAAAACCATACCCACCCAAGAGTCAATTGTATCCATATTTTACCTGTGTTTACTTCTGAGAACCGAGTGTTCCCATGTATTTTCTTACATTTTTCTTTTATTCTATTTGTTGTCCATCATTTCTAGCATATAACGTTTCTGTGTTCACGATGTTCCTCTGACTTATGCGAACGAAATGAGCGGCCGTCGTGCGTATGTGTCCGCCTGCCCCCGCTCCCTGGCAATCCTCTTTGCCGGACCGAGGAACCGCCAGGCTCCGATGCGTGGATATGATGTTATCTGATGGATTGGCAAAAAAACAGTTCAACTTTCCCTCTATGACATAAGGCAAAGATGAACTGTCTTTAGTTCCTGTTAAAATCTCTATGCGCACAAGTAGCAACTTCTTCCCCCATCAAGCCAACAAAGCCTGAGCGATCTGATCCACAATGCCATTGATGCCAGTGGGTCCATAACAGCCGATCCATGTCGCGGCATCGACCGCGTGTATGTGCTGGCGCTCAACGGTATCAAGCATTCCCCAGACACGTTGCTCTGTCGCCGATATTTCCTCCTGCATGAGTTCATGGCTAAGCAAGAAGTAATGGCTGGCATGTACAGCCGGTAGTCTGTCAACTGAGATGTGATAGGCCGTGTCGGAGGTATCTGCCACAAATAACGGAACAGGCAGACCTAGATCACGGTACAGTACAGCCCCTGTACGATGAGAGGCAGAATGCACGCGAACCAGAGAATCCAGCGGACGGATCAGTGCCACGCTCTTGCCTGCCAGTACCGGAGCAAGTTCTTCGGACAGCAATGTGGTTCGTCGGTGATAATCCGCTATAATACGCTTTGCCTCTTCTCGTTTGTCTGTCAGTTCACCGAACAGCTTCAGAATGGTCTGCCAGTTTTCATTGCGCTTAAACATGAGAACTGGAGCGATCCGGCTTAACTGTTCATAGTGCTGATCATGCACCTCGGTGCAAATAATCAGATCTGGAGACAGTCGTTCCAATGCAAGCAGGTCGGGATACTCATATGTTCCGAGTAATTCGGTATTCTGAAGTCCTGCCCTGATCATTTGAGGGAAATGTAACACTGCACTTCCTAGTCCTACACTACCTGCTGGAGAGAGCCCCAGCGCAAGCAAATGATCGGCATATTGCACATCGAGTACAGCGATACGCTTCGGAGATCCGATAACATAGTATTCCCCTCGCATATGGCATATCACCGAGCCTTGAGCCGACTCATATGAAGAAGCTGTGTGGTTCCGCTGCAAGGAATGGGCATAGTCTATATCTGTTTTCGAAGCGGCATCAAGCCTATAACGCAGCGGAGGGACGCCATAATATTTCTTAAACGCCCTACTGAAATAATACATGTCGCGATAGCCCATTCTGTCAGCAATTTCACCGATGGGAGCATCCGTATGACGCAGCATCCGCGATGCACTCTCCATGCGCAACTGAATGACATACTCAATCAGTCCGAGCTGCTTCTCTTGTTTGAATCGTCGCTGCAGCTGTCTTAAGCTGCATCCAGCAAGGGCTGCCAGCTCTTTAAGCTTCAGATTCTGGCGATAATGCGACGCTATATATGAAGCGACAACATCCACCATGTCAGACGCTTCTCCTCCATGACCACGTTCGTAATCCATGATCAGTTCGTAGATCATACCCTGAAGCAACGCATTGGCATGAAAACGTTCCATCCCTTCGCCACGACGCCATTTGGCAACGATTTTTTCTGCATTCTCAATCCATTCTGCTTGGGTTACCGAATTTTGCACAAATGAAGTGCGCAACGGGTGTTTGCGATATGAGGGCAAAACAAGAGAGGCTCCCTCCATGGAAGAAGCCTTGTACATGATCACGATATAATAAATGTCGTCTGATCTAGCCGTCAGCGTTAAGGATGTCCCCTTAACAACATGACCAACAAAAGAAGCTCCAATGTGGCAAACCTCACCATTCATTGCAAGCTCCCCTTCCCCTCCGTATGCCAGCAACAACACATTAGAAGTTAATTCCGTTTCGCGAAGAACACTGCCTGTCTGCAAAGTACCGCTATACTCGTCAAGCATCTTGATCGTTGTATCACTCCATAGACTTGTCTGTTCTTGTAGCGGCATTTCTCTCATCTCCTGACAATAGCATCCTTTGCTAGAGTGACTCGCATGACTGGGCTTAACCAATTAACTACAACCAGGCCTGTTAGCAAAAGTAAAATTGTTGCTGTTGTCATTTTAATTGAGATTTATTCTCATTGTCAATTTTCGGACATTTTCTGCAATATTCCCCTGACATCTGGTAATAAAAACAACAGGTGGTACGCTTGCTTTTCACGGCTGGAATGCTGTCCTTATTTTTTGTGAACCGAGTGAACGGATTTCTTTTTACACCGAACAAATGCCCGGGCGCTCCTTGCGTCAGATATGAAAAATCTGCCTGGATGTGCTGACTTTCTTGCTCAGCATTGTCTACTTCAGGAGTATATAATGGGACAATGCGTATCATGATATTCTCCCAAAGGATACTCATCGAAAGAGGAGCAATCGCAGCAAGCGTCTTTAACAGCGGTGCAAGGTGTAACGCAAACATCTCCTTTACCACCTTTTCCCGCCATACTTCCCTGTCTCCCGTTAGTGCTTCTGCCCGAAGCCCGTTTATAGCCAGAAAAGGAAAACGCGTCTCCCCCTCATTAGCTGTGAGCGTCGGATGATAGAGAAAGCTGTTGTCTAGCCGAAAAGAAACATACTGATGATGAACGCTCATCGCGGTCAGTAACGGAGCAATCCACAGGTAGCCGATTCGCTTAGCTAACATCGAAGCGGCTACCCTCATGTCAGGCGCACCAATATACTCTTGAAGCCAGCTTAAATACTCTCGGCATGCAGCTTCTTCATGTAGTTGACTCAAAGCAATAATACGGACATTATCTTCAGACGGCTCACCAAGCCGAATCGAGTGTTCATCCGCCGTTTGCTGCCATAAGTCAGTCGATAGATAATGGTCCATTTTAATTCGATCCCAACAGTGCTTCCGATGCCTGATCTACAATAATATTAATTGCAAGTGGGCCATAATAAGCGATCCAAAGTGTAGAATTAACATCATATGCACGGTTATTTTTGACTGCATCAAGGGATTTCCATACTGAACTGCTATCCAAAGCCTCTGCCTCTGCCGCAAACAACTCATCAGACAGAACAAAATAATGATTTGCTCCAATCTCAGGAACTTTCTCCATCGAGATTTCAACGGAGGTATCATCTTTGATCTTCTGGACTAATGCAGGCATTTTTAGGCCTAAATCCTCATACAGAATGCCGCCTGTTCGATGCTCAAGACCATGAACACGAATGCCTTCTTTTCTCGGACGAATAAGTGCTACCGTTTCCTCTCCCAATTTCTCCGACAGCTTCTCCTTCAGTCCTGCAATTTTGTCCTCATAAGCCTTACGCACAGTTTCTGCCTCTGCCTGCTTACCTGTGATCGCAGCCACCGTAGCTAACGTATCTCGCCAGTCCTCGTAGAAGTCAAGTACGATTGTGGGCGCTATTTTGCTTACTCTCTCATACTCTTTCTCTTGAAAATCAGTCATTAAAATAAGATCCGGGTCCAATGCTACAATCGCTTCCAGATTGGGCTTGTCCCGTGTACCTAAAACCTGTACGTCACCCGGCTTATCGCCTAAATATTCTGGAAATGTGGTATTGCCTTCAGCGATAACACTGCCTGCCGGCTGCTCGCCAATGGCTAGCAATTGATCCAGAAATTTGACATCAAGCACAGCAATTTTCTTTGGTTTCTCGTTAAGCGTATACTCACCCTTCATATGCGAGATCGTAACCGGGAAGGCTCCGGCAGTCTGAGACGCTCCATTCGAAGGCGTGTCCGTTGGAGTTGTAGCAGACTCATTGCCG
Organism: Paenibacillus sp. TSM33; assembly: GCF_056099025.1. Classification (NCBI taxonomy): domain Bacteria; kingdom Bacillati; phylum Bacillota; class Bacilli; order Caryophanales; family Paenibacillaceae; genus Paenibacillus; species Paenibacillus sp. TSM33. The sequence continues at coordinate 1,166,002 of NZ_JBLZXB010000017.1, forward strand.
CCATTTGTACCTGCTCCGGCACCGCAAGCCGTCAGTACAAGAACAAGGGCCAGCATCCAGCCCATTAAAAATCGTGATTTATGGTCACCATGTGCCATGCTTCCGGCAGCTTGCCTCTTTGTTCTTTTATTCATGGTGAAGCCTCCTTATGTATGATAATGATTTTCATTATCGAAATATAAGGCGAGTATAATATATCTCCACATCGCGTTACCATGTACTTTTGCGACATTTCAGCCGGACTAATGCGACATGTAAACCGCTTACCCAGCTTTTAATTTTTCTGCAAATATACAATTGCAATTTGTAAATGTCCGAGTATGGAATATAAACTCCCGTATTCGAAAGCTTCTCCATATATATCTTCATTTACAATTCTATCAGCTCTTTTACTAATTAATGCATAATCATCGTCTAATGTATCAAGCCAACAAAACCAAGAATCTCCCATTTTTTCTTTCCATTGATTCCTACCTCTTGCGTCAATGTACATTCCATATCCATTTGTTCCATTGAAACTACAACAGAGGTTTGTATGATAAATTTGTGGGTACTCTTCATTAAATTCTGAACGTGGAAACTCATAAAATGTTCCTTTGAATTCATAAGCCATTTTCGGTGAAACATCTATCTTTAATACCCTTTCATCCGCAGAGATTTCTAAAACATTTTGCTTTCTCCTTTTATCAAGTATTTCCTATAACGTTCTTGTATTTATGAACCCGTTAGGGGTGTCTGCTGAAATGCTTCCCTGAACTCCTTCTCACAGACCTAGGCTCCAACGGAGCCGCAGCTTGAATATTATGTTATGTGTAGTTATCGCTCCATTGATTGACATTCTAATTTACGCCTTCCAACCCATCTCTTTATACAATCTTCTAATCTGTTTTATAAAACTATCATCTTCTCTTCCCTTATTTATAATCTCTTCATCCGTGGTTACAGCCCATCTAAAAATTTGTTCAATACTCCCGTAGCTACGTTTAAATCCTTTGGCCAACTTCAGTATGTTTTCTTTAGTTGGTGCAAATGATAATACTACTCTTAACTCTTCATCTGTCCAAGGTCTCCCCTTATTTTCTGTACTATACGCTTGCTTTTTCTCATATTCAAAAATCAACAATTTCGTTTTGTGGATTACTTGGTCTGCTGTTAGTTCTTCAATTCCTTCATTAAGTAATTCAATAAATCTATCTTTATATTCTTTCTTTTTCATAGATTTCCCCTCCATGATCTTTTCAATAATTACACATAACGTTCCTGTATTCACGACCCAGCATATGCTGGGTGTCCGGCGTATGCCGGGGCCAAGGACGAATGTCCGCAGCGTGAATATTATGTTATGTGATGTCTGCTTCTTCTTCGAACTACTTAGACAGCTTGTTTGATTTCTTTGCCATGCTTTTAAACTCTTCATATTTCTCTTTAGCAGTTTTAATTTTAATTTTACTTTCCACTACATAAGGAGCATCATCTGAAAAACTGGGTAGTTTCTCATTTATGTAATCGTATAATGATTTTTTCTCAGCAGTCGTCGGAATTATCGGCGCACCAGGTATAGGTAGTGGCTTATCTTCTACCTCTATTCCTTCATGCAAATCAGCCATCCCAAAAGAAAGAAAATTATGAATAGCTCTTTTTCTGTCTTCTTCTGTCTGTTTATAATTTCCGTCCGAATCTAAATGTATTCTATCAAATTCCACCATAAGTAGTTTATGCGGCTTCCTGTCTTTATTCCTGTAATATAAGATCACTTCAAGTACTTCCTAACCTGCTAATTGAGGAACAGATTTATGCTTATGATCTTTAGGTCGGGCGATCTTTATAACTTTGCCTGCACGAGATACGAATAAATATCTGCTTTGAATCATCTATCTCACTCTTTCTCTCTTATTTAGGCTGATTTCACATAACGTTCACTATATTCACGACGCTTGGCGAATGCCAAGTGTGTCCGGCAGCTCCTTCTCCCCGAAATCCCTCTGCCGGACCGAGGGGGGATACCCGATGCGTGATTATAATGTTATGTGAGGTTCTATCTGAAAGTTATTTTTACTCAATCCTTTTAGGGATTCTTTTCATTATTTCCTCCCTGATTTTTAACAACATTTTCTCTGATGGATATATCTTTTTATCAGGAAAATCAGTTAAATTAGTACTCCATTGATAGGCGTAAAACTCAGGAGATCGTTCAATAAATTCTGCGAGTATTGGATTCACTTGAGGATCACCAGAAGCTTGAATATGCATAACAACCTTATCAAATATTTGTATCAAAGCAATTCCATGCTGCTTTGCATATTCCGCTCCTCCGCTTTGAAAACCCGAAGTAGAAATTAATATTCCTTTGTGTGCTCCTAAACTTCGTACCTTATCCGCTAAAACTACGATTTTTTCACGTTCTACAGGTCTTGTATAACGCTTACACTCAACAATAACCTTAAAACTTACGGACAAGGCGATAAATTCAGCCATAATATCTATTTGATATTCTCCATCACTGGTCTGAACTTTTTGATTATGAAGTATTGAAAAATCCTTAAGCTCTTCAGTCTCAGCATATGCCTTCAATACTTCAAGACAATATTTTTCAAAATCCGTAGCTGAAATGCTAGCAACAAATCCACGGTACGGGTTTATTTCCAACACCTACTTTCATTTCTATGATGTTATCAATTTGAATTTAACTTTATTTTTCAGACTTAAAAAGCACTTGATAGAATTTCACATAACGTTCTTGTATTCACGACACCTGACGTGCCAGGTGTGTCCGGCTGCCTCTGCTTCTCTGAAATCCCTCTGCCGGACCGAGGGCGTATGCCCGATGCGTGAATATTATGTTATACGGAGTCATCTTCTTCTCGAGAAACACAAACTAATGTCCATGCATTTCTTGAAAAGACATTATCAATGGCTATGATATTCATTAAGTTATATATCTCCATTGGTTTAGAGTATAATTCCATAAATTTATTAACGGTAACAGGCAAAAAATTTCTGGTTGATCCATGCCACGACCACATATCTCTATTTTTAAATTCTTTCATGATATTCAATTTGGTTTCATAGATAAATCTATATGGATCACCTCTCCATTCTTCTGGAAGATGAGATAATATTTCATTCAGTCCGGCAGCAATCCAAATCAGGGCTTGCTGCTCATTACTTTCTTTGTTGTTCCATAACATTTCAGCTGTTCGATTAAAACCGACTACTGTATCCCAATCAGCACCTAAAATGCCTCGATCATTTAGTTTCTTTGTCCTATATTCAACTTCATTGGTTGGCCACCAATCTATTATTTCAGTTCCAATATTAAGATTAGGATTTAACTGTGGTTGTATTTTAATTTTTTTAAAACTTAGTTCGTCAATAGATCTATAGCTATACTCTTCAATAAAGTGCTTCCAGTATGAATAGACTTCTTTCCATGAAAAATCATTAGAATTCATATTTGGTCTCCTCTTATGTAAGATGATTTCGTATAACGTCTTATTTACGAACTTCCGAAAGAATACTCTCTTTGTCATATTCACGAACTTCGTGAATCCTGCACTTTTCTCCTTATTCCCGCACTTTCTGCGTTTCAATCCTCCAGCCCGCTCATCCGATCCAACGGACTTTGAATCCGCCCAATGTCCCGTCTGCTCACATGTGTATACCGCTCCGTTGTTCGCACACTCTGATGCCCTAACAGTTCCTGAATATAGCGAAGATCAATCCCATTCTCCAGCAAGTGGTCGCAAAGGAATGCCTTAGCGAATGGATACTCACCTGTTTGCGAATGCCCGCTTCAGCCAGCGCTTTTTCAAACACTTTCTGCGCTGAACGTTCCGTCAGGTGGCGGCCTTCTCTCTGCCCTGGAAATAGTCAGTCTTCTAGCTGTCCAACCCTTATGTACTGCTCGGCCACCGCAAAGGCCACTTTGGAGAGCAGCGTTTGCCGAACCTTCCTGCTTCATCCCGATAAAGTAGGTTTATCTTCATCTCGCTTGTCCCCTTAGTATATCAGCCGTTCAAAAATTTGGAAATCTAATTTTGCACAAAAAAAGGGCCTTAAGGTGGAAATTTACCTTAAGTCCCTGATTCTTTCGGATCAAATTATTGATCCTTTAAGTTCAATTTTCATTATCATAATTACTTGGAATGAGACTCCGAAGACAAAAGAATAGTGTAATCGTTAATCTTTTGAATAAGGATATGCGGCTAAAAAGCGTAGTTCCTCGCCATTTTTTTCAGATAAACCGCTTGTATTACAATCATATATAAAGAACAACGAATTATATTTACCATCTACTTTACTTATGTCATTTAATAGTGGAGATAAAAAAGAATCAACATAGGAAACATCTTTTATACCATCATCGGTCCCGTCAACCAGAAAGACTCCTTCAGCAAAATCTTCGTCAAAATCATCTATTTTATGGTCATTTAAAAACCCGCTAAAAACATCCTCATTCTCATCTTCCGGGTATTTGATCTCAACATATTCAAACAACTCATCTTCAGAGGCAAAGTGACCGTACCAGACGGACACCATATTTTTTTCAAAGCAATTCATATGTCCACCCCGCTAATATTTCAGTTAACACGTATGGCCTATCTGTATCCCCACAACAGCTATTGAAGCTAAAAAGCCCGCTAGACGCGGGCTTTGCTGTATATAAGTCAACATCATGCCTAGTAGACTTGTTACTCAACCTTGAACTGTTTTAATTCGTCTTGCAGCTTATTGGACAATTGGTTTAATTGTTTGGATAGTTCAGCAACTTGTTCGAAGCTCTCCAATTGTTCCTGCGTGCTGGCGCTGACCTCTTCGGTTGAAGCGGAGTTCTCTTCTGTGGTGGAAGAGATGATCTCCAGCGCCTGCAAAATCTCATCTTTGTGCTTGTGGACTTTGGAGGTGTTGGTGCTGATCTGGATCATTCGCAATTTCAAATCTTCCAAATCCTTGTTAATGCTAAAGAATACTTGCTTCGTGTCCTCCACTGATCTCGCATTTTCTTCTGCGATTTTCAGACCGTGAACGGTATGCTCAACCGATACACTGGTTTTTTCTTCGATGACACGGACCTTCTTGTAGATTTCCTGTGTCGCCAGCGCCGTCTGCTCAGCCAGCTTGCGAACCTCTCCGGCAACCACGGCAAACCCTTTGCCCTGTTCTCCTGCACGCGCAGCTTCAATAGAAGCATTGAGCGCCAACAGGTTGGTCTGTGTTGCAATTTGGTTGACCGTATCCACAATGCTCGAAATCTCATGACGGCTCAGATCGATATCCTGAATGATAGCCGACATCGCTTGGGTGGAATTATGATTTTCTTCCGCCCATTTGGATAGCTGGTCTACTACTGCAAGCCCCTGTCCGCTTTGTTCGACCGAGGTTTGCACCATTGACTCGATGGCTTTTGTATCATTGGCAATTTCGTCAATTTGTCCGGATAATGCTCCAGTTTTCTGCAAAATGTTATCTGTTTCAATGGACTGGTAGTTCGTCGCATTGGCAATTTCATTGATTGCTGTCGCCGTATCGTTCATCGTGATTGCGGTTCTGGAAGAAATGGATTGCAAATCATGAGAAGACTGATTCAAGACTTGGGCTGAGCCACCCACCATTTTGAGCATGCCTTGAATTTTTTGAACCATATTGTAAACTCCCTGATGAATTTGCCCGATTTCGTTGTTGGAATGCGTATCAAACTGAACGGTCATATCTCCATTCTCAATCATCTTGATTTTGGCGAGCAATTTCGGGATTGCTCTTAACTGATAGCGGAGCGTTATATAACAAATCACAACGAGCAGGATGCTGGCTGCCGAAAAACCGCCAATAATAATTTGGGTAAACGCTTTTAATTCTGCGAGCGCCTCTTGTTGAGAAATGGTTAAGCCTACAGACCACCCTGTATCTTTACTGGTTCCATACCCGATATAACGAGGTTCCCCATTATCATAAATCAACTGTACTCCGGACTCACCGGCAATCATTTTCTTGCCAATCTCGCCAAGATCTCCTGTGTTTTCGTTAATCTTTTCTTTCAGCACTTTATTTTGATCAGGGTGATACAAAATATCACCTGTTTTGGATGCAAGAATCGAATAGCCTGTGCTTCCAAGCGAATAGCTTTGCATAATGGCAGGGATGTCTTTTAAGGCAATATCAACAACTGCAAATCCGATTAATTGGTTACTGTTATCCTTGATTGGATAGAAAATGCCCATGATCATATTACCCGAATTGACGTCCTTATAGGGTTCTGAGTAGTATAAACCGTCTGCTTCAACAGCTGGCTTGAAGTATGGGCGTGTATGAATATCGAAGTCGGGCTTGGAAGTAATACCATCATTCTGTAAATAGAAACCTTTGCCAGCTATTCCCGCAATCCAAGCATCGGCAAAAGATGGCTCTGCCTTTACAATCGCTGCTAGGGTCGCTTCGGTTTCCGCAGCATATGGAGAAGTTTTCACCATCTCAGCCGATTCAGTAGTCTCTATATATTTCTTAAAGAGATTATTGGTTGACATTTGTTGGACAAGCGAGCCCTTTTCCTTAAATAACGCATCAAATTGACTGACGACCGCTTGCGTCTTGGCCTGAAGCATGGCCTCTTGCTGCTTGACAAGCATGCTTTGCGTGCTTGAATACATGAACGTCCCCAAGGTTGCAAAAACGAGAACGATAATGACTAACAAGACCATGGCCAATGTGTTGGCCATGCTCAATGATTTGAATAGGCGATTCTTAATACTTTGTAACATGGTTTCATCTCCCAAAGAATAGTGAACGAAAAGCTCTTAAATAATATGTCGGAAGTTTACAGTTGTATTAATATACTTTCCATTGAATTTTAATGAATTTTTAATAAACGCAATTTAAAGTTTCGTATCTTAGTCTTAAGCTATTGCTCCAAAGAAAAGCTTGGCTTAACAACTTTAGTTGCCAGTTGACCCCTCATAGACTCCCTCAAAATTTGTTCTACAACCTAACAAAAGCAGCACAAAGAGCCTCCGTCAGACGCAGGCTCTTTACTAAAAGCTATGTATGAGAACGCAGGGTTTTGCGGACTTAGAGCGTTTCAGCGATCCATAAGCTCAACCCTCATCCTCCGTCGTTAACCCAACTGCATCGTCGTGATACATGTATCGTCTTTCTCATATGTAGAGAATTCCGTTTGGGCCGTTTTGCCTTCATGATTCACGCTAATGCGGTAGGTTTTGTCCCTTGGCAGCCATAGATCAATAAAACCATTGGGTTGTGATTTCATGGCAGCATTCTCCATGATGACATTCCCTTCGATGTCGTGAACGGTCACATTGAATTCTCCGTTTTTTATTTCGCCTTGGCAGCCCGTTAGACTATGAGTTGCGCAAGGGTGGGTCTGGTCTACATATGGCGCAATCGAAACAAAAAACTCGTTGTCAGGCAAATTATAAGTCATGGGTCGAGTATCGTTCCCGGTGACCATCAACTGACTTGAATTAATAGAAGCGGATTGGGCTGTTGCCTTGCCTGCACTGATATCATGCACCAATCGCTTGATATCTGTTGTCCCGAGCTTGTCCGCTCCTTCTTTCTGAAAATTTCCAGTAATCAGATACGTGCCCAATGCCGCAACAACCAAGCCTGAAGCGACCAAGATTCCCTTTTTCATCTGGAGTTCATCTCCTTGTCCGTTTTTAAATCATTATAATAGAGAACGCGCCGTAACGGATAAAATACGGTACTGAAGTCACCAGATATTCACATCTTTACTGTGATTGTTCAGAGGTATCTGCGTTACATTAGATGATCACCAAGGAGAAGAAAAGGAGCATGAGCAGCTCTCTGCTGGCTCAACGTACAAACACCCCACCACTCCTATGGAGCCATGGGGTATAATCCTTTTTACCGATCCCGGTTCACGATATAATTCATTAAGTGCTTCAAAAAAGAGATATTGCGTGGCACCTCTTTTAATGCTTCCATGGCAAGGCAGTAGTGCTCCCACATCTCTTTACTGGCACCTTCGTAACCAAGGATGGACACAAAATTCGAATTATTGTTATCCGAATCCTGACCCACAGGTTTTCCAAGTAAGAGCGTATCTCCTTCCACATCAAGCAAATCATCTTTGATCTGAAAAGCAATCCCCATATGATAGGCGAATTTCTGCAAAGCGACAATTTCAGACTCCTCGGCCTGTGCGAGCATGGCTGGCATCACGAGACAAGCCTCAAACGCCACTCCTGTTTTGTAAAAGCACATCATATTCAGCTGCTCCAAGGTCAAAGCCTTTCCTTTGGAATCCAGATCCATCGCCTGACCCATACACATATCCTCTGCCTTACGGGCCGAGTATTGGATCAAGGCAAGTACAGTCTCAGTATTGAACTGGTTCAGTGATGCTTGTTCCCCGATGGCCTTCTGGATCAGATATAGTCCGGTTAATTCCGCAGTAGCGCTATTGTGCACCTGATGTAATGTCTGACGCCCTCTACGGGTAGAGGCGTTATCCTGGGAAGGCAAATCATCAAAAATCAGGGAGGCTGTATGCATATATTCCAATGATCGCAGAAGAGGTACGATTGCCGAAGCGTCTAAACCATATTCATTTACGCCCATGACCCAAGTCAATATAGGACGTATCCTTTTCCCATCCCCCTCAAGACTATAATTGGCAGCATCAATAAGCTGTTCTTTCATGGCCTCGATCCCAGAAGGCTTGGTTATTTTCAATTGGTTGTTAATCTGGTCCCGGACGGTTTTGACCGTATTCATAAAGTCTTCCTTTTCCCTCGAATCGTTTTTCAAATGGGTAATCATCTGGTCACGAAGCAGCTTATCGAAGAAATCTACATCCTCTGCTTTGCCCACCATCTTCTGAATGAGACGATTAAATTCAGGATTCCCGGATGCCAAAATCTCCATTATTTCATTGTACTTTTCTGCACCTACCCGTTCTTTATAACGTTTGAGTCCATTTATTGCACGGTCCAGTATCACCTCGCGAGCCATAGCATCCGAGTCATATACGTTATGGATCAAATTAGAAATGACCGCCCAGTATAGTTCGAAGGGATTGATCAAATCCGATCTTTGCTGATGATATTTTAAATAATAGGTATAGGGTGTTACTGCACCGTCTCTCATATCGTCAGCCATATCCGCAAAATCATCAGCAAGCTGGTTATAGATACCATAATAGAATGTTCGTTGCTCAAACCCTTCATCCTCAGGAGCACTAATCACGGAACGGACAATCAAGCGGGAAGAAGCAGATTTTAAAATAACAGGTATATAAAGCTCTTCATTAGTGTAATTAGCTTGCGTTAGATCCTTATCCCGGTCGATATCTTGAGAATGAAAGAAAACATAGGACTGCTCGAAAAAGGTTTGCTGTGTGTCTGACCGCTGATGTGCCTTAATATACTCAAAAGCATCCGAGAGCTCCGAATGGATATAGCGAATGAACTTCATATGTTCGCCAGTCCAGTCGCCCAGCTCTGGCACAGATCCGGTAAGAAGCGCGGTACGTATCATGTGGGAGTATTGCTCTTTCTCTTGAACGGTCAACAGCTGAGAATCGAGAAGATCATCAATAAAAGGATAGGTCAACCCATAGGAATACCCAAGCCTAATGGCTTCATCCAGTCTGCGCGAACGCTCAACAGGTGGCACGGCTTCGTCCATTTCTTCCATCACATGCAGAATAACCCCAATGATGATTTTAATCAGTTTGCGCTGGGCGTGCTCTGCATCCATTTCCTCAGGAATATGAGAAGATACAGAGTTAAGCTTGTTGATTAACCAGATGACAGTGGCTTCGATCCCTTCCTTTTGAGACCACCGATACACCCCGGCTATATTCATAAACTCCGGTTGATTTCTTCTGTTAGCACGGGAGGGTTGAAGCAAATATCTTTTCACGTCAGCAATGACGCGCTGAATCCGGGTCTGTGTGTCCGCAGAATCTAGAGCCTTGCCTAGATCCCTCATGTAAATATAAGAGACACTTCGCTTCAGATAATCGTCTAATTTCCCTGTGTAACTCAGCCATTGAATGTATCTGTCATAATCCCGAGTATCCGGCTTTCTCTTATTCCGCGAAATGAAGGATAACCATGAAGAAGGACGGAGATGATTCCTTTTCCATATATGGATATCTTCTGTAAGAGAAGTCACATAAGTCTTATCCTTGATCTGATTATAGAGTGATGCAAAATACTGAAGCGCCTTCTGCTCAGCCAGCTGGTATCCTGTATCGGCTCGAAATTTTTCATTCATATGATGCATTACCTCAACTTCTCATTTTGTTTAAACATGGTTGCATTTCTCCCTGAGGGAACGAATTTGGATCATGTTTTTATCTTTATACGGAAAAAAATCTGTGAAGTTACGAATAGATTATATCCTTCTATATATATGCTACAATTTCAGAGTAGAACGAACATATTGATAACAAACATATTGATAGGGAGGCATAACGTTGAGTATTAGTCTAGTTAAAGGGCAGAAGGTAGACCTAACCAAAAATAATCCACACTTATCCGTGCTCAAAGTAGGGCTTGGATGGGACCCTATGAGGGGTAGAAGCATGGATATTGATGCGTCAGCGCTGCTTCTTAATGAGAATGGCAAGCTGACTCAGACGAAAAATCTAGTATATTTCGGAAATAAAAATAGCCCTTGCGGGGCCGTCGTACATAGTGGTGACAACTTGACAGGACATGGTGACGGTGATGATGAAGTCATTACCGTATCCCTCCAACAACTACCACCTGAAGTGCATAGAGTCGTATTTATTGTGAATATATTCCGTTTTTTCAACTTTGGTAGACGTAAGGATTTCAGTATGGTGAACAATGCTTATATTCGAGTATTGGATGCGTCGCAAGATGAAGAGATTCTCCGATACAATTTGACAGAGGACTATAAAGGGATGTGTAGCATCCGTGTAGGTGAAGTATACCGCTATGGAGGGGAATGGAAATTCGGTGCTATTGGGGAAGGAAGTACCATTACCTCCCTGAATGATCTTGTCAAAACGTATGAATAAGTATTTTTGGTGTTAAGGAAAAACCCACGTCTGACGTGGGTTTTTATACTAACTCTTCAACAGCTACCTGATACAGCAGAGAACCTTCACGGAGCAGCAGGCGGTCTTTTCTGAAATCCTGTTCGTGCTGCTGGAGGAACTCTTGATCGTCATTTAAAAAGCGAATGTGTTGTCCTTTGCTCAAGTTGCCTGGCTTCACATTCTTTTTCAAGACATATTGTCCATTCTTGCCATACCCGCCGTCGAACAAAAAGTGATACCCATCTGTAGCCACCCCGGAGCAGCCGGAAATCCTCGGATTCATAAACGTAATATTCGTACGGTCGCTACCGGAAATACGTCCTAATGAAAAATCTGAATAGTAATAAAACCAGATTTCCTGTTCGCTGACTACGTTCAAAGCATAGCAATCATGAATGTCTGCCGCTTGGTTCTCATATATTTTATGCCCCTCTTTATTCCAGGCGACAAGGCCGGAGGACCCCACAGGCTCATTCCAACCATAATTCCCGAATATACCTTCATCAAAATAACTGGTCCAGATCGTACCTTCTTTGGTAACCTGAACACTCTGAATACCGTCTCCAAGCAGTAGTTCATTCACGGTACGACCTTCATAATCAATGACTTTACCATTTAGATCGTATTGATCAGGTCCGTAATAATGGCACCGTGCTCCGACGAGTAACAAATAATCTTGTAGAGGCTGTACATAATGATAGTTAAACTGCTGCCCCTCCACATACACTTCTTTAATGTGATCGTCTATAATGAGTATCTTGTAAGTACGTCTCTCTTTAAGAGAGGAAGGCGGGAACATTCCCCGCGCCCGTTCTGGGACTTTATCAATTAGCAAAATATACACGCGTCCATCAGGTCCAAATTGGGTCGAAACGATCTCAAACCCTTCTATATTATTGGAAATATCGACAAATGAATGAAGCTGTTTATATTGATGCGACAATGTAGTTCCTCCTCAAAAAGATCAGTAAAGTGAAGTGTTATTTGTACTGGACTTCATTTTGTCATAACGACAGGTTACTGAGGAGGGCGGAAGTATGGCGACATGGATAGTAGTCCCAAGAGATGAGTCATCGGCAAAATATAGTGAACCAAAAAAGCCGGGTTCTGCTTCAAAATAAAAGCAACCCAGCTTGATCTTATGGATGTTCCTCTTAGAATGTCTGGCCCTTGTCGGCCTTCTGCCATAAAGCCTCAGTCAGCTCATCGATCGTCTCCTTCATCGCCAGCTTCTCGCGCCAGTGACTCGGGATACCGCTTAGCCCGTAATAAGCCCCTGCAATCTGGCCGTACACTGCTCCGGTCGTATCTGCGTCATCTCCCAGATTTACGGCCAGCAGTGCCCCCTCTTCAAATGAAGCCGAATGGTAAAATGCCCACAGCGCAGCCTCAAGGGAACGAATAACATAACCGCTTCCTTGGATTTCGGGCGGCTCCTTATGCTGGTAAGAACCCTGAATGATTTCTTCAATGGCTGGCGAATAAGCTGACTGTTCCTGCCGCCACTTATAGCAGACATCAGCTGATAACATGAATTCTTTGTCCGCTCCCCGCAGACCTGCCACAAGAATTGAAGCAAGCACGGCACAGGCCTCCACACTTTCGACTGCTCCATGGGTAGTACGCGAGCTCAGCTCGGCGTACATCACGGCCTCTTCCGGGCGGTTCGCATAGGCCATGGCGACAGGTGCAAGCCTCATAATCGAGCCATTACCGGCAGTCATGGGGTCAACGGACCCGCTGTACGGCTCTCCAGTGGCCTCGAAGCGATGCAGTGCTGCTCTCGTCGCACCACCGATATCAAAGCATGTTCCCGTGCTGCTCATATATCCCAGGTGATACCAATTCGTGTAGCGGCGCATTTGGTCTGCTGGATCAAAGCTATCTTTTCGCACCATACTCTCGGCCAAGCAGAGCGCCATAGACGTATCGTCTGTCCACTGCCCCGCCTTCAACCCAAATACACCGCCGCCTACAATATCCGTTACAGGTTCGAATGTGCCTGGACTGCTAAACTCTACTGTGGTCCCCAAAGCATCACCCACAGCCAGTCCAACCAGGCATCCGAAAAAACGATCCTTGATCAGTGCCATTTTGATGTACACTCCTTTGTAAATGTTATAGCTAATGAATATTTTTCCATATCGCCAGGGAGAAAAAAAATCCGGTACCGCCATTTATTCGTAGCTCAAGGCTTTACAACCGCTATCTGGATGTAATTCAACGAAAATTCCTGCCTCTTGATGGTAAATGAGTAGAAATCGCTCCGTATCTACATGTTCCCGCGCACCGCTTGAAAGCCGCCATACCTGAAGCGGAACTCCTTTTCCCCACAAGAATAATCGGTCGCCGCAAACGGTTATATTTGCTTGAGGATATGGATAAATCCCGTATTCATCAGGCTTACAATTTAAAGATGGGATCGCAGGAAGCACACGTCGGTACCCGGGCTGAGTCATATCGAATAGGACAACCGCCGGTTCCACTCCCTCCTCTCCCCAATCTTCCTCCTCCAGTAAATCGGCATCCATCTGTCCCCATACCGCCAATGTATCAGGTCCTGTCCAGCATATTGGCCCATCCCAATCTATGGTTTGCCAAAGATGGCGAACTGACGAACCATTTTCCGATTCCCATGGGTTCAGCAGCCAATCAGATAATGACCAAGTTCGGACTACTCCTAAGGGAGCCCATACCCATCCTGTATCCGCCATCCACTTTCCCTCTGGTGAAACCAGCAGCCTCCCATGAAAATAATCTAGATAATGCTCATCCTTGCTTTCATTGTTATAAACAGGGGTAGGTCTTGCTGTCAAAAGCCTCCCTGTTTCTACATCCGTCAAATCAAGCCGGTTCCATTCCGTTCCATGAACAAGGATACACATACCGTCTTGATGTACAAATGCCAAGGGAAACATACTTTTATCATAGTGGTATTCGTCCCGCGATAATTGCATTTTTTCTTGAGCATGGATTAAATCATACACTGCCGCATGCCGGCCAAAACGATTGGATATGGCTACGTACTTCTCGTCAGGACTGGTCACCATTTGGACAGGTTGCATGGGATTAAAATCAGGAATACAAATATGTGTGCATAATTCTGCGTTACCAGAACGAAGTTCTAGTCTCCACAGTTCTGCCTGTGTATTTAGTGCTAGCAGGGTTATGCTGCCCTGAGAGCCACCTTTTACAGGATGAATGGCCGTAAGGCGTCCGATAGACGATGGTAAATTAGGTAAAGAAACGTGATGAAATGGCATCCTTAAACCCCTTTTATTCTGGATAAATCATAATGTATACCCGCATTTGCGAAGATAGTTTTATCGACAAAAAATCCGAGTTCAAGCAATGCAGTCAATACTTTCATAAAAACTCCCGGTTTTTTCTTGCAGAATAATTTAAGATATGTAATTTCGCTAGGATTACTTTTGAGAACAAAATAGGAGTAATTCATCAAGATCAAATGGGAGATGAACTGCTCTGTTGGAGATTGATGCTCATTGATACAGTCGATCAGCACCTCTAATACCCTATTTTTATTAGAGTTATAGGCTTGTATAAACATCGTTGCTTCTGCAAACGACTTGTTGAAATCATCATACGGAAAATCATATACATCATGACTGCCCAAGATGAAGTTGACCAACTGTCCTTGCAAAATTTTTATTTTCCCCAGCGCTGCTCGGGTATCCATATCCATCTTATTTTTGTTAATATGCTCATGCAACATGTCAATTAGAATGTGCAAATCATACTGCTGTCCGTCTTCCATGCTGTACAGTATCTTATTATTTTCAATCGTTAGACGATCATAAATGTCATCTCCTAAACCCAATTCAAATAAGAGAAGGTGAACAAAAAATAGCCTATCCTGAGTAAGCGAGAATTCATTCCCTCTCTCTGCTAGATGTGAAACTTGATATTGATAATAAACACAACATAAGTTTTTTCGGCTATAAGCAACATCTTTATGTATATCAAAAACGTTAAACATAAGCGCAAGCAATCGAATCAGACGTTCAGCATCCGTTACGCTTAGAATGGGATGATCCATTTTTGTAAATAGCGACCTGTCAAATAAATCATACCATCGCACTAAAGAAATATGATCCTGCTCATTTATATTCAGAGTTAATATTCTTAAATTTTGCTCTTGATCGGGATAAGAATAAAATAGATCTTCATGATTCAAATCAGAAATACGCTCATTAAAATAGGCTTTTAATTTGTAATCGTATATTTTAGAAAATGACATTTCTCTCCTCCTTGCATAGCAAGCCAAACTTCATGTTGAACCTGGCATAACACATTAATCCGAACTCCTATATTGTAAAATTAATCTGGATCGACTGGCAAGGCTGCATGAATACAGAAACATATGTTCTTCATTTCTATATTATGATATCTTTATGCTAGGAATGAAACGTGATGTCGCAGGTCATAGTCTGCGATTAGAAAGGAATGAACACCTATGAAACAGTTAAGCGAAGCGCTGGCCCGGTTTGTACACCAGCAAAACTTGTATAATGAAGCCTACGGGCTGTTCCAAGACCACGATATCCAGCCTCGTTCAGAGAGTATAACAGATTGCTGGGACAGTCGGATTCCTCTATCTCCTGAGCTTGCGTACATGTATAGCCACTATGAAATGATCGATGCCAAGGCAGCGGGAACACACAAATTAAAAAACGCAGCAGTTGAAGTTGGGGATGCCGCAGTTATCTTTTTTGTCGCACCAGAACATTTATATCGCCAACAACTGGGGTATCGCTTCGTTACGTCTGGTGAGCTTGTCCAAGAGTCTTCTTCGTGGCCCTCCCATCATGTTGTAATTGCCACGTTTAATGACGATCCACTCATTGTCGATACTAGCGCACCCGATTCTCCT
Organism: Paenibacillus sp. TSM33; assembly: GCF_056099025.1. NCBI lineage: Bacteria > Bacillati > Bacillota > Bacilli > Caryophanales > Paenibacillaceae > Paenibacillus > Paenibacillus sp. TSM33. Next base: position 1,181,946 of record NZ_JBLZXB010000017.1, read on the forward strand.
GTATATGCTGCAATTGAAGGTGGGGCGGCTGCGCAGGTTGCTGACTCTTTAGCTGACTTCTTTACGGCTCTTTCCATCCTGATTGAAGGTGCCTGTACCTTTAAGGGAGAATTGGTAGATGAAGATACATACGAAACCAAAGCAGAATATATCGAGCACGTAAAACCAGGGCTGCATCACTTACTGGGCGAGAACCAAACCACGTATTTGCTGAAATACCTATCCTTCTGTTAGAAATCCTATTGGTTAAAGAGAGGTGGGGCTTTTTATGATCTATATCGCATTACTGCGGGGCATCAATGTCGGCGGCAACAACAAGATCGAGATGAAGAAGCTCAAGCAAACGTTTGAATATGCAGGTATGGGGCATGTGACGACTTACATTAATTCTGGAAATATCATATTTTCCAGTCAGGAGCGGTCCAACCAGGAGCTATCGCTCGTACTGGAACAGGCGATTCTGGAGGATTTTAGCTTACCCATCCGTGTCATCGTCCGTAATATGAAGGAGATTCAGAGCATTATGGAGGCACTGCCGGATGAATGGGCTAATGATACACAGATGAAAAGTGACGTAATGTTTCTGTGGGATGAAATTAACGATATTACCGTTCTGGACAAGCTTCCTTTGAAACCGGGAATTGGGCACGTCATGTATACGCCCGGGGCGATTTTGTTTTCTGTCAGCAAGGAACAAGTCACAAAAAGCGGGTTAACGAAATTAGTCGGCACCAAGTTGTATCAGCAAATGACAGTGCGGAATGTGAACACAACCCGGCAGATTTATAAGCTGATGCAAATGGCTGAACAGGAAGAGTTGCAGGATTTGGACGCATGACTGTAGTCGTGTTTAAATAGGGATAGGCAAGATGAAAAACTCGCCAAAACTGATAAAAAATGGTCTATGTAAATCAACAATTTCTGATACTCATAGGCATAGAGATTTTGCTAAATGGAAGAGTTCTCAGACGAAGAGGGACACATATCACAGCATGAACTAAATCACTGAATGATGGGAGAGAACGTATGGTGACAAACATACAAAATCAAAAACAAGTATATATAATCCACGGATACACAGCTTCTCCAACAGATCATTGGTTTCCTTGGTTACAAGACAAATTACAGGAAGACGGGGTTTCGGTAAATATACTAGAAATGCCCAATTCGCAAACGCCCAAGCTTAATGAGTGGATTGAGTATCTATTGCAAAATATTAAAGTTCTACATAAAGACACCTATTTTATTGGTCATAGCTTGGGTTGTATATCCATATTAAGGTACCTGCAGCAAGTAAATATACCTGAACCACTGGGTGGCGGCGTGTTCGTTTCCGGTTTTACTGATCCAGTGCCAAGCCTACCATCATTAGATGAATTTACAAATGACCAGTTGGATGATCAGCAAATCATCGATTCACTAAAGACACGTGTAGTCATAGCTTCAAAGGACGACGCAATTGTCCCCTTTGCACTCAGTAAGAAACTAGCGAAGGATATCAAGGCTGATTTTCACGAAGTAGATCATGGGGGGCACTTTTTACTAAGTGACGGCTTTACCACTTTACCGATTGTCTATCAAGTTTTAATGAAAATGATGAATGAAAATAAGTAACGTTAAAAACCCGCAAGCTGGACCTGATAAAAAGGCCCCAACTTGCGGGTTTTCCAATGTATGCTTGATTAATTATCCGGGAATATAGCGTATGTTTATTAAAAGTATCAATATAATGCCCATTTTTCCGTACACAACTCTATAAATGAATGGGCAACCTGTTCACATTCGTCATACCCCAAGCTACCAGAATGAGCAAAAAGAATGGGGTATTCGTTGTTTCTTTTTTCCTCTCTCATATCAAACATATAGTGATTTCCGCACCCATCCATCGCAAACGACACGGCACCCGGCATATACTCTGGCAGCTCGTAGGCGAGGTTCATTTCTCTCAAACCTTCAGTATTGAAAAACTGGAAATAACGTTCTCCATTCTGAAATTCACCGCCATTAGAATATTTCAGCAATTCTATGTAACTATCAGGAAATTGTCCTTGGGGCAGATGCCAGCCCACAGGATCAAGCGGTTTATATTGATCATAAAATGGAGACGATTTCGGGAAAGGGTTCACTTGTCTTTGTTGGATTTCGTGAATCTCCTGCTCCGATAGCTTGATGTTCCATATGCTCAAAAAATTCGCGATTTGTTCACCAGTTGCTTCGGGGGATTTTACAAACTGTTGCTCAAAATGAATACTCCACATAATAACCAACCTCCCTGCCTTGACGTCTCTAAAAGTTGTTGTTGCTACCTTTTTCATCCTTCTCCATCTTTTTCAACCCATTCAGCCATACTTTCATGAGGTTGAAGGTTCTCACGTTTATAGTAATAAACGGTCTTGAGCTCGTAATCCAAGCTTTCAGCAGCAATAAAAAATCGGGTGCCAAACGTTTGATCTTCCATACAAATCACAGGCCCCTCATCAAATCCGTAGGAGACGGTTTTTAATATTTCCAATTCCTTGTCATTAGCCAGTCTAAAGCACTCAATTGAAAATACACCGCCCGGACAGGAAAGAAATGAGACCTCGTAAAAAGTGATCTCTATGTTGTGATAATAGCTAAAGTCAAAGCTCCCTGCTAGTACCAGCTTGGGGCGACTTGTATAATCATAAATGTAATAATGGTCAATGTTATTTTGAGAAAGTATTTCATTCAATTGCATCAGTTTGGATTGAATGGAATGATTCATGATCTGCGCCTCCTCCCCATTAGCGGAACTAGCCTCTATCTATTACCGCCTGCCACGCTTCTGTTACCGCTATAGGCGATTTGTGGCTGGTCTCTCCGCCACCTTCCTGAGTCCATAGCGGCGGGTAATAAGCAAATACCTCTCCTGGCTGAAGTTGCTCCATATCCGACTGCCAACCATTCCAACGGAATGTCTGGTAGAACAAGCCCAAATCTCCCTCAGCCAACCAGCTCAAGAAACCGGAATAGGCCAGCTCTGTGGATTCCCATTCCAATGCATCCGGTGCAAAATAGTAGATATGGCCGCTGCGCCCAAACTTCCCTGTATCCAATCCAAAGAAGCCACCTGCTGCATCATAGCCCACAATCAGCATTCCCCCAAGGGCAGGAACACTCGCTGGCTCTTGTAGTCCGTTCCACGAAGCCAAACTGCCGTAATTTCCAGGCCCACCCGCACCCAGTAAGGTGATCCATCCATGATCAAACACGATCCCTCCTGTTTCATAGGCAACCGTTCCCAAGTACGATTTGGTACTCACTTGCAAACGGTAGAGCGTATCTCCCCTAACAGATTCCGATTCTGCCGACAGAATGCGATATGGGTTACTCCCTTCTTGCAGAATATTTCTAACTTCTTCCCATGCATGGTTGTCCTGATCCACCAGTTCATCCACCGTTAACGTATGCATGTCCATTCCCCTTCCTGTATTCCGATATCTATCTTTCAAACTGTGAACTGATTTTCGAAAACCTGCGTTTGCTCTAAAATCACCCACTGATTCAGCTCGTCGTAGCCTTGGACAATCGCCGTGATCTCATGTCTTGGATACATCCACTCGGATGGGGTCTTCTCTGCAGATACACGAGTGTCTGACAATCCGACTGCATTGTGCTGGAAAATATGAATAAGCGTGCCATGTGGGAAAAAGGCTTCAATATAACCCTTTACCTTAGTCCCAACGGGCAGTGCATTTTTGATTTGTTGCCATTCCTTGTTGAAGGTGTGAAGATTGTTGGACCAGACTTCTTCAAACTCTTTTTTTGTAATTTTCGTATAATAGGGCTCTGTATCATCAATTGCTTTCTCGGCTAACAAGAAATGATATTGCTCGTGCTTGCGATTAGAAGCAATATACGTGCCGTCATCCTGGATCACAATTTGCCGATAGGCTACGCCGTCTGAGTTTATTTCAAAATACCAGGTTCCCATGCCTGGTTCCGGACAATCTTTAAGATATTTCATTGGCCCTCCTAAATGGATGTATAACCGCATCATTTCATCTTTCTTTTTCCGCTATAGGTCCTTGTCAAATAATCGAGATATTCCGAACGCGTCAGTCCTCCCGTCTGGCGGTTGAACTCATCGTATGAAATGTCTTCCGGGAATCCGAATTCGGCCAGTGCTTTTCGACGCTCCTCCCGATACAACGGATTATCCAGCGTTTTGTGCCACTCCCGCTCTTCCCAAGGACCAAAACAGTCCGTAATGATACCTGAATACACACCGTTATTTAAAAATTCCCGCGCAGACTTGAACACTGTCTCCCCTTCCGGTTTGGAAATTGTGCCCGTTCCCCAGGACAGTCTATATATTCTTTCTTTACTGCTATCTATGCTACTGCCGTAACCAATCGGAAACACAATATCCTCTTCCGCCAATGCTTTATGCCCTACCCGCTCGTAGGCCCCACGCATAAAGGAATCATCCATGACAATCCAGGTTGTATCCGATAACGGGGCGGCTGTGATGGATTCCAAAGTTATTGAACGGTCACGACTTGTACACAAATACGGACGTACGAATAAAGGCATCGTCATGACACTGTTCCATATGCTCTCCTTTGCAAACAACTGATCCTTTTGCATTTGGCGCAAATCACCGACGACCAGTACATACCCATCTGTGAAAAGGTCTATTTCCACACGAAAGATGTCTCCCGGGATGGTTTTATAGCGCTGGTTTTTCATATGCTTTAATCGATCCAGCTTACGATCATAGTTGTTAGGTACAAGTGACGGGTAACGTTGAAGCCAATCCATGATCTCTTCTTTACTATGTAAATGCTCACATCCAGTGATGGGCAATCTCACGCCAGTTTTGCTATTCACAGCAGTAACATAACTAATAGGACGATCTCTTCGAATGCCTGCTGAAAAGGACACACCTTCTGCTGAGATGCTCGAAACACTTGTATAATTCAGCTTTTTCTCTTTGCCACGTGCCGTTTTAGGTAGAACAAATGCCCGATCACGAGTAAAAATCTCTACATCAGCTTCTCCATAAGCATCCTCTTTAGAAGAAATTCGCTTGCGAATAACATCTCCATCCATACAAATAAAATATCCTTCTTTAATTTCTACCACGTCCCAATGTTCTTCCAGCGTCTTCAGCCCAAAATAGGGTCGTAACGCGTTCGTTAACCAACTATTCATCTGCTCCTCCTGTTCCGAGTTTAATTTAATAGACTTCATTTCTGTTATTCCAGAAATTATAACATAACACGACATGTAGCTCGTTTATTCATACATTGTTCCAGCTTGGGCCAACTCCTCCTGAATCCAGCTACTGCTGGTAGACAGTTGGAGCAAGTCGGCCGCAATCTGTTTGACCTGTTCTTGCAGCACGTGTGGCTGATCTGTTCCTTCCAGAAAGCGACTCACAAAATGAAGAAAAACGTCTACCTTCCTAAGCAGCATTAACACAGGCAAAGCGTCGATCTCGGGTTGGCTTAAACGGACCCGACGGCTGAAGCCCCGGCAAAAATCACGAACAGCTGTGGTCTCCTCCGGTTGCCCCAAAAATCCTGACAAAATGACCGCCGGCTCCATGACCCGAACGTCTAGCGTACAAAATTCAAAATCAAGCAGTGCAGCCACCTGGCTATGATCAGAATCCTTTACCAATAAATTAGAAGCGTTCAAATCTCCATGAACAAGCTGATGCGGCAACTCTTCCAATGCACGAAGCGAATTTGTAATCTCTTCATATACTTTTCCTATCAGGCGCAGCTCTTCTTGTAACTTCTTGAGAGGCTCCGGCGGGTTTAAACAAAAGCCTTGGATTACTTCCGGGCTACATAATGGATAGGATTGCTGCAAAGCATAATACGGCCGATAGACTGGGGTCATATCAAGATTAAGTGTTGCAAGCACGGCAGACAATTCACCAGCTGCCTCGCCAAAAGAATAGGCAAAGCTAGAGTCCTGCTCCAATGGTGATATACCTTCTATGTATTCGAATAGACACACATATTTGCCACTATCCTTCTCAACCTGTGCAAGTGTCTCTCCTGTAATCGTTCGAATTGGCATTGGAACCCTGAAGGATAGAGATTGCTTGCTCAGCGCCTGCAAAACCGCATGCTCAAATTCGATTTTGTCCCGATCCCTGTGTGTATCATAGACGCGCAGCACCCCACTTCGCCCACCACTCTTAACAAAATACGTCGTATTATTCCAGCCCCCGGTTCGTCTCTGCAATCTTCCGTTCCACTCCGGCCAGCTCCGTCTTAGTACCGCCTCCAAGGATGCTCCCCCCTTTACATTACTAGCTTATGAATTTGCCGATATTATAACATATAGACGCCCAATTCAAATTGGACGTCCTTGTGTATTCTTCATTTTCTCATTTGTTTGTTTCGAATATTTTGCGGGGTGGCACCATACGCGGTTTTAAATTTTTTATAGAAAAAACTCATGCTGTTATATCCCACCTGCTTAAAGATCATTTCGAACGGCAGGTTGGTATTCACAACCAAAGAATAGGCGGCATTAAGCTTAATGTTGGCAATCAGCTGAGTGTAAGTAAGACCCGTTACTTTTTTCAACTTATTACTTAAATACGTGCTATTGTAATTAAAATGGTTAGATAATTGCTGTAGGCTTAAATGCTGATAATGCTCTTCTATATAATTCAGAATAGAGGTAATATGATTTTCCTGCTGGTTTACATGAATATTATGCTCGCTTTCCAATACACGAACCAATTCTCCAAATACGATTGGCAAATAAGCCTTGACCAACTCCATGGAATCCTCTTGCCTGGAAAAATATTCGATCAAGATTCTACGCAATATATACTGAAGGTTCTCATTATGCTGCGACTCAAAAATAATAAAGTGATTATGGTGCTGATGCTGGAGGACAGAGTTGGCGAGAAATTCGCCGATCAGACTTTTTTTCTTGGATAGCCGCTGTAGAAAGAGGGACGAGATCGTTTCTCTTTGCAGAAGGATATTAATCAGTATATCGTTTTCTCCCAAAGGAGAGATGCTGTGCGGTACATCCTTATCCAGAACACACACTTGACCTTCACAAAGCTGAATCTCTTTGCCCGCTATGATTTGGTTGCACTTACCTGAGTAAACATAGTTTAATTCAATAAATTCATGCATGTGCTCCAGCATCGGAGCAAATCTATTGCGCTTGCTAATATAAATATCATGTTCTCCGAAGAAAAATAAAGCGGGCATTCGATACATATTCTGATTCATATCAAAAATCGCTCATTCTCCGATTCTTTGGAGAGATCATTAATCACCTGATTGCTTTGTTGTTGCAGAAGCTCAATTTCAGTTTTACTTCTCAGCAACTGATCCAACTCATGCAGGTTCATAAACACAGACTCCTCCTTCAGACTCCCATTAACTGTGAACTGCCGTCTGAGTTTTGCTTCCCTTTCCTCTAATAGCGATTCCCAGACAGAGGAGTGCAGCGATCATAAATACAATCGCTGAAACGAGAAAGGCAAATGAGGCAGTTTCATTCCCGAACAACACCCCAACTAACTTGATGATATAAGGCGAAGCAAACGCTCCCAAATTGGAGCCCACCATTGCAATCGAAATAGATATCGTCTCACTACCCTTAGGTACGATTTTAGTTAGTATGGTAAAAATATAAGGAATAAACAGTGCAAAGCTAAAGCCAATGATCAGCATGGCAACCGTAACCATCGTCACATTCTGAGCAAACCACAGTAGGACAAAGCCTGTCGCTGTTAATAGACTGGAGATAAAGGGTGCGTAATTTCTGAACCACTTATATATTCTACCAAACAATAAGCCTGCAATCATGGTTGACAAGGAGAACAGCGTCAAAGCGGTCCCTAAAAACCCTGCGTTAGGCATACTCTTTTCAGCAATCATAATACCTGTTTTGGTATACACAATCATGATAAAGGTCATAAACAGGAATAGTGTAGCCCCTAAGCCAAGTACAGGTAGGGATATTCGCCCACTCTTGTTACCCGTTCCTGTCGTGCTCACTGTAGGCTCCCCACGCTCTGGTTCAGGGATGATAAAAAAGAATAACAGTGCGATAGGAATCGTGATCGCATAACATAAAAAGGCAAACGGCCAGTCGATCAGGGCAAGCTGTCCTGCCACAAAGGTAGCCAAGCTACTTCCGAGCCCTTGTACAGCGCTTTGAAAGCCTACCAATTGAGCCCGTTCGTCCCCTTCAAAAAAATCACTAATTAAACTGACAGCCAGTGAATTGAACATCCCCAGACCTGCGCCTAGCACCAAACGCAACGCGAGAATCCATGTAATGTTTGTAGTGAGCATAGGAAGTATTCCTCCTATGACCACGAGCAAAAGTCCTAGCAGGACTGTATTTTTTTTACCCAGGCGAGATGAGATCGGACCACTCAGCAGTACAAACAGCATCATCGAGAAAGACGGGATCGTAACTACGCTTTCAATCAGCGAACTGGAGACTCCCGGGAATTGGTTCAGCATCATCGGGATGACAGCCGAAATAGCACTCGCTGATGTCAGGACTAAGGAAATGGACAGCAACGCTGTTTTAAACCATATTTTGTTTTTGATATTCATCAAGCTTCTCACCTCTAGTCTATGTTATTTAGTCTCTGGTTGTATTTGTATTGGAACGTATACTGTCCAGACCCGACGATAAACGTCAATTCATGGTCTCCGCTCTTTTGGAAAATCGCCTGATCTCCGGTAGAACCTAATTTTCCGGTCGGCTCTTGTGGCACATTACCAGGCGGATACTGAATGGACGGGTATTGTGTGGTAATGGTCTGTTGTAGTGCATCCAGCTCCATAACGCCTGGAAGCGTAATCTCAGCCGTCGTATTATGCGGTACGTGAACCGTCATCTGCATTTCCTCATTCACGATTTCCCAATGGACAGCAAGCGCACCATATGGTGTCTCCAGCTTGCCATGGGCCGAAGTAAGATTAACAGGCGGTTTGGGTGCTAACCGTGACTTTTTATAGCCCGCTTCAAGCACATCGATTCCGGCAATATTTCGGTACATAAAGTCTCCAACTGAACCGTACGAATAGTGATTGAACGAGTTCATATCAGTGCTCCAGAAGGAGCCGTCCACTTTGATGCTGTCCCAATGCTCCCACATGGTCGTGGCCCCACGTTCAACCTGATAGAGCCAGGAAGGATAATCTTTCTGGAATAAAATCTTATAAGCTACATCTGTATAGCCGTTGTCGGATAAAACCAGGCATAGATAGGGTGTGCCTACAAAGCCGGTATCCAGATGCATATCATTTTTTTCTATCAGCCGTACGAGCTCCTGGATCACTTGCTTTTTATACCTTTCTGGTACCAATCCGAAGTTCAGAGCCACAACCTGTGCAGTTTGGGTATTCGAAGTCAGCTTGCCAGTGTCATCAAAATAACGGTTCGCAAAAGCGGCTTTGATCCCTTCATGCAAGCTTTGATAGGTGTTGTAATCGGTATAGCGATTCAACAGTTTGGCCGTCTGCGCCAAAATATGAGTCGAATACGCAAAGTATGCAGTCGCTACCAGCGTTCCGTCGGTCGCTCCGAAGTAGCTTCCTTCCTCGCTATCCAGCGCCAGCCAGTCTCCCAGCTGCAAGCCGGTATCCCACAGATGTTCCTCGGTCCCCTGGGCGCGGATATAATCGACCCATGCTTTCATACTGTCATACTGCTGAGCTAAAATTTGCTTATCCCCATAACATTGATAGATAGTCCACGGACATATGACCGCCGCGTCCCCCCATGCTGCCGTCGTTTTGTCCATATTATCTGCAAAGGTTCCTTTGAGGACGTCCGGCACGACAAAAGGCACAGCCCCATTCTCCAGCTGGTTGTAAGCCAAATCTTTCAGCCACTTTCGGAAGAAGGAAGCACTATTCATATTGAAGCTGGCCGTTCTGGCAAAAATCTGAGCATCGCCGGTCCAGCCTAATCGCTCATCACGCTGCGGGCAATCGGTCGGCACATCCAGGAAGTTCCCCTTTTGCCCCCACACAATATTGTGCTGGAGTTGGTTCAGCTTCGGATCGGATGTCTCGAACAAGCCAATTGTCTCCATATCTGAATGCAAAACAACGCCTGTAAAATCTTCAATCGCTACACCAGCCGGAAAGCCCTCTAGCTTCACATATTGGAAGCCTTGAAAAGTAAAATGCGGCCTAAATATCTCCGTCCCCTTGCCGCTGCAAATGTACGTAATCTGCTGCGCCGCATCCCGAATGTTATCCCGGTAAAAGTTACCTTGCTGATCCAGCACTTCACCATGTACCAGGTTCAGAACCGTACCCTCAGGAGCTTCAACTTTAAATTCCAGCCAGCCTACCATATTTTGACCCAAATTAAGGACCAGCTCGCCTTTAGGCGTTTGAATCAGCTCAACAGGCTTTAATCGGTTCATTACACGGACAGGCTCGTTCTCCTGAGCAACCAGATGACTTAACGGGAACGGGACGATCTGCATCATTTTCCGTTCATTCAAGGAGCAATGCTCGCCTGCCTGCTGCTCCAATCTGGCATCATAGATTTCGCCGTTATAAATGTCCGACATCAAAATGGCACAGCTCGTTTCCTCCCAGGAAGAATCTGAGCAAATGAGTTCTGAACGGCCATCTTCATAGTTAATCTTCATTTGAAATAGCAAAGCATTTGTGTTCCCATAGGTATCCTTGCGCTTTTGCCAGCCTAGATAGCCGCTGTACCAGCCTTCTCCCACCGTGGCAGTGATTCGATTATGTTGCTCTCGAACGGTAGAAGTTACATCATAGGCCTGCACCTGGACACGATCGTTATAATCTGTCCATCCCGGGGTAAAGTAGGCATCGCCTACTCTTTGTCCATTGAGCTCCAACTCATACAAACCAAGGCTTGTGGCATAAATGACTGCTTTTTTCACTTTTCCCTCAACTGAAAAACACTTGGAAGCGGCAAAAGGGGCTCTTGTCTGAAACTGTTCATGGATGCTGCGTTCCTTCACTGTAATCCATTGTGCCTTCCAGTCCTGCTCAAGGAGCAGTCCCATTTCCCAAAAGCCCAACTCACTCCATTCCGATTCCTCCGGTTCGGTATCACCCGCTCCCTGAGCCCAAACTTTTACCCGGTAATAATATCGTTGTCCTGATTCCAGTGGAGGACCTTCATAGGGAAACAGAATAGATTGCTCCGAATAGGAAAAATGATTCCAGAGCAGCGGTTCAAAAGCAGGATTTTTGGATACCTGCAATTGGAAGCGTTTTTGGGAAACATATATGTTGTCAGATTCAATTTGCCAACTTAGTCGCGGCTTTAGGCAACCCAGTCCAATCGGATTGTTTAAATGTTCACATCTAAGCGCTTTCACTTTTAGCATTCGTATGTCCTCCCTGAGGTCTTCTTTTGTGTTTCTATACTCAAATTAAAACGCTTCCAATAGTTGTGCGCAATGTTGTATCCCTGCATGTTGTATGCTTGATTTACAGGTGTTGAATGTCCACCCCTTATATTGAATCTTAAAATGGGCTTATTAGAAAAATATGTACGTGTATACAGCGCTGCCACACTAAGCGATCCCCTCTCAAAAGGAAATCGCTTGTGTTTTGTACATATGGATTGTAGTATAAAGCCGATCAAGAAAGGAGAATCACAGTATTGGAAACAAACTACAAAAAGCTGCTGGATCAGATGATGGCACCTTATGATGAAATGCTGCAGAGTCTAATAAGTGATCACGCCGATTTTTCGAAGGTTGACTATTTGGAGCAACACAGTGAGGAGTATGGAAAAAGTGATGCCCATTATACCAATCGCTTGAAGGTGCTTTTGGCGATGTATAATCGTGAGGATCGAGATGCCCCGCGTTACGAACCGATTGTGAGAAGGCTGCTCGTTAACGAGATTATAGACAGGGAAACGAACAGTTTTCAGGGGATTGGCGATGCTCTGTATTACGCCGTTTTTTTACTGCAAAAGTATGAGCGTGAGCAGGACCAAATTTTGTTCCAGCAGGCCAAGGAGGCCAATTTCGATACATATGCCGGGTTTGACCCTGAGTTGATTTTGGAAACATATTTATTCAGCAAAAATACAGCTGATCTTGAAGATTGCATCAATATCGCGAGTGAACTCGGAGAAGATATGTATCTATCATTATTTATCGATTTGTGGATCAGAGAGCAGACGAAATGGAACAAAGAAAATTTACAGGCACTCGTTTATCATGAGAGATGGCGCAACCATCCAGAAGGTGAAATTGAAGCCCTCAAAAAGCTGGCCGAAATAGAGAAAACAGAAGGAAATCATCATAATTACTGTTCTACTGCATCTAACTTGGCAGAGAAGTTCATTGAAACAGGACGATTGGATGAAGCGTGGGAAACGATGGTAACCATTATTCCGCTTATTACGAAGGAAAAAGAATGGTTCCTGTACGGACTTGGTCGCAATATTATTACCTCCTGTATCCATATCATCTTGCATTTTGGGGCAGAAAGCCTGCAGGCCTCTTCATTATGGCAAACAATAAAAGGGATTCTTCAACCTGCCGCTAACAATATGGGGACCAATCAATATCAGCTTGCTGTATCTGCCAGCAAATTTATGGGAGATACCGAATTGGAGCAAACGTTAATCAAAAACCAAAAGCACCGTTAATAATCCAGTTACAACAAGGAGACTGTCGCGTGTACTGCAAAGAACCAGGCACTCGACTCAGTGGCTCACCGTCCGGTCGCCCCTCGAAGCGAGGGGCAGCAAAAATACGGATTTCAGTGCATGGCCTTCACTACAGATTTCCGGTCACGATAATACCATCTGCTTGCTTCAGATGCGCTCTGACCCATGCTGTAAAGGAATCGATAAATAGGCGTAATTCTGGCTCCTTGGCAGGCCAAGTATCCAATTGTGTTAAAATTTCATACCATACCGATGCCTGAATCGGATTATCCCAGCAGGGGTCAAAAGCCTCATACGTTTCTCCCGTATCAGGATCGACAAGTGGATATTTGGACTTTAACGCAGACAGCACGATATCAAAGTCATCTGCGTAGATGAATATCATCTCCTCCAGCTTCGGTTCCTCAGTATCCCCATAACGCAGCGGTTCAAAAGTATATCCAATATTGGCTCGTGGACCGCTATAGCGATAGATTAGTGTCTGAATCTCTTTTTTGTCCTTCTTACTCAATCTCACCCACTCCTTTCTTCGGCTATAACTCGAACCAATCTGCAGTGCATTTCTCTTCTTCCAGCACTCTGCACATTTCTTCCCTCAGCCTCATCGCATCTCGCGACCTTAATTCCATACTCCCAACCCATCTGCACTCCTCCAATTTTATGAACTCCTCCTTAATTAGAACCACCCCTAAATTGGGTTTCACCTTCTCATTCACCTCAGAAAATTCACTTGGTTTCAGTCATAGTCCCCATATAAGAGATACTCCTTGCAATGTCTGACTGAAATAATTAACATCATTTTCTATCCCCCTACTGACAAGCTCCTTCCAGCCAACAAAATCTATAAAAACACAGTAGTCATCGCAGTGATCCAGCCACGCGGTGGCCTGCCATGCCTCATAGCCGGGAATCCGATGCAGCAACTCATCCAGCTTTGGTTCCTCCAGTTGCGCACAGCAAGCAGGATCATGAAATGTTCCCTGTAACATGCTCGCAGCGCTGCCATTCGCAATACACCAAGGACAGATCGCCTCATAAGACAATGCTGTATAAAAGGGACCCGTATACCAGATATCGGTCTGCCGTCCACAACAGGAACACGTTTTCAAAAAACCTGATTTAAAGACCTGAGTGCGTACAAGGTGTATTTTTTGTTTAATGCTACCCATTTTTGTCGGATTTCCATAAGCTCTTCACTCCCTTCTGATTTTCCTGAAATTTCTTATAACTTATTATAATAGATATAGGCTTCCGGTGAGTATACGCCGGATGCCTATGGATTCATCTAACCACTCTTTTATTTATCATACCTTGTCAGGCACAGGTTTACTATTCCCATCTCCCTTTCTTACCCCCAGCATAACGATAGCCATACAAGCAACCAGAACCGCTATAAGAATAAAGGGGATATATTTGTCTACTCGATATAAGGTGGTCGTCAAAATAGGAGCAATGATCGCGGAAATTCCCTGTACCGCAGCTACCAGCCCCGCTGCCCCCCCTTGCTGTCCTTGACTGACCGAAAGCGAAGCACCTGCCATAAATCCGGGCATCAATAAGCCCGTGCCTATGCCAAACATAAAGAACGCTGCATAGTAAAGGACCAAGCTGGCTGAAATCAGAAATAATGCCATTCCAGCAATCAGGAATAGAGAACCAAGCAAAATCATCGGCTTAGGCTGCCATTTAAGCCATTTCATCTGGATGATCTGCACGATCAGCATCGCTGTCCCGGAGAACATAAGTCCAAAGGAAACAACTCTTGCTGTTTCTTCGGATGTAAGACCTAACTGATCTTGAAAATAAAAACCACCTATAACCTGAATAGTCACAATACTAATCATCGTAACCAAGCCTGCAAACAAATACATTCTTAGACCTGGCTGGAGGGGATTAATGCGAGCGGGTTTTTGCTGAATAACAGGCTGGGCGGCCGGAATCGCCAGCAGAGACACCACGAATGCAACAGCGGCAATGACAATTCCAAAGTATAAGGGCCACAACAGTCCTATTAAAGTAAAGGCACCTGCAATCGCGGGGCCAAATACCAGCCCAAGCCCATTCGCCGCACTAATAATAGCCATACCACTTCCACGCTCTTCTCCTCCCGTTACATCCCCCATATAAGCTTGAGACGATGACAACACCGCCGGGATAAAGCCGCCAATTAGGCCACGTGTAACAATCAGCAGAATTAAGAGTAGCCCGCCATTGAGCCAGCCTTGTAATCCAGCAAAAAGAGTAAGTGTAAACAACAGGCAGCTTACACACATCCCTATGAAACCAAGCAGAATCACAGGCTTGCGGCCCTTTGCATCACTCAGATTTCCCCATACTGGAGCCATTAAAGCCATCGTTATAGAACCAAGCGATATAATTATTCCGGAATGGCTTTCTCTTAAGCCTAATTCACGAATAAGGGGCGGCATAATTGGAGCAATGAGCATGAGCCCTAGCATAGCCACAAAAACACTGAAAAAGATGCTCCCTTTTATTCTATTCATCCTCGCACACTCCTCTGTTATAGTTTCTCTCTATGCAGAAGTATACGGAGCATGCCAAAAAGCTACTGCCTATAGACGGATAAATTTGCGGTTAAACGGATTTAATTTAGCATATAAAACAGCAGCCAGGCTGAGAGAGCTTCATTTCCTGGCATGATATTACGATATATGATGTACAGTCTTTTACCCTTTTGCAACTACCGTAGGAGTGGGTTGAGTCTGTACATCGATGTCTAAGGGGGAAATCGCAGTGAAAACAAAGATAGGATCAATCATGAAGGTGAGATCATTAAGAACGAAGTTAACCATAATGTGCTTGATTATTTTAATTGTGCCCACATTCGTGATTGGAATCAGTTCTTATGTTGTTTCCAAGAATGAAATGAATGAATCAGGCAAAGTGGCACTTAAGAATAGTGTGCAAATGGTAATTGGTATGATTAGTTTCCTCAATGGGCAAGTTGAAGCCGGTAATTTAACATTGGAGGAAGCACAGGAAAAACTGCGCATCGAGTTGCTCGGTGTAAAAGATGCTAATAACAAAAGACCGGTAAAGATTAAATATACTGTGGGTAAAACAGGTTATCCGTGGGCAGTCAACCAAGATGCCGTTTCAGTGATGAACCCTTCAAACGAAGGCCAGGATTTAATAAATGCCGTATCGGAAGACGGTGTGCATGTGGGAAAAGAGTTTGTAAAAGCCGGTACAAACGGCGGGGGATTCGTCACTTATAAATGGGCTTTACCTGGTACAGATCAAGTGGAGACGAAAATTTCGTACGTTGAAAGGGATCCTTATTGGGGATGGATCATCGGTTCTGGAGCATATTTTAACGAATTTAACAGCGGGGCGACCAAGGTCCTTTACATTGTCCTGATTATTATGACTGTTGCGGTTATTCTGGGAGCAATTATCGTAGGCTTTGTTTCGGGACGTTTTACGAAGCCTATTATCATGATTGCAAAGCGGCTTAACGCAGTTGCGGACGGTGATTTAACGGTCGAAGAAGTCAAAATTAATTCAAAAGATGAGGTTGGCGAGCTTGCACAGGATTTCAATCATATGATTAAAAATATTAGATATTTGATCGGTGAAGTAAACCTGTCCACAAAGCAGGTCGCTGCTTCCTCGAAAGAATTGACCCTTGGAGCAGAGCACACTGGACAGGCAACCGAGCATATCACCATTGCGATTCAGGAATCGGCGGCCGGTGCGAAGGAGCAGCAACTGATGCTTCAGAAGACAACCAGCTCGCTTGAGGAAATTTCAATAGGTATGCAACGGATTACGGATAGCTCCTTGACTATTGCTGAATCGTCTGCAGACGCGATGGAAATGGCGAGCCTTGGCGGTACTGCTGTACAACATACAGTGAAGCAAATGGACTTGATTAACCATTCTGTCAATGAAACCGATGCGGTTATGAGAATGTTGGATGAACGCACTCAACAGATCGACACGATGCTACATGCCATTACGGATATCGCACAGCAGACCAATTTGCTTGCCTTAAATGCTTCGATTGAGGCTGCCCGTGCAGGCGAAGAAGGCCGCGGTTTCTCCGTAGTTGCTTCAGAGGTAAGAAAACTGGCCGAACAATCGAATCAGTCTTCCGGGCAGATTTCTGAGTTGATTCAGAATATGCGCAAAGATATGGAGCATTCGCTTCAGACCATGGAACGCGTAAAACAGGATGTCGACTCCGGCATTAAAATTGCCAATGAGACGGAGCAGCAGTTTAATAAAATTGTGGCGTCCACCAATCATATCGCACAGCAAACGGAAGAGCTTGCAAGCATCACGGAGCAAATAACCGCAAGTGTCCAGGAAATTTCAGCAAGTGGAGAAAACGTATCGAGTCTGGCGCTCCAAGCGGCGGACAACTCGCAGAATATTGCAGCGTCTGCAGAAGAACAGCTAGCTTCGATGCAGCAGATCACCAGCCTGGCAACGACCTTGTCGGATATGTCACAGAAATTACAGGATCTAACGGTCAAATTTAAATACTAACGGAATAAGTCTTTCCAAAATATCACGCTAAACTGTCATTCATATTATGAGGTCAACCATTTCTTTCTGGTTGACCCTATTTGCATTTGCTCTGAGAAATTACGGAAAAGGCTCGCAAATCGTGATCCCCTTCTAGCGATGTGAATTGGGCACGGTTTTTATCGATTTGGTTCAGAATTGGTTCAGAGGCATTTAGTATAGTAAATCAGTAGTGTAAGAAAGAAAAATTATATTAGTAGGTTAGTCATCATGGAGGATCCTAGTAAGTTCATCGTGACACCGGAATTTTATGGAGGAAATTTATGCGTAAAATCAAGTCTTTTTGTTTATCTTATCTTGCTGTTATCGTTTTATTTGGAACCTGGACATGGAGTTTTTCCGAGAGTGCAGTGTATGCAACCTCCTCACCAGTACCTAGTGTAACGGATGCCGTGTATGCTACTGAAACCACAGTAACGAGTTGGACAAATCCTTCTAAACAAGGTCAATCCGTAACGTTTAGCCTCAAAACCATCTCAACCCCACAAATTACGAAAGATTTAACCGGCTCGGTTATCCTTATGGACGGTACGGATATATTAGATACGCTGACGATGAGGCCAAATGGCATTGCGAATGGATATGCCACTGCGACCTACACCACAAGCGATTTAAGTGTGGGAAGTCATCCGATTACAGCTATTTACAGTGGGGATGCTCGATTTGCTCCCAGCACATCTGAGCCATACATTCAGGTCGTAAATGCATCTACACCTACGACTACACCTTCACTGAGACCTACAGTAACTACAGTACTGAGTTCGCCGAATCCGTCTAGTCACGGCCAAGAAGTAAGGTTTAGCGTGAGAACAACTTCGAACCCACAAACTTCGGGCGATTTAACCGGAACGGTCATCCTTATGGACGGCATGAATGTATTAGATACGCTGACGATGGAGCCAGTGGGCATTTCGAACGGCTATGCCAATGGGTACTACACTACAAGAGACTTAAGTGTGGGAAGCCACGCGATCACTGCTATATACAGCGGGGATGCTCGATTCGCGCCGAGTACCTCTGAAGCGTATATACAGGTTGTAAACGGAGATGCAGGCACTGGTGGTACTGGAAGTACGAGCGGAACCGGTGCTACTACTGGTAACGACAGCAGCAGTAGCAATAAAAAAGATAAGAAGGATAACACGGATAGCAGTGATTCATCTTTTTCCAGTGAAACAACCACAGCTTCATCACCATCGGTTTCTTCAACGGTTTTACCGACTCCAGAAATCATGCCAGTAGAGCAATCCGAGGTTACGCATGAAAAATATATAACGGGTTATCAGGATGGTACATTCAGACCGGACCAGTCGATTACACGGGCTGAAACCGCTGCGATGATGGCTAGGATTATAAAGTTGGAGACAAAAGTAGGCTCAACGACATACAAAGATGTACCTAGCACGTATTGGGCAAAGGATTCGATTATAGCACTTACGACACAGCACCTCATGAATGGATATGCAGATGGAACATTTCGACCAGAGCAACCCATCACTCGTGCAGAAATGGCAGCAATACTCGCATCCTGGAAGCAGCTTAAAGGAACACAAACCACAACGTCTCCTTATATCGATATCGAAAAGCATTGGGCAAAAGACTCCATTATAGCGCTAGCTAATGCAGGATGGATTACCGGTTATAACGACGGAAGCTTCCAACCCAATAAATATATAACACGCGTAGAAACCGTTACAATTTTGAACACGATCTTAAAACGAGGCCCCCTGGAAGGAACCATTCAGGCTACATGGAAGGATGTACCAACAGATTACTGGGCATTCAAAAATATTGAAGAAGCGTCTCGTACCCATACTTCAACCATCAATACAGATGGCATTGAAACTTTCGTGAAATAAGCACCAAATAAAAAGGCTGGAATCCTATCTATACAGGGTTCCAGCTTTTTGTTACCTTGATATTTTTTTAAAATGGTCAAAACAGAATTTTTAAAATACTTTCTTCAAAGATGATGGCTTCACTCCGTATTCCCGGAAAAATTGCTCTGAAAATGCACTCACATTACTGTATCCTACAGCCATCGCAGCTTCTGTTACATTGCTTTCCTGGCTTCTAAGCAGCTTCATCGCATAATCAAGACGAATTTGGCGCAAATATTCAAATACAGTCGTTCCAAAACACGCTTTGAATCCTTTTTTTAATTTAAAATCGTTTAATCCCACTCTTTTGGATAATGCGATCAGTGAAGGAGGATCAATCATACTGGATTCAAGGATTTGCCGAGCCATATGCAACTTTCTAACATCCCCTTTAGATAAGCCTTCGGGCATGGGGGTTAAATCAAATAATTGAATCATAAACCTATTCAAAATCTCTAGTGCCGCTGCTTCCATTAATAAAGGCGATCTATGCACACTTTTCAAGTCTTTGATCAAATGTTCAATCATCACTATACTTCTGTGATCCAGTTCAAAACTAAGATGATGGAACGCAGCACCCTTCAAAATTTGATTAAATTCAATAGCTACCTGTCGACGAGCTGCCAACTGTGAAGCTGCATAATTAAACAACGAAACAGGGATGCCAAGCGCAAAGGATTGGTATTGTTCGTTAACGGGAGGATGGAAATATGCTTTGAAATCCTGTAAAAAAATAAGAGCACCCCGCCCTATCGGGAGTGTGTAGTCCAGACCAGCTATATTTACATGACGTTGACCCGAAAGTGCAAATTGAAGTTCAATCATTTGTCCTCTGGAGGCAAAGTTCGTCGGATAAGGCTCGTGATATTGAATATGCGAATACACAATCTCGATTCCGCTGTAAGTCGTAACTCGGTAAATATGTCCGTCGCCCGCTTCTGGTAACATCATATACGTATGCTCGTTTTGTTTTCTAAACGGAGTTTTTTCTAAATAATGCTGATATATTAATGATAACGAATTTGAATTCACAGGCGTTCACCTCAAAGGTTTTCATTCATTCTGATACCACAAATGAGAATCGTTATCATTAATATTAGCTGAATTTGACTGGTTTGACCAGGCTTATTGGAGTATGCTGTGGAGATATTCGGGGAATCTATTAATCCCAATCCATATAAAACGTTGCCTTCAATTTACCCTTCTCACATGCTGGGCAACTTAAATGAACCGGCACATTGTTTTCAATGTGTTCCTGCTGCATAACACTCGCGCATCTAGGACAAGCATAAGAAATTTTATACTGTGATGAGTCCGATTCCATCTCAATAAACAATTCATTGCGGATGGCCTGACAGACCGGGCACACATACAGAGCGTCATAAGCATCATATGTCGTCGAAGGGTTGCCTATGAATTCTTCTATGCGCCGCTTAAGAGCAGCATCCTGTACAAACAAAGCAATGGATTCCAAACGCATATATAATAAACCAAACCCCACAAATATGTTCTCAGTATAAGCACAGATATCACAGTCCAGCTTGTACGCTTCGCCCATTTTATCCTCCCCAGCTCTTCATATAGTTAATGAAGCCTCTATCTATCTCTTTACAAGACTTGCTGCATGCGTGACCCGGTTTCTCCCGCCACTCTTGGAAGCATACAGAGCCAAATCCGCTTGATGAACGATCGATTGTTCCGTATCCGCTTGCGTAACCGTTGCCACGCCAATACTCACAGTAATGCTGTATTCTCCCCAATCCCTTGAGGCCGTCGTGGAGCGATATCTTTCTGCTGTACGAATGGCATCCTCTTGATCGTTGCCTGGAAGAATAATGACAAACTCCTCGCCACCATAACGAGCGACAATGTCCATTTCCCGTGACATGGATTGTAGTAATTCAGCCAGATTAGTGAGCACCAAGTCGCCCACCGGATGACCATAAGTGTCATTAATGCTTTTGAAACGATCAATATCAATGATCAGCAGCGAAAAAGGTATTCCGGTCTCTTGAAAGGAGGCTAGGCGGATTTGTAATTGATCTTGAAAATATCTTCTATTTTTAAGCCCAGTTAACGGGTCGGTTGACGCCATCGTTTCTAGCTGGTGATTGATCCGCACTAGTTCCTGCTGTTTGATTTCATATTCTTCGTGCAACCGTTCAAGCTTCTGGTTTGCTTCATTCGTAGCCTGATATAATTCCTGAAGCTTGGTTTTGGTCTGTAGTATATCTTTCTCATGTTCAATTCGCTTACGCATCACAAGCACTACACAATCAATAACAGCTTCTCCGTTGCGTTCCTGGCGAACCCCGTTTAGAAGTACAGGCACATCCTGTCGATCACTTGTCCGGAACGAAAAGTACATCTCATCGACACGCCCGTACAACTGGATGTAGGGATAAAAATAAGTATGAAAAAATAGCTTGTTGGTAACAGACATTGTGGATTCGATCGGCCGTTCGAGCAATTCATTACGGTCATAAAGAAGCATATCCAATAAAGTTTGATTCACCGATTGAATGATCCCGGAATCCGAAATTGAAAAATATCCACAGGGAGCTTTATCTAATTGAATATCCATTGCATGACTGCCTTTCTTCTGTTATTGCACACTTGCTAAATATTCTTTGATTAAATCGCTCGTTTCTCCTGGTTGGCTTAGGTGAGGGTAATGCCCCTTTGCTTTCATCTGTTGAAGCCTGCTATTTCTAAGATGAGCATGTAAGTAATTTCCTACTTCAATCGGGGCAATACTATCGTCCGAGCACTGGAGAATAAGCGTAGGAACCGAAGCATGCTGAAGCTCGACACGGCAATCCGAAAAAAATGTAACCTCTGCGAATTGCCGTGCAACATGAGGATCTCTGGAGCAAAATGCCTTTTCCAACTCTTCGGTTAAGTCCCCTCGCTCGGGATTTTGCATAGCAATGGGCGCCATATAACTAGCCCAGCCAATAAAGTTCATTTGCATCATATCCAGTAATTCATCAATATCACTCTTATCGAAGCCTCCATAATAAGAAGGCAGATCATTCACATAGCGTGGAGAAGGACCGAGCATGACAATGCGTTCAAAATATTGAGGGCTTCGGATGGATGCGAGCATTCCGATCATGCTGCTAACGGAGTGTCCGACGAATATGGTATTCTGTAATTCTAACGCTTCCATAATATCCAGCACATCTTGGGCATACCCTTGCAAGTCACTGTATTTTTGGGAATCATAGTATTTTATTTGGGAATCTCCAGAACCAACGTAATCAAATAAGACGATTTGGTAGTTGTCGATAAAGCTAGGGACGATATAACGCCACATATCCTGATCGCATCCAAAGCCGTGAGCAAATACAATCGTCTGGCTGCCTGTACCCAACACTTTTACATTATTACGTCGGAGAATATCAACGGTCATCGTAAATCACCTCTCTGAGGTAGTATTTGTTCTATTGGCTTCTTTTCACTATTATATCGGAAAAGATTTGATTATGGATAATGGATCTCATTCATAAATCGAGCGTTTAATGATCCCCTTTACCTTGTGCACATGTTGCTGTGATGGGGAACAAATAATAACTAATTCATTTTTCCCATTTGTATCTAACCAATAGTGAACGTCATCCTCCTCATTAACCGTTTCATGAATGATTCTGATGGATTTATCTAGTTCTGTGTAACACTGTTCATTCAACCCATTCAGATTCATACATATATCCACTCCAAGTTATTCATCTAAATAAACTTAAAAAAAGCCTCGCCCTGTGATCTACATTTCCATGACAGAATGCACAATTCACAGACCGAGACTTTTCCATTCTTTATTTTGCATTAACATCATCTGTAATTTTCTCTATTAAACCTCTCAAGCCTTGGTTGGTTTCATTTAATTGATCAATAATATTCATAAACTCCGACACAAGCTTGGCCTGCTCTTGGGAGGATACTGTAATCTGCGCAATCTCTTGTTCCATACTATAAACGGATTGTCTGACAGCTTGCAAGGATTGCTCAATTCGCCCAGTGGCTTCCTTGGTGCCCGTAGACATCTTGCGGATTTCTGCGGCAACAACCCCAAATCCTGCTCCTGCCTCACCCACCCGAGCAGCTTCAATGGCTGCATTTAGTCCAAGCAAGTTTGTCTGCTCTGAAATTTCCTTGATGTAGCCAGCCACCTCAGTCACATTACCAGAGTCCTCAACCGCCTTTTTCGTATTGCTTAAAATGTCCTCGGCTGTCGCACTAAGCTCCTCCGAATGGGCTGCTACATGCTGAATCCCTTCCACTAGCTTGCTTGTAACATCCTCTGCTTGGCTCATCAACTTCTTCAGTTGATCCTGATTATCCATACTATAGGTGATGCACATTACTGCCTCAATCTCATTCTGTTCATTCTTTATCGGATGAAAGTAAGAATCAGCAGCAAACCCGAAAACTTCGGCATCATAGCGAACTCGGGTCTTTTCTCCACCTACTAGCATTTTGAAGTTCTTGTGTACATCAGGGAGAGGGTCGCCTGCCTTGAAGTCATAGACTAAACTTTTCCCCGACTGAAAGAATAGAAATTTTTCTTTATCCATTACAGATATTAAAACATCATGTCGTGCAGCTTCTCTAATAAACGGCATGGCAGACAAAACAGCTTCTACTTGATTCATAATATGTATCCACTTCCTTATATTTTGTTATCCGTCCTCCCCTCTATTTCGACATTTTCATCCCATGTGTTTAGTGAATTAACATACTATTGACTATGGTGATCTCCTAATCTGTATACATTCACCGTAGTTTCCTGAAGAGAAGACGGTTTTAAATTCAAACAGCGCATACCTATGGGATAGGTACGCGCTGACTGTTAGACCATGACCGTCAACAAATCTTCTTTATAACCAATCGTCTTCTTCTCTGTCTCAATAACATCCAAGTAACTAGCAGTGTTGGCAACGATCACAGGGGTAGTCAGAACGTAACCTGCCTCTTTGATAGCCTCCATATCAAACTCCATGAGCAGTTGTCCCTTTTTGACGGCTTCCCCTTGTTTTACCTTGGGATAAAAATATTTTCCTTTTAATTTGACTGTATCCTTGCCTACATGGATGAGGATCTCCACACCCTGATCACTGGTAATGCCGATGGCATGACCTGACGAAAATAAGGATGTTAAGACACCATCTACAGGTGAAACGACCTTGCCTTCGGAAGGCTCAATGGCAATCCCTTTACCCAGAGCACCTGTGGAAAAGGCTTCATCGGTTACCTCAGATAACGGTTTTACGTCACCCATTAACGGACTGATCACCGTCTCCTGTCTTACTAATACTTCTCCTCCTTTTACTGCACCTGTTGTACTCGCTTCTTTTTTCGTTTCTTTCACCTCATCATCTTTAAATCCGCCAAAGAACATAAGCAAGAAGCCTAATACAAAGCTCACCAGGATACCGATAACAGCCCCATAAAATCCGCTGTCTATTCCTGACGGATTAATATAGCTTGGAATCGCGAAAATACCCAAGCCGCCAATGATATACCCTTTCGTTCCCATCATGCCTATAATGCCGCCGCCCACTGCAGACGCTATACAGCTTAAAATAAATGGTTTCTTACGTGGTAATGTAATCCCATAAATCGCGGGTTCTGTTACACCAAAGATCCCGGAGATGACAGCTGGAATGGAGAGGGATCTCAGCTTTACATTTTTGGTTTTGAACAAAATCGCCAGCACAACACCTGTCTGAGCAAAGGAGGCTCCCAGCGTCGCAGCAAGGATCGGATCGAATTTGAGCACCGCCAAGTTGTTCATAGCGATAGGAACAAGACCCCAATGTAACCCGAAAATAACAAATACTTGCCAGAAAGCACCCATGATTATGCCTTCAATCATCGGACTTAAGTTATACACAAAGAGGGTGGCTGCGCCAAGCAGTTGACCTGCCCAAGTCGAGAGCGGCCCAATCACAATCAGCGCTAATGGAACAATAACTAACAAGGTGAAAAATGGAACCAAAAATGTTCTCACAACGCTAGGGATGACCTTTTTAAAGAAATTTTCTATTTTTGAGCCTACATAGGTGGATATGATAATTGGAAGAACCGTGGATGCATAGCTCATCAGAATGACCGGAATACCTAAGAAAGTGATATATACCGGTGACTCAAATATAG
Organism: Paenibacillus sp. TSM33; assembly: GCF_056099025.1. NCBI lineage: Bacteria > Bacillati > Bacillota > Bacilli > Caryophanales > Paenibacillaceae > Paenibacillus > Paenibacillus sp. TSM33. The sequence continues at coordinate 1,207,199 of NZ_JBLZXB010000017.1, forward strand.
TACCGCTAAATAGAATGTATAACGGTTTGCCCGAGGCTGTTATCGTGCTAAAGGTCGGATAAACAAGTGACGCCCCGATCGCCATACCTATGAAAATGTTGGCATTGAACTTTTTCGCTGACGTATACCCTAGGAAAATAGGGAAGAAGTAGAACAAGCAATCTCCTAAAGCATTCAGAATTTGATACGTACCTGATATGTTGCTGAGCCAGCCCAAGGCTACGAATAAAGCGGTAAACCCCTTAATCATACCCGTGGCACTCAAGACACCCAGCGTGGGTGTAAACACACCTGAAATGGTATCAATAAATCTATTGAACAAACTCACTTTTTCACCTGAAGCTTCTTCTGAATCACCTGCCTGGAAACCACCTATTGCGGCAACATCCGCGTAAACCTCGGGCACATGATTACCTATCACAACTTGATATTGCCCACCGCTTTTTACTACAGTGACAACACCATCCATGTTTTTTAGAACCTCTGTATTAGCCTTATTTTCATCTTTTAGTTTGAAGCGCAAGCGTGTAATACAATGAGTTAGACTATTTACATTTTCTTTGCCGCCGACATTCCTGATGATGTCTTTTGCTAATGTCTCATACTTCATTGTAACTGCCCCTTTGTTTGTATTTATAAAAAAAGGCAAAACCAAAATAGATCAAATTCGATCTAAGGTTGGTTTCGCCTGCATTACCAGTAACAATCCAAGGAGTTATTCAATTGGTTATTGAGTTACACGCTGAATATGAATCGTTATATAGAGTTTTTCCTCATCTGACAATATCGTGTCCAAGTATTTCTCAATCTTCAGCATACAACTATAAGCTTTTTTGTACTTTGCTTTCACTTGCCTTAATAGAAAATCATCTTCCAGTGCTAATTTATCTTTTTGAATTAACCGCTGAAAGAAAAACCTTAAATGTGTAATAAATCGTTCATAGCTGGTCGAGTGTTCATCTAGCGTAATATTGTAAGAGTATTTAATAATATTTAAGATATCCTGTATTTTTTGAGTTTGTTGAGCGACATCAGCTACTTTATGATAGGAGTTGTTTACTTGAGCATTGATTAAATGAAGAGCAATATTGCCTGCTTCATCCTCAGACAATCGTTTACCTGTTTCGTCTTCAATAAACTCCAATGCTTTTAAGCCAACTCCATATTCTTTAGGATAAAATTTTTTGATTTCCCAGATGAGCGGGTTTGCATTTTTAAACCCTTCATCAAACATTTTAAATACATTGTTCATGTGATCTGTAAGCGAAACATATACATAGTCACTCAGCTGTGCTTCCAATATGCTTTTTCCATATTCAATGATGTCATAGCATAACGACACATATTCTGTAGGAACATCCTCTAACAATAATTTAAATTTCTCGGAAGCATCTTTTTGTTTTAATATAAAAACCTTTTCAATTAAATGCTCTTCTACTTGTTCCCCTGCATTCTTTTTGAATGCAATTCCACGACCCATAACAACAAATTCATGCCTTTTTGAATCTTTGGCTATTATGGCGTTATTATTAAATATCTTTGTTATGATCATTCTGGCTGCCCCCCCGATCCCGCAATAATCTAAAAAGGATTTAGATGCTGGGCGATATTTCAGATAGGTCACAAGACGGTAAGAGCCGATCAAGCTTTCGCTGTAAACCAACTATAATGTGTAGATTTATAAACCTATTAAAATGAAAGCGTATTCATAAAGAGGAATAAGCCCTACACTATCACTCACCTTTCTACGTTATTCCAACTCTGTATACAAAAAGAAAAGGCAAAACCCAACACATGGAAGTCCAGTTCCATGTCCCGGGTTTTGCCTTTTCAGTAACAATCCCAAGATCATAATAACATCGAATTTAAGTTTTGCCAACAAAAATGTTTACGCTTTCTTTCCGGGAATATCCACATCGAATACGGCACATTACCAGGATAAAAATGTCAGCCGCCAATGTAGGACATGTTAATCTTTTTTCTGTTGTTTGCAGTCTGTTCTGTACGTTCATCGGAATACCGATCTATGCGTTGCTCCCATACGGAAGTAATCGCATCGAGTAATTCCTGATCATTCGCCCCGTTACAAAGCATCTGGCGCAAATCGAATCCGTCTGAAGCAAACAAACACGTATAAAACTTGCCATCAGAAGATAGACGGGCACGCGTGCAGGATGAGCAAAACGAATCCGAAACCGAAGTAATAAAGCCAACCTGCGCGTCGCTGTCTTTATAACGGTAACGCTTTGCCACTTCTCCAAAGTAATGCTGATCTATCGGCTCCAGCTCGTACGTGTTCTTAAGTCGTTCCATAATTTCTTCTTTTGTTACTACCTTTTTGAAGCTCCATCCTGTATCGTTACCCACATCCATAAACTCAATAAAACGAAGAGTTATTCCCTGCTCCTTAAAATAAGCAGCCATCGGCAAAATTTCAGAATCATTAACATCTTTTTGAACCACCATATTGACCTTAATCTCAAAACCGATTTTTCTTGCATAATCAATCTGCTTCAAAATAAAAGCAGGCTTAATGCCCCGTCCATTCATCCGCCCAAATAGCTCGGGGTTCAGAGCATCTACACTGACGTTAAGTCGTCGTAGCCCCGCGTCATAGAGGCGCTGTGCCTGTTGCCCTAATAGCAAGCCATTTGTGGTCAAACCCATATCCTCCACTCCGCTAATAGACATTAATCTGGAGACAAGGTCGGGAAGATCTGGCCGCATTAATGGCTCACCGCCTGTGAGTCGGATTTTTTTGACCCCGAGACCTACAAAAAGCTCCGTAAGCCGATGAATTTCTTCAAACGATAGGCATTCGCTTTTGGGAAGAAAGGCAAAATCGTCGCCGAAAATTTCTTTTGGCATACAGTAGGAACAGCGAAAATTGCAGCGATCCGTAACAGATATACGTAAATCACGAATCGGACGCCGCAATGGATCCTTCAGCGGATGTGAACTCATGTGACCACCTTCTTTTTTTCATTAGCTGTATTTGACGTTGCGGACATGGACACATGACGAGCACTTTCACTAGCCGCCGCTGACAGGCGGAATAAAAGCTGCGATATCTCCATCCTGCAGTACATCTGTAAGCAACGCGTACTCCTCGTTTACTGCAATTCGTGTAGAATTGATCGGCATATCCGGGTATTTATCTGTGATCCAACTGCATAATTCCCCTACAGTTTGGCCTGCCAAATCTGCCATTTCTTCGAATTTTCCCGTTACTTCACGGAGTCCCGCAAAATAGTACAGCTTAATCATGACTGATTTCCTCCGGCTTTTTCTTTTGTTGTCCAATCCATTGTGTTCCGTTTTCCCATATCTCTCGCTTCCAGATTGGAACGATTTCCTTGATTCGTTCGATTGCGTATTCATTCGCCTTATACGCATCCGAGCGGTGTGGTGAGGAGACGGCGATGACAACGGCAATATCACCGATCTGAAGCTCACCAATCCGATGTGCGATTGCTACTCTTGTCCCTTCCCATTTCTGTTCAATTTCGTGGCCAATCTCTGCAAGCTTTTTCTCAGCCATAGGCACATAGGCCTCGTAAGCAAGATATAATGTCCGTACGCCTTGGGTCCACTCTCTTACGTGCCCTGTAAACACGGTCACCGCTCCCGCTTCTGGTCTTAAGACATAATCTGCATAAATCTGCGGAAGAATGGGCTCCGTCACGATTTCAAATACACTCATCTTTTCCACCTTCCAGCCACCTGGCAAGCTACTCTGCTATGAAAACTCTGCTCACTATTTATATTTCCTGGATCTATATCCCTTGTTTAACCGAACAACTGATGGTATAGCTTTTGACCTCTGGCAATACTTCCAATACCGTGAATGAGGAGCCTTCCGTTTTTAAATAAAATCATTCGATGCTCAAAGGCATAAAATTCAACGAAATAAGGGGTCCTTTTTACACGTTCCGCCATAAGCCTGCCCATTTTCTCTGCATCGTCCAACGTAATCGGACGATGAGGGTCCGGAAGAACCTGCACTACATCCCGTCCGCACAGCGAAGCATACGCTGAGCGACGGGATGCGGTCAGTGCAGGAAACACAGGATGTTCTCCACAGGTCGGACAATCCTGATTGCGGATGCGGGAAATCCCTATGTCCATCTGCGTATTTTCCCATAGATCAAATAAATGAACCTTGCTGCGCATTTTATCACGTTTACCGCTCAGCCACTTCATGGCTTCTGCACTTTGGAGAGCAGCCGTCACTTGAACTGCGGGCGAGATGATTCCAGCCGTATCGCAGGTCTGATTGATTGCCGGCAGCGATGGCAGTAGGCAACGAAAACAAGCTGACTTGCCCGGCACGAACGGAAAAACAACGCCTGTGCTTCCAACACAGGCTCCGTAAATCCATGGAATTTCAGCCTTTCGTGCAGCATCATTTATTAGTAGACGAGTTTCAAAATTGTCCGTAGCATCCATCAACAATGTACTTTTACCAGCAAGCTCTTGAGCAAGCTCGGCATCCAGGTTGTCGAGATAGGTGTACAAGCGTACGTCTTCTCGTATAGCCTTCAGCCTTTTTTCAGCAGCCATTACCTTGGGGAGCATTTGCGCAGCATCCTGCTCCGTGAATAACTGCTGGCGTTGCAGATTCGACATCTCCACATAATCACGATCAACTAGGTGAATCTCTCCAACGCCCGCTCTTACCAGTGTCTCGGCAAGGGCCGAACCTAGTGCTCCGCAGCCGATAATGGTGACGACAGCTGCGGTTAGATTACGTTGTCCTTCACTGCCGATGGGTCTAAATAAGATCTGTCTTGAGTAACGTTCATTCATTACAATGTCCCATACCTTTTCTCTTACTGCTGAAGTTTCTTTTGTTTCTTAAAGTGATCCTGGCTCATCGAGTCGGATGCTTCGGCTACAGGGAAGCGCGCTTGATAATACAGCCATATGACAAGGATCAGGCTAGCCAGTGCCACTTGGGAGAGTAACATAAACCCAATGGAATATTGACCAGTAGCAGCATGAATCGTCGATAACAAGATCGGAGGGAAAAAGCCACCAAGACCGCCCATCATGGATACAATTCCGTTCACTATGCCTGCCTGTTTATTAAAATAAAATGGAACTAGCTTGAAAATGACACCGTTCCCGATTCCCGCACTCACAGCGATAGCCAAGCACCCTACGGTATACAGGGTGATGTCTGGGGAAAAAGCCAAAAGAATCGCAGCGACCGTATATACAGCAAACGTACCTACCAGCAGGAACAAGGGCTGAAAACGATCAGCCAACCAGCCACCGATAGGGCGGAAGAATGTAGCAATTGCGATAAAGCCTGCTGTACGCATCCCTGCATCCACTTTATCCAGCTCAAAGTTCGATACGAGGAAATTCGGTAAATACACCGTGAACGCTACAAATGAGCCAAACGTAATAAAATAAAAGAGCGAAAAAAACCAAAGCTTTTCATTTTTATAAACCCCTTTGATTTGCTCCATAATGGGCGTCTTGACTTTAGCTTCATGACGGTCCCCAAAGAAGAAATTCAAAACGATAAAAACAAGCAATAGGATAAGATACAGCTTGACTGTAAGTGCCCATCCTACCTGTGTCGCTACAATTGGAGCGGAGAAGGTCGTTACCGCTGTCCCTAGGTTGCCCACACCATACATCCCGTTGACAAAACCATGTCTTTCTTTCGGATAATACTTGGGCAGTGAAGTTACTCCAACCGAGAACACCGCTCCCCCAATCCCAAGGAACAAGCCACCGATAATTAAATCCGTCATCGTCGAAGCTTCACTGATATAGTAGACCGGAAACAAAAGCAAAACAAAGCTAACGAGGAAAACGATTCTCGCCCCGAAGATATTGGCATAATAACCAAGCGGAATGCGCAGAATCGATCCAAGCACGACCGGAATCGCCGTAACCATGGCCAGTTTTCCGGGTCGAATCACGATATCCTCCGTAATGAACGGCATGAGGGAAGAAATGATGACCCACACCATGAATCCAAGAATCAGGTTCAATGTTTGTAGCGGCAACTGCATTTTTCTAATCATTTAACTCACCTTTTCAACTTTATTCTGTCGAATGTTTGATTTGTATTTTTCTGTTCCCATTGTAGCCGCTAGCCGTTCCTTTCGAATATAGGGGACTCCCCTTTCCCGGTCAGGGGAGTCCCTGAAAATAAAAAAGCCGCTTCTCGTAAGAAGCTGCTTGATTCATTGTAGATATTTATTGGATTATAAATAATCTTTTTCATAAACTAGAAATCCAGCATTTTTTTCTTTAAAGCATATTGGACCAGCTCAGGCCGGCTTTTTAAATTCAATTTCTCCATGATTTTAGCTTTGTTTGCTTCCACGGTCTTGACAGAGATGAACAGCTTTTCGGCAACTTCCTTGTTACCGTATCCCTTTGCGACCAGAGGGAGAATTTCCAACTCACGCTTGGACAGAATCTCATACGGATCTTCGGTTTGTGATGTTGTGTCTTTCTTGATGAATTCACGCACGAGAGAAGTGGCCATTTTAGGATGGATATAAGTCCCGCCCCCATGAATGGTTCGTATAGCAAGCAATAGCTCCTCATCTGGTGCATTTTTCAAAACGTACCCTGAAGCACCATTCTTCAAAATATGAAATAGATATTCTTCGTCGTCATGCATGGTCAGTATCAGAATTTTAGTGTCAGGGTGGTCCTCTTTAATCTTGCCTGTGGCGATCAAACCACTTTCGCCTGGAGGCATGCTGAGGTCCATAATTAGAATATCCGGCTGATGTTTGGCTACCATAGTATACGCTTCAATCCCGTCCGCAGCCGTTCCGACAACCTCCATATCCGATTGGAAGTTGAGAATCATGGAAAATCCGCTTCGTACAATGGCATGATCATCTGCTAATACAATTTTGATCAAGTTTCTATTCCTCCTCGTGTCCAATCGGAATTTGTAAAAAGACTTTGGTTCCTTGGCCAACATTCGAAAGGACGCCAAAACTTCCACCTACCAGTTCTGCTCGCTCCTGCATACCATACAAGCCTAGTCCTGTTCCAATAGGCTTGCCCCCCTTGTCAAAGCCAATCCCATTATCCTCTACAGTCAAACGAAGCGCGTGTTCGTGCTCGGACAAAGTAACTTTAACGGTATCCACCTGGGCATACTTTAATGCATTGAGCACAGCCTCCTGACAGACGCGATAAATGACTGTTTCTTTTTCGCTTCCATACCGCTTCTGGGGAAGATCAGATATGAACTCAACCACTAGACCAAAACTTTGCTCAACCCGCTTAAAGTGGGAACGGAATGCCGCCTCAAGTCCAAAATCATCAAGGGTAGCAGGACGAAGATCCACAGACAGGTTGCGGATATCATCCAGCAAGCGTGTCATGGATGCTTCTGTTTGCTTCATGTTTTTAATGAGCTGCTCATCATTCGTCATGTACTTTAATACCCGTAGTTCAACAACCGCGCTCATCAATTCCTGGGCGACGCTGTCGTGCAGCTCTCTGGAAAGCCGTTTACGCTCGTTTTCCTGCGCTTCAATGACATGCTTCATCATTTTGTTCTGATACAATTTCTCCTGCGTCTGAAATTGCGGGGTCAAATCTCTCAGCATCAGCACCCGGATTCCATTTGTAGAATCAATCGTATGAAAAGAAGCTGCATAGGGAACCATTCCGTTGCTTTTCGTCTCCAGATAGACCTGAAAAGAAGCAAAATTGTTGGATTCAGGCACATTGAAATAACAATCAAGGCAGGTACGGGGCTCTGTGTCGCTTGTATAGCCTCTGCATGTTCCACATAAGGCCCTATCCTGTCCTTCATAGAGTTGAATGAGAACGTCATCGTCTACAATCTCCTCAGCCGCCGGGTTCATGGCTAGGGTTTTCCCTTCCCTATCAAAAAAGAAGATAGCTTCTGTGCTGTTCTCAAACATCTTCACCATTAGCGCACTCAAAGAGTCTGTCCCTATAGACAATGTCAATTCAAATCACTTCCTTCCCGTTCAACTCTCCAAATCCCTCATGTGCCAAGGCTTCCAAATCACGCATCATGGCTTCGGTCATCAGTTGTTCTTCTCGAAATCCACCCAATAGTACGCCCGCGACGCGAGCATCGTTCCACAGAGGCACAGCCCCGAGACTCTTGAGCTTTTCGGATTGAACGATCGGATAGTTAAATAGGTTCTCTGCCCCAACATATTGATGAACAGATGGAATAAAGACAGATTTCCCGGTTTTAAACACGACTCCTGCTATGCCCTTTCCAGATTGCAGCACAATCCGCTTAAATCGATCATTTAAATTGCCAGCGGCATTTTTCCATTTAATGACGTATTGATATTCGGCCGGTTCAACCAGAGCAAGTGCCATAAAATCATAACCGAAATGTTCGCGTATTCGCTCAAGCTCCCTTTGATAATCCATCTTATTATTCATCACTCTCTCCTAATAAAACTAGGAAAGAAGGCAGGGCCCGCTTTCCTAGTTCGATTTATGTCTTCTGTAAAGGATATAACTTCTGCGCACATAATTCAACGGAACGCTCCACACGTGTACAAGCCGGGTAAACGGCCAGAACGCAAAAATCGCAAAACCCATAAGTACATGAAGCTTGAAAGAAATCGGTACATCTCTCATCAATGTCGGGTCGACACGGAATATGAACAGGCCGCGGAACCAGATTGAGATCGTCTCCCGATAATCGAATTCAGGCTGTACCGCATTCGTTACGAGAGTTGCAAACATCCCCATGCATACAAGCGCCAACAGTAATACATTTACAATCAAATCAGAAGCTGTACTTAAACGGCGCACATTACGAATTGTAAAACGTCGAGAGGTAAGTATCAACATCCCCAGGAACGTCATAGCCCCAAATATTCCACCAATATAGACCGCTCCAATGTGATATAGATGATCGTTTACACCCAGCGCATGCATCCAGGTTTTAGGTATGCCCAGACCAGACACATGACCAAATATAACAGGAATGATCCCCAAGTGGAATAAGAGACTTCCAATCATCAATTGTTTCTTTTCAATAAATTCACTTGATTTTGCCGTCCAATTGAACTGGTCAGTTCTATAGCGGAAGATATGACCTACGATAAAGATGACCACGCACATATAAGGGAAAATGACCCATAAAAACTGCTCCATCATCATAACGCGGCTGCCTCCTGTTCTACACAAGCTTTAAGCGTTTCGCGCAGTCCCTTGACCAGATGAAAATACGGGCTTTCCATTTTTTCCAGCGCTTTAAGCAAATGATAAGTGCCATCTTCCAAAATCGCGATGGGCATGCGGAAGTTTTCTGTCGTCTTTGCATCCTGCACCCATTCGGCGGCATACAGAAATTCACACATGAGCGGCAGATAATCAGGCAGCTCTCCATCTGGCATTTCAAGACCATACATTTCATAGAGAACCTTTAACTTAACCAGCATTTGTCCTCTTTCTTTTGCATCTTCGAACTTGAAGTAAGTCATATATAGTGCACAATTTTTTTGAAAATCAAAAGTTTCCGTATACATCTCCTGGATTTCTTCCATACTAAACTCTTGCATCAAAGACCAGTACATATTAGCATGCGTATGCGCAGGATGATCCGGATTAAAGGATGCTTCCAGAAAAGCCGGATGAAAATCCAGCTTTTCTGGGTACATGAGCTGTTGGGCGAAAAACCCGAATGAAGGCTTGAATTCATACAGTTTCGCTACATTAATCACGCCAAATACCCCCGTAGAAGTTTTCTTCATACATTTGCTTGCCTGATTTCGAAGGCTCTTCCATTCCCGTGGAGCTTGCCAGGCTACAACCACTACAGCCAGATCCTCCAGATCCACAACCTTCCATATTCCCTAAGGTGTCACCAAAACCAGAAGCTCCTTGAGCACGATATGGATTGGCATAACCCTCTTTATGCGATGTCGGAATGACGAAACGGTCCTCGTATTTGGCAATGGCCAGAAGCCGGTACATTTGCTCGGCCTGACGTGCTGTCATACCGGTACGTTCCAGACGGCTTTCATCAAAAGATTGTCCTGTGGACTGAGCGCGCATATAGGAGCGCATCATAGCCATCCGCTGCAGCGATTCTTTCACCGTCTGGGTGTCGCCCGCCGTCAACATATTGGCAAGATACTGAATAGGCGTGCGCATTTCTTCGATAGCTGGAAAGATCATATCCGGATTCTCGATGGAGTCTTTCCCTTCAAAGTAATTCATGATCGGACTAAGTGGTGGTACGTACCAGACCATTGGCAGCGTGCGGTATTCCGGATGAAGCGGGAATGCCAGCTTATACTCAATAGCAAGCTTGTAGACCGGTGAGTTCTGCGCTGCCTCAATCCAGTCTTGCGAAATCCCATCTTTTTTCGCTTGGGCAATCACTGCCGGATCACTTGGGTCCAAGAACAAATCACACTGTGCTTTATACAGATCTTTCTCATCCTCTTTAGAAGCAGCCTCCTGTACCTTATCCGCATCATACAATAGAACGCCAAGGTAACGAATTCGTCCGGTACACGTCTCAGAGCAGACGGTTGGCAACCCGGCTTCCACACGCGGGAAGCAGAAGGTACATTTTTCCGCTTTGTTCGTCTGCCAGTTGAAGTACACTTTCTTGTATGGACAACCTGTCATGCAATATCGCCAGCCGCGGCATGCTTCCTGATCCACGAGCACAATGCCATCCTCGTCCCGTTTGTACATGGCACCTGAAGGGCAGGATGCGACACAGCTCGGATTCAAGCAGTGCTCGCAAAGCCGAGGAAGATACAGCATGAACGACTTCTCGAAATTGAATTTAATCTCTTCTTCGATTTTCTGAATATTGGGATCGAGAGGGCCTGTCACATGAGTACCTGCCAAATCATCCTCCCAGTTTGGTCCCCAATTCAGATCCATTTTTTCACCTGTTACAGCAGATTGTGCACGTGCTACCGGAGAATGCTTCTGCTCTTTGGCGTTGGTCAAATGTTCATAATTGTAGGTCCAGGGCTCATAATAATCCTTCATTTCAGGCATATCGGGATTGTAGAAAATCTTGCCGAGCGCTATTTTGGATAGCTTGTTCCCTGACTTCAGTTCAAGCTTCCCTTTGCGAAGCTGCCAGCCGCCCTTATACTGCTCCTGGTCTTCCCAGCGTTTCGGATAACCAATACCAGGCTTCGTTTCCACGTTGTTAAACCACATATATTCCGCACCTTTGCGGTTTGTCCAAGTTGTTTTGCACGTCACGCTGCACGTATGGCAGCCAATACATTTATCCAGGTTCATGACCATGGCAATTTGAGCTTTAATCTTCAAGCCAGTTAACCTCCTTCATTTTACGTACCGCTACGTACACATCGCGCTGGTTGCCGATCGGACCGTAATAGTTGAATCCGTAGCTTAGCTGAGCGTATCCACCAACCATCTGGGTCGGTTTAAGATGAATTCTTGTTGGCGCATTATGACTGCCCCCGCGTGTATCCGTGATTTCGGAGCCTGGCACTTGAATGTGCTTATCTTGAGCATGGTACATAAACATCGTTCCTCTTGGCATCCGGTGACTGACAACTGCTCGGGCGGTTACAACACCGTTACGGTTGTACACCTCCAGCCAGTCATTGTCGGCAATAGCATGAGTTGCTGCATCTTCGTTATTGATCCATACCGTAGGACCTCCGCGGAATAGCGTAAGCATATGCTGATTATCCTGGTAGGTGGAGTGAATATTCCATTTCCCGTGTGGAGTCAGATAACGAAGCACCAGTGAATCCTGACCACCCTTGATTTCCCGATCACGCGTGCCGAATACCATCGGTGGCAAAGTCGGTTTATAGATAGGCAGCGACTCCCCAAACTGCTGGAAGATTTCATGATCGATATAGAAATGCTGTCTTCCTGTCAAAGTCCGGAACGGAACGAGACGCTCAATATTTGTGGTAAATGGCGAGTAGCGACGTCCCTGTTTGTTGGAGCCACTGAATACCGGTGTCGGTATAACTTCACGCGGCTGCGCTGTAATGCTTTGGAACGTGATTTTCTCGGCGGCACGGTCGGCTGAGATGTCCATCAGCTTCACACCATGATCCTTTTCCGCCTCTGCGTAGGCTTTTTGCGAGACACGACCGTTGGTTGCGGACGAAAGATGAAGAATCGTATCGGCCACTTGGCGAGCTGTCTGGATCTTCGGTAGTCCATCTTTGATGGACTCATCGTAATAAACCCCGTTCAGCTTCTTCAATTCCTCATATTCATCCGCTACCGAGAAGCTAACGCCGTGCGCGCCCGTTTTTCCAGTAGCCAAATTTGGACCGAGTGAGACGTATTTATCATGTATTTTGGTATAATCGCGTTCTACGATGCTGAAATTAGGCATGGTTTTACCCGGCACAGCTTCGGCCTCGCCTTTCGTCCAGTCCTTTATAAGACCCATCGGTTGCGCAATTTCGCCTATGGAGTCATGCCCAAGCGGTGCAGTTACAAGGTCTTTATATATTCCCGGTAGATGCTCTTTGGCCATGTTCGAGAAGGTTTCAGACAACTGACGGTAAATATCCCAGTCCGAACGTGATTCCCAAAGCGGATTTACCGCAGGATTAAATGGATGCACGAACGGATGCATGTCTGTCGAGGACAAATCCGTCTTCTCATACCAGGTTGCCGCCGGAAGTACGACATCCGCGTACAATGGCGTTGTGGTCATCCGGAAATCAAGTGCGACCATCAAATCAAGCTTTCCTTCCACATCTTCCCGCCAGACGATTTCCTCAGGCTTCTGATCTTCGTTCGGCCGGGCAAGCAGCGCGTCGGAGGCTCCGAGCAAATGCTTCATGAAATATTCCTGTCCCTTGGCCGAGCTGGAAATGAGGTTGGACCGCCAAATAAAGAGCGAACGCGGAAAGTTCTCCGCTGCCCCTGGATCTTCAATAGCAAAACGAGTCTTACGCGATTTAATCTCTTCCACAGTGTGGTTAATGATTTCCTCGTTTGACTTCTTGCCTAATTGCGCCGCCTCTTCGGCGAATAGCAGGCTGTTTTTATTAAACTGCGGGTAAGAAGGCATCCAGCCCAACCGTGCAGCAAGTACATTGTAGTCCGCCGGATGTTGGTAACTGACCTCTCCCCCAGTCGGCGATTTCAATGTGTCGGTGCCGCTTTCTTCATAGCGCCACTGTTCAGTTGCAAAATAGAAAAACGAAGTAGCATTTTGCAACCGAGCCGGTCCCTGCCAGTCTTTGGCAAAGGCAATCGTTGACCAGCCTTCAATAGGACGGCACTTCTCTTGACCTACATAATGCGCCCAGCCTCCACCGTTAACACCTTGGGAAGCCGTCAGTACGACCAGGTTCAAGATGGAGCGATAAATGGTGTCACTGTTGAACCAGTGATTGATCCCCGCCCCCATAATGATCATGGAACGTCCTTGAGTGTCGATAGCGTTCTGAGCAAATTCGCGAGCAACTTGCACTACGACCGATGCCTTGACTCCCGTGATCTTCTCCTGCCAGGCAGGAGTGTAATGAGAAGCTGCATCGTAATAATCCTTTGCATTATGAGGGCTATCATTGCGAGCCACACCATACTGACTCATCATCAAGTCATATACGGTGGCTACGAAACGCTCTGAGCCATCAGCCAGACGTACTTTTTTCGCCGGAATGACACGTTTGAATGTCCCGTTACCTGTGTTATCAAAATAAGGGAATACGATTTCTTCCCATTGCTCGTCATGACCTTCCACCGTGAGCGCAGGCTCAACCTTGGTTCCATCTTCCCGTTCCAGGATCAGGTTCCATTTCTTATCCTGCTCCCAGCGCTGTCCCATTGTACCGTTCGGGACCATCATTTCCCCTGCTACTTCATCGAAAATGACCGGTTTCCAATCTGCATGCTGTGAAGCATCCCCCAGATCACTCGCCCGCAGAAAACGTCCGCCCTTCCAGGCTCCTTCGTGGGGATCAAGCAGAATCATGAATGGCATATCTGTATATTGCTTGGCATAGTTAATGAACATGGGTTCCTGGCGTTCCTGGTAGAACTCATCTAGAATGACATGTGTCATCGCCTGTGCCACAGCGGCGTCTGTACCCGGATTGGGTGCAAGCCAGTTGTCAGCGAACTTTACGTTTTCCGCCAAATCTGGAGCCACGGATACGACCTTCGTTCCTTTATAGCGTACTTCCGTCATAAAGTGAGCATCTGGCGTCCGGGTAAGTGGTACATTCGATCCCCACATGATCAGGTAACCCGCGTTGTACCAATCTGAGGATTCAGGTACGTCCGTTTGCTCACCCCAAATTTGAGGAGAAGCAGGCGGAAGATCGGCATACCAATCGTAAAAGCTCAACATCTCCCCACCAAGCAATGAAATAAACCGCGCTCCTGAGGCATAGCTTATCATTGACATTGCTGGAATAGGGGTGAAGCCTGCAATCCGGTCAGGACCGTATTTGCGAATGGTGTAAATTAATTGCGCCGAAATCAGATGCAGAACATCATCCCAAGCCACACGAACATGCCCGCCTTTGCCGCGAGCCGATTTGTAGAGCTTGGCTTTCTCCGGGTCTTCGACAATGCTGGCCCATGCGTCTACCGGATTGCTATGCTCCTTGAGGGCAGCTTGCCAGAGTCGCAATAGCTTACCGCGCATATATGGATATTTCACACGTAACGGGCTGTATTCATACCAGGAAAATGAAGCACCACGCGGGCATCCACGCGGCTCAAATTCTGGCATGTCTGGACCGCAGGAGGGATAATCGATTTGCTGATTTTCCCAAGTGATGATGCCGTTCTTAACAAAAACCTTCCAGCTACAGGAGCCGGTACAGTTAACACCATGCGTCGTGCGAATCACTTTGTCATGAGACCAACGCTGGCGATACACGTTTTCCCATTCTCTATTTTTTTCTTCAAGGATTGACCAATTTCCAGAATAGCTCTCGATTGGTTTGAAGAAGTTGAGACTGTATTTTTTTTTCATCGGTGATCAACGCTCCTTTTCAGAATGAATCAGCCCATCGCAAACTCACGGGGAAGATTCATTCGCTTACTCTCATTATGTAATTCATTCATCTCTGTTCCCATTAGGGAATGTCCTATAGCGCTATAGAAAATCCCTCGTTCTATGGAAAGATACAAAAAAAGCCCCCTCGGCCAGAGGGAAGCTTGTATGAATAGATTAATTGTTCTTTTGGCCTGTTAACAGGAGCATTATAAAGGAAATGAAAATGATAGAGCATGTCCAAGCCCAGGCCATAGGAAGATGACCAGAATCCACTGCGATATAGATGGCTGTAGGGATCGTTTGTGTTTTACCCGGAATATTTCCGGCTATCATCAGCGTAGCACCGAATTCACCCAGTCCACGGGCAAAACCGAGTATAAAGGCCGCTTTAAAAGAAGGGAAAATCAAAGGAAAGGTGATGTATCGGAAGACCTGCCACTCATTTGCACCCATTGAGCGTCCCGCGCTTTCCAAGTCCCGATCCACTGAAGCGAATCCCATTCTCAGTGTCCGATAGACTAGAGGAAAGGCTACAACCACCGCTGCCACAACCCCAGCCCACCATGAGAATACAATAGGCTCGCCAAACCATTGTTCCACCAAACGTCCAAACCCACTTTTTCGTCCGAGTAAGATTAACAGTAAAAATCCAACTACAGTCGGCGGGAGTACCAAAGGCAGCATAAGCACAGTTTCAACGAGTGTTTTCCCTTTAAATAAGCCTAACCGCGACATGGACCATGCCGCAAACAAGCCTAATAGGATCACCAGAACGCTAGATAACAGTGCAACCTGTAACGATAATCGAATCGGAGGCCAATATTCGTTCCAATCTATAGCCTGCATGCTCACTTGGGTATGGTAAATCCATACTTAGCCATAATATTCAAAGATTCTTGCGATTGAAGGTATTCATAGAAGTCTTCGGCTTCTTGAATGTGCTTGGAAGCTTTGATGATCCCGATGGGGTACTCAACCGTTGAATAGGTTTTAGGGTCCACCTCAAAGGCAATTTTCGCCTTTTGCGAAGTTAACGCATCTGTCTTATACACAAACCCGACATCAGCGTTACCCGTTTCTACATATTGCAGCACTTGTCTAACATCTTTTGCCTGAACGAGCTTGTCTTGTATCACGTCCCAAAACTTAACGTTCGTCAGTGCTTCCTGTGCATATTTGCCTGCAGGCACACTTTCAGGAATACCGATTGCCACCTTTTTCACTTCTTTTTGCATTAAATCTTTTACACTCGTGATGCTCGTCGTCCCGTCAGCAGGGATCACCGCTACCAACTCGTTCGTCAGCCATGTTTTTTGTTTATTGCTCTCGATTAACTGCTGATCTACGAGAGACTTCATGTTTTTCTTCGAAGCAGACAAAAACAAGTCCGATGGAGCTCCTTGCTCAATCTGCTTTTCCAGTGCACCAGAACCACCAAAGTTGAAATTCAATTGAATACCTTTATGGGATGATTCGTACAATGTCTGGATTTCTTTGAGTGCATCTGTTAAGCTCGCAGCCGCAGAAATGGTCAGTTCAACAGTTTCAGTCTTTTTCGATGAATCCTGGCCGGAAACCTCGTTCTGGGCCGCGCTGCTACCACTTGAAGCCGATTGTTGCCCCGCACCGCACCCTGCTAGTAACAACACAACACAAAAAGCAAAGAAAAGTGCCTGGCTATGTTTAATAATTTTTTTCATTTTTGTTTGACTCCTTACGTCTAGCCCTGTCATGAAGTGATAGTTGCATTATGAATGGGGTTGTGCCTGTCTGGTACGTTCAACTAGTGTACAATTCTCAAGCAGAATATGATTATAAATGTCCGCTTCCAGATCCTCCAAACGCTTCAATACAAGTCGATGTGTGCCACAAGCTTCCTGTAACGGCTCAAAGCCATTGGTAATCAAGCGCAGCTCCTGCAGTAAATCCACAACCGCTTGGTGCTCGTCTTGCAACTCGGATAAGTGAAAATGAAGTGCGTCCACACGCTCAAATGTCGAGTCTTGAAAAAACGCTTGAATCAACGGAAACAGAAGGCTTTCCTTGAATTGAATATGTATCGTTAACTTCTGTTTAAGCAAGGTATAAAGTTCATTCACTCGCTTCAGGTGCGAATAGCGTTCGCCATGAACCCGTGTTAGCTTGGTAATATACGGTGTGAGCGCCGCTAGTTCTTCACATAACTTTGTATGATACTCATCCTGAATATAGGCGATCAGTTCTTTGGGTTCTAGTGAGGATGGTTGCATTTGCTTGTGCTGTGCCTGACTTTCCTCCACTTCATGCACCCGCGCCAGCAGTTCACCAGCATGAAGACCCCGGTTGGCAGCTGCTTCACGGAGCGATATTTTCCCGCCACAGCAGAAGTCAATCCGTAGTTTACGGAACAAGTCACTTGTTTTGGGTACTTCTTTCACAATGTCCGCTACCCATGTTTCTTCCGTTAACTGGCTCATTTTCATTCCCCCATCTTACTTCAGTTTTATACTCAACTCTCATTCTATGTCTCTCTCAAGGCTGAACCAATTAGGGTGATCCCTTTTTCACTCGTGGAAAGAGCCTGATTATAAAAAACCTGAGACCAGCTGTTCAGCTGCTTCTTTGCCTTGGGCGATACAATCCGGAATGCCAACCCCTCCATAACCAGCACCACATAGATACACATGCGGAAAATATTGCGACAAATCATGTCTAACCTTCTCCATCTGCTCCTTGTGTCCGATCGGATATTGTGGCATGGATTGATTACACCGACTGACTTCAGTTAGTTCTGGTTCAGCTTCGATTCCCATTAAATCTTTCAGGTCTTTGCGCGCTGCTTCTACAAGTTCATCGTCTGTCATATGAACCCATTCCTGTGCGCCTGCATGTCCAATGTAAGTCCGTAAGAGTGTATATCCTTCAGGTGCGGTATGGCTCCACTTTGTCGATGACCAAGTACAGGCCGTAATCATTTTTCCTTCCTTGCGAGGAACGAGAAATCCAGTTCCCTCATAAGCAAGATCAAGGTCTGAATTTTTATACGCAAGGGAAATATTCGCTACCGAAACGTAGTTAATCTTATGGAGCCAGCTCACAATTGCGATATCGGAAAATAATGTAGCCGCCTCAAAGGCTGGAACAGCGCAAATCACTGCATCTGCCTCTAACATTTGTCCATTGTCCAGGATTACCTGATAAGCATCCTCTTTTCTTACTTCAGAGGCACTCTGTCCCATCACATAATGGACGGTGTCGAGCTTTTCCTTTAACCGCTCCACGATGGTGGATAATCCTTGCCGATAGGAAAGAAACATGCTTTTCTTGGCGATTTCCGGGTACTTGTTAGATATACCCGACTTTCTGCCCGCTCCTTTAGCCATGCCTATAATCAGACTTCTATGCTTTTGTTCCATCTGCTTAAATTGAGGGAAGGTTGCCTTGAGGCTAAGAGAATACGTATCGCCAGCATAAATACCAGATAGCAAAGGCTCTGTAATCTGCTCCAACACCTCTTTACCTAGACGCCGCTTGATAAAATCTCCCAGAGACTCATCCATATCGCCTTGCTTGGCTGGAATAATTAAATCCAGAGCTGCGCGTGCTTTTCCCAGTGGAGAGATTAGCCCTGTCCGAATGAAGGGCGTTAACTTTGTTGGAATGCCTAAAATAAAGCCCATTGGCATGGTATGCAGCTTACCTTTATGCAAAATGGAGGCTGACTTGGCCTTCGGATTTGTCGACACTAAATCGGCTTCCAGTCCCAATTCCATAGTCAGATCCAATATAGCTGTTTTTCTGGCCAGAAAAGCATCCGGTCCTTTTTCGATCATAAAATGATTTTGGCGAACCGTTTGCAGCTTTCCTCCCAGACAGTCGCTTTTCTCCACCAGTGTAATCTCCACTTCAAGCTGCCTGTCCTCCGCCAGTTTTTTCACATAATAGGCAGCACTTAAACCGCTTATTCCTCCACCAAGGATCACAACTCTTTTAGCATTTTTATTCATGAGCGCACGTTTCCTTCCCCACTCCAGGCATATATGCACAATAAGGGTCACTCTCCAAATAATCTCCTGTAATTGCAAAAGCCCTTGCTCTGGAGCCTCCGCAAACTGTATTGAACTCGCAGACTCCACATTTGCCTTTAAGCAGAGATTTGTCTCGAAGATGGTTCATAATCGGAGATTCCCGATAAATATGTGCCAAACTATCCTTTCGTACATTTCCGCATGTTAACGGTAGGAAACCACTCGGGTACACTTCGCCAATATGACTGATAAAAACAAATCCATCTCCATCATTTACGCCTTTAGGCGCGCGTCCCAAAACATCTGCCCGTTTAGGTTCGAACATTGCACCGTTCTTCACTGCTTTATGTTTTTCCTGTAGTACAACCCTTCGATAGTGAGGTGCTTCGGTAGCCTTTACACCGTAGGGCATCTGTTGCTGTATCTGGTACAACCACTTCATTACAGCCTCATGCTCATCAGGAGTAATCATATCTTTTTCCATACCACGCCCGGTTGGAACCAGAAAAAACAAGCTCCATAACACCGCCTGCATTTCCTTTACCTTTTCTGCAATTTGCTCCAGGTCATAAAGATTGTATCGGGACACGGTTGTGTTCACTTGGATAGGGATGTTCATTTCCTTCAGATAGCCAATTCCCCGCATAGTCGTATTGTAAGAACCCACAGTCCCGCGAAAATGATCATGAATGTCCGCGCATGAACCGTCCAAGCTAAAAGCCCATCGTGATAAGCCTACCTGCTTTGCTTTTTCGACCGCTGCTCGTGTCACTTTCGGAGTAGCACTAGGAGTCATTGAAACTGATAGCTTTTTTTCCTCAATTGCATACTGAGCCAGCTCAAACAAATCGGAACGCGCTAACGGATCTCCACCTGTGAAAACCACCAGCGGATGATTCATTTCAGCGATTTGATCGAGCAGCCTTTTGCCCTCTTCAAATGTCAACTGACGAGGGTCAGGCTTATATTGAGCTTCCGCTCTACAGTGAAGGCATTTTAATGCGCAAGCTCGCGTTACCTCCCAAATGACGATAAACGGGTCTACGCGATAATCTCGTGGCGTTTGCAAAGATATCATTGATGTCTCTCCTTTTTAAAAATATAAAAACAGCACAGATACATAGAGCATCAATGAAAATCCAATTTCAGCCATGCCTACCTGCTTTGCCTTTAACTCGAATTTAGGAAGCCATATAGCTCGCAATAACAAAATTAAAAATGGAATAAACAAAAACACCTTGATCCAGGCGGCCAACAGCACAATGATCAGATGATAGATAATAGACGCATAATAGTAACGTGGATTTTTTCTTTCACGGATGATCGTTTTAACATAAAGAGCCGTTCCTATGAAATAACACACCAACAGCAAAAATAGCTCTGTGGTTAATGTCCAATCTCCACCTTCTCCAATATGAACAACAGGGTATATAAAAGAACAGAAAACTAGAATCGCAGCAATGTCATTTAACAAAGCACGTTCATTTTTGATTTTGGCGTAATACATATTAGCCATAAAAAAAAGTAGGAGCAGAACTCCATACCAGATCAACGCAGGTTTAACCCATACTAGAGAAGCTAAAAGAGGGAGGAGTATTGCTCCGTATATAACAACGGGTTTACGGTACCTTTTACTATTCCCTGTTTTGATCCACTGGAGAACAGGAAAACTAAATAAATAGATAACAAACCAGCATACGAATAGAGGTATATGAATGAATTGTCCTGGAGCAGCAGCCAAACCAAATAAAAATGGAAGAATGAGCATTGCCCAGGCTCCATGCTGATTGGGTGTGTATCTACTGATCCCCTTCAAAATATTGATCCTTTTTTCACAATGTTTAATATCTTTATAGCTTCGGTTAATCGACTCATCATCCATTCCCCCAAGATTCAATTTTTCATCCTACTCTAATTGTAAGTATTCTATCCAATTGAACCAATCAGGGAGTTCCCTTTTTTGTTTGGGGGAATAGCCTAACCTAAAGATAAACCTTCACTTTCTTTTATAAAAACGTACCGAAGTAATAGTCCAGCGCTTCCTGGGAGTATCCGTCATCTCCTTGCCAGGCTGCTACCGAATAAAAATCATCATTGCCGCCGCGGCGTCTACGAGGTGTGTCCCGTGGTGCCAGCAAGCCAGCATATCCCCATACCTCCATAACCACGTCGCGTTCATTTTTGCTGGATGGGAACACATCTTTCCAGCGCTTCTCCAATTGCCGCGCACCATTCTGAGCCTCACAGTCCTGAACGGCTTCCAGCATGTTATGAAGGATAGCCAGATCCTCATCAGAAACCTGGAACTCCTCTTCTTGACTAAACAATTCAAGGTCCATCCAGCAGTAAAGAAGGTGATTCAGCCGAATACCGCCCCATTTGATCCGTTCAAAATTCAGCACATTCAAATCCTTATTGACGTATTCCTTATCGGACATTAGTTTATGAAAATTACAATCCCCACAACTGCTGTAATTGGGCAGGACGACAGGTCGTTCCCCATAGGTATGCATAGGCAGTTTGGCGGTTAATGCCCAGCTCGATAAGGCGCTTCGCAAATGAACCTTTTTCGTGGAAAGACTGTGCAGAAATGCCGCTGCCACTCGCTCTTTTGTAGCCTTTTGCTGGTGCAACTCATGTAACCTATTTATCATCTCATTATGTGTAATGGTGATCGGCTCGAACATCAAGCCCTTGCTTTTGGCATATTCAAAATCCTCACCCGAAAAGGGTCCCCGCTCCTGCTTCCAGCCACTGGCGGACCAGAAAGTGTTCATAAGTATTTTCTTTGCTTTTTTATCCATCACACTTCTCCTTACTCATCCCAACAGTCTCACCTACAAGATCGCTATTCACCTTTATACTTAAAAGCAATGGCCGTATTTCCCGACCGGGGGTCAAAATAAGAAGAGATTTTCCCCCAGTCAAGTTCATATTCCATATAGGGGTAAAGCTTGGTTTGACGATAGCTTGGCTTTACGGACAAATGTTGCTGTAACAAACGATCATGCTCCCTTTGACGCTTTCTTTCCCCTTCCTCAGACCAATTATCCCATGAAGTTGGAAATTCATTGCCTTGGAGCGAAATCTCTACAACCACTAGACTTGTATCCTTAAAGCATACAGACACAAAAAAATACCGGTGCAGCAAAGGAACCTGATCAAAATGATACCAATTGTAATCATTCCCTAGCTTTCTTACAGAATGAAAATATTTCGTGTACAAATCGGTCTCTAACAACTGCTCTTCTGTTAAAGAAGAATAAATCGCGTGCTCATTATCAACTTGAATGATGCCCGATTCCCAGTCATTCATTGCTGTCACTCCTTAAGCTGATATGCCAATCTTCTACAGCTACTCTTTATCCTCAATGGGCCACATGTTGGAAAATGGCCTGCCAGGCTCGATCCAGCACGCGTGTATGTAATCGTCTAGCACAAACATTTCTAACGATACCAAGCACGATCACACCCACAAATACAACACTAAGTATCGTAATAGAGGGAACCCAATATTCGAACGTGGCATTCATCAGCACATCCAGCAGATGTCGCTCCGGCTGCAAATATTCCACCGCCGCAACGATAACTGCTACCAGCAATATAATCACAGAGAGGCTCAAAAGCATTGCATTAATTACTTTGTATCTGGCAAGCCCTTGCTGAAAAATGCGAGTGCCGGCATATTGCTCCAGCAAGATGATTTGCTTGTGAAAATCATTCTCCACCTGCTCTACAGGCAGGTCGTGCTTTTGAATCAATCCATGTGCTTTCTTCAGTTCGGATTGAATAAATAGACTGCTCTGGATAGCAGATCCTAACTGACCTAAAACATTCATCTCTTTTCTCTCCATTTCAATATTTAGTAAAAATCAAAGTAACCTCGCCAGGTTCCTTTATTCTGATGCTTGGCAAAATAAAAGCTACCCCCATCGACAATATTTAATTCGGCTTTGGCATCTGACGCAATCTGAAACACAAATTCATAGCCTTCACCAAAGTCGATGCCTGGTTGAATAAAGCTGGGATAGCCACCCATTTTGTGAACCGCATATATGTCCTCTACGATGTCCTCAAAATAGTCGGGCTCCTCCTCGTCCATAGCATTGGGGGCATCGCCGTATTCCTCAGGAATATCTTCACCGTCCCAGACCGGATAATCATTCTCTTTGAGCTCGGGGAACAACGGAAATGCTTTGATTTGCATAAATGCCGAACCAAAATCTTTTTCGACCAAACCCTCTACCGACGTATACTCACGAATACACATATATCCTTCCATATCCTCATGATCCAGTACATCGGGAGACAGGAAGACTGTCAACAGCTTGACATCACGTATAGCTTGAGGAACAAAAGGCATAGCAGGCAGATACAATTGCATGATCGGAGCCATAACATTTCCCTGTACATCAATCGGCTGTTCCTCTGTCGGTAAAGCTACTGTGACTCTACCGATCCAGCTCTGATCAAGGGAACCCGACGGTCTGCGTCCCCCTGTATGAAAAATAGTAGCTTTACGTCTTAGAATCGTTCTTAGCTTCTCAATGGAGTTGCTGGACAACGAAATCACTCCTTTCTAACCTAGAATAGAAACATCACAACATCTTCGCCTGCTCTACAACCAAACTCACTTAAGCGGTCTTCCATCTCTTGAATCTGGCGCAGATAGTCTTCCTGTACAGCTGGCAGCTCCTGTTCATTCACTAATGTCCCGCCGAGTCTGGCGCGCGCATATTCGGCACCTTTCCACATCGCCTCAAACACAGCTTGCGGCTGCACCGTTCGTACCGCATCCATACTGAAAATCAAATCTGCAAAGCGATCCTCTGCGAGTGTACTCAACCAAAAGAAGCCGGGCTCGGTTCCCGTATGTACGCTAAATAGTTCATCATAGCCTCCCGGACCGTGATGGTGTGCATGGAAAATATCCATATCTCCCCACTCCATTCCAAGGCTGAGCATGACATCCCAGATGTCCGCTCCACGGTAAGATTGACCTTGATCCGCTACCAGCCTAAGCATGACAGTGTGTTCCCTCTCACCTTCCTGATCTACAAATGCTTGAAGTTTTTCCGCTTTTGCACGTGCATGAGCAGCATCCTCCCGAGGAAGCACACGAACGGTACCCTTCTCCTGAAATCGCGCTGGCAGTGTGTTCATAAAGTCAGTAACCTTGGCTTCTTTCAATCGAATCTGCATCTCTACATTATCGAATATATCCTTACAAATACAGATTTTATCATAATGGCATTCGCCTTCTAGTCTACGTCCGACACTAGTCCATATCTGCAAATCTTGGACATGCCCGTATACGATATATCCTTTGAGCAATTGCAAAATGTCTTCATCTGACAACGTAAAATCACAGAATTCCACATCTATCAGCCAGTAGATATTAGAATCTGGCTCTACTTCATGTATTCCTTTTATCGTCTTCCTAGGCGCATGATCCAACTCTACGGCAAGGATCCTCGATACGTCCTCACTCCCATACTCAGGCAAATTCAAAACATACTCCTCCTTATTACCTGTTTTCTACTTTACAGTTTCCTATAATTCTCAATATATATTAAACTATAAACCACCAAGCACAAAATAGGTTAATAGTGCTGGGTTGTTGAACATGACTCGTAGAAACTCAAGCTTCGAAAGGGGAAACGCATGATGCAAAAACTGTGGCAAAAAGGAAAAGCTCTGTCCCTGCCTATTATGGTGTCGGCATCGCTGATTTCTGGAGCGCTGTCTGTAAGTACACCTGCGGCCCATGGGGCTGCAACCAAGGAAGTGCTTCAGCTATCCGGTCAGACAACTTACTACGGAGAGGTTGTGAATGGTCAGCCACACGGACGTGGTACGATCAAATGGAGCGAATACAAGCAGTATTCGGGCGATTTTGTGAATGGAAAGCGCTCAGGAACTGGAAAATATATGAATCAATATACAGATGCAGATGGACAACATCATAAAGTCGTATATAACGGAACATGGAGCAATGACACCATAAGTGGCAAGGGTACGCAGACTGATAAAGTGACGCAAACGGACGGAACGATACGTTCGAATGAAATCCAAGTCGGTACTTTTCAGAACAATGGATTACAGAACGGCTACCAAGTGATCCATGCTGTAGCCGATCCAGACTACAGCTTTACTTATAAAAATGGCAAAGAAGTGCTAAATATTTTGCACAGTAATCAGGATCTGGTCCAAAAATGGCAGCAAGGAGAGCTTTTCTCCGTAAATTACAAAAATGGCTCCGTTCAAAAGGAATACTCTATGTTCCCTGAAGAAATTGCTGCCAAAGAACGTCAAAGACAAGCAGACATCAAATATCTCAAAGGGATTACCGCCAAGGTCACCTCTCACTTGCAGCAGTTTGAAAAGCTTTCCAAGCAAGTCCCTCTGAAATAAGCTAGAATGTCGCACAATATATAATAGCTTCTATGCATGATGGCCTCTCATTCTTATGGAAAGCTCCATTTGAACAGAGAGGCTTTTTTACATTTTCTTCATGAATAACATGTAAGAACTTCGGATCATAACAACTCCTACTATTTTCCCTTATACCCCCTCATGAACTCATACAAATGACTTATTTTTCACAAAAACCCCCTCCTTTTTTTGCTAACCACCGCTAGAATCACTAAAATATTAAGTAATTATTTTAATCATCCGAGGTGGACATCATGGCTAAAATTATGGTTCCTCCTGAGAAACTAGAGGCGGTTTCCAGGCAGTTCGCACAGGCACGTGAACTGGGAGCACAAATTTGCGGACAACTGTCACAGCAAATTCAAATGCTAGAGAATAGCTGGGCAGGAACGACACAGCAGCGCTTTTATCAGGATTTTCATAAAGCACGTGGACAAATGGATGCTTTCACTCAAACGGTCGGTTCTGTCAGCACAGAATTGCGTTCCATTGCAGTAAAATTCAGGGAAACAGATACCCAAGCAGACACAGGGATTAAACAAGGAGATCAGAGCGGACAGATTAAGAGCAATGAAGGAGCAACTTCTGGGAAAAAAGGGAACGACCCAGCAGATATAGCCATTAACAGCCTGTCAGAAGCCAATAAATGGCGGGGACAATTGGGCTTTGCCGGGACAGCGATCTATAGCGGTCTGGCTTCCACACTTGTGCTTACCAAAACAGTAGAATTCAAGAAAAGTCTGAAAAATCCCACTCGAGCGGTTATACATAATGCGGCATGGGTGAAAGGCAAGGGTAACAATGCTTTTATGCGTAATTTGGGCAAAAGCCTAAACCGCCAATTCGCTAAACCAGGTATTGTCATGAAGGGCTTGAAGGGCTTTGACCGTTTAGCTGGAAAGCTTCAAATGGGTAAGCTCGGTCTTGGATTTAACAAAGCTAATAGTTTTCCTCAATGGACGCGAAACGTCATCGCCGGGGTAGAAAAAGGTCGTTACGGCATAGCCACCCGCCAAATTCCCGGCATGATCGCCAAAAAGCTATACCCTATTAATGCCACCATGAATATTGTGGGCGAGGGCATCAGTCTGGCTGGAAAATGGAAAAGCGGAAATCTTACCGGAACGGATGTAGCTGTATCTGCTTCTAACGTAGCGATTAAAACCGCTGCAACTTACGGCGGCGCTGTTGTTTTGGGGTCCATAGGCGGTGCTATCGGCGGACCAGTTGGTGCAGCCGTTGGTGCATACGTTGGCGGTACAGTGGGAAGCTGGGCAGGTGGAAAAGTCGCCAAGTTTGCCGAAAAAGGGATACGCTGGGCCAGCAAACTATTTAAATAACATACACTACAGATAGAGAAGGAGCCTGACTATGGACAAACAAACGGTAATTTTAACGCTTGAGGAACTAGGCTTTGCCTTGACTGCACTGGGTGCAGAGGATATGGCTTCGGGTCTGCTCCAATCCTATTACGGGGAACTAACTGAAGATCGCTGGGAACTGCTTTTTCATGCTGCAACACATAGCCTGGTATCCAAGGGCTTGATGGAACAACAGAATGACGGGCAACAGCAGCTTGAATTTGATGCGTTCATTGTTGAAATGCTAGCTCATCTGGTACAAAGCCGCCAAATGCTGCGTGGATATAAGGAGCAGCAGGATAAGCAAAATACATTAACGATACACCATGGAAATGGCCGTTTTTTGTATCACTTTTCCAGCCACAATGAACTCCATTTCTTTCGCTGGTCTTCCCCAGAAGACTGGCATCACGATATTGATCAATTGTTCGGCCTGTCCGCTCCGAACTTCAATGCTCACAGCCGATACGTCGATCTGACAGAAGAACAGTGGAATGAGTTAACCTCATCCAAATTTACGATGCAGCAAATGGCAACGTGGAAGCTTCAAGCGTCGGCTGAACAAATGATACAAGACTGGCGAGAGGATTTTAACCGTAATCAGTGCAGCCTCGATAATTTGAGCCAGATGGTATACACGGACACGGATGAAGAGGGTCCTTCCGTTACAAATCTGCTATTTGTTCTTAAAGGAACGAATGATGTGTGGATCGTAAGAAATACAGAACTGGATATGCAGGCCACCCCATGTCTGCGAATTGAGAGTGTGACCGAATCTGAATGGAGAGAACGGATCACTCATTTCATTCAGGGGTTTGTACCCGATGAGGCGGTATTCCGTGGATAAAATTGTATATCGCAGATCTTTGGCATTTTGGAAAGCCCTGGGTAGCTTGATGTTTGTGCTGATTTGTCTGTTTTTGCTGCTGCTCATTTTTATCGACGAAGATATCTCTGCTCTGCAAATCTTCTTCTTTATTACGTCCGCCATGATTGGACTTCCTTTTTTCGGTAGTTATTTGGTGGTCTGTTTGAGCAGAACGCTTCGTAAGGATACCTTCCTGTTTATCTTTGACGAACACTGTATTTCCGATGGTATTCGAACTGTCCCGTGGTCTGCAATCACTAAAGTCGAATTCGAAGGGGCCTCCATCCGCAAATGGTTGCGCCCTCGCTTTCCTGCCTTTATTTTTCACCTGAATGACCGCAGCACCTGGGAAGTCAGCACCGATTATGTGTTGAATGATATGGAACTGAATCAAGCCAGGAAACAACTTCGAACTCTCATTAACCAGTATGGCAAACCGAAGAAAAAACGTTTTTGATTTGCGCTCTCATTCCATGAATTCCTTTCATTCCAGCTTAAGCTTGAAAAACACCCGTTGCTGCAATGCGCTGCACCGCCTCTAGCAGCCTTTCTTCACTGTTCACCAGACTGACCCTCACATGAGAAGCTCCTGCACGACCAAACCCTTCTCCAGGGGCAACTGCAACATGCGCCTCTTCCAGTAAAAAATCTGCAAAGGAAGCCGATGTATACCCTTCCGGCACCTTAAACCAGGCAAAAAAGGACCCTTGGGGAGCAGCTACATGCCAGCCAATATTTCGTAACGCTGCAATGAGAACATCACGTCGCCGTTCATATAACGCCGCAAGCTCCCGTACTGGCTCCTGGGTGCCCAGCAATGCGACAGCTCCTGCATCCTGTACCGCGCCAAAAACAGTGCTGTAGGCATGCGTATGATAATGCTTGAGCGCACCAATAACGGACGCATTTCCAACCGCAAAGCCGAAGCGCCACCCAGCCATGTTATACGTTTTGGAAGCTGTGTACGTCTCGACACCGTACTCCTTGCCGCCAGGGATTTGCAATAGACTAATCGGCTTATGCCCTCCAAACCCAAGAGCACCGTAAGCAAAATCATTCATAACCGGAAACTGGTACCGAGCAGCATAATCCAGTGTCTTCGTCAGAAAATCTGCAGTAGCTACTGCTCCTGTCGGATTGTTCGGATAATTAATCATGAGCAGTTTGACCTGCTCTGCGATTTCTTCCGGCACGGTTGTATAATCAGGCAAGAATCCATGCTTCTCATCCAGTGGGATCGTATGAATATGGGCTCTTGCCAGCGCAGCAGCCGAATAATATTGGGGATATGCCGGGTCGGTGGTCAATAACCAATCACCGGGATTCAGCAATGCCTGTGGAATCCCCAATACACCTATGGCTGAGCCATTGAATACGGCAATTTCCCGGTCAGGGTCCAGTTCCACCTGATACTCCCGTTGATAGAACGCAGCGACAGCCTCCAGCGTGCTTTTTTTCCCATGAAAAGGCGGGTAGCCCTGATTGATCGGTTGATCGACCGCTTCCTTCAAAGCGTTGATGATATGCGGTGGTGTTGGCTGATCCGGGTTGCCGGCTGCCAAATTGATTACATCTATTCCTTTGCTTCTATACAGATTCACTTTGTCATCGATTGCGCTAAAATAGTTGTCAGGCAGAGCCTTGACGAGATCAGAGGATGAAAAAATCACGTTTATCTCCACCTTCTATCCATAAGATATAGACTGAGAATGTCAGCCCGCCAGGATCATACCCTATTTATTTAAAATAGTTTGGCAGCTTGTAGCCTTCATACACAGGATTCGATTTGATGTACTGTTGGAATTCATCTGAATGATATCCTTCAATAATATCTTTGACGAAGGGCTTGTCCTTATTCTTGCGGTCCACAGCCACCACATTTGTGAACGGGTCTGTCATATTTTCAAGCTTTAATGCCGAGGTCAACTTCATTCCATTTGATACAGCGAAGTTCCCTTGTATAGCCGCAAAATCAACATCCTCCAGTGCACGTGGCCCCTGTGCTGGATCGGTAGCAACAAATTGTAGATGATGCGGATTAGAGGTGATATCGTTCACCGAGGTTTGCAATGGATCGATATTGTCCTTTAACGTAATCCAACCTACTTCCTTCAAAATGTTCAACGCACGCAGCATATTGACTGGCTCGTTAGGCAGGTTGATTTGAGCTCCAGCACTGATTTCGTCAAGGCTAGTATGCTTGCTGGAGTACAATCCCATTGGAGGAGTCGGAACCTGCACAGCACCAACCAGATCAATATTCTCCCGCTTATTCATAGAATCCAGATAGAGCGAATGCTGGAACACATTAGCATCAATATCTCCATTAGCCACGGCTACATTGGGCTGAACCCCGTCTGTAAACTCTTTATATGTAATCTTATACCCCTTCTTCTCCAAATATGGAGCCACACCATTCTTAAACTGATCGCTATATGGACCGGGATTAAAGCTGATATGCAGTGTTTTCTTTTCTTCACCAGCAGCGCTGCCCGACGTATTCTTGCTGCCACAGCCTGAAATAAAAAGCACGACTACGCCCAGTAGCAATATAAATGAAATCCATTGTTTCTTCATTTTGATGTCCCCCTGCTCCTTGATATGATCTACTTTTGGTGAGTTAAAATGTTTACAGCTTTAAAACATAGTAATTTGATGTGTTTTGTAGATATTACAACGATTTTTTATTCACTGTCAACAATATTTAAATTACGTATCTTCCGCATAACTCAAAAGGATCACATCAGGCGCTCCACTTGAAAACAAAGCACTTCACAAGTTTGTAAAATAATTCTGTTTCAAATATACCCCCTATGGGTATATTTGAATGTAGAATAAAACCCTAAAGGAGTTATAAATATGAAAAAACAATGGGCTTTGCTCGCTGGTGCAGTCATGATTATTTTGAGCGGGTGCGGGAACAGTAGCACGCCGAATCAGGAGCATACGACAAACAGCAGTCAACAGCATGATACATCGGAAATGAACCACTCCACTTCCAGTGAGCTTCCTGCCGGACTACAAGAAGCTGAACATCCAGCCTTCAAAGTTGGCAGCCAAGCGATTATTCGAGCTAACCATATGCCAGGCATGAACGGCGCTAAGGCCACAATCGTGGGCGCTTATACGACTACTGCTTATACGGTCTCATATACTCCAACGACTGGAGGAGAAAAAGTGACTAATCATAAGTGGGTTATTCATGAAGAGATTAAGAATGCAGGCAGCGAGCCCTATGCACCGGGAACGGAAGTTATCCTGGCGGCAGATCATATGAAAGGGATGGATGGAGCTAAGGCTACCATAGATTCCGCCGAGCCAACAACCGTATATATGGTTGATTACACGCCGACTACAGGAGGAGAGCCGGTCAAAAATCATAAATGGGTGACGGAGAGTGAGCTTTCAGCTAATTAGAACTCTTGTATGACTGGTTGCTTATGACCACTAAAGGGAGCCGGCAACGGCTCCCTTTGTACAGAGTGACTGGGGTTTGGACGTGTTCATATGTATTTCCTCGAATTAGTAGATTTAACGCGGCATACGCAGAATGGCTGCCTTCAGTGCCTTGATCCCTTCTTCGCTTTTTAAATAATCTGACGGTGTTTCGTGATCAAGTGCGGGAACCTTTCGATCCATCCAAGTCAGCAAATATTCGCCCATGTCGGACAGCAACACAATCTGAATCTCCTTTGGAATTTCACTTTTGGCTACCTTTGCCCTTATCGCCGGATCTACCTGATCATATCGCTCCTGATAGATCTGAACCATGTTAGCCCAGCTTTCCGGCTTATACTCTTTTAGGTATGTCTCTCTCATCCATGAACCCTCCTTATGATCTCAGACAGCGCTTCTCATGCTGGAGCAACCATTCTTTTCTCCATAGGCCCCCTGCATAGCCAGTTAGTTTCTGATTTGATCCGATAATTCGGTGACATGGAATCACAACGCTCAGCTTATTTTTGCCATTCGCACTGCCAACAGCTCGGATTGCTTTTTCGTTTCCAATAGCGAGAGCAATATCTTTATAAGCTGTCGTTGTACCGTAACCCACGGTCACCAGCGCATTCCATACTTTTTGCTGGAAGTCCGTACCTTCAAAAGCATAAGGAAACGAAAATTCAAAGCGCTCACCTTTAAAATACTCGTCAAGCTGGCTGGCGCATTCTCTAATACTTGGATTGGAGCTTCTTCTGTAAGCATCGTTAAAGGCTCATTCCGATTAGAGAACATAATGGAATAGACAGCCTCGTTGGTGCCCCGTATCTCTATCTCTCCAATCGGCGATACATAATTCAATGCGTATAGCTTGCTCATCAAGGATATCCACCTTCCTTTTCTAATCCTTATTCAAATTCCTATACTCACTAGGAGATGAAAATATATGTTGATTTCACGCCCAGAGTTCATATTGGGAAAATATACGCCAAGCTTATGATTATGTCTACTGGTCTGTGATTAATATATTACATTTTATATAAATCGTCGCGCTTATTATCTTCGTTACAACAGGATAAGCAAAACCCACACTATCGGAAACCCTTGTCAACTCAAGGGTTCTTGAAATTCCTTATGCCGTTGGCAGCGTAAAATGAACGGGAGGAACGAAGAACGGTGCGTATTGGCTCTTAGGCGGACGCTCTTCCCGCTATTAAACCATGTTGCATGAGCCTATTTCCCTGCTCTGCCTCTCTTCTCACCAAATCGGAAGCCAGCCTCCTTGCTACAGATGCCCAGGCTTGTTCAAACAAGCCTTTAGAGTTTAACCAGTTCATGAAAAAAAGGGCGTTTTGGAATTACTCCAGAAACACCCTTGCTATCAATTCGTTTAAGTATACATTTTATTCAAGCAACGTATCAGAAAAATTGGTTTTAACACCGTTAATTGTTTTGGCCGTAATGATCTACATCCGGTAGCTCATCGAGCGTGATTACATTTGGATGGTTGAACACTTTGTTCAAATGCTCCCGGCTGTTGTTTACGCCATCGGTCAGGAACTCTCCTGTCCAGGTAGTGAACCAGCTCCAGTTTGTTCCGTCACTGGAGAGCAAATCCGGATCCGGGATTGCGCCGTTCTCGGTTAATGCGACCAGCTTCTGGTCGTTCACAAGCGAGACGAGGGCGTCATATTTGTCAGTGACTGGTCTATAGTCGCCCGCAGACGGATAATGATCCGTACTCACGATGTCTACAACATCGTTTCCGGGATACCACTCCGGTGCGCTAGAATTCCAGATCCAAATCAAATTGTTCAGACCATGCACGTTCGTTAAGCGATCATACACCAGGTGGTAAAGTTTCTTTGACGGCTCCGGACCTTTCGCGCCCCACCAGAACCATCCCCCTTCCGCTTCATGCAACGGTCGGAAGAGCACGGGGATTTTCGCATCTTTTAGCTTTTGAAGCTGTGCCGCAATGGCATCGATATCCCGTAAAATAAGTTTATAATCCTCGGATTCCGGGTGATTCAACGCGTAGTCAACGTCGAAAGTGGTGGAATCCCCGAAGAATCCCTTGTACCACTCTTTACCGGGCTGGTCAATTAAACCCTTCGGCGCGTTCCAATGCCATACGACGGTGACAATACCGCCTTGGCTGTGCCAATCGATCGCATTCTCGATCTCGGAGGAGGAAGCGCCGTGCTCGACTCGAGACGGTGAATAATCCATCAGGTCGAATCCGACAATGGCTGGCTTTTTACCAATCGCGTCCTGCATCCAACTAATGTTAGAACTGTTCTGCTGACCGGATAGCATACTCTTGCCGTATTGATTGACAAGATAGCTCATCAACGATTTGGCTTCAGGCGAAGCGCTGGGATTAACGAGTGTCTTGCTAACCTGATGCTCCTTAGTGACCGTCAATTTTTGAAATTGGGCCGCCCCCACGTTCAGAACCCCTGATCCTGCTTCATACACAGCTTCAGACACGGTAACCGGTTCTTCGGATGCATGGGCAAAATAGTTGGTATTGCTCTCTGCACCTGCCATCATTGGTAGCGAGAATAATAACGCTGCCCCGGTCAGGGCGCTGATCAAACTCTTCGTTTTTTTTAATGAATTCATATTAGTTATCCTCCTAATGTTTATATGCTGCTGTCTGTTATCGCAAGATAAGGTCTGTTATGTGAGAAACAGGAAGTTATCTCAAAGAACCTAATCCTACGGTCTCAAGTATTTATATTCTGTTTTAGCCCCCTTTTTTTGTGCATAACATAATCCATTTTTCTAGTACACTACCTTCTCTCCTAAGTTTCCGGCTGGTTGACTAAACCCATCAATCGCAACGTACATTATTTTTTTGCTTAGCGAGTTGATCCCATCTTCCTATATGAAAAGGCTTTTTTGGCGAATCCTCAATTATATCGTCATCAAGGAAAAAAATTGAAATAGTTCTATTTGAGTGAAAATTATTTCATATAACAATGAGCTATCAATTCCTGCAAAGAGTGGTAGAGGCTAAGTGTGTGATAAAGAGAATATTGTCGATTCATTTTTATGAATCTTTAATTCACCCTTATGAATTTTGATTTAAATTATTGTTATTCTTGTACTATATAGAGGATTCATACTCACACACATGTTAAAAATGAATCAGTTTACTTCTTCCACGCAGCTCGAGGATGAACAGATCAAAATGAAGATAGCGAATGCTGTAAAGAGGTAAGAGGAATCTACGATTATCGGGCGAGTCAAAGCATGGATCAAGAATACGCTTGGTGAACGAGATGAGGATTTAAGCTGTCATACGTAAGAAAAATCCTTATTACGCTAATTCATATTTAATGGACAGAAAAACTATCTGACATCAAAGACCTGTATAACAACGTGATTATCGCCTATTAGATCAACTGTAGAAATGACTTGAAATTACTTTAGCTATTTTCAAATTATCTAATTAACGTTTATTCATAAAAAACTAATATTCGCTTCATAAATTACGTTATCGGACTCAGGTTGCTTAAATATTGCTTTTTTTATTATTGTTAACTTGATAGGGATCAGTTCATAAAGAGAGTTCTCTTTTTAACATGAATATTCAGAACAGCTCATTTATTAAGCAGTTTTTTTGTTACCCAAGTTATAGCTGCCGAACATTCCGTCCTCTCTATAGTTCATACTTATCCAGTTCAGGATTTTACAAAATTCTCATATAAATGTGATGTATTTTGAAGGTTAATTAACTGTTCCGCATTCTTTTGTAAAGCAACTATTATCCTATCAGAAAACGCATTTCCAAAGCTAAACCGTTTGACCCCGAATGATGCTTACATGCTGGTCAAAATCAATAAGTTCTCCATCTGAAAACCCAAGCGTATTGGCAATTCCCCAACTTGTCGTACCTATCGCCTTAAAGCCTGCTTTTTCCAGAGCCAGGGCGATAGCAAATCCCAAGCATTCCCTAGAAATAAGATCTCCCCTGATGTATGTAAATCATTAGATTCTTGTATTTTGTTCAATTTATAACCTTCTGGTAGATGATGTATCTCATGTTATCAAGAGGTTGTATTGGTTTCGTCCTCATTCTTGCATTTATGGTCTGCGTTAATCTAATTAAAAATAGAAGATTTAGGTCTATGTATCTAGTTGTAATTCACAAATTTGGAATAAAAATGGTTATTCAAGCGCTGTTCTATCCTATATTTCTTATCTATAATCTTACTAAATCAATTCGAGTTAGATGCTATTCTACGCTAAGGTTTAAAAGTGCCTTGGTGTTGCTACTTACTACTGACACAGCATCACTTTTTCTAGATGTAACATTTCTTTTAGCCTTTCACAATTACATTATTAAGGAGGAGCTATATGTTTAAAATCAGCAATAAACTTATTTCCCATAAAACGAAGTTTTTTATGATATTGTTAAGCTTTTCTGTAATCGCCTCATTCTCTAGCTTGTGCGGCCCCTCGCCTGCCAAGGCTCTTGCTGAAGAAAACGGAACTCCATTACAGGAAACAACCGAAACACATATACAGCAAATCCCCACCACCAGCGAGGATACTACTAGCCAAACAGCGGTTACAACTATTGATCATGATGCTAATTTCTCACCTTCAACACTTCAGTTTCTGAAGGACAATACAGGACTCGACGGTGAGCAGTGGGATAATATTATGAAGCTAGTGAACAAGCCAGAGCAGGATTCTTTAAAATGGACTGAATTCTATGGCTATGCTGAAGATATCGGCGATGATCGTGGATACACCATTGGTATTTTCGGAGCAACAACAGGCGGTTCCAATGACACGGGACCAGATGGCCCCGCCTTATTCAAAGCTTTTGATGCTGCTAGTGGAGCTAGCAATCCTTCTATTACAGGTGGACTAGCACGTGCTGGACTGAAGGGTAAAATGAGTGGTTCGATTCTAAAGCTCAGCGATAGCGATAGTGTAATCAAAAAGAAGATCAAGGCTCTCCAAAACAATGAAGCTTGGAGAGAAGCCACGTGGCGTACGTTCTACGACACCTATATCGAATATAGTGTACAGCAAGCTAAGAAACGCGGATTTAATACTGCTCTGACGATTGGATCATTTGTCGACACAGCTCTGAATCAAGGTGCTATGGGTGATTACGGTAGTCTTGAAGGAGTCCTCTCCCGTTCTGGCAATAGCACGAATGAAAAGACGTTCATGACCAACTTCTATGCTAAACGTACATTGGTTGTCGATACTAATGATTATAACCAACCTCCTAATGGTAAGAATCGGGTGAAACAATGGAGTTCTCTTTTAGCTTCTGGCGAAACCGATCTTAAGGACGCAGATGCAGCTATAATCAAAGTAACTAATTGGGAAATGCAGTGAATAAATAACATATACGTATTAAGGAGAGCATGTCGTATGCCCTCCTTATTTTATTTTCATGCAAATTTAGTTAGTGATGCAAACTAGCAACGTCCCATCCTCCCATGCAGTTCCTCTCATCATTCTATTATGTAGGTCGCGTGTACAAATAGAAAGACTGCTCTTGAAGCCCAAAACTTGCAAGCTCCTGAAGCAGTCTTGTAGAATGTTTATTGTGTCGAATGGATTCTGTTAGATGATCCGATAGCCGGATGGCAGTCTGCCAGTACTGCGGATATTACGGATTTGCTGCAACGTCAAACGTTGATTGGTAGAGATAATAGATTCCACATCATTCCCGCGAATCAGATCATCCAGGTCGGCGATGCTGCGATTGCCTCTATACACACGGAAGTTACCTCTAAACCGCGTGCCAGTAAAGAGTACAAGTGTAGCATTGCTGCTGGTAGAAAAGAAACGCAGACTTTCGATGCCGTCGAGAATATTATCGGTGTTGCGGATACCTAGGTTTCCTCTGAATACTCTTCGAGAACCCCGAAAATTTTCTTCATTGTAGACTGTAAGGCGTGGATACGTTTGAGATACGTATGCTTTATTAGTCATGTTGTAATTCCTCCTTTCAACTCTAGCGTATGCTTCCCATTTCATTTGGCGCGGGCTTCACAGTATCCATCTAAAAATGGTTATATGTTGAATAGAGTAGACGCAGACTTGAAAAAGGAACATACGTTCTGTATAATTTATCTTAGTAATTTGGAAAATCCTGAACTAACGGAGATGCAGACATGGACGATAAATTTATTGAGGAACTACGTGAAATTAGCAGGAACGACAAGCGAAGATCCGAATTTCTCATTAAAGGGATGAAGGAAACGCTTCAGGAAAGAAAAGAAAAAAACTTTATCGAAAGATGGATTTGGCGACAAAAGAATAAGAAGCTTATAGCGCAGAAGTTTAAATCCTAGGAGATACAGCAGCAGCTCTTTGTAGCAGTTTAATTTTCATAGCATAAACAAATACGTTAGATCAAACCTCATTTTTAGGGAGGCAGAGCCATGATTGAGCAGCTAGTCCCATACGATGATCTATTAAATCACAATCCATTTTTGATTGATGAAGTTCGATATAATTTGCTTCATCGAATATGTGAATCAGAAGAATCCACATGCCTTAAAATATCTGATGGAAATATGATTTTCGCTCAATCACCCGGACATAAGGCTTGGCTATGGATTTCGCAGCAAATCATCGGCAACCATAAATTAACCTATATCGAAGAACTCTTACATTATTTAGAAGGAACCAACCTATCCGGTGTATGTGGTGATGTCGAAACAGCCGAGAAGTTCGCACATGCTTACGCCGAGCGGCATACTGCTCAGGTACATACTCATATGGTTATGGAATCTTATTTCTGTCCTGAATACAACAAACCTACCGGCGTTGAGGGGATTATACGACAAGCCACTTCAGAGGACGTACAGGTAGTTGCCCAGCTTCTAGCAGGTTTTTCAAAAGATGCTTTAGGCCGTTCAGTTGATCCGACTAGTCAAATATCAGCTGCGAAGGCAGCGATCAAGACAGAGAATTTATATCTTTGGATTGTAAATAGTATGCCCGTGTCCATGGCTAACATTGCTCATCGTTCTCCGAGGCATGGCCGTATTAATGCTGTTTATACTCCCCCTACCTGGCAGAAAAAAGGTTTTGCCAGCGCAATTGTATCAGGGTTATGTTCCATTTTAAAAAATGAGCAGCTAACCCCCATGCTTTACGCAGATGTAAAAAATTCAGTTTCCAATCAAGTTTATAAAAATATCGGTTTTAAGGAAGGCGGCAAAATCACGGATATTGCGTTTGAATAAACGCTCATGCTGCATGAGAGCATATGATACTCTTTCAAATCAAAGGAGGCGCAATGTCACCTTCATCACAGGGCCTCCCTCTTCACTTACCTATACTCTTTATTCCGTAACACCCACTTGCGTGTGAACTGAGGATTTTCGCGAAAGTAAATAGACAGCTACAATCGCGATGACGACACCAGTTGCTCCAAACCAAGTGATGGAGGCCAGCGAAACCTGACCAACAACTACACCGCCAATTCCGGCTCCGGCTGCCATAGCAAGCTGCATGGTAGACTGGTTGAGACTCAGCATCACACCGGAAGATTCCGGTACGAGAGTGACCAAGTTATATTGTTGAGTAGGTCCGGTTGTCCAGGCTGCGAACGACCACAGCATCAGCAAGACAAATACTGCACCTAGAGAATGAGCGGCGACAGGAAGTAAAAGCAAGGAAAAGACATGCAGCACCATGCCCACGAATAATGTAAAGGAAATACCCTTTTTATCTGCGCTGTATCCACCGACTTTCGACCCGATCAGGCTGGCGATTCCGAAGGCAAGTAATACTGAGCTTAGCATATTGTCCCCTACACCTGATACATTCAGTAAGTATGGTGAAATGTAAGTATACGCGAGGGAATAACCCCCTCCCCAAAAGAAGGTAATCGCCAATCCCAAAGCAACTTCAGGCTTTTTCAGAAGAGCAAACTGCTGTAGTAAGGGGATCGGCTGATCTCCCTTCAAGCGAGGGATTGTCATAGCAATAACGATCAAGGCAACAATCCCTGCTAACGCAATGCCGAGAAATACGGTTTTCCAGCCATAAGCAGAAGATATCATTCTTCCAAGCGGCACTCCGATAATCAGCGAAGCTGTAAATCCCATCGTGACTGTAGCAATAGAACTGGCCTGCTTGCCGGCTGTGGCAATTTTTGCTGCAATGCTCAGCGCTGTAACCACGACCACCCCCGCCCCGAGAGCCATAAGAATACGCGTAGCAATAAACATCCCAAAATCCGGCAGTGCAAAGGATAGGACATTGGCAACTGCAAATAATCCAAGGGAACACAAGAGCAGTTTGCGTCTGTCCCATTTAGCCGTTACTGCCATCAGGATTGGCGTGCCAATCGCATAGGCCAGAGAATAAACGGTAATCAACTGACCTGCCGCCGCTACTGTAATTCCCATCGTCGCCGAAATCTGATCCAAAATGCCAGCAATGATATATTGAGATGTACCTACCAAAAAACTGACAATGGCCAAAATATATACTTTCCATGTACTTTGCATTTCCTAGTAACGCCTCTTTCCTTTTCCTATTTTTATATTTTTGCAAATATCGAAATTAAGACTAAAAAAATTATGTGATCAGAAATGGAGCATATTTCTGTGCTGCTTCCACATCCAGGCTATAATAAATAAACGTCCCTTCTTTACGGAATGTGAGTAGCCCAGACTCTGCCATTTGCTTCAAATGATGCGATAGCGTAGAAATAGCAACACTGTTCAGCTTTTCACCAAGTCTAGAACAACATTGGTCACTTTCCTCTTTTAACAAAAGTGCTATTTTGAGACGAGTCGGTTCTCCAAGGGCTTTATATATTTTTACAGCTTGCTGCATCTCTGTTGTATCCTTCACCCTGTTTGTCTCCCTTCGGTTCCAGTCCTAATTTCGATGTTTGTCGAAATAAAATTAACACAAACATTGGTAAAAGTAAACCCGCATAAAATAATCCCCTATCCATAAAGGATAGAGGACCAAACAATCTGAATGCAAAGATAAACTACGGATTTCATTTCATGGCGTTAATTCGTGCTTGCCGTGGGTCTGACAATAATTTCATTCACATCTACATCTGCAGGCTGCTCCATGGCATACATAATGGAACGAGCAATGGCATCCGGCGAAATCGAAATACGGCGGTATTCTTTCATTCCCTGCCGGGCTTCCTCATCAGAAATACTGTCGGCGAGCTCGGATTCGGTTACTCCCGGTGATACCAGCGTTACACGAATATCCCCACCAACCTCCATACGCAACCCCTCAGAAATCGCCCGAACCGCATACTTTGTTGCGCAGTATACTGCTGCAGTCGGCGTTACACTATACGCGCCAATAGAAGCAATATTGATAAACTGACCAAATCCTTGTTTTTTCATGATGGGAAGCCCTGCCGCGATCCCATGCAAAACGCCTCGTATATTAACATCGATCATGCGGTCCCATTCTTCTACCTTCAGGGCTTCCAATTTTGAAAGAGGCATCACTCCTGCATTGTTCACAATGACATCCACACGCCCAAATCGCTTTTCAGCGTACTTGATAAACGCTTTCATCTGCTCCCTTTGAGTCACATCCAGTTGCAGATAATCAGCCGATCCCCCTTTTAAACGAATTTCGGAGGCAAGAGCCTCCAGTCGTTCTGTTCGTCTGGCCCCTAATACAACATGGGCCCCATGTTGAGCAAGTAAACGAGCAGTAGCTTTACCGATTCCACTGCTTGCTCCTGTAATAGCTGCAACTTTCCCTTTAATATCTAACATGCTTATTCCTCCTTTAGTTAAGAAATTATTGAAGAGACGCTTTCACTTTTCACATGTTTATTGAGCATTGTTTCTACATCTTTATTATGAGACGATGGTGATTGGGGATGGTAGAAGAATCAGAGCAAATTATTGCCTAATCCTCCAAAGACACTTAATATGAATTCAAATCCATATCGAAGGGAGGGGCATAGTGAAAGCAACCGAAATTGAGAGTTCTACCACGGAAAAGCAAGCCGAATTGACCAGTCTCATAGAACAATTTACAAGTCACGACGGAGTTCACGCTACAGATATCCCTTCACTTTACTTCGTCCGAAGTTCGAATACCACCGTTCCGATTTATCAGGTCCATGAACCCGCCTTATGCATTGTGGCTCAGGGAAAAAAAGTCGTGATACTCGCAGAGGAAAGTTACTATTACGGCACATCCGACTACCTTGTGGTTTCGGTGGATTTACCAATTTCCGGACAGGTGATACAAGCCTCAGCAGAAGCCCCGTACTTGTGCCTCCGGCTCAATTTTGATCCGCATCAGGTTTTGGATCTCATCAAGGAGTCTACTTTTCCTACTACCTCAATACCTGATTCCAGACGAGGCTTGTATGTAAGTCAAACCAACTCCCTACTGCTGGATGCCGTGGTAAGGCTCGTACATCTTTTGGAAAGACCGCAGGATATTCCGGTGCTGTCTCCATTAGTCATTCGTGAGATATTGTATAGGATTTTACAGGGGAAGCAGGGGGAATCCTTAAAACAACTGGTCATGACTGGCAGCCATTCAAGCCGGATCGCAGAAGTCATAA
Organism: Paenibacillus sp. TSM33; assembly: GCF_056099025.1. Lineage (NCBI taxonomy): Bacteria > Bacillati > Bacillota > Bacilli > Caryophanales > Paenibacillaceae > Paenibacillus > Paenibacillus sp. TSM33. The sequence continues at coordinate 1,248,861 of NZ_JBLZXB010000017.1, forward strand.
AGCGAATTAAACAAGATTATGATAAGCCGTTGCGAATTGAGGAATTGTCCCAACTGGCTAGTATGAGTCCTTCGTCGCTACATCGTCATTTTAAAGAGGTTACGGCTATGAGCCCCATGCAATATCAAAAACAATTACGTTTGCAAGAAGCTCGTCGCCTGTTGTTATCTGAATCAGCAGATGCGGCAGATGTCGGTTTTCAGGTAGGCTACGAGAGCCCCTCTCAATTCAGTCGTGAATACGCTCGCTTGTTCGGCCTGCCTCCAATTCGTGATATCAAGCGCTTGCGTGTAGACCAGGATCACCTCCAATCATAATCGCAGGATGTACAAACAGCACAAAAAAGCTGCCTCGGGTAGAGAAGCAGCTTTTCATTTTATATACTTCGAGGCAAAGCTCATCACTCATTCAGCTTTAGTACGGATTATCCAGCTTGGCGAACAGAGCACGAATAACATCCTTCTCTGCCGCAGTAAGCTGTTGTCCTGCCTGCCATTGTTGAATCTCTTTCTTGACTTCATTAGGGTCTCTATAGCTGAGAGCATACCCGATGCCCCCTATACCATGTACACGGTTGGTTTTGTCCATATTTGCCAATGCTCGGATCATCGCAGCTTTGTCCCTTGTAAACAAATCTCCCATAAGTGCATTATAGCTTTCAGTCAGCGCTCCGTCCAAGCCATCAGTGCCCTTGATCACATTGAGGAAACTTTCCGAAGGAATCAAAGCACGCTGCTTATACAAATATTCGATAATTTCCATGCTTTGATGTTCACTGATTTCGTTCATCTTCCCCCAATCAATACCTGCCAATTGGTCCGTAATGTGACGTACCTTTGCTTCATCACTGAGGGATGAATCCTTATAAAAGGACAGCACGAGCTCCTCTTTACTTTGCTGGGTATGCTGCGTACTGGTAGTACTTTGCTTGGACACCTCATTGCTTGCTCCAGACGGCGCCGCAGGGTCAGCATGGGGAGTACACCCTATGGTTACAGCCAGCAATAGTATAGTACAAGCTACAGAAACAAACACGCTACCTTTTGACACGAATCCACTCTCCTATCCACACCTTTTACACCTGCGACCGCTCATCTATTGGTATGACGGAGCAGGATTCAGATCTAGACTTATCTTCTACTCGTCACGCCCAACCGTAGGCTTACGGATCACAGAGACGCTGGATTCCCTGACGATCAAACGAGGCTCGAACTGTACACGCTCATAATCTCCCACGGTCTGGTCCTGAATTCGCTTAAGCAGCAGTTCCGCAGCCAGGCGTGCCACCTCTTCCCCCATGATAGAAACTGAGCTGATCTGTGGGGTCGTTACGGTCGCCCACAAATTGTTGTCAATACCAACCACTGCAACCTCTTGCGGTACTTTTACACCCAAATCCTTAAAGCGGTTTACGATTCCTATGGCCACCATATCATTAACTGCATAAATGGCATCCGGCATATTTTTCAAGCTGTAAAAATAATCGGCTGCCCGTAGCCCAGTCTCGAAGGAAAAGTCATCGCCAAAATACACCAGTGAAGGGTCCACATGCTGGAGAGACTGCTCATAAGCAAAGTATCTCTCTTCGATTTTATCCTTCGCTGCACCTGCATAAGCAATTCTCGTTCTCCCGATTTTAAGCAAATGCTCCATCACAAGTCTTCCCTCTTGCCGAGCCAAACTGACGATATCCGCTTTAACGTCTTCACCCAGCTTCTTGCCATAGTTAATAATCGACACCGGAACGCTGGCTTTATTAATCAGATCAACCAACATTTTGGGATACGCCAGCGGCATAATGATGAGCCCGTCTACATGCAGCTTCTTAACCTCACGCACTGTTTCAAGCTCCATTCTGGCATTCCCGGCAGTATTGATCTGCACAACACGATAACCGTGCTGCTTGGCAGCCTGTTCTACAGACCAAGCAATCTCAGGAATGATGGCGTTCCGGATATCCGGTACAGCCAGCGCAATTTGCCGTGTCTGCCGCACCTTTAAACTCTGAGCTGAGGTATTGGGCGTAAAACCCATTTCTTCAATCACTTGCAAAATAAATGCTTTCGTCTTGGGGCTGATGCCCTCACTATCATTAATAGCCCTAGAGACAGTCGCAATACCGACCCCTGCTCGCTTGGCTACATCCTCTATAGTTACTTTCTTTTGCTCTGACACACCCAAAATCCTTTCACGCTCGGAATCGTTTTCTATCTATGCACATAAACTCTCTAATATAGATATTATACCACAGAATAGTTCTCTAAAAATTGAATTCGTTTTCTTCTAGCCTCTGCTTCACTTGCAAAATTCGCAAAAATTCTTTTGTACTAAGCAATGAGTCAAATATAGCGCCATAGTCACAAGTGATTATATTCACAAAAAAATCAAGTGCTTTTTGCATTAATTTGGTTTGACAATGTGTAAAAATTGTGACATATTATTTTTCGGAAACGTTTCCTAATTCATTCACTTTTATAGCGGCAATGATCATATAATCATCAAGGAGATGACAAAACATGCAAGCATTGAGATGGCATGGAGTAAAAGATTTACGTTTGGAAAACATTGAGCAGCCCGCTGCTCTTCCCGGAAAAGTAAAAATCAAAGTCGAATGGTGTGGTATTTGCGGAAGTGATCTCCACGAATATGTAGCAGGACCGATCTTCATTCCTGAAAATGCTCAGCATCCATTGACTGGTGAAAAAGCTCCGGTCGTGATGGGACATGAATTTTCTGGACAAGTCGTTGAAATCGGTGAAGGCGTAACCAAAATTCAGGTTGGCGACCGTGTAGTCGTTGAACCCGTTTTTGCATGTGGAGAATGTGATGCATGTAAACAAGGCAAATATAACCTTTGCGATAAAATGGGCTTCCTCGGTTTGGCAGGCGGCGGCGGTGGATTTTCTGAATATGTGGCTGCTGACGAGCACATGGTTCACAAAATTCCAGAAAGCGTATCTTTCGAGCAAGGCGCTTTGGTAGAGCCTTCGGCCGTTGCTTTGTATGCTGTACGTCAAAGCCAGCTGAAAGTCGGCGATAAAGCTGTCGTATTTGGCGCTGGTCCTATTGGATTGCTCGTGATTGAAGCGTTGAAAGCTTCGGGCGCATCTGAGATTTATGCAGTAGAGCTTTCCGAAGAGCGTAAAGCTAAAGCTGAAGAGCTGGGTGCTATCGTGCTTGATCCTAAGACTTATGACGTAGTGAAAGAGCTGCACAAACGGACCAACGGTGGCGTAGATGTAGCCTATGAAGTCACTGGAGTACCTCCTGTGCTGACTCAAGCTATTGAATCCACTAAAATCAGCGGACAAATCATGATCGTCAGCATTTTTGAAAAAGAAGCTCCGATTAAACCGAACAATATCGTCATGAAAGAACGCAATCTGACTGGTATTATCGGATACCGTGATGTATTCCCGGCTGTCATCAGCTTGATGGAAAAAGGATATTTCCCTGCTGACAAACTTGTGACCAAACGTATTAAGCTCGAAGAAGTGATCGAGCAAGGCTTTGAAGGTCTCCTGAAAGAGAAAAATCAGGTTAAAATCCTGGTATCTCCGCAATCCTAATATCGAAAATAAATCAGATGTCTGCCCTTTGCAGGCATCTTTTTATATAAAAAAACGCTCTCCTTCCTGCGACATACTGTCGTCAAGATGAGCAGCGTTTTTTGATTACCGTTTTGCTTATTTCATTACATTTTTCAGAACATCGTCAATCATTTGACTGTTTGCGATTGTACCTGTATACAACCAGCTGGAATCCTTACCAAAATCGTATACGTGCCCTTCTTTAACTGCCGGTATTCCTGCCCAGACTGGATCTTTAATAATCTCATCCTTGCTCACTTTTTTGCTGTTCACGATAAAGATATAATCAGCGTCCAGCTCAGCCAGTTTTTCCAGGGATAAGTTACTCCAGTTCGCCTTGGCTGTTTTGGAAATCTCCTGTACGACCTGTGGAATCTTAAATCCCAAATCCTTGTACAATACATCACCGCTGGATAGATTCTGATTCACCACATATACGTTTTTATCCGTTACCCACAATGCCGCAGCGGTTTTTTGTCCTACCGTCTGACTTAGCTTGGCTTTCGCTTCTGCTGCTTTTTTGTCGTAATCGCTCAATGCCTGCTTCGCTTCACTGCTCTTATTCAGCACCTCACCCACGGTCAGCAGCTCTTGGCGCCAATCATTATTCATATTACTACCTACAACATAGGTCGGAGCAATTTTGGAGTATTGATCATATTTGTCACCTTCGACCATACTCGCACTGTCCATAATGATCAGATCAGGTTTGAAGTTCAGAACCGCCTCGAACGGAAGATCTGAAGCGATGGCAGGAACATCCTTCAATTCTTTTTGCAGGTAAGCTTGAACTGAATTTTTACCTACCGACCATTGGGCTACCGGTTTAACACCCAACGTTACCAGATGATCCTCCAGATAAGAAGCGAGCACACGCTGAGGCTGAGGCGGAACCTTCACCTCATGCCCAAGTGCATCCTTCAGCACCCTTTCCTGTGATGTTGGTTCCGCTGATGTATTATTGTTCCCTTGCGAAGCGCCATCGGTTGCCGCAGGACTGGATGAGCCTGAGCACGCGCTCAGCAGCAAGGTAAAACTAAGCAATAAAATAAATGCCATGGAATGCTTTGCGTTTCTATTCATTCGTAAAATCCCTTCATCATGGTTTTGATAATGATTATTATCCTCAATAATAGTATGCAGGGCGCCACCTATCGAATCAATGGAACATTCAGACATGCTTGATGGATTATCCAGACGCTTATCACTAACAAAAGCAGATGAATATAAGCTGTCCCGATAATGAACCGGGGATACGCCAGTATGTTTTTTGAATGCCCGGCTAAAGAAATAGACATCCGAATACCCCACACTCACAGCAATATCCTGTAAAGTGGCATCCGTCTTCCGCAAAAGCTCCTTCGCCTTGTCCATCCGTAGTTGAATCAGATACATAATCGGGCTACAGTCTGTTTGTTTTTTAAATAATCGGGTCAGGTGTCGCGGACTGCATTCCAATAATCCGGCCAGACGTTCCAGCGTGATGGACTCCGCATAATGAGCCTGCATAAATCGAATCGCCTGTGCCACGACATCCCGCGTGGAAGTCCGAGCCTGTGGTTCCTGCAATTGACGCATACATTCATATGCAAAATCATAGAACCGACCCTGAGCCTGAATCTTCGCTAACGCCTCTTGATCCTGCCAGGCGTCTGCCAGTAGTTGCAGCTTTTGATAAAGTATAACCGGATAGGACGGTCTGAAACCATAAGCTATCGAAGGATGATTGTACACCGTGTTTCCCGAAAAAGAGTTTACTTTATATAGAACAAGAATATATTCGATCCCGCATGACGCGGGCTTTATGCTCAGTTCAAAACCTTTGCTGCCATGCAGTACATACCCTGAATAGGATTCATCCTCCCAATCACCAGCCAAGCGTACGCTACCTTGTAGCATAAACACAAAAGCATGGGCTGGGAGACGATAGGGTTGAACCAGCTCTTCCGCTTCCAGTCGAATGTGCCGGACATCCATGACACGGATCGACGAATGAAGCCATACGGACAGCAGCTTGTTCAGCTCATCAGCTTCATGCCCCTTGCTCATCCCGGTATGGGAACCTGTCTGCTTTTGCCGATCCTGCTTCACGTATCCAAGCCTCCGCTTCTTAAATATCATACTTTTTTTCAAACCAACCTCATTATATATCATAAAGACAGAATGATATCATAATACAACAATCGTCAACGATATCATTCTACCTCTGTTCACCAGTTTGTCCCCTATCTATGTCATTCTTCCTACCAGATCCTATTTCTTTCATTTCCTAATTGGATATTTTCATGTAGTATAAGTCTAATTGAAGTAACCCTGCTTGGGCTATGCTGAAGCTATACACTATGATGAAGGAGGATTTCATATTGAAATCAAATGAAGCAACTTTACACAAAAAGCTTCGACCACGGCATATTACCTTTATGGCTATGGGTGGAGTCATCGGGACGGGTATTTTTAAAGGAAGTACCGAGACGATTAGCCTGGCAGGACCTGGAGTTATTTTGTCCTATGTCTTCGCAGGACTCCTGCTCCTGGTCGTTATGGGCGCGATTGCCGAGATGGCTACCGTCTATCCCAACATGAATATGAAGGATTTTATTCGCAAGGCTTTTGGAGAGCGACTTTCTTTTATTATCGGCTGGTTGTATTGCTTCATGTGGCTGGCCGTCTGTGTCATTGAGGTCATTGCTGCTGGAAGCTTTCTGCAATATTGGTTGCCAGATGTTCCTCTATGGCTCCTCAGTTTAGCAAGTGCGGCTTTCATTATTGTCGTCAACATGCTGAGTGTCGGCGGTTTAGGGGAGCTGGAATTTTGGCTGGCGGGTATTAAGATCGCCATGATTATTATCTTTATCGCCTTGGGTGGCTGTATACTATTCGGAATTATTCCCACTGAAACTCCACCTTATCTGAGCAACTACGCGCAGCACGGCGGGTTTCTCCCCAATGGCTGGCTGGCTATCTTTTCGGCGTTGCTGGTCGTTACCTTTTCTTACGGAGGGTCTGAGCTGATCGGATTGACGTTGACGGAGACTGAAAATCCAGAAAAGGTACTGCCTAAAGTGGTTAAAAGTTTTATTCTTCGCGTTGTTTTGTTCTATACGCTGCCAATTCTTATTATTTGTGGCTTGATTCCCTGGAACCAATTGGATGCAAGTACCAGCCCGTTTGTACAGGTATTGTCTTCTGTAGGGCTTCAAGGCTCAGCTCATGTCATGAACTTTATTCTGATCACTGCTGTACTGTCTGCCGCCAATTCGGGAATTTACGGGGCTACACGCATGCTCCATTCGCTGGCGATTAATGGAGAAGGTCCCAAGTCACTCGCGCGCCTGTCTTCAAATGGAGTTCCGGTGAACAGTCTCAAACTGTGCGCAGTCATCCTGATTGTTGGCTCCATGGTCGCATACGTCGCTCAGGACGGGCTGTTCCGTATTTTGATGGCTGTACCTGGCTTTGTCGTACTGCTTGTCTGGAGCTGTATCTGCCTGTCCCAATTGAAACTGCGCAAATCTTATCCAGTAGAACCTACTTTCAAGATATGGGGATACCCTTATATAACGGCGGTAACAGTGGGATGCCTATGGGTCATTGCCTTCCTGTTCTTGATTGACCCGCAAAATCGGATCAGCATCAGTGTATGCGTGGCTTTTATGGCATTTTTAATCATCTGGTCTTTGGTGAAGTTCCGGAGAAAGCAGGCTTAAACAGCTCATGATTCAATCGTATCTGTTTCCAGTTTCATATGCTTTTCTAGCCTTCCCTGTTGCTGCGTTACTGTTTACACTACCATTTCTCATCGTGCAATATCGCAGACATGGCTATATTCACAAGGCTAGAGCGTGGTTGCTTTACTTGATGCTGTTATACTTGATGAACGCCTTCTTTTTGGTCATACTACCGCTTCCAGCATCGCGTCATAATGCAGCCTTGGCCGGGGGAGCGTTGCAATTGATGCCCTTGCAGTTCGTGCAAGACATTATAAGAGAAACATCCGTTTCACCTGCTCATCCCTCCAGTTATGTTCATTTGCTGAAGGAGCGTGCTTTTCTGCAAGTGGTTTTTAACGTGATGATGACCATGCCTTTCGGTATGTTCTTACGTTATTATTTCCGTGCACGATGGAGATGGTGTCTCATTCTGTCCTTCACCTTGTCCCTCTTTTTTGAGGTGACACAGTTGACAGGATTGTATGGATTTTTTGACCATGCGTATCGTGTGTTTGACGTGGATGATCTGATGGCTAACACATTGGGCGGTATGCTGGGCTTTCTGCTCGGCGAATGGTTCTCACGCTTCCTTCCCCGTTTGGAACATCTGGACAAGCACTTGGACATTACGACCAAACGGGTGTCCTATACGAGACGAGGAGTAGCCTATTTAGTGGATTCTATCCTTTGGGCAGGGTTGCTCAGCATTATGGAGTCCATGCATGTATCTGCTGCTTTCTGGGTTTCCAGTGGAATTTACTTTATGGTGGTTCCTTACCTGACGAATGGACGAACTCCGGGGAAGTGGCTGGTACGCATTCATCTTACAGGGAGAGGAAAAAGAGTTTCCCTGTGGGAGCTCATTAAGCGCTACAGTCTCTTGTATTGGTTGTATTTTGGACTGAATTACGTACTAGGTGGATCTGTACTGGGATCTCATCTGTCTCCTTGGATAAGTGTTCTGATCAGCCTTGTGCTGTTGGTGATGAACGGATGGTTCTTTTTCCATCTAGTCATACGCCTATTCAAGAAAGGCCTGTTATTTTATGAGGAGCTTAGCCATACTTCGCACCAGATTATATGGCCCAAGCGCTACCATCCTACTCAGAATGACCCCGCTGACCCAACACAGACGTCGGGAGCGAATATAGTACAAAAATAACCAGAGGATCGACACGTCATCAAGCCCCGGATCTACATTGCATCCAGGCAAATAAAAAACAGGTGAGAGCAAAGGGATGTCCTTGCTCCACCTGTTTTTTTATGTTGCTTATATTTTATGTTGCGTATAGATGTTAACTCAACTTATTTCCACTGTGCAATTTGATCAATTGGTAGACGTGTGGACGGATGACCCTCGTTGATTCCTTTACCCATCGAAATGAGCATAACAGGGACATAACGGTCTTTGTCCATACCAAAGGCCTCAGCAATTTTATCCTTTTCATAACCGCCGATAGCATTAGTGTCGTACCCATGAGCACGTGCCACCAGCATAAGCTGCATAGACACCAATCCACCGTCAATCAGGACCGTTTCTCTGTTCACAACTGGATCAAGGGCAGCAAAATGGGCTGTTACCTTTTCCTGTTGCATTTCTTTAATATCTTGTGGCATATAGCCCAGTTCTACAGCTTCTCCGAAGATTTGTTCGAAATTATCAAAGTTGTTCAGATCCCCAAACACAGCGATCACTGCCGAGGAGGTCTCCACTTGACGTTGGTTAAAACGAGCCAATGGCGCCAGGGTTGCTTTACCTTCTGGGCTATCAATAACAAGGAAACGCCAAGGTTGCAGATTAATGGAGGATGGTGCGCGTGTAGCTTCCGTTAGAATCTCTGTCATTTCCTCGCGGCTAATCTTCACGGACGGATCGTATACTTTTACCGAACGGCGTCCCAATGCGATTTCTTTAAAATCATTCGTTTTTACAATATTGGATGTATTCGTATTACTCATTCCAATCTCTCCTTTGTACCGCTGTGGGTAATTGTAATATGACAATGTTGTCAGTCCATACTGGATATATGACTGTTCATCACTTGCAGCATATCCGCTAGCTGCTGCCGCTGAGTTTCGTCAAAGCTTTGTAGCAGCTGAGCTACAAACTGCGAGCGCTCCTGCTTAAAGATGACAATACGCGCACGTCCATACTCGGTCAGGCTTACCAAGGTAACCCTGTTGTCCTCTGGCTTCGTGCGTCGTGTGACCATTCCTGTCGCTTCCAGTTGCTTCAAATGACGCGTAACGGCTGCAGCGTCAATGCCAACCTCTTTTTGCAGCAGCGTTTGACTAATCTCCTCCACTTGATACAGCTTGCATAATAGCTGCAATCTGGATGCGCTGACTCCTGCACACCGCTCGAACTTGGAGCTAATCTGCTTGTTCAGTAGCAGCAGCATATCAAAAATATACTCAGCCTCGGATGGTGTCTGGGTGATATCAATCTCTCCTCCCTTTAGCATATCGCTGGGCCTCGTGATCCAACCTTTGATCCATCAATTATTGATCTATCAAGTAATATACATCCTCTTTAGCAATAAATCAAGTCCCTGAGAAAAATAAAGTGCCTCATGCCAAATAAAAGCTGAGCGACTCACACGGAGCCGCTCAGCTTCAATTTTGCTTTTATTAGCTAGTTTATTCAATCATTGTACAATGGAGAAAAGGAATTGTGACGTTGAGTTAGATAATTCCGTGAGACAGCATAGCATCAGCCACACGCACAAATCCGGCGATGTTCGCTCCGACCACCAGATTGCCTGGCACGCCGTATTCCTCAGCCGCCTTCACGCTGTTAGCATAGATATTTTTCATAATATCATGGAGTTTGGCATCCACTTCTTCAAAGGTCCATGACAGGCGCATACTGTTCTGCGACATTTCGAGCGCCGAAACTGCCACTCCACCTGCATTAGCAGCTTTGGCTGGTCCAAACAGAACTCTGTTCTCCAAAAATACTTCAATAGCCTGTAGCGAGGACGGCATATTCGCACCTTCACCTATAGCTTTTACGCCATTGCTTACCAGCAACTGCGCTGCATGCTCGTCAATTTCATTTTGTGTCGCACATGGCAATGCAATGTCGCATGGGATTGACCAGATCCCCGAGCAGCCTTCTGTATAGATTGCGCCTGGACGCTCTTTCGTATACTCGCTAATCCGCAGACGATTCACTTCTTTAAGCTGCTTCACCAGCTTGAGATCAATACCGTCTGGATCATAAACATAACCATTCGAGTCGCTACACGCCACGACTGTAGCACCAAGCTGCTGTGCTTTTTCAATCGCATAAATGGATACGTTGCCCGAGCCCGACACGACGACACGTTGTCCTTCAAAGGACAAACCTTGGGCTTGCAGCATCTCGTTGACAAAATACACACAACCATAACCAGTTGCCTCCGTACGTGTGAGACTGCCTCCGTAATGAATCCCTTTACCCGTCAGGACGCCGCCCTCATGTCCTCCGCGAATCCGCTTGTACTGCCCAAACATGTAACCGATCTCACGGCCACCTACGCCAATATCCCCTGCCGGAACGTCGGCATCTGGGCCGATATATTTATACAGCTCGGTCATAAAGCTTTGTGTAAAACGCATCACTTCGTTATCTGATTTACCTTTGGGGTCAAAATCCGAACCGCCTTTACCACCACCGATGGGAAGACCCGTCAACGCATTTTTGAAAATTTGTTCAAAACCCAAAAATTTGACGATACCCAGATACACGGACGGATGGAAACGGAGTCCACCTTTATAAGGACCAATCGCACTATTAAACTGTACGCGGAAGCCACGGTTGACCTGTACATTGCCTGCATCGTCTACCCAAGGTACACGGAAGGTAATGACACGCTCTGGCTCCACCAACCGTTCCAAAAGCCCCTGCTGCATATACTTAGGATGCTTAGCCAATACCGGAATTAGCGAATCCAAAATTTCTTTGACGGCCTGATGAAATTCATTCTCATGAGGATTACGCGCGATAACCTTCTCAAAAACGGACTGCACATATTCAGCTGCTGCTTGTTGACTCTGCTCTGGACGGATCATGGTCATTATTTAATACACCCCTTTTATAATTAGCCCCTCTGTTAAATGACGGAATGACTTTATTCTGCACCCTTGAGAGTGGAACTTTATGTATTCATAAAATTTAGTTAACTATACATGATTTTTTATATAAATACATCCAATTCGCCTATAAAAGATTTTTGTATCCTTCATTAAATAACTCTATGAACCTACCATTGCCTGTTATATTCCTAAAGCCAAATCCCTTGATTTACGGGCTTTTTTCACGATTTTCCAAGGTCTAACACCTTACTCTATATGGCATTATAATGTGAACAAATTGAAACTAAAACATACATCATATCTGGAAAATATGGATTATAAAAAAAGAGGCTAGCGCACAGGGCGCAGCCTCTTTTCTCATCCGCAAGAATGTAACCACTCACCGTTACGGAAATATTCTGTTACGCATAAAAGGCTTCAAGCTGACGCACAATTTCGGCCTCGTCATGCTCTACCACCTGCTGGTGTTGTGGCTTGGAGAACAATTGTTCAATTTGCGCCGGGAACTCCTGCTTAATATCCACCAGACGAATCGCCTCATCGAATTTGGCCGGATGTGCTGTTGCAAAGGTCACACAGACTTCGCCTGCGCCATTATACGCCTCATACGCGGCAATACCGCAAGCTGTATGCGGATCGAGCAAATAATCGTATTCAGCCTTGTATTTTTTGATCAGCTCCAGACACTGCTCATTCGAAGCACCAAGCGCTTCAAAATCTTGCTGAACTCGCTTCAAATCCTCTGCCCCGATCACAATCCGTCCCTCAGTTTTGAGGTTATTCATGTATTCAGATACCTTGGCTGCGTCCTCTCCGAGGAAGTAGTACAGATATCTTTCGAAATTGCTTGCCACCTGAATGTCCATGGAAGGACTGTATGTGCTCTTGAAGTCGCCCGGCTGGTATTCGCCTGTCTTCACGAAGCGCTCCAAAATATTATTTTCGTTCGTGGCAATGATCAGCTTATGGATCGGCAGACCCATTTTCTTTGCGAGAAAGCCGGAAAAGATATTGCCAAAGTTGCCGGAAGGCACGCTGACATTGATCTTCTTTGCACCCGATGACTCCTGCGCCCGGAAATAAGCATAGAAGTAATATACCGTTTGCGCCAAAATACGCACAAAGTTAATCGAGTTAATCGCCCGCAGATGATGTTTGGCTTTGAAGTCCAAATCGGCAAACAGGTCCTTAATCACTTTTTGACAATCGTCAAAGTTCCCTTTTACAGATAGATTCAGCACGTTCTCATCGTCTACCGTCGTCATTTGCAGTTCTTGTACCTTGCTCACCTTTTGGTGTGGGTGCAAAATACAGATTTTGATGCCTTCCTTGCCTCGTACGCCTTGAATGGCTGCCGCCCCAGTATCGCCTGAGGTTGCACCGAGAATATGAATGATTTCATTCTGCTTTTTGGACACGTAGGAATAAAATTCACCCATAAATTGCAGCGCCACATCCTTGAACGCGAACGTAGGTCCATGGAACAGCTCCAAAATAGACAGGGAATCGTTGATCTTCTTCACTGGCGTAACTTCCGGATGACGGAAGCTCGCATAGCTGCGCTCCACCAGTTGTTCCAAATCTTCACGAGGAATCTCATCATTGATATACAGCGCAAAAACTTCCAGCAGCAGCTCTCTGTAGCTCAATGTAGCCCATTGCTCCAGCGTAGCTCCCGACACGGTCGGAATCTGCTCCGATACCATCAGACCTCCATCGTCAGCTAACCCCATGAGCACGGTATCAATAAATCCCTTGGCTTCTACTCGACCTCTAGTGCTTATATATCTCATATACATCCCCCAATAAAAATTCAATTCGAACCTTTTTCGAATATATTATTGTCTATAATACCCTGTCGCGGTGCTGTAACCAAGCCTTTTTTTTCATATTTCAAAGACTTTCTCCTACTTTACCATACCCTGATGCATCAAGCATCTATCATCACTAGTCAATTAGAACGTCAGGAACAGGCCGTAAGTGTGAAAAGGAAGGCTGCTCCAGCCACTAGGAGCCTGAAATCGAGAGTGCAGCCAGCTTGAGCGAAGGAGATGTGCAGCTTCCCGTAAAACGCAAATCGTTGCCAACTTCCTCTACCTGCTGTAGTACGTCAAAGAAGTTACCTGATACCGTAATCTGATTGACCGCTCTGACCACCTGCCCCTGCTCAATCCAGTAGCCCAGACAAGCCAGCGAAAAATTACCGGACGCCGTATTCGTACCCGCATGCAGCCCTTGCAGCTCGACGATCATCAGCCCGCGATCCGTCTTGCGAATCATGTCTTCCAACGTAGACGTGCCTGGAGCCACGTACAGATTATGATACGACACGCCAATTTTACCGTTATAGCTGCCTTTGGAAGCATGAGAGGTACTCTGCACCCCAGCCTTGCGAGCCGTCTTGCGGTTATGGAAATACGTCCGTAGTTCTCCATCCTTGATAATCTCGTTGCTGCGTGTCGCACTGCCTTCAGCATCAAACGTGCTGCCTGCCGGAACGTTTTCCATCAGCGGATCATCAATCAGTGTGATATGTTGGCTTGCCACCTTTTGTCCCAGTTTCCCAGCCAAGCGTGAAAAGCCTTTATCCACTGACTCCGCTGAAAATACCGACGTATACGCAGCCAGCAATTGCGCTGCTGCATCATGTCGGAAGATGACCGGATAGTTATCCGATTGGATGGTGTGCGCACCCAGCTTGGAAACGGCCTCTTGTACGGCTTTATGCGCCACATCCGCAATATCGATCTCCTCCACGCTCCGCAGCGAATAATCATGCCAGCCCCCGGTAACAGTCTCGCCATGTTCTGCTGAAATCACATACACATAAGCGGTCGCCAGACTTTTGCGACGATGGCAGTGTAGCCCTTTGGTATTCACAATCAGGACCTCATTCTCACGAATGCTGACCGAGCAATGCCGAGCCATCACAATCCGTGGGTCTGCGGCAAGCGCTGTACGCTCCATTTCCAGCGCCGCTTCGATCAGAATCTCAGGAACTGTGTCAGCAAGCGTAGAGGCATAAGCAGGCTGCTCAGGGTAGCTCTCAGAGCCTGCAAACAGCTCATCCTGTTCCTCGCTCTCCAATATATCCGCGTTGCTGCGAGCTTCTTCCAATAAGAAGTCGATCACATCCGGTTCCAGCTTCTCCGTAGAGGCATAGCCCATTTTCCCGTTAATGACACCACGGAAGGAAAGTCCGCCATTCTCAACGATGGTATATTGGTCAATCTCTCCCTTTAGCACTTTTACCGAGGTAGAACGTCCATTTACATAGTAGATTTCCATATCCGCATAGCCCATTTCCCGGCCTTTGGCGAACAATGCTTCCTGAAATTGCTGAATATTCATCGCCTATTCCCCTTTCCGTCCACCGACGGTCATCTCGGACACCCGTATAGTAGGCTGTCCGCAGTTGACCGGAAGACTTCCACTGACCGAGCCGCACATCCCCTGACCATGATCCAGATTGTTGCCGACCATATCAATATTTTGCAGGGTTTCAATCCCTTTGCCGATCAGCGTTGCGCCTTTGACCGGCTCGGCAATTTTGCCGTTGCGAATCATGTACGCTTCTTCAACCGCAAAATTAAACTCGCTCGTCGAGGTGTTCACCGAACCACCGCCCAGCGATTTGGCATAGATCCCGTACTCCGTATTGGCAATGATCTCTTCACGGGTAGACTCCCCATTCGCAATAAACGTATTGTTCATACGGGATGCAGGCGCGAATTTATAGGACTGTCTTCGTCCCGATCCTGTCGCAGGTATACCCATCTGGCGCGAGCCCATGCGATCGATTAGATATCCTTTTAAAATGCCGTTCTCGATCAATACGTTGCGCTGTGTTGGCGCTCCTTCATCATCGATATTGAGCGAGCCCCATGCATTCGGAATCGTTCCATCATCTATAGCCGTGACGAGCGGTGAAGCCACCTGCTGCCCGATTTTATTCGCAAACACAGAGGTTCCATGCGCCACCGCTGTAGATTCCAGCCCATGCCCACACGCCTCGTGGAAAAGAACGCCGCCAAAGCCATTCTCAATCACGACAGGCAGTCTGCCGCTAGGCGCATATCTCGCTTTGACCATTGTGGACGCAATCCGAGCGGCGTGTCTGGCATTTTCTTCGATATTCAGATTCTCCAGGAATTCAGTCCCTGCATACGCTCCCGGCCCACGGAACCCGGATTGTCTATGCTCCCCATGAGTCGCAATGGCGCTTATTCTCATGCGTGTATACGTACGGGTATCCTCCACCAGCAGCCCGTTGCTATTGGCGATTAAGACGTTCTGGATCGAATTACTAATCCCAACAGAGGTTTGCGTGATGGAAGGATCGTATTGGCTTGCCGCCTCATGCGCCCGTCTCATCATGTCAATCTTGGCGCGTTTCTGCGAACCGTCAGGAATGATCGCAATTGGATGTTGGTTAGGGATCGCATGGGGATGGAGTGTAATGGTGTGTGTACCTGGTGCTCCACCGCCACGAATAGCCTTGGCAGCCGATTTAGCCAGTCGGATAAGGCTCTGTTCGCTCATATCACTGGTGTAGGCATACACCGAAAAATGCTCCTTCATGATCCGAATGCCAATCCCAAAATCCCGGCCTGACAGCGCCGTATCCACGACTCCCCCGGTCATACCCAGTTGTCCATTGGTACGGTCCTCGACGAACACCTCTGCAAAGTCTCCGCCCGTCTCCAGCGCGACTTGCAGCATATCCTGAATCTGTGTTGGATGTATCATCACGTGCCTCCTCGTTTTTGCCATGTTTCATATTGTACGTCTAAGCGATCAAGAACATATGCGGGTTCATTTTTATTTCCCATAACTTTACTATACATGATGTTGGGAGTGGGTGTAACTATCTGGGTGGAGATGTTGGGAGGGGCGAGAAGATATATGCGCAGGGACGGAGGGATTGAAATGAGAAAACCCGATCAGACCGTGAAGGGTCATGTCGGGTTATTTGGGCGTTTTGATTACTGGGTGGATTGAGCAAGTACGTGCATGTAAGGCCGATACGTAGACGGATCATTCTTCCGATCGCTCCGCTTCTTCAGCACGATTCCGTCCCCTCCGCTGCAATGCTTGGGTTTGCTTCATTTTAACTTGTTAGTTATAATACTTTTCTCTAAACGGATATAGTACAAAACATGGTTTAGTTCAATCTCCGTTGAGTGTAAATAATAAGCCGCTTCCTTAACTGAATCCATGCTAAGCGCTCCTGCTTTGGCAGCAATAATGTTAAACGCATCTCCAAGTAATTTAATACAAGTTTGAATCCTCTCTGTGTATTGCTTTTCAAGTTCTACTAACTTTTCATACTCCGCTACCATGTCACCCTGAGAAGTCAATATATTCCCCACCTTTTGGTACGTATATGAGTACCGGTTTTACAAAAATTATATGTTACGTTTATGCGTATCGTCAAGAAAAATTTGTAAAATAAGGTGGGGAACCTAATGGCAAAGAAAGTAGTTGTAAAAATAAACGAAATTACGAAAAAGCACAATATCTCTTTGAGAGAACTATCACGTTTATCAGATGTTCGTCACGCCGCTCTTAGTGAACTTCAATCCGGTAAACGTGAAAGTATCAATTTTAATCATATCGAAAGAATAGCCGAAGCCATGAATATTGAAGATATTCGGGAAATTATTGATCTGGTTAGTGAGGTAGAACAAAATTAGTTAATTTTTGTTGTGTTTAAAGTGAAAATTCCTCCTCTAATACTTTAACAAACATAATAATTATTCCTATATCATATCGATTATATATTCCTATTAAAAACTCATTTTGGAAAAACCGTCCTTAAAGAGGGGAAAGTCATGTTTCGAAAACTAGGGGAAGTATGATGAAAAGGCCCAGCATATCTCCTAGGCCCTGAAACTTGAATATTAAATAATTTCAATGGAACAAATTTAGTGAAAAATGGCATACACAACATAGGAGAGCACATTTTTGACCTCTTCATTGTCAGTGGAGCGATAAGACTTTGTGCGTTAGGGAAATGCGCTGGAGAGCCTTGTCAGATAAGGCTTTCTTTAACTTTCTTTGTTATACGTTCGAGTTTAACGTAATGCTCAAGTAAGCAAAAGTGTGACCAAAAAACAACGGATATTGTTGCGGTTACAAAGTCATCTGTAATCCATAAATCTCTTTTTTTAAATAATTTGCTACATCAATTGATTCTACATCTAGATTCTTTAACCACTCTATACAAGTATCTGTAGTAATATTATCGTGAAATCCCATAATACGAGATAACTTGATTGCAGCTTCACGATGTAAACCAATTGCCATAAACTCTAATGCAGAAGTAGCGCAAGCACCATACTCTAAATATGCCGATATATTTATTATTTTTTCAGAATCCTCTCTTCTATTAATGCTAATAAGGAAGGTTTTTAATACTTCGATATATGTTTGAGTATATTTAACTATTTGATATCTGATTGTTTTATTTATAAATTCAATCTGGTCTTTAACATGCTTAGTAATTTCTCTTTGTTCTCTGTTTAGAATCTGTCTATCGTAAAAAATAAGACTTGTCAAAGAAACGCCTTTCATCCATTTATCTCCTACTGTAGTGATTCTTTTAACCTGTTTTTCAGTCCATGAACTATCATTAAAGAAAACATTGATAGCATTAACTATCAAGTCAAAACGTTCATAGCCACTTTCGTTTAATGGGAAAACTGGGCAGAGATAATCAATCTCACTCTTATTATCAACCAAAAAGTCCCACAATGCATTTATTTTTTGGGGCATAACCCCAGGATTCTTATTCAATAACTCTGTAGGAGGCTTAAATGCGTTAATTGTTGAACCAGTTATAGTGTCAATCTCTTTTAAAATATCTAAATTTTGATCAGTACTATACAAAGAATTTTCCAATCTTTCGCCAAGCAGATGCTCTTTAATAACTAGCGAGAATAACTGCTCGTTATAATCATCACTTTCTTGCTTTTTTGGATTTTCGCTCTTGATAAAATCTTTAAATTTTTCTGCTTCCTTAACTAACCTGATTTCAGAAGAGGGAATTATATCCTGATATCTTTCTCCTATAACTGGATTTGTGACCCAACTTTCTAATTCTATACATATAACGTTACCAGAAAAGTCATTTCCGATTCGTCCAGCTCTCCCCACTAAATTCCAGAAACTAAGGTTATCAATAGGGTTTTTTCTACCTTTTTTAGGTTTGTAAACAAAAATATTCTTAGCTGGCATGTTTACACCTTCTAATAAGGTTGACGTACAACTCACTATTTTTAAGAGTCCTAATTTAAATAGATCTTCAATACCGGATCTTATTATTGCAGGCAAAGAACCAAAATGGAATGCTAGTCCTCTTCTTATAAAATTTGCAAGTTCATAGCTTTCTGTAATATATTCTTCAATAAAGTCAGCAAAATCATTTAAACGCACATCATCTAGAAGAGGAAAATTTCCATTGTTATATAACTCTCTGATTACATCAGTGGAAAGCATTGGCTCATTTGAGTAGACAATTGAAGTTTGATTATTCCAAAGGTCTAACGTTGCACTGGAAAGAACTTTAGAAATTGTTTTACTTCCCGAATAAGTATAACTTTTCTTCCCTATAGCTATTTCTTCTTTGTTAAATAATGTGGTAACCAACAACGTATCTTCTAACAACTTTACTGTTATGATATTCTGACGTACCAGTGGCAAATTATCTCTTTCATTTGCCCCATTCTCGAACTCAAATGTTTCCAATAATTTTTGTGGATTTTTAACAAGCGGGCTTGAAAACAGTATCTTTGTCTCTGGCCAGAGTAAACGAGAAAATTTAACTGCGTTTTCAAGTAATACTCCTCTCCCACCATATTGAATGTTATGAGCCTCATCCACTACAATAATATTTGTTTTAACTCTGTTTACATCTTTTCTGTTACAAAGTTGATATAACCTTTCTTGAGTTAAAACTAGTATATTCGATCGTTCTGGATGCTCGATTAGGACTTCAATTTCCGAAGAACATCCTACAAAGATATTCTTTAGTCCCATTTCCGATATACTTGAAAGGAAATCGTTCATAACTTGCTTAATTAGTGCTCTTGTTGGCACAATATAAATAGCAGTAGTACCCTTCTGTTTAACTATCTTATCTAATAACACTTTGAGATATACAAATGACTTTCCAGCAGATGTAGGAGCAGAAATACTAATCCCATCTACCTCTTCCTCGATCATGTCAACTACTTTTTTCTGAAAATTAGTTAAAAGATAATCTTTCCCTGATAAATTTCTAGTGTTAGCATTCTCAAACACATGTGCTTCGAAAAGCGCCATCCCATTTAATTGTCTTTTATAATTACTTAGTTTATTTCGATCTTCTAACAATTTTATCCCAGGGTAATTTCCAAGTTTTCTCAATATTAATGAAGAAGCCATCACAATCGAATTCGACGGTTTGATCAAAGGAAGAGTGGTAGCAATGTTTAATGCTTTTTGTTTATTTTTAATTTTAACTGATGCAGCTAATATATTTGCGGACTCCAAAAGTATCCTAGTTTCTTCACCCGATAATTCTTCATCAGTTTGATTAAAGAATTCTAGTTGAATTTCCATTTTCTTTATTTTTTTTATTAAAAAATCTATATTTCCCGAGTATTCCATTTTATATATTAGGGACTCGAAGTTCATAAATCACACCTCCATTCCAATTTTATGCATAAATTGATTCTCGAAATCAATAATTTTATTAAAAGGAAGTATAAACCAATTAATCTTTACATTTTTAATACTGCTTGTTTTTAATAATTGATGGCAAATAGATTCGTAGTTCTTCTTCAATTCACTAATAAAATAATGATTTAAATGTTTTTCTAAGGTCGGACCGTTTATTCCATCTTTTTCAAACATATTTAAAAGTTCAGAATTATAACCTGTAAATACAGTCATTTCTACATTAACTTTGCTCCAATCCCTTGAATCAAAGAATTTGTCAATTAGAGTCTTCAACGGACCATGATTTAAAGTCTCATATGAATAATCATCATAAAAGAGAAAATCATTCTCAATATTCACTATTTCCTCTAATTCTTTAAGAATTGTAGTAATAGCTACTTCAAAATTATCATGTAGAATGCCTCCACCAATAAAAAGCGCCAACTGCCCATTCTTCAAGCCCGCATGCACATCATCTGAAATATAATTCAGTTCTGTAGACGGGATGTCGCTTCTAATTCTTGTATACATTTTAGGCATTTCTAAAATTCCTTCTATCAACATCCACAAGAGCATAGAACCAAGTTTTCCACTTTTACTAATTTCACTAACTATTTTATTATTATTCTTAAAAATCTCTAATTGTTTACGTAGGTCATTTGATGATGAACTAATAATGGTTAGACTATTAGCATACTGTTGTAAAACAAGTGTTAAATGTTCAGCTAGTTCACTAATTCTTTTATTTCCTGATTCATGATATTTTACATAGTAGAAATCAACATCCATATTCAATTCCTTATTTATCATCGAATGGTTTAGTTTGTTGAATATGTCGTTACATACTCTCTTTTGTATATCTAATCTTTGTTTCAATAAGTTATTGGAATTTGCTAGTGAAGAATTAATCAGAATTCCATTTTGTAGCAAGAAGTTTGCACACTTGAAGAAGCTAACTGACTTCAGTTGATTCTTTAAAAGGCTGTACTCCTCTTTAATTAAGATACCAACTATTTTCTTATCAACCAATAATGGGGCACCTGATAGGCCTGAAAGACCGTACGGCCAGTCTTCTTTTATATAATCACTTGTTAATTGCTTATCATACTCTTTACTGTCATCAAAACTGCTATCAAAGTAGAGTTGCCCTCTGAGATAACAATAAGCATCTCCCTCGGCATCAGTATTCCAATCTTTGGGATACCCCATACTCTCCCATTCAATCTCCCTGCTATCATAACTATTTACGTCAATTGCTAGCCATTCTTCAATATGCGTTACTTTATCAGTAATTTCAAGCAGAGCCATATCATCTTCGATTGATTCAGCTATTAAACTCGCATACCTTTTAAAAGATTTCGTACTTCCAGGATAAAATTCAAGTTCTATTGGCTCATTATTGTCAATATGCTCTTGTATACAATGTCTTGCTGTAATAGCACGTTTTTCATCAATTAAAAATGCAGTACCTTGGTTACGGCAGATAATTTTCGCTGTAGTTTTATATAAATATTTAATAGTATCTATGCTAAACTTCCTCCTTAACTTTTTCGTTTTTTTGAAATGAAATTATTGTAGGAACATCATCCAATGTGTTTGCCAAATCATTGGTGTAATGAATACTGTAGCTATACTTTTCCATCAAATTTGGATTATTAAATTCATTTAAAATCCTGAAAGGTTTATAGTTGAAAATTAGCTCCTTATCAGGGGTTTTGTCAGTCGATATTATTCTATAGATCGTTTCAATATCAGGATGGCTAAAGTTCTTGCCTTTACCGTTTGTTGAAAAAATATATTTATTGGAATGTATCAGCTCTAACATACTAACACTAGTATTGTGTTTACTTCCGTGATGAGAAACTTTAACCATATCAAACCACATTTTCTCTTCTTTTCTCTGATTCAATAATTTTTTTAAATTATTTTCAATAATTTCCGAATGACAATCTCCTAAGAAAAGCAGTTTCTTAGAGTTGAACTCCAATATAAATGCAATAGAACTTCCGTTCACTTCTGCTCTATCTGGTTCAAAAGACTGTTGTGCTATTTCTTCCAATGTGTATCTAGTAGAATTTATATCTTGGACCTTTCTCTGTTTTTGTTCCATTTGGATATTCGACATATAAAATTCGAAAGCATCGTCCAGTGTCTGATCACTATCAACTTTATCTTGATAACCGAGTGATGATAATTTCTCAGCCCATTTATTAGAAAGCAATTGAAGATTTTCAATATTAGGAGATAATAAAGTTATTGATAATTCTTCATTCGTATAGTTTACCTTGATCTCGTTTTCATCAACTACTACAGCTTTATG
Organism: Paenibacillus sp. TSM33; assembly: GCF_056099025.1. NCBI lineage: Bacteria > Bacillati > Bacillota > Bacilli > Caryophanales > Paenibacillaceae > Paenibacillus > Paenibacillus sp. TSM33. Next base: position 1,271,264 of record NZ_JBLZXB010000017.1, read on the forward strand.
ATTAAAGCTAGTATTCCAATTGTTCTCATAACCATTTTGTAGTATTAGTGATCCCAAAGTTGAGCCTTGCTTATATCCTATATCTGCTACTTCTCTTACTCCTATTTCCCGTGGATATCCCATGGAAAGAATGCTATTCATTCCACTGTTAATAGAGAGTTCCCCTTTAGTTTGAATCTTATCAAACTGTAAGTGTCGAAAACTGTTATACCAAATTTCTCTTATGTCAATTGAATTTGGATTATCAGAATGACCGTTTTTCTTAAAGAATCTAACTCCACCTAGAATATGATCTTCATCTACATGAGTAAAAATTAACAAAGATATACCCTCTGCTTTTATTTTCTGAAGTTCCTCACTAATAAACTTTTCATAGGTAGTAGCAAAGCCCATATCCACTAAAATATGATTAATTGCTTTCCCTCTACAAGAAATAAGAAAACTATCACCATACGATGCAGGAAACATTATTACCTCTAACATATATCTACTCTTCCTTTTTAAAATATTCATGACATTTGACTCAGTAATTAAGTCCTATATAAATAATAACTCAGTTTGACCGAAAAAAATGTCGAAAATTGTATTACATTATGTTTCAATAGATAAAATTAAGCACTATGTAAGCTTCATTCTATATTTCACGTAAGAAACTTTCTATTAATCATTAAAAAATCTGGATAATAGCAAAATCAAAACATAAACAAAAAAATCCCCTGTGAGTGTTACTCAACAGGGGCTGCCAATTCTTTCGGACAAAATAAGTACAACAGGAATAATTAAATATTCCTCTTTTAATCCAAATCAAGTTAAAAAATGTGTTAATTTTTTATTATTGACCATTTCCATTTTCAGACTTAACTTCCTTACCTTCTTTAACGCTATAATTCTGTTTTATTTGTTCGTCATGATCAGATTTTTCGCCCTTTAAATTGGTCTCATTAGGAATACTCCCTGCCATTTTAGGTTCTTTATCTTGCTTCTCAAACTTTGAACCTTCTAATCCTAGCTCTTTAAGTGCATCTTTTAATCTTTCGTTAGGTTTACACTCTTCTTGTTTTTTATTCTCAGGTTTTAGGCCTTCTGATTGGGCTTGATCAGAGGGCTTTTTCCATTTTCTATATGGTTTACTCTCTTCTCGCTCCTTACCACCGGATTTTGGTGATTCTGAGCTATTTTCTATCTTACTCCACATTGACTTCCAATCTAATCCACAAGATTCTCTCACAAAAGAAAGTATATTACGCGATACTTTAAATTTTTCATCTGATAACGTATATCCGAACAAATTCCTAATTTCATCATCTGTGTAATCCCTACCCTTTATACCTTGCTCAAAAAGTAAGAAATCGAGATGCTGAGGCATTGACAAGTATGCATTTGGACGAGCCAATGCTCTTTCAATGAGACCAATTAGACTAGAAGTGTAAGGGGGGGGGACAATCTCTCCAAAGTCAACATCTTTTGGCATCATTGCCTTCGGAACTGAAGTTTTTATTATTTCATTTGCAAGTTCCTTGGCAGTATTTATTAGATTTCTAGCAGTACCTGGGTCTAGCTCTCCATAAGTAAGCTTTGATGAAATATGTTCTCTTCTAGCCTTTTCTGGTAGACCTAGTATATCTGAACTTATCCACAATATCTGTAATCCAACTAAAACTGTTAGTTCACATGCGAGATACTTTAGAGCATCATAATGATCTTTGCTATGATTCCCTCCATGTTGAAAGCCTTTTGCAATGTTAGTAAGAAACTCCATACATATGTTAATAGCAACGTAAGGATTCTTATGAAGATATAACTTTTTAGTATTCAAAATGATATTATTCAAAAGAGAACTTGACTTTGCAGCATTCTTTATTTTCTGTTCATAGTGAGTATAGAATTGCCCGTCAGCTAAACCGTAAGAAGATTGATTCTTTCGGTATTCACTCATACTATCACTAGTAAGAACTTTCACTCCACCTGAAGCTGCAAAACGAATAATTTCCCATTGTGTTTTGTTGAGAGCTACGAATACATTAGAAGCATTAACAAATTCACCAAGACCTTTTGCCCAAAATACCCTCTCAAAAGGCTTAGCTCTAGTTTTGTTTTTGCAATCGCATATTATCTTATGACCTTGAAAGGGATTAGTAAATAAAATTCCCAAAACATCTATATCAGTCGCATCATTGCCATAGGATAAGGGGACTCCTCTTCTAGTTAAGTAACCCTGGCTCTGAAACATACTAGAAACATCATACTCAAACCCAAAGCCCTTCTGATCAGATTTATTATTATAAACCACACTTTACACCCCCGACGAAGTACGAATAGTAGTTAGCAACTTATTTCGCAAGGCTTCTACTGGAGCTGTAGATTTTGCAAAAATCTCGCTTTTCCTTGTTTCAGGAATAATACAGCCACTTGGCTGATCTTTTAATAGATCTCCAATATTTGCCTCCGCTTCAAGGGCAACTTTATTGTAAGTAATCATTTGTCGAACAAGTTCCCCCACCTCAAGTTGGCGTAACTTCATTTCAAAACCATATGGCTTTGCTGGTCTTGTTTGTATCACACCGTCAATTTCCAACAATGCATAATCCTGACCTATAGCTGTTGCAGGACCAACCCACTGTCCACGGAGTAACTTATTCAGAATATTCATCATCTTGTCAAGAGTAGAAATTTTCCCTCTCCCCCATGTCGACTTTGTTTGTCCAAAACGCAAACAACTTAATAGTATTTTCGCCTTATGGAAAACATCCTCAGAAAGTGAAAAACTTCCTATACCTTGACCTTTAATTTGAGGTGTTGTTAGGAAAGTGGCCGATCCTATTGCAGATTGTACAGTAATACCATCAACAAGCCCCACTCCTTCCATCATCTCCACAATATACGTAGGAATATGCGATGGAATATTTTCAATTAGAAAACCCTGTGTCTCAGAAATCAAATTTTGAATTTCAATTACCATATCTCGTTCATTGTTGTCCAGTGACGATAATGCTTTTACTACCCTTTGTGGGTCTCCATTAAACGAGTATTCGTTAAACAATACCTTTTCACCACTCTGACCACTCTCTCTAACTAGTCCAAAAGATTGCTGTAACTTGATAGTTGTTTCAGCACATTCTTCAGATATACTACTGGTTGTCAAATACTGCTTGAGTTCATCTGTAGTTCTTGGTAAATGAAAGGTGTGATTTAGACCGATTAAACTCGCATTCTCTTCTTGTTGGGGTTCAAGCTTCTCATAAATGGTTGATACGCTTTCCAGAGCTTCCTTACCAGAGAAACAATAGATTTCAATTTCTTTCGGTCTGTTCATTGCATCAACTGAATAATCGACTTTCTCAGCTTGCCGTAAGTAGCTCAAATATGTATTCAATTCTGCAGGTGAAATACTAGATTGGCGAGCAAAAACTTTTGCATTCTGTATAGGTATAATTTCTTGTTTATCTGCCACCAGCCTACCAAGAAAGGCTCCAGCTTTTCCTGCTTGTTCTGTTGCCTCATAAAAAGCAAGCTCGGTTGTATACTGTTTAAGTTCAGCAAGATGTTTAACTGTGTTTACAATCCAGGTACCCTTTGTAAGCTTATCCATCTTCATGCCTCCTGTAATTTTGGTAAAACAAATATTTCTTGTTCAATTTGAATGTACTCCTTTTTTTGGCACATAACAACAGCTTAGGAAAGGAAAAAATCGTAGGTTAATTATTTTCACTTTGTCCAAATGTAATATAACGTATTTAGGTGACCCTTTAGAGCCTGGATTAAAACTTGCTGGTAACACCATCAAAAACTATAGATAATGCCTATAAACAGATACTAAAATGCTAAAGATAGAATGCTGTAAAAGGTTTTAGTTGAAGAAAAAATGGCCGAGAAAAACGGGCAGACTTATATAGTCCATCGAGTTTATACTGAAAGATTTCTTTATACTCCTAAAAACCAACCGTTTTTACAGGGCCAATCACTAATAATTTTATGAATTCTTCAGCGATGAAGTTTGATGAATATTTCATGTTTTGGTTCAGCCACCATCGTATCACTGACATATACAAAGATGTCATCCATTCCAAGAATAAATCCCGAGATATTAAGATATTATTCAGGAAGCTGCTATCCATTTTTCTCATGAGGGCTTGCTGAAACTTTTGATTAATGTCTATCATCTGCGGATCGTTAAGCAGTACCTTGTATAGCACCGCATCATCTTCCACAACTTTAAGAATTGCACGAATATTTTCTTTGAAGCTGCTATATTCTAGTTCTCCATTAACAATATGTGTTTCAGGGGCTACCAGTTCTATGATATTAGCTAACGCTTGGTCCGCTGTTTTTTGCAGCAAATCATACTTGTCCACATAGTGTAAATAAAAGGTAGAACGATTAATCATAGCTGCATTCACAATCTCCTGAACGGTAATCGCCTCAAATCCGTTTTTATCGAGCAAATCAATAAATGCATTCCGAATGACTTTTTGTGTTTTTATAATACGTAAGTCCTTATTTCGAATCATTTTAATCCCTCCTGTCTACTATATACACAATAATCATCATATTTGAGATTCGTGTCGTATAAGCAACAAATCCCTATATATCAATGATTGAAGGCTATTACACAAGAATATTATGCTGGGTTCATACTTATTTGAAGGGAGTTTTAATATGACAAAGAAATGGCAACCTGAGGATTTTCCGGTAGGACTCTACGAGCTGCATCCTGATGCAAGCGTCAACTTCCATATGAATGTATTCTATAACTGGACCAATGATAACGTCTTACTTGAAGAAATGCGGGAAGTAGGCGAAACTGCTCACAACTATGAAACATTAATTAAACGCTTTATAGAACTTGGAGACGAGTCTTTGAAAAAAGGTGCAAAATTACGTGCAGCCTTTTATTTCAGAGGCGCTGAGTTTTTTATTCCACAATCAAATTCACTCAAGCAAAATTTACGTGATCAGTTTATTCAGCTCTCCAAAGAAACTTATGGTATTACAAATGAACAGCACTATTTAATTCCCTATGAAAGAGGCTATCTTTCCGCTTATCGTCTTTCGGCAGAGAATCCGAAGAAGACTTTAGTTTTATTTGGAGGTTTTGACAGTTATATTGAAGAGCTTTTCCGAATGTCTATGGTGTTCAGAGATGCTGGATATGATGTTATTATGTTTGAAGGTCCAGGACAAGGCAGTGTCTTGGAAACCTACAATATTCCAATGACACATGAATGGGAAAAACCAGTTAAAAGTTTGCTTGACTATTTCGAGGTTGAAAATGTAACACTTATAGGCCTCTCTTTAGGCGGCAATCTTGTTTTGAGAGCAGCTGCTTATGAACCAAGAGTAAAAAAAGCAGTTGCCTATAATATATTAACGGATTTTTATGAAGTAGTAACGCATCAAATCCCCCCTTCCTTCCGGGATAAGCTTAAAACTATGATTGATGAAGGAAATTCGCAAAACGTAAATGAGACCTTAGCTCAATTAATGAAGCAGAGTTTAATGCTAGAATGGGCTCTTGCTCAAGGCATGCATGTTATAGGAAGCAGCACCCCTTATGACTTCATTAACGGCACAAAGGCCTACAATGCGAATCACTTCTCTCATTTAGTAACTCAGGATGTCTTGCTGCTTGCAGGACAAAACGATCATTACGTGCCAATCAATCAGCTTACAGATCAAATTTTGACGCTAACAAATGTTCGATCACTTTCAGCAAGAATGTTTACTCCACATGAAACATGTGATACTCACTGTCAGATCGGTAATATTGGACTGGCTTTGCAAGTTATTCTAAATTGGATGGAACAAACAGACTAATTAGAAGCTGCAAACTATAAATTTTATACAAGGGCTCCCTTTGGTATACATCACAAATGTATGACTATTCAAGGGGGTTTTTGCTACGTCCCCTCTCTCATTTGCCCTATCTCCAAAAATACACACATTGAAAATCCCCCAATGAATGTATCATTCTGTAAACTTAGTCTCGCTTTTAACCGATAAATACATATGCTGGGTTGTTTATTAAATATCACCTTTCGTTCCTTTTTAGCGTACACACCTTTTTATACATATTTATATGGATTCACTATTGTACTCATCTGCTGCTTCTTTAATCAGAAGCGAATTCAAGATGACGTGCTTTACTTGGAAATACCCATCACAATAGAAAGGAGTTATGAACTCACTTGAGCGTATTATCAGATGGGATTGGCTATGAAAGCCTACGCTTTTATGGTCCCTTTCAGCCCCTACACATCGAACAACTTCAAATAACACGTACAATTAACGATCATGCCTATTTACATATCAGTGGCATGCTCTCCGAAGAACAGGGAGCAGCTTGTATTGGTCAAAATATGGAGCAAGAGCCGATTGTGATTCGTCAGGTGAATGATCAGGGACAATCGCTAAGAAGGCTGTTCCATGGGATTGTTACACATATGTCCATACACTGTGTGCGAGGCGTGTATACGTTTGAACTGGAGGCTGCTTCCCATTCATACCAGATGGATATTAAGCGTAAAAGACGCTCTTATCAAGATATTCACCGTACCTATGATGATCTGGTCACTGCGCTGGTTCGAAAATATCAGTACGGAGATGCCATTGATACGGTAAGCAACTATGCCAAACTGGAGACATTTGTTTTACAATATGAGGAGACGGATTGGGCGTTTTTAAAACGTCTTGCTTCTCGCTTTGGTTCCGTACTTGTGCCAGAGGTAACCGCAGCCTCGCCCAAGGTTTTCTTCGGGATGCCAGAAGGGAAGCAGCATAAGGTGGAACGGGATGTATTTTATCAAGTACGGAAAACATTTCATGAGTTGGATGCGGAAAAACCAGGCGAACGTGCTGGCTCGTATATCACCTATATGATCGAAAGTCTGCAATACTATACGCTGGGCGACCTCATCACGCTACCTATTGGACAAGGCAAAGAACTGGTCGTGGTTCGAGCCGTGACAACTTTAGCAGATGGCTTACTGCGTACCCATTATGATCTTCAAGCCGAACCGGATATCCGCTATACCCGATATGAAAACAATCAGGCTACTGGAATTTCGCTGATAGGAACGGTGCTGAAGGTACAGCAGGATTTTGTACAGCTACAACTGGACATTGACCCGAAGCAAGATCCTGCTAAAGCCTGCTGGTTTCCGGTGTCCACTCGTTATGTCGCCGAAGAACATAGTGGCTGGTACGATATGCCTGAAATCGGGGAACAAGTGGAATTGTATCTGCCTACCCACCGCGAACAGGATGCCTATGTAACAGATTCGCTGCGACAACAACGCTACATAAATGATCAGCCGAATGTGAAGGTATGGCAACATGTGCAAGGTAGCTCCGTCGAAATGTCTGAGCACGAGCTGACCCTATCCACCTCCGGTGAATTTTCCATTACACTGCATGAAAGTAGCGGCATTACGATTGACAGTCCAGGGAATGTGCAGATTCAGGGTGGTCACGTGAAGCTTAATGCTGGCGAGGAACTTTCTCTCGAAGCTGGAACGGCGTTGTATTTAAAAGGCGGAGCCAGCAGCATGGTACTGGATGGTGAGACGGATACCAAGGCTCCGGTGATATATCAGGAAGGTACGGTGAAGGCACCGGTTTTCGTAGCCGACCTCCCTCCTGTGCCTGAGCCGCCACTCATGAGCATAAAAGCCTATGAAGCAGCCCAGTCAGCAGCTAGGGATTCATCTAGCAGCCAAGCCTCTACCCCTAAAGCAAAAGTCACCAGTCCAGCAGAGCATCAACAGGCGAATGCCTTGATGGGTACGGTGTCCAAGCTATTAGGCTCCATTCCAGTGATGGGAAAAGTGGCTGGCGTTGTTGCAGGAGCGCTAAGTGGACCTGCAGGAGGTGTGATTCTGAGAGCAACCGCAGCGATCCCTGTTCGGAGCAAAGGAACCCCTACCGTTGGAAGCAGTAAGGGGAACGGCATTCATCCGTTGAAACACTTGGCTGGTCTAGCATTACAAGGGTTAATTACTCAGTATGAACATGAGCAAGCGAGACATGCCTACTATAGCAAATGGATTCTGGGGAAAGTGTATACAAGCGCACGTCAAATAGTACATTCCGGCAGCCGATTAGAGCTGATCCAAAACTTGCTGACAACATCGAAAACCATGGTTCATGCCTATCAACAAGTACCTAAAAGTGTTAAAGATAGGATGCTGAGGGAATATAAAGAACAAGAAAAAGCTAGGGCTGAAGCTGTTCTTAAAGCAGAAAAAGAAGCTGCACCACCAGAGCTTACAGAAGAAGACTACGAAAAGATCTGGCAGGATTATCGAAGGAACATATATACCGAAGACCGTAGGCCCAAACTTAAACCGGGGAGTTATCGAGGAGAAGATGGTGTTGTACGTACTCGTGACGGTAAACCCGATGTCCAATACTATAGTGAATGGAAACATAATTATCCCGAAGATGATGATTTCTTCATGCAAACTAGGAAGCAAGGTATAACCGAAGAAGAAAAAAAGTGGATGTTCTATGCTATTTCCATAGAAAACCCTCTTATGGTTGGTGGTCGAGGGGGTATGGACAATACTAAAGAATTAGAGGGGATACTTTCAAAACTGGGTAGAGGGAAAGGGTTCTTTAATATTTCTTCTGGAGTAAGTGCAAAAGTAAGAGTCCAGGAATTATTAGCGAGACAACAAATAGAAGCTACAGAAAACGTAGCTTCCCAAAAAATTAACCAAACTCTTGAAACCAAAGGCTACAAGCCACAGCCAAATGAAAGGTTAACAACGAAAAACCAATATAAACAACAGGATCAACAGGCAAGGAAAACGCTACGAGAGACTGCCTCCAAAGCAGCTAGAGAAGAAAATAGTCAAATTCAAAAGAAGGTCATATATAATGTAAATAAGAGTACAAATACAAGAAAAGCCTCAAATATAAAAGAATATTTAAAAAAGGAAAAAGAAATTGTTAAATCGCAACTGCCTGAAACTGAGGGGACGGGTAATCTTAAGTATAAAGAAGGTTACCATATTGAACATTTAACCGGAGAAGTTAAAAAATGTACAGATTGGAAAGGTGTCAGTGGTGGGCATAATTATGAGGAGTTTAAGAAATTCTTTGACATAAATGGGAAATATGGATATGAAGAAGTAGGAAGAACAAATCATCCGGATATCTCAGGAATATCTGATATTGAATACAGATTAAAGGTTGAAGTAAAGAACTACCAAGGAAAAAGAACAGGCGAATATAAAGTTATTCCAAAAGAAGATAAGCCACCTCTTAAGAAAACCATATATGACCCTAATGTAATCTCCAGTGATGATATTGTTCGATTAGGAAAAGAGGCTATGGAAGAAGGTATAAAATCGCAAAGAGTAAATCAATTGAAAAGCCAAGCAAATAAGCAAATAATCCGAGGAGTTTCAAGTAATGGATTGAAGTTTGAAGGGATAAAAAATATTGATACTGGAGAAATCGAGAACTTTTATCCGGTATTGAAATTTGGAGAAAATTAAGGAGATAACATGATGAACACTGTTTACAATGATAAAAATAAGTTGATTCTCATGTATGAAGAAAAAGGATTTGAAAAAGGCTCAGTCATTGATGTTCTTGGTGATTTTGTGTTGGAACATGATATTGTTAAGGTATTAGAGGGTTTTTTAAACGAGTATATTGAGAGACGAGATTATATGGGAGTAATCTATTCAGATGAATACGATGTTGGGGATGAAGGTTATTTTGGTGAGAATAGGGTTTTGTTTTATTATGGAGTAGATGATAATTATGATATTGTCAGTTATAAAGAACTATATGATTATTTGCAGGTAGCGTGTAATTTCTATATTGAAAAGAACTCAGATAAAAAAGATGAGATAAACGAATATTTGTTAAGAATTAAATCCAAATATGGTATTGAAGAATAGTGGTTGGGTATGGCGATTAGTGGAGGGCTGCACGATATTGTGTAAACTAATTTAGAACTCCAACAACAAGATCGTACAATACAACCAACATTGCCACAATACGAGATAGCCACCCGTATTGTGGTCTTTTATCCTATTGAGGTTTGTTGATGAGTAGACACCACCCAGTGCCGAATGAACCCATCATTCAAGCAATAATACATTTAACCCATATAATACGCGTATAAAGATTTCGTCATTTAGTTTGTACGCACACATCAATGCTTGAATTTCATCACCTAAATAACGGTTTTCCGTTACATTGACAGGTCGATTATGGTCAGATGCCACCATGATTGACCTGTTTTTTGTTATCCTTATTACTTAAATAGGTTATTTTTTCCAATGATTAAATCTACATACAAATCCAAATGCAAAATATATTTTTAAAGATAATTCAACATCCCTCCACACAAAACAATGACTTGCCATCCCTCCCCATCAGAGTTAACATACACACACTCAAACCACGGGAGGGAAAATACACAATGTCAAATTGGCCAGATTGGTTTCAAGAAGCATTACGCCAACGTTTATCAATTTGAACTAGCCAGTGAACGACAGGCTTCATGTTTATCTGAGGACAAAAATCTATTCACTCAAATGGATGAATTCAAAACCAACCAAAACGAAGATATTCAACGTCTGCTATCGGAATGGGAAGAAGCAGTAGGCTATCAACTAAGTCAGGACAAACAATCTACCTATATGAAAGGAGTTAAAGACGGGATTCGATTGATCCTTCCCATCATACAACCCACAGTTACTCGTTAGCTTTTGATCACTTTAGCCTATGATTCTATTAGTCCAATATTTCATCTATGCTCATTCCACTTTCCAAGGTAAAAACAAAATGCGCTGGTGAGAGAATGGTTATCTTCTCCACCAACGCATTAAACAGGCTATCATCAAATTGTTCCAGTATATCTTCCCGTAAGCTTAGTACTTGAATAATTTCATTCACACGTTCCTTAATTTTTGCTTGCTGCTCTTTCTCCTGCTCTAGTATCAGCATCTGTTGCCGTAGCTCGTTGAGCTCACTGGAAAGTCTGTTCGTTTCTTCATCATATACAATTTCATCAATCTGATTCCGCAACTTGAGATTTACCAATTCCTTCAGGTCGGATTTCAATTGTTGCATATGTCCTTCAATTTCAACTAAGGGGTCTCGTTCTACTTTGCTGGAAAGTACCGATTCAATATTGCCCTTCAGCGTTTTAATGAATTCTTTCTTGTTCTCATACATCCGATTAAATACTCGTACAAACGCAGAATGTAAAATTTGTTCATCAACCGATTTGGCATCACAAACTGCTTTACCTTCATTGACATACGTTTTGCATTGCCATACTACTTTTTTGGATGGATTATTGCTGTTCCAGGTTCGGCGTTTAAAAATGGCTCCACAGCATCCACAATATACTTTACTGCTCAGTGCATATTTGCTGGAATCACTCAAACCCCTTATAAATCAAGGAACAAACAGCTTACACATGTGCCTTATGTATGTAAATAAAATATATTCCCGCACTCAACCCTAAAACAATTTTTTGAATGCAGGAACATATTCAAATTGCTCTTAAACCCTCGTATATTAATGCTTCTCATCTCGACATATTACGACCACGCACTCCACATGCCTTGAGTGTACAAAAATGATGACCCTAAGGGCTGGTCGCCCCTTGGCGGAAAATCTATCATTTTTAGATCAGAGTCTTTATGTCTTTCTTTTTTTATTTTCACTGAAAGTGTCCCTCCTGATCCATCTGCCCCAAGGCAGTCTTGGTTTTTCTGACTTTCTGACAATCCTGTCAAACATAAAACCAGTAAAATAATTTATTGCTCAACTACCCCAAAATCATCCACATAAACATATGCTGTACCAGGATTCTTGTAAGCATACACTGTTGCCCTAGTAGCGCCTGCACCGGTTGTAAAAGGAATGTTTACCATTGTCCAGGATGTACTGTCAGATGTTGCGGATGCATCCGTTCCTTCAAAGCCATTAACGCCAATCTGAATCCGCCCTCCTATGTCTGCCTTAACCCAGGCGGTACACATATAGCTGGTATTAGGACTTAGCCCCGTAAGTACCTGCTCGATACCATCTTCTCCGGGTCCCAATCTAACACTCTTAGAGCCGCTTCTTGGTACCGATACACTTGCAGCAGTATCTGAATATGTTGCTGCCCATGGTGAGATTATCCCTCTCTCGAAATCAGATTGCCTTACGTTATTAACATAAAGTAAGCTGACACTCTCAAAAACCGGGTCCGGAGGTGAAGAAAAATCATGCCCGGCAGTCCAGTCAGTGCCACCGAACTCATATGCTCCAATATCCGGTGCCGAACCAACATAATCATTCGTGATTCCAGATATTACAACCCCTGCATTAATAGCTGGAGAAGTAGACTGCAACCTGAAATCATATGCTGTGGGATTCACAAATAACGGATTGGTTTCTGAGGTAATATTATTTCCCTCTATATGAGTACCAGGCAGTGTAAAGGCTGTAGTAAAGATATTGTTGAAAATTCTGTCGCCGTACATATCCGACTGAAAATTACTTCCCCAATATCCTACATTTCCGTTACTGTAGGTGGTATTGTTATAAATCAGGTTAAAATTACTGGGTGTATTCAATCTTATCCCTGTATAGTTTCCCCATACAACATTATGATGCACAGTATAGCCCTTGCTACCGTTATCCAGATAGATACCAGTGCCGGAATAGTTCTTTGCCAGATTATCATGGATGTAATTATGATGAATTACCGTCCCTTGCCCATCCCAGGCAAATTCATAGAGTATTCCGCAGTCTTTTGTCAGCTTTCCTGCATTGTACAGATTATTATATTGTATCTGGCTGTTTTGGGTAGGCATAAATATCAGATAACGCCCAGCGTTATATACCGTATTATGACTGATTAGATGGTTTGCCCCCAATAGATAGATTGCCGGAATATCCGCTGCCGAATAATTTGCTTCATGAATAAGATTATTAATTACCTTATTTCCTGTTCCCTCTATACTCACCAGATTACCGGAACTGTAGGTCAAAGTACTGTCTCTAAGCTCATTATTGGTACCGGACATAAATATCCCTGTACTGTATTGTCTGGTAACATCCGAATCATGACTGACATATTCCGCAATCATATTAGAAACTTTACAGTAATTAGAATTAGACATTTTAATGCTGGAGGCAAAGATATTAATTCCGGTAATATTTATGTAAGAGTGGGAACTTAAATCAAATGCATAAGTCCGCTTCTTTGCTTCTACTGTCAAAGTATTCGGATCAACTCCACCAGGTGCCCATAAATAAAGTCTGCCAGTAACGCTGTCATAATACCATTCTCCCGCACTGTCAAGATCTTTAAGATTACCAGTAATATAATAGCTGTTACCGCCTGTCGCTGAAGTATCTATTTGATCAAAGGTAATGGAGCCGTCACTTGAGCTGGTAATGGTACTTTTATAAGATTTGTAGCCTGTTCCCGGAACACTCCAAACCGTTTTGCCAACCCAGTATCCAGGTGGCTGAGTTAAGTCCCCATCCTTGATGGTTGTAGTGGAACCGGAATCAACTGTTGCATATGTTAAATTTAAGGGATCAAGTGTTGGTGAATTGGGCCATCTGGCTTCAAATTGCATTTGCTTATTAACAAATATCTGATTTTTTGTTCCAAGGGAACCCTTCATTTCCGCATAATAGATGGATCCGGAGTAATTTTTCCAGCCAGTAACCGGATCGGCACCGGATACCGTTACGTTCTCTCCTGTATAAGCCTCAAAGTTTATGGGTTTTGCAGAAGTTCCGGAAGTATGAAGTGTTACTGTTTCCCGGTATGTACCACCTCGTATGATGCAGGTATCTCCGGCTTTCATGGTATCTGCTGCCTTTTGTATGGTTTTCCATGGATTTGATAGTGTACCGGTTCCAGTGATGTCATTCCCCGTTGTAGAAACATAATATACGGAATTTGCCTTTACAGTTTCCACACCCAGATTAAAAGTAAATACATAAATCATCATAATTACAACTAAAAATCTAAAGCCTGTTCTCTTATTCATAGCTTACCTCCTGGAATGAATTCTATTTTTAGATACGGCTTCTATGCCTGGGCTTAAGTTCACTGCTAGGTATGTTCTAATATAGAAATTTGTGTATATATAAGCCCTTAATTATTTAATCGACTTATACCGACTTAAAGTTTATGATTCTTTCGGCGAAGCTTCTCCGATACTGAACCCATCCAGCCATTTCATTAACCATGCATGGTATTATTTTCTTTCCGAAATGGGTGCATGAGCATCCAGAGATTAATGTACGCTATCAAAATGATTTCATCCCTCTGATGGAAGAATCGCGTGAAAAGTATGAGACTTATCCGAAGCATGTAGTTCCTGAATTCGCATATATTACTTTCATTGAAAATGCAGGTGTGAACAACGAGAAGTTGATTGCCCAGGCACCTTACGCGGGCATGACAGATGATATTCGTGCGGGTAAGTTGCAAGCATAGTCAATCAAGATGAATTGAGCTGAAAAGCCTGAGCCTGTGTCCCATAACGTAAGACAAATTAAAACACCTACCAATCTGGTCATACCCTGTCTACTTGACAGGGGTATGACCAGATTGGTAGGTGCCCAGCATCTTTTTTAATGTTCTCTATAACCATCTAATCTCCATTGGCTATTCTTCTTTCTCTTATCATGAAGCATCATCTCTAATACAACATATACAAACTGTGCTCCGTCCTTCATGCCCTGCCAGTACAAAGCTTCATTCTCCAATGCTTGCTTGTAATGATGCTTATCCTCCCATTCCGAGAATTCAGGTCTGTTCACAATATCCATCTCAGAAAGTCTAGCTTTACTACGGCCTCAACGTGTGTCGAGAGGATGGAACGGATTTACTTGATTAACTCGTTCCATTTTAAAAATAATAGTTCAATTTCCTTCTATTTCTTTTTCAGCTAAGCTAGCATACTGTCTCTTTAGCAAAGAATAATGGTATTGATCGCATATCGAACCATCACTAAACCAATAATGCTCTCGATAAGTTCCCTCCAGCTTAAAATGGAATTTTTCTAATCATTTTATAGAAGCTTGACTACATGCTGCAACCGTTGCATAAATTTTGTTCAACTCCAATCCTATCCGCTTATTACTGTTACTTTTATCAACCAAGATATATATTAATTGCCATTTGCAAGCCTTTTCAGTACATTCTCTTTATAATTGTTATATGGAGGAGGTTCGATTATGGGTCGGCAAGTATGTTGCTCTTTTTTGCTTTCAGTAAGACTCCCAATCATATAAGTCTGGTAAGTAATCTTCAATATTCCCACTATTTAAAAGCACAAGTCCCCTTATCATTCTATCACTCCATTTTTAAATTTAGATCGTTTAGTTAGGTAGGGTATCATTTGGTTTTAAGTATCTGATTAGGCAGCACAAAAAGCATCGAAATGGCAAACCATGTGGCGTATTACCATATTCCTAATTAACTCATGTTACACTTCCCTCTCATCCTCCTACTTCCAAAAATAAACATAGTAAATCCCCCAACCAATGGGTCATTCTGTAAACTAAATCTTTCTTTTAACCGATAAATACATATGCTGGGTTGTTTATTAAATATCATCTCTCGTCCCTTTATAGCGTACAAACCTTGTAATACATATCTATTTTGACTCACTGTTGTACTCATCTGCAGCTTCGATAATTCAGAAGCAAATGCAAGATGACGTGCTTCACTTGGAAATACCCATCGCATCTAGAAAGGAGTTATGAACTCACTTGAGCGTATTATCAGATGGGATCGGATATGAAAGCCTACGCTTTTATGGTCCTTTTCAGCCCCTACACATCGAACAACTTCAAATAACACGTACAATTAACGATCATACCTACTTACATATCAGTGGGATGCTCTCCGAAGAACAGGGGGCAGCTTGTATCGGTCAAAATATAGAGCATGAGCCGATTGTGATTCGTCAGTTAAATGATCAGAGACAATCGCTAAGAAGGCTGTTCCATGGGATTGTTACACGTATGTCCGTACACTGTGTGCGAGGCGTGTATACGTTTGAACTGGACGCCGCTTCCCATTCATACCAGATGGATATTAAGCGTAAAAGGCGCTCCTATCAAGATATTCACCGTACCTATGATGATCTGGTCACTGCGCTGGTTCGAAAATATCAGTACGGAGATGCCATTGATACGGTAAGCAACCATGCCAAACTAGAAACATTTGTTTTACAATATGATGAGACCGATTGGGCGTTTTTAAAACGTCTTGCTTCTCGCTTTGGTTCCGTACTTGTGCCAGAGGTAACCGCAGCCTCGCCCAAGGTTTTCTTCGGGATGCCAGAAGGCAAGCAGCATAAGGTGGAGCGGGATGTATTTTATCGAGTACGGAAAACATTTCATGAGTTGGATGCGGAAAAGCCGGGAGAACGTACTGGCTCATATATCACCTATATGATCGAAAGCTTGCAATTTTATGCACTAGGTGACCTCATCACGTTACCTATTGGACAAGGCAAAGAACTGGTCGTAGCTCGAGCCGTGACAACCTTATCAGATGGCTTACTGCGCACCCGTTATGATCTTCAAGCCGAACAAGATATCCGCTATGCCCGTAATGAAAACGATCGGGCTACTGGAATCTCGCTGACAGCAACGGTGCTCAAGGTACAGCAAGATTTTGTACAGCTACAACTGGACATCGATCCGAAGCAAGATCCTGCCAAAGCCTGCTGGTTTCCCGTAGCCACCCGTTATGTCGCCGAAGAACATATTGGCTGGTACAGCATGCCCGAAATCGGGGAACAGGTGGAACTGTATCTGCCTACCCATCGTGAACAAGATGCCTATGTCACGGATTCACTGCGACAACAACGCCACACAAGTGGTCTGCCAAATGTGAAGGTATGGCAACATGTGCAAGGTAGCAGCGTCGAAATGTCTGAGCAGGAGCTGACCCTATCCACCTCCGGTGAATTTTCCATTACACTGCATGAAGGTAACGGCATTACGATTGACAGTCCAGGAAACGTGCAGATTCAGGGTGGTCACGTCAAGCTTGATGCTGGGCAGGAGCTTTTGCTCGAAGCTGGAACGGCTCTGTATCTAAAAGGCGGAGCCAGCAGTATGGTACTGGATGGTGAGACGGATACCAAAGCTCCGGTGATATATCAGGAAGGAACGGTAAAGGCTCCCGTTTTTGTAGCTGACCTCCCTCCTGTACCTGAGCCACCATTGATGAGTATAAAAGCGTATGAAGCAGCTCAATCGGCAGCCAGGGATTCATCTAGCAGCCAAGCCTCTACCCCTAAAGCAAAAGTCACCAGTCCAGCAAAGCTTCAACAGGCGAATGCCTTGATGGGTACGGTGTCCAAGCTATTAGGCTCCATTCCAGTGATGGGAAAAGTGGCTGGCGTTGTTGCGGGAGCTTTAGGCGGACCTGCGGGAGGTATGATTCTGAGAGCAACTGCAGCGATCCCTGTTCGGAGCAAAGGAACCCCTACCGTTGGAGGCAGTAAGGGGAACGGCATTCATCCGTTGAAACACTTGGCTGGTTTGGCTATGCAAGGGTTGATTAGTCTACACGAGCATGAGAAAGCTAAACAAGCCTATTATAGTAAATGGATTCTTGGGAAAGTGTTTACGAGCGCCCGTCATATAGCGCATTCCGGTGGCCCATTGGAACTAGTACAGAACCTGCTTAAAGAATCGAATGCCATGGTTCATGCGTATCAGCAGGTTCCGGAAGAAGTAAGAAAACGCTGGAGAGCCGATTACGACAGCCGCATGGCACAGCAACAGCCTAAACAACAAGTTGAGAAGCCTAAGTCTTGGTGGGATCGTTACCTGGAATATACGGGTAGTAGTGCGATGATAAAAAGTCAAATAGCAATGGAACAGGCACACACAGCACAATATGTGACTACAAAGTCGGCAGATAGCCTAACTGAAATAGGAACAGAAATTTATGAAGCTAATATGGAAAGGATCCAAAAACGCTACGATTCAGTTGGTGCATATTTGGATTACTTGTCGTACGGTATTCCTAAGAGAATCTATCAGGCTTATATGGAGCGTGCACGTAATCAGGGGAATTCTGGTAGCGATACTATCAATTTCGCTACGTTCGGAATAACAGAGACTATACGTGGAGCGTTGACACCTAAAGATCCTTTGTCAGCAGAACATTGGTCCAACATTATTGGTCTAGTAGGGATTGTTGAGGGAACCGGTTCATTTTTCAAGCCGAAACCTACACTAAAATTGCCCGTTAAAGAACCTATTCATGCAGGTCCTAAAATCAAAACAGAGCCACCCCAACTTCCAAACCTGAAGCCTAATAAAGAGATTGAGGGGATGGGTAATTCTGCAAAGATACCTAGAACAGGACCAGAATGGGATGAATATTTCCGTTCAAGATATGGCGATAATAATGTAGACTGGAAAACTAGTTCTGAATACAACCTATATGGTCCTAATTATATTCCTTATACACCAAAAATCAGACCGAATGCTATCAGTACTAAGCCTTCATTACCTAGAGGGGGGAAACCGGAAGGAAATTATGCTGAAACTAAAGGTAAAGGTAGCCGAGGTTTAGAAAGACAAAATGAAGCTGCAGATGTACTCACAGAACAAGGATATCGTACAACAATGCTTGACGAACTTGATAATGGAAATGGTTATGGTATTGATCCTAAAAAAAGTCCAGATTTCATAATAGAGAGACAAGTATTTGATTGTTACGCTCCTGATACAACTACGAGTCTACGGAACATTCTTGATACACTCAGAGAGAAAACTACAAAACAAGCTAGAAGAATAGTGTTAAATTTAAATGATTATCCTATTGAAAAAAGACGCGAGCTTATTGAAAATTTAAAAAGTCAAACATATAAGGATTTAAAACATTTAGATGAATTGCTAATCATTGAAGATCGTCAAGTAACTAGAGCGTACTGGAGGTTTGAGTAAAATGGACTTTAGGTTATCTATTGGCTCTAATTTGTCTAGAGAAGCCTTGGGAAAGTTGCTTTATAATATGATATGTGAAGTGTTAGTAATGGAAATAAATTTTTATGAAGTGGAAGTAAAAGATTGGTCTGATGCTCGACAGGTTAGTATTAGTTGTACTTATTTTTCTATAAGCATTAATTTAGATGATGAGGATGACTATTTAGAACGTTTTCAAGAAATGAATCTCGAAGATCACGGCGTAGATACAAATGTTCTTATTAGTATTCAATTTATATCACGTACTTTTGACATTGGATGGTTAAAGCTACTCGAAGTTATTGGAAAACTATTGCGATTGAACGATCAAGATTTAATCGTTGAAGATGATTCCTCATACCCACTATTAAAAAGAATTAAAGGGCGTTTATATATCAATAATAATCTAGATGAATATCAAACCAGGTATATCACTAAAGAAAATCTAGAGCTACTGAATTATCCTTATTTAGAAGAAGATTTTTTTAAAAATAGCGGGTATAGAAGGTAACTTCTTTCTGTTTATTACATGTTAAAAGTGAAATGAGAATATCCTAAATAACGTTTTTCAATTATGTCGAACGAGTCGATTATGGTCAGATACTACCATGATTGACTTATTTTTTTGCTTTCCTCTTGGCCTTATGCCGTTTGGTATTCATAATAAATATGATTATTTTTTAGTCAACTGGTGGCAGGATGAAAACAAGCTAAAACAAGCAGAGCAAGCACTGTGCACTGAAATTACAAAGAAGCGCAAACTATCACTGTATGATATTAAAGATTCTAATAAATTGGCCGCCATACAGCGTATCGTCAACGCAAAACGAACGCAAGTATGGGATGAAGGAACTCTCAATGCCATCGAAGATGGTTTAGTAGCGATGGGTGTGGACTCTACAAATGCTATTGAGTTGGACAAAATCTGGAGATTACATGGAGAGGACAGGCCTAAGCGGTTTAGTCGAAGACACGACTTATGGGATTGTAAAAGCTCATATAGGTATGGAGAGTGCAGGAAGTTCTCCTGCTAAGTCCAGCCAGCCACCTATTGCAGAAAATCCGCCTGCAAAACCCAATCCAAAGGGTGGTCCAGGTGTAAACAGACCCATTGATGAGCTCAATGATTCAGCGATTTATAATGGGGAAAATTTAAGTAGACCTAAGGAGTCACCTAAACTACCGAATTCGAGCAAGAGCAAGCCTCCTGAGGATACTCTAAAAGCTTCTAATGTTGGTAGTGTAGTCAAGAGTGGAAATAAAACAAATATACGAATTCGGCTGGTGATGAGTTAATTTGAGATGATCAACATCCGAAAAATATTAATCGCGATATTGATAATCTTCTAAACAGTAAAGACCCCGGAAAAGCTACTGAGGCAAAAGTAGCTTCTGCTGTTAGAGAAAATAAGGAAGTAACAGCATTTGCCCAGAAAATTCAAAGGGCAGATGATAACCCGGCGGGCGATTTTGACGTAGTAACTAAGGATGAAATTATTGAAGTTAAGAAATCATTAAAAGCCGTTACAAATGTTGAACAGTTTGATAAATACGTTAATGTAAATCATGACGGTTATTTTAATCATAACCAGAAGAAAGTCATTTTATATATTGACAAGCCGTTGACTAATTTACATCAGAACGATCTGAATAAATTGGAAGTTATTAAATCTAAAGGTGTTACTATTGTAAACTCTATAGATGAACTCAAGGAGGTATTAAAGTAAAAATGGGGACTTCGGCAGTTATTTTAACGAATAAAGAGAGATATTCTCCTGAGAAGCTGTTAGCAGATACTATAGTTGCAGCCTTTCATTCGGATGCATCTCTCTATTTCTACAACAATAAAAATTACTCAAATGAAGGGGAGTTTTCATATACAACGCTGAATATTAATAATAGATCATTTGCGGCGAACAACGAATCTTCATTAACCTTTTATATTCATAGTATTAACAGTTCAAGTATTTATTTTTACTATCACGAAGATTTAGGATTAGATACAAATTTATTGCTGTGTCAAGTCGGTCATATTGAGGATATCTATGGTAATCAAGAGTTGATATTCAATTTTATTTATGAATACCTCAAGCTAAATCCTGATGATTATTTTTGGATTGCAGATTATGACTGGGTTTACAGTTGGGAAGATATTCAAAAATTAAAATTATTACCGTATGACCCAGATTGGTGCTATAAGAATCCCAAAACTAACTTATGAGTACAAGGTGACAATAAGATCCTACAATACAACAAACCAAACACTAAAAAAGACATAAAATTGATAAACTTTCAAAGGCTTGTTTCGACTTGAATCTATGAGTAGGAATGAGCTTTTTTTGTATACTCAAAATCAAAAAAAGACAAAGATAATGTCGAAACTCAAACTGCACATTTACTTTTAAAGGAAATGTTACTGACGCACTAACCGGATGGTATAAAGGAGACTAACGATGATGGACATGGAAAAATTTAAGCATATTTCAATGAGAGGTAGAGTTGCATTTGGTATTAGCTGTTTTGAGAACGCTATTATAGTCTTGAAGTATGACATTAATGATTGGAAGATCGTTTTAAATTATTTATGGGAATTCACTAATATACATTACTTGGATGATTGGAACGATATAGTCGTTGAATTAATTCCTGAGAATTTAACAGAATTCAAAACATACGAGGAGGAAGAGTTTGAGAAGTTGAGTAAAGATGAATTCATATATTTGTATAGCTTATATCAAAATATTGATGGATCAGTCGACGCCTTACTACGAGGTATTTATGACCTTGGTATCAGTCATGCGTACACTGTAATCGAAGGATACGGCGAAAGCAGTTTGAAATCTTTAGAGAGAATTATAAAGCTCATGATAGATTACAATTTTCCACTGCCAAAAATAGAACCATTTTTAAAATTTTCTATAGAAGAAAATAGAGGATGGGGTGACAAGTTTGATGGTACAAAATTGTCTAAAATTCTTTAACACGGAAATTGATTAGTTTAAGTGTACCTAAACATTAAACTTTCAAAAGCTTATTCCAACTTCAATGAGTTGGGATAAGCTTTTTTTCTAAAGATCTAGCTGATTTTATATATACATACAGTTAGCCCTATATAGATTTCACAAAAATATTGTCGTGATCACAATCACGGTTTAGACTGTAAATTTAAGTTAAAATACAAACAATTTTAAATTTATTTCAGCTGAAACCAAAGATACTGTGATCAATGGATCACAAAGAAAAAACAAGGAAGTGTACAAAGATGAAAAGAACTGATTTACCTCTTGTCTATTCTTGTTCTGGATGTTCCTCCGCAGCACAAACCGCTAACATGATCGCTATACAAATGGATCGAGAAAAAGTCGCTGAAATGTCCTGTATAGCTGGTGTTGGCGGTGATGTCAAACCCCTTGTCAGAACAGCAAAATCGGGACGTGACATCATTGCAATTGACGGCTGTCCCTTGTCCTGTTGCAAGAGTTGCTTAGCAAGACATGAAGTTCAACCCAAACACCATTTCCTGCTGTCTGACTTTGACGTACCCAAGATAATAGGAGAAGATCCTAACCCCGATCATTATAGGAATGCTTACACACAAATCTTAGAACAAATTGGACAATAATTCCCGACCGAAGTTAAGGTGTTGTGTATATACAGTAAAAGTATAGCTGGCTCATATTATGTAACAATATCATAAATTTAGTTTGTACTGGTGGCTCCTATCGCATATTTCAGGGCCACCAGTATTTTTTTACTCCCAGTTGAATCATTGGATATAAAAATCCTAAAGAATTTGGAGCTCTAATTGGAGTCATTATTTAAATATTTAAGTAGCTCAGTTGCAACATCTGGCAAAGCGTTTCGAGCACTTTATTTACAAGTACTATACATTTATTCTCTTTTTTAATTATTTTCAGATAACTAAGGTTTCCCCCTCCCCCCTCCTATATTACAAGCTCCCCCGTTTCCTTAGCTGTCTTGTAAAATTACTCGTCGTTACTATCCAAGCACACAGCAGCTATGTAGCTACTTACCAGCCTTGAGCTGGAGTACTATCTCTTCCCAACATCACGTTTCCAGCATTTGCACTGAACGGAGATTTTATAGCCCTCTTTGCCTTTGAGAATTACTTTGCGTAATAGCGAAGAGCCTAAAAATAAACGTAATGATGAAATCGGTGAATATCACAATATGACAACAGATGTTATATTATACTTTGGTTGAAGTTAAACAAAGGAGATGGAGATGCTTATGATGAATCAAGAACCAAATCAGCAATTAGGTGAAATTATTGAGCAGTTCATACATTCATACATGGCAGAAAACAACAATATCCGCTCTCAAAAAGTAATCAACACTGCAGATGAGGATACCATAGCTCATTTAAGGGGAATTGGTTTTCCCAAAAAAGGAAGACCGATAAAAGAAATTGTTAATGAAATGAGGAAAAACGTCTATCCTTATCAAACGTTTATGCAACACCCTCGCTTTTTCGCATTGGTTCCTAGTCCAATGTCTCTTTACTCGTGGTTAGGAGATATCATGACCAGCGCTTATAATACCCACGCCGGAAGCTGGATGCTGAGTTCGAGCGCAAGCCTTCTAGAGGGGGAAGTAATCCGGTGGATGTGTGACCAAGCAGGATATCCCGATACGGCTGGAGGCTTATTTCTGTCCGGCGGATCGTTGTCAAATTTGACCGCTTTGGCAGCTGCACGCAATGCAAAGTTATCCGAGCAGGAATATGCCATTGGAACTGCTTATGTTTCAGACCAAACTCATTCATCGGTCGCCAAAGGGCTACGCATCCTCGGATTCCGTAGTGATCAGATCAGAAAGATTCCAAGTGATAAAAATTTTCGTATGGATGTTTCAGCCTTAGAAAAAAAAGTAATAGAGGATCAGACGGCTGGCATGAAGCCTTTTGCGATCATTGCCACGGCAGGCACAACCAATACGGGAAGCATTGACCCGTTAAACGAAATTGCTGACCTATGTGAAAAACATAATATTTGGTTACACGTGGATGGAGCTTACGGGGCATCGATTTTGGCTTCTTCGAAATATAAGTCTCTTTTGAGCGGGATATCGCGTTCAGATAGCATTACCTGGGACGCACATAAATGGTTAATGCAGACCTATTCCTGTAGCGTAGTTTTAGCCAAAGAAAATCAACAGCTCAGAAACTGCTTCAGCACACATCCAGAATATTTGAAAGATGCCGAGACTAATGAAGAACATATTAATTATTGGGATCTGGGCCCTGAATTAACGCGGCCTGCTCGAAGTTTGAAATTATGGGTGACACTGCAAGCTTTGGGGACTGATGCTGTCGGTGAAGCCATAGAGCATGGAGTTCAACTCGCAGAATGGGCTGAAGATGAAATCAAAAAACATAATCATTGGGAAATTGTATCCCCCGCACAATTAGCGATTGTTAATTTTCGATATGCGCCTGCTGGATTATCTGAGCAAGAATTAGATTCGCTCAATAAAAAGATCTCCAAAGAAATGGTGACCAGTGGATACGCCTCTGTGTTTACAACACAACTTAATGGAAAAACGGTTCTCCGAATCTGTGCAATTCACCCAGACACTACGGAACACGAGATCAGGAATACAATTCAGCTTTTATCGAATATAGCACGCTCATTGAATGAGACAAAAGCCTTTTTGTGATGAAAAATTATGAAATTAAATGCTACACTTTCTGTAAATAAATAAAAATGCTCAACATCACACAAATAAGAGGGGCAAGCCGCCCCTCTTTGGCCCACTCTTTGAAGCAGGTCAGAATATATTTTTGAAATTTTATGTGTATGATGGCTAGTTTCTCAATCGTATTGTATCCGTTCTTCTTAGACAAAGGAAAACTCCTCTTCAAGTAGCGGTTTGTTTATTAAACCTGTCTACTTGAAGGGGAGCATATCAAAATCGGTAGCCTGTTTCGTAATTTATAATAGCGAGGTTACGAACTTCACCTCTGGGAAGCGGCTATCCGGTCCTTTCATTAAGACTCCGCCTTGATTTTTCAGATACATATCAAAGAAATCCAGCATATAGGCATTGATAACGGAGTTCGCTCTTTCAGGCGCAATCTTTCCTGTAATGCCCAGCATTTTGAAAATCGGAGAAATGAACTGTACATCGGTAAAATTCAAATGCTCCGTATTTTCGATATAGAGGACTTGTCCCCCTTCGTCGACCGTTTCGCGCATCCGTTCAAGCTCCAACTTTTTATCTTCCGTTACTTGATCCTCCCACTCTCTTGTTGATCCCATACGCTTAAGCTCTGCATCCGTGTAGACCCGGTTATCCATCACCATTTTTAATTTTTCGAAATAGCTTTCCGAGTTGATAAACAAAAACGGCTTTCGCAGACCCTCTCTGTCACGCAGTCGATAAAGCCCTCCATCAAAATCTATTCCAACCGCGATTCGCGGATCGTAAGAAGCGTCATAGGCCGTCGCTCCGCCGATGGAATGGCCGAACACCCCGACATGACCGAGATCAATCTTCCCTTTTAGATGACTTGGAATCTGCCCCGATTGGATGAGCTCGAATTGGTCCAGCGTAAACGCCACATCACCGGTTAAAACTTTTCCCAACTTGTCACGATTTTCGCTTTCCGTCCGGTAATCATGGTCGGGCGAGAATAAGTCGTCGGTTGTGCTGGTCGTGATTCGACCGTCCGGAAACTCGGTTGCAAATGTATTGTAGGTGTGGTCGATCACTGCCACGATATATCCGTGACTCGCGAGATTTTCAGCTTGCGACGTGTGGAGGAACCTGGACGAGCCGTTGCCGGGATTCGCAAGGATCAGCGGGTATGAAGTCTGTGCCGAAGAGACTTCGGCTCCCGAATAAGCATGACTGGATACGTACTTCAGATGTTGAAACGTAAACCCGGGAAGGCCATAGTTGGCGGCCATATAACGTAAAATCTCGGTATCGGGAATAAAGGGAGCGTACTTGCCAATGCTAGCTTGAGTCGGATACCAGACCTGAACCATCAATTCCCTCTTGCCTGTCTCAGTTTTGCCAAATGTCTCCTCTCGGCTTGGATCGATGAAATGAAAGACTTGCGTGCCTACCTTCAACTCGCCGGTTGGAGCCGGAAAGTCGAATACAGGAAACACATAAAGGAAGCACCCTGTTGCGATTAGCCCAATCACGATAAAAAGGCGGCCCAGCACCCTACGGATTCGCGAGGTAGTCCGAACGACTTTCGGCGTTATGAAAACGTCTATAAGCGAAAGTGAAAGCATCAGGATCGTAAATCCATATAAAAATAAAAGCTGAACCCTGTATCCTTCGACAAGCAAATGTATCACTAAAAAAATGGAGCTTGCTCCGCTTGCCAGGAGCAAAGCTGATCTTCGGATACGTTGATTGGTAATGAACAGAAGTGCCAACAAACAAGCACTTGAAAAGAATAGCAGCATTTCAAAAAACCTCACGCCAACTCCCCCTTAACAAATAATCCTATCAATGGATTAGTATAGAGGAGCAGCTAGGTTGATACCATTGATCTAGATGACAATTGCCTAACACTCTTGTAAGGTCGCGTGACGATGGCGCAGAAAACAGCATGTAATGTGCTAATTCCTGCCTCTCGGCCGGGGTTGTTTGTTTTACAATTGTGAAAAGTGTTAAACCTTAAAATACGCCAAGAACCATCCAACTCTTACTTTCATAAATATAAAGATTACTGACAATGAATAGCGCTCAAACTGCCTTATGTGGTGATAATGATGCCGTATTTTTCGCCAACTATTTGGCACCCGAATTTCTATTACCTCATTTCAGCAGATAGTCACTTTTAATACGTTTTACCAAAAAGTGATCGCATGCATTTATTCTCCACTCAAGCTTTTGGCCCATTCAGCAACCCTACGGCTACTTTCTTCTTCGGACAAATCCTCAATCCTGGTCATAATAGACCATCTTACTCCACAAGGATCCAATATACTTGCGAATCGATCACCTGAAACAAAGTTTGTAACGGGTTCCCTTACTTTCGCTCCTCTTGCTACCGCGTTTTCAATGACCTGATCCACATTCATGACGTAAATCCCGAAAGAATAGCACGCATTGTCTCCTTCTGGCGGCAAGACCAATTGATATGTCGGATTCGCTGCTCCCAGCTGCAAAAAACCATTTCCAAAATCTAATTCAGCATGAACAATGATTGTATTGCCATTCTCATCAGGGTATTCAGTAATATCCTTAACCCTTGCATTGAAAACACTTTTATAGAACTCTATTGCTTCCGAAGGATTCTTCACGGTAATAAACGGGGTAATAGCTGTAAAGCCGTTGGGTATTCCCTTCTTTGTATATTTACCTGACACTCCCACATATTCTCTGCTTTCGGTCATTTTGACTCCTCCTTTAAATGTTCTTAACAGTTCAATTATTACGCATACCTTTATTGGATTGAGTCCATCAACTCATAGTAATGTTTGGATGCACGAGTCTTATTAAGACTATACCACGCTTCTAATGTTTTAGAAGAAAACACACCCAGAGCTTTCAAAACATGTACGGTGAATTCCAACGGAGCCGTTCCAGATGCAGTGATCAGTTTTCCATCCGTTATAGCAGACTCCATTTTGTAATACTTTTCGCCCGTATAGGTGGGACAGATCATTTTAAGATACTCCAGATCATTGCTTGTATGCCAACGTGAATTCAGCAGCTCTGCCTGAGCAAGTCCGATGGTAGCACCACAAATCGCTGCAACCCATATACCTTCCTCTAAACATCTCTCAACCATTTTTAAGATCGGTTGGTGAATGGTTTCTGCCCATGTATTTCCACCAGGTAGAATCAATGCATCCGTGCTCTCAATACCGCACTCGTCCAATTTGATGTCAGGCAGGATTGTCAATCCACCCATGGTAGTTACAGGAGTCTTTTCCATTCCCACAGTAACTATTTTGGATGGGCCCAGCCCCTTTTTATAATATCTCCCCGAGTTCAGTTCGGCAGTTAAGTAACCGATCTCCCAGTCTGCCATGGTGTCAAATACATAAAGATATACCGTACTATTCATTCACAGGTTCTCCTTATTTTATAATTTATCAAGTGATACCAGCTCTCGGTAATCCATGATTACCCTCATTATAAAAAAGCTTCACTGACATCCGCTGTCAGTGAAGCTTTTAACGTTGATAATATTCCATTAACTCCGACGCAACCGCAACAAGCTTTTCCTTCAAGCTCTGTGGCTCGATGACTTGAATTGATTTCCCGTAGGGTAGGATTAAATAAGGGACATAGGTATGAAGTGATTTTTCCTCAAGCCAAAAGATGGCTTGATTGGATGTTCGCTCTTTCAAATGATGCCCCAAAAACCAATGCAGACATAAGTCATCCAATGCCTCTGACCTGCCTTCGATCATTAAAGAAATTAAACCGTCCTTGCCCACTAAATCAGGTAACAGATTTTGCATAAAAAATTCACGAGCCGAAAAAGCCTCAGGACGCTTAAATAGGTTTGGAGTACGCTTGATCTGTAAAAAAAAAATTGCTCTGCCCGAAAGCTACGGATCTCATTCCTTAGGTGACAAAATGCAACAGTATACCATTTGTTGTTCCAGTAAACCATTCCATAGGGGTCTATCACCCTATTCTTGGGTTGTTCTTCATGACTTGTGCGATAATCCATTTCTACAGAAAATTCGTTGCTTACAGCCTGCTCCAATTCTGCCAATATCGGCTGAAGAGAAGGATCTCCCATGCGATTTATCACTTCAAATCCGGCTAAATGACGGCTAAGTATACTTTCATGCTCTTGATTCGAATACATTTTCAATTTTGAGGTCGCACTGCTTAATGCCTCACTTAAAGGAGATCCAGCTTCTTTTGCAAAAACAGCAGCATGAAGGAGTGCCTTTTTTTCCGCCATATCAAATAGTAAGGGTGCTCTAATAAAATTATTCAGCAAGCTATACCCGCCATGATGACCCGTGTCGGATATTATTGGCACTCCACTGGCGCATAGAGCGTTAATATACCTATAAACTGTTCTTATATTTATTTCTAACTTTTCGGATATTTGTTTTGCCGTCATTTTTACACCCGAATTCAGCATCCATAAAATGGCCAGCATATTATCGTTTTTTGGCATAACCTGAACCCTCCTCTCTCATTAAAAGCTAATCTTTTATACATAACTCTTTGTACTCTTCTTACCACCTATTATATGCTTTTTTCCATCTTATACTTCCCTCTCATATCTTCTAATTCCAGATTTACACATAGTAAATACCATAATGAATGGGTCATTCTGTAAACTAACTCTCTCTTTTAACCGATAAAGACATATGCTGGGTTGTTTATTAAATATCACCTCTCGTTTCTTAATACCAAACAACCCCCGTATACATTACATAGATGACGTGCTTTACTTGGAAATACCCATCGCATCTAGAAAGGAGTCATGAACTCACTTGAGCATATTATCAGATGGGATCGGATATGAAAACCTACGCTTTTATGGTCCCTTTCAGCCATTACACATCGAACAACTTCAAATAACACGTGCCATTAACGATCATGCCTATTTACATATCAGTGGCTTTCTCTCTGAAGAACAGGGAGCAGCTTGTATCGGTCAAAATATGGATCAAGAGCCGATTGTGATTTGTCAGTTAAATGATCAGGGACAATCGCTGAGAAGATTGTTCCATGGGATTGTTACACGTATGTCCGTACATTGTGTGCGAGGCGTGTATACGTTTGAACTGGAGGCCGCTTCCCATTCATACCAGATGGATATTAAGCGTAAAAGGCGCTCCTATCAAGATATTCACCGCACTTATGATAATCTGGTCACAGCACTGGTTCGAAAATATCAGTACGGAGATGCCATTGACACGGTAAGCAACCATGCCAAATTGGAGACATTTGTTTTACAATATGATGAGACCGATTGGGCGTTTTTAAAACGTCTCGCTTCTCGCTTTGGCTCCGTACTTGTGCCAGAGGTAACCGCATCCTCGCCCAAGGTTTTCTTCGGGATACCAGAAGGCAAACAGTACAAGGTGGAACGGGATGTATTTTATCGGGTACGGAAAACATTTCATGAATTGGATGCGGAAAAGCCGGGAGAACGTGCTGGCTCGTATGTCACCTATATGATCGAAAGCCTGCAATACTATGCGCTTGGCGACCTCATTACGTTACCCATTGGACAAGGTAAAGAGTTGGTCGTGGTTCGAGCAGTGACTACGCTAGCGGACGGCCTACTGCGCACCCGTTATGATCTTCAAGCTGAACAAGATATCCGCTATGCGCGGTATGAAAACGATCAGGCTACTGGAATTTCGCTGATAGGAACGGTACTGAAGGTACAGCAGGATTTCGTCCAGCTTCAACTCGACATTGATCCCAAGCAAGACCCGGCTAAAGCCTGCTGGTTCCCTGTAGCCACCCGTTATGTTGCCGAAGAACATAGCGGCTGGTACGATATGCCTGAGATCGGGGAACAGGTGGAATTGTATCTGCCAACACACCGCGAACAGGCTGCCTATGTAACGGATTCGCTGCGACAACAACGCTACACCAATGGACAGCCGAATGTGAAGGTATGGCAACATATCCAAGGTAGCGGCGTAGAAATGTCTGAACATGAACTGACCCTATCCACCTCCGGTGAATTTTCCATTACACTGCATGAAAGTAGCGGCATTACCATCGACAGTCCGGGGAATGTGCAGATTCAGGGTGGTCATGTGAAGCTGGGTGCAGGCGAGGAACTATCACTCGAAGCTGGCACGGCGCTATACTTAAAAGGTGGAGCCAGCAGCATGGTACTGGATGGTGAGACGGATACCAAAGCTCCAGTGATTTATCAGGAAGGAACGGTAAAAGCACCTGTTTTCGTTGCTGACCTCCCTCCTGTGCCCGAGCCGCCACTCATGAGCATCAAAGCCTATGAAGCAGCTCAATCAGCAGCCAAGGATTCATCTAGCAGCCAAGCCTCTACCCCTAAAGCAAAAGTCACCAGTCCAGCAGAGCTTAAACAGGCGAATGCCTTGATGGGTACGGTGTCCAAGCTATTAGGCTCCATTCCAGTGATGGGAAAAGTGGCTGGTGTTGTAGCGGGAGCGCTAAGTGGACCTGCAGGAGGTGTGATTCTGAGAGCAACCGCAGCGATCCCAGTTCGGAGCAAAGGGACCCCTACCGTTGGAGGAGGCGGTAAGGGGAACGGCATTCATCCGTTGAAACACTTGGCTGGTCTAGCATTACAAGGGTTAATTACTGAGTATGAACATGAGCAAGCGAGACATGCCTACTATAGCAAATGGATTCTGGGGAAAGTGTATACAAGCGCACGTCAAATAGTACATTCCGGCAGCCGATTAGAGTTGATCCAAAACTTGTTGACAACATCGAAAACCATGGTTCATGCCTACCAACAGGTACCTAAAAGTGTTAAAGATAGAATGCTGAGGGAATATAAAGAACAAGAAAAAGCAAGGGCTGAAGCTGCTCTCAAAGCAGAAAAAGAAGCTAGAGCTAAAGCCCTTAAAGCGAAAAAAGAAGCTGCGCCACCAGAGCTTACAGATGAAGAGTATGAGAGAATTTATAGTGATTATGTCTATTGGGCTTCATTAGAAGGTGATCGCAGACCTGAAATTCCGCTAGGAAGCTACCGTGCTGAGGACGGGGTGGTTCGTATAGCGAATGGAGATCCAGATTTTAAATACTACGATGACTGGAAACAAAACTATCCAGGAGATTTTTTGGTTCTATCTAATCAAGAGGGAATCACACCGGAAGAACAACGATGGATGAGCTATGCAAACCTAACAGCAGAGCCGTTTGCACTCGACGGTCGAGGTGGTGAAGGTAGAGCCTTTAAAAATGAATTCTCCAAAATGAGCAAAGAAGAGGCATCTGAGAACGCTAGGCTCGCAAGAGTAAATGTGAGGAGAATTCAACAGCGAATAGATCAAAAAAGCATTACTACAAAAAATGCGTCCGAGCCTATTGAGAATGCATCAGAAGTTATGCCTTCAAAAGCAGGCAAACCCAAGGAGAAACCTCCTAAAATGGAGGGGACCGGACAAGGTTTTGAAAACAGAGGCTATAAGCCGCAACCCGATGAAAGAACGACAACACGAGAAGATTGGAAAGCGCAGGATAGAGAAGCGAGAATACGCTCAAATCTCTCTCAATCTTCCCCAATAAGTATTCCTCCTACTGCATCAGTAAAAATACAGTCAAAGACTGGGTATGAGCAGATACAGTTTAAATGGTCAGACGGTTATTACAAGTATGAAGGACGTTGGCATACGCGAACACCTGGAGCGCCTCAAAATCAAGGAAATACTTGGGTTATTGAACGAACCACACCAGGAAATACTACTGGACAGCAGAGGACGTATCATATTTTAACTGGTGATAATCAATGGACTCCAAGACATGAATGGCAAACTGCTATTAACGCTAGAAAGAATGGTACTGCGACAGCAGAACAAAATAAGATGTTGGAAAATGGACACTGGCCAGCACCATAACAAGGAGATGGAGTCATGGAAATAATAAATAGTAAATACTATGAAGGTTATGAGGGCGAAGGAGAGATACAATTTATAAGGCATCTCTCTAATGGTGATAAGTATGTAATAAGAATCTGGGATGGTTACTTTGATGAAATAATGAGGGGAATAACGCCAGAAGAAAGCGGTTGGACAGGTCTGGCATATTACTACAATGTTGAAGAGCCTTGGTGGGAAAGACCATGGCAGATCCCAGATATAGCAATTGCCTTAAAACAACTACAAGAAATAAAAACAGAGCAATTAAATGTGGAGACAAAGGAACTGCTTATAGAGCTTTGCAAATTATTGTCTGATTCTTGGAGATTAAACGAAACTGTGTGGATTGCTGATGAGTAGTACGCAATATAATTAGCTGTTGTAGTTTAACAAACCAAGAGCAGAATCATACAATACAACTAATAAATCAAACACTAGTAGTTCAATACTTGATAAACTTTCAATGCTCTTTACAACTTGACTGTAGGAATAAGCCTTTTTACACAGGTTAAATGATTTGCCATTCCTCCCCTCAGAGTTAATATACACCAACCACGGGAGGGAGATGTGTAATGTCAGATTGGTTTCTCGAAGTGTGGTGAAATGATTTTATCAAAGATTTTCCGGTGAACAAAAGGATACATTCTACCAAAAGATGAAGCATCTATTCGACAGTTGGGCAAAAATAAGTTTATAAAAACCGATAGGACATGGACTAACATTAATCTTTAAATGAAGTTCATATTCCATTAGAGGCGAAACAAAAGAATGAATCTTAAAGAAATTGAGAATTTACCTGATGTATTACCAACAGAAACATTAGCGTTGATGTTTCAAAACGTATTGAATGAATTTGATACGGGTAAAATTGAGAAAAAGGATTTTTTATTAATTCTTAGTCAATTAACAGATAGACAAGTTATGACCTACGAATTATTGGAAATCAAAGTAAGAAATAGTATAGATAAGGTGCTTCACAGGTTGTGGAATACTGACTCTTATGATGATGTAGATATCATTCTTTCAATTGCTGTAAACCTCGGACTAAAAAATTGCTTTCAAAAAATTAAAGATTCAATAAATCAAGATAAGGATATAGACGAATTAATTTTAAAAGAAATTATAGAAACAATTGATGAAGTTGGTGGAAATATTTCGAATCCATATCATAGTTTAGAAAGATTCAAATAAGCCATGTCAATAGTTTGTCGATAAATTCGGATAATTTTTCTGAAAAGGCTTAACATTATGGGTTTTCTACTTCATTTTCCTTCAACTCAACTAAACTCAACAAAAATGCACCCTCTAGCATTCATTGGACAAACCAAGAGGTTTGATCCAATGTCTACACTAGGGGGTGCTCTTCTAATCAGGGGAAATTTGATTTACCCCTTAACCGACCCGGCTGCGATTCCTTCCACAATCCGGTCACTCATGATGAGGAACACGAGCAAAATGGGCAAAATGCTGATCATCAACGTGGCTCCGATTGCTCCCCAGTCGGTCGTATATTGACCGATAAAGTTCTGAACGCCCACGGTCAGTGTTTTGTTTTCGTCCGAGCTGATGAACGTATTCACGAAAATAAACTCGTTCCAGTTATAGATCATGTTAATAATAGACGTCGTTGCCATGACGGGGGTGGTCATGGGCAGTACAATCCGGAAGAACATCCGGTTGACGGAGCAGCCGTCCATCACGGCCGCTTCTTCCACTTCACGGGGCAAGGCGTAATAGAAACCCAGCAAAATCATCATCGTGGTCGGTAGATTAAAAGCGACATACGACAGAATGATAGATACCGAAGTGTCTGTTAGATGCAGTTTGAGAAACATACTGAACAGCGGGATCAAGGTCGAATGAACTGGAATCATGAGCCCGACCATAAAGAGCCCGAGGACCAGCTGACTTCCTTTCCACCGCATCCGTGTAATGGCAAACGTTACAAAACTGGCGAGCAGTACGGTCAGCGCCACGGATATGACCGTAATCCACACACTATTGAAGAAATACCGTCCGATATTGCCGCTGGTCCACACATTCATATAGTTTTCCCAATGCGGCTGGGACGGGAACGCGAACGGTGGAAGATTAAACACTTCCTGATTATTTTTAAGCGAGAAAAGCATCAGCCACACTAGGGGCAAAAGCTGTGTCACCGCCAAGATGATCAAAAGTATATACAAAGCGGCATAACCGACCCGAGTTAACATTTTGCCGCGGGTAGCGACTCCAAGCGGATAGTTGGCGGCTGCCTGGGTTTTCATATCCGTTCCTCCCTCTTTCTGTCCTCTGTTACCCCTGATCTAATTACATAAGTGTCCTATGAATACTGGATGGTGTCACTAGTAGCGGTCACCTTACGAATCACCCACGTAGCAATCAGGCAGATGAGCAGCAGGGCAAAGGCTGTAGCACTGCCATATCCAAAATCGAAGCTGCGGAACGCCTGGTGGTACATGTACGAAGCCATCACTTCACTGGCTCCGTTCGGCCCACCGTCTGTCATGACGTAGATCAGGTCAAAATATTTGAGCGAGCCGACAATGGACAATATGATCGTCACGTTAATCACCTCGCGCAGCAGAGGCAATTTGATACGAGTCGCAATCTGCCAGGCACTGGCTCCGTCGATCCGTGCAGCTTCCATCAGCGTTTCGGGAATGTTTTTCAGTCCAGCATAATAGATCAGGATATAAAAGCCTGCATATTGCCAAATAATCGGAATGAACAAGGCGAGCAGCACCAGAGACGGATTAGCTAACCACTCGGGTGGGTTGTGAACTCCGACTGACGCCAGCAAAGAATTCAGCACTCCGTTGGTCGGGTGATACATTTTGAGCCACAATTGAGCGATCGCTACAGAAGACAGCAGCATGGGAATCAGATAAATTTTCCGCAGCAGGTTCGCTCCCTTGATTTTTCCTGACAAAATCATCGCAACGACCAGATAACCGATCAGACTGATACCTGAAAACAAGGCCAGCAGCAGGGAATGCCAGGCACTTTGCCAAAACGCCGCATCTGTGAACAAATGTTGATAGTTATCCAGCCCTACGAAAGTCATAGGGCCGATCCCATTCCACTGATTCAGACCATAATAGCCGGTCAGTACGATGGGCACATAAATCACGGCGAACAACAGCAGCAGGGAAGGCAACACATAGAGAGCAATGACGAGCTTATTGGACATGACCTTTTCCACGGTCAGACCTCCTTAGGTGGTCAATTTCAATTTCCTTTCTCAATGGCAGCCTTATGCTGATCGGCAAATTGCTGCGGTGTCACCGCTTTACCAAACAACGCCTGAATCATATTCAAATGCACCTGTGCCGCATTCGGCTTCATCTGAACATCAGCGAATAATGTAATGTTGCTGGCTTCGTTCAGCCCATTCAGCAAATCGACATACAGCTTGGGCAATTTTTCTTTGGAGGTATCCACTTTTGTCGCTGGAATAACGCCTGCCTGTGTGACCGATTGCTCTCCCCATTTTTCTACGAAGTATTCAACGAATGCTTTGGCTTCTTCTTTCACTTTGGAATTTTCCGAAACGAACAAGCCTACTCCTGGACCTCCTACCCAACTGTTCTCGTTGCCCTTGCCGCCTGCAACCATCGGGAATTTAAAGAAGCCGATTTGATCTTTAAACGCTTGCGGGATTTCGGGATTAGTCGTAAAATTCGGCAACTCCCAGGTAGCCATCAAATACATCGCCGCTTTGTCGTTCATAAACTCGGATTTTCCTTCATCATTGGACAAGCCGTTAAATCCTTTGTTAAAGGCATTCATATCCACCAGCGTCTGAATTTCGGAGGCCGCCTGAATTAAACCAGGATCATCGAACGAGCCTGAGCCGTCAATTGCTTTTTTCAGCGTTTCGCTACCTGCTATACGGTCTGCTAGATACATGTACCAAAGCGAACCCGTCCAGCGGTCTTTATTGCCCAATGCAATCGGTGCAACTCCATGATCTACAAGTGTCTTCACCACCTGCTTAAATTCATCAAATGTCGCAGGTACCTTCAAGTTGTATTTTTGGAATATGGCTTTGTTGTAATAAATGGGTGTTATGTTCAATTCGATCGGAAGCGCATACGTTTTGCCATCCAGCGCATAGGCATCGGTCGTTCCCGGTACGAATTTGTCCTTCAACTTGAAACCTTGCAGCAGGTCATCCATCGGCGTAAATAATCCGCCTTTAACGTAAGGCTCCATGAAGCCCGCTGCCCAGGTGATACCGATATCCGGCAATTCATTGGAAGCTGACAGCACTTTAAGTTTGTTTTTGTATTGTTCATTTTCCAGCACTTCCTGCTGAATGACGACATTCGGATGATCCTTTTGGTATTGATCTATAATCTGAGTTACAAGCTTGCTTTGCTGTGCCGAGCTTCCCTCTGGCCACAGGTGCATCATTTTGAGCGTAACCTTGCCCCCTACTCCGCTGGAACCGCCTTGACCATCCTTACCAACACCACAACCGGACAGTACTAGCATAAATGACAGCAGCAGGGTCAACCCAGCAACCCATTTTCGATATGAGCGCTTACGAACTGAATACTCGTTGGACATCGTTAGACCTCCGTTATTGTTATTATATTTTTTGTAACCGTTATCATTTGTAAGTTTAGCACTCTATTTCTGCTTCCAACAGGGTACGCTCATTGGGTATAATTCCACTTTTATTGGGTTGTGAGCAGCCTATATGTCAGTCGATATTCTCCGGTCCTGTACGCATCTGCTGCCTATAGCGGCTGGGACTGACCCCCTCGGTCGCTTTAAATACTTTAATAAAATATTTATCTGTCCGGTAGCCTGAGCGCTCACCGATTTGAGCGATCGTCAGCTGGGTATGCAGCAGCAACTCCTTGGCCCGTTGGATCCGCAACCGGTGCAGATATTCGCTGAAGGACAAACCACTTTGCTCCTTAAATAAAACACTAAAATAGCTCGCATTCAGGTGTGAATACGCCGCAGTCTGCGCCATCGTAATGGGCTCGTGTAGATGCTCCGCCATATAGGCGAAGGCTTGCCGTACCGGATCGCTAAGCGTAGTCGCTTGGAGGTCAAGCTCCAGCAGAACAGGGTCAGCCAGCTTGTCCAGCTTCTTGTATCGCTGCCGTTCCTCTTCCAGCTGAAGTGCTTCATTTACCGCATTCAGTAGCTCCTGCTTATCAATCGGCTTGAGCAAGTAATTAACGGCTCCGAGACGAAGCGCCTGCTGGACATAATCAAATTCCGCATATCCCGAGATCACAATGATCGCCGGACGATATGACTCCCGTTCCAGAGAACGGATTAAATCCAGCCCGCTGAATTCCGGCAAACGGACATCTGTAATGAGCAGATGAACCCTCTCCGCTTGCAGCATATGTAATGCCTCCAGGCCATTCCCCGATGTCATAATTCGGTATTTCCCGGAGGCCCACTGCTCCAGTGTCTGATGTATCCCCTGACGTGTTCTTTGTTCATCGTCCACAATAACAATGGTCTTGGATGAAAAACTCATTCCTACCGCCCCCCGTATTCATCAGGAATTTCAAAAGCGACCACAGTTCCTTCCTGCACAGCACTGTGGATCAGCACGCCGTCCGTTCGATAAGATGCGCTGTCATAATAGAGAGCAAGCCTGCGCTGCACATTAACCAGTCCCATACCGGTTCCCTTGCTCTGACAAGCAGATCCCTCCATCAACGCTGTACGCACAGCTGCAAGTTCCTCCTGTGTCATTCCAGGTCCGTTATCTACAACCTCGATCTTAGTCCAGCCCAATCTCGCCGAAGGAGTGATTCGAATTTCAACACGGCCATTGCCGATGCGATTTTCGACACCATGTAAGATTGCATTTTCTAAAATGGGCTGGATCAGCAGCTTAGGAAGCGGAATTCTTGCTGCCTCTGGTGGCATATGAATTTGCCAGCTCAGGCGTTCGCCCAGGCGCATCTCCATCAGTTCCAGATAACGACGGACTTGGGCTATTTCTTCTCCAAGTGTCACCCAAGAGTCATGGTGAGCCGGTTCGATCACATAACGAAACAGCCGCGACATGGACACCATCAGCCCGGCAAGTTCTTCCTCTCCCTTCTCCTGTAGCGACCAGTTAAAAGCATCCAGCGTGTTAAAAAGAAAATGCGGGTTGATCTGCGCTTGCAGTGCTTTAAGCTCGGTCTGGCTTTGTAAAGTCTCCTTCTCGCAAATGACACGGATCAATTCATTGATATCGACAATCATCGTGTTGTACTCTGCGTTTAATTCCCGTAGTTCAACCGCTGCTGCAGGTTCTGGATTCAAGGCCAACGCCCCTTCCCGTGAACGACGCATGGCCTGAATCAAGTGACCTATCGGTCTGGTAATCAACGTGGACAGCATAAAAGACATGAACAGGAACAATATGGCACCAAGAGACGCCGAAATAATAAGTGTCGTCCGTAAAACCGTAATTCCGTCTGTGACGACGCTAACCGGAATCAGAATCAGCAGTGACCAGCCGGTCCGTTCCGATTGCTGAACTGCCTTCACATACTCGCGCTCTCCAATATGAACCGTCTGTGTCTTGCTGTACAATACATCTAATAAATTAGTCTGATTCATAGGCTCACCCGATAGCAGCTCGCCTCCACGATCTACAAGCAGCATGGTTTCATTTGCTTCTTCATTGGTCG
Source organism: Paenibacillus sp. TSM33 (assembly GCF_056099025.1). Taxonomy (NCBI): domain Bacteria; kingdom Bacillati; phylum Bacillota; class Bacilli; order Caryophanales; family Paenibacillaceae; genus Paenibacillus; species Paenibacillus sp. TSM33. The sequence continues at coordinate 1,310,466 of NZ_JBLZXB010000017.1, forward strand.
CTGACGTACCATTTAGCCCAAAATAACTTCGGTCCATGCGGGTAATCAGATATCCTCCGCGTGAAAACCAGCGATCTACCAGGCTCACCTGCCGAATCGCCAGCAGCGACTGGGGATTTTCAGGATCTATGCCGATCCAGACCAGCCTGCCTTTCATCTCATTTGCTTCCCGAATGTCCGCCTGTCCGATACGCTCCTCCAGACTGCCTTCTCTAATTGGAAACAACATCTTCCCTTCAGCGGTATACAGCTCCAGCGAGCCGACGCTCGGCATATAAGCCTGATAGCTATGCATCACTTGCAGTAGCGATTGACGCTGTCCGAAAGTCACCTTGCCTCCATTGCGCTCTTCCAGCAAAATATGCTGAACAGATGGATGATTCGCCACTTGTTCCGTCAGGCTGTCCATCTGGCCGATTAATGCATCCAATCTGCCACTTGCCTGTACTGCGGTCTGACCAATATGCCGTTCGGCACTGTTTTTCAACAGGTGAGAGACATTGAGGTAAATGAACGCCCCCGCTACACTCATCATGATGAGCATCACCAATATAAAGCCGATAAAAATCTGATTACGCAACGTATTTAATGGTTGGAACCTTGAACGCATAAGCCTTCTCCCCCTGAATCATTGCAGAAAAGTTGATAATGATAGCGCTTTCTATTTTCTATTCTAGCGCATCCTTCACCTTTGTTGGCATCTTTTTAGCAGAGATTAATGAAAACGGCCAGCTCTCTATGGAATCATTGACGTTTGATAATAACACGTAATAACGATGCATATCAAAAAAGCCTTAACAAAGATACACTTTATCCTTGTTAAGACTTCGTATGCATTACCAGTAGCAATTTCTCAGAGTTACATTCAATGGCAGGGTTCAGACATTATCTTGTAGATAACGAAGCCCATTTTTGCTCCAGCCACTGATCAAACTCAGCACCCTTGTCGCCTTCATATACGTCATAAATATCGACTCTCATCTTGTGCAGCTTCTCGCGGAAATCGTTATAGGTATGATCGGCTGGCAGGCTTTTTTTAATCCGCACCAGAATCTTCGTCAGCCCCTTAACAAGCTCACCCTCTTTGCGCACAGGAGGCTGTACGTTTTCGCCCCATTCCTGAAGCTTGTGGTAAGCAGCTTCCTGAACAGCATATACCATATCATTATTCATTCGGTGCGTCAGCAAGTCAATTGTCTGCTGATTCTTCCATGCACCCAGATCATTCACCGCAGCTAGACGCGCCTTCCAATCGGAGGTTCGGTTTGCAGCCACCTTAAGCTGCTCATATACTTCTGTAAATTCCTGCTGAGTTTCGTTGTTTTCCAAATTAATCTCATCCTTTTCTAGAAATCACTACATTACTGTTCATCACGATTGCCGTTTGTTAAATATAACATACTTGCAGGTCTTGCAGGTCTTCTTCTAAAAAAGATCATAATGAAATGTGTCGAATCACGTTGTTAATATCTAATAATTTCAAACAAAATCTTAAAAACATACGAATTTTATGAACTTGTTTGATGGAAGATTTGAACATAAAATGAAAATGTAATCGGTTACAATATCATTTATATAAAGGAGGAAGCAAGAATCATGAAGAAAAAAGGGTTAAAAAAAACATTTTTCGTCATTGCCTCCCTCGTCATGGGCTTCACACTGTATGGGTACATTCCACCTTCGGCAGATGCAGCCAGCGTGAAAGGATACTATCACACTCAAGGAAACAAGATTGTAGATGAATCCGGGAAAGAAGCTGCATTTAACGGTCTAAACTGGTTCGGTCTGGAAACCCCTAATTACACCTTGCATGGACTGTGGAGCCGCTCAATGGACGACATGCTGGATCAGGTGAAAAAGGAAGGCTATAATCTCATCCGTCTGCCTTACAGCAATCAATTATTCGACTCCAGCTCTCGTGCGGACAGTATTGATTACTACAAAAATCCTGATCTGGTCGGATTGACTCCGATTCAAATTATGGACAAGCTAATCGAAAAAGCTGGACAACGCGGTATTCAGATTATCCTTGACCGTCACCGTCCAGGCTCAGGTGGGCAATCCGAGCTATGGTATACCCCCCAGTACCCTGAGTCCCGCTGGATTAGCGACTGGAAGATGTTGGCTGAACGGTATAAAAATAATCCTACCGTTATTGGTGCAGATTTACACAACGAGCCACATGGTCAGGCAAGCTGGGGAACAGGCGATGTCTCCACAGACTGGCGTCTCGCGGCGCAGCGTGCAGGGAACGCCATTCTGTCCGTGAATCCGAATTGGCTGATTCTCGTAGAAGGTGTGGACCACAATGTAAAAGGCAACAACAGCCAATACTGGTGGGGCGGCAACCTGACAGGTGTAGCCAACTATCCTGTGGTTCTGGACGTACCGAACCGTGTTGTCTATTCACCACATGACTACGGTCCTGGTGTGTCCTCGCAGCCATGGTTCAACGACTCGACCTTCCCGTCCAACCTGCCAGCGATCTGGGACCAAACCTGGGGTTACATCAGCAGACAAAACATAGCTCCGGTGCTGGTTGGTGAATTCGGTGGCCGTAATGTTGATTTGTCCTCCCCTGAGGGGAAATGGCAGAATGCACTTGTTGACTATATCGGTGCCAATAACCTGTACTTCACGTATTGGTCCCTGAATCCGAATAGCGGTGACACAGGCGGTCTGCTGCTGGATGACTGGACTACCTGGAATCGTCCGAAACAGGACATGCTGAGCCGGATTATGAAGCCTGTGCATTTCATAGCAGAGCAAGCAAAAGCAGCAGCCGAATAGGCACAGGACTTCACTTTGTTTATTCAAAAAGCCGATTTTTCCCCTTCAGGTCAGTTTATGCTGAGACTATGAAGATGTGGAGAAACGGATGGAAACAGGGCAACGCTTCGAATGGGAACCCAGCACAGTTTATTTTTTATCCCTATGCATTATTGGGGTCCTGCTGGTCTAGTGATCGGATTTGTTTTAATCGTTGCAACTATATTTATATACGTGGATTGAAAAAAATGAGGATTCCAAAAACCGCAATGCGAGCTAATTGCTCCCATTGCGTTTTTTTTTCTTTTTGAAGGTCAATCTAGCCTTTTCGCTACATTCGCCGTTCGAGAATCAGCGAAGCGAGCTGATGCCGAGTTGTTAAGGAGGAAAGGATCTTACACTGTGTTTGATTATTGGGCCGAGTCATAGCCTGTTATGGTTTTCGTCTCCAAACATTCCTCCAGCCCATGTAATCCATATTCTCTGCCGATACCCGATTGCTTGAATCCCCCAAACGGTGCCTTCATTTCAAAACCCGCCCCATTAATGAGTACAACACCAGCAGCAATTTGGGCTGCCACTTCATTGGCTTTTTTAATGTCCGAGGAACTCACGTAGGCACCGAGACCATAATCTGTATTGTTAGCCATTTCGATGGCTTCCTCTTCCGTCTCGTAAGTTAAAATCGATAAGACGGGACCGAAGATTTCTTCCTTGGCGATCTTCATGTCTTCTGTCACCTGAGCGAAAACCGTTGGTTTAACAAAATATCCTTGTTCCAGCCCCTCTGGATGCCCCAGACCTCCGATGACCAGTTCAGCACCCTCATCAATACCAGACTGAATATATCGCTGAACCTGATTGTATTGCTTCTCTGTTACGATTGGACCAAGTTCTGTGCCTTCTTCCCAGGGATTGCCGACTTTGATGCGTTTCACAGTTTCTTTAGCTATCTGTTTCACTTCTTCCAGGCGTTGCTTGGGAACCAAAAGGCGGGTCCCTGCAACGCAAGCTTGCCCATTATTGTTATAACACAGTCTTACAGCGGTCGGAATTGCCATGGAAAAATCGGCGTCATCTAAGATGATGTTCGGTGATTTGCCGCCCAGTTCCAGCGTGACCCGCTTCATCGAATCTACAGCACCTCTCCGAATTTCTTTCCCTGTTCGAGTGGAGCCAGTGAAGGTGATCATTGCAATATCCGGATTGCGGGTCAGTTCGAATCCAACCGTTTGACCAAGACCATGAACTACATTGATAACACCAGCTGGAATATCAGCCTCATGGAAACATTCAGTGATCAGATGTGCCTGCATCGCGCTAAGTTCACTTGGCTTGATTACCACTGGACAGCCCGCAGCTATGGCAGAAGCAAGCTTTGCAGTAATCTGAGAATAGGTTGCATTCCAGGGAGTAATAATTCCAATAACTCCAATTGGCTCTGCTACTACTTTCGCTTTCCCGATATACTTAACGAAATTGAATTCCTCAAGTGCTTCTTTCGTGTCCAAAAAATTCGTAGCCGCCAGTTTAACTCGGCCAATGGCAGCGGGCTTCGGAGCACCATATTCATTGATGTTAGCCTCCATCATTACTTCTAATTTTCTCATAACTGCGTCATGTAGTCTTTGCAGCATTTGGCTGCGCTCTTCCACTGAAGTTCGTGAGAAAGTCTTAAAGGCTTTCTTTGCTGCCGCGATTGCTTGTTTGGCATCCTCTTCGTTCCCTAAAGTAACACGTCCGATGATTTCCCTAGTTGAAGGATTAATAAGTTCTTGTACCTCTGTGCCATAAGGCTTTACAAATTCCCCGTTGATATAAACTCGATTAATGGTTCTCATTTAAATAACTCCTTTGAATTCATTTTAGGAGATGTCCCCTTCGTGCTCTTGCTAAAAAGAATGATAGCACACAACAAAAACTAAGTAAACAAAATACATATAAATTGTCTATATTGTATAATTCGTTTATGTCCTATTGAAAACGTGTATAATAGAAGGAACAGATAAGGGGGAGCGTAAATGTCAATGGAGAATCAGCAAGATAAAGCAAAAAACAAGCTGCTGAAAAAACTGATTCCGTCCCTCATGAAGGACGGGTTTCAACAAATGAGGATGGATGATATTGCTAAATTTATGGATGTTAGCAGAGCAACGATGTACAAGAATTTTTCTTCAAAAGAAGAAGTCATCGAAGGCGTCGTTCGCATTTTTGTTGACTATTTAGAACAGCTAGAGGATCGTACCCATGAGGATGATGATCGATCATTCGGGGTTTGGTTTCAGCAATTATTTCAACAATCGGTATCGTTAGTTGGCAAAATATCTGATGTGTTTCTGAAGGATTTACAAATGGTATTTCCAGAATTATACGAGGTTTTGAAGACTGCGTTGGATAAAAGGGAACAGCAAACCCTCAAATTTTATCAAGATGGGAAGGACAAGGGGGTTTTTAATCCGATTAATGAGAAGTTCATTTTACTTCAAGACGATATTTTGCTCCGGGAAATCATGAATGTGAAGTATTTGCTTTATAACCAAATCACCATTCAACAAGTCCTCAATGATTATTATTATTTTAAAAAAATTCAATTGTTCAAACCGGAAAAGATGTCCTTAGTGGACGACTCACGAATTCACCCTGTCATTGAACATTTTGTCGAGAAATTCAATCGTGCTTTATAAGTCAAGGGGCTGTCCCAAACGTCCATAGCCTAACGGTCACCACCATGAATGAAAATGAACTGGGCCTGTGAATCTGTATGTTCCATACTGGAACTGTAGGTCACAGGCCGTTACTTTTGGAGTAGGACAAACACGCTGGCCCCAAACCAGCTGACTGTATCACGAGTACGCCAATTATTGCTACGAACACGTGTATAAAAATTCTTCTCTCTGAGGGTACATGACCTGTACTATTACGATTACAAGAGTGATACACGGGATAGAGGCGAATCTGGAAAAGTATTCTTTCGATCAACAAGATCAATATCGAAATCCAGAGTTAAAATGTAGTTTTCCGAATGTCCTCTATATTTAATGGATCAGCTTGTTTGCTATTGAGATGGCGAAAACCTAGCTCATGCTTCGACCTAGCTGCTCGACCTTGCTCAGCCATTCGTTCCGCTGTTGATCTGTCCTCTTATTCATAAGATCAATGGTTGTAGAACGTACTGGTGTGACACCACATAAATGTAATGTGGAATCCTTCATCATCCGGTGCCCAGGCTGTCCCTGGAAAAATCGGTAATACCAGTGCGGACCGTCCATCGTGCTGATAAGACGGGCTGTTCTTCCCTTTAAAAGCTTGTCAGGCAAGGGTTTTCCTTTTTGATACTTAAACGCAAATCCCGGCATAAAGGTACGGTCAATAAATCCCTTCATTAGTGCAGGCAAGCTGCCCCACCAGATGGGAAAGACAAAAACGAGATGTTCTGCCCATGTAATCCATTCCTGTGCTTGAACTAAATCAGGCTCTAGCGGCAATTTATTCCGATATCCACCTGATAGATTTGGATTAAACTCCAACGCGGACAGCTGCAATAAGCGAACCTCTGCCCCTGCTCCTTTCGCTCCTTTTACATAAGATTGAGCCAGCGCTTCTCCATAACTGCCAGCGACCGGATTCCCCGATATCACCAATATTTTTTTAGACATATAAGTCCCTTCCTAATCTTCATATTATGATTTTAGTTAGAAAACACTTACTTTATATTTAAAAAGAAAAGGTCACTACTGACCTTTACTTAATAAAGCAGTTAAACGTTGTTTGACCTCTGCTGCCAATGGAACCAGTTGCTGTGGAAGTTCACCTTCTAGGCTGGACACGGACAAGCGTGTAATGGCTCCAATGATGAGCACACCGGATAGCTGAACATCTTGCTTCGGCAGTTCACCTTGTTGAATCCCCTGTTCGATGAATTCAGTCAACGCCTCCAGCGGCTGACGCACATTCTGGCTCTGGTTTGCTTCAACATACAGCTCATGATGCTGTGATAGTAGAAGTAAACCATACTGGTCCTCATCATGCATATTCAGCACTTCATCTACCAGTCGATGGAAACGACTGACGAAGCTCCCACTTTGCTTGCGATAAAAGTCAATTAAGGTGGTGTAGCTATTACAATACTGTCTGAATACTTCCAAGGCCATTGCATCTTTACTCTTAAAATGCTTATAAATCGCGGCATCCGTCACACCGGCAGCCTCTCCAATTTCTTTGACTGAAATCCCGTCAATTCCTTTGGTTGCAAATAGGCACATCGCTGCCTGCAGAATATCCTTCTTTTTGCTGTCTACATGTGTTTTCTTATTCATAGGATTATAGTAAGTGATAACTAACCAAATTACAAGCCTGAATACGTTAAATGATACGTGTATCGCTTCAATTTATTCCTATAAAATATATATGTAACCGAATAAAAGCGGACGTTCTGAGCCGTAAATAAAGAGGAGTGAATCCAATTGAGCTTACTGTTTCAACCATTTCAAATACGCAATGTAGAGCTAATAAACCGGATTATGATGTCTCCCATGGGTACGTCTCAGCGGCAGAAGATGGAAAAGCAACCGATTGGCATACGCTGCATTACGGCGCTAGGGCATTAGGACAAGTGGGGCTAATCATGCTTGAAGTGCATGCAGTCACCCAGCAGGGAAAAGATTCAGGCAGCCTTGGCATATGGAGCGACGAGCACATTTTCCCCGCTGCAAAAAGTGGTGCAGACCATCCATGACCAAGGCTCCAAAGCCGGTCTCCAGCTTTGGCATGTCGGACGCAAGAGCTCGTTGCCTCATAAAACAACTGTATCCGCCTCTGGTTTGCCTCACCGCGAACGGGCGACCTCTGCACTGTCTATAGAAGTAATTCATAATCTTGTGCTTGCTTTCAGAGATACCGCTGTACGGGCTTCGCAAGCCGGAATAGATGTCATTGAACTGCACGCCGCACACGGATATCTGATTAACAATTTTTTATCTAAATATACGAATCAACGCAATGATACATATGGCGGCTCGGAAGAACGACGCTATCCGTTTTTACGCGAAATTATTGATGTCATACGTACCGTGTGGGATGGTCCGTTATTTGTACGAATTTCTGGCAGATGAATACAGCCCGCTCGGCAATGGAGTTCAGGATTCCATTCTGTATGCCCGCTACATGAAAGGAACAGGGTGTCGATTTGATTGATGTTAGCTCTGAGCGGTGTATTACCGGATGCGCCGAGTGAATATCCCGGCTATCAGGTGCCTTACTCTGAGGCCATTCGTCAGGCTGCTGATATAGCTACCGCGGCCGTAGGATTGATTACTCACGGTATTCAACCCGAGGAAATTTTGCGTAATGGTCGGGCGGATCTGGTTGCGGTAGGTCGGGAACTGCTGCGTAATCCATTCTGGCCCAGACAGGCAGCCGAACAACTCGGTGTTCGTATTGAAGGACCTGTACCCTATAACCATTTTTGGTTTTAAAATAATGTCCATCACATGAAGTATTCATCGCGAGCAATGTCATGCACTGTATCGCACACTAAATTGAACAATTTCCACAATAATAGGTGTGCCGGAGGAAATAGTCTCCCCTTCGCGGAGGTGAATCGTCAGCGATGAAGGTGTCAAGCTGAACAACGTTCTTTCTTGTAACATCCCGTTAATATACAGATTAGCATAACTATTGCTGCCGACATGAAACCTCCGAGAAGCTCCCTGAACACCATCTACAGAAAATTGATCCGCCATAATCGTGACTGAAGATTCAATCGGATCAGGAGTAAAATAAAAATACCGCTCAGCCGTAGGGATAATTTCAATATTGGAGATGTCAGGAGCCGGACCTGTTGGACCAGTTATACCTTGGGCTCCAGTAGGACCGGTTACGCCCTGTGCCCCGGTAGAACCGGGTATGCCTTGTGCCCCGGTAGAACCGGGTATGCCTTGTGCCCCGGTAGAACCGGGTATGCCTTGTGCTCCGGTAGGGCCGGGCATACCCTGTGCTCCGGTAGGGCCGGGTGCACCTGTAGCGCCTGCCCTACCTGGAGCTCCAGCTGGACCGGGCACTCCCTGTGCTCCCTGTGTTCCTGCAGGACCCTGTATTCCTGGCACTCCTGGCGCTCCTGGCACCCCGACTTCACCTGGCACCCCGGCTTCACCTGGCATCCCTGCTGAACCTGGCAGACCTTGCTTTCCTGTCTGCTCCATTCTCCTCCTCCGTTTGGCAGGAGTATTTCTGAAGCGCCGTTGTATAATAATTAGCTTTGGATGCTTTTGGGCATGCAACCCCGTTTTTGTTTCACCCTTGAATGGATACCTGGGCTTACACTTTTTTCGTTTGTTGATCTTGCAATGTACTGTTCTCTTTCCTTGCCTTCTTAGTGATGCATCACGTCTCCTCATACCAGCCGTACACACCTCCTCCTCTCATGCTTATGTATTGTATGCACATCTCCCATTAGGGTCTTAGGCATTTGTAGCATGCAGATTCCAAGTATTCGCTTTCATTTTTTGTGCAGTAAAATAGGGCCTTCTCCAATTACCCTATTATTAATAGAAAGGTTCATATGCCGTTTCCGAATAGGTTGAAAAATCATTTATTGATTAAGAGCCAGCGAATGGCTCATACCATTAAAGAAAGGAGATGAGAACTATGCCAATCATAAAACCAGTGTACACAGCAGTAGCTACTGCTCCCGTAGCAACTGGTGGTGCCATAAGCACGACTGTCACCCCAGCCGTGACTCGTTTTTTTGCAACCATAACAGCCGGGATGATCGGTGCAACAACAACAACTATTCCTGCTGCCAGCTTCGTAGATGACGCCGATGCTCCAGTCGTTGCTTTGCCAACATTAACGGCTACTGATTCTGCTAATTATTATATTAACGGAGTTATTCAGCAGAGCTCCTTATTCACCCTAACCACGGCAAGTCTGGTCATTGCCTCCGTAGATATTACACCAGGTGTCCCCGCTGTCATAGAAATATCCGATTTTAGCGGCACAACCTCCACCATCACAACCCAGCCTACCATCTCGGCCCCTACCGTAACAATTATCACATAAGGCGTTTCAATGATTTTGAACCAAGCTGGACTGAATGGTCATTCGCGCTGTACACTACCCCGTATAAGCTAGAAAAAGACCGATTCAGATGTCGATATCTGAATCGGTCTTTTAAGCTCAAGATTAAGGCAAAATAGCAAAGGAGCGCACTGGAAATCCGGGAGAATCCTGAATACTTGGAACGATATTATAAATAACCGCGCCCGTCGGGGGCAGCTTATCCAAATTCGTCAGCACCTCAACTTGATATCGATCCTGCTCCAATATGTAATATTCCCCCACCAGCTTGCCCGCTTTTCGATAAGCTACAGAGGAGTCCGTATCCAGTGTTTCATGTCCGATAGCAGCAACATTCCGTTCCTCTACCAAAAAGCGCAGCGCATCTAGCGACCAGCCTGGGCAGTGTGCATCTCCGGCGTTGTCCTTGTTGGAGAAGGCATCTGGATTAGGCCAACGCTTGCTCCAATCACTGCGAAAGGCGACAAAGGACTGATCGGCAATGCGTCCGTGCTCTTTTTCAAAGTCCAGAATATCCGCAACCGTAAGCTCATAGTCGGAATTGGCTGCAACGGCTGCTGAACGGTCAATGACAACCAGCGGCAATACTAGCTCCTTCAACGAAAGCTCATGTAAATAACGTTTACCCTTCACAAAATGAACAGGGGCGTCGATATGAGTTCCATACTGCCCTGGAAAGCAGTATTGCTTTACAAAAAAGCCATCGTCGTGGGTAAACAAGGTATCCACCTGGACATTATCGAAAACCGGAAAATGGGGAATTTCAGGATAAAAGGCATGGGACAAGTCCACCCACTCTTTTTGCTTCAACAACTTCAAGATATTTGCTAAATGCTCTGCCATGATGCCCATTCCTCCTCAGCTTTATTACAAGCATTGTACCTGAGGATAATACAAAAATCCATAAATCCCCTGTCATTTTTCTTCACTTTTTGACTTGAGATCGTTAACATTTAGAAAAATCATTCTATCTTTATTCACTATAAAAACTCCATATAATCATATATACAATTCCTATTCCGTGTGATTGTTAACGTTTTCATTTATGAATCTGCATTTTGATTGGAAAAAGAAGGTCTCTATTGAATTATTTAAAAATTCGACAAAAATTTTAGTATGTAACTTTTATTATATTAACAAATACTGGTATACAAAGTATGATAGAACATGTAGAACCTACAGGAGCACCCGGGACTCCCTCGTTCGTCTACTGCATTTATCCAATATACGGAGGTATTTTATGAAAAAGAGATGTTCACTCGGAATCGCAGCTGTGTTACTGTTCGCTACTCTGGCTCCTATGGGTGCACCTGCTCATGCAGCAAGCGATATTGGCAAGGAGACACTCGGCAGCAAAAACGGTTGGGCCGCCTTTTCTACAGGCACAACAGGTGGAGCTACAGCTACTTCCTCCAATATTTTCACCGTAACGAACCGCAAACAACTTGTCGATGCGTTAGGTAAAAGCAGCAATACTACACCTAAAATCATTTATGTCAAAGGTACAATCAATGCCAACGTCGATGACAATAATAAACCGTTAGGATTGAACGATTACAAGGACCCTAAGTATGATTTCAATGCGTATCTCAAGGCGTATGATCCGTCTACTTGGGGTAAAAAGGTTCCTTCCGGTACATTGGAAGACGCACGTAAGGCATCACAGAAAAATCAAGCCAGTCGTATCGTTATTGAAATTCCATCCAATACAACGATTGTCGGTCTGGGCAACAATGCTATCATTAATGGTGCAAACTTCCAATTGAAAAAGGGTACCGACAACGTCATTATCCGCAATATTGAATTTCAGGATGCCTACGATTATTTCCCGCAATGGGACCCAACTGACGGCAGTACAGGCAACTGGAATTCAGAATATGACAGCATTACCATTAACGGAGCTACGCATGTGTGGGTGGATCACAATACGTTCAATGATGTTTCCCACCCCGATAGCGGAAATGGCACCTTCTACGGTCAAGAATACCAACATCACGATGGACTGCTCGATGTGATTAACCAAGGTGATCTGGTTACCGTTTCATACAATCACTTTTACGATCATGACAAAACATCCATTATCGGCAACAGCGACAGCAAAACAGCAGATGAAGGGGCTTTACGTGTAACCCTACATCACAATTATTATGAGAATACAGTACAACGCACACCGCGCGTACGTTATGGACAAGTCCATCTCTATAACAATTACTATACAGGTGATGTAAAACGCTCTGAATACCCTACACTATATATATGGGGGGCGGGCAAATCCTCTAAAATTTTTGCTGAAAACAATGTCATTGACGTTGCGGGACTATCCGCAGCCAAAATTGTGACTGTTTTTGGTGGAACTGCCTTGTCAGACACTGGCACACTTCTGAATGGACAGGCCGTTAACGCAGGCTCTAGCGTGGGTCTTAGCTCCTCTGTAGGCTGGAAACCATCCTTGAACGATAAAATTTCCCCGTCCGCCAGCGTGAAGGCAGAAGTCACTTCCCAAGCCGGTTCCGGCAAGCTGTAAGCGCTGCCGTATAATACAAATCACCACAAACTCATGCAACCTGAGTGTTACACCAAAAAGGCTGTTCCTCCGTAATAGTATTCCACATGGAGAAAACAGCCTTTTTTTATTTATCATCTGTTTATTTACAAATTATATATTGCTTTAACTGCCGTATTGTTCAACTAAAACCGGCTTTTCAAATGCGTTATCCAGCTTGCGAAGTTTAGCCTTCACCGCTTCTGGTGGCTCAACCGCAGGTGCATCTGGATGAAGCAACCATGATTTCACAAAGTGTGTATCGGACAATTGATAGAGTGGAGGCTCTTTCTCAAAGTCAATTTTCATGGCATAAGAACTACGAGCTGCAAAGGCATCCCCTACAGGTGGGTGAAGCAGATCCGGTGGTGTTCCCGGGATCGCAGCCAGCTTCTGACCATGGCTGTCCAAGCTAGGCATGGAAGCGAGGAGTCCCCATGTATATGGATGTTTTGGGTTATAAAAAATTTCATTAACCGTGCCTGTTTCCACGATTTGCCCTGCATACATAACAGCAACTCGATCCGCCATCTTCGCCACAACACCGAGGTCATGAGTAATGAAGATGATAGAAGTATCAATCTTCTTCTGAAGATCCTTCATCAGCTCCAAAATTTGAGCTTGAATCGTTACGTCCAGCGCAGTCGTCGGCTCATCGGCAATCAAAAGTTTCGGATTAGCAGCCAATGCCATCGCAATGACGACACGTTGACGCATACCGCCACTAAATTCATGTGGATATTGGTTAAAACGCTGTTCAGGATGCGGAATACCTACTAAATTCAGCAACTCAATACCCCGCTTGCGAGCAGCGTCCTTGGATATCTTTTCATGCTTGAAAAGCACTTCCGTGATCTGCTTACCAACTTTCATCGTCGGGTTAAGTGAAGTCATTGGGTCCTGAGAAATCAGGCCAATTTCCTTACCACGAATCTTTTGCATCTGCTTTTCCGTTTTATTAATCAGCTCTTGTCCGTCAAACATAATTTGACCCTTTTGATAAATGCCTGGAGGGGTCGGGATCAGCTTCATAACAGCTTGTGAGGTTACGCTTTTGCCTGAGCCGGATTCACCGACAATCGCCAGCGTCTCTCCTTTATTGACATGAAAGTTTACGCCACGAATGGCCTGCACTAGTCCCTGACGGGTCTTGAAAGATATCGTTAAGTCCTTCACTTCCAAAAGGCGGTTCATCTCATCACTCTTTCATTTATTATTCATCACTATTATTGACCACTATCTAAAAAAACGACGTTCATGAGTCAAGGTATATACGAATAATTTTACTCATTTAAGTACCTGCCAGTCAAGCAATATCTAAAATATCACCAAAAACCTCTCATGATATGTCATGTTAGTGGCATATATAAGCAGAAAAATGATCATTTTTAACCATTTTTGCCTCATTTATAACATGTGTTGAATGTAACTGAAGCGTGCACCACCTAATGGCGACCGTGTACAAAGTAGTTCTCCATTCAGCCGGGAGGCTATCTGACGGCAAATGGCCAATCCTAGTCCCGTGGCACCATTTGATCCGGTATAGAATCTTCCGAACACCTCGGCCGCTTCGGATTCGGTGAGACCTTCCCCATCATCATCTACATGCATAATCCACACAACCTCCGGTGTTGTCCCCGTCTCCAACTGAATGACAACCTCTGTGGAGGTGTGTCGAACTGCATTTTGCAGCAAATTTAATATCATGCGGAATAATTGCTCGGCCGGAACAGCCACATGCAGCCCCTCTCCCTCCACTCGCAGTGAGATCGAGCGTTCACTGGCCATCGGCATCAATAGATGCACAGCGTCCTCCGCCATACTTCTCAGATCAATCAGAGAGACAGGCCATTCCTCATTCAACGCCTCCAGCCTCGATAGCTGAAGCAACTTTTCCACCATATCAATTAATCGCTGGGATTGCACTTTAATAATGCTCAGTCCCTCGTCCTGGGATACCACTTGATCCTGAATAGCATATACATAGCCTTGAATGGACATTAACGGTGTCCTTAGCTCGTGTGATACATTTTGCAGAAATTCAATCTGGCTGTGGTGGTGGTGCTGAATGCGGGCCGACATGGAATGAAAGGTGCCTATCAGTTCGCCAATTTCGCTTTTGTCTGCCTGCGGAAAATCACTATCCTGTGGCTGATTCGGTTCATAGTTGCCTACCGCCTCTTTCAATCGTTTGAGCGGACGCACCAGACGTGAAACCACCATCAGACCAATAACAAGAATCACCAGAAAACTCGCTACGATCGACAGCAGCGTAGTTCTCATTAACGGTACATAGAGGGCTCTCAAAGAAGATAAGGGTGAGTATACAAAGATGCGGAAAGGTTGTCCGGGTAATTCTTCATTTGTAAACAGCACCTTTTTACCTTGAAGGACAGCAACGCCTTCATGAGTAGTAATCAGATCATGGGCAGACGGATGTACCGATGCAAAAAATCCTTGGCGGGTCAAAAGCAAACGCTCGATCTTTTTGCCTTCCATTCCAGAGACGCTGGAGTCGATGATGCGGTTATCCGTGCTTAAAATAAAGTAATCGGCAGATAAAAGTACACCCTTAATAACATAATTCAATTCCGCATTATCCAGTCGGTCAAAGCCTCCGTCACTCAATATATGGACGGCTTTGCGCGCCTGCTCATGAAGCTTGGATTTGGCCTGATTCACCAGAATGTCATCAATGAGCCTGATAAATAAGACCACCGTAATACAGACAGTAATCAGCATTGCAATGGACAGAGAAAGCAGAATTTTGGCTCTCATCGTACGCATGGCTACATCTCCTGAACCGTTGCTTTGTATCCAAATCCCCATACCGTGTTAATGACAAGCGTGGAGTGGCACTCTGCCAACTTTTTGCGAATACGTTTGACCAGATCATCTACGACTCTCACATCACCTATAAAATCATAGCTCCACACCTGCTGAATCAAATGCTCTCTGCCAAAAGGCCGTTCCAGATGATTCGCAAGAAACAGCAACAGATCGAATTCACGTGAGGTTAAATTCAACTCGCGTCCGTCTACTGTAACTTTACGATAGTCAGCAACAATACAAAGATTGCCTGCATGGCACATATCTGCGCTATCTGCTGTTTGCTTGTCATCTGATGTAGACGTTCCCGCCTTGCTCAGTCTCAGCATCGCTTTGACCCTTCCCACCAGCTCCCTTGGATTAAAGGGCTTGGTCAAAAAATCACTGCATCCCAATTCCAGCCCTTGGATACGGTCATTTTCCTCTCCGCGCGCGGAGATCATAATGATCGGCATTTCTGTAAACTCACGAAGCTGAGTCAGTAGAGAAAGCCCGTCAATGCCCGGCATCATAATATCAAGCACGAGGCAATCCGGACGATTTGTTCGGATATGCTCTACCAATGTTTTTCCACTGGAAAAGGAAGTTACCTCGTAGGATTCTTTTTTTAAATATTCAGATATTAATTGCAAAATGAACACATCGTCATCTACTACTACTATTTTTGTCATGGCCTTAACCCCTTGCCGTTGTTCTGGATGCTAGCATCCTTTCTTCAAGCTTAACAGAAGCCCAGCAGAATAGACAAAAGACGGGTATACCGTTCCCGGTCCCGTCTTTTCTTATCGTGAATCGCTGCTGTATATGCCAGGTGAACTGAAAGCCAACTACACTTCTACTTTATTTTCAACCTTATTTCTTAGTTGTTACTACTCTAGCTGCTGCCTTTGGAGCTGTTTTCACCGTTTTTAGAGCTGTTTTGGCTGGAACTGCTTTTTTTACTGGAGCTTTATGGGTTACTTTTTTAGCTACAACATGCTGTGCACGAGTTTTATGTGCTGCTGCCTTGCGATGAACAGCGTTATGTTTTTTCACATGATGTTTAACTGTGCGGTGTTTTGCTTTCACTGCTTTTGCTTTGTGGCTTGCCACTTTTTTCGCAGTGGCTTTTTTGGCAGGAGCTTTTTTTGCTTTGGTTGTTGCTTTATGAGCTGTTACAGCTTTTTTAACAGGTGCTTTCACCACAGGTGTTTTCGTTACAGGTGCTTTTGCCGGTGTTTTGCTAGCAGGAGTCGTAACCGCAGGAGCTTTGACGGCAGGTGCAGTGGTGGCTGGAGTTGGGGTTGCTGTAGCGGCGAATGCGCTGCTTGCTCCTCCCAGTACGCTTACTACGGTCAATACGGCTGCTGCATTTTTAGTCCATTTTTTCATGATTGAATCACCTCTCCTTTAAAGTATCTTTAGCTTACCAGGAGATTTCGGGATTTTTGTGGAGCAAATATGTGAAAAGTATATGAAAAAGCGTGCAGCTCCGTATCTGGAAAATACATGAGTCTGCACGCTATAAGTGTTGTAATTATCCCCTTCGCTAACCGATGGCAATCCAGGAAATAATACCATAGTTATGCGCGGTTTCACTCCACTTGGTTACGACGATCACCGCTCCATTAGTCGTCTGAGATTTCAGTGTTGCATGAAAGAGAGGATGGTTCGTCATCGCTACCAACGTGTAGTCCGGGTTCACAAATGGCTCCCCAAATACAATGGTTACTTCTGTCTCTCCTTCGCTTCCTTTTAAAAGAAACGGCGCTCTGCCAAACTGCTGTAATGCAGGCTGGTTCGCACAAGTACGAACCGGGGTGATGCTCAAATGCTCCGGTGTCACTGCGTTCAGTTCCAGCTCACGTGAGCCAACGGACCCTTCTGCCAGATGATGACCTTCGATGCTCTGCTCTGCCACATGATGACTTTGTACCGCAGCAGCCTGTAGATGATCTGGACCTACAGCTTCTGGGCTCAGCACCTCACTGTCGACGACCTGAGCCTGCAGATGGCTGCGGGATATACTGTTTGCCTGAAGTTTGTCGCCACTGATCCCTTCCTCCGGCAAAAGCCCCGAGAGATGAATATCTGTGGATAATTGATCCAGTGTCACCGAGCCGGGCTTTATGTGGTGCGAATCAATGACTTCCTTTGCAATATGATGGCCTTCAATTGCCTCCACAGCCACATGGCGGGACTCCACCGTTCCATCTGCGAGTTTGCCGGATGTCACTGCTCCATCCTGTATAGCTTGCTCTGACACCGCCTGCCAGCCGATATGCTGTGACTGAATAGCTCCTGCTTGCAAATGCTCGGATTGGACAGAATCCGGTGAAATGTGGCGGGACTGCACAGCCCCCTCGGCCAGTGCGGACTCTTGAATCACCCCATCGGACAAATGCTGGGCTTGCACGGCATGCTCTGTCAAATGTACGGAGCTTACGCTGGCTTCCGCCAGATTCGAAGCACGCACCGCTCGAAGCGCAAGCTTCTCAGCGTTCACGCTGCCTGCCTGTAGCGCGTGAACAGATACACTCCCTGGCGCAATATGCTGGATCGTCACTGCCGAAGGCTGCAAGTGGGCTGAGGTGACGGATTCCGGCGCCAGATGGCTCGACTGGATGGTCTCTTCTGCCAAATGATGGGCTTGCACGGCTTCATCCGTAATGTGCCACGGCTGTACGGAATGTGGAGATATTTTAGCAGCAGTCACGACCTCATCTGCCAATTTATCGGACGTAACGGACTCATCCTGTAATGCATCGGTCGATATAGCCTGGGATGCCAGATGCTCGCTCTGAATGGTTCCGGTTTGCAGATGATGCGGCTGGATGGATTCCATGGCAATGTGTACCGACTTCACTGCCCCCTCTGCCAGCGCTGTATCCCGTACTGCACCGTCTGCCAGATGCTGGGTGTGTACCGAATGTGCAGACAGATGTGACGGGCCGACGCTGCCTTCCGCAAGATTCGTTCCTTGCACCGAGTGCGCTGCCAACTTCTCCGCGGTGACGCTTTCCGCTTGTAGCGCACGACTAGACACACTATCAGGGGCCAGATGGTTCGCAAGTACCGCCGAAGACTGCAAGTGGGCTGAACTGACGGACTCTGGTGCCAGATGGCTCGACTGGATGGTCTCTTCTGCCAAATGATTGGCTTGCACGGCTTCGTCCGTAATATGCCATGGCTGTACGGAATGTGGAGATATTTTAGCAGCAGTCACGACCTCATCTGCCAATTTATCGGACGTAACGGACTCATTCTGTAATGCATCGGTCGATATAGCCTGGGATGCCAGATGCTCGCTCTGAATGGTTCCGGTTTGCAGATGATGCGGCTGGATGGATTCCGTGGCAATGTGTACCGACTTCACTGCCCCCACTGCTAGCGCTGTATCCTGCACTGCGCCAACTGCCAAATGCTGAGTGTGTACCGACTGTGCGGACAAATGCGAAGGACCGACGCTATCTTCCGCAAGATTCGTCCCATGCACCGAGTGTGCTGCCAGCTTTTCCGAAGTGACGCTTTCCGCTTGTAGCGCAAGACCAGATACACTTTCTGGTGCCAAATGGCTCGCAAGTATCACCGAAGGTTGTAAGTGAGCTGAGGTGACAGATTCCGGCGCCAGATGGCTCGACTGAACGGCCTCTTCTGCCAAATGATTAGCTTGCACAGCTTCATCTGTAATGTGCCATGGCTGTACTGAGTGAGCCGATAGCTTGGCGGCAGTCACACCCTCATCCGCCAATTTATCAGACGTAACGGACTCATCCTGTAATACATCAGTCGATATCGACTGGGATGCCAGATGCTCGCCCTGGATGGTTCCAGTGTGCAGATGGTGCGACTGAATCGATTCGGGAGCGATATGCACGGATTTCACTGCTCCCTCTGCCAACGCTCTATCCTGTACCGCTCCAGCTACCAAATGCCGGCTGTGTACGGACTGTGCCGACAGATGTGACGGGCCGATGCTGCCTTCCGCAAGATTCGTCCCTTGTACCGAGCGCGCTGCCAGCTTTTCCGAGGTGACGCTTTCCGCCTGTAGTGCACGACCGGATACACTATCTGGCGCCAAATGGCTCGTAAGCACTGAGGAGGCCTGCAAATGGCGAGAGGTAACGGATTCCGAGGCCAGATGGCTTGACTGGATGGCTTCTGTCGCCAAATGATTTCCTTGCACAGCTTCATCTGTAATGTGCCACGGCTGTACCGAGTTGACCGACAACTTGGCGGCAGTCACACCCTCATCCGCCAATTTATCAGACGTAACGGATGAATCCTGCAAAGCATCGGTCGATATGGCCTGGGATGCGATATGCTCGCCCTGAATGCTTCCAGTGTGCAGGTGATGCGGCTGGATGGACCCCGCGGTAATGTGAACCGACTTCACTGCTCCCTTTGCCAGCGTTGTATCCTGTACTGCACCAGTTGCCAGGTGCCGGGCGTGTACCGACTGAGCAGACAAATGTGACGGGCCGACGCTGTCTTCCGCAAGATTCGTCCCTTGAACTGAGTGGGCTGCCAACTTATCCGAGGTGACGCTTTCCGCTTGTAGCGCACGGCCGGACACACTATCCGGAGCCAGATGGCTCGTGAGCACTGACGAAGACTGCAAGTGGGCTGAGGTTACACTTTCCGGCGCCAGATGGTTCGACTGGATGGACTCTTCTGCCAAATGATTTCCTTGCACGGCTTCGTCTGTAATGTGCCACGACTGTACCGAGTGGGCCGACAGCTTGGCGGCAGTCACACCCTCATCCGCCAGTTTGTCAGATGTCACAGACTCATCTTGTAAAGCATCGGTCGATATGGCCTGGGATGCGATATGCTCGCCCTGAATAATTTCAGTGTGCAGATGGTGTGGCTGAATCGATTCCGGGGCAATGTGCACGGACTTCACTGCTCCCTCTGCCAGCACTCTATCCTGTACCGCTCCAGCTGCCAAATGCCGCGTGTGTACGGACTGCACAGATAGATGTGAAGGGCCGATACTGCCTTCCGCAAGGTTCATTCCTTGTACCGAGCGGGCTGCCAGCTTTTCCGAGGTTACACTTTCCGCTTGTAGCGCACGACCAGACACACTATCCGGGGCCAAATGTCTCGTAAGCACCGAGGAGGCCTGTAGGTGCACCGAAGTGACCGCTCCAGATGCCAGGTGTGTCGAGTCCACAACCGCCACGGCTAAATGGTTGCTTTGTACAGCTTCGTCCATAATATGCCCGGACTGCACTGCATGGGCTGACAGCTTAGTGGAGGTTACACTTTCCTCTGACAGTTTGGCAGAGGTAACCGCTTCATCCTGTATGGCCGGAGTGGCTATAGCCTGCAATGCAATATGCTCTCCCTGAATAATCCCGCTTTGCAAATGCTCGGATTGGATGGATTCTGCTGCAAGATGCTCAGACTTCACAGCATTCTGGGCTAATATCGTGTCCTCTACTGCTCCTGCTGCCAAATGTCTGGTTTGTACGGCCTGTGCAGCCAAATGTCCGGGTCCCACGCTGTTTTCCGCCAGGTTGGAAGCCTGCACAGCCCGAGCCGCCAACTTCTCGGAAGTGACGCTTTCCGACTGAAGAGCATGGCCGGACACACTATCCGGGGCGAGATGTTTGGTTTGAATCGAAGCAGACTGCAAATGGTTGGAGGTGACGGATTCCGGAGCAAGATGATTCGCCTCCACTGCCTCAACAGCCAGATGGTTGCTCAGCACCGCTTTATCTGTAATATGCCATGGCTGCACAGAACGAGCAGACAGCTTGGAGGAAGTGACACTGCCCTCAGCTAACTTAGGCGCAGTAATCGCCAAATCATTAATTTTATCCGTAGCCACACTTTCCGGCGATAGTTTCAACGAAGTAACGGCATGATCCTGCAAATGGTGGGAGTATACCGCACCACTGGCCAAATGCGCAGTTTGAACAGCGCCTTCGCCTAGTATGTCTGCGGTAACGGACTGTTCCTGCAACGCCGCGGTTCCGACACTGTCTTCCCCAAGATGCTTGCTCTGTACAGAGCTCTGGGCCAAATGGGTCGAATCAACCGATTGCGCCTGTAACGCTTTTCCACCCACACTGTTGTCGGCAAGGTGGTTTTCACGGATCACTCCCGTTGCAATGTGTACGTGGGTAATGGCTTGAGGCGCAATTTTATTTCCAGTTACCGCCCCTGTGCCAATTTTAGTTTCTATAACCGCCTCGTCAGCTATTTTGTCAGACTTAATCGCGCTGGAAGCAATGTGATTTTCCTTGACAGCCTGATTCGCTACATGGTGATCCAGCACTGCACCCTTCCCTATTTTCTCGCTTGTCACAGCCCCGGAATGCAAATGTTGCTCCGTAACCGCCTCTGGTGCAATATGATCCTTCCGAATAATTTCGGATTGAAGATGCACGGAAGAGACTGCCTCTGGAGAAATCTGAGGCCCTTGTATGGCTGCTGTTGCAATATGTCTGGTAAGTACCGCCTCATCGGCAATTTTGTGTGGGAGAATGCTCTGATCCGATATTTTGGATGAAGTGACGGATTGATCGACAATTTGCAATGAGCCTACAGACTGATCTGCCAGTTTATTGGAATGAATACTCCGATCCGCGATATGCCGTGCTGTCACTTGGCCCGTTCCAAGCTGCTCTTCCCCGATGGAGCCAGGACTGAGATGCTTTCTTTCAATCGCTCCTGCCTGAATGTGAGTGCTGGTGACTGCCTCAGACTCCAGATGACGCCCGCTGACAGCACCTTCCTCCAATTGTTCCCTGCCTACAATTCCGTTGGATAGCTGCTTGCGATTAATCGAACCGGGAGCTAGATGCCGGGCATGAACGGCATGCTCGGTCAGGTGTGCACTCTCAATGCTGCCTGCCTGGATTTTAGCTCCATCCACAGCCCCATCCCGCAGTTTGGAGGTGGTCACAGACTGATCACCCAGCTTGGAGCTATCAACAGCTTCATTCGCCAAATTGTTCGATTGAATTGTACCGCTGCGAATTTTATCCGAGGTGACCGACTGATCTTGAAGCATATCTGAGGACACGATCCATTGCTTGAAGTGACGGCTCTCAATCG
Source organism: Paenibacillus sp. TSM33 (assembly GCF_056099025.1). NCBI lineage: Bacteria > Bacillati > Bacillota > Bacilli > Caryophanales > Paenibacillaceae > Paenibacillus > Paenibacillus sp. TSM33. Next base: position 1,332,730 of record NZ_JBLZXB010000017.1, read on the forward strand.
AGCCATTGGCAATATGATCGCCGCTGATAATTTTATCCGCCAGCTTTTCTGGAGTGATGCTGCCATCGCGAAGTTTTTCACCACTAATAGAGCGATCCTGCAATTTACTGCCTGCCACTGATGCGTCAGACAGATGCTCGACCGTGATGGAGTCGGGGGCAATCTTCGAAGAAGTCACAGCACCGTCAGCTATTTTAATCGTATGAACAGCATAATCTGCTAGAGATTCCGTTTGGATACTCTCTTGTTTCAGCTTGCTGGAATCTATGGAAGCAGGAGCGATCTTCTCACCCGTCACAGCGAGATCACTCAAATCGTCTGTATAGATGAAAGCATTGTTTACATGCGGAGCCTTCTTATTGTTCAAAATTTCTTCCACATCAATTGGGTCAGGTTCTGGCTCTGGTTCTTGTTCCGGCTCCGGCTCCGGTTCTGGTTCTAGCTCTGGTTCTAACTCTGGCAGCGGGGGTTCTTCCATCAAAGCTGGAGTCTCCTCTACATCTGCGATCTCAACCTCTTTTTCCTGCAGAGCCTCGACTTCAGGCTCGACAACTGTCTGTAGCTCCGACTCCTCTGTAGTTGGGGGAGGCGGAGAAGCAACTTGATGAAGTCTTGCTTCTGTCTCCCTCTCCGCAGGCAGTGGCTTTGAGCGTTGTATCATACTTAATTCATTCATATCCGGGTCAATTACACGATAGAGCGGCTTTTTGTTTCTGTTGGTTTTGCGGCTCTTGTTCTTCAAGCAGCTCTCTCCCTTCTCATGTTTATCGTTACAGCATCATATGCAGACTCTTAGGCACTTGCCACCCTGTACAGGGATACACTTTTAGGTAAAAAGGATACTTACTGAAATCCACGTTTGAAAAAAAATTGTTAAAAGTTAAAATAGTAAGGGTGAAGATTGCTACAAGAAGAGAGGAATTACAATAACATGATTATCAAACCAAGAACACGTGGCTTTATCTGCACCACTGCTCATCCGGTGGGCTGTGCCCAACATGTTCAGGAGCAAATTGACTATGTACAAGCCCATCCTGCTATCCACGGACCTCGTAATGTGCTTGTGATCGGGGCATCTGCCGGATATGGGTTGGCTTCTCGAATTACGGCCGCTTTCGGTGCGCGTGCCAATACAATTGGTGTATATCGTCCTAGCAATGCTACGGCTACACGCACAGCATCGGCAGGCTGGTACAATTCTGCTGCATTTGAAAAAGCCGCTCAGGAAGCTGGGCTTAAATCTTTAAGCGTGACGGGAGATGCCTTCTCGGATGAGGTCAAAGCCAAAACGGTGGAAGCCATTCGCGAAGAACTGGGACAAGTCGATCTGGTGATTTACAGTGTTGCTTCAGGTCGCCGCACCCATCCCCGCACAGGCGAAACGTCTAATTCCGTGCTCAAACCTATTGGTGAGGCCTACACGAATAAGACCGTTAACTTCCACACCGGTGAAGTCAGCAGCGTGACGCTCGAACCAGCTACAGAAGAAGAAGTACAGGGGACTGTAGAGGTTATGGGCGGTGAGGATTGGAAATTGTGGATTGACGCTTTGCGTGCAGGCGGTGTACTCGCTGATAACGCCACTACCTTCTCTTTTTCGTATATCGGTTCAGATATTACCCAAGCCATCTACAGAGAAGGCAGTATCGGAAGTGCAAAAGATCATCTGGAGGCGACAGCACGTCAACTAAACAACCAGCTGAAAACGACGGGTGGACGCGCCTTCGTTGCAGTCACCAAAGGACTCGTTACCCAATCCAGTTCGGCCATCCCTGTCGTTCCTCTGTATATTTCCGCTTTATATAAGGTGATGAAGGAGAAAGGTCTGCATGAGGGGTGCATAGAACAGAGCTACCGCCTGTTTGCCGAGCGTCTGTACGCACCAGAAACTGCTGTAGATGAAGAAGGTCGTATTCGCATTGATGATTGGGAACTGCGCGAGGATGTGCAGGCAGAAGTTGCGAAAATATGGGAGGAACTGACGACCCATAATATCTATGAATTGTCAGATATTGAAGGATATCGTCGCGAATTTTTCCAGCTGTTTGGCTTTGAATTCGAGGGTGTGGACTATGATGCTGATATTGATCCCATCGTAAATATTCCTAACGTGCGCTAAGTCTTTTAGTACCGCCATTCATTTAGAAAAACATAAAAAAGCTGTCTCCGGCAGAAGAACATTTCAGTTCTGCATAGAGACAGCTTTTGTTTTTTAATTAAAAGGAACTCTTGTGTCTATTTGGATCTGCAACATGACGCAAACATTGCAATTTTAAAATTGTTTTGATATTGTACAAGTAGGCATAGCAAAATCCCTCTTCTTACCAAGAGGGTAAGCACAGTTGGACAAGTCCTACCTTGACTGACTGTGATTATATTTGCTCAGCCCATCACATTCCTATAAGGAGGTGAACAATATGGCAAAAGACGTACTGTGCGAAGTCAACTCATGTACGTACTGGGCTCAGGATAATAAATGTAGCGCAAGCTCCATTTATATCGTAAGCAACAAACCTGAGAACACTCACACGTCCGAAGAAACAGACTGCAAAACCTTTGAAGCAAAGTAAACCTTGGTTTTCAAGCCAAATCATAGCTTTATCATGAAGGAGCCCCTGCCAGGGTTCCTTCTTTCTTATGATTCTAACAAGAATGATAATTATTATCAAGTCCTTTTTGACCTATGTTATAGAAAATACTATCCTCTCCTATACATTCACTTTCTCGAAGTTTTTTGACTTCGCTTGAGACAAAAAAAGAAGCGTCACCCTGAACGAGTCGCTTCTTGTGCTTGACCTTTTGTAATTGTTCCTGTTTGGTCGGCTTCATTCGCGTGTGCTGCGAAATCTCGCCATAATGATCATTCGTTTTGCGGCTCTGTGCCGCGCAATAGATCCCGGCGCGTTTCGCCTTGCTTAACGCTTTTTGTGTTTGAGTACGTGCCATACAGCTTCACTCTCCTTGATTGGACTCCCTCTATCATAGCATCCAATAGGCAAATCGTGAATGGTTTGTCTGACTCAAGCATTCTTTAATTCATTAAATGTCTGAAAAAATATCCGAGTCACCACTAGAAGCCGCCACAACAAAAACAATAACCAAGAAAATGATAATCAGTGCATAAATTAGTGTGCCGATAATACTACATACCAGTCCAGCAATAGCCATGCCTCTGCCTTGCTCACCATGACGATTAATTTCCTTCAGGGAAAGACTGGACAAAATAATACCTACAATTCCGATGATCAACCCAAGATAGGGAATGACAACAGATAAAATCCCGAGCACCATCGACGCAACAGCTTTACTATTTGTAGGTGGAACTACTGGGGGCTGGTTAAATGGGGCGTTATAATCGTTCGACTCCTGGAAAGGATCGGAAGATCGAGGCTCCTTGTACAAGTCACTCATCTGTTTAATTCAACTCCAATAATTATAATAGCAATATATAAGTTCTAGGGTACCACAATCTTACAAATCAGGACAGTACTTATTTCAATTTTTTAAATTAGAACATCAAAAAGAAGAAGCATAGCATCTTAGCACTTTTTGAGATAACCAGGCATACAGTATTGTACCTATTACAGATAAATTGCGCTCCATAAGAGCATCCTACCAAGGAGGACGGAGCTATGTTATATCGTGGAACAGCCCGCAGAAAGGGCTCGCGTCACCAACGTTTACACGCAGAGACACTTCGGAAAATATCCGCCGCCATGCTGCCATTTTATAAAGCTATTGCAACCCGACGTGCTTTTGCCGTCCAATGGTCACGCGCTATCGTTCAGGGTAATTTGGACCGGATGAAATCCCTTCTCTGCTCGGTAGCGCCATTTGCTGCCAAACAAGGCTTAGGCACGAATGGGATCGGCTACTTTATTTCCTTTTTAGCTCAGCCACCGATGCTTTATTATACGAACGGTACGACGATTCCACCCGGGACGGTACAGTTTACATTTGAACCCAAGGTTCATCGCGCCATTGCCAAAGCCGTTTTTCCGCTATATCGCGAATTGGCACGCAATGAATGCTTTGCTTCTGCCTTAGCCAAAGCGATCAACAGGCAAGACCAGCGTGCAGTTCAGGTAATGATCCGTAGTTTAATTCCATCCTCTGCGCTAAAATCTGTAGACATTGAGGATAATGGATTTGCATTGCTTTTTAAGTATCCCTTTAGTAAATATCCCTATCGCAATCTACTCTTTCAGGAGTTCACTTAAAAAGGTCGCTACAAGCGTACTTGCTTAAGTTCTTCAATGAGCTCTTTTCCCATTTGTATAGCCATATCTGTCAGCATTCGGATTTCGTCCTTGGTTGCATGATCCAAATGCGTCCCACAGCAAATGGCGAAGTTACCCGCAAACTCTTTACGCAAGCGAACTGCAATTTCTTCAGTAATATAAAATTCCTTGTGGTTTTGCAATTGCACGGTTTGAATCGGCTCAAGCCTAGCTCCTGCTGTAATCGTTCCCAAGTGAGGCTGATCACCGCCTGATATGAGCACAACGATATCTTCCCCCATAAAATAGGCATCCAGCACAAGACGGATACGTCCGCTTTCTTTTTCCAAATGAATCATATGATCCTCTCCTGCTAAAAAAATATTATTGTGAAACGATTCACTTTTTAGAGTACTATTCATTGTATCGCTTCCTGAACTGTTGGACAAATTTAAAAGGCCCACAGTAGCCTCTATTAACAGTGGCTTGCTGTGGGCCTGCATTGCATTCTAAAAAATCTTCTATCCTCTTACTCTTACTTGCTGTTAACGGATCGTGATGGTATGAACTGCCTTACCGTTTGCGCCGTCATTATCCGTCACTGTTAGCTCCACCGTATACGTTCCGGCTGTGGTGAATTTATGCTTCACTTTCGAACCAACCGCCGTATCGCCATCGCCAAAATTCCAACTGTAGCTGACGATCTCACCATCTGCATCACGGGAGGCTTTGGCGTTAAATTGTACATTTTTGTTCTTCTTGGCTGAGTCATTCGCCTGGATAATAGCTACTGGCTTTTCATTCGATGTAGGTGGATTCGGACCAGGGCCCTCTCCTCCACCATGGGTTACATACACTCTTCCCGGTGCCTCCGTCTCCACTTCATTCCCCGCTGCATCCCTTACCCGGATCACGATGACTCCGCCTTCCAGGTTCAGAGAAGATGAAGTGAAATAAGTCCCTTCATAGTGGCCTGACGAAGTTTCATTTAATGGAATTTCGTTACGGGCCAGAGTGGACAGGTTAAAGGGCAGTTCCACATGGAAGGATGCCTCCAAACCGGATGCACTGTCAAAAGCTACTCGTACTGGCTGTCCTGGAGTGATACGTACATCCTCAGCAGGACTAATATTTTCAAGTTTCGGCAGCGCTGTATCGACATACACCGAGCGTGTAACAGTCGTTTCGTTTTCGGCAAGATCTTTGGCCGTTACCGTAATTTGATTTTCACCTTCATTGATAAGCAACCGTTTATTAAAGCTGCCGTCACTTCCGAATTCAGCGGGCTCGCCGTTAATCGTCAATTCGCTGAGGAACTCGTCATACACCGTACCGGTTACACTGACCACCCCCGCGTTCGTACGTGCTCCCTCACCAGGCGAAGTCAGGATCAGACCAGGCTTTGTCTGATCAAGCGTCACGACCACCGGTTCGGAACGATCGGTTACTTTGCCATATACCGCCGCTTGAACACTTAGTGGATTAGCACCTGGCTGAAGATCGACCGATAAACTGAATTGACGATCCTTCACTTTCGTTGTGCCAGCCAGCTCTCTGCCGTTAAAGAGCTGGATATCAGCTCCTTCTGCCGGAGAAGTTCCTGTTACGGTAATTGTATCCTCCTTTGTATACGTGGCCTTCGTAGGAGTCGTAATCGTTGGAGCATTGACCGGATATCTGACGATCGCCCGGATCATGTAGTTCCCTTCCTCTTCAGGGGATTGGCTCCATGTGCCGCTTACACCTTGCCAGCTGCGAAGCGCATTGGGGCTGTTTTCATCTGTAGCAAGACCCGGCGACTGTGTGCCTACCGCAGACTGTGTATATACAATATAGAAATCGCCTTGAACCGTCACCGGCTCTGGAAGCTGTACCGTCGTCCATTTTGTCTCATCCCGTACAGCTGTTCCGTCAAATGGACCAGCCAATAGACGTCCAGGTGCTCCTGCTGCACCGGAGGCGTCATAGACAGAATATTGGAATGTCGTTCCTCCCGGATTCGGGAAAGCAGAGTTCCAGAACAACAGTGATGCTCCTGTCACCTGTGCCACTTCCGACTCAGGTGTCATTCTCACTGCCCATGAATTGCCTGCCGCGTTAAAGGCTCTGGCATTTTCTCCTGTACCGTCATCATAGGCGATGCCTCCTTGGAAACCGATGAAAGGCTTCAACGTGACATTCGCTTCAACACTGCCGTTTGGAGGAGCAGTCACGGAAACACTGTCACTGTAATAATTTTCGGCTGCGATGGACAATGTGTATGTTCCTTCCAGTACGTCCAGCGTAAATTCTCCAGCCTCATTCGTCTCTACCGGAGCAATACGTGCATCTTCGAGCACCAATACTTTCGCTTTTTGGATCGGTTCACCGGATTGCTTGTCAGTAATAACCCCGTGAATTGTACCGTGAGGGACAGCCTGGAGACTAAAGTTTGCTCTGATGACTTTGTTATTCTCAATCGTGACTGCTTTCGTCTGAGGCACGTAACCGTAGGCTTCGGCCTTCAACGTATAGTCACCCGCTACATGAGTGAAGCTGTATTTGCCCGTGGTTGGGTCTGTTTTCACCGAACGTCCAGTTTCCAGCACCGTAACCGTAGCACTAGCTGGAAGACTGTCGAGACCGACACGTCCACGATCCACTGATGCTTCTGCCGGCTTCACTTTTTCCTGGAATTCACTCTTTTCAGTGCTTGTAATTTTGTACAGCGGGAATTGTTCTTCCGCTTTTTCCAGCTTGATATTGGACTCAGGTACGATATCCTTGGTCACTGTCGAAGCTGGAACACCCAGCACACGGAAATCGTCAATATACCAGCCATTTTTGTTCACACTGTTATCCGATTTTAAGCGGAAGCGAACTTGAATCTCATTGCCGGTATAGCTATCCAGATTGTAATAAACAGGAGTCCACTTTTTCCCAGTTGTATTATGCGAGAATTTGCCCACCTCACTCCACGTGTCGCCATTGTTTTTGGACACTTCTACATATCCGTAATCATAGCCGCCCTCAATTTCAAACCAGTGATTAAAGGTCAGTGTTGCGTTGCGTATACCATTCAAATTAATTTTTGGAGAAACCAGTGAAAAATCAGCACCGTTCTCATAGTTGCTATCGAGATCGGTGGCCCACACATTCGGTTTGGACACTGCGCTTTCCGGTCCTACTTCCTTAGGAATGCCGCGTTCCCATTCATCCTTGGTCCCGGAATGAGTCCAACCATTGTCTGAGCTGCCGTCAAAATGATCGCTATACAGCGTATCCGGCACGTCCACTCTTAGTGAAGCCTCGTTCGACTTGACACCTTCATTACCGCTATAATCCTCGGCCGCCACTGCATAATGATAGGTCGCACCACCGACAGTGATCGTATCCGTGTAGGTCAGCCCAGAGGTTGTACCGATGGAAGTATAATTTTTGCCGGACTGGGTTGAACGATACACCTTGTACTGCTTCACATCTTCATCAGAGGAAGCACCCCAGGCGAGTGTAACATTGCCCACAGTATCTGCTTCAGCAGTCAAATGGCCAGGGGCAGCAGGGGCAACGCTGTCTGGTTCCTGAATGGACAGATCGTCAATATACCAGCCATCTTTCACGATTGTATTGTCACTAGTAAAGTTGAACAGGAGGTATACCTTTTGACCCGCAAACGCTCGCAAATCAAGATATTGTGTTTTCCAGCCATTGCTGGTGCCAGTAAACGATAATACCTGCTCAAACGCATTCTGATTGTTTGTGGTCGCTACATACACTTTGCCGAAATCAGAATTGTTTTCAAGATCGTACCAATGCTTGAAGCTGACCAGTGCACCTTTGGAACTTTCAGTTAGATCGATTGGAGGGGCCACAAAATAACTGTTGGAGTTGGTTTGGTATTGGCCTTCGAGATTGGTCGCAATGACCTTTGTACCCGAATGCGCGCCTTTAGGGCCGCTTGTCGGGGTTCCCCATTTCCAAACACTACCCTGACCCCCGATATTGATACCGGCGATGTCTTTTTCAAAGTCTTGTGTGTAGCCTGGTTTAACACCTTTGGAGACATTCACCTTATATACTTCCGTTTCAAAACCATTATTACCGAAATCATTTACACGAATATAATATTCCAAACCTTTGCTATCCACCAAAAAGGTCGGAATGGACGCTTGATATGTACCGTCTTTGCTGTCTCCAGAGGTCCGCTCCAACGGAATATATACATAGTTTGACGAACCCGCTGTTTTGGCAAAAGCCTCAACGGCTGTTACCCCGACATCATCCGTTACATGAGCAGTCAAAGGTATATCAATACCCTCAAATGCAGCTGAAGGCGGTGTATGTTCAAGAACAGGCGCTTCCAGATCGTCGCCACCCGTTACGACTTTACCAGATACAGAGCCCAGACCCTGCATGACAGATCCGACTGCATCAAGTGCATTAATGACGCCATGTCCATACCCATTGTTTGGCGAAGTAGGATATGTGCTATCTGTCCGAGGGGTAGCTGTGTTTTCCAAAATTTCCTCCAGCTGGTCCACGGTAAGAGAATGATTCGCTTGCAACAGCAGAGCAGCAAGACCTGCAACATGAGGACCCGCCATGGAAGTACCGTTATATCCACCTTTATAACCGCCACCGGCTACGGTGGAACGAATATTTACACCTGGCGCGGAAACCTCGGGCTTGATCTCACCGTAAGGTGAGGGTCCCAGCAATGAAAAGCTTCCCAGTTTATCATTAATATCGGTTGCCCCAGTGGCAAAGGATTCCGGATAGTTGGCCGGATTGGCTACCGATCCAGGTCCGCCCGGATTGGAGAGGGAGGTATTCCCTGCGGAGAATTCGGGGAAGATTTGAGCATCCCGCCATGCCTGAACTACAGGCCGGAACCATTCATCAAGACCCGGTCCGCCTCCCCACGAGTTGTTCACTACATCTGGAGCAAGCTCGGGATGAAGATTACCTTGGGCATCTTTTGGCGCAAGCAGCCATTGGCCGCCGTCCAGTATAATCGCATCTGTCGTTTCCGGATTAAAAATCCGAACCGCAATCCACTTCGCACCAGGGGCAACGCCCACTCGGTTTGTTCCATTTTCCTCGGAGCCAACCATCGTGCCCATCGTATGCGTACCATGGGAATCGTCTTCCTGATCGACCGGAAGCGCCGCATGACTATGCGGATCATACCAGCTCAATTCTGGATTCACGACATTGCCTGCCGCATCCAGACCACGCCATTTGCGATGCAGAGCTGGATGCGTGTAGTCAACGCCTGTATCGAGGTTGGCGACCACGATTCCGGTTCCGTCGATTCCTTTTTCCCACACTTGTGGTGCGTTAATATGAGATATGTTCCATTCCACTGTGGATGGGTCCACAGCATTCTTACCTGTATTACCGGGCAATGCCGATGTTTTGCCATCGTCCTTTTCCGGTTCTACAGCTTTCTGAGCTGTGTCAGACTTTGCCGTTGCTGCCGCTGCTGTTCCAGCCGCTTGGGTGCCCGTGTCCTCTGGCTGCTTATCAACCGTTACCTTTTGCAGATAACGTGTTTCATTCGGTACAATTTTATCGACCTCAGGCAGCTTCGAGATATGATCCAGCACCTCCTTGGTGCTCGTGACAGCCAAAGCATTGACTATAAAATAGCTTTTATATTCCTTTACTCTGCCGCTCTCCGATTCCTTATCCAAATAACTTTCAAGCCCGTATTGGGTTCTGGAAGCCGTTTCACGTAGAGAGCTGATCACATGGCTGCGCACAGCCATTTTAGCAGCGGAAGGTGTTATTTTCTCAAGTGAAGCCTTTTGGAGAGCATTTTTGGAAACCTTGTTCGTATCTACCTGTTCTTTTAATTTGACCAAATAGGTAACATAGTTGTTCTCCTCAAACTGTTTGGTCAGCTTCGCGGATACCTTCGCGGTCGTGACCTTGTGCGAGGCTGATTTCAACTCCAGCTTGGAGCCATCCGGGGTGTTTTTCGCCAAAGCGGGTTGAACAAATGAAAAGGCCATAAGCAAAGAGAGTCCAATAGATAACGGTTTCTTGAAACGTCTAGGTTTAATCAATTACTTCTCCACTCCTTTTACTAGGTTTAATGATTCTGGAATAACCTGTACAAGAGTCAGACCTCATGCCTTGCACATCAAACATGCGGGTTGCGCAATACGATGTGTTAGCGACCACCTCCTTCATAGATTAATAGAGAGGTCCATAAATATTTGGCTGTTCATAGATGGCAATACTTCGTAGGTGAGTTTACGATCCAACATAGCAAGCGGTGAAATTCAGTAGATTCCAAGGAGAAAAAGCAGGAGAACTTCGAAGAAAAACATGTTATATCATTACAGTTTATATTAAAAATTGATATAAAATCATATATTATGGAATAGTATAAAGTTATCAAAACAGATATACAAGTCATTTTCTTGCATTTTTCTTGAAATTCTATGACTTTTATGTTTATTTATGTACGAAAACCCCTTTTAAGCAGCTACGTCATGATTGCAACACACGTCAGCAGTTGCATGCAATCCTTATACAAGCCACCAAAGGGATTTTCGGGGATCTTTCTTAAACCTGTCTGATTATTTTTAGTTAAGTACAGAGTTCACCGCAGCAAGCGCATCGATCAGACCATTTCCATAGCCGTTGTTGGGTGAAGTCGGATACTGACTGTCTGTCAGCGGTGTTGCGGTTTTCGAAATAACATCCTCCAATTGATCCACAGTTAATGATGGTTTAGCCTGAAGCAGCAATGCCGCTAATCCAGCCGTATGCGGACCTGCCATAGAGGTACCGTTCCAGCCTCCCTCATAAACTCCTCCAGGTACAGAAGAACGAATGTTTACACCAGGAGCCGAAATTTCTGGCTTCACTTCGCCATAAGGAGAAGGACCACGCAACGAGAAGCTTGCCAGCTTGTTATTGATATCCGTGGCTCCTGTGGCATAGGCTTCTGGCAAGTTAGCTGGATTGGCCACAGACCCAGGTCCGCCGGGATTCGACAGTGTTGTATTGCCTGCGGAGAACTCAGGGAAAATTTGTGCCGCTCTCCACGCCTTGGTCACTGGGCGATACCATTCGTCCAGGCCAGGTCCACCGCCCCAAGAATTATTCACCACATCCGGTGCAAGCTCAGGGTGCTTTTTGCCGTTTTTATCTACAGGTGCAAGAATCCACTGCCCACCATCCAGTAAGATGGAATCTGTGGTATCTGGATTGAATACTCGTACGGCAATCCACTTGGCCCCTGGAGCAACACCGATTTGATTCGTACCGTTGCTGTCTGAGCCAACGCTTGTCCCCATCGTATGTGTACCATGTCCATGGGAATCTGTTGGCAGCGATGCTCCATCAACCGCATCATACCAGCTCAGCTCAGGATTGACGACTTGACCAGAAGTATTCAGACCGCGCCATTTTCTTTTCAATGCCGGGTGAGTATATTCAACACCTGTATCCAGATTGGCAACGACAATGCCTTTGCCGTCAATACCTTTGGCCCACACCTGTGGTGCTTTAATTTTAGAAATATTCCACTCCACACGACTTGGCGTTACTGCATCTTTATATACGGATTCTTCGACCGATTTTTGTGCATTCTCTTCCGTCACAGCCGGGTCAACAGCAGTTTGATCTGTAATTGCTTGGTCTGCTGTTGATTGCTCCCCTACCGGCTGGGCATCCTTATCGATTTCTACCTTTTGCAACTCGCGCTTTTCATCTGGCAAAATTTTGTCGATCTCAGGTAGGGTGGCGAGATTATCCATGACCTCTTTGGTACTGGTTACCGCAAATGCGTTTACGATAAAGTAACTCTTGTATTTTTTGACGTTTCCATTATTGACTTCCTTCTTTAAGTATTCTTCCACGGATTGTTGAGTTTTTTCTGCAGTATCCATGAGAGAGTTTACAACCGTTGTACGTACAGATAGCTTAGCAGCAGCGGGGGAAATCTGCTCGGCGGAAGCCTTCTGAAAAGCGTGCTTAGCAACAGACTCCGTGTCTACCTGATCTTTTAATTTAACCAGATAGGTGACATACTCGCTGGTGCTGAATTGCTGGTTCAACTTGGCTGAAACCTTGGCGGAAATCGTCGATGCTCCTGCTGAGGAGGTTGTGCTGGAATCTCCATACACCGGAGAAATCAGAGAAAAAGCAAGAATAGCGGTAAAACCGACCGACAGCGTCTTTTTGATATTTTTCGACTTAATCAATACTTTTCATCTCCCTTTACTTGGTTTTTTTGATTCTCAAAGACAACCTTCCGATAGCAGCGTCAAAAGCTCACAAATAGCCTCTGGTACTCACCTCCTTTAAAAATATAGATTCTGGGGTGAAATCCATAGGTCATATTCTAAGGTGAATAACCTTTGGTGCAGACCGCAAGGAACGACATTCAATTAAGAACTGTGGACAAGTCTGGAAGAAAGTAAGTGAAAAAAATGAAGAAAAAGGTAGGGTAAGATACTAGAAGTGATCGAGGAGGTTGATAAGCATATATTAAAATACAATTTAAAACAAAAGAATGAATCATTTGGTATCTTTTGAATCTAGTATAGTGTCATAAAATCAGATATTCAAGCATTTTTTTGAATTTTATTCCTTTTTTTCTTGAAGAAGTGAAAAACCTCTTCTATAATCCGCAACCAAATGCACCGAGAAAACTCGCATTTGGTTCGAAAATAAAAGAGGTTTTAGGCAATCAGCAGCAAATGTAGAAGAATGCTATCTGCCGCTATTTACAGGTATGGGAACCGAAACGGCTCCTTCTGGAAAGGAAGATTTGGTTTCCTGGGTTCTACGACACAGGCTCTTACATTCTCGAAAAGCCATCTGCCTGCATCCCCTGCATCGCTCCTGATTCACCATTGCAAGAGCTGCCGTCAGAGCCTCTCCTGTATGTTCGAAAAAATTCTTTTGTCCGATCATGTCGTAGCATCCGGTTTTCCGCAGTAACTCCAGCGGTTGGGGCTGGAGTCCGGACACAAGCACTGTCCCACCAGACTTCCGGTACTTGTGAATTAATGCGGTAAAGTTAGCTTCTCCCGTCATATCCATAAAAGGGACCTTTCCCATTCGCAACAACAAAATCCCTTGCAGGTGGCCAGTCTGTCCCCCTACACCTGAGTTCTCCAACGTCGAAGCTGCACCGAAAAATAGGGGGCCTTCGACATTGTAAATAGCCACCTGCGGACAATCGTGCTGCTCTGTAACCATATGTGCGCCTACTTTTTCATGCTTCACAGAAGGGTCAGGTAGCACCTTATCGACTGAAAGTGTACTGCTCATACGTTTGACGAACAATACAACTGCCAGAATCAGACCTACCTCTACAGCCGTTGTCAGTGTCGTAAAAACCGTCAGCAAAAAGGTGACGACCAGCACAATAGAATCCGCTGTCCGTGTTTTGAGGATGTGCGCAAAATGCTTGCGCTCACTCATATTCCAAGCGACTACCATCAACACCGGTGCCATACTAGCCAACGGAATATTAGATGCATAAGGTGCAAAAAGCACCAGAATGAGGAGCACCACAACTCCATGCACAATGCCTGACATCGGAGAAACCGCGTTGTTGCGGATATTGGTAGCCGTACGGGCAATCGCCCCTGTCGCAGGAATGCCGCCGAATAGTGGTGTTAGCAAATTAGCAATCCCTTGTCCAACCAGTTCGCGATTGCTGTTATGGCGGGTTCCCGTCATCCCGTCAGCTACTACAGCTGAAAGCAGCGATTCAATAGCACCCAGCATCGCTATAACAAGTGCTGGCGGCAACAGTTTCACGATCAATTCCCACGTCATCGCAGGAATATGCAGCTCAGGCAAAGATGCCGGAATTGCGCCATAAGCAGAGCCAATCGTAGCCACCTGTCCTGGAAAAAGCAAAGCTGCCACCAGCGTTGACAAGAGTAGACCGACCAGTGAGCCAGGTATCTTGGGCCATTTTTTAGGCACCACAATAAGCGCGGCAAGACAGATACAAGCTGTCAGGATGCTATACACATTGAGTGAAGGAAGTCGATGGACGAGCTCTGCCATCGAAGGCAGAAAAGTTTCATGTCGCTCTACCCCGCGCAAGCCGAGAAAGTTAGCAATCTGACCACTGAAGATCGTCACGGCAATCCCGGCTGTAAAGCCAATGGTTACGGGCTTGGGAATAAACTTAATCAATGCCCCCAGCCTTAAAACACCCATTAAAATGAGTATGATGCCTGCCATAAACCCTGCTATAAGTAAATTCTCATAGCCGTATTGCATGACAATAGCCAGCAAAATTGGAATAAACGCACCTGTAGGTCCTCCGATCTGAAATTTGGACCCACCCAGCAGTGAAATCAAAATCCCCGCTACAATGGTTGTGTACAGACCATATTCCGGCTTTACCCCCGATGCAATGGCGAACGCCATACCGAGCGGGATGGCCACAATCGCTACAATGCTTCCAGAAATTAGATCCTTTCGTAAAGCCCCTGCGTTATAGCCTTCGAACCTTCCTATCCACTTCATTCCTGTAACCCTTCTTTTCTGTAGTAGCATTACTTCTCGTTACGTATGCCTTCCAGCAACGAGATTGCTTCGACTAAATGATTGTCAAAAATCTGCCGCGCCACCGCTAGCAGCTCCGTTAAGAGCGGATCACGTAGTGAATACACGACCGTTGTGCCTTCCTTGAAGCTGTTCACCAAATTTTTAGCCCGTAAGACAGCCAATTGCTGTGATACGGCAGAACCTTCGGAACCGAGCGCAGTCTGCAGCTCGTTCACATTCCGTTCCCCTTCACTCAGCACCTCCAAAATACGGATGCGCAGAGGGTGAGCCAATGCTTTGAAAAAGTCAGCCTTAAACTTCTGGAGATCTCCTTCCATGCCTGCGCCGTCCTCCTCACAGATTGTTTTCATAACGACCAACAATATCTGAATATTTGAATATTCAGTACAATAACAGTTTTGGGTCAATTGAACTATGATGTTACTCACACTTCACCATGCGTATAGTCACATTTTTCCATACTTTTATCTTTAGGGTTGACAGCTTCCACAGGTTTCCATTAATATAACAATTAACTTTAAGAAAAGGGGGCCGACAGACATGACTAAGCTTTACACGATAATGACAATCAGTCAGCATGATACAATCACATATTCGAAATTTCGTCTCATCGGCCCCGTTCGGGCGACATGATGGGGATGTCACGCTGTCTGACGGCGTGATGAACCAGGCTTTTTTATTTTTGTATGCTATTGAAAGAACAGGTTATTTATGTTTTTATGATGTACTGATCATAGAATGTAATGACACTTTCGGTGCACGAAGCCGTAGACGACAAGTCTGCGGCTTTTTTGTTTTTTTGAATTTTTTTATACGATGTTATGAATTTACATGAAGAAGGGAACTACCCATTTATTATGAATATACAACCTACGACCAACTCATCTATTCATGAAGGACCATACAGCCACCTGATGAAGCTTCCGGCAGGGGATCTGACCGTGTACGCTTCGCAGCAACTCTTCTCCTCACTGGATTATAAAGTGTTCGAGATGGCTAATAACAATTTACAAATTCCAGGTATCCGCTATATGGGATATACACCGGATGTACATGTAGGCGTCGGAACCTGTATCGGTACAACTGCGGTATGGGGAATGGAAGACGGCTATGTATCTCCCTCCATCGTTGGCAGCGATATTGGCTGCGGCATGCGCGTACACCTGACCAATCTGCACAAGGATGCTTTGAAGGAAATCAAACTGCGCCGCAAGCTGGTTAAGACAATCGACAAATACTTGCCGATGGAAGCCCACCAACGCGGACATTATTCAGATATACGACTGGAGCATATTGTACGCAAGGGTTTGCATGGCTTACCTAATAAATATATTCCAGATAGCTACACTCCTAAGAAATCCACCTCTCTGACCCATGTAGAACACAGTAAGTTCTCCTTTGATGAGGAAGTGCTGAATCTCGTCGAAGACCGTACTTGGCACCGGGCTCATCGGCAGCTGGGCACGCTGGGTGGAGGCAATCATTTCGTCGAAATTCAGGCGATTGAAATTGCGGAAGAAAATAGAGAAATCGCTGAAGCTTGGGGGATGTTTGATGGTCAGGTGTCTGTGATGATTCATTCCGGATCACGCGCTTGGGGTGGAGCAGTCAGCCAGTCCAGTTCATCTGCCATCGCCAAAGCGATGAGCCGTCTCGGTCTCGGCACCTCCGACCCGAGACTCGTATTCGCACCGCTCGATCATCCCGAGGCAGCACATTATGTGGATATGATGTATTCAGCGCTGAATTATGCTGTGGTCAACCGACATCTGATTGCATACTCCGTGCGAGAAGCCTTCCGCGATGTCTTTGGTACAAAGTGCGATTTGCGTACGCTGTACGATCTGATGCACAATTATGCTTGGGAGGAGTCCCATCCGGATCACGGCAGCGTGTTTGTGCATCGTAAGGGTGCGACGCGCGCGCTTCCAGCAGGACACCCTGACAATCCGCGACCTTATCAGGCGACAGGGCATCCGGCCCTGATCCCCGGCTCAATGGGGACTGCCTCTTATATTATGGTAGGTTTACCGGACGGTCAGGATAACTTTCACTCCATTTGTCATGGAGCGGGCCGTATTCGCTCGCGTTCTGCTACCAAACGTCTCGTTAGTGTAGACGATTTTGCAGGCGCCCTGGGTGTGGGGACAGACGACGAAATTGTAGTCAATCAGGCATCTCTGGAAAGCATTATCGACGAATCTCCACAAGCCTACAAAAATGTAGATGATATTATTGAAAGTGTTACCGGGGCAGGACTGGCAGCCGTTGTAGCCAAATGTAGACCGCTGGCCGCCCTGAAAGGAGCAAAATAATGTTGAGTATAGACATCCCAGCTATTTATGAATTTGACGAACGAACAGATGGACGCATTACCGGTTATGCCGCTTATGCCCGTCTGATCGACGGTATTAGTGAAGCACTCTATAACCGCTATGGCGTAAAATACGAGCTGTATGCCAGTGATGATCCCAATATTGAATATTGGGATCTGCTAGAGGAGGATATTCGTTCAGGCAGCCCTGAGCTGGAGCATGTGGCACGAGTCTTCGATCGTTTGGAGGAACGCACTATCCAGTATGACGATGACGGACCGACTCCTGAATACGGTGTGCATCTGTCGATGCGTAATAATGTATTTGCCTATCCCAAGTGGGGGATCGCACTGGCACGAGTTCCCTTTTTCCGTGAAAATGGCGTATACAATGAAGATTACGTATTTGCTACAGGCGACCAGGAGCTGCAAAGCTTCCTCGCAGGCGTACGCGGGCGTGAACGCAAGCAAAATATGAAGCGTGTCACCGTCTTCACCGATACAAGCCGGGGACTCTCACGGCAAGCAGAACCGATAACTCGTGCGATTACACGGGATGATGTGATTTTGAAAGCGGAAATCAAGCGGGATATCTTCCGATCACTTGATCAGTTTTTTGAAGCAGATCGTACTTTCTATCAGACTTATAACATTCCTTACAAGCGTGGGATTCTGCTATACGGCCATCCGGGCAACGGGAAAACAACCCTAGTGAAATCTATTGCTAGCAGTGTACCTGGTCCGGCTGCTTACTGGCAAATTACAGAATATACAACCAGCGAATCGGTCAAAGAGGTGTTCGAGGCAGCTACTCGCCTGGCTCCGATGGTGCTGGTCATTGAAGACATCGATTCCATGCCTCAGGAGGTTCGTTCCTTTTTCCTGAATACGCTTGACGGCGCTACATCCAAGGAGGGCATCTTCCTGATCGGAACGACCAATTATCCAGAAAAAATCGACCCAGGTCTGATGAACCGGGCAGGCCGCTTCGACCGGGCTTATGAAATCAGTTTGCCTGACGAAGAGCTGCGACTCGCGTATCTCAAGCTGCGTAACTTCCTTGTTTTTGCAGGTGAGACAGGTACACAGAAGGCAGCTGCGATGACGGATGGCTTCTCCCTGGCTCAGCTCGGAGAACTGTATGTCAGTACGGCGCTGGAATGGCATGAGCAAGGAAAAGCCGATATTGAGCTGATTATTAAGGGCATGCGAGGCGAGCTTGATAAAAGCCGCAAGCAGGACTGGCTAAAAAATGCCTCCGAAGGACGAGTTGGGTTCTTCTGAGGCATCCTTTTATTGCCTCATTATGAAATTCATGTTACGATGATAAACAATAAAGTACCGAAAGGGTGACCTTAAGCCAATGATCTACTAATCCTATTTCCAAAGAAAAAACGTAATCTTACGAATTTTCTGGATAGGATTAGTGTAGGCTTTTGGGTATTAACGATAAGAGCATTGCTTCTTTGACGGGAGCAGTGTATCTTCTTGTTCGTATGTCTGCCTCCTATCCAGAACTAATGGATAAGGAGGTTTTTTTGTATGAAAAGAATACTCGCAATTCTCATGATCAATATATTTATAGTAATGGTTGGCGTTGGCTTGATTACCCCTATTCTGCCGGAACTGATCATTGAATTTGGTGCCAGTGGGCGGGCCATCGGTTTATTAGTAGCAGCCTATGGCATAACACAATTCTTGTTCTCTCCCATGACTGGACAGCTGTCTGATCGATATGGGAGAAAAGTTTTTATCGTCGTAGGTGTTATTATTTTTGCGGTAGCTAAATTTATGTTTGCTATTGGGGATGAGCTGTGGATGCTGTACACCTCAAGACTTCTGGAAGGAGTGGCAGCAGCCCTGATTATTCCACCCATGATGGCATATGTAGCTGATATTACAACAACCGAAGAACGTGCCAAAGGAAATAGCCTGCTAGCGGCAGCGATGTCATTTGGATTTGTCATTGGTCCAGGACTTGGCGGCCTTCTTGCAGGATATGGAACGAGAGTGCCGCTGTATACAGCAACAGGTGCAGCTATGATTGCAGTTATTTTTTCAATCGTTTGTTTACCTGAAAGCTTATCCAAAGAACAAATGAAGGCAGCGCGGGCAACAACTCATCGAAGGGAATCTATTTTCAAACAATATGCAAGATCATTAAATTCAAAATATGCGATGTTCTATGTCATTGTCCTGGTGATGACTTTTGGACTCGCTAACTTTGAATCTGTTCTTGGCTTATATGTAACGGATCGCTTCCAATTCTCACCGCAACATATTTCAATCCTTCTAACCGCAGGTGCTGTGATCGGTGTCGGTATGCAGGCATTGGTTGTTGCTAAAATGATCAAGCAGTTTGGTGAAAAAAGGTTGATCAAAGGCTCGCTTCTCTTCACCTCTGCTGCTTATATTTTATTTCTCTTCGCCAAAGACTTTTGGAGTATCTTTCTTGTGACTTCCCTTATTTTCTTTGCCACAGCTATGCTTCGTCCAGCTCTTAATACACAATTGTCGAAGATGGCAGGCAATGAGCAGGGATATGTAGCTGGTATGAATAACGCCTATTTGAGTGTCGGGAATATTTTAGGTCCCACTCTGGCGGGATTTTTATTTGATGTGAATATGTTCGCTCCATTTTTAACAGGCTGTTGTATTCTATTGATTACCTTCTTGATTACATTAAAAATGAGAGTGAAGTAAAAGAGGACTACTGATGAATAAAAGGCAGCTACTGGCCTTGGGCGTTATTTTTAACCCCCGGCTGTAGCTGTCTTTCTGTTCAGTTTATTCCGTTTCCCCACTCAGTCGATTCAAAAACTGGATGGCACGTGGACTAGTCGGCTGCTCCAGCATCTGATGTGGCGTACCCTGCTCAATGATTACGCCCTGATCCATCAGGATTACATGATCCGCAACCTCTGCGGCAAATTTCATTTCATGGGTGACAATAACCATCGTCATTCCTTCGGCAGCCAATTGCTTTATGACCTTGAGCACCTCACCTACCAACTCGGGATCAAGAGCAGAGGTCGGCTCGTCGAACAAAAGCACCTCAGGTTCGACCGCCATTGCCCGGGCAATACCGACCCGTTGTTGCTGTCCTCCCGACAATTGATGCGGATAGGATTCCGCTTTATCAGCCAACCCTACCTTCTTCAGCAGCTCCAAAGCACGTTTGCGCGCCTCGACCTTGCTTTTTTTCTGAACCGTGACTTGCCCCTCCATCACATTTTGTATCGCAGTCATATGCGGGAAGAGGTTGTAGGATTGAAATACCATCCCTGTCCGTTTACGCAGCGCCAAAATGTTTTCTTGTCGAAGCTTCGTTCCTTTCGCAAAATTCAGGGCAATATCACCTACCTGAATTTCTCCCTGGTTGGGAACTTCCAGCAAATTCAAGCAGCGTAAAAGCGTTGTTTTACCCGAACCAGAAGGACCGATAATCACAAGCACTTTCCCTTTATCCAACGTCACGTCAATCCCTTTAAGCACTTCCAGCGAGCCGAACGACTTGTGTATATTCCGAATTTGGATCACCGGTACAATCTCCTTTATCTAATGGAAAAACGGCTCAGGCGCTTTTCCAAATAATTTTGCAGCACAGTCAATATCGTGCTAAACAGCAGGTAAATAACTCCAGCTTCGGTATACACTAATAACGGTTCGTAGGTGGTAGCTACAATCTGATTAGCTGTTCTGAACATTTCCACATAGGTGATGGTGGCAGCTAGTGAGGTATCCTTTACCAAGCTGATGAATGAATTGGCCAGCGGAGGTACGGACACTCGGGAAGCTTGAGGAAGTACGATCCGCCGCAACACTTGCCAGCGCGTCATCCCCAAGGAATATCCCGCCTCCCATTGCCCCTCCTGAATGGAAATAATAGCCGCACGCATAATTTCAGAGCTGTAGGCCCCCACGCTGAGCGTAAAGCCAATCACTGAAGCAATAAACGGGTCCAGTGTAATCCCTACCGAAGGTAAACCATAGAAAATAATATACAATTGCACCAGCAAAGGAGTTCCTCGAATCACCCATACATAAAAGCCGAAAATCAGCTTGAGTATTCTCCATTTGGACAACCGGGCGAGTGCAGTGATCAGCGCCAGTACGAGTCCCAGAGCAAATGAGATCAGGGTGAGCGGAATCGTAAAAGAAACCCCTGCTTTTAGCAGAGGCAATAATGAATCCATAATAATTTGTATTTGGCGATCATCCATTGTACAGACATCCTTTATTATTTGGACACATCGGCTCCAAAATATTTTTCAGAAATTTTCAGATACGTACCGTCAGCCTTCATATCAGCCAACGCTTTGTTGACTTCCTTGATCAAATCTTCGCTACCTTTATTAAATACTGCTGCGCTGTGTGAAGCCTCCGAAGATTCATCCACCTTTTTAATTGGAGCATCAGGCTTTTGCTTTTTCAGATCCAGATAGGATAATCCATCGTTGACGGTCGCATCTACCCGTTTGGAAGTGAGAAGGTCAATAGCTTGATTGAATCCTTCGGTTGCTACAATTTCCGCACCGTTGCTTTTTGCGATTTGAGTCAGGTTGCTAGTCAGAGATTGTCCTGCCTTTTTACCTTTTAGATCAGCAAATTTCTGGATGTCCGTATTATCTTCACTCACGATCAGAACCGCCTTGGAGACAATGTACGGATCGGAGAAATCATATTTTTGCTTACGCTCTTCTGTAATAGACACTTCATTGAATACTGCGTCAAACCGCTTGGAGTTCAAGCCTGCAAATATTCCGTCCCATTGTGTCTCGATAAATTCCGGTTGCACACCCAGGCGCTTACTTACTTCGGTTGCAATATCGACGTCAAAGCCTGTCAGTTTGCCAGCAGCATCATGGTACGTAAACGGAGCATAGGTACCTTCCGTACCAATTCTCAGCTTGCCACTCGCTTTTACAGATTCAAGAGTAGCTGCAGCCGTTGTATCTGCTTTTCCATTATTAGAACCGTTCCCTCCGGTCGATGCATCATTCGTGCTAGCGCCTTTATCATTGTTACCGCAAGCCGAAACCAGCAATGCCATCACGATGAGTACAATCGGTAAAAAACTAAATTTTCTCATGTTATCCACACTCTTTCCCTTTTTCTTGATAACCTAGTACAGGCTGGTCATTGAATAGTACATCATTCATTTTCGCACGTCAATGCTCTTATCCAATAATCCCTATCTAAAAGGTAAGTTATATTTTTTAGCATCTAATGCTATTCTAGGTTGACTCCATTATAGGCTGACTATTCATCTTCACTCCCCTCGCAACAACTTTTGTGTACCATTACATAATAGATTTCGTATAATAGGTTTTAATATACAGATTAGAAATATTTACCGGAGTGTGATCATGGATACCCAAAATACAACTTTATCCCCTGAAGGAAGGTATTCGGCCTGGGCTACCTTTACTTCACCTTTAAAACAATCCAAAGCGTTCACTCTCTTGTGGCTTGGACATTGGATCGCGATGTTAGGAAGCTCCGTCACGACAGTCATTTTGCCACTGGTTATCTATTCTCTGACAGGCTCGACCACCATCATGGGATTGGCGATGACGGTTTATATGCTGCCAAATGTACTTATTCTTCCTTTCGCAGGAATGATTGTGGACAGAATCGACCGAATTCGCCTCCTTCTGTTCACGAATGTCGCCCGCTTTGGTCTGATGTTCGTTGCTTCGGTGCTGATGTTTACGGACGGGATGAAGTTGCCGTTCCTATTCGTTGGGCTTGCGTTGTACGGATTGATGGATGGTATCTTTAATCCGGCTTATTCGGCCTTACGTGCACAAGTGTTTACAACGGACATCCGCAATGCTGCCAATGCGCTAAGTCAAATCAGCATACAAGCTGTTCGTCTACTCGGTCCTCCGCTAGGAGGCTTTATTGTATCCTTTTCCTCTCCCGGTGTCGGGTTTGGACTGGATTCTATCGCTTATCTGATATCTTTTGCCTGTTTTTGGATGCTAAGTGCTCATTTGTCCTCCATCATCGGCAAACGTCAGGCCGGTTCAGAACAGGAGGATCAGGATGGACAACATTTTCTCAAAGATTTTATAGCAGGCTTTGCCATTCTTAAAAGCCATCCTTGGCTATGGATTACCATTCTCGCCTTTTCTTTCATTAATATCTGTTATTCAGGTATTATCGCTGTGCTCATTCCGTGGCTGTTCAAGGTCCATCATGGCTATAATCCAGTCGTATACGGCATCGCAATGGCAAGTAGTGGCATTGGTGCCATGCTAGGAGCCTTTGTGTATGGATCGCGCAAGCATTGGAAGCACCGCGGTCTGCTCGCTTACTTAGGAGCTTTTGTCAGTGGTCTTGCCTTACTGCTGTTGTCTATAGTCACCTGGATGCCAGGATTGATTATGAGCATGATGCTCGAAGGATTTGGCATTATGATTTTTGCGATCATCTGGGAGACAAGCCTGCAGGAATTAGTTCCCGCTGAATCTTTTGGACGTGTAGCCAGTCTGGATCTGATGTTTTCCTTTGCACTGCTTCCTATCGGCTATCTGGCCGTAGGTGCCGTGGCGGACAAGCTTGGTGGTATCCTCACAATCGGCATGTTTGCAACCATCGGCATGTGTATCGTGCTGGGCGTTCTATTTGTTCCTCATATCAGGCGTTTTCAATAGAAAACTATATAAACTTTTCACAAAAAAAAGCTGCTTCCACAGGTTCATTTGTGAACCTTGCGGAAGCAGCCTTTTCCATTTTGGCCTGCGCCCATAGGGGCAAGTCTATTCACTGATTCGTGAAGTTAGCCTCTGCTCCGTCCAACGGAACGGAAGATCAAGCTTACAATCACGACCAGCACAATCGCACCAATTAAAGCAGGAACGATGTAGAACGATCCGATTTCAGGACCCCAGTCACCCAGAATCAAGCTACCCAACCATCCACCGATAAAACCAGCGATGATGTTACCAATCACACCACCCGGAACATCACGACCTGCGATAATTCCTGCCAACCAACCAATAATACCACCAACAATCAATGCCCATAACCAACTCATTTTGCGTCACCTCGTTTTAGTTTTTATCGTTGTGTTCTATTATTAACCACTCGAACTCCTTTTGAACACACAGAGACCAAATGGTTAATATTACCACTCAATGGTACGCTGATTTGGGGGCTTGATACCATCCTACGTGCCTCCCAGATTATTTATGCTCTTTGTGTGAAAAGTGTGTCTCCTATCCGTTTATCCTTGTATTCCTGCTTTTTTTGTGCCATCCTCACATTATGGCTTCACTGAAGTCACTTCATGCATAAGTTACAAAAATAACAGATTATTAAGGAGTGACCCCCACTGGAGTGTCGAGTAGGATGTGCTGCATGTTGCATTGCCATTACGATTTCTTCCCCTATTCCCGGCATGCCAGACGGAAAACCCGCTGGTGTTCCTTGCCCTCAACTCACGCATGATTACCGCTGCCAATTATTTGGAAAATCTGAGCGTCCTGCTGTATGCAGTGGCTTTCATGCGGATAAGGATACATGCGGAGACACTAATGAAAGAGCATTTGAACTGCTGAGCGAGCTGGAGAAATCCACTTTACCGAGTAATGCCTAAGAGAACTCATTCTATATGAAGGAGAATTTTTGATTATGAATGTTATTGAAAAAAGAATTGCCGAATTGAAGCAGTACGTTCCCGATCTTACCACCCCCAAAGATATGGATTTATTTTGGGACAAAACACTGAAAGAAGTTCACGCCAAACCTGTACGTGCATTCAAAACGCCCGTAGAAACACCGTATCCTCATATGATGGCCTATCGGGTCACTTTTGAGGGGATCGATGATACGCCTCTGCATGCCTGGTATGTACGTCCCCGATTTGCAGGAGATCAGAAGCTGCCATGCATCGTTCTGTTTCATGGCTACACAGGCGGAAAGGGCTATCCTGAAGATTATTCATCTTGGCTAATGCTTGGTTTTGCTGTATTGGCGGTAGATGTTCGTGGTCAGGGAGGAGAAACGGGGGACCGTCGGAATGACCCTCACGGAACCGTTAAAGGCTGGGTCACGAAAGGAATATTGGACAAGGATACCTGCTACTACAAAACGATTACAACCGATGCCCTTAGAGCCGTAGACTGGGCGGCGGAGCAGTCCGATGTCGACTCGGCTAAAATCGCAATTAGTGGCGCCAGCCAGGGCGGTGGGCTTGCATTAATGGTGGCTGCACTCAGCGATAAAACTGCAACTACAGTGGCAGACATTCCCAATATGTGTCATATGGATTTTGGTATGATGAATTCTACCAGTTCACTGACTGAAGCTGCCGAGTTCGCTAACCGCTTCCCCGAGCATTTGGAGCAGATACTACATACATTAAGTTATTTTGACGTGATGAATCTGGCTCATCGCATTCGTATCCCGGTCATGGTATCTGTAGGGTTGAAGGATACGGTGTGTATGCCAGAGACGATTTTCGCTGCTTATAACCGCATTGAATCATCAAAAACGATTGAAATTTATCCGTTCACCGGACATTGGGTTGAAGGTTTCCACAGACGCAAGACGGCTGAATTTTTAGTTCAAACTCTAGCATTATATTGAGTTAACCTTTCCTCCGGTGCATAAAAAAAGAACACCACGCATCCATCTGCGTAATGTTCCTTCTACTGCATCGGAGCCAGTCTCGCTTCCACAGATAAGCTCCTCCACACTTCACAGCGAAGCACCTCTCCTGTAAAGTTTACGATGCAGTTCTCTGTTCTGCTGCCGAATCCCCTGTCCATTTGCGCACCCAAACAAAATCCATAATCATCAGACCAAACGGAATGAAGGATGCAAACATAATGAAAAGAGGCCGCCGTATAGACCAATGCAGTGCGGTTTTTCCATAGATCAAAGCGACGAGGAGCAACAGAAAGCTCACCCGGTATATGTTACCAATCACCATAACCGCCTGGGTCATGCCTGCAGCTTGCAGCGGCTGGTGGGTGAATAGTATCGCCAAATACGCTATAGCTTGAATCCAGAGCATGAGTCGGACACGCCCTAAAGGTGTTCTCCACACAATTGTAATCCCCTCTCCATGAGCAGAGATGTTCTCTCATCCCTTATGCATCCTTATATTATAACGAAAAGATGCCCAAACTCCAACCTATCCAATTTTGAATTTTGACCAAATGAGTTGTGTTTGATACAGTTGTGTAAGAGGTGATTGTAAAATGCTTAAACTGGGTATACTGGACCAGTCTCATATTCCTGAAGGCGGTTCTGCTCAAGATGCATTGTCTAATACAACAGATTTAGCGCGTGAAGCTGATCAACTGGGGTACAGCCGTTATTGGGTATCCGAGCATCATGCATCCAAAACACTAGCACACTCAAGTCCCGAGGTATTGATTGCCCATTTGGCTGCTCATACATCGCGGATTCGTGTGGGTTCAGGCGGCATTATGCTGCCACACTATAGTGCCTATAAAGTAGCTGAAAACTTCCGCTTGCTGGAGGCGCTCCACCCAGGACGCATTGACTTGGGAATAGGGCGTGCTCCAGGCGGTTTGCCGCTGGCTACTCGCGCATTGCAGGAAGGGAAATACCAAGCTGTCGAACAATATCCACAACAGATACTAGATTTAATTGACTACTTCCATGATTCGGTGCCTGACAATCATCGGTTTGCTGGTCTTCATGCCTCCCCGATGATATCGACCGTTCCTGAATTATGGTTGCTTGGCTCCAGCGGGGAAAGCGCCAGATTGGCAGCAATGATGGGGGCCTCCTATGCCTTTGCCCAATTTTTCGGTACTCCGGGCGGCGTAGAAGCTACCGCGCGTTACCACGAGCAATTCATGCCTTCGATTTTAGGAGATAAGCCCCATTCCATGGCGGCCGTTACGGTAGCCTGCGCTGAAACTGAAGAGGAAGCTGAGCAACTGGCGTCCAGTGCTAGTTTGTATTTCCTTTTACTCATGCAGGGTAAAGAAATGAATTCTCTTCCATCGGTGAAAACAGCCATGTCCTATCCCTATACAGAATTTGATCGTGAGCGGCTGCGTCAGTCCGCAGCATGGCGTGTTGTTGGTACTCCTGAGCAGTGCAAGGAACAGCTACTAAGACTGGCCGAGCAGTATCGTACCGATGAATTACTGGTCGTTTCTTCCATTCATGACTTTGATAAACGTGTTCAGTCCTACCGGCTGCTGGCCAAAGCTTTTAATTTGGTATAAACACGAATGAACAAAGACTAGTTTTCATTAACCTTAAAACCCCCGCCTGCCTATAAAGGCAACAGCGGGGGTTTGTTGTAGAGAGTTGGTTCATTAGAACCAACTCATTTGCACTATAGAAGTAATAATAGATACCACAAAAGTCGAACGTCATATGGTACTTTGGTAGTATGTCCATCGGAACCGATGTATAAGTTGTTTACTCCTAAAGTCCATCATCCATATACCAAAGGCGCATACGCTATACTTCATTTCTTCAAAAGAGTGCAACCAAAAGTCCCATCTCTTTACTATCCCAGCCAAGTTTGTCATGGCTGAATGCTAGGGTTCTATACCCCATACCAGCTTACCCTGCTGATATACGGTGCCATGGTCCCAGTCTGCGAATGCTGTTTGGGTTGCACCATAGGAGTAATCGTTAGTCTCATCAAAGTTGCTCCAATTTGCAGCATGAATACGGGATTGAATTTCCCCGGTTTCGCCGCCGGGCTGAATCGTTCCTGCTCCATCTGTGAAAGAAATTTCTACATATTTATCTGCCTTGGCCTTCGGATTTGGCAATGTTACAAAAGTTGCTTTTACCTTTTCGTTGCCAATCTTGGCCCAGTCTACAAAAAACTGCTGAGCTTGTTTGCTCTCATCTGTGTAATAGTAGCGAATTTTCAGATCACTCAACTTTACAGCTGTTTTACCCGTATTTTTAATGTTAAATTGAGGTCGGATTGCATTATCCTTGGCATTCGTATCATCGGTGCGATATTGAAGCACGATCCCTTCATTATTACCGCCTGGTGTACTTCCACTGTGATCGCTACCATTGTTTCCACCGCTATTTCCCCCATCGTTACTACCACCATTGTTGCCGTCTCCGCCGTCATTCCCGCTGCTTCCTCCACCATGACTGCTAGAACCTTCCAGAATCGCCTGTTTTACGAATTTTCCGGAAGCTGTTAATTGTGAATCAGGCCATCCACCCTTGCGATCGGCACCAGGCAATAGCGCAGCCGAGGTTTCATTTTTGTCAGCAAGCGACCAATTGGCCCAACTGATTTTACGACTAGCCAGAAAATCAGTCCATACTTTGGATTCATTCAGGAACGGACCACCGTTACCCGAAGCGTCGCTTGTCCCCCACTCGGTAGCAAAAATGCCTACTCCCTTGTTCAGTGCATAATCAACCCGGTCGCGCAAATATTGTCCATGTGTTCCCGCATAGAAATGCACGGTATACATTGTATTTTTGTCTGGAAGTGGATGGTCTGCTGCATCATGTACATCCTGACTCCAAGTACCTGTTCCTACAATAATGATATTATCCGGGTCCTTAGCTCGAATAACCTGAGATACCTCAGATGCATAAGGACGGATTTGATTGTTCCAGTTCACATTCCCATTCGGCTCATTAGCAAGTTCATAGATTACGTTAGGCAAATGACCATACTTAGTGGAAAATTCATTAAAGAAAGCTTTGGCTTCATTTTTATGAATGTTTGGATCGCCATCTGAGAGAATGTGCCAGTCAATAATGACGTACAGGCCCAGTTTCTGTGCTGCCTCGATTGCTTCCTTCACTTTATTTTTTAATGAAGGATTGGCAATATAACCGTTTTCTTCAGTGTACAACGCAACTCGAAATACGGAAATGCCCCAATCGTCCCGCAACCATTTCATAGTGTCCTGATTCACCAGATCCCCAAACCATTGGACGCCATGAGAACTAATGCCTTTGAGCTGTACAGGCTGTCCATTTTTATCCACCAGTTTACCGTTTTTTACTGAAAGTTGTCCGTAACGTTCCACAGGGGTCGTCCCGGCCGCCTCTGCTGTTGGCGCATTCCAGTTAAACCCATTCGTTAATGTTAATAACAACACTGCTGTTAGCAGTACTGCTACTCTTTTTGCGATCCTTGGCAGGACCCATTGCCCGTTCATCATTTACCCATTCCTTCCTTTTAATAAAGTAGATGAGACTTATCAGTACGTTGTTCTCCGCTTTTTTGTCCCCTCCTTCATACAATAAAAGGATCAGGTCCACATTCGATGTCACTTACCTGTATATGGATGCTACTACTATTATAGTTAGTTCCATGTTACATTTCGACTTTATGCCAGAAAATGAATAAGAAGTCATGGTTTTGGGATATGTACCCCTTAGTTAGCTACTGTAGAGTACTGAAGGGACAAAAGTCTCATTTAGTTATTGAAAAATTGGCCAATTTGGGCTGGTTAACAGGTTAAAAAGAGTCTCAATTGCAACTCTTTAACCTAAAAAAAGACTGCTTCCCGATGCCTAGGCTCGGTACAGCAGTCTTACCATGATCTTATATGTGATCAAATAATGTAAAAAAATCGTCTTAACGTATGATGTCCCTATTACCCCTTAGCGGCAGCTTGAGGTTCTTGGGTTGCCTGATCTTCGTTCATATCGCCGCCATCCGTCGCTTGATCTGTCAGTACAGTCTCAGATGAATTACCCATTACCTTGTCTATAAGTTGTATCCAAGGTTCTTCACTGCCTCCACAGCTCTCAATATCACCGAGCAGGGACTCTAGCGTGGTTCCTTCTTCTGGCAAATCAATAACTAAACTGTCTTCGTCAACTTGGATGGTGCAGCAGGTTTTCATTGTAAATCCCTCGCTTAATTCTTATTTGAGCATGCGGTTTGCTTGCTCAGATGGGATGAACTCCCACGGATCCAGGGATAAGCCATTTGAATCCGTCTGAAATTATAAACCTAATGCACCCCAATTGCAATGAACAAACCTTGAATTTTTAAGAATTAGCGAATTAGTTCAAACATTCAGCAAGCTCCGTAAAAATCACTCCAAGCGCATAAGCCCCCGCGTCGGGATAACCAAGGCTTCTCTCTCCGACCGCTCCGGCACGTCCCATACGCGCCACGATGTTTTCCGTTTTTTTGGCCCCTAGTACAGCGGCTTGAGCACCTCGTACAAGGGCGGTCTTCGCGTCAACATTTGATTTCACGCTCTCTACCCAGCTATCCGCACATGGCACTAATGCATCAATAAGCGTTTTATCACCCACGACGGCTCCTCTGCCGAAAGAACGTTCACCTGTCGACTGTATGCCTTGCACCGCAGCCTGCATCATATCCGCGAATTCGGCAACGGTCAGTTCGCTTCGTTCGCCCGCAGATCGTGCTGCCGCGCGAAATGCTGAGCCCCAGATTGGACCCGAAGCCCCACCACAGTATTCCATGATGACGAGCGAGCATGAATGTAAAAAGGTTCCCATCGTCAAGGAATCTTGGTCCAGGATGTCGTTCCATTCCCGTTTCAGCTGACGAAACCCCTTAGCAACGCTCATGCCAAAGTCGCCATCGCCTGCATGAGAATCAAGATCGCAGAAAGGCACCTCATTCTTGATGATAACCTCACTCATTTTGTCAACCAGGTAGATCAAATTGTTCAACGTAATCTTGTTATCCTCAATAACTGCAAAAGCAGGAGCGGTTTCCACCTCAAAAGATACTTGCCGATTTTCGTCTACTACAGTTGAAAGATCCGTGAATTCAACGTGATCTACAGGTCCAGACACCTTGAACGCAGGCGTGTTGCTTTTATGGGAAAGTAAGGTTTGCAGTTCGTTGTCCAGCTTCATGATCGAAACTGAGATGCCCGCCATATCGATACTTGTCATATAATTGTTGACGAATGCTCGATTGATCTTGATCCCCTTCGCTGCTAGTTCGCGAGTGACCGCATAATTGAAAAGATACAGTTCTTGCAGAGGCGTACCGCCAAAACCATTGACTAGCAGAGCGATTTCTCCACTAAATTCGTTTTCGATCTGCATGTCTCGAAGGAGATCGGTTACCATTCTGCGTGCCAGTGTATCCGCATCTGTCAGCTTCTCACGTCTGATTCCAGGCTCACCGTGAATACCAACGCCGTATTCGATTTCATCAGGCCCAAGCTCAAACGTTGGCGAGCCCTTCGCCGGCACGGTGCACGACGTCAATGCAAATCCGATACTGCGTACATTGGCCGCTGCTTTCTCGGCCACTGCTTTGACTTCCGCCAGACTACGGCCCTCTTCAGCCGCTGCACCCGCGATCTTATGCACAAGTACCGTACCTGCTACACCGCGCCGCCCAACCGTGTATAGGCTGTCTTCTACAGCGATGTCGTCTTCCACCTTTACATAATCCACTTCCAGACCGTCTTCAGCAGCCAGATGAGCGCCGTTTCTAAAGTTCATGATATCACCGCTGTAGTTTTTGATAATCAGCAGTGTGCCTTTTTTCCCAGCTGTCGCTCGGATGGCCTGATACACTTGAATTTGCGAAGGAGAGGCAAAGACATCACCACAAACCGCTGCATCGAGCATCCCCTTGCCGACAAAGCCGGCGTGAGCGGGCTCGTGTCCGCTGCCACCGCCGCTGATGAGCATTACTTTCTCCGTGTTCAGTTCCTTTTTCTTGAGCACTTTATATTTTGGTAGAAATTCCAACTCGGGATGCGCGAGCGCGATACCACTGCACATCTCAAGAACCAAATTTTCCGTACGGTTGATGACCTTTTTCATGCTATTTTACCTCCGCTTTGTACTGGCTGCCGATCCGGTCGGCCGCAGCAATTGCCGCTGCAACCTGCTCTACCGTGATCGGAAACGGCATGGCATGAATCGATTCCTCCTCAATGCAGGCTTTAGCTGCTACTTCCATGAGTTCTTCCTGGCTGATATGATCGACACCGATATCGGCCAAGCAGACCGGCAAACCGATGGTTAAACAGAAATCCAGTACCTGATGCAATTCCTCCGTCGGTGCGTTTTCGAGCACCAGCTGTGCGATCGTACCGAACGCGACTTTCTCTCCATGGTAATAGTGGTGTGTGCCTTCCAAAATGGTGAGTCCATCATGAATCGCATGGGCCGCAGCAAGTCCGCCGCTTTCGAAGCCAAGACCTGAGAGTAAAATATTAGTTTCAACGATATTTTCGAGCGCTTGTGTAACTTGATTTTCATCGCATGCCGCTTTGGCTTTGGCACCGTCTTTTAAGAGCATTTCATAACATAACGTTGCAAGTGCCATCGCCGCATTCGTCCCTACGGCTGGCGCACACTGCCCCTCGCGTACTCCGTTAGGCAGTCCAGCGTTGACTCTGGAATAAGAACGGGAGGTCGCACGGGCTTCAAAATAAGTCGACAGTGCATCACCCATACCTGAAATGAGGAATCGGGTTGGTGCATTGGCAATTACAGTGGTGTCGACTAATACGACACTCGGGCTTTGCTTAAAGTAAGCGTAATCGTCGAATGCACCTTCTGGAGTATAAAGAACGGCTGAGTGACTTGTCGGCGCATCCGTCGCAGCAATCGTCGGACAGATGATAAGTGCTTCCCCTTGTGCCACACATTTCGCCGCATCAATCGCTTTGCCACCACCGAGACCAACGATGCAATCACATCCATTCGCAGTGGCGATTTCCTGGAGTCGAGACACTTCTTGTCTGGAGCACTCACCCATAAAACCGCTTTCAATAAAGGTCACGTTATACTTTTCCGTAGTGGAATCAAGCTTATCTTTCACCCGCTCCACATCGGCTGGATGTGCGATCAGTAAAGCAGATTTGCCGAAGGTGCTCACATAATAACCCAAATTCAACAATTCGTTTTCACCTTGAACATATTTGCTTGGGCTAATAAATGCTTTTCTCATCTATAATTCCTCCCTTTAATTGTGTTGGTTTCGTTCTGATTAAAACTATAAACGAACCATGTGAACTTTACATTGGAGGAATCAAGGAATATATTATAATCTACAATCGTATTTTTTTGCACTGAAGCATGTAAATTGTATTTTTTTGTTGTTGCTTACAGGATAATTTACCATTAAGGGATGAGAAGCTTGATACGTGAACATTTGAGCATCCAGAAAATCTTTGATTTGAAAAAGTGGGAGCAGTTGCAGGATTCATTAGCATCCGTTACCAAATTAGCCATTCTCACCGTCGATTATAGAGGGAATCCCGTAACTAGCCACAGCCAATGCCAATCGTTCTGCAAGAAGGTTCGCCAAGATGAGAATCTCCTTCCCTATTGCCAAAAATGTGACTCTCGTGGTGGACTTGAGGCCGTGCGTTCTAACAAACCTTACATTTATCTCTGTCATTATGACATCGTTGACATCGCGGTACCGATTATTATCGACGATAAGTACATCGGCGCCGTCATGGCAGGCCAGGTTCGCCTGGCCGATCCTTCGAGCGCTTTACAGCTGGAACAAATCCTCACGTCAAAAAATGAAAAGCTGTACAGCTCCAAATGGGAGGAACTTAAGGACTACTATGCCGATCTGCCGACGATGACCTATCAGGAAATTCAGATGATCTCCAACATGTTATCCTTATTGTGTAATTATATTGTTGAAGAAGCAATGAACAAAAATCTACTCGCGGAAATGTTCGAAAAGGCTTCGGCCATACAGCCCAGTCCGCAGTTGTCTGATATCCTTCCTGGCTACTCGCTGAAGCATATCGAAAGTCTTAAGAAAGAAATGAATAATTTCTTAGCAGATGCCTATCTGAATTCCTCAGGGGATGAGGATATTCCGTGCGGAAATCCTATACTTAAACCCGCCTTTGAATATATTTATGAGCACAAGGGTGAAAATTTTTCTCTAAAAGCCATGGCTGACTTGTGTCACATTAGTCCAAGCTATTTTAGTCGGCTATTTGCGAAGGAAACGGGTGAGAACTTTTCCAGCTATCTTTCCCGCTTAAAGATGAGATGGGCGAAGCAGCTACTCGAAGCTACAGATATTCCTGTATCCCAGATCAGTAGCGAGCTCGGCTTCAATGAGCCGGGGTATTTTATTAAAATATTCAAAAAATATGAAGGCACAACACCCGCGGTATACCGAAAGTATTACAAGGGATAAATAAACGAAAAAACAGATGATTCATGGGTCTATCGTTACCATGATCATCTGTTCATAATAGTTTTGTCCAAGCTACATAATCTGTGTGTACTGATCAGGCTGCCCGTGATTGTGATTTGCGCTTAATCACCAGTTTAGTACTTGGTTTGATGGCTCTTTTGACGACCATCATTAAGGAAATCAATGCAATTACCCCCATAAAGATGGCGACCGGTATATAACCCGTATACGATATCAGCTCTACAACCGGGTACAGGATGGCAGGTACCCTGAACGAATACTCATCAGCCGTCTCCATATAATACGCCAGCCAGGAGAGAAAGCCCCCGATCAATAATGTGTATAGAAAAAAGACGATCGACGGTTTCATAGATGCCCAAGCTGTATTCGTAGATTGCTCATAAGTATAATCCTTTTTCATGTAGCTGTACAAATGCTGTACGAACGCGTCCTTTTCGTCACTGGCAAATTCCATTTTCACTTTTTCAGGTGTGGAGCTACCTGCTTTTGTATAGGTAAGAAGCAACGTATCATCAAATTTAGTCAAATTCGTTTGCACGCTTTCTATTGCATGTAATGGAATACAATAATCACAATGCTCCATTTCTTCCATCGTCACAGTTCCTTCGGAAAGCTGCACACTGATTGCTTCTGCCTGAGCTTGAGCCAAATCGGTAAGAATGGCATGAGGATGAAGAATAGCAAAACGTTTATTATCCAATTTATAAATTTTCGTTTTCCCATCATCATGAACGGACATACAAATCCCCCTTTTTATCAGCAATTTTATTATGGTGTGTTTCTTTAGAGCTACCGTAATGTTTCTGACTGATCCTGAGCATTCGTTTCATTGTGCAAGGATTCTGATTTTTTCTTGCGAAATAATTTGGCAAAACACTTGCCTATCACACCAAACACACCTACACAAGCAGCACCAATGAGGACGAGCACCTTAACTCCCGCGCCCTTAACAAAAGCAATGATTAATGCCAACAAGCCTACCTTTTTAGCTACTGCCAAACCGGCTCCTCCCAAGATCAGTCCAGTCAGGCCATACTCAGAAATTTTGTCTGTTGAAGCATTAAAATCCTCGTATCGCTCCCCTGATTTGACGGTCAGCTTGGGTAATATTTTCTCATTCAAAAACTTCTTATCCGCGTCCAAATGTGCAGGATCGGACACTAATATGGCAGAGATATACCCCTGACGAGTGAGCACGCGAACATTATAATTAATCAGCTTTTCCTTGTTCCCATCCTCCGCCAGCATAGACCAGGTTAGATTATGGGTCGCTTCATTATAAAAAGGCTCCACATCCCAGCCCGTAACATACAGGCGATCACTTTCCGCTTTTTCCTTGTTACTCTCTTCCGTACCCTCTTTATAACTATCTAGAATAGCATCTGCATCGATGTCTTCTTTTTCATCATCCTTGATATGTCCAAGTTCATAGTATTCAAAAACAACTTCCCAATTTTGATTTTCATCCTTCGGAAATATACTCCCAATTTCCTTGCCAGATGGCTTCTCGTGATTCATCTCGCTTACCTTCGCAGTGTTAGCCGCATCCAAAAAAAGAAGTGATGAGTCTAAATCAACCGCAGCCACATTTCCCAGGTCTACCTTTCGGCCACCCTCAATCCATTTTAATTGTTCACTGGATGAAGCCCACGCATTTCCTCCACTGAGTAACACCAGACTAAGCGCCAACAGCGCTCCCAAAATCGTTTGGCCCCATCTCATTTTGTGGTTACATCTGTTATCTAGTCTCTTGTTCAAAACTCATTACCCCTTTATAAATTCCAATATCTCCCGTGTCCCCAACCATATTAGCCACTGCTTTATATTTTGTCAATTCACCGTAACAAAGGGCGTTTGCAAGACTTAATACTCATTTTTATACATATGTATGCAAATTTTCTACTCTAATCGGACTGGTTTTACAAGGTATGGGAGGAGCGATATGAAAAGACTCATCATGGACAAGCACAATTGCGCAATGGCTGCAACTTATCCGTTCAAGTCTCTCTCACTTATGACTTCTTAAAGGACGTATTCCTTGATAAGACAACTTTGTTGACCTCAAGCTTAGTCTCAAGCACATCCATCTAGCCTATAAAATGTCGAATTTCAGCAGGTTAAAGAATGCATACTTCACCAAACAAGCGACTATAGTCTTAGTGACTTTATTCCTGTTTTTTATACATATGTCATCTTTTTTATTTTAAAAAATGTATAGGCTTACACCAGATTGATTTAACAAATGCTGGGGCACAGAAGTAAAGATAGAGGGGGATGCACACTCCACTCCTCTATCTGATGTTCTAATCCACAATCATCCGTCCAGCACCACCGCCCTGCCAGCGGCCTGTTGTGCGCTTCCCCCGTCCGGCTCCCTCCAAAATCAGCACTAGCTGCCTATGGAGCTGAGCATGTGAATATTCCTTATATTCCGCACCATTTCGGTTCGCAATATAATGCTGGATAGATTCTCTGTCCATAGCCTCCAGGTTCAGGCACATCATAGCAAACATACAATCCATCGGATCGTTCGTACCGCTTTTGAGCAGCTCGGATGCAAAGTAGCGCAACGTTTCTGGACGTAATGTACTTTGATACAAGCCCGCAAAGGGGGCATGGATATCACTCCATGTATTGAATTCAGTAGCCATATCAGCAAAATCCTGATAATTGGAGCGAAGCACAGCTCCATCTTTGAGTTTGAATCGACCCAACTCCAGCTCATCCAATCCGATCTCAGCCTCGGCCTCTAGCACAATATCTGCATGATGCACGGTGAAATCCGGGCGATCGGTTTGTTCCAAAAATAGCAGCTTCAACACTGATAGCCGCCCCGTAGCCACATATGGAACTTCCTGCTCTTGCTCCAGCAGGTATAATCTATTTTTATGCTTTACAATGCCTCTGCCTACGATCAGCGCATGTTCCCCGACGGTCACATTCATTCCGGTAATAATACCATCCGAATAATCCTGATACCGGATATCCAGAAAGCTACGGGGGTAATCCCGCAAATTTTCCAGCATTTCGGTTTTGAGAATGCGACCTTTTTCAAACTTTGGAACGATATGCGTTAACATGGGGTTTCCTCCTTTCTCTATTCTTCTTTATTTAAGGGAACAGATAGCCGATTCACACCAGGCGCAGGAGGCGGAACAATAACTTCTTCATCGGTGGTGGGTGGAGCTTTACCTACTCCAAGAAATCCAATAAATAGGCGACAATTCTTTTCTATACATCTGCGTAAATCCATCGTGCTCCCCCTGATTAAAGACCGAGATTCATTATAATCTCAGAATTTATTGATCTACCTTTACATCCCGGCTCCGCGTTGAGCCTGCTCGCGCAGTATATAATTCAGCTCGCGCTTGTCCACAACATAGGTACGGGCAATCAGATCGTGAAGAGCCTGTTTTCTAGCCGTAAAGCCTGCCATGATAAAACCGATCCACAAAATGATACTCGATACAATTTTACTCCAGTAGCGGGCACTCGCACGCCCAAAGCTCAGCTTTTGGTTAAATTCATCTACTACAACGATACCAAGAGCCAGCTTGCCCACCGTAGCTCTGCATTTGGACGATTCCATGATCGCAAAATACAACCATGAAGCCCCCAAATTCATCAAAGTTTGTCCTAATAGTTGCATAGTAAAAATAGCAGTCGCCCCGTCTGTCAGCATAGAGGTTTCTGCCGGAGATGGCACCCAATCTCCAATGGCCTGAATGATGATCCAGACCAGTCCGATGATCATAAATACAAATCCTAAAATAAGGCTGTCAATAATATAGGCCAAAGTTCGTTTCCAAAAACCTGCATACAGCATGTTATTTCCTCCATGTGTTGTGTGCTTTTCTGATTTCTGCATTTTGCAAAATCCTTAATTTATTATTTCGTGCCGTCAAAGAAATCCAGCTCGGAGAGATCATTTTCGAAGGCAAAAAAGTGCTTCGGACCCAGATACAGCAATTCATCACGGCGAGTAATCGGTACGACATAGAATCCCCAACGACTATCCCCGACAAAAACAA
Organism: Paenibacillus sp. TSM33; assembly: GCF_056099025.1. Taxonomy (NCBI): domain Bacteria; kingdom Bacillati; phylum Bacillota; class Bacilli; order Caryophanales; family Paenibacillaceae; genus Paenibacillus; species Paenibacillus sp. TSM33. The sequence continues at coordinate 1,370,977 of NZ_JBLZXB010000017.1, forward strand.
AATATTTCGTTTCCTCATTGCGAATGGAGTCCGTATCATCCTGTGGGATATCCCGGCCGTACAGCTCTTCGATTTCCTCATACGGCATGGGTTCAAAAGCATCTGGCTGACTGCGGTATACATGGCGCTGACGAAGCTTGCCCCCGTTGGCCGTCAGGAAAAATTCCACTTCGACCGCTTGAGACGGCCGGGATATAGAACCGCGTATCCGATTGCTTTCCAAACTCGCAATCAGTTCCTTCTCACGCCCCGTATGCGTCCATGCGCTGACCGTATACGGAATAGCCGGAATATGATTGATAATGACAGGCTCAATGGTTCCCATTTTTTTAGCGTTCAGGTAACGGATAGCCCCACGCAGGCAGGCCATTTTCAATTCAGGTACCCGGCTTAGGTCTTCTGCCTTTTGTCGGAACTCAATACTGCGCCCAGGCACAAATTCCTTGAGTGCTTCGCGGAACACGTCTATCCGGCAGGACTGCCCGGTCAATTTGATAATCGAATAATCCTGCAAGCGCCCCTCCAAATAAAAATCATCCAGAAACTTACGCACGATATTGTAGATATCTGCCTTAAGCAGCTGCTGTACTTCACGAATATTAAACACCACATCAGGCAAACCATATTCATCACGGAACCGTCCGTTCTCAATGACCGAAACCAGCCAACGATCCATTACAGCAATGTTCAGGTCGCTTTCAGCAGATAATACCTGCTCGGATTCAAAGCGGCTGCGCAAGATTCCCGTACGTAGAAAAAATTCCTTTTTCATATTTTCTGCTGCACTCCACAACAGATGAAAATTACTCAGTACCCGTTGATATTCATCCCGTGTAGCATGCTCATACCGTTTGAACGCGGTAGGCAAGATCGCCTCTGCCTCACGATAGCGTTCCTCCAGCCCTGCGTATACAGCATCTACCCCAAACTCATCCACATGACGGTACAAATCTCCCGAAGGAATGCCGATCAGAGCATCAATATCAGTGTCAGGCAAACGCGTCTCAGCAGCATAATAACCTGCAAATACAATTTTCATAAACTGCATAATCCGATACGTCAGATTATTTCCACCAAAATTGGTATCCCCATTTTCATACGTTGTGTGAATATCCAGCTTGTAAGCAATACGTCCATCTTCAATCCGGAAGCGGCAGGAAGACAAATCAGTCGTGCCCCCACCACAATCAATGACAAGTGCCTGATACTCCTCACCGTCTGCAAAAGTTCCTCGTTCCATCTGGTCTGCCAACGTGTTGTACAGCACTGCCAGCCCTTCGTCCAGCGCGTCCTCCGCTTCAATCCGATAATCGGGCAAAATATCGCTAAACATCTCAATAAACTGGGGCTGCAGCTTGACAGGAGCAGAAAAGTGTAAATTGCGAAATCGACACTTAAATTGCTGCTCGGCTGTAGCAATCACATAACGGATAAACGCTGCTAAAATATCGCTGCGGGAAGCGGTTGCTGTATTTCCCTCAGAATCCATTAATTCTTCGATTCGCTTATAGTCATTGACCCAACGTTTAATTCCCCGCAATACCGTGGCACGGCTACCTGCCACATCGCTTCCACGTAATGCCTCCTCCCCAAATGCATAAACGATATGCTCAGGATTGGAGCAGTCCGCGACGCGAATAGCGGTCGGCAACACTTCGATCCAGTCGCCTTCCGTACCTTCTGGACCAGGGAATGATACATAATTGATGGCGTCCAGCCTTACTGTGCTGCTCATCCCTGTATCAGGGGCCGTAACGTAGGAACTATCCAAATAAGCACCTGCCGTAGTGTTCGAGGTGCCAAAATCAATCGCCAGTACCGCATCGGTTGTTTCCGTTCCCCGAATGATCAGCTCTGCCACCGGGATTCGGTGACCCTGAAGTTTCAGCGGTAGCATCGGCTTATCTCCATAGTAGAGGTTATAAAAATATTCTGACTCCTGTCTTCGCAGAAACAGCAAGCTATAGCTATGATTGGACGTCTCTCGCAGTTCAGCATCGCGGTGACGAGAAAGATAATATACGCCTGTTCGTCCCTCATCCTTCACCAAATTTAAAACACCACATAATTCCCCTGTCGCATTCACCAGCAGCACATTAGATGAGCTCAGCCAAGGCAAATCGGATTCGATCCGATAGTTGTCCATGCGACCTGTGCGCACCCCCTGATACAGCGTGATTTTGGCGGGAACCCGGATACCGCCGCTCTCCTGCGGGCGGTCATTCCAGTTGCGCTGTAGTGCCAATTGTATACGTTCAAAACTGCCAGGATTGGGTCTGGTGATGAGTAGATGCTCCTCCGCGCTACGAAATCGCAAAATTACGCGAATCAATTCTTCACGTGCCAGACGATTCGCAAAGCCCTCGACCAGTCGCTCTTTATCACATATCCCGCGCAATTGAAAGGTCGTCATTTGCTCCAATTCCGCCCGCGTGTATTTGGTTGTGAAGCGAGCGCTTTTTCGATCGGTGAGCGGGTCTAGCAACCTGTATGTATAGGGTCCGTTCATCGTTCACATGTCCTTTCTTAGCCATTTAGCCTTAATAGAGGGCGATAGCGTCAATTTTCATCGTAGGGTCTTCCTCCAAAATGCCGAAATGACTGGTCCAATACAATTCCGTCGTAAACCGTGCTGGAAGAAACAAATCGAGAATCAAATCCACTTTGATTCGTGAGAGCATCGTCTCCTCCTGACCAATATATATGAGCAGTTCGTCTTTTTCCTCACAGTTGGTGTAAATGATCGAGCGATGGAAGACGCGACGCATCGTTTGTTTTAGCAGATGTACGGCTTCCCCCGTCTCATACAGGCGCAGCAGGCCTTCAGCAATCGCGTCCTGTTCCTCACGGTTTAATAGTCCAAAGGCTTCCTTTACCTTCGGGCCAAAGATGCCATCCGCAATATCACGCTGAACAAACTTTATATGATACTCTCGTCGATTCATCCCTTGATACAAATCGATCTCCGCCAGAAAATGCATCATAATATCAAATAACGATTCTCTCAGCTCCAGATCATCTGCTGCATCCGGTGGAAACAGATCCCGAAAAATAGAATAAAAGCGGTAGTACGGATTAATCTCCACTACCTGCTCCAAATGGGACGTATTCAGCTCAGCCAAGCTAAGTTCCATATACGGAGAGTAGCTGACAGCGGGTACGAAGCGGAATTTATCTACATCCAGCCCCTGTTTCCTTGCACGCATGAGCAAATCCCAAACATAATTCACACCCATTCTCCTTCACACTTGTACTCTGGAAAATACATCTGCACTTCTGACACCAGAAAGCTCATTAAATCGGACAAAATGTAAGCAGGTGTGGTTGGCACAACATCCTCAGAACCACGTCTGAACCCCAAACGCATGATCTGCTTGCCATCCTCTGTCCGTACATTATCGCTAACAAACGGATTTAACGGATACGTCTGAGTTTTGGTTACAAGGTTGCTTATATCATTTCTCCCTGCACCTCCCCAGATGTCCACACGCTCTAGCTCTAGCCCCTGTGCCGCTTCAAACGAATTGACGATGCGCGTGATCTCTGCTTTGGCCCGGACAATCACGGCCTGTTTCCCAGCATAGCGACCCAAAAAGCTGTCCTGCCGCCGATTGGACAATACGGGATAAGTCTGACGACTAAGCTTGGTTGTAACTGGTTTCGTAACCTTCAACACATTCCATTCGCCAGATTTATCACGTGGTGTGACAATCGTCAGTTCCTCTTCTGTCCGCTTGATATAGCGGATATCGCTTTCAGCCCCGTCAATCAGGTAACCATGCTCTGGTCCTGTTTTACGCAAAGGCAGCACATGCTCGTAGTTCACACGATCTATAGCTGGTATAGGAAAACCGCTGTTCTTTAGAGCCAGTCTTTCAATGTTCCATAGCGGGAAAACATCGGCTTTCTTATAAACGTCGAATTCCTCCAACGAAATGGTGATTTCATGAATTTCTTCATGGGCAGCCGGCTCACCGTCCCCACCAATCAATACACAGTCCACAAATTTATAAGCGTACGGGTGATTAATCGTTTTCCACGGCATACCATTTTGCATAAATGTATGATACAACTGCTCAATCTCCAACATATAAGAACGATTATGCTCCAGACGAAAACGAATCGGATAGTTTCCGGTTTCCATGACCAGCATTCCTGAGAAAATACGTTTGCTGCGTACCAGTGCCGAGATTCGTTCGGTCTCCATTTCGAGAAAAAGCGTAAACAGCGGCATCTCCCCGCCTTCGCGCACCACCTCTGCCACACGACTGATGTCTACCTGTTTTTCTACTGCATCGGAGGGCAACACAGGATATAAAAATTCATGAATCGGGTCATAGTCCTCACGCGATGTCAATGACACATACACATCAAACTTTTCTTCCGTATTCTCAATTTCCTCAAATACCCGCCGTTCTAGCTGGCGGGTCATTTCTTCCTGATATTCGACGAGATTCATAAATACCCCCGCCATCATATTTTTCAGTAAACGTCTCTGCTCTAAATCATCCATCTTGCTCAAACGATCTTGTACCAGCTCTTTCACGACGTCTCACTCCTTTCCGGCTCCAGCATTCAATGAACATAAAAACTTATTTCCCGTTCGCAGCAGCCTGATCCTGACTCTCTGAATTCGACGCCCCGACTGCTTTAGAAGCAGAATCAGCAGTTCCTTGCTCTTTGCTGGTGTCCACCTTGGTCGAAGCGGCATTGCCATCCCCCGTACCACCGCTTTTTGCAGCCAGAGAGGCTTCCTTCTTCGCGGGCGTAGTACCGGCTGAAGCCGTCGGCACAGTCTTCGTTTGCGATGCTGTAGCAGAGGTTGCCGCAGCGGAAGATGGAGCTTCGCTCGCTGCGTCTCCAGCATCCGTGTCGTTCAACACTCCGTCAGACAATCCCAATCCAGCAGGAAGTTGTCCATTTTTCTGCTGCTCCGCGCTCTGCTTTTCCTCCGCCTTGGCTATGCTCCGCTCCAGCGCCAGAACACTTTCGAGCTTATCAATCTCCTGATAAATCTCCTGTGCCCCGCTATAAGCATCAATGGCCCCTTCATAATCGAGATCTTTCATCAGCCGATCCCCTTTGGCCTGAAGCTTGCCAGCTTGAATCTCCTTGAGCTGCTGCTGAATAGCTGTCAATTTATCATTGGTCTCTGTAATCTTCTTCTCCAGCTCTTTTTGCGCGGACGTATAACCGGATTCCATCGCAGCCTTGTTGGCTTTTTTGTACAGCTTGAGTGCATTTGTGTAATCACCACCCTGGAATTTTAAATCTCCGTCCTTCATCCAGCTCGCCGTCTCGGCATAGCTGTCCAGTTGGTCGATTTTATGCTCAATGTCCTTCACATTAAATGGTGGATATAGCCCGGCGCTTTTCCGTGCTTTATCGTAGCTGGCTTCAGCTTTGGTAAAATCGGCCTTTTCCACATAGCCGTCTCCGTCGATCATCAACTGAGATACTTTCTGCTCTGCCGTGTACAACCGCTTGTGAATTTTATCATTAATCTTAACTGCCGCGTTTTTCGCTTCACTGTAGGATTTGAGCGCTTTTGCATAATCGCCAGCCCTTGCATAATCATCCGCGGCCTGAGCCGATTCGATCATCGTTTCAAGCGCAGCCGCTTTGTTCGCAGCCATACGCGCCAGTGTAATCCATGCTCCCCCACCCACGATTACAAAGGCGAGCAACGCAATCAAGATCCGTTTGATCAGCTTACGACGGTTTTTAGGCTTTTCCTGAAAAACTTTGTTTACATAAATGGCAGCAGCCGTGTAATTATTCACCGTCCGGCGCTGTTTGCTCAGCAGGACCTCTTCCAACGTATCCGTTAGCATACCCGGGTCCTTCGCTTCCTCCAGCGCACCTAGCATTTCCGCCAGTTCAACGTCCTCCCACATCCCGGATGTAGCGAGCAGCATGACATCTCCATCTGCAAGCTGTGTCTTTTTGGCGTAATGGGCATGAACCCCATTCGGATTCCCGAGATATTCCAGCAGATTCCCCCGTTCCTCGTGTGTACTGGTCGCTTCGTCTGGAATACGTCCATCATCTGCCAATGACTGAGCCAGGCTATGGTCCTTGCTGCGGAAATTAAGCCTTCCATTGCGAAAATGATATAGCCGCACATTACCGCACGAAACGTACACCATTTTATTGTAGTTGGTCACTACCATCAGCAAGCTGGCCTTGAGCCGAACGCGGCGACTTTCAAATTGCAGCCATTCCTGCGCTTCACGCAGATCTCTCATCAAGCGCCGCTTGGACATGGAAGGCTTCTCCATAAAGTTTTCCAGCACCGTTTTGACAACCATTTCTGCGCTGCGCAGCTCCTGATCCGAATCCATACCGTCTGCGAGGACATAACAGGCCATGTCGTCCGTCTCCATGAATGCAAAATAGTCCCGGTTGTCTATATAAGAGCCCGCTTCCGACACAAAGGCGGTACTAAAATCGCTGTTGTCCTTGCGCATCGCTACCCCCGTCTTTCTTGTTTCATCCTATCGCCAAAATAACCACTGTCGCATTATCCTGACTTTTAAACCCTTTATCGTTGATGGTGTCGATCATGGCATCCGCCATTTCCTGCGGTGTTCCGCCCTTGCGCATGATCTCTTCCTGCTCAATCTCCGTCAGCGCCTCCGAAATGCCATCACTGCACAGCAGCACATAATCACCCGAATACAGACGAATCGGCGCACTCCCCAGTTCCATGCTCTCAAAACCTTCATAACCCAAATAGTTGACCAGTTGATTACGTACAGGACTCGTTTTAGCTTCCTCCGAGGTCATTTGTCCAGCAAGCACTCGTTTCTCCAGCAGTGTTTCAGCTGTATGCTTGGAATTGACAGTCTGAAAGTGACCATTGCGGTAAATTGTAATCAAGCTGTCGCCCACCGCTCCGTAATACAGCTGATAGCCGCACACAATGACCGCCGCGAGCGTCGTTCCCCCGCCCTGCCCATTCAAATTTTGCAAAATACCGCGATTGCTTTGGGTTGCCGCCTCTGCAAAATACCCGTTCAAATTCGTTGCATCTTCTAACTTGGCAAATGCCTTCGTAAAAGTCGTCACAGCCAAGGTACTGGACATGCGTCCATTAGCTAGCCCGCTGATCCCATCTGCAACAACAGCCAACGTACCGACAGGGGTGGTCATACTGGAGAAATAATCATCCTGCTCGCTCCGGCTCCCGATCGTTTGCCCATTTCCAATCTCAATTCCACTCACGATACGGCTGCCGGAACTTCGCGTCAGTCGTATACGGATGATAAGAAGAACAGCGAATAGCACCACAGCTCCACATACAACAAAATAAGGCTGCATCTCGTTACCTCCCTGCACTATTGCCCACTTCCGTTCTAATTTTCGTTATCCCACTCGAAATGAGCGCCGCACAGCGGAATAAAGATAAATTTGCTGCGCCCGAGCTGAATCACGTCATAAGCAGCCAGTTCCACTGGTGAATATACCGCCTCGTTATTGTGATACGCCAAGCCTGACGAATCGCCTGGCAGCAAGTAAAAGTTGCGTTTTTTCGGATCATACACAATGACCGCATGATTTCTGCGGGAAATCGTGTTGTCTCCGATAATACGGACGTGCATTTCTTCTGCGCGCCCGATAAAATTTTTCTCCGCCATAATGCGATAGTCCTGACCCACCTGTGCTCCTTCGATACATACCAGCCATCCGGTTACCGGGTGAATCCCCACCGTCTCGCCTAAATACGGCATGGTTTTCTCATCGTCTCCCGCAACGTTTGTTTTCGCTGCTGGTTCGGTGTTCTTGGGTGCGGCTATATTTACTACTGAATTACAATATGGACACGTATTTCCGTGCTTTCGTGTACTGAACATGTGTCCGTTCGGGCATCTTGTCAAACTCATAATCAGTTCCTTCCCCCATTGTCTTGATTGTCTTTACAGCGATCTAAGGATTGTGTAATTTCTTCTATTTAACGAGCAGCCTGGTATTGGCAATATATAATAAATCACCTGAGTAAATGCGGTAAAGCTCGCCACCTTCCAGCTTCTTGGTGACACTTTCGTTCGCAGACCGTAGCCCAGTCCCATTGCCAGAATCCACATCCTCCACAAACCAGTCGCTGTTTACCCGGTTGAGTACCGCATGCTCCACACTTACCAAGGAAGCATAATCTGTACCTGCTAAATCAATATCCGCCTCAGAGCGTGATGTTGTTTTGCCGATTAACAATGATGTTTCGCTTTCGATGTACCATTCTTTAACAGACTCACCCTCTTCATCAATCAACACCAGCTTGGCAATCCGTTTACGCTCTGCCTTTGGCTTGGGCACAGGTACCACGGACACCAGATTGCGCAGTATGTATACAAGCACGCTAATCCCAATACCTATCGCGACCACAGTCTTCAAACCGCTGTAGCCTGTACGATTAAACACATAAAAGGCGATCGCCAGCATCAGCCCGAACATGGCAACATCTATGATGAAAACCCATCTGCTCTGCGCCGTTTTCACTGCTTGCTTCCCCCGTTTCTATCCTGAAATCATCACTTTTTACGAATACCAAAAAATTGGTTGAACATGGCTGAGGTATCCGTCGGATCACCGGATTTTTTCGTTTTTTTCCCTGGTGAGCCTTCCTTCGTTTTCGGATGAAAGCCGAAAAATTGCTCAAAATCAGTGCCTATGTCAGCCGGATTGAATCCTTTAGCTGTCCTGCGCGTACCGCCTGAAGGTGCTGCCCCTCTCGCTTTATCCTGCTGTTCTCCGCTAGTTCCCGTAGCTTTTCGGATGAGCTCAGCATCGTATGCCTGCCGCAATGCTTCGTCACGCAAGGTATTGTAAGCCTCGTGAATCAGCTTGAACTTGCGCGTTGCTTCCTCGCTTCCCTGGTTGGTATCAGGATGATACTTTTTGGCCAGTTTACGGTAAGCTTGCTTAATCTCTGCCTCCGAAGCATCCCGGCCGACACCGAGCAGCTCATAGTAGTTGGTCATTGTCTGATGTTCCCCTCTCCGAAAAAAATAAATATTAAGAGACCCGTAGGCCTCTTAATATTTATCCACCCTTCACGTATGCGCCGGGTGAGTGTGTGTTTAAGCTGCGCTTAACGTTAAGACGTCAAGCTTAAACCGGATATCCGCCGTCGATAGTAGCCAGCTCGGTTTTGTCTTTCTTTTGTTTGATGTAGAGTGTAAACGCACCTACACCTTCTGTGTCACCGAAGTGCTCGTTGTAGTCTACAACGAAAGCATTCGGGAAGTAGATTTTACGCACCACTTGATCTGCTGCGATAACTTCCAGTGTTACTTTACGGTAGCTGTCTGCTTTTTCAGCAGGAACCAGAGACCACAAAGCCAGTTTCAGCGTGTCATCCGCGCTGTCACCGTCTACTGCTGTGATGATTTTACCGCTGATACGCAGCGTGGAGCCTACGTCAGTGGAGCGTGCATTGGAATCGTCCGGTGTATCGGTGTCATAAATAACCGTTTGGATGTTATCCAAGCCCAGCTCGATTGTTTCTTGTCCTTCTACTTTCAATCTGAATCCCATGTGTGTTGCCTCCTTGATATTAGGTAAAATGATGGCGGAAGAAGCAGTGCTTCTCCGCGATTTATGTATAAAGGCGGTTCTGGATAGAAACGCCTCTACCATCTTTCGTAGTGCTCGGATCATGATTTGACCGAGCTGGTTCCCTTAGTGATCATGACTTCCAGGTTCTTCACATTGCCATTGAAGACCAGATCGATATGGCACATATTGCTTTTCTCGTCAATAATGAAGCTCATATCGTCTCCGTCCTGAATGATTGAGTTCACAGAACCTCTGCTGCTCAGCCACTTGCTCTTCTGGCTGCTCGGATTGTTACTAAAGAAGCGGACGATATTTTCGTGCTTGAAGTCTCCTGTTTGGTAGCGCAAAATACGTTCAATGTACGTGCTGACCAGCGTTTTGTAGATGGAGTCAAAGCCGTCCTCGGACATCGCCATGCTTCTTGCCTTGTAGACAGTAATCCGGCGGATATCCTTATCCTGAATCTGTGCATTCTCGGATGAGAATACAAAGCCGAAGTTTTTACGGTTGATGGCATCCTTGATCGTGTTGGTGAAACCGGTGATTTCCTTGGCCATCGTCGTTACCGTGCGCAGACTGTTGTCTCCCGCTTCGATGTCAAAGCGTACACCAGGGAAGTTTTTATTTACTGTCTTGAATGTTTCACGCAGGTATTCAGGACACTGATAGGCAGCGACCAAACCAGCGGCCACATAGGCAGCGCCCACATATACGCCCTCGATCCACAGCTTGAGAATATCTTCTTTCTCCTTGGAGAGCTGCACACCATCTTCGGTCTGTAGCATCTTGCTATCAATAATGACACCCGATTTATCCTTGGGAATAATGGTAAAGTTCGGTACACAAGGAATCGCAAATTCGCTATATTCTCTACGCACAAGACTGGCGCATTTATCGACATATTTGTCGATGCCTGCTGTCGCCATACTGTTGAAGGTCGTCTCTTCACCGGATTCAAAGTTAAAGAACATTTGAATTTTGTAATCCTTCACGACTTGCAGCAGCATCGAAAGCGATTCCATTGAATTTCCGCCCTGCTTTACGACCTTCTCGTTGCCCTTAAAGCGTTCACGAGAAACCTTTACCTTACCGGCTGCTTCCAGCTCGATCGATGGAACGATCCCGAACCAGATGGTGTCGCTGAATTCATTTTTGGCATTCACGGTGTTCAGGTACGTTTCCAGACGCGGGATATTGCTGCTTTTCACCAGCATGTCCAGCTTGTTATTCGCCACCAGCATTGTCGGCAGCATCCCTTTGCTCTTCGTCGCATATTGGTCGAAGAACATTTTGACACCGAGGATTTTTTCTACCAGCGGCTTAACTGCCTTTACGAAATCATCCTTGGCATTTTTATAGAACTCCAGATACGTGTTGTAGTTCTGAACTTCAACCGCTGTGTCAACCTTGGTCTGAACAGCTGGAAGTGGCACAAACGTGCGAACCACCAAGTCCTTCACATAATCAGATGGCGTATCTGTGATAGAGTTATAATCTTCTTCGAATACTTGGGAGAGATCGCCAGTGCTGTTCTCATCCAACAGCATCAGCTCAGTACTTTCGCTCTTCGGCGCTTCAATAATTTTCAGTTCGCCGCTTTCCCCAATGGAGAGCATACCCACCTGGATCAACTCACCGGCGTTTTCCTCTTGGGCGCCACCGAGCAGAAGACGGGTTTTGATGTCCTCAATGGCCAGTGGCAGCATAGCCATAACGTTGTTATAGTTCTGGCTCGCTTCCTCAAACATGGCATTCAGCTTGTCACCCATGTCGAGTTTCTTCGGATCTCCATCATCCAGCTTGTCGTATTCACCGTACATATAGTGAATTTCTTTGCGGACTTGACGAATATCATCCATAACCTTTTTCGGTGAAATCATATCCAGCAGATTTTCAAACTTGAAATCTACATTGGTGATTCCTTGACTGCGCTTAGTATCAATGAGCGTAAACAACATTTTCAGAAAATCATTGCTTTGATTGATACGAATTTCAGAAATGCTGTCTTCATCAATTCCCTCAGGCTTTTTAAGGGTGTAGACGACCTTTTGATTGGCCGCGTTAAAAAATGAATACACGGTCGGTGAAAACTTATCCAAAAATTCATCAAAGCTGCGCACCAGCAGGTGCTGATTAATTTCCTTGATCTTCTCATCGCTCAAGCTGTCGATACCCTTCACATCACCTACAATGGTGATCAGGTCCAGCTTTTCCGGGTTAATCTCTTCAAAAAGCATTGTCCGGTTGGTTTGATAAATGATTTCCATCGCTGTCGGCAAATGAATAAATTATGAGTTATAGGTCCATTGCTCCATATCCGGACATGGGATGTCCAATTTGAAACGGACGAATAATCATTTTTAGTTCATTTGCCTCCCCCCCCTACTTAACATTTAAATTTGTCAAAGGATTGAGCTTATACCACATTTACGGTACAGGCATATAACCTCGAAAATCGATCCGAAGCGCTATTCGGCTTTTAACGGCAAAGCATTCAAATGAGATAAAATTCAAAATCAAAAGTCATATAACACAGAAATTTCAAATTTATGATTTCGTATTCCTAACTTCAATCCCAATTTTTGCCGTTGATACGAGAGCTATCATACAAAGCACTCTTTAGTTTTGTCAATTTCTGTAGTCTCAGATTGAAACAGGGCATTTTGACTCATTTTATGCGTGAATACGTAATTTTTATGATATGTTAGACCTGTTTCTTCAGGGAAATATTCACAAATGCAATCCAATTACCGATAGAAGTTCATTGGATATTTCTGATAAGCGTAAAAGTATCAAATTCATGGCTAATGTGATTGTTTTCATCTGTTTTGATCCTTTATCCCTTATATCCCAAGGATTAGGAGAGTTGGCACACCCACATTGGTCTCGCCGATGGAGGAGCTTATGTTCAGAATAAGGAAACTAGGAATTATCATTTTCATGACTTTTGTACTATTTTTTCGAATGGGCCTAAACGGGGTCATTTGCACTGTAAATCAGGCTAATGCAGCATCTTTGGGGACTGCTTCGATCGAGGGTTACGATGCTGTTTTTGTACTGGATACCAGCTATTCCATGAGAGACACGGACCCCGAGGGCATTGCCGCCGAAGTCATCAGTATGTTTATGGACTTGAGTGATGCAGATCGTACGCGCGTAGGTTTTGTTGCCTACAACCATCACGTTGTTGCCTCAAAACCATTGACCTCAATTGGCGTGGCAGCGCAAAAATCGCAGATTCAGCAGGAAATCAGAATGTTGAACCGTTCTGGCTATACAGATTTGGGACTTGGGTTGCGTAAAGGCTCAGAACTGCTAGCCGCCGGGGCATCCCAAGGACGGCAGCCTTTTATGATTTTATTGTCAGATGGGGAAACTGATTTTGGTGCCTCTTCTGGTTCTCGTTCCAAGGGTGACTCGAATAATGATGTATCCTCTGTCATCAAATCTGCACAGACCAAGGGATACCCGGTGTATACGATTGGCCTGAACCATGACGGCACGGTAAACCGGCAAGAACTCGAACGGATCGCTTCTCAAACGGGAGGAGCTTCTTTTATTACGAGTAGTGCTGAGGATCTGCCGGAAATTCTGAATCGTATTTTTGCCAGTCAAATTCGCTCCAAGCTCGTTCCAGTTGCTGCAATTACGACCACTGGCGAGATGCAAGAATTAACGGTGGCTCTACCGGACTCTAGTATGGAGGAAGCCAATCTGGTGCTTTTGTCGGAGCATCCTCTGCTGGAAACCCAGCTATACTCCAATTCAGAAAATGTCCGCAGGTACAAGTCGAGCCGATATGCGATTTTGAAAATTGAGCATCCACAAGCAGGTAAAGTGAAGTTGAAATTACGGGGTATACGCGGAGATTTGGTTAAAATCAATTTACTTGGCAGCTATCGACTGGAGGCTGAAGCTACTATAGGGGGAACGCAAGCAACAGCAACTCATGACGACAAGCCTATGCAATTGCTGAAGGGACAAGCGACACCGTTTCAAGCTCAGCTCCTGTTACCGGATGGCCAAAAACTTACCGATGAGGCTGTATATACATCTCTCCAAGCCCATATTATAGTTACCCCTGTAAAAGACGGTACAGCTAAAAAGGTGCCTATGACCTATAAGTCAGGAGCCTTTCATACCGAATATGCGTTCCCACAAACGGGTGACTATACATGGCAGCTATCTCTGGACAGTCCGCAGTGGTACCGTAAGGGAATTGTACATAAGGTTCACGCCACCAATGCAGCACCACAAGTTTTAAAGGACCTGACGATACGCCTGGTAAAAGAAGACGGTGATTCCCGTCAAAGTTTATCGGATTTTATTGTTGATCCCAATCATGACAAGCTGAACTTTAAGCTGGATTCAGGAGCTTCTGAGGATACGATTAATGCCGAGATTAACGGTAATGATCTGCTGCTATCCGAGCTTCACACAGGTGACACGAAGCTAAAGATTACCGCTACCGACCCAGAAGGTGCATCCAGCAGCGCTACACTGACCGTTTCAGTCCAATCCCGGTATACAGCCATTAAATGGACGGTAGCCATCAGCATTGTGATAGCTGCTCTTCTGTATTGGTTCTTGCGACCGAAGCCGCAGTTTGCTGGAAGAATCGAAGGATATTTTCTCGCTACAGCGAGTGGGCAGGAGATTCCGGTAAAATCTTGGCCACTTACCTCCTTTCCGGGTCATAAGGTCAGCTTGCAGGAGCTATTCCGTACGCTTGACGTTCACGAACCGTTGTCAGAAGCGGAACGAATCCTATTTTCCGCGGGTAAAAAAGGGACTCTGATCGTGAAACATGATACACGTTGCGCCCTGCAGCATGGAAAAATCAGATTGACCCGTAACAAAAAAGCGGTCATGGCGTATGGTGACAAACTGTACATCACGTTTGAGGACGGCGTCACTGAAATTGAGCTGCGGTACAAGGCGATTAAGCCGAACACTTCAGTGTACACCGACCATATTCAAGCTCCGACAGGATAACGCCCGTCGGAATAAAAAAAGAGAAGCACCGTCTCTTACGATTAACGAACCGTAAGAGTAGGGCGCTTCCCTTTTTTTATCCAATATTCCGCACGTAGTGCGGCTTTAAACCATCGAAGTGAGCGGCAACGCTTGTTAGCCTGTACCTCCAAGCCACGCCGAATTACGTACGGCAGTAGTGAAATCCCTGCATTTTCGATCCGAATCCGTTCGGTCCGATCTGCAAATAATCTGCCCGGTACATCCGGTGGGGGTGATCCTTTTTGGCAATAATACAGCGTTGCGGCCAAGCTATAAATATCCGATACAGGTCCCTGTCGCGAACGGTTAGAATAAAATTCCAGCGGAGAATAACCTGCCGTGGTGAAGATCGGATGCTCCTTGCCTTCAAAATGCACAGCAGAGCCAAAATCAATCAGCTTGATGTTGCCATGTTCCCCAACCATAATATTGCCTGGCTTAATGTCCCGATGAATAATTCCTTTGTTATGAATATACTCCAAGGCATCAATTAAAGGCAGCAGCGTTTGGTACAAAAAAGTAGGATCAGACGTTGGCACAGCTTCTTCTTTCATCATTCGATCCAGCGTCTTGCCTGCACAGTATTCCATGACCAGATAAGCAGTTCCATTTTCCTCAAAGTGATCTATATAACCGACAACCCCCGGATGATTTAATTCCTTCAACATTTGCCCTTCACGCAAGAAATAATGCATAAACTCTACATATTTGGATTGCATAGAAGCGCTGCAAGTGACTGTTTTTCGATCCATCCCCCGCAAAGCCAGCGCATTCGGGAAAAATTCCTTTACAATCACCTTTTCTCGGTTATCCAACAGCCTTGCCGTATACACGATGGCCAGCTCACTGCGGGACAAGGCGCTTCGAATTTGATATGTATTTCGCAGCTTCGTATTGCGGGCAAGCAGATTCCCGCTTGTATCCACGATCATGACTCGTCCTCCTGTCAGGTTCTTAGCTTATGTCTTTTGTATATATCGGCTTATTACACGTCTTTTTATTATACCGTAAATCAGGTTATTGGAAAAACAAATAACCTGCCATAATCTCCCTTAGAGAAATGATGACAGGTCTTTTGGCATTCATCTGGTCCTATTTTCTCAAATCGTTTAACCTAATTTTGTACCTGGCTTCATACTGCGCACACCGTTGGTACTTTTCTTCCGTTCGCTGCGCAGTTTGCCTTTACCTTGTTCTGGAGTACGAATGGTGAGGGCAATCAGGAATGAAACAACACACATCACAGCAATTGTGGTAAAGGTCGGTATGAATCCGCCGAGCAAGGCTGCGATACATGATCCCGCCAGTGCACCAAGGCCAAAGCCCTGATACACAATACCATAGTTTTTGCTTTGGTTCTTCAGACCGAAGAAATCAGCTACGATGGCAGGAAAGACTGTAATGTTGCCGCCGAAGCAAAAAGCAATTCCTGCTACACAGGCAAAGAACAAACCAAAATTCAAGGGTACCAGACTCAGTACTGTAACTGCAACTGCTGTTGTTAAAAGTGCACCTGCTACCACTTTCAGACGACCTACCTTATCGGATAGCGTACCTAAAATAATCCGACCCGCCGTGTTGAAAATAGCGACCATAGCGACCGCATTAGCGGCTGTTGCTACATCCAAGCCGGCCATCCGTACACCGATATCTTTGACCACTCCAATCAGGTAGAGACCACTCATACAAGCGGTAAAGAACATGACGAACAGCAGGTATGCCTGCTTGGTGCGCAGCATTTCTTTAACGGAATAGTCCCGCTGTACAGCCCCATTTTGTTCCGAAGGTTTGTTCACAACTACTGCTTCTTTCACCAGGAAAGAACCACCGACGATCATGATCAGCACGATTATACCCCAATACAAAAATGCCTGCGATACGCCAACAGACTGAATCAGCGAACCGTTAATATACTTGAATATCAGACTGCCTGTTCCGTAAGCCCCAACTGAAACACCGGAAATAAGTCCTTTTTTCTCAGGAAACCATTTAATCAGATTTGACAATGATGTAATATATGCCGTTCCATCCGCAAAACCTACGACAATACCCGCCAAAATGTACAGCAGGGATAACGAAGTTACCTGTGAACTGAGCATGAGCCCTGCCCCTAACACGATACCTGCACACAAAATCAGACGACGGAGTCCCCATTTATCCTGTAGCTTGCCTGCAAATAACGTAGCAAACGCGAGTGCAAAACTGGTAATTGAAAATGTAATAGCGACCGAACTGAGGTTCCAGCCAAAGCGGTCCACCAACGGTTGATTAAATAAACTCCATGTGTAAATGGTACCTAATCCCATTTGAACAATAATCGTTCCCAGTACGACCAGCAGGCGATTTCCGCTGTTTGATTTCATATTGATCTCCTCTTTTCATTCCGGCTCTACAGCATCCATTTGTTATGATGATAACCGTGAATCCAGTACGCTTTGCGCCTGTGAAAGAGCAATTCTGTAAGGATTCTGTTTACACGGTTATTATAACTCTGCATGTCAGCTAGAAATCGTTTGAGGAATGAAATGCACCTACAGCGGAATGAAATGCCTTTAAAGTCGCATAATTTGCCGAAACTCCTTGGCCTTACTGCGACTCACCGGAATTTCTGCTTCTAGTCCACGCAAGCGCAGGAGATACGTATGATTGAACCAAGGTACAATTTCACGGATTTGCGACAGATTAACCGTATACGATCGGTGACAGCGAAAGAAATCCTGCTGCGGCAAGCGGGCATGAAATTCCGAAATGCTCATCGGCATCGTATATTCTTCGTGCCTTGTAAAGACACGAGTTACCTTTTCCTGCGCACACGCATAGTAAATATCGTTCGCATCCGTTACGATAATTTTGTCATTTTTCAGCAGATTAATACGCCCCGGAGCAGCAACGGTACTGGTTTCAGCAGCTCGGGGTTGCCCAGCCTGGACAGCTTCCTGTATTTGAGCGTTTCGCTGCTCATAAGCATTTTCGAGCTTATGCAGCATGGATGCGATCCGTTTTTCATCATATGGCTTAAGAATGTAGTCGAACGCCTCCAGTTCAAAAGCCTGCGCCGCATGTTCTTTATAGGCGGTCGTAAAAATAATATAGGGCTTTTTAGCAAATTTGCTAATATTCTGTGCCAATAGCATCCCGTCCAATGAAGGAATGTTAATGTCCAGAAAAATCGCATCCGTCTCCTGATCTTGCAGAAACCGGAACACATCCAGCCCATCCTCAAAACTATCGGTCACCTCAATGCTACTATGAGTCTGAATGAGATACTCCAGCTCTTCACGCGCTGGAAGTTCGTCTTCTACAATTATGGCCTTCATGACTTCTCCTTTGGTATGTCAAAATATACTTCGGTACCCGGATCATGTTTAAGAATAATGACTCCTTCACCGTACATAAGCTTGAGTCTTCTGTGCACATTGTACAAGCCGATCTGTTTAGCCGGAACTTGATCACGATATAGGTTATCCACTACATCGTCCCGTATACCCACCCCGGTATCAGCTACAGAAATACGCACCTTTTCGCCACGATTCTTTACAGAAATAGTTACTGTACCCGGTCCCTTTTTCTTGAGGATTCCATGATTAATCGCATTCTCAACCAGGGGCTGGATAATTAGGCTCGGAATCCGCACTGACACCTCATCCATTACGTACTCCACCTGAAGCCGATTGCCGAAACGTGCTTTTTCAATTTCTACGTAATCAGACACCTGCTGAAGCTCCTTATGAATTTCGATCAAATCATCATTCAGCTCCAAATTGTAACGCAGATAGCCTGACAAATTAATGATCAGTTCTCGTGCCTTATCCGGCTTAGTGCGTGTCGTCGAGGCAATAGCATTTAACGCGTTGAACAGAAAATGAGGGTTAATCTTCGTCTGGAGTGCCTTTAACTCGGCCTTATTCGCCGCTTCCTTAATTTGCTCCACACGCGACACTTCCATTAACGTGGAAATGATCTGAGACAAGCCAATCGCCATCGTCTGCAACGGATACGTGATTTTATAAGCTTTTCGGTAGTAAATCTTTAGGGTTCCGGTTACTTCTCCCCGCTCCTCTAACGGGATAATGAGCAGAGACTGGATTTGGGGCGTTTTGTCGTCAGCAATATGGTTGCGGATCGTGATTTTACCACTGCGGATCGTCGATTTAGTCACATCGCTAATGATTTCATCCCCGATATGATAGCGCTCTTCGCCAAATCCGACGTAAGCCAGTACATCTCTGGTATCCGTAATCGCCACCGCGTCTGCCTTGATGTCTTCTTTTATAATCGAGCAAATCGTATGCAAGGATTCCGCATTAATCGAACGAAAATAAGGCAACGTCTTGTTGGCAATATCCAATGCCAGCTTGGCCTGTCTGGCCGCGATATTCTCCTTTTCCCCTTCCACACTCTGGATCAACAGAACAATTAAACCAATACTGACTTCTCCGATAATCATCGGTAGGCCGATCTTAGAAACGATGTCCACTCCAAGTCCATGGGGTTCTGCCATCACCAGAATGAGCAGCATCGTCAACGCTTCACAGACCATACCTGCAGCGATGCCGACCAGCCATCTTTTAGAACGATTGACTCGGCGGCCGATATATCCTGACACCACACCTGCCAGAATACTTGTAATCAGACACGGAATCGAGGTCACTCCCCCGATATCAATTAGATAACGGTGGATTCCCGATACAATACCTGTAATGATCCCAACCCAGGGTCCAAACAAAATACCGCCCGCCATAATTGCAATGATTCGAACGTTAACCAGCGAGCCTTCAACCTCAATCCCGGTGTAGGTACCAAACAGGGCAAACATACAGAAAATCAATGTTAGTAACGTCAGCTCTGCCGGAGAATGACTGTTCTTCTGCAAGGTTTCCTTAAACCGGGGGATACGTGTAATAAAAAACAAACAAATCAGCAACAATGCTGCGCGCTCAAATAGCTGCATCAGCATTTCCAGCAAGGCGTTCACATGCGTTCCTCCCAAATAAAAACCCATTATTCACATATTTCAATCCCCACCCTGCCATTACGGGCACGAATAAGCGCCTTCCCGCCAATCGGATATGTAAACTGCGGCGTGGTATGACCAAAATCGGCATCTGCAATCACAGGAATAGATGCCAATTCTCTTTTCGAACGAATAATTTGCCGCAGTAATTCTTCTGTCATATGCGAAGCCTTCTGAAATCGTCCTATGATGATTCCTTTAACCTGATCAAATCTAGGCTGGTGCAACAATGATTGCAAATCCCGGTCAAATGTAGCGGGCGAGCTTTCGTAATCATCTTCAACAAACACTATGGTTCCTTTTAGACTTGGCATGTATGGGGTTCCCTGTAACAAATTCAGAGTACACAAGTTTCCGCCCACAATCGTACCCTCTGCTTCGCCTTCATGAATCGCATATGGACCCGCATTGCGGTGAAAGCTTCTTTGATCCTGATCCAGATACCAAGTATCGTCACTCCACTCTGGCGACGATTGGATTTGAATGCTGCCCTCTTCCAACATTAACCTTTGGAAATAAGTCGTCGTATATTCATTTCCTCGCAACATAGCGAACGTCAAAAAGTGAGGTCCTGCATACGTGACAAGCCCTGTTCTGGCATAAATCGCATGGCTTAACGCCGTTATATCCGAATAGCCACATAATCGTTTAGGATGAGCGCCGATCAGATCATAATCCAGATGGGCTAGAAGCTGATTGGCATTATACCCCCCAATGGAGGTCAGAATGCCCTTTACCTTTGGATCGACAAAAGCTTCGTGCAAGTCAGCTACTCTAGACTCTATCGAAGAAGATGCAAAGTCATCGTTTTCCATCACATGCTGAGAAAAACTCACTTTAAACCCAATCATTTCCAGTCTATTCTGGGCAATCAGGCGATTTTCCTCAGAAACAATAGATAAGCTTCGGGATGGCGAAAGAATGCGTATCTCGTCTCCAGCTTTTAATTTAGGTGCTTGCTTTCCCATCATCACGGTCATTCCCCCTTGTTACAAAGCATTTAAACTGCCACAAATTATACCATCAACTTCCATCTAATTATAGCTTCTAAAACTTCCCACCTCATTCCTTCCCTTCTTCCCAATAAGAAGTAAAAAACCGGGGATACCGCTTGTTAGCGATAAGCCCCGGATCTCTAGTCCGATGATGATGCTTTTCGGTTATTTACTTTTGCCGATTTCACTAGAGCTGTTGTTCTCATTCTGATCATGGACCAGCTCTTTCAACTGAATAATCAATGCCTCCAGCTCACTAAATCCCGCCACCATATTGGAGGTTATATTTTGCTGCTCTTCTACTCCAGCCAAAATTTGTTCAGACGCTGCACTTGCTTGTTCTGTCACACTGGAAAATTCCATCATCTCTTGAACGACCTGAGACGAAAATTGTTGCATACTATTCGTACTGGACTCTACCTCCACAGCCTGCACCAATACTTTATTGGCATTTTGCAGGATATCTTCCAGTACAATTTCGGTCGAATGTGCCGACTCCATGCTTTGCTGTAATCTTTCCTGTCCCATGTCAAATTGGCTTACGACAGAATCCATCTGAGTTCTCAGCTGCTCCAAAATACCCTCCATCGCCACTGAGGTGTTCCCAACCATTTCAGCCAAATTACGCACTTCTCCAGCCACGATCGCAAATCCTTTTCCATGCTCTCCCGCTCTGGCGGCCTCAATGGATGCATTCAAGGACAGCAAATTGGTTTGCTTTGAAATTTGAGTAATATCTTTAAGCATGGCAGACATATTGTCACTCTGCAATTTAAACTCATCCAATTCTTCTTTGGTACGACTCATCACCTGACCCAAATCTTTAATTTGGGACGTTAATGCAAGCAGTTGACTACTCCCTCTACCGCCGGCATTTTTCGTATCTTCAGAGAGCTGCTTCAGCTCCCGGGAATGATCGGCAACCTCGCGCACATGCCGGTCAGACTGAGCCAAGTTATCGGTGACCTCAGTGATATTCGAAGCCTGCATCTCTACCCCTTTGGCAACCTCCTGAAACCCGATGGCGACTTCATTCGTCACAATGCCTGTAGCATCCACTTGATTCCTGAATCGTTCTGTAAAGCTATGTAATCCCGCTACAGCTTGCCTCACTTGCTCAAACAGAAATTCAATACGTTGCCTTGTGGAATCCATATTTTTATTTTGTTCCTCCGTTATCTTAAACTGCTTTTGGTTTAACACCGATACCACTAGCAATAGTACCCCAATCAGCACTACAATAATAAATTCATGTACATAACGCAAAGAACCGGTAGCTGGCAGAGTTGCAGGCGTACCGATCGTAATTTGTATAAAAATATTACATAGATTTAAAGTCATAGCTACCAGAAAATATGGATAAGATGGGTAGAGTAACAACAATGAACAAATAAAGATCGTAGTCACTACCTCCACGCTAGATAAGTTCACAAATATACATATTAATGCACTATAAAATGTAATAATCCAAGGTATAAGCCGGATTCCTATCTTTTGTATATTCAGAATCGTCAAAACTGCCGCGACTACTAATCCTACACCGCTAGATATCCACATCGAGGGATTAGATATTGCCGGGACGATGCTGCTCAAAGTCATAATCCAAAAAATAATGATCACCAATTTGTTTCTTTGCCACAACAATTCATTCGTTCTGTCCATGATTGTGTACGCGCTCCTTAGAGATATATTAGGTATTTATAAAATAAAAATGTAAATACCATACTATATATATCGTCATATCAGAACGCGTATTGAATGATGGTCGTACTTTAAAGACAAAAACCGCCCCTCTAACAGGGAACGGCTTTAATTCACAGTTTAATCATTTTCTTTAATTAGCAAACGTTTAATGTGCCTGCTGAATCCATTAAGATTCCTTGTTTTCGGAAGCCTCTTCAGCACCTTCAGTTGCCGCTGCATCACCTTCCACAGCAGCATTCTCTACTTCGACTGCACGCGGAACGATCACGGATGCCAGCAACTCCTCTTCAGAGACATGCAGCGTCACGCCCTTAGGAAGCTTCAAGTCGCTTGCGCTCAGCTTGTCGCCAATGTCCAGTGCGGATACATCCACTTCAATGGTGGACGGCAAGTCAGAAGGCAAACCTTCAACCTCGACTTCTGTTTCTTGAACTTGCAGAATACCGCCTGATTTTGTACCTACAGGTGTACCCTGATAATCAATTGAAACACGCACGCGAAGCGGTTTGTTTTTGGAAATTTTCAAAAAGTCGGCATGCAACCATTGATTGTCACGCTGTTGATAATCTTTAATAATGACTGGAATCGTTTCTCCGCCTTCTACTGAGAGGTTAAAAACCTCTGAACGTCCGGTTCTGATTACTTTATTAAATTCCTTGGCATCGACATGTACAGGGGTTCCCTCGATCTCAGAGCCGTAAACCACAGCTGGAATCCGTCCTTTTAACCTCAATCCACGAATGGCCGAACCTTTCTTCTCTGTTCTCGGCTGGGCGGTTAGTTGAATACTTCCTCCATTAGAACTCATGATATACAACCTCCTTCAGGTTACCTTACAAATGATTTTCCTCCAAGAATCTTGCTTGTTTACCAGTCGTACTACAGAATATAAGCCAGCAAGCTGGCAAAACTAAACAAGTCCATAATTCTATTTTACCCCTTTTTTCTGAAACTGACGCACATTTGCATAAAAAAATAGCATTTCTCGAAAGGATCGAAAAATGCTATTTTCTCGTGTATATATGGCAACCAGGCCTATAAGTCTATCCCGCCCGGTTATCGTTAACCAGTAATAAATATTCCTCTCTGCCACTATGAATCAATACCTGCATCACAGACTGGGTCGGGTCTACCTCAATATATCGATCTGCCTCCACATCCTTGGCATCCCAGTGATTCAGGCGGACAATGTAGCCAATTCGCTGTACATCAGGAGCCACCCGAATGCGGGCTACTGCCCGACCATCATCCCAATCGTGAAATTCAACATGTCCATCCTGGTATCCGGTACCCCATACCCACACATTCCAGCCAGAGTATTGCCGGTCTGCACGCTCGTAGATCAGTTCAATCGTACGAAACGGAATAACTGCTCTATCGTTTCCTCGCTGGGCATCTGTCATTGCTGTACCTGCAATCTCTTGATTTGTCCCCTCATCCAAGCCTTTCGTTCCGTTATCCACTTGCTCGTTAGCTTGATCTTGCTCAGTCAAAAAGGAGGCTTGGGGAGGTCCAGCCTGATCATACAACACCATCATCGACCAGCGCGATACAGTCACACGATGGCCTACCACTTCATAGCGGGTCTCATTTCCGGCCCCGTGTGCATCCACGACCACATGCCAACGATCCGATTCCGCAGGCAATGATATTGTCTGCTCTGTATCCGAACCGTTATAAATCACCACAATATGATTCCAGGCATCACCGTTAGCATGGTGTCTCAAAGCAAAAGCGACCACATGTCCACTGCTTTGCAAGACTTCCATATGCCGCTCCACAAGTTCACGCTGCTCCATACGGAATGCCGGATGACTACGCCGCAAAGCAATTAAGCCTTGGTAGTAATCAAACACAGGACGAAACCTCGCCTTGTTATTCCAACGGATGGCGTTCACTACATCAGAGCTTCGGTAGCTGTTATGGTCTCCATATTTGGAGCGCAGCAGTTCATCTCCTGCATGGATAAAAGGAATACCTTGCGATGTCAGAACCATGCCGTTAGCCAACAGAGACTTACGTACAGTTTCGTTTTCAAGTAGGTTACTTTCATCCAGTTCCTGATAGGGATCTGCTTCGGCTACGGCTTGTTCGGCTGTCCTTCCATCTTTGGGTTTCCCCTGCTCCCACTGCGGAAAACAACAATTCTCCCGCACATGTCTCACCGTCAAAATTTTATCCCACAAATTGAGATTATCGTGGGCCGTTACATAATTGACGGTCTCTGATGGATGAGCTGTAAAATCATAGATAGCTCCAAAAGCACCTTGAAGTATCCGCTCCTCCTGATTTTCTGCCCCCGTGGCAAATCCGCTTCCTGTACCGTCGCTATCTCCCTTAATGGCAGAGCGGTAATTGTCGTTAAATACGGCAAAGCCCTTATCCCGCTGCGTTCCTTTTAACGTAAGCAAAGGCTGCGGGGACTCCCCACCCGTCCAAGGCTCACCATAGATCAGCAGATCGGGACGCACCGTAGAGCGAAGCTCTCGGGTCAACTGTTCTACAGTCGGTGTATCAATTAACGCCATCAAATCAAACCGGAAGCCATCTATGTGATACTCCTCTGCCCAATAGCGTAGTGAGTCCTTGATATACTTGCGCACCATCGGACGTTCGGTTGCCACCTCATTACCTACACCTGATCCATTGGTAAGCTTCCCTTGCTCATCCGTACGATAATAATATCCTGGTACGACAGGCTCAAATGGACCCTTATCCACCGAATACGTATGATTGTACACGACGTCCATAATGACACCGATGCCGGCAGTATGCAAAGACTGTACCAGCCGTTTCAGCTCTCGTATACGCGTCTCCGGGTCAGCTGGATTAGAAGAGTAAGACCCCTCCGGCACATTATAGTGCTGCGGATCATAGCCCCAGTTATATTCAGTTCCTAATTCCGAAAAGTCATTCACCGTATGAAAGTCAGCCACTGGAAGCAAATGAACATGTGTAATGCCCAGCTCCAGCAAATGATCCAGTCCGACACTGTTACCCTCGGAATCCATTAATCCCGTATACGTAAAGGCTGAAAACCGCCCCTGAGCGGCAGATAAATCTTTTATTCCTGTATTAAAATGAGGGTCCATTGAAAAATCACGCACATGAAGCTCATAGATAATGGCATCTGTCGTACGCTCAAGTACGGGGCCCTTATCCTGTTCCCATCCATCCGGGTTGGTTCGATCCAAATCAATGATAGCCGTACGCTGCCCGTTGGCTGATACCGCTTTGGCATATGGATCGGCAGCATAATGAATGCTGTGGTCCGCCCACTCCAGCCTGTACATGTAATAATATCTGTTCCAGTCGCCTTCCAGCTCTATAGACCATACTCCTTGACCATCACGGCTCATGAGAAATTCCTGACCACCGCCGTGCTCCTGAACGATTCCTTCCTGATCGTACACCCCTGCATCGGTATACAACGCGATATGAACCTGCTGTGCAGTCGGTGCCCATACCTTAAATTTGCTGCCCGCAGGCGTATAAGTAAGACCCAAATCATAGCCTTCATATATGGGATATGCTGTGTGCTCAAGTCCCTTGAGCTGATTGAAATCAGACATTCCTGTTCACCACCCATTTTTATACATCGGCTTATAGCCTCTGTTCATCCATCATTTATGATGTTTATGACTTGTCAATATACCTCAGGATTTGCAAAATCCTCACCTCATAGGCTATCAAATTAAGACAAGCTTGAAAAGCTGGATGATTTAAATAAGGATGACACTCTCATTTCAACACGCACACTCCATTTTATGACAAAACAATGAACAGGCTACAGCTTTCGCCTTCAAAGCATCACATTTATTTCCTAGCTTTTATCACCTATAGACTAGACTGAAAAAAGCATGCTAAAACATGTATCATTTTCAGGAGAGTCGGCGGTTATCCATTTGAAAAATTTCGTCAGCCATTCGCATAGTAGAGCTTCGATGCGAAACAAGGATAATCGTTTTGTCCTGCTGCTGTTCTTTTAAAGATTTTAAAATAATCGCTTCGTTCAGACTATCCAAATTGCTAGTAGGTTCGTCCAGCAGTAAGAGGGGCGCATCATGAACAAAGGCTCTGGCCAGCCCAAAGCGTTGGCGTTCTCCCCCAGACAGCCTGTCCCCCAACTCTCCGACCCGGCTGTCATATCCTTGAGGCAAGGTCATAATAAATTCGTGTACTGATGCCTTACGGGCTGCTTCCACAACCTGTTGATGTGTAGCATCCGGCTTTCCAATTTTGATATTAGCTGCAATGGAATCGTCAAACAGGAATGTATGCTGGTCGACGTAGCTTTGCAAGCTTCTCAAATGCCGGGTCTCAATGTCCCTCAAATCGTGGTCAGATAGCAAAATCCCACCCTTATGCGGGTCTCTGAATCGCATCAGCAGCTTCAGCAACGTTGACTTGCCGGAGCCGCTTTTACCTTGAATACCTATAATTCGCTTATGCGGGATTGTGAGACTTACATCATTCAGCACCGTTTGACCATCGTATGCAAAGGTCACCTTGTCTATCTGCGCCCCAGTAAAGCCAACGATCATTCCATCCATATTTTCTTCTACTTCCGGGGTCTCCTCCAGCAGACTCAGCACTCGCTCCCCGCTTGCCAGCGTTTGAAGCAAATTGTTGGACAAATTGCTCAGCGCAACCACCGGACCAAATGAACTAAACAGGGCAATGACTGAAATCAGCATACTTGTAAAATCCATCTGCCCCTTAGACATGCCATACAATCCAGCTAGCAGCATCAAGAATGAAAAACCGACTACAGCCGCATCTGTGACTGCTCTTGTGATGCCTTCATGATGTTTCAAGTCCCTCTGCTTGGCATCCAACTGATCCGTACGATGGTTAATTTCATTCAATCGTTGTTCCCCTTGCCCATATTGCACAATTTCCTTCATCCCGCGTAAGCTGTCCAAAAAATAACTGCTCAGCTGGCCGAAGCTACTCCGGTATTCCATTCCTTGACGCTTGCCTATATGTGACGTAAGCAGAGGAATAAACAAACCGACGGTTATGTAAGCAAGCGCAGCGATCCAGCCTAGTAAAGGCTCATAAGAGCCTATAAAAAATACCATGAGCAATGAAGTGATGATGCCGATCATAACAGGCGCTATCGTATGCGCATAAAATACTTCCAACAGCTCAATATCACTTGTAATCAGCGATATCAGATTCCCTTTGTCCTTGCCTTCAAGCTTGGCTGGAGCCAATCTGCGCAAGGCTTGAAGAACCTTGTCTCGCAGCACAGCCAGCAGCTTGAAAGCGAGATAATGACCACTCATTTGCTCGCCATAACGAAATACACCGCGCAATACAGCACATAGCACGATGGCAGTCAGCAAAAATGTCATGCTGTAGCCTGTCATGATGCCCGTTGCTGTCAGTAGGGCAAGGGCCCCGTACACAATAATGCCAATAGCACAAGCAAAGCCAAGCACTCCTGTAACAATCGTGATAAGCAGCACAGGTAAAAGAGGTCCTGCCAAGACCAACAATTGACCCATGATTCGTAAACCGGGTCTACGCATATACAGCGCCCCCTTTTACAAACTGTTCCATCCTATGCTGACTGAGATACATCTCCGCATAATGTCCCTGCTGGCTCAACAACTCTTGATGCGTTCCGGATTCTGCCACCAAACCATTTTGCAGCACATAAATACAGTCAGATTGGATCACGTTTTCCAGTCTGTGAGAGATGAGAATCACTGTTTTTTGACCTGCCAGTGCATGTATGACCTCCATGATTCCTTCCTCACTCTCAACGTCAATGTTAGAAGTAGCCTCATCAAAAATATATACATGACTGTCGTGCAGCAACGCTCTGGCCAGTGCTAGACGTTGACGCTGTCCTCCTGACAGATTCGCACCCTGCTCCTCTATCTCTGCTTCCAATCCCCCTTCGGAGAGAATAAAATCATACAGTTTCACTTGCCGCAACGCCTCCAGCATTTGTTGCTCATCAGCGTGCTCATTGCCCATTTTCAAATTTGCTTCGACGGTGCTTTTAAAAATATAGCTGTTAAAACCGATCCAGGTCATATGACGCATGCGGCTTTCTTCCGAAATGGAGGTCAGTTCGATTCCTCCGATCGTCAGGCTTCCTTGATAACCCTCATGATGTCCGACAATCAATCCGGCTACCGTACTTTTGCCTGAGCCTGATTCTCCAACAATGGAAATAAAGCTGCCTTGAGGGATGTTCATGGATATATTACGCAAGGTATCTCTTTCGTCGTAAGCAAAATTTACCCGTTCCAGTTGAATGTCTGTGGCTTCTATGCTTTGTTGTCCTTGTATAAGATCCTCTGTACTCAACATTTGAAATATTTTATCGCTTGCTGCCATTCCGTTCATGGCGATATGAAAGTAAGAACCCAGCAGACGCAGCGGAATGAAAAACTCTGCCGACAGCAAAACAATGATGAGCGCTCCTGCCAAACCAATATGACCCGAAGAATATTCGTTTACCGCGACCAGTACACCTGCGGCTGCACCACCAAATGCAATAAGATCCATGACAGCCACAGAGTTTAACTGCATGGTCAGGACTTTCATTGTCATTTTGCGAAAATCCTCAGCCGCTGTGTTCATCTCCTGATGTTTATTCTGGTCTGTCCCATAAATTTTGAGCGTGGTCAGACCTTGTACATTTTCCAAAAAGCTGTGGCCCAAATTGACGTAGCTGCCCCAATATTTCCGAAACAGCTTTTTAGCCATCCGCATAATGACAATAATGGACACTGGAATTAAGGGAACGCAGATCAATAGAATAATAGCCGCTTTGAAGCTGACAAAAGAGAGGGTGATGAACAACGTTACAGGTGCAAGCAGACTATAAAATAGCTGAGGCATGTATCTGCCAAAATAGGTTTCAAGCTGCTCCACCCCTTCTACAGCAACCTGAATAACCCCCGAGGTGGAGATATGATCCGTATATGAAGGTCCCAGCTTTAACAGCTTGCTGTAAATCTGCGAGCGCAGCGTCTTTTTAGCATTGATTGAAGCCCGATAGGACAACATACTAGCTGCATAATTACTCAGGAAGCGAACAGCAATGGCAGCAATGACAATGACCGTCATGGATAGAATTAGCTTGCGAGTTACTTGTCCTTCCCACGCTTGCTGCATCACAAAGGCCATAGACAAAACCGCGGCTATACTCCCTAAAAGACCGATCCACTGTACAAGCACACCCAAGATGATATATTTTCGAGAATGCTCCACCAGGCCTAGTAGACGACTGTCGACCATTTTAGACCTTTTTTTCGGAGGAGGGACGGCTTCAGTTGAAGACGGAGTTTCCACCTTACCTTCCCTCACAGTTCCGACTCGAAATATAAAATAATAGTA
This sequence comes from Paenibacillus sp. TSM33, assembly GCF_056099025.1. NCBI lineage: Bacteria > Bacillati > Bacillota > Bacilli > Caryophanales > Paenibacillaceae > Paenibacillus > Paenibacillus sp. TSM33. The sequence goes on from NZ_JBLZXB010000017.1 coordinate 1,400,626, forward strand.
TTTAAAAAGGATGACCAAGACGATGAGCGCCTTGCCCCACACAATGGGGGTAAAGATAAAGCCTATAATGAGCATAGTTGACGCTAAGCCCAATGACGTAATTTTTGTAGACAGCTTCAACGACCTGGTTTGTACAAAACTCTCCAGATACTTATGGTACAAAGATGTATTCGAAAACCACTGATGAATCCTTTCAGACCCCCGCATAAAGAAAAAGGTTGCCAGCAGCAGAAACGGTGTAGTCGGCAGCAACGGCACCACTACGCCAATCACTCCAAGTGCCAAAAATAAAAACCCTAAGGTAATATAAATCGGTTTCACTGTAATCCCCCTAATATATATACTGTTAATGAAATTTTATGGATAATGATAATCATTATCAATATATATAATTTATTCAGGTTGTTATGTGATGTAAATCACGCATATAAAAATCCTCTTGAAGCTCAACTCTACAGAACACTTTTGTGTTCATGTAGATGTCTGGTCTTCAAGAGGAAAAGCGAAATAAGTGCGTGTTATTACGTTGTTTTACGAACTTATAATATCATATTGCTCCAATACCTGTCGATGTAACGGGTCATCTGCAGGTATGGACGTATAACGTGTCAGTGCTACACTCACCCCTTGACTGCGAATCACCTGTTGAAGCTCAACCGCTTCGGGGTCTTCCGTAATATCAAATTTACAAGCAGCAGCCATTCCCAACGCCAGATGATCGGTCCGGATACCATACTCCTGCGCTTGCAGCGCGGGACGTACAAGACGGTCATTGGGAGACAGCTTACGCAGCGGTGAACGTCCGACCCGAGTAACCTCGTCTGTCAGATTAGGATTGCGGAAGCGATCCAAAATCTTAGAGATGTATTTCTTATGCTCCCCTTGATTCAAACCGAATCGCTTCACAAGCACCGATCCTGTTTCCTCCAGCGCCCCTTGTATCGAATCCACCACCTTGGTATCCTTCATGGCCTCCTGGATCGTGGCATAACCTGCGACATAACCAATATAGGCTGCCACACAATGGCCCGTATTCACCGTGAACAGCTTGCGTTCAATGTAAGGCTCCAGATCCTGCACGTAAAGAATGCCTTCAATTTCTTGATGATCAGGAGCCATTTGCGAGCGATCCACAACCCACTCGTAAAAAGGCTCTACCTGCACATGCAACGGGTCCTCATGATGCTGGATCGGCACAATCCGGTCCACAGCAGCATTGGGAAAATATACCGAAACCTCTGCTTTAGCACGAGTCGCCTCATCCAGTAGCGCAAAAACATGCTCTTTCAGTTGGGCGCTGCCTCCAATTGCATTTTCGCAAGCAATCACATGTAGCGGGCCTGCCCCTCGCTCTACCCGCCTCGCTATGCCCTCGGCAATACCTGCTGCAATATGCCTGAGGATGCTAACCCCTACCGCGGTCGTTACCAGATCAGCATGGTCTACGGCATCTGCTACAGCCGATGCATCTCTGCCGTCAATCGCGGTTACATTCGTAACTGTCTCCGTATCCTTCGTATCATTCGCCAACTCTACAGTATACTGCTTGCGGCGGCGTAACTCAGATACAAGGGTCTCGTTGACATCTGAAAAGACAACCTCATAGCCTGCACGTGACAGAATCAGCCCAATAAAGCCACGACCGATATTTCCTGCTCCAAAGTGAACGGCTCTCATAGCTCCAGCTCACTTTCGAATAGATCTATAATTTCCTGTGGAGTCACCGCGTTGCGAAGTTTGTCCATGTTTTCTTCCTCCGCACATACCACAGCGATACTTGTCAAAATCTCCATATGATCGCCGCCTTGGGCTGCAATACCGATCACCATGTATGCTTTTTCTTCCCCGAAATCTACGCCTTGCGGGAACTGAACGATGGAGATGCCAGTGGATTGAACAAGCGTCTTGGATTCCTTGGTACCATGTGGAATAGCCAGCCCGTTCCCGATATAGGTGGATACGATCTCCTCGCGTTCAAGCATCTTGCCAATGTACCCAGTTGTAATATGGCCTGCATCCAGCAGGATTTGTCCTGCCATACGAATCGCCTCATATTTGTCTTTGGCGGTTGCGTTCATTTTTATTTTGTCTATCGTCATAATACTCACGGTAGGTTCCTCCCTGTCCCTAATTTACTGTGAAAAAATTCAGCCAGCTCACTCGATATATAATTGGCAATCTGATCTCTGCTACCGTGTTCCAGTAGCGTAATCATGTCTTCCTGCAACAGTAATGCACTAATCTCGCTCAATACCTCCAAGCTCTCTTTTGACAACTCACGAGGTCCCAACATCAGCAGTACGCATTCTACCTGTTCATCCACATCCGCCAGCAGCGGCTCAGACAGCCTATACAAGGTTAGCGAAGGCTGGCGAATATAGGGACTGCGTGTATGAATTAAAGCAACGGAGGTATCAGTAATCACCTGACTACCTTGGCGCTCTCTTTCCATAAGCTGTTCAGCAACAACAGAAGGCTCTGTGACATTTCCCCGCCCTGCCTCCAACAAGCAAATAGCCTCTAGGGTAGCTGGCATATCCATTCCTCTATTTTCCAATGGGTACACTTGAAATTTCTGTACAATGTGTACAATCTCCTCAAGGCTTTTCCGTAGACCAGTAAGCCACTCCATGCCCTGGCCAGGCAGAACAGCCTGTTCCTGACGATGGTCATTGAGTTGATTGAGTGTAATATGCTGGATGAAATGACGCAGCCGCTCACTCTCCTCTTGTGTCAGCAGCGGGCTGATTTTGAGATATCGATCCGGTTCAAGCGGCAGCTCCACTGTCGAAATGATCAGATCATAATCCTCCTTGGGAATTCGCGTCGCCTCGTACCATGAGGCACTATCCACGATTTTGATCTGTGGCAGCTCCTTGGCCAGTCTGGTTGCCAGAAGTCTGGAAGATCCAATCCCGCTCGTGCAGACTACGATCGCTCGCACCTCCCGTTGCAACTGTCTCAGCCGCTCTAGCGAAGCTCCAAAATGCATGACCAGAAATCCGATCTCTTCATCCGGCACTTCCATTTCTGTCATATCTGCCGCAGCCCTTTTGACCGAATCGAACAAACTGCCGTAATCCTTGCGGATTTGCTGAAGGAGAGGGTTGCGGATCGCTCTCCCTTCCCTCAAACGTTTGAATACTGGAGCCATATGGGCAATCAGCCCTTCACGCAGAACACGGTCCTCTGCCAATGGTGTGCCTGTCTCTGCCTCCACACGACGAATCAACTCATGAACCGACTCCAGCAGTACAAGATCATCCAGTGGCAGCAAGCGGGTGGCATGATCCTCAGCATCACGGAACAGCAGCCCGAAATAACATCGCTCCGGTTCTGGAAATTCAATATCCAGCGCTGCTGACAATTCTGCGCATATGCGTTCCACCATAGCTGTGCGCAGCATGATATTCTCCTCCGAATCTGTTATCGAATACGAGAGACGATGATCCACAACGTACCCAAGCCGAAGACGTGCCAGCGAAACGCAAATTTGAATCAGCAGTTCCATATATTTGTTTTCTACCATGTTTTTCAGCCATTGATCATGAGGCTGCCAGAGGGTATTTTCCACAATTAGCAGGTTCTCTCTGCCAATCATCTCCAGCAACTTTTCAGTGACACGTGTCACTGAACGAAGCTCCTCTCGGCCGGAAAACAGATCCGATTCATCCAAATATTCGAGAGCCAGCTCAGAAATCGCCCGTCTTTTGTCTATCTCCCGTCCAGTAATCTCGACACCGTATCCTCGTCTGCGCACAAGCACGAGCCCTCGATCTCCGATCCAGCCTTGTAATTCGTCCAGATCATGACTGACCGTAGTTACTGTAACTTTCAAATCCGATGCTAGCGCCAGTAGCTTGATGGGCTCCTGTGTATCCAGCAGCATGCACAGAACTACAATTTTTCTCTCCTCAGCCGAGTATTCGTCTGACTTCGTATGCAGCAATTGCTCCCGCAGACTTGCAAGCTGAGTCGGGTCGGCATCCACATAGATACCGATCCCTGATTTTTTCTCCAGCTTTACCTCATGAGCTGCCAACCAACACTCAACTGCGCCAAGTTCCCGATGAACCGTCCTTGTACTGACATTGATCTTCTCGGCAATTTCCCCGGCCGTAACCTCTTGGGGCTGCTCCAGAAGATACTCTACGATGTCAGATTGTCGTTTCGTAATATTCATAAGCGCATACCGTTCCTTCCCAAGCTCTCATCCCATCCAGCAGGAAATACAAACTGTATACAGCCGGCCTGACTTTATGGGGATTAAGAATCGGATTTTAGCCGTTCAACCAGCGCTTCGTACTCAGGGCTCTTCAGAAAATTGTCAATGGAAATGTGCTCAGCATTCGGGGCTACCGTTTTAGCCCGGTCTGTCAACGTTTTTTGTGTAATGACAATATCCGCATCCTGTGGAATTTCACTGATGGCCGTATTCGTTACCGTAACGCCCACGCCCGCCTGTTTCATTTTCTTGCGTAAAATTGAAGCTCCCATGGCGCTTGAACCCATACCTGCATCACAGGAAAAGACAATTTTGTTCACTTCGGACTTATCTTTGTGCATTCGATCTGCAGCAGCCTCGACAGTACGACCAGACGCATGGTTACTTCCCACTACAGCGTCGTTAGCACTAGCACCCTTGCTTTGATTTTTCATATCTTTCAGGCGGGATGCAGCTTCCTCCAGCCCCTCTTCCTTTTGCTTACCTGTCTTGAGCAATACTGCGGCAACAGCAAAGGATACGACTGCAGCAGCGACCACACCGCTCAGCATCGACAAATATCCGCCTTTTGGTGTCATCAGGAAATAAGCAATGATACTGCCTGGTGAAGGAGCAGCAACCAGTCCGGCACCTGTCAACATAAAGCAGAAGGTTCCCACAACGCCCCCTGCTATAGCTGCGAGAATCAGAATCGGCTTCATCAAAATATAAGGGAAATAAATTTCATGAATCCCGCCGAAAAAATGAATGATGACTGCACCAGGAGCAGACGACTTCGCAGAGCCTTTACCGAACAGGCAATAGGCCAGCAAAATACCGAGGCCCGGCCCAGGATTGGATTCAAGCATGAACAAAACGGATTTTCCTGTTCTTGCAGCTTCCTCCAGCGCAATCGGACTCAATACTCCGTGATTCAGTGCATTGTTGAGAAATAATACTTTTCCGGGCTCAATAATGAGATTGACAAGCGGCAGTAGCCCTGCGTTCACGAGGAACTGTACCCCTGTCGACAACACTTGACTAATGGTTTGCACGACCGGACCGATCGCCACATGCGCTAGCAGTGCTAGAATGGCACCGATAATGCCAGCCGAGAAATTATTGACCAGCATTTCAAAACCTGATCTGACTTTGCCTTCAATGGCTTTATCGAACTTCTTCAATATCCAAGCAGCCAGCGGACCAGCTACCATCGCACCCAGGAACATGGGGATATCGGCCCCCACAATGACACCCATCGTCATAATGGCACCGATCACACCTCCACGCTGTCCGTGAATCATCGTGCCTCCTGTGTAACCGATCAGCAGCGGCAGCAAATAATTTTTCATCGGATCAACCAGCTGTGCAAAACCCTCGTTCGGGAACCACCCAGTCGGAATAAAAAGTGCTGTAATTAATCCCCATGCGATAAAGGCTCCCATATTGGGCATAACCATACCGCTGAGAAAACGGCCAAAACGCTGAACGGCGACACGGGCACCACCGTTTGAACTGGACTTTGTGTCCACTGTGCTCATATCCATATCCTCCTTGTGAGTAAATAGCATCACTACCTTTTCTTAAAATTCATACTAAATGACAGCGCTATCTTCATCAACGAAATGAAAACGTACTTTCGTCATGAACATTGATGACAACATTTAAATTTAAAGTAACGACAAGGCATTATACCTGCATAATTCTTCTTAATATGACCGATATCAATAGAAATTAGTCGAAAAAACAGTGCTGTACATCTGTGCAATTGTATAGAGGAGTTCTCCTCTAAATCTGATTGAGTTACGTAAATACGTCTTCTAAAAGACAACAAAAAAATAGCCGCCATGTCAGAACATAGCGACTATTTTATACACAAAGCGAGCGGACTAACGATGCTCTTATTCAAATCAATATCCATATAAAAATTTAGAATAAAGCGCTAATATTTCATCCTGTATTGCTCATTATTGCTCATCCAAAATCAACTGCTCGTACTGATCTGCAGACAGCAGCTTGCCCACAGCTTCCTCGACATCATTGCCTATCTCTACTTCGATCATCCATCCCTTCTCATAGGGAGATTCATTCACCAGCTCCGGTGTGCTTTCCAGAGCTTCATTCACTTTCAATACAGTTCCCGCCACCGGAGCAAAAAGATCGGATACAGTCTTCACCGATTCAATTGTACCAATCTCTGCCCCCTGTTTAATCGTTGCTCCCGCCTCAGGTAATTCCACAAAAACAATATCACCCAGTTGATGCTGTGCAAAGTCTGTAATGCCGATCCGCAACGTCCCGTCCGCTGTGCGCTGAACCCACTCATGTTCGTCTGTATACCAAAGTTCCTGTTTCACTTCACTCATCTTGCTTTCCCCTCACTTCCACATGAATAAAATGTTTTTAATCACCTGTATTAGACAGGTTAAGATTATGACAACAAGAACACTCATGTCAATAATACTAACAAAAATACTTCATGTTATCTCGTATAGCATAGAATATTAAAAAATGATAACTTGTAACAAACGCTTACATATCCTTATTTATACATTAAATGTTTTTTGGATTGTTTTATATGACATTTTTATTGACATTTTGAATGAATTTGCGTATTAATGGGTTATAGCAAATGCTTTTGGAAATACCCCGACAACTGCAAACGCGGATGAACGCGGAGGGAGAGACTACCAAAAAGATTCGCATAGCCGTTGTCGCTTGTGAGACAGTTGTGCACGCGAATCGGATCAAGTTGTTATCTGCAAAACCGGGTAACGTACCGTTGATCCAAAAGGTAGCGCCGAAGGAGTAAACTTGCATTGCAGGTGAATCTCTCAGGCAAAAGGACCTCTGCCGGACGCATCTCTGGAGAGCATTCGCGATTAGAGCGGATCACCCAAGAGGAAACCTGGTTCATACCGGGGTAACTTTCTGGTATCAAGGACAGAGCTGAAAGAAGAGTATGGACTGCCGTCTATACGTTTCTTTCAGCCTGTCTTTTTTGTTTAGCCGATTACACTGGATAGGAGTGAAAAAATGTCTAATTTGCGAAGAACACCATTATTTTCGTCCTACGGGACGCAGCCCGGGGTTCGTTGTATTGACTTTGGCGGGTGGGAGCTTCCCGTTCAGTTTAGCGGCATCCAAAAGGAGCATGAGGCCGTCCGGCAACGTGCGGGTTTATTCGATGTCTCGCACATGGGCGAGTTTTTGGTTGAGGGCAAAGAAGCCGAGGCTTTTTTGCAACAGGTAACCACAAATGATGTCAGCCAGTTGGAACCGGGCCAGGCACAATATTCACTCCTGTGTTACCCCGATGGAGGCATAGTGGACGACTTGCTTGTATACTGCAAAGGACCCGAGCGCTATATGCTCGTTGTGAATGCCTCCAACATCGACAAAGATTGGGATTGGCTCATGCGCCACGTACCTACATCGGTTCATCTGGAGAATGTATCTGATGCGATAGCATTGCTGGCATTACAAGGACCGGAAGCAGCACGTATTGCCGCAGCCGTGACAAATGCAGATATTACGAATCTGGCATCTTTCCGATTCCATGAGAACGTGCAATTGTTCGGAGCAAAAGCGCTCGTCTCCCGAACCGGATATACCGGCGAAGACGGTTTTGAATTTTATATACCTGCTGAGGAAGCACCCGCCGTGTGGGATGGTTTGCTTCGTTGCGGTGAATCGTATGGGCTAATTCCCGCTGGGCTTGGTGCTCGCGATACACTGCGGTTTGAGGCACGGCTGCCGCTGTACGGACAGGAGTTATCTGCCACGATTTCACCGCTTGAGGCTGGTTTAGGTTTCTTCGTCAAGCTGAATAAAGGAGATTTTATCGGCAGGGAAGCACTGCAACGCCAGAAAGAACAAGGAATTCCTCGCAAGCTGATCGGGCTGGAAATGATTGACCGCGGTATCCCGCGCGCTCATTATCCAGTCTTCGCGGAGGGCCAACATATCGGTGAGGTCACAACGGGGACTCAATCGCCCACCTTGAAGCGCAATCTGGGGCTGGCCCTGGTGGACAGTCGTTTTAGCACCCTATCTACACCGCTGGAGGTCGAAATTCGTGGTAAACGCCTGCGTGCGGAAGTGGTCCCAGCCCCCTTTTATAAACGGTCACGCTGATCTTAATCCTCATCACTCTAAAAAAGCGATCATGTCTGATATATACTTCTTGATTTTGAATTCACGACTATTGATGAACTAATCTTCAATTTTAAACTTTGCTTTTCCGAAAGGAGCCAGAATCTATGAAGCAGCATCGCTATCTCCCTATGACCGAACAAGATCAAACCGAAATGCTGCGTGTGGTGGGCGTATCATCCATTGATGATTTATTCAGTGACATTCCAGAGGCTATTCGATACCAAGGAGAACTCCCTCTTTCCTCTCGGCTTGACGAAAGAGCCTTAACTCGCCACATGGCCGAGCTGGCCAGACACAACGCCAATACAGACACACATACCAGCTTTCTTGGTGCAGGTATTTATGATCATCATATTCCGTCCGTCATTCAGCACATCACCTCACGTTCCGAATTTTACACAGCCTACACCCCCTATCAGCCGGAAGTAAGCCAAGGCGAGCTGCAAGCCATTTTTGAATTCCAGTCATATATTTGCGAATTGACAGGCATGGCAGTAGCTAATGCCAGCATGTACGATGGAGCGACAGCTCTAGCGGAAGCGGGCTCACTGGCCGCCGCAGCCACGCGCCGTAAACAGCTTATCGTATCAAGGTCTGTCCATCCAGAGGCACGCCAGGTATTGGCAGCCTATGCGCGCGGATTGGACTTGGACATCGTGGAGATCGGCTGTTCGGACGGCGTAACGGATGTCGATGCGCTTGCCGCGGCCGTATCGGAACAGACGGCGGCTGTTTTGATCCAAAGCCCCAACTTTTTTGGAGCCGTAGAAAATCTGAAGCCGATGGCTGACCTCATCCATGCACACCAAGGGCTTATGGTTGTCAGTGCCAACCCATTGGCACTTGGCTTGCTGGAGGCGCCCGGCAAGCAGGGCGCGGATATTGTTGTAGGAGACGCGCAGCCGCTTGGGATCTCGTCCTCTCTCGGTGGTCCAACCTGCGGTTACTTTGCCGTTTCTCAGGCACATATGCGTCGTATCCCTGGGCGTATCGTAGGCCAAACCACAGACCGTAACGGCAAACGCGGCTTCGTGCTGACCTTGCAAGCGCGGGAACAGCATATCCGCCGCGAAAAGGCTACTTCTAACATTTGTTCCAACCAAGCGTTGCTTGCTTTATCTGCATCTGTGTACTTGTCTGTCATGGGTAAACAGGGTATCCAGGAAGTAGCCGAGCTAAATTTGCATAAAAGCCGCTATGCATTAGAACAATTGCTGAGCTTGAAAGGCGTAACTGCCTCATTTCACGCACCGACCTTTAACGAGTTTGCCCTTAGGCTGCCTGAAGGTACGGATGTGAGCAAACTTCAGGACAATCTGCTAGCTGCTGGATTTATCGCAGGCTATGATTTGGGCCGGGACTATCCGGAACTTGCGGGTCACATGCTGATTGCCGTGACGGAGCAAAGAACCAAAGAAGAGATTGACCAATTTGTACACACCTTGGAGGGATTGCTATGACACACACCGGACCCGATCAGAAACAAGAGCTGTTGAAGGAGCACGATCAAGCGCTCATTTTTGAATTGAGCCGTCCGGGTCGCATCGCTTATTCCCTTCCCGGGTGCGACGTTCCTCGTCGCCCGGTGGCAGAGCTTTTGCCGGATTATGCGCTGCGCAGCGAACCTGCGGCATTACCCGAGGTATACGAAGTAGATGTTATTCGCCATTATACCGCCCTGTCCCAGCGCAATTTTGGCGTCGACAACGGATTTTATCCGCTCGGCTCCTGTACGATGAAATACAATCCGAAGGTGAATGAGGATGTCGCCCGTTACGCAGGCTTCGCTAAAATTCATCCATATCAGCCGGAGAATAGCATCCAGGGGGCTATGGAGCTGCTACATACGCTCCAAAACGATCTGGCTGCGTTGACCGGGATGGATGCCGTCACACTCCAGCCCGCTGCTGGCGCCCATGGCGAATGGACCGGGCTGATGATGATTCGCTCGTACCACGAGAGCCGTGGTGAGCGACGTACCAAGGTGCTCGTGCCGGATTCCTCGCACGGTACGAATCCCGCCAGTGCAACCGTCGCGGGCTTCGAAACAATCACCCTTCCCTCCACCCCTGAGGGGCTGGTGGATCTGGACGCGCTCCGCCAAGCCGTAGGCAACGACACCGCTGCGCTCATGCTGACCAATCCGAACACGCTGGGCTTGTTCGAGAAACAAATTACTGACATTGCCGCGATCGTGCATGACGCAGGTGGTCTGCTCTACTATGACGGGGCAAACTCCAACGCCATCATGGGGATTACCCGCCCCGGGGACATGGGCTTCGATGTGGTGCATCTCAATTTGCACAAAACAATGAGTACCCCGCACGGTGGAGGCGGCCCTGGCGCTGGACCCGTAGGCGTAAAGCAGCGGCTGATTCCCTATTTGCCCAAGCCGTTTGTCGTACGTGATCCGCTGGGTGTATACCGCTGGGATCGGGAGCAGGGAGATTCTATTGGGCGAGTCAAAGCCTTTTACGGTAACTTCGGTATTCTCGTCCGTGCCTACGCCTATATTCGCAGCTACGGTCCTGATGGCTTGAAGCGAGTGTCCGAATGTGCTGTACTTAATGCCAACTACATGATGCATCGACTGGCTCCGCATTTTGACCTGCCTTACCCTGGGCATTGCAAACACGAATTTGTCATGTCAGGGCGAGGCTTGAAGAAATTTGGAGTGCGCACGCTGGATGTAGCCAAACGCTTGCTTGATTTCGGTTACCATCCGCCTACCATTTACTTTCCGCTAAATGTAGAGGAATGCATCATGATCGAGCCGACGGAAACAGAAAGCAAAGAGACACTCGATGCTTTTGTCGACACCATGATTCATATTGCGCGCGAAGCCGAGGAGAACCCTGAGATGGTAATCAATGCACCCTATACCACTCCAGTCACACGCCTGGATGAAACCACTGCAGCCCGTAAGCCTGTGCTGAATTGCACATGTAGTTAAGGTTAAATTCAAACACAACCATCCAAAGCATACAAAAAAGCCGGTATCTGTTGAGATACCGGCTGCTGTATGTATACAGCAATTTTTGTTGGAAAAAGATATAACCCTTGAAAATGTGATACCCTTCCTTATGCCTCGATGCTTTGAACCAATTCAACAACCTGTTCAGCTGTTTGCATATCCAGAGCTTTTGCCGCCAATTTCTCCATGTCTGCACGGGACAACTTAGAGATTTGACTACGTGCTGGCAGAATGGAAGTTGCGCTCATGCTGAACTCATCCAGTCCCAGACCCAGCAGCAACGGAATTGCTGTTGTGTCTCCTGCCATTTCACCACACATACCAACCCAACGTCCTTCACGGTGGGCGGCATCAATAACCATTTTCACCAGACGCAAAATGGATGGATTATATGGTTGATACAGGTAAGAAACCCGCTCGTTCATACGATCCGCTGCCATTGTGTATTGAATCAGATCGTTAGTACCAATACTGAAGAAATCCACTTCTTTTGCGAATTGGTCAGCCAATACCGCTGTAGAAGGAATTTCTACCATGATGCCCAGCTGAATTTCTTCAGATACGGATACACCCTCGGCTACCAACTTTTCTTTTTCCTCCAACAAAACAGCTTTAGCTTCACGGAATTCGTTCAGCGTAGCAATCATTGGGAACATAATGCGCAGGTTACCGTGCACACTTGCACGCAACAAAGCACGCAATTGAGTGCGGAAAATATCCTGGCGATCCAGACACAGACGAATAGCACGGAATCCGAGGAATGGATTCATTTCTTTCGGCAGATCCAGATAAGGAAGTTCTTTATCTCCACCGATGTCCAAAGTCCGGACTACAACCGGTTTGCCTTCCATTCTTTCCAGAACCGTTTTGTAAGCTGTATATTGTACTTCTTCGGATGGAAGCTTGTCGCGTCCCATGTACAAGAACTCTGTCCGGTACAAGCCAACGCCTTCACCACCGTTATCCAAGACACCAGCTACATCGTTAGGCGTGCCAATATTGGCTGCCAGTTCGACATGAACACCATCAACGGAAACCGTAGCTTCACCACGCAGCTTACGCCACTCTTCGCGTTGCTTGTCATATGCCACTTGTTTAGCGCGGTATTCTGCAACGATTTCTTCGGTAGGATTCACGAATACGTGACCATCCAGACCATCGACGATAATCAAATCGCCGCTTTTAGCTTGAGACAATATATTTTTTGTTCCTACAACAGCAGGAATTTCTAATGAACGAGCCATAATAGCCGAGTGCGAAGTGCGTCCGCCGATATTTGTTGCAAAGCCTTTAACAAATTCACGATTCAGCTGAGCTGTGTCTGAAGGTGTCAAATCTTCTGCAAGTACAATCGTTTCTTCGGCAATTTCTGCAGGGCTGACAAAATGAACACCAAGCAGGTGATTAAGCACCCGTTTGGTTACATCACGCATGTCCGATGCGCGTTCTTGCAAATATGCACTTTTCATGTTTTCAAACATGGAAACAAACTGTGTAGCTACTTCATTCAAAGCATAGTCAGCATTGAGTTGCTCGTCTCTGATTTTAGCTTTAACCGGATCGATCAATTCAGGATCATTCAGGATCAGCAGGTGAGATGCAAAAATTTCTGCTTTTTTCTCACCCAGCTCACGAAGCGTTTTCTCCTTAATCGATTCCAATTCGGTTTGAGATTCTGCCAAAGCCGCATCCAATCTTGCGATTTCAGCTTCAACATCACCAACCGCGCGTCTCTCTACAGCGTAATTCGGATGCTCCAAGATAAACGCCCGGGCAATGGCTATGCCTGCCGAAGCGGCAATCCCGGAAATTTTAAGCATGAACTTCGCCCAGCCCTTCGTTAACGATTACATTTTCAAGAGCTTTCAATGCTTCAGCAGCTTCAGCGCCTTCGCAGATAATGTTAATAGTATCCCCTTGTTCCAAACCAAGAGACAATACACCCAGAATGGATTTCAAAGTTACTTTTTTACCGTTAGCTTCGGCGAAAGATTCAGCACCGCTGAATTTGTTAGCTGTATTTACCAGCGCAGTTGCAGGACGTGCATGGATACCGTCTTCATCCGTAATTCTAAAAGTTGTTTGCATAATTTGTTCCTCCCACTTTCCTAAAGATAATATTTGTTTACACGCAGTATACCGGGCAGATGACCAGGCGGCCTAAGCCGCCTAATCAACTAATCCGAAACACATAGAATTTATTTTATCGTAATTATACCATCTTCGCCAGCCTTCAATACTCCAGTTTTGTTTAAAGTTACCGAAGAACCTTCTGGAAGGTTGGTAAAAATGACAGGTGAGATGATGGATTTAGCGTTGGCCTTCACATATTCCAGGTCTACTTTCATGATAGGCTGGCCGGCTGACACAAGATCGCCTTCGTTCACCAAAACGTCAAATCCTTGACCTTTAAGTTTCACTGTATTCACCCCGATATGAACAAGCACTTCTTTACCACCATCGGATTGAATACCAACCGCATGCTTGCTTGGGAATACATTGAATACTTTACCATAGACAGGAGATACAATGGTTCCATCATTTGGCACAACTGCAAAGCCGTCACCTGTCATACGTTCTGCGAATACCGGATCGGGAACGGTCGAGATGTCAACCAATTCACCATTAACTGGCATCACAATATCTTCCACTACGATCGTTTGCTTTTGTTCTCCGGCTTCCTTTTCCTCTTGTGGAGCTGGTTCTGAAGGAGCAGGTGCAGGTGTACGTCCTGCCATGATATCAGCCATTTGAGTTTTAATCGTATCGGAACGGGTACCGAAGATGGCCTGTACATTGTTACCTACTTCAAGGACACCCGAGGCACCAAGTTGTTTCAGACGAGCTTTATCAACGTTTGATTTTTCATTAACTTCGATCCGAAGACGTGTGATACATGCATCCAGATGCTTGATATTCGATGAACCACCGAAAGCAGCCAAAATGTTATGTGGAAGCTCGTCACTGCTACCGCTTGCTGCACCATCCACATTATCTGTAGCTTCTTCACGTCCTGGTGTCTTCAAGTTGAATTTCCGTATGATGAATCGGAATCCGAAGTAGTAAATAACCGCCAAAATCAGACCGACGATAATTACATACCACCATGGGGTACGGGTTGGAATAATCCCGAAAATCAGGAAATCAATAAATCCACCAGAGAACGTCATGCCGATTTTAACATTCAAAATTTGCATCGTCATAAATGACAAACCTGCAAATACACAGTGTACTGCAAACAGCAATGGAGCTACGAACAGGAAGGAAAATTCCAGTGGCTCCGTAATACCTGTCAGGAATGAAGTCAAGGCTGCTGAACCCATGATACCTGCTACATATTTTTTATGCTCTGGTCTTGCTTCATGATACATCGCAAGTGCTGCTGCCGGTAATCCGAACATCATGAATGGGAATTTACCTACTTGGAACGTACTTGCTGTCAGTGCCACACCGTCGCGAAGCTGATTGAAGAAGATCTGCTGGTCACCGTGAATGGTTTGACCTGCTTTGTTCACATATTCACCAAACTCAAACCAGAACGGTGAGTACCAGATGTGATGCAAACCAAACGGAATGAGCGCACGTTCGATAACTCCGAACAGGAACGCCGACAAGGTCGGGTTGGAATACACCATAAAGTGAGATACAGCGTTAAGTCCTTGTTGAACTGGGGGCCAGATCAGCACCAATGCCAGTCCGACAATCAGTGAAGATACTGCTGTTGCAATTGGAACAAAGCGCTTGCCCGCGAAAAAGCCCAGGTACGAAGGAAGCTCGATTTTGAAAAATCGGTTGTACATAGCAGCGGCCAGTATACCGATGATAATCCCGCCGAACACCCCGGTTTGAAGTGTAGGAATACCCAACACATTCGCATAACCCGGTACTTTTTGAGCAATCAGGCCAGGTGTAACACCTACAGCTGTCCCCAGCGTAATGTTCATTACGAGGTAACCGATGATCGCAGCCAAACCTGCTACACCTTCGCCGCCCGCCAGACCGACGGCTACGCCGACTGCAAACAACAGCGCCAGATTATCAAAAACAATTTGTCCGGCGTTCATCATGATCGTCGCTACCGATTGAACCCAGCCCGCATTTAACGCAGGGATGTACTGGAGAAAATCAGGATTGACCAGCATGTTGCCGATACCCAATAAAAGCCCCGCAGCTGGCAAAATGGCTACTGGAAGCATTAACGCTTTACCGACACGCTGTAAAACGCCGAAAAGCTTTTTGAACATACCTTCCACATCCTTCTCTGAAATTTAGAACAGAGGCAAAACAACAAAAAAGGCATGAGCCGATTTAAGTATGTTTGAACACAACCTTGGGATATAGCATACCCCAGTAGGCTGTAAACAATCATAACTTAAAACAACTCATGCCTGATCGAATCAGTAACACGTTAAAATGTTTAGTTGTTGTCTTCCTCATTGCAAAATTGATTATAGCACCACGCTAAATGCGAGGCAATACTTTTTTACTCGGGTTTTATTACAGTTTGTTGCTCTCCCTGCTCCTTGCGCTGAGACAAACGCTGCAGATGCATCGTCAAATAGCTAACTTCAGCTGGATACACCGGTTTACGTAGCCTTTTCTCCATAATCTTCGTAAGTTTCCAGGCCAGCATATACATTTCTGGATATTCTTCATTCAAAAGCTTGTCCAATCGGTAAATCTCCTGCACAATCTCTCCTCGTCGTACACGTTCAATCGCAAACCTCAGATGAGTCAGCAGTCGAGAATAATCAAGGGATTGGAGAGGAATTCGATAATCCAGTGTCGTCTCGACAACCTGAACCATATCAGCAATCAGACGAGAATCCTTCCTAACCTCGGAAATATGCTGGTTTGTCATGGCGCTATAAATATGCAGGGCCACGAATCCGATTTCATCTTCTCCCAGATCTACATTCATCTTATCCCTGATTAAAGCAACAGCCTGCTCAGCCATCTTGTATTCTTGAGGATATATTTCCCTAGTCTCATACAAAAACGGATTATGAATCGTAATTCCCTGTTTATGACGGTTGATGGAAAAAGCGATATGGTCAGTTAAAGCAATTAGAATATGCTCATTTAGAGGCTTCTTTGCTTGAAGCTGAACAAGATGGAGTACCTCACCGATGACCTCGATGAGCTTTTCATCCAGCTCAGGAAGCAACCGTTTGTATTGCTCCTGTTCTTCATGGCTTTTTAATATAAATAATTTTTCAACTGAATCCAACGGCATAAGATCGCCGGGTCTGCGATTGAAACCGATTCCTTTTCCAATCACGACAACCTCATCATGCTCGGGATGCATCCCTATAATCACATTGTTATTCAGCGCTTTGGCCACTTTTAGGCTGCTCACATCCGCACCTCTTTTATCAGAACCTTGATCCTAAGAATTATAGCATGAAGCTCAGAGGAATCCACGTTAAAGTACCAAATATTCCGCTAAAGGTCAATAAAAAGAAAACGCTTTTCATCACAATTTCTAGGAAATGCTGTGATGAAAAGCGGTCTTTTGGGGGCTAAGAATCTGCTCCCGAAGGCTTATCGTTATTCTTTATCCGTTAGTGTCACCTCAACCGAGGCTGGATTGTGCAGCTTGTTCGCATCAACGGAGCACGGTACGGAATGAAGACCATTTTTTCCAGTGGTTAGTCCTTTGATCAACTGCTCTACATCAATACCGGATACACTCTTAAGCATCTCAGGAGCCGTCGCCATCAGTTCGGTGACATAATTGCTGACACGCGTTGCTCCCTCCCCTTTACCCGTATCCACAACAGTCAGTTTATCAATGGATGCAATCGGTTCGGCAATGCGTCCTGCCAGATCCGGCAACATTTTCACGATAATATCGAGCACGGCAGCCTCTCCAAACTTCTGGAACGCCTCCGCCAGTTTTTCCTTGGCCTCAGCTTCCGCGAGACCACGCAAACGGATGACATCTGCATCGGCTGTACCTTTGGCCCGTTCTGCATCCGCTTCTGCTTGCCCGTTTAGACGTTTTTGTTCAGCTGACGCTTTAGCCTGTGTTTCAATCGAGTATTGCAGCGATTCCGCCTCACGCATTTTACGCGATTTGTCGGCTTCCGCCGCTTGTTCTACTGCATACCGATCGGCTTCCGCCTTCTTTTTCACTTCCGCATCATATTGCTTTTCTCGTACCTGTATTTCCTTGGCTTGAATATCAATCTCCCGTTCCTTACGTACCAACTCGACTTTCATCTGTTCCTCGACGGCAGTCTGCTTGGCACGGGCCTCCTGAATGTGATAAGCCTGATCGGCTTCTGCCCTGGCTGTATCCTGTTCTTTCTTAAACGAAGCCACCTTCAGTTCCTTCTCCTTGGCTGCCTCGGCAATATTCGTATCCCGCAATAGCTCGGCCTTCTGTCCTTCCTGTTCTGCTTGTGCCTTCTGAATTCGGGCATCCCGCACTGCCTCGGCTTCTGCAATCTCTGCATCCCTTTTCACAGCAGCAATTCTCGGCTTACCAAGCGCATCCAGATATCCATGTTTATCACGTACATCTTTGATGGTGAATGAAACGATTTGCAAGCCCATCTTTTTCAGATCGCGCGCAGCCACGCCCTGTACTTCCTGCGCAAACCGATCCCGATTACGATATACTTCCTCTACCGTCATGGAGCCGAGGATTGCCCGCAAATGTCCCTCCAGCACTTCTTGAGCCTCTCCTCTAAGAGCTTCCAGTGGCTTTCCGATGAACTGCTCGGCCGCTGTGGCTACATCCTCAATGGAACTGCCAACCTTGATGATTGCCACACCATCCGCAATCACGGGTACTCCTTGCTCTGTATATACTTCCGGTGTAGTTACGTCCAACTTGTGAGACAACAGAGAGATAAATTCGGATTGTTGGAAAATAGGCCAAATGAAGGCGCCCCCACCACGTACAATTTTAATCTTACGACCCGATTCATCCTCGGAAATATTTTTATTTCCCAGAAAAGAACCTGTTACAATCATTCCTTCATCCGGTCCTACCGTTTTGTAACGGGCCCAAAAGGCAATCCCTAATATGACAATAACAATGACAACAATTCCAGGGACCAACACAATATCTTGCAGATTTGACACTCCCGATCACGCTCCCTTCAAGTTAAGCGAATGCGCCGTCTATGTGTCCAGGTACGCTACGCGGACGACGCCCTCTGCGACCTCAACCACGACAATACGGGTTCCCGCAGCTAGCGGTTTGTGATCAAAGCTAGATGCTGTATGTATGGTGTTGCCTGCACCCAAGCGGATCATAACTTCCCCGTAACCAACCTCAGGTACAGGAATGGTGACCTCACCAATTCTTCCAGTTAGTTCACGCATCGAGAAGCCGCTGGATACCTCTGAATTGGCCATGGGCTTGATAAATGCAAAAAACACTAGCACTCCAATCACAAGTGCAATCCCTAAAGCAAGCACAACGACCCAGCCCATGGTCAGCCCAGTATACTTTGTCAGTAGTACTCCAGCCCCGCCAAAAGCAGTCATAGCCCCAAGTAGAACGACAGGTCTGAACCAATCAAGGCCCGGCAGATCTATCGCCCCATCCAGCCAGCTACCGAGTACATCCCCGATCAACACACTAACTACGGTAAAGATTGCGCCTCCTGCCAACAACCACCAAAATATGGTTTCCATGCGACTCCTCCTTCCATGTACCTTTTCAGTCTGGTTTCCAGTCTATAACTATGTTTACGTATTCAACCTTAAAAAGTTTCAAAATTTACCTCCAATATTCCAAATTAAACCCAAAAAAGCACGTTCGTACGTCTAATGACGCACAAACGTGCTTTTTATGCTCCAAACGCTGTTTACAGGGATGCTTTGTAAATTTCGACTACATCTTCGCGATTGAGCTTGTTAAAGCCACCGAAAGGTCCGAATTTCACAGCTTTATCAGCCATTACATCAATTTGGGATGCATCAATATCGTAATCAGCCAGACGGCTTGGCGCACCAATCGAGTTCCAGAAATCACGCAACGCTTGAATACCTTCCAGCGCTACTTCTTCGTCACTCTTGCCTTCTGGGTTCACATGGAACACATTCACAGCCAGCTGTTTGAAGCGTTCAGGCTTCACATGCAAGTTATGTTTCATCCAATTCGGAAACAGAATAGCCAGTCCTCCACCATGCGGAATATCATAAACAGCAGACACAGCATGCTCAATATTGTGAGTAGCCCAGTCACCTGTCAGTCCCATGTTCAAGAAGCCGTTCAGTGCCATTGTACCACAATACATAATGGTTTCACGCAACTCGTAGTTTTCCAGATCGTTAACCAGTCCCGGCGCAGCATCTATGACCGTACGCAAAATCGTTTCACACCAGCCCAGTTGAACCGGAGTATTGGATTCCAAATGGAAATAATGCTCAAGCGTATGGGACATCATATCCACAATTCCGTAAACGGTTTGATTTTGTGGCAGAGAGTAAGTGTTCACCGGATCAAGAATGGAAAACGCAGGAAAAGCATGTACGCTACCCCAGCCCAATTTTTCCTGAGTTTTTTCGTTTGTAATAACAGAACCTGCGTTCATTTCAGAGCCGGTTGCTGCCATGGTCAGAACCGTACCTAATGGCAAGGCTGCTTTGGGTGCCGCTTTACGCTCTGCAAAATCCCACATGTCGCCATCATATTTTGCACCGACAGCAATAGCTTTGGAGCAATCCAGTACACTACCACCGCCCACAGCCAGTACAAGGTCGATTTGATTTGTTTTACACAATTCAACGCCTTTATGTACCGTAGACAAACGAGGATTCGGTTCTACACCAGCCAGTTCTGTTACCTCTGCACCAATCTCACCAAGCAATTTTATTACATTATCGTACAAACCGCTGCGCTTAATGCTGCCGCCGCCATATACAAGCAATACACGTTTTCCATATTTAGGAACTTCACGCTTGAGAGCCTCCAATTGTCCTTTACCGAAGATCAATTGTGTAGGATTATAAAATTCGAATGCTTTCATCGCAAACGCTCGCCTCCAATATTTCTAAAGTTTAATGTTAAGAAACTACTCTATTATAACCTTTATGGTTACAGGAAACAAATTGCTTTATTTTCAGAAAAAAAAACCACACTCCTTAAGGAGTATGGTTACCTTTCACATCTTGGGAGGGTTCTCGTATTGTATTATGTGGCAACACAAGCTACTTTATTCTCCCAAGGTATATCCCAATTGTTTCATAAAACGGCCAAACGCTTGCTGACCGGATGGATTGCGTTTATACACTCCTGCGTGCTCTAAAATTTCACTGAATTTTAGTCCAACTTCATTTTGTACGGTACGAACAGCCGTCTCCTTGTCAGACAGACGACCAAACCGGGTATTCAACTGGTAAATCCAGTCTGCATGCTTAAACAGTGGATGTCCTTCTTGTTGCATAGCCGCGGCCAATTCATCGTCCCCACACAAAATATCAGCAATTCCATCCAGTTCATCCTTGAGTCGACCTGGTAAGATAGCAAGCCCCATCACTTCGATCAGACCGATATTTTCCTTTTTGATATGATGCATCTCGTGATGGGGATGGAAAATACCTTCTGGGTATTCTTCACTCGTTCGATTGTTGCGCAGTACGAGATCCATCTGATATCTTCCTTCGGAATCCCGGCGCACAATCGGCGTTACTGTATTATGCGGAATCGTTTCCCCCTCCAGTTCGGTATGAGAGAGAACGTCTACCGACGGATCACTATAACCTTTCCAGGCTTCAAAAGCAGCATTCCCTGCCTCCAACAGTGCCTCGGCATCTGATGACGTAAAACGAATGACCGACATCGGCCAGTTTACAATCCCTGCCGTAACCTGCGGAAACGCTTCGTTATGGTATACGCCATCCACACCCGCTTTTTCAATTGGGAATGTGTGACGACCACCCTGAAAATGATCATGAGTTAGGATCGACCCTCCGACAATAGGCAGATCCGCATTAGAGCCGATGAAATAATGCGGAAACGCTTTCGTAAAGGCCAGCAACCGCCGCAGCGTATCCTTTGTAAGCTTCATGGGTACATGATCATGATGGAACACAATGCAATGCTCGTTGTAATACACATAAGGTGAATATTGAAAAAACCATGGTTCCCCATTCAATTCGACCGGAATGATACGCAAATTTTGGCGGGACGGATGATTTACTCTCCCGGCATATCCAACGTTTTCACGGCACAATTGACATTTGGGGTAAACAGGTGGCGGCAAAAGCTTTGCCATTGCAATTTCTTTGGGGCTCTTTTCTGGCTTGGACAAATTAATCGTAATTTCCATATCTCCGTAAGGCGTTGACTGATTCCAGTACACATTGCTGGCTACCCGATCCATTCGGATGTAGTTTGAATCGATGGATAATTGATAAAAAGCATCTGTAGCCGCTTCTATGCCACGTTCAGCCTCCGTTTGATGAAAGTCACGGATGACTTCAGACGGTCTCGCCATTAGCTGCCCCATGATTTTGGAATCCAGCAAATCACGATACGTATCCGTGTTTTCAGGGATAAGCCCTATGGCAAAACCATAATCGATCAATACATTAAGCACAGGCTGTAGAGCTTCGGGGGCAATAATGCCCCCTGCTTCCCCACCGGAATAAGGCTCCGAAAACCCGAACTGCTCTAATAACAGATTACGGCTGTAATCCGTATCTTGCAGACCGATCAAGCCCCTTTTTTGCGCGAATGCAACTAGTTGTTCCACCGCATATAGAGCCGATTGCTGTACAGTTTCGTCGATGTCATGGGCCAGGTGCCGGGAAAGTTCCCGGTCTTGGCCTTTATCTACGGATTGGCGCTCGCTCATATGTCATCGTCTCCCGTCTATTCGTCGCCGTAGCCTTGAGGGTGTGACTGATGCCATCCCCATGCTCCGCTAATAATATCCTCCAGCTGAGTACGTTTTGGACTCCAGCCCAGCACCGACCGAGCCTTGTCAGAAGATGCAACCAATATTGCTGGATCGCCGGCACGGCGGGGTTCTGTAACAACTGGAATGTCGAGCCCAGTGACCTTGCGTGCCGTTTCAATAACTTCCTTCACAGAGAAGCCCTGCCCGTTGCCCAGATTGAATATGTTGCTGTCATTACCTTCACGCAAGTAATTCACTGCGCGTACATGAGCATCCGCCAAATCACTTACATGAATGTAATCACGGACACACGTTCCGTCCGGTGTCGCATAATCCTCACCAAACACAGCGATATGTGGACGCTGTTTTAATGCTGTCTGGAGCACCAATGGGATCAGATGGCTTTCTGGTCGGTGATCTTCGCCGATCTTGCCGCTTTCATGCGCACCAGCCGCATTAAAATACCGCAAAGACACGTATTTGATGCCTAGTACTTTATCAAACCAGGACATCATGCGCTCCATCATCAGCTTGGTTTCACCATATACATTGGTAGGCTCTGTACGGTCACCTTCTTCAATCGGCACCTTTTCCGGTTCCCCATAGGTAGCCGCAGTCGAGGAAAATACGATCTTATTTACTCCGGCATCTTTCATTGCCTCCAGCAAGCTCAACGTACCAAATACATTGTTGTCATAATACTTCCCAGGATTCTGCATACTTTCCCCAACCAGCGAGTTGGCTGCAAAATGAATAACTGCGTCGATACTATTTTCAGAGAACAGTTTGGACAGAAGTTCTTTATCTCTCAAATCGCCTTCATACAGCTTGCCTCCAAGCAATGCTCCTTTGTGCCCAGTTTGCAAATTATCCAGCACAACAACTTCTTCTCCCAGATCCAACAATTCTGCTACGGTATGTGAACCGATATATCCAGCTCCACCTGTGACTAAAATGGCCATTTTATTCGTCCTCCTTCAGTTCTTTAACTCCGTCCCCTGCCTTGCATACATAAAAGCTGGCTTCCAGCCCGGTACGAGTCTGATAAGCTTCGCCGACTTCCTTTACAAAACGATCCACATCATCCTCATGAACCAATGAAACCGTACAACCTCCAAACCCAGCCCCTGTCATACGAGCACCCAGCGTGCCAGGAATGCGCCGTGCTTCTTCCACCATAACATCCAGCTCGGTGCAGCTGACCTCATACAGGTCACGTAATGAATCGTGAGAAGCGTTCATTAACTGACCGAAAGCTGCAAGTTCATTCGCCGCAAGAGCTTCGACAGAGGCCAGCACACGAGCGTTTTCCTCCACCACATGCTGTGCCCGGCGGCGGACTGTTTCATCTGCAATATGATGCTGAAGCTCTCCAAAGCGAGTCTCATCCAACTGTGCGAGGTATTCCAGAGACGGCTCCTGCTGCTGCAAAATGGACAGTGCTTCCGCACATTGACTGCGACGCTCGTTATAGGCTGAATCTACCAAACC
Source organism: Paenibacillus sp. TSM33 (assembly GCF_056099025.1). Taxonomy (NCBI): domain Bacteria; kingdom Bacillati; phylum Bacillota; class Bacilli; order Caryophanales; family Paenibacillaceae; genus Paenibacillus; species Paenibacillus sp. TSM33. The sequence continues at coordinate 1,424,318 of NZ_JBLZXB010000017.1, forward strand.
GCGGCGCTTATTTGTATTGCCGATCACAAGCTTATAAGCTCCTGTGCGGAACGGCACTTTACGGTACTCCAGCGTATCGCACATCAGCAGGATTGCATGATCAGCCGCTCCGTTCGCTACAGCGAACTGATCCATAATGCCGCAATTGACACCCACGTAATTGTTTTCTGCCCGCTGGGACAACAAAGCGATTTCAACAGTGTCGGTCTTCTGCTTTTCGGTAGTCAGGAACGCGTAGCCTGTCACGACCTCAATCGAGGCTGAGGAGGATAATCCGGCTCCGTTCGGTATTTCTCCATGATAGAGCAGGTCGTATCCACTAGACGGATAAACACCCTTTTCAGCCAACTCCACCAGCACACCCACCGGATAGTCCACCCACTCATCCATTTTGCTTTTACCTATCTCTCCGCGGGGGATAGACACTTCATACGACAGGTTTGTCGAAGCAAAATGAATTTGATCATCATTGCGCGCACGAAGGATCAGCGTCGTACCAAATTCCAGCGCAGCCGGGAGCACATAACCACCATTATAGTCGATATGCTCTCCAATGAGATTGACGCGCCCAGGTGCATGAAATATCAGCAGTTCATTGCTGCTTTCACCATATTTTTCAATAAAATGTTTCTTTAATTCAGTAGAGTTCATATCCGCATCCACCTCATTCACCGTTAGTAAAAGTCTACCTGATTTCCCTGTAATATCTTAATCAGGTTGACACCTCTTATGAGTTCAGTATAAATGAAAGCGTCACACAATGTAATGCATCCATGTGTTTAAGCTATGGATAAATGTGACTTGGACATGTACAATGTAAGTATAACGCATCCACTAAACTATTCACAAATGCAGGAAGGATGACCCTATTTTGCAAGCGTATTCATATAGTTATGCTGTCGCCTCTAATCCGGTGTTTTATGAAAATAGCCCGCTGCATGTGCTTTTTGCAGGAGAGAGCCAGACCAAATCCGGTCATGCCGTGGGGCCGAAAATCTATGATTACTATCTGCTTCATTTTGTAGAGTCGGGCAAAGGTATCTTTCGAACAGAACAGCACACATATCAGCTTAAAAAAAACGATTTTTTCCTTATTCATCCCGGTCAGCTGGTGAGCTATACCTCGGATGAAGAGGAACCGTGGCGCTATCGTTGGTCTGCCTTTATCGGACACCATACGGAGCAGGTGGTGCAGAAGGCAGGACTGCGTGTTCATCAGCCTGTTTTCCATGCTGCCGATCAAAGTCCCATTCCCTGTTATCTGGAACAAATGCAATTGGCCTTCTACAGCAGAAAATCTAGTTCTCATCTTTCAGCCTTGGGATATTTGTACCTGATTATGGGAGAAGCCAGCAATTACCTGAGTGACTGGACTGATCCCTCTGGGGCAGATTCGCAAATTCGTCGTACAGTCAAACAAATGGTCCAATATATGTCCACTCAGTATGCACACCCCGTTTCCATTGAGCAAATGTCTGAAGGACTTGGTTATAACCGTGCATACTTATCACGGATATTCAAAAAAGAAACGGGCATCTCCCCCGTCACCTATCTGCTTAAGCTGCGGATCGACAAATCACGTCAACTGCTGCGTGAGCGTCCTGAGCTATCGGTTGAGCAAGTGGCTGCTTCTGTCGGGTTAACCGATGCTTTATATTTCTCACGTCAATTCAAACGCTTCTGTGGTCACTCTCCAACCGAATACCGGAGCAAGGTTAAGCAGTATCCACAGTCGTAAAGTAAGCTTTAGCAGGTTTCCCTAGCTCCCTGCCAATAACAAACAGCCCTCATCCTTCAAGCGGATGAGGGCTGTTATGTATATATCGAATAAGAGAATGTGAAATTAGGTTAATGACTCCAAAATACCTTTTGTCATTAGGCTGTGCCGCCGTCTTGTCCGTTCCCGGCATTTAGAATTGAATCAATCCGGTCCAGCTCTTCCTGTGAAAACTCCAGATTGGATAAGGCTTTAACATTTTCTTCGATTTGGCTTACACGGCTAGCCCCAATCAGGACAGAGGTCAGACGTTCACCGCGTAGAGCCCATGCCAGTGAGAATTGAGCCAAACTTTGTCCACGTGCAGCAGCCATCTGGTTCAAGGCCCGCACCTTGCGCAGAGTTTCAGGCGTCACATGATTCTCATTCAGGAAAACCGATGTGCTTGCTGCACGTGAATCCTCGGGAATTCCGTTCAAATATTTATTGGTCAGCAGTCCCTGAGCCAGTGGACAAAAGGCAATGCTGCCTATCCCGTTTTCGTCCAGTACATCTTGTAATCCATTCTCAATCCAGCGGTCAAGCAGAGAGTATCTCGGCTGATGGATCAACATCGGTGTTCCAAGCTCCTTCAAAATACGAGCTGCTTCTGCCGTTTGCTCTGCGCTATAATTAGACACGCCCACATACAGCGCTTTACCAGAACGTACGATATGATCCAGTGCTCCCATCGTTTCTTCCAACGGCGTATTCGGATCAAAGCGGTGAGAGTAGAATATATCGACATAGTCCAGTCCCAATCGCTTCAGACTCTGATCCAGACTGGATATCATATACTTACGAGATCCCCAGTCACCATAAGGACCTGCCCACATATGGTAGCCTGCTTTGGTAGAGATAACCAATTCATCCCGGTACGGCTTCATATCACTGGCTAATACTTGTCCGAAAAATTCCTCAGCTGAACCCGCAGGAGGACCATAGTTATTAGCTAAATCAAAATGCGTAATCCCCAGATCAAAGGAGCGAGTAATCATGCTGCGACCATTCTCGGCGTTGTTAATTCCGCCAAAATTGTGCCACAAGCCCAGCGAAATAGCGGGCAGCTTAAGACCTGATCTCCCTGTACGGTTATATTTCATACTTTCATAACGATCTTCGCCAGCTAAATAAACCATGCTATCACAGCCTCTCTCGAAACATTGTTATGTCCATCCCAACATCATCATAGCGCTTTTATCCAGGCGTTGACAAGAAAACGATTACAAGCTTAATTGATGAGCAAGTTCTTCCATTACCTTACCGATCGGTTCAGTAATCAAAAGATCCGCCTTGTGATCATACGAGGTGGGGTCTGTGTTCAGCAGCACTGTATGTTTACCACGAAAATAAGTAATCAAGCCCGCCGCAGGGTGAACTGTCAGTGACGTTCCTCCGATTAACAGCAGATCTGCTTGAGAAATGGCCTGGATGGATTGAATAAGGGTATCCTGATTCAACTCTTCCTCATATAAAACGACATCCGGTTTGATCATTCCTCCATCTACCGGACATTTAGGTACAACCTCGGAACTGTTCATCACTTCATTTAGGTCGTAAAAGCGACCGCATTCCATACAGTAGTTGCGATGTACCGAGCCGTGAAGCTCCAGTACATTCATACTTCCTGCAGCCTGGTGTAATCCGTCAATATTTTGCGTCACAACCGCTTTAAGACGGCCTTGCTTTTCCAAAGACGCGAGGAAATGATGACAGCCGTTCGGCTTCGCATCGGGATGCAGCATTTTGCTGCGATAGAAACCGAAGAATACTTCAGGATGCTTCACAAAAAAAGAGCGGCTAAGCATAACCTCAGGAGAATAAGGTAATTTTTCCTCGCTCTGATACAAGCCTGCTGCTGAACGAAAATCGGGAATACCACTTTCCGTCGATGTCCCTGCTCCGCCGAAAAAAACAATATTCTGCGATTGCTGTATCCAATCCGCCAACGTATTAACTTTCATGCTCTACGCACCTCCAGCTCTTTATATCCACGAACCACCTTATCCGCATCCAACAAATGACCGGAATGCTCCGGTTCCGGCGCAAATCCAATGGCTAGCCGTACTCCGGCACGCTTGCCCATCTGCATATCCCCATTACTGTCTCCGATCACTATCACGTCCGCTGGCGACAGTCCTAGTAACGCGCAAGCTGTTTCAGCCATTTCCGGGTCAGGCTTACCGTATGTAACCCTATCATGTCCGATGATCTCGTCAAAATAGGATGTCAGCCCCATCCACTCCAAATGCTCTTGTGCAGCCTCTGTACTGTCAGAGGTCACAACCGCCAGTTTCAATCCGGCAAGGCGACTTTGCTCCAATAAGGTCCGCAACCCCGGAAACACCTTCGCTGCCCGATGTCGGCGGACGTCAGCCATTGCTGTTTTATTAAATTCGCGGACAAGCCGCACAGCTTCATTCCACGGGACACCGGCAGTATAAAGCTGCCAAGCCAGCACACCTGTACTTTCATCCACCGTCCCCATTGCCAGCGGACCAGAAGGATCGTAACCGATCACACGTCCCTCCTGATCGTGAACAGTGCCTAGAATGTTGCCTTTTTCCATCGTAAAACCGGCTCCCGCCACGACAAGATGCTGCTCCATCATATCCAGTATAGAACGAGCCCAAGGGCCCCACAACTGAATAAAATCTAGTAGTGTGCCATCTTTATCGAATAAGATGCCACGGCATGGGTACCGCTTCCCCTGCACGATTAGCTCAGACATGCATCACACCTCCTTTACGGGTTCTTAGGAGCTGAATCTACACTCTCTTTCATCCAGTCCTGCAAAGCCGTTACCGTCTGGTTCCATTGCTCAACGGCGCTAATTTTCGCGGGATTATCCCCTTTCTGGGCACCGTAACTGCCAAATTGGGCATGGTTCCCCCCTTCGACTGTAAAATACAGCGTGTTGGAAGGTAAATAAGTTCTCCCACTTTGGACATTTTTCATCTGGATGACTCCGTCATCACTTCCTAACAGAGAAATAACTGGCAGATTTTTATCCTTTAAATTACCCTTGTTATCCGGGTAGGAAGCAAGGAAAAATACACCTTTAACCTGATCAGGATGTGCAGCTGCATATCGGGCCGCCATCACACCACCTAACGAATGGCCGCCAATAACAAAGGCTTCGTTCGGATACGCCTTTAGCACTTCATTCGCCAAATCCGGTGAGATCAATGCAAGGTTCAGTGGCATTTTTACAATGATCACATGATGACCCTTTTCTGCCAGACGGCGTGCCAAGGGCGCATAGCTTTCGGGTTTAACCAACGCTCCTGGGTACAAAATGACTCCCGATCCACTTCTTTTGGTAGGCTCAAAACTTAACCAATGCTCTTGCTCATTTACTTTCACAGTATCCGCTATTTCGGCTAATGCAGCCGCCGCCGTCTCGTCAGGCTGATAAGGCGTAAATACCTTCCATGCTCCCCAACCCGCGATTAGCACAATGACAATTAGGATACCTAAAAGAATTTTCCATATTTTCCGAGATCCGCGTGTTCCATAGGAGTTGTATGATCTTCTTGTTCTTCTTCTCATTGTAAAAGTTCCTTTCGCCTTTCATACCTTGTGATTCTTGACTTGAATATAAAAGGTGTCGCTGTATTCGTTAGCATAACTATAACCTTGTTAGGGTAACATCGTTGCACATACAGGGTCAAATTAGCACACGTTTCCAGACTTTAGCTCATCTTTATCTGCTGTTCAAGCTTTCGCCACATATATAGGACATGATAACGCTTACTGTTGTGAATAAAATCACAATGATGTGGTCCAGAGTATCGTACCTTGTTCCTTGTAAAGAATTATTTTTTAAATAGTTTAGTCGGCAGAAGCCGTTCGGAGGGAAACACATGACGACAAGCCATGATGTACAAGGGGAAAGCTTTTTTCTCAATTTGCGATTTCTGTTGATTATATGCGTATTTGCAGGAAACGCCCTGGAGCCATTAGTCGGTTCAATTCATCTTGCCCAACAATGGTTTAGCTGGATATTCATGTTTCATATGCCGTTGTTTGTACTCGTTACAGGCTACTTTGCCAAAACCACTTTGACGGGTCTCGCAGGACAAAAAGTTCTACTTCAGATCGGTATGCAATATCTGATTTTTCAATCCCTATATTCAATTTTGGATGTCGTAATCTTCCACGTTCCCCATATCCATCATTCTTTTTTTGCTCCTTATCTGCTGCTTTGGTTCCTTGCCAGTCACATCTGCTGGAGACTACTGATGCTGTCTTTTCAGAAAATACCACCAGTCTTCCAACTGGGTATATCCGTTCTGCTGGGTATCCTTGTCGGATATCTCCCCGTAGACGGTATATGGCTAAGCGTATGCAGAACCTTTGTTTATTTGCCTTACTTTGTTGCAGGTTATCATTTGAATTATGCAGACGTTCGACGCTTCTTCACAACACCTGTCCGTATCATCGCCGGTATTGTATCTCTTTTGCTTATGGTACTGGCGGGAACGTCGTATTTTGGCATCCCGGCAGGCTGGCTATATGGCAACATGACTTATGGTGAACTGGGCCATACCGAATGGTACGCAGGGATTTACCGTATCGGGATTTATGGAGTTCAATGGATAGCATCTATGGCGTTTCTAAGCTTTGTTCCAGCCGTCACAGGACGTATAACCGAGATGGGACGGCGTACATTATATGTTTTTTTGCTCCATGGCTTAATCGTTCGTTCCATTGTTGCAAAGGGAGTCTATGAGTATATAGATACTCCTGTGGAAGTCATGTTGATTCTAGTGTGCGCCGCAGGTCTGTGCTGTCTGTTGACCATGCCTTGGGTTCGAACTGCAACACGGCCTCTTATTGAGCCACAGGTAGAGTGGATGTTGAAGCCAGCACCTTATCTTTTTAGACGGTCTGCGTAATTTTTTATCCATTTATACTTTAAATCAGCACGCGACAACCCTCTTACAGACGAAATTGGAAGTGGGTCTCCCTCCTCTTTACTCGCGCATAGTCCCTGTTTCATACAGGCAATATGTGGTAAGTAAAAGATACGCGCAACAAAAAACAACTTTTAATAAGGAGTGATTTGTAATGGCACGTAATCAAAATCAGGGTAAAATGAGTCGCGAAGAAGCAGGCCGTATGGGTGGAGAAGCTACTTCTAAGAAGCACAACAAGGAATTTTATCAGGAGATTGGTAAGAAAGGCGGGCAAGCAACCGCAAACTCACATGATAAGGAATTTTATCAGGAAATCGGCAAAAAGGGCGGCGATGCTACAGCTGAGTCGCATGACAAAAATTTCTACAGAGACATTGGTCGTAAAGGTGGCAGAAATTAAAATATAGTTTCATATTCCGCCCTCCTTTAACATAAAAACAAGCCTGAGCCCATCCGTTTTATAGCGGAATGGGCTTTTGCTATTTATCCGATAGGCTAATATATCAGGATATCAGAGTTTTGAAGAGTCCAATTCAAATCCTTGCAGATGCAATATATAGATAAATAAAACTGTTCCTATCTATATATTGTTGCTTACAGAACACTTCTATACTTTTTTCAAAATCCTCATATATGTAGAAATATGCGCACAACTATGATAGACTCTTTAGAAAACATCTGCGCTATTACGGCGTTCATTGAACGCCATACCATTTTTATACTTTGGGGGGAAACCAGCATCATGACAGCTAAGACGAAAATGCGTTCCGATATGATTAAAAAAGGCTTTGACCGCGCTCCTCACCGCAGCTTGCTGCGCGCAGCGGGTGTCAAAGAAGAAGATTTTGACAAACCGTTTATTGCGGTATGCAACTCGTATATTGACATCGTACCGGGCCATGTCCATTTGCAGGAATTTGGCAAAATTGTCAAGCAGGCCATTCGTGAAGCAGGCGGTGTACCTTTCGAATTTAACACTATTGGTGTAGATGACGGCATTGCCATGGGACACATCGGTATGCGTTATTCTCTGCCAAGTCGTGAAATTATTGCAGACTCTCTGGAAACTGTCGTTTCCGCTCACTGGTTTGACGGCATGGTATGTATTCCTAACTGCGATAAAATTACCCCTGGTATGATGATGGGGGCATTGCGTGTTAACATTCCGACTATTTTCGTCAGTGGCGGTCCTATGAAAGCTGGTAAAGACAAGAACGGACGCTCTATTTCCCTGACTTCCGTCTTCGAAGGTGTAGGTGCATTCCAGGCGGGCAAAATCGATGATCAAAGTTTGCTTGAGCTAGAACAATATGGCTGTCCAACCTGCGGCTCCTGTTCTGGAATGTTCACAGCGAATTCTATGAACTGTCTCGCAGAAGCGATGGGATTGGCTATGCCAGGTAACGGCACCATCCTCGCCGTAGCAGAAGAACGTAAAGAATTCGTCAAACAATCTGCGCGCCAATTGATGGAATTGATTAAGCTCGATCTCAAACCACGTGATATCGTGACGAAAGAAGCCATTGATAACGCATTTGCACTAGATATGGCAATGGGCGGTTCTACGAATACAGTATTGCATACATTGGCACTTGCCCATGAAGCTGAAGTTGACTACCCTATCGAACGCATCAATGAAGTCGCAAACCGTGTGCCTCATTTGTCCAAGTTGGCACCTGCCTCCGACTATCACATTGAGGATGTTCATAATGCAGGCGGCGTAAGCGCAGTGCTAAATGAACTATTGAAGAAACCGGGCGCACTGCATGGTGACTGTATTACTGTAACCGGAAAAACTCTTCGTGAAAACGTAGAGGGTCAGGAAATTCTGGATACTAACGTCATCCACAAATTGGACAACCCTTATTCCGAGCGCGGTGGTCTAGCTGTATTATTCGGCAATTTGGCACCACAAGGCTCCATCATTAAAGTCGGTGCAGTTGATCCTTCTGTTGGCGGTTATCACAAAGGTCCTGCCATCTGCTTTGATTCACAGGAAGATGCGCTGGCTGGCATCGCTAACGGTAAAATTGCCGAAGGACATGTTGTTGTTATTCGTTATGAAGGTCCTAAAGGCGGACCTGGTATGCCTGAAATGCTCGCTCCAACTTCACAAATCGTGGGCATGGGGCTTGGTGCCAAGGTTGGCCTGATTACAGACGGACGATTCTCAGGTGCTTCCCGTGGTATCTCCATCGGTCATATTTCCCCCGAAGCAGCAGAAGGCGGACCTATCGCTTTTGTTGAGGACGGCGATATCATTGAGCTGGACCTGAACAATCGTAAGATTGAGCTTCACATTACAGACGAAGAATTCGAACGTCGTCGCGCCAACTGGAAAGGCTTCGAGCCGAAAGTGAAGACAGGCTATCTGGCGCGTTATTCCAAGTTGGTGACGAACGCAAGTAACGGCGGAATTATGAAAATCTAAGTGCTTTGCCAATATAGATTATTATATGAACTACTAAAAAGCCTCTTGACCCCTACAAAGGATCAAGAGGCTTTTTTCATTAGATCAACTACCTGATCCTGTATCTGCTGCTTGTGAAGCCCTGATCGAAGTATGAATAGGGTCACCTTCTTCGGTCATTTTACTGTTGAGTGTATGAACCACATCCCTTTGATTAGTTGGATCAAAAACCTGGCCTGCCCGCTGCGAATCTCCCGGTTGGAAACGATCAAATAAGGTATCAATGGGCATCACGATTAGTTTCGGTACCATAACCTCTTTTTTTTCACTCAATTGCTCTGAACCCGAAGGATGGATGATACGAAATAACAGCTTTAAATATACAGTAGACACATGCTTAAACAGTCCTTGGGGAAGCTCCTGGACTTGAAATCCTAATTTTTCAGGCCCTCGATGAATCATACTTACTGCATAGATCGCCTTTACACCCTTCATACCAGAATCATGTACAACCCGTTGGGTAAGATCAGGCAGTTGTCTTTTCACAACTCGAATCAATTGAATCGCTAGATGTACCAAGGACTTTGCCGTCGATCCCAACTGAAACAACATTTTATTGTCAAAATGAAGCTCAATTATGGGGTCCCCTTTTTCCAGCCATCTACCGTTCTCCATGTTTATATTGGGTCCATGATAGGTACGGCGACGATAATAAAAGATCGTATTACCCTTGCTGACAGGACGAAGGCGGAACAAGGCGTGAAAAAGCCGCTCGTATTGTAGCCATCCGAATACCATCATTCTTTTCATCCAATCTGTACTGGACAAGCCAGAGACAGTGGATTGGTTGCCAGACTGACGACAGAACAATGTATCCACCCGTACGCTGCGTAGCTGCCGTTCCTGGGCGACTATCAATAGCTTCTCTAGCGCAATGAGCATATTCTGTGGCGCTTCTGCATCTGCCCCCAAGGTCGTACCACAGTCATGGAGCAGCATCACCTCGCCACCCCTCAGCTTTTTGAGCATTCTTTCCGCTAATTGTTTCGCTCCAATGCTGGCCTTCCAGTCACCAAACATAGAGGACCATAATACGATTCGACGACCATTGTTTTTGGAAATATCAAAAAAGTTCACAATCCCCCAAGGCGGACGATAAAAGGTCGTTCCCTCGCCAGTTACTCGCCGAATGACTGACTCTGTCTGGGCAATTTGTCTTCTAACCGTAACAGGCCGCATGAGCCAATTCGATTTGTGCACATAATTGTGAATACCGATCAGATGACCTTCATCATGCATGCGCTTCAGAAGTTCAGGGTGTTTTTCGGCATTCATCCCTACAACAAAAAAAGTAGCCTTGGCATCAAAACGCTTGAGTAAATCGAGCAACTGTGATGTATAGACTGGATCAGGACCATCATCAAAAGTTAGCGCATATTCTTGGTTACTTTTGCCACGCCTAAACACCCTGAAACCAAATATACGACTAACCAGCGCCGGAATAAAAGCATAAAAAGTTGAAATGTAAAACATCCATAACAGCAAAGTCTGCACGTTTTATCCCCACTTTTCTATTCTGAACTTCCAAACAGGCTTCCTGAAGAAAACTCACTTACTTATATGTTATCATAATGACGTAAGCCTGCCGAGATTTTGCCGTTGCTACTGGTCAGCATTGAGATACAATTTAGTGTACAATAAATAAAAATCTTAAAGGAGTCGTTGTATACATATGCTTCCATTGTACAAAAAATATTGGCGTACTGTTTTTGATATCGGTCTGATTGTATTAACCGTGTATTTAATTATGTTCGTATCCAGCAAACTGTATCAGCTAGCCGCACCTGTGTTCCTTTCATTCGTCGTATTTTGGTGCATCGAACCTACTGCTCGTTATTTTCATCGCAAAGGTATGAAAAAGCCCTTTGCCTCCGCACTCTCCGTATTGTTGTTTATTATTTTATTACTAGCTATTTTTTTCGGATTGGGCCTGATCCTGGTTACTCAATTTACAAAAGTCGCTCAAAATCTCCCACATTATACCCAGATTATCCAAACGGAATTCACGCGGGTTCTTCATCTTTCTCAAGATAAAATTGCTGCCTTGCCTCCGGGTGTTACCGAACGTGTAAATGATTATTTTGCAACTGCTACCACCATTGCTACGAAATGGGCACAACTAGGGTTATCCTTTTTCATTCAATTTCTCAGCTCTTTCACCGTTTTTATGGGCAACTTTGCGGTTGCCATCATTCTAGCGTTCTTTTTGAGTATGGAAATTAATCTCTGGAAGGGAATTGCCCGCAGTAAAACACCGAAGACACTAAAAACGGCGTACCTTTTTCTAAAAAATCATGTACTTAAAGCTATCTCCGCCTTTCTCAAGGCTCAAGCTTTATTGGTAGGAATTACCTTTGTGCTCGTATTTATAGGTTTACTCATTTTGCAAGTGGATAATGCCCTATCGTTGGCGCTCGTAGCAGCTTTGTTTGATATTTTGCCATTGTTGGGTGTGCCTGTTATCTTTATTCCGTGGGCAGTGTATTTGTTCATCACGGGGAATACCGGCTTGGCTGTAGGCTTGCTTATTGTCATGGCTGTCACCGTGATTGTGCGCCAGTTGGCAGAGCCCAAAATTACTGGTAATTCCATCGGCGTTTCATCTGCCTATCTAATGCTTTCTTTTGCCATTATATCGTTATCCATCTTCGGATTGGCCGGATTAATCCTATCTCCCATTCTGATCATTTTGCTCAAGGAATTGTGGCAACAAGGTTATTTGCAGCAATGGATCCGGTTTCCGACTGAGGAATTTGACGAGCCTCCTTTTATCGTCAAAATTCAGGAGGAAGAGCGTGAAGCCACTCGCGGAACTCAGGAGGATTGAGCTAGCAGATCCATGACTTGACCGAACAGTGCTGTGGCCTGATTTGCAGCATGCGTTGAAGCATTTTGCACAAGAACGGCAACCGCATAACGTGGCCGCTCTATCGGACCGTAACCAATAAACCACTGGTGATTTATAGGACGACCGTTTTTTAAAGCTTGGGCCGTACCCGATTTACCGGCCAGCTTCCATGTTTTATTGCGCAAGGAGGCGCCTGTACCGTGTGTCACAACCTGTTCCATTGCTTCACGCAGCATATGAGCCGTGGATGTGCGAATCGAGCGGCTACCTTGGGATAAAGGAGCAGCGTGAGCAGGTAGCTCCAGCAAGGTGCTTCCGTCTGCGTAGCTGATGCGTTTTACGATGCGCGGGGCATGTACTTGACCATCGTGCAGCAAGGTGACGATGAGGTTGGCTGCTTGGAGAGGCGTTACCAGCACATCACGCTGGCCGATAGCTGTCTGCACACGTACGCCTGGATCAGATGCATTTGTATGGGAGCCGAATACGGCTCCCTTTTCTTCGTGATCCAGCGGTCTGAATTGGGGTAGCCCTGCCAGATTCCGGTCCTGCCAGCCCACGGTTCGACTCAATCCCAGTGCAGAGGCTGCGGCCTGAATTTGCTCAGCGTTAAGCCGTTCGCCGAGATGGGCGAACACACTATTACAGGATACGGCAAGCCCTTCCTCCAGGTTCAGGGTTCCGTGTCCTTCTTTTTTCCAGCAAGACAAGCCGTACTTGCCATAGGCTCCATGACAATGAAATTGCTCCTGCGGTTGAACCATACCTGATTCAAGTGCAGCCGCAGCCGTAACCAACTTAAAAATAGAACCAGGCGTTACTGCTTTGAGGGCACGATTAGACCAGTCTGTTTTTCGCTGCGGATTAACATGACTGGGATTATAAAAAGGGCGAGACACCATCGCCATCACATCCGCGTTGCCTGCATCAAGTACAACGACTGCCCCTTCTGTCAACTGATTAGATTCTGTCAGCTTCTCAATCTGTTCCTGCAACGGGAGATCAATTGTGGTCTGCACCTGTAATGGATAGTGACTATTGGATGGAGCACTGACACGAAGCGGGACATGAGTCAATGGACGACGTTGCGCATCTACAAGCCGAGAGACGAACGTCTCACCAACGCCGCTTAGCAACGGCTCTAGCGTTCTTTCCAGGCCCGCTGCCCCCATCGGCAGTTCACTGGCTCGTTCACCACGTTCATACAGAAAACCAAGCCATTGTCTGCCATTGGGCACATCCCTATAACGTTGCGCATACGGCACAAGCTCTATGAGCGAAGGGGCTAACTTCAGCAGTCTCCCCGCTTCATTCGGATAGATTTGTACGAGCTCTCCACGTCCATCCCGCCATATGAGTGGAGATTGCAATTCCTTCCATCGCGTCAACAGTTGCCCTTTACTTGTATGTAGTAGCTTGGCCAGTTCTTGTCCATGCAAAGCTGCTCGGCCATCTACATCGGGAAAAAGCACTGGCGTCCATACGACTCCTCCAGTCAAGGGTTGCCCGTGTCGGTCCGTAAACTGTCCACGCCCGGTATCAATAGCGATTCCTTCCTGTCGCTGACGTACTGACATTTCTTTAAGCGAATGCCCCCCATAAAATGACAAATGAATGCCCGCTGTTCCCTGAATCCAAGCCAGTCGGAAACATAAAATCAGTAGCGATACCATGATCCCCAGAGCTATATATGCAATTCGACGTTGACGAATGAAATTGCTATGATGCCTAGACACATTTATCCTCCTTTCATCATTTTTCCAGTAGTATGTCCGGTGATGGAAAAAGAAAACCCACTCAACATGTATTGTTGAATGGGTTACCGAATTTATTGGATATCTAGTGATGAATATGGGCTCCAACCTAAAATTTCATCTAACGAATAATAGACCGTTATAAAAATAGTAATGGCTAGAACCACCCAAGCTAACTTTGTGTTTGTATTCATGATTTGCGCTCCTGATACTCCTGTTTTTTAGAACACCTACACTGTAAACCTTGAAAGCTGTTCTTTCAAATTTACCGATACTCCTTCCAGCTTATCAGACAAGCCTACCAGCTGATTACCGATATTGGCCTGCTCATTACTGAGAGAGGCGACTTCCTGCGAAGTAGCCGAGGATTGCTCGGCTACCGCACTTACGTTGGTCATTGCCTCGGACAAAGTAGTCTGCGATTCACTCAGATGATGAATGGAGGCGGTGACTGTTCCCAACCGAAGCGCGAACTCTCCCATTTGCTGCTGCACCGATTGGAAAATGTCCGTCGTTTCTCGTACGGCACCCATCTGCTCCCGGAACAGCGGGTATACTTCAGATAACGCCTGTACCGTTTCATTCATCTCATTGACGATATTATTCGTAATACCTGTAGCCGTACGAATGGCTTGACGTGATTGTTCTGCCAACTGACGGACCTCATTTGCAACCACCATAAAACCACGCCCGGCTGTCCCTGCTCGTGCCGCTTCAATCGTCGCATTCAGGGATAGAATGTTCGTTTGTTTAGCAATATCCTGTAATACGTCCAGCACCTTAAAGACATCGGAAGTTGTCTGCTTCAGTTCGTCTACTTTGCCTACCAAAGCATGCGTAGTTTCTTCCGTAACCTTAGTCTTGCTCAATAGATTTTTCAGCTGAATTGTCCCTTTTTCACTGGACTGTTCAACTTCTTGTGCGACCATACTCATTTCATAATTAGAAGTCATAACTGTATCCATTTGTTGGGATATATTCCCAGTTAATCCACTACCACGTTCCGCCTCTGTTGCTAAGCTGGTGGCACCATGAGCAATCTCTTCCGTTGCGGCTGCAATTTCTTTGGCTGAAACGGCTGTCTTCTTTGAGGCATCACTCAGTTCCGTCGCTGTATTCAGTACCTCCTGTGCTGATGCATTCGTCTGTTCTACCAGCAGTGTAATTTGCTCCATCATGGTATCAAAGCTTGCAGACAACTGCCCAATTTCATCCTGAGCCTTATAGTTCGTTCGGATTTGCAAGTTGCCTTTGGCGCCTTCAATCATTAAATCTTTCAGGTGTGTCAGTGGACGAGCCACGAGGCGCACGATCCATAAGCCGATGAACAGTGCAATGAGTGCAGCCACCGCAGCAAATACCCATGTCGTAGTTAGAATTCCCTTAGCGTCTCTCACCAGCTCAGATACAGGTACTACACCCACAAGAATCCATTTGGAAGTTCCCAGTGTATTATGAACTGTAAGCACACTTTGCTCTTTGCCGTCTGCTACCTGCTCCATAATTTGATTTCCTTCGATCCCTTCAAGCTTGGAAACGTAATCCAGCTTTGTCTTTCCCCCGGCCAAGCTCTCATTATTAGAGCCTACAAACTCACCCTTGTCTGTCACAAGGCTAATCATACTGCCTGAGCCCAAATTAACACCTTTCAACTCGTCCTCCACCGCACTGGCCTTTAAATCCATAACCAGAACATAAGTCCCTCCCAACCCGGACATGCTGTTCATGGAGCGTGCTAGACGAAAGGTCTTGCTGCCATTGTCATTCACCTGCGTAGGTAGCCAAACCATTCCCTTGTTTTTCAAAATATCCTTAAACCATGCTTCCTGCCGTACATCCTTTTGTGTTCCGGTACCCATTGCAGCTAAACTGGTTTCTTCCGGGTACAAATACAATGAATCAATCGCTTTATTTGTAAAAGCAATATTCGTTAATTTCTTGTTTACTTCGCCCATAGCAACAAAAGATGCAAAGGGATTTTTATCTTGCTTTACAGCCTTTTGCAACTGATCACTTAATTCAGTATCGAAAAATACCTGTGTCGATGTGTCTTGAAAGCGCTCTAAAATAATATCAAGCTTTTCCGAAGTTTGCTGAACCGTTTGCTGATACGCTGTAGCTGCATTTTGCTCAATCGTGCTTTTAGCTCTGTAGTACGAGAGCATTCCCAAGCTGACCACAAATAACATAATGGCCGCAAAAAAGATCAGAAACAACTTCATCCCAACCGAACGGATCGGATTATAGTTTTTGACTAAATGCATAAAATCCTGACTGTATCTTTCAGGCTTAAGTAAACGCTTTAAATTGTATGTGCATTTACGTAAGACCTCAGCTACCCAGGGAGTACCCTTCGAAGACATCACAACCGTCTCCTCCCCTTTATCCGTTGTTACTTTACTTCCTTTTAAACCTTTCATTTGATCCTTTTTCTTGGGTTGCCTTTTTGCTGTATTCCCCTCTTTTTTCCGAAAACCCATTCCTCTCACCTACCACTATATAATTAGTTTCTTGTTCCACGTCATCCATTATGTATCTATTATCTATATAGTCTCTATCGGAACTATTCGACAAGGAATGTAGCTTTCCTTTGAGTACCCACTAAATTTTGTGAAACTTTTTTCCTAGAAAACTATTCAAAAAAAAGCCTCTCCAACCGATAGGAGAGGCTTTTGAATCTTTTAACTTGTGACTTAAGACTTATTTACTTCTTTTTACGCATCATATCAAAATATGATACAGGCTGATCCACCTTCATTTTGATTCGTTGAAGCGGATGACGTGCAGCATCTAATTCGTTGCCTTCCTCATCCCAAATCGTTCCGACCGTTTGCTTGAAAAATGTTCCGTTCGGACCGAAAAATTCAATTTCATGACCTGGTTTAAAATGGTTGCGTTGTTGAATCGTTGCGATACCACTTGCAGCATCGTAGTCCATAACCAGTCCGGCAAAATCATAAGGGACCGCTTTTTCTTCCGGCTCATAAATATGATCCTCATGATCCGGTGTATCATAGAAGAATCCTGTATTTAACGGACGATTGGCTGCCTTGTTAATTTCTTCAATCCATTCTGGTTTGAGTACATAATTTTCCGGATCAGCCATATAGGAATCAATCGCTTGACGGTAGACATTCACGACCGTAGCCACATAGTGGATGGACTTCATACGTCCCTCCACTTTAAAGCTGTCTACGCCCACATCAATCAGATCAGGAATATTTTCAATCATACACAGATCCTTGGAACCCATAGAAAAAGCATTATCGCTCTCTTCAAACAATGGAAGCTGGTTAACGCCAAGCTGGAACTGTTTTAATACATTGTTGTCCTGTGCCTCTTCCTCAGATATCCAAACCTCACCTGGACGGGCATCCTCAAACAAATCATATTTCCAGCGGCAAGACTGACAACATCCTCCACGATTAGAATCTCGGTCTGTAAAATGATTGGATAACACGCAGCGACCGGAAAATGAAGAGCACATCGCACCATGGACAAAAGCTTCGATTTCGATGTCCACATGCTTTTTAATTTCTTCGATTTCCTCCAAGCTGGTTTCACGTCCAAGTACCACACGCGGCAGTCCCTCGTCTTTCCAAAACTTTACCGCTTGCCAATTCAGCGTGGACTGCTGTGTGCTCAAATGCACTTCCAATCCGGGAACTGCCCGCAATGCCACGGATACAATGGCCGGATCAGCGACGATAACAGCATGAATTCCTACTTCATACAGATTACGCAAGTATTCCTCAATTCCGGCAATATCTTCATTGTGAGCATAGATATTAGTCGCTACAAGCACCTTAGCACCGTACTTGTTGGCGAATTCCACACCTTCACGCATTTCTTCAAAACTGAAATTATCGGCGTTAGAACGCAGACCGTATTTTTGCCCACCTATATATACAGCATCCGCGCCATAGTGAACGGCAAACTTCAGCTTTTCTAGATTTCCGGCAGGAGCCAACAACTCCGGCTTATCCAGACGATTCCGTTTACCTGTATATTTTCTCGTTTTGGTGATCGTTCCCATGACGTTCCCCCCTCTGTATATTCATTTTGTAATTAATAAACCTGCTCTTTGTAGAAAAATCCGAAGGAAAGTTCCCGTTCAGGGTCTTGAAGGCGGCGAACCTCATCCAGCCAGCTTTCATCATAAACATAAGCATCCGGGTCGGCTGTATAACTGTCTATTGCTTTACGGTAAGCACGGACAACTGCTTCATTGTAAGCGGTGGGTTTCAACAAGCCCTCGATCTTAAAGCTGTGCACGCCCGCCTCCATCAGAATATGCAGATCCTCCATGATACAAAAATCATCCGAACTCATAATATGTGTCCCGTTGATATCTTCGTAAATAGGGAACTTCTCTTCCTTCCGCTCTGCTTCAATCAGAAACAAGCCACGCCCTCTGCCGAGATCGCCTTCTACCGTGCGACCTTGGTGCAGCATATAGCTTTGAACAAGCTTACGCTTGGAGTGGTAAATATTAGTCATTCCATGCACCTGAACCTGTGCTTCTATGTTCAACTTTGGTATCATTTCCGTAATTTCATCCATACTGAGCTCACGGGCCAAGATGACACGTGACGCCCCTTTTTCACCCCAGTAGTTGGCAGTTGCGAAGTTGGTAGAAATCATCTCTCCGTTCCAGAAGAGTTTCAGATGAGGGGCATACTCCTTCACAGCCATGAGCACTGCTGGATCATTAAACTCAATGGCGTCTACGCCGCATCCAGCTATGGTCTGTACATATTCGGGAAGAAGTGGCAATAGCTCGTTCGTCATCAAATTCGTCATAGATACATATACCTGCGCTGCATGCTTCCGTGCCTCTTCCACAACCTCACGGATTTGGTCCGGGGTAAAATGTCCTGGCAACCGCATCCCAAAGCGGTCATCTCCAATCAGCAATGCAGTAGCTCCTGCCTCCAGCATATGGCGGGCATCCTCCGGAGAGCTGGCAGTTGCCAGCAGTTCGGGTTTGTAAGCCATAGGCTCACCTCCTAGTTTGTCTTACGGTTACTTACCTGAATGTTATGCAAATGTTCTTTATACGTTTTGGCAAATAAATGTTTATGTGTCCCATCTTTTTTGGTCACATAAAATAAATAATCTGTAGCTTTCGGCTGTAGAGCCGCCACTACTGATTTCAGACTGGGACTTGCAATCGGTCCTGGGGGAAGTCCCTGATGCATATACGTATTATACGGACTTTCTACAGCCAGATCCTTGTAATACAGTCGTTCCTTTTGCTTGTCCAGCATATATTGAACTGTAGCATCAATTTCCAGCTTTTTATCCTGTTGAAGACGGTTATAAATAACGCCAGCTACGATAGGCCGCTCATCGTCTACAACCACCTCGCGCTCTACCAGAGAAGCAACTGTCAGCAACTGATGCAGTGTTTCACCGCGTTGCTGCAACCCGGCATCCAGATCAGAAATGGTATCCAGACGTTTTTGCGTCTGCTCCAGCATCGTCTGAATGATATCCTTGGTTGTGCTTCCTTTTTTCAGTTCATAGGTTTCCGGGAAAAGATAGCCTTCCAGCGCATAGCGAAGCCCCGTCTGCTTTGGTATGTCCCGCACCAGCGCGACGTCAAAAGCGGACGGATCGTTGGCCAGCTGCAAAAATTGCTGCCGGTCCGCCATTCCTTCCTTTTGCAGCTTATCAGCCATCTGTCTAATCGTAAAACCCTCCGGGATTGTAAAACGAATCATTTCCTCTTTGACTACGTCCCCAGCCGATAGCTTGGCAATCAACTGATCAAAGGTCGCGCCAGGCTGCGCTTCATATTTTCCAGCCTGAAATGCGTTTCCTTGCTGTTTGAATTTTACATAAGCCTTAAACACGAGCGCATTACGTATAAGTCCCTTTTGCTCCAGCGTATCTGCAATAGCCGATGTTCCCGTACCCCTTACCACCGTAAAAGCAACGGGTTGTGTTTTTGGCTGAACAGGCTGCATGGCATTCCATATATAGAAGATTGCACCTCCTGCTATACAAACAAGCACGAGAAGCAATGTAAGCATCCTTGTCCTTCGCTTCACATCCACCCAACTCCTTCACAGCCAAAAAGGGCGGACTGGTCCGCCCTTTCAGGTTTGATCTCCTCGTTATCCAGAATTACAGCTCTTCTGGCAACGTACATTCGTCGTACAGCTCAGAAATATCTTCCCACTCATCATCATCTTCAATGGTGGTGATGGAGATTTCGCCGTCTGTGGATGAGCTTACATGATATAGCTCATGTTCGCCAGCAGCAGCGCCAGGCCTACGCAATACGGCGTACCGTTGCTCACCTACCTGGAACTCTGCTTCCAACTCCATGCGTATCGCATGACCCTGTTCATCCTGCAACTCTACATCGCCGTCAAACGTTTCCTTCAAATCAGAGGTCCAGCTCAGGTCTTCACGTGAATAGCTCGTCATTTCCCGTCTTCCTCTTCTTCTTCCTCTACAAATGTATTAAAGGTCTCTTCGACGATTTCCCATTCGGCATCGTCTTGGATCACAAACAATTTAATATCATCGCCTTCTTCCTCGTAACGGAAGGCGTACACATCGGACTCATCAGCTTCAGGGTCCACTGGCGCAACCATCATGTACTTTGCTTCGGAACCATCTACCTCAAACTTCATAATGACCTCGAACTCTTCCTCGTTGCCCTCGTCATCGGCAATATAAATAATTTCCGGCTCTTCTTCCATACCCAATTGATTTTCAGCCATTACGAAATCCCCCTCACCTTGTACTGTGTGCGTCCAAATAATTTTGCAAGATCAGGCTTGCGGCCAGTTTATCTACCACCTGCTTGCGTTTTTTGCGGCTGACGTCGGCCTCCAGAAGCGCACGCTCTGCCGAACGCGTCGTCAGCCGTTCATCCCAAAGGTGAACGGGTAAACCCAGTAACTCCTTGAGCCGGTTCGCAAACTCAATGCAAATCTCACCGCGTGGACCCACGGTTCCGTTCATATTTTTCGGCAAGCCTACAACAACCTCGCCAATTTCATGTTCACGAACCAAATTTGCAATTTTACCGAACTCGCTGTCGTCACCGCGTCGTTCTATGACTTCCAATCCTTGGGCGGTCCAGCCGAAGGCATCACTTACGGCGACCCCAATTCGGCGATCCCCGTAATCCAATCCCATTACTTTCATGCCTGTCTCCTAACGATGCTTAGCGAGATAGAAACGAACCAACTCTTCAATCAATTCATCGCGTTCTTTTTTACGCACCAGGCTTCTAGCATTATTATGCCGTGGTACATAAGCCGGATCACCGGATAGCAAATACCCAACGATTTGATTGATCGGATTGTATTCTTTTTCTACCAACGCATCATATACGGTCAACAAAATCTCCTGAGCAGAAGCTTCCTTCTCATCCGCCTTGACATTAAATTTGACCGTTTTGTCCATGGAATCCATTGTTGACACCTCGCTTCCACAAAACATGTGTACATGTTTATGCCAGCTTATTCTTTTATATCATACCATAAGCAAAGCCCTTCAAGGAAATGTCTAAGTCCGTTTTTTTCCAAAAATCCGCAAAAATTATCGAACTTTATCCTTGTGAGGCTGCTGACACCAATTCATGTGCACGTTGAAGTGCTTCGTCCAGCTTGCTGGCATCCTTACCCCCGGCTTGCGCCATGTCAGGTCGTCCGCCGCCGCCGCCGCCGCATACGGCCGCAATTTCTTTCACGAGCTTACCTGCATGAAGTCCTGCCTTGGTATGCTCAGCTGGGACAGCAACGACAAAATTAACTTTGTCGTCCATTGCAGCACCTAGCACTAGCACAGCTGCAGGGAGCTTACTTTTCAGTTCATCAGCAATCGCACGCAGCGCATCCATGCTGGAGGCCTGCACGCGTGCAGCCAACAACTGCACTCCGCCAGCCTGCACGACCTGATCGGTCAGCTGACCCGCCTCAATAGCGCTCAGCTTGCTTTGCAGTGATTCATTTTCACGACTGAGGTCTTTAATTTGTTGCTGCAAAGATTCGATGCGTTTGGGCACCTCGGACAGCTTGGATTTAACAAGCCCAGCGGACACCTTCAACAGCTCCAATTGACCTTCCATATACTCAAATCCAAAACGTCCGGTCACTGCTTCAATACGACGTACACCTGATCCGATGCCACTCTCGCTGACAAGCTTGAACAAGCCAATTTGCGAAGTATTGCTGACATGACATCCTCCGCACAGTTCGATGCTGTAATCGCCAACCTTAACGACCCGTACAATATCACCATATTTCTCACCAAACAGCGCCATCGCTCCAAGAGCCTTGGCTTCATCAATTGGCTTCAATTCAATCGTCACATCCAGCTGGCTCCAGATGGCACGGTTAACCCGCAGTTCAATATCGGCCAGCTCTTCTGGCGTAATGCTACCAAAATGGGAGAAGTCAAAACGCAAACGCCCAGGTTCTACCAAGGAACCCGCCTGATTGACATGGTCACCCAGTACTTCTTTAAGCGCTTTGTGAAGCAAATGCGTAGCCGTATGGTTTTTCTCAATTTCTCCACGTGAAGCTTGATCTACTTCAGCTTTTACCGTATCGTCTACGCTTAGCTCACCAGCCTCTACAACGACCTGATGCACATGCTGACCTTGCGGCGCCTTGAACAGCCCTTCAACCTTCGCGGTTACCGTTCCACCACGCAGTAAGCCATGGTCACTGACTTGCCCGCCGCTTTCAGCATAGAAAGGAGTCACATCCAGCACGACCTGACAGGACTGCCCTTCACTAACACTCTCCACCAGCATATCATCATATACAATCGCTACAATTTTGGACTCAGTTATGAGGTCATTATATCCAACAAAATCACTTTTAACCGCCAGATCAGCCAAAGCTCCACCCTGAATCTTCATGCTGGCATTATCTTGGTGAGCATCACGCGCACGTTGACGCTGTTCCTGCATCGCTTCATCAAAACCTTCACGGTCAACTTTCAAGCCCTGCTCGTCCGCATAATCCTCTGTGAGGTCAAATGGGAACCCATACGTATCATACAGCTTGAAAGCATCTGCTCCGCTAATGACATTGCGGCCTTCGGCCTTTGCCTGAGCACTGATATCAGCCAAAATAGCTAATCCGTCTGTCAATGTTTCATGGAAACGCTCTTCTTCTGTTTTAATCACCTTGATGATGAAATCACGCTTGTCCACCACCTCAGGGTAGTATACGCCCATGATGTCCCCAACGGTTTCCACCAGTTCAAACATAAATGGACGATTCATGCCCAACATTTTTCCATAGCGAACAGCCCGGCGCAGCAAACGGCGAATGACGTAACCTCGTCCTTCATTAGAAGGAAGTACGCCGTCGCCAATCGCGAAAGTAACGGTACGAACATGGTCAGCAATGACCTTGAGAGCCACATCACTGTCGACATTGTCGTTATATTTAACTCCTGCCATGGCAGCCGTTTTCTGGATTAGTGGCTGGAAGATATCCGTATCAAAGTTGGAATCGACATTTTGCAAAATGGATGCAAACCGTTCCAAACCAGCGCCTGTATCTATATTTTTATTGGGAAGCGGCGTGTAGCTGCCATCTTTGTTATGGTTGAATTGTGAGAATACGAGGTTCCACACTTCCAGATAACGCTCATTTTCTCCCCCCGGATACATTTCAGGGTCCGTCATGTCGCTGCCATAGGCTTCGCCACGATCATAAAAAATTTCCGTACAAGGTCCGCAAGGGCCTTCACCGATATCCCAGAAGTTATCTTCCAGTTTGATGATACGTTCAGCCGGAAGTCCGACTTTTTCATTCCACAGCTTGTACGCTTCTTCATCCTCAGGATATACCGTTACAGCCAGACGTTCTGGATCAAAGCCGATCCATTTCGGGTCTGTCAGAAACTCCCACGCCCATGTGATGACTTCTTCCTTAAAGTAGTCGCCAATAGAAAAGTTCCCGAGCATTTCGAAAAACGTATGGTGACGACGCGTTTTACCAACATTTTCAATGTCGTTCGTGCGGATACATTTTTGCGAATTGGCGATACGTGGATTTTCTGGTTTTACACGTCCGTCAAAATAAGGCTTAAGCGGCGCCATACCCGCATTAATCCACAGCAGGGAAGGATCTTTGTGTGGAACAAGCGGTGCGCTTGGTTCAATCACATGTCCTTTACTTTCAAAAAACTCCAGCCATTTGGAGCGGATTTCACTAGCTTTCATATAAGTAGCCTCCTAATTATGGTGTCACTGGTTTATGGCACAGGCCATTAAAAATAGAAAAACGCCCCTGAACGGATCAGGGACGATTGTATCGCGGTACCACCCTGGTTATCGTCGTCCCCTCTGTACGAAATGCCGCATGTGCAAGCGCACAGCAACATCTGCTTAACGGACGATCGATCGCCTTGTTTTCACTGGTAACGGGAGCATCCCGGCGGGTTCAGCCCGCACTCCGAAATGAGCTTTCCCTACTGGATAAACACATTTAAACATACTCAATTCAGTATATCCGTGTCATTTAGCCGTGTCAACGCGATTTCAGACAGCATGCATCCGGGATATAGACGAAATTAGATTGTTTTTCGCTTCACGTAATATGCAAAAAAATGCTGAAGCCCTACCTTCAAAACAGCCATCACTGGAACTGCCAAGATCAAGCCAGCAATTCCCGCAATTTCCCCACCCACTAGCAGAGCGAAAATAATGGCTAACGGATGCAGATGCAGCGTTCGTCCCACCACCTGAGGAGAGATCACATTACTTTCCAGCACTTGAATACAGGCATTAACGAATACGACTAAAAGCACCATTTTTAAGGAAACCGTAGAAGCCATAATTACTGCCGGTGCAGCGCCCAAAAAGGGTCCCAAATATGGAACAATATTAAAAAGAGCCACTACGCCGGCCAGCAACAGCGCATAAGGCATGCCAATCAGCATATATCCAATATACGCCATCACGCCAATAATGACGCACACCAGCAATTGGCCCCTGACATAATTGCCAAGCGCCTGATCAATTTCCTTAAGCACCGATACAATCGCCTTACGACGAGAACGCGGGAGATAAGATACAATCGTCCGCTCAAACACGTCAAAATCCTTTAAAATGTAAAAAATGAGAAAAGGTACAATGAACACATTAAACAGCATGTTGATCATCCCACCGATGTTGTCCATAAAGGTAGAAATCCCAGTAGCCATCCGATTCTCCAGTTGGAAAAACCATTGATTCATCCCCGTACGCACCCCTTGGGGTAAAATACCGCTGTCCATATTCGTCATTAGTCCCTGCGCATGCATGGTCAATTCAGGCAGATGCTCATTCAGCTCATCCAGTTGTTCAATGAACATTGGAATCAGATGCATCAGGATTACAATAAGGCTGGACAAAAACACAGCGTAAATGAGCAGTACAGCCACACTACGAGGCACCTTTCGACCGCCCAGCATACTGACTACAGGATTAAGTACATAGGAGATGATCATCGCTACCGCAAACGGAGCAATGATTGTTTTCAGAAATTCATACAAATGAAAAAACAAAGGTCTCAGCAACCAGATAAAATATAGAATGACAAGTCCCAGCAGCGTCCATATGCCGTACCGGAACAGTCTACTTTTCGTTAATTGGTCCATTTTATGCCCCCTTACCGGACTAGCCTCCTTTAAGTATATGCCTGTACCTCTACTTTAATCCTTCCCGCCAGTCTAAGATGTCCCATAAATAACCATTGTGAAAATTTGATGAAAATGGATGAAAACAATAAACAAAGTCATTCGATCTGACGATATAAGTACAAAGCACTATCCTAAGCTTTCACATTTCTGAAACATCGGGGGTCGTTACATGAACTTAAAAATGAAGCTTATTCTCCTTTTCACTTGCATTGTAATCGTTGCAGCCGGGCCTTTATCCGTCATCAGCATGACAAGTGTTAAAAATCAAGCCAATCATGATATCCAAGAGCTTATGAACAGCAAAGCTTCCGAAACCGTCAATCAGCTCGACGGATGGACAGGCGGCAAAGCTGAAATTATTGAAACATTAGCTGCGAGTCTGGAATCCAGCGATATTTCATCAGATGCCAAAATAGCATCTCTAAAAGCAGCTTTCCAAAACTATAAGGATCAAAATATTTCCAACATTTATGCAGGGTATGAAGATGGATCTTACTGGGATGGATCTGGCTGGTTTGAAGAGGGTTACGATCCTCGTGCTCGTCCGTGGTACAAGGACGCCAAAACCAAGGGAGAAATGTACTATTCCTCACCTTATACTGATGCAGGCAGCAATGACTTCACCATTTCCATTGCTAAACCTCTCAAGGATGCCAACGGCTCTATCACCGGGGTAGTCAGCGAGGATATTATGCTCAACGATATGACAAAAATGATTAAAGCCATAGACTTGAACGGATTGGGCTACGCATTTTTGATTGACCAAAAGGGAGTCGTAATCGCGCACCCAGACAGCAAGCTGGCTGGCAAAAACCTCAAGGAAACCCCCGAGTTAGGATCATCGACCACGACCCTGCTCAGCACAGCTTCAGGAAAAACAGACTATAGCTACAACGGCAGTGACCGTCAGCTTTATTTTAAAAGAATGCCTAGCACAGGCTGGATTGTAGGCCTGTCTATTTCTAAAGATATTGCTTTTCAGGAATATTACTCCACTCGTAATCAGTTGATTATTACTGTTGCTATCATTTTAGTCGTTGCTATGCTGCTGGCGATCTGGGCGGCAAACAACTTTATCAAGCCGATTCGCAGACTCCAAACAAATGTCAAACGAATAGCTGAAGGCGATATGACCGCTCGTGTAGATATTAAGGGTAAAGATGAAATTGCCAGTCTGGGGACAGATTTTAACCTCATGTCAGACAATCTCTCTCACCTGTTGCGCAAGGTATCAGATACAGCTAGCGATGTCAGTTCCGCTTCCCATGATATGCATCAACACGCCAAAGATACTGGAACCATTGCGTCACAGATCTCCAGTGCAGTTCAGGAGCTAGCGCAAGGAGCCAGCGACCAAGCCGAGGCGGTATATTCCGGTTCTGAGAAGCTGACACACATGACAGGCTCCATCAACCAGATTGGCGAAAGTGTCAAACGGACCCAAACTGCTGTATTCGAAACAGATTCTGCCGTGCTGGCCGGGTATGAAACAGCAGAGCGTCAAGCGAAACTAGCAGCCGAATCCAGACAAACGACCACTGCGGCAGGAGAAGCGGTAGATTCGCTCACGCTGAAAACCCAGGATATTGGGCGGCTGGCCGGGGCCATCCACGATATCGCCGCACAAACAAACCTGCTGGCCCTCAATGCATCCATCGAAGCGGCACGGGCCGGGGAACACGGACGAGGTTTTGCCGTCGTCGCGGGAGAAGTGAGAAAGCTGGCAGAACAAGCTGGCAGCTCCAGTGACAGTATTATGAGTAAGCTGGAAGAAATTAAAATTGCGGGAGTACAAAGCGCAGAGGAAATGAAGAAGGCTCTTGCTGTAACTGTAGAACAGGAGCACGCTGCCATTGCAACGAGACAGGCGTTTGAGTCCATACGTGACGCTTCTCAGCACATGCTTGCCCAAATTGAGGACGTTTCTGCTGCAGCAGATCATCTGCGTGTAAATGCCGGACATATTTCAGATGTCATCTCCAGCGTTGTCGCTGTTTCTGAGCAAAGTGCAGCATCTACCGAGGAAGTAGCTTCCTCAGTACAAGAACAAGGTCATGCTATGAACAATATTGCTGACCTTTCTGCCAAACTTGATTCTCATGCAGATCTTCTATTGGAAGAGGTCAAACGCTTTAAATTGTAAAACTAGCCATCTTCACAAGAAAGGATATACAAAAGAGGGTGCCCCCAGGCCAATAGCCGTTCGGGACACCCTCTCTATTTTTTATTAAGCATGATCCAACCCACTTAGCTATATGTTAAGCAATAGGTGGAAGATCACACCTCTTCGTAAACAGCCTGTCCACTTCCCGAGTCAAGCTTAGGAAGAAGCGTGAATTTGCGGCAAGTCCTGTTGTGCCATCTCATCTCCAAAGAATAAGTCGTCCAGCGAACTGAGCGTTCCATCCTCTTCCACTTGGTAGACAGACATTTTTTCACCATTCACTTGAAGTTCGATAAAGCATCCCCAGCAATAAAATTGATGGGAGCCAATTTTTCCGATATCTTTGGAATTACAATTCGGACATCTCAATAAACTCACCCTATCCATTAACAGAATATATGGCTTTTTCCAGACGCTGCTCGCTTAACGGGGGAACCATAACAGCATTTTCCCCGATGGACATATCTTCGGTGCAGGGCAGCCATTTCCGCCCTTCAATAATATCCGATACAAAACCATCGCTGATTTCCAAGCCTATTATGTTATTGCCCATTTCCTGGTCAAAATAAACATCCGAGATGTGCCCGAGCATAAGCCCTTCCTCTGTTAGCACGGATAAATCCTTCAGTTTACCGGGTCCAGACAAGTACGTATGTTGTATATCATGGGCCTCTGTTTTACGGACGGCCTGCTGATTGCGAATCATGATCGCATCCTCACCATAAGCAACGATGTCATCCCAGGCCACCATTTTGACATGAGATGAAAAAAGCCCCTTACCTTCCAACTCGATCCCTGTAATTCGCCAATCAGCTGTCAACATAAAGTCATGTATTTTACCAATCTGCTTCCCGTTCTCGACATCGAAAACAGCAAGTCCGATCATATCTTGAAGCCTCATCTATAGGGTCCCTCCTTACTATGCAGTCCGAACGAAGGTGCGGTGCTTTTCCTACATGCCTGTCATACCTTGCTTCCGTTCATGCAATGAAATGGAAACCGCTCCTCCCTTCTTACTAAAATGCGGAGAAATCCCTAGTACCTAGTACGTAGCCGCTTCCATATGGTTTCAATTTTCTTGGCCGTGTATTCCATTTCTTCCGTAGTATTACCCAAACCGAAGCTAAACCGAATCGCTGAATTCAAAACATCTTCAGGAAGATCCATCGCCTGCAATACATGCGATAGCTCTAGAGAGCCCGAAGTACAGGCTGATCCGCTGGCCGCTGCAATTCCTTCCATATCGAGATTCATCAGCATGGTCTCTGTACCAATGGCCGGAAAGCTAATATTTAGCACATTAGGCACAAAATATTCAGGATCGCCATTAATTATAAACTCTTGGCTGCCCAGAGAGCCTTCCAACGCTTTTAGCAACGTTTGGCGAAGAGCCATATCGTGTGCTCCTCGCTCCTCTATGGAAGCATTGGCAAGAGTTGCGGCTTTAGCCAGCCCAGCAATGCCGGCGATATTTTCTGTTCCGGCACGGCGTTTCTTCTCCTGAAGTCCCCCATGCATTAGCGGCTGAATGCGTGTACCCTGACGGATATACAATGCACCCACCCCTTGCGGCCCGTTAATCTTATGGCCAGACACACTAAGCAAGTCAATCGGGAGGTTCCCGCAGTCGATTGATATATGCCCGAAGGCTTGAACTGCATCTACATGAAATATAATTCCATGCTCTCTCGCAATCTGTCCTACTTCTTGGACCGGCTGAATCACGCCTACCTCATTGTTTGCATACATCATGCTAATTAAAAAAGTATCCGGGCGAATAGCTGCCTTAATATCTGCGGGATTCACACGCCCAAAACCATTGACCGGGACATAGGTCACCTGGTATCCCGCTTTTTCCAGCTCATCGCAGGCATGAAGCACGGCGTGATGTTCAATCGCGGTTGTAATAATATGGCCGGAAGTACGACCATCTGCCGTAGCCGTCCCAAACAGGGCCAGATTATCACTCTCTGTCCCCCCGCTCGTAAATATAATTTCTTCAGGCTTGCAGCCCAAAGAGGCCGCAACGGCATCCCGCGCTGCGCTGACGGTGCGCTTGGCATCACGGCCAAAGGCATGGACGCTTGAAGCGTTGCCGAATTGGCCGGTCATGATGTCCATTATAGTCTGCGCTACCTCAGGATGCATAGGAGTCGATGCGGCATGATCCAGATAAATTCTGTTCATGTTATCCACCTCAAATGTAGAACATATATAAGTCGTTATCTACACAAGCATACAGGAAGCGATTTAAAGCCGCAAGGGTAAAGGGTTTTTGCGATTTTTGAGCGAGCTAAATCTACAAGAGAAAATAACGACATACAAGCATTTTTGCGGGTAACTTGCGGGTTATTTTTCAACTGATACAAAGCAAAAAAAGAGCAGTGAAGCCCCTGCTCTTTTCCCATTTAATTGTTCATACCTCATTCAGAAATATTATCCATTAATAATTCATACTCTTGTAGAGGTGAGATAACCCTTATTATAGCAGGTGGCTTTATATCATATACATTCATAATGATTTCTGCAAGAGCTGCTGCCGCCTGCTGGCTTAAGTTCTGTTCTGTCTCTACCTTATGTGTCTGCATTGATGTACTCCTTTGTGTTTGACTTTACTGAATAATAAATTTCTTGTATACTCACGATGATTCTTTTTCCGTGGGATCTAACTTGGCTATCCTGGCAGGGATGCCAACCCACATTAAGCGTCTCTCTTATGGGAGGCGTTTTTTTCACGCTCCTTCTCGTAACAGGGACTTTCGTTCCTGTTATTCTAAATTCTTGAATCTCTTAACCTTTTTATACCAACATCATATTATAACGTAAAGGGGAAAAATGTCGTATGATGTCGAACCCATTTGCGCCATCCTAGGGTGAATTTTTCTTGACTTTTTCCTATATGTATGATAAAAGCCCAACCAAAGGCGGGCTTAGTTAATATCTAATATTTTTTTAAGCATATCAAGTTTGCTTTTAGATATAGGGCAAGTATAATTCGTATCCTTAAATATAATTTCCGTTCCATAACTTTGCTCATCATATCCTGCTACTTTAGACAAATTAATAAGGTGACTCGGTGTAGCGGGGAACAGATAAGGAAAAACCTTCTTACACTTTTTGAAGGTCAAAATGATTGCGATGTATTCATTTTGGTTATGAAAACGGGGAACATGATAATTTTTTTTGGGGTCCCACATATCAAAAAAGCAAACATCTTTCGCAGGGTAAAGGCCAACCGAAGTCTTAGTTTCACCTATAATAAACCGCTGATCATCGGGGCGCTTTTTAGCAGCATCAATAAGGTCACTCAAAAATACAGAATTAGTCTTATTAACGCTAGTATAAGCTTGGGTACCACCAAAAAAAACTTTGCCGCCATAGTCTGCTGTTTCGTGTGCAGAAACATTTTTTAAATTAACCAAATTGCCAGAATCCAGGCTAATAAAATCGGGAAATCCGTTAACGAATTCCCCGAGAGTTGTTGGAACTGTATAATTACCGCTAGTTGTGAAAAAAAACGGTATTTCATAGTTTGATTTTGGTTTCCAATTTTCGATACTGACTAAATCACTCTCAAAAAATGAAAACCTATCTCCATAACTACCATCCGACATAATCTCAGGTGCAAAAATCTCTCTGTTGTTGTCCATAGATCAAATCATTTCTTTAGTTCTTTCGGCAGCGGTAAAGCTCCGATAATTGTTTTGCGGCTTACAGCAGCTTTGTTAGCTTCTTTAGATAAGTGTTTGGACACAAGACGCGCAATAGTCTTTTTCATGCTCTTTCACCTCCCTTCATAATCGGTAGCGGTAGGAGTAAAATAGCCTGAGCCGCGAAAGAAAGAGCAATTATAGGAGATTGAATAATAAAATTAGTGAGTACAATAGTCAGGGAAATCCATTTTAGATATGGATCTATTTTAGAAGGATTAATTTCTTCGAAGTTATTCGGCGCCACGCATAGTACGACTAATGCTGTTATGGCTGTAAGTAGTAGTGTGCCACTATGTCCTAAATCCACCAAGGGTATACTAGCAAAAAGCGCAGCTGAAAACACAGCACAAACCGTTAAAGATTTAAAATGCAGTCCTCCAGAAAACTTCCTAAGTGCAACAAATGAAAAAAAGGCAACGAGTGCACCTACCATGTGTCCTAGCATCCATCCAAATAACGCCGTAAGCACAAGACCAGAAAACCAATTAAGCTTTATACCTATTATGTAGGTTAACACCTCAACGCTTCCTGGCCCCTCTGGATCAGCTCTTTTTATTCCTAGCGCGATACGCCTCGATAGCCTTTCTAGCATCTTCCTTGTCCTCCTTTCTCGATAGAATATAGGAGAAACCGAAGGTGAATATAGACATAAGTAAAAGAACAAACGGACTGGACTGGTATAAAAGAACCTCTGCTATAAAGATGGTGACGGAGGATAAAAGAGCACTAACTGACATCCTCCTATTTTCTTCGGATAAATAATTTTCTTTCCATATAAAATCGTGCGGCGGAGTAACGATAAACGAGAAGCCGGTATAATAAATTCTAAGGATAAACGATATAGCAAAACAGATAAGGATATATGTTATTTGTAAGATGTAGACCTGATAAGTTGTGTTTTGCTGTAGTACCCCAGTCTGCAAAATACCCAGAAAGTTATAAAGATAGTAGACGCCGACTTGCAAAATCGCATATGCACTAATTCCAGCTCCTAGGATAAATGCCGCTAAATGCGTCTTAATCGACATTCCATATCTAAAAAACAATATAAATAGTATATATTGTAAAGGTAGATCCCACCTCGGAATGTCAAAAACAACACGCATAAAAAATGAAATCACAGCTATTAATATCCCAAAACCAATAATTCTTTTTTTATATGACGCCACTGGTAGCATATATATTTTAAGACTAAACACCATAACGGCTATTGCATCCAAAATACCAAGCAATATATAAATCGCATTACTTAACACCTCACACCGCCCATCTAATTAATCTACCTTAATTATATAGCGGTGTATTGGGTAATCAAGGCATTTTACGCATTTACCGAAATAATATCCTCCAGCTTAATCCAACTAAAATCATCTTCACCCCGGAACAGTTTTACCTCACGTCTAGCCGTGTTAATTGACGTAACTACACCAGTCATTACCTCATCGTCAAACGGACTAAATACGAGGAGCGTGATCGTTGTGCGTGTATTGTAAGACTCTATTAAAGCCTGCTCAATCAATTGTACCTCTTGGTCATCCAACTCCGGTTTACCGCGCCGCTGACGGTCTTTCATAAGTTTTAAGTATCCTTCTTTATGTTCGGGCAAAATGATGCGTGAACTTTCCCATAATCCATTACCCTCAAGTTTCTTTCCCATGTATGTAGCCTCCTGATGTATTATGTAACGATTATATTACGAACGTTTGTTCCTAACAAGGTATTTTATTTGCCATCTATAAAACTTTTGTACTAGAAAAATATTCCTAGGTCATATATACTATTTTTATAATAATATTACCAAATAGATAGGGGTTATGTAATGACTGCAATTGCTGTAATTGCTTTGCTGGCTTTTTTTGTGTTTTTTGTTTTGTGGGCTATAGCTTTAATAAAAAAGAATGGCAAGGCTAAGAAAATGTTTCTCTTTGGGTTAGCTACTTTCATAATATTTATTATTGGAATATCAGTCGCAGACACACAGAAACCAACCGAAACTAATTCCAAACCAGTAGCTGCTACGCCTATTAAAGAGAAAGAAGTTACTACTGAATCAGCGCAAAAGGAACAGACTGATGCTAAAAAGCCATTGATTGACACATCGCTTCCTTTTGATAAGTTTTCATCTACTCTCTTTGGAATGCCAGTTTCCAAGCAGGGAGAAACATTCGACAGTGTAAGAAATCAAGTTGTTAAATGGTCAGGTGTGGTCATTGAAGCTGGCTCAAGCAGTCTTTATGTTTACGGTAAACCAGCAGATTACAACGGCGAATCATGGTCAGATATTAGCGCCGAAAAGAAAAAACTCGGAGATGTTGTCATCGTAAAAGTTTCTGATCGTTCAGAACTAAACGGTCTGAATCAAGGGGATATTGTTTCTTTCAGTGGTGAACTCGGTTCGCGTGGCGTTAAGGGTGAATCTAATTGGAAACTATATAACGGAAAAATTGAGGGTCGTACAGTAGCAGAGCCGCAAAATTCCGGAACTATTACAAAAGCTAAATATAACAAGATTAAAAATGGAATGACTTATGAGGAAGTTGCTAAAATTATCGGTGGTCCTGGTGAGGCTCTCTCAGAGGTGGGCGAAAAGGGAGACAAATACTATACTGTAATGTATTCGTATAAAGGTGAGGGCGGACTTGGTGCAAATGCCAATTTCACATTTCAAGGTAACAAGCTACAAGCGAAAGCCCAATTTGGTCTTGAATAAAAGATGCCCCGGAGCAATCCGGGGTTTTAATATTCTGTAAAGTATCTAGTCGCATCTCCTGGTGACATAGGCCTGATCTGTCCACGCTCCCAACCCTCCAGAATTACGATATCCCGCAAAGAGGATTTATCATCCCATAGAATATAATTATCCTTCTCCAAGGACAGCAGTCCTACCTTTATATCTGTTACACTCCTACCTGTCTTGACCTCCAGCTCATTTATAGTTGGCATTCGTCGTTTCTGTGCAAAAAAGTTGTAAAGAATACGCAGTAACTTACGCTCGATGTCTGGTAACAAAGCGATCCACTCCTTTGTTACTATTATATTCAAACGCACGTTCCCATAAAACTAAGAATATTTTCCCGTTAACCCATTGCATAATAGTACTACATATGGTACTATATATACAGGAGGTGAGACATGGCTAGGATAGAGAAAATCATCGAAAAAATGAAAAACCGCCCTAACGGGATTCGATTTGAGGAGGCTGAAAAGGTACTAGAACATTACGGATACATAAAGGCAAGACACGATGGAACGTCACATTGCCAATTCCGAAATGATAAAGGCGACCTAATCACCATCAAAAAGAAAAACCCATTAAAGGCGGCGTACGTCAAAGACGTACTGAGTCGGATTGGGGAGTGACCGCTCCCCTTTCCTTAATCCTCAATATATCCTAGCCGATATATAATGGCAAATAATAATCAGCATAAAGATTTAGCGTATTACATGGCGCTTCCGTATACAATCCAAATCAGACCAATGAATGACGAAAGCGGCCAATACTTCTTCGCTACTGTAGCGGAATTAGATGGTTGTCAAAGTGACGGGGACACGTTCGCAGAAGCATACGAGAGCGTTAGAGGAGCCATGGAAGGTTACTTGTCTGTGAAGCTTGAGTACGGCGATCCTATTCCAGAGCCACCAGGAGAAAACGAATACAGCGGTAAGTTTAACCTTCGTGTTCCCAAAAGTCTACACCGCCAGTTATCCGAACGAGCTGCAGCCGAAAATGTTTCCCTGAACCAGTATTGCCTATATAAACTGAGTAAGTAACGTATGTTTGAGACTCCTCTATTCTAGGAGGTAAACTTATGGTAAAGGCAATTTGGTTTGTGATTATTACCATGTTGGTTAGTGCTGCTGCGTTAGCAGGGTTGATAACAGTAGTGGTTAAATTGATCCGTAAAAGAGAGGAATAGCCATGAATGGAATTAGAAAAATTTATGGGAATACATCGCAGGAACGAACATACAAGATAAATTACAAGAGGAACGGCCACGCACTGATGGCCAAAAACAAATGGTGGTAGCGTTGTACATCGCCGAAGCTCTGAATCACCTTCGTAATAACCTGACGATGGAAGAAGTCTTAGGACTAACGGAGATATATAGAGAATATCGGCGAAAAAGTTCCATGAAATGATAACATTAAAAAGCTCTGCCGACCAATTAAGGTTAGCAGAGCTTTTTACTATTTAACAATAAACCTCACCTTAGTTCCATCAGCATACTTATCTAACTGATGACTTACCCACGAGCCTGCTCCCCGGTTATCACTAGGGGTTATGTATCGAATGTCCGCACCTGCGCCCCCTTCAGCACACATTGCCATTGGCCATTCATCCCGGTCATATCCTTTTTTAGTCGGATAACCCTTAAGAGACTCCTTTCTATTCTCCTCTGCCCCATCTCGATCAATGGTACATACAGCAGAATGTCCGTTTGCAATAGCATCCCTTATGTGTGTCCCGGTTTCAGGGTAACGTGAACTTGGGAACTCCAACGTATACCCAGCTGCTTGTTGGTTGATTGCTGCCGGTTCAGCATAGACACCTTGAACGGAAAAAATAGCAACTAATAAAAATACGATTAATCCTTTTGCGATCCCTTTTATCATATGACACCTCCATAATATTTAGCCTTCTTTATACTAATTGGAGAGTCATGTCGAAGTATCGCATAGCTTGTCGCAAAGCAAAAAAGACTCATACGATTATTATGGTATGAGTCTCACACGAAATAGGAACAATGATGTAAGAAAAAAGATATCTACAGTTGTATATCTACGGCCTTAAAGCATTTTCATTGAAATGTTATTTTTACAGATCCTGCTTCATGCCAAGTATCTTCACCTGCCAGTTGAACCCACCCATATATAATACCATCTTTTTTATTAAATTTTTCTTTTATACGATCAAGACGCTCAGAGGTTTTAGCTTCATGCAAAGTTCCTGTTTTTGGTGCAACTTTAGTACTCAATACATTTTCTACATTAGGCTCGTTCTCATCCATTGTCCAAGATACTCTTTTATAGTTTTCAAGTTTAAAAGGATGTTCTAAACCACCAATTGAAAACTTCACCGATTTTACAGAAATATACGCATCAGTGTATAGTGAGTCTTCTTTAAAAATTACTAAATTAGATAATGCTAGCGTTTGACTTAGAGATTGGTTGTAAGTATCAGATGTGACAGTTGTTCCATCTGCAAAAGCGGACAAAGGTGCTAAGGCCGAAAACAAAAGAGCGGCTGTGGAAAAACATAAGATAGATTTCCTTCCCGATTTCATGTTCATTTTTTAGTCCTCCTCTATAGTATCTTCATCTATAAATATAAACTTAATGAATGTCTAAGTAAGGGGAGCTTTGTCTGACATAAAAAAAACACATTTCGATTAGGAATCCTTTTTCACATCTACTCTAAATTCAAACTGATTACGGAAGAAATAAGATGCGTTAATCTTGATCGACTCCGGTGTGTATTTTTCGACCGGTCCGCCGTAGTCCACGATATCTATCAAATCCTCACCTAATGGCTGAACAACATATACTCTCACCTGGCTTATTGCAGCTGCAAATAGTTCTATATCTGACTTTAACACTTTATATGTATGGTTCATGCTGATCACCTCAGAATAGGTATTATGAGATATTCTTCGTTGTAGGTAATCTGTAACGGCTTTTCCATATTACCGAACATTATTCTTAACAGCCTCAGAATGTGTACTCTATAGTAAATTCCTGCTGGCAATTCCGGCCGGTGGTCATCCCATCTTTACGTAGATCATAACATGTGTATGCTTAATTAATGATTTACTAGGCTATATAATGAGCAGAAGAAAAGCACCTATATAGGTGCTTTTCAAACAGAAATCAATTTTCAACGATCAAAATCCCTCTTAATATTCAAGGTATAACCGAGTCCTTTCCCGTTACCACCCCAAGCCCCATCATGACCTACAACTTTAAAATAGATCACATCCCCAGGGAGCAGGCCACTAGTGCCACAGACATCTTTCTTCCCTTGTCCATTGTCTTGAGCTTCAAGTACCTCTTCTTCACCTTTATCAGGAAAGTAAGCAACTATATCATAATTGATATATTGTTGACTTTTTAAAGTGGCAATTGCCCCCATTTCTTTGCTCGAAGTATTTACTACTTTAAACCAATCTACATCATTTTTGTCCAGATATGATCCAAAATTAAAGTTACTACTTTGTACATTTAAGGCTGTTTCTCTAGTGTCATTCTGACCAGATATTGCGAAAGCACTTTGCGACAATGTCAATGTCAATGTCGCAGCAAAAAGGACTGATAATACCTTTCTTATTTTCATGTTTATTCCACCTTTCGTCATTATAAAGAATCAGATTCTATTTTATTACATATCATATTAAGATTTGAGACGCGCTTGGTTTACAATTATTGATATTTTGTAGATTATTTATTATTATTTGCTTCCCATTTTTAGTCTATAAACTGCATCAAAATCTGAGGGTCTCCATTCATAATTAACATTCCCTTCTTTCCAGGTTGTATGAAGTATGAGTTTTCTTTCCTGGCCAGAGGCATTTTGCTTATAACCAACAATAACTAGAGCATGTCCGCCTTCTATTGATCTTCTATCATCTTGGTATCTTTTCATTGTTAGCCAAAGAGGTCTACCTGCATTAATTTCCTCTGTTATCAGATTCCAAGCTTTTTCTTGTGCAGAGTTTGTGGCAAAACCATAGCCCCCAAATGAATATATATACCCTACATCATCTAAATATCTAGCAAAGGCATTTACTGCTCGTACGAAGGGCACGCCGCCATCTTTGTCAGGATGGAAATATTTATCTGCCAAAATATCTTGTAGTTCATCATCTGATACGCCACGGTCAATTAATAATGGATATCCATGACTCTCCCAATACTTGATAATCATAGCTGCCGATGATATGGTACATCCTCTTCCCCAATCGAAGTCGGGCACGTCTGAAATTCTTTTCATTCCAATAATACTTGGGGTAATAACTTGAGTAATATCTGGAGTAGTAGATTGAGTGGAATAAGTAGACTCCGTAACAGTGGTTACCTGATCAGCAAAGGCAGCGTTTTCAGGAAGTAAACCTACAACAACAGAACCAAGCAAAGCGGGAATCATAATTTTTTTAAACATTTTGATCCTCCATTTATTTGGTATTATATTCAATACATTTCCATAATATAGAACATTTCGTGATTCAACTGTGATTGATTTCACACAACACTATAATCTATTTACATCTAACCTAAATTCAAACTGATCAATGAAAAAAGCTCTGCCAACCAATCAGGTTAGCTGAGCTTTTGCTATTTAACGAAAAATTCAACTTTCGTTCCATCTTTATATTCATCCAGCTTATGCCCTACCCACGCCCACGATCCAGCTCCACGATTATCCTTTGGACTTATGTACTTAATGTCTGCACCCTCTCCACCTTCGGAACACATAGCCATAGGCCATTCATCGCGGTCCTTGCCCTTCTTGGTGGGTACACCTTTCAATGACAAATCCCGGTTATGTTCGGCTCCTTCGCGGTCTATGGTGCATACTGGTGACTTTCCGGCTGCAATAGCTTCTTTAATGTGCTGTGCCGTTTCAGGATAACGGTCTGACGGGAATTCCAGCTTAACCATGTCTGCCGATACCTGTGTTACTGGAACGGCTACATGGTCGCTCTTAGTGGTCTTTACAACGTCTTGTTGTACACTGCATCCAGCTAATAGGACTGTTATCAACACGGTAAATATCCATCTAAACATATGTATTCCTCCCCCTTAAACGTAAAAACACCCCACCAGCTTTAGCCAGCAGAGTGTCACCAATGCCTTTATATTTACTGATCTTTTATTTTTGGTATTTCTGTATTTTTGATCACATCTTTAATTGATTTTTTTGCGATTAATTTAGCTAACTGTTTTGGATCGCTAATTGCGGCGTTTTTGTCTGTATTTGTTTTATCTAATAATTTCTTCTTCCAAGAGAGAGAGAAATCCTGCCTTTCTTTTGTCATCAAACTAATCATTTGAATCCCTCCTAAAGTAATTGCTGAAAAAATGCTGATTAAGGTTTGGATCAAAATAATGCTTTCTCTTAATCCATATGAACCCATCACCCTTTGTGATCAAAGCGACATCTACCGGTCCACCAACTGTCTCTGCAGCAGCACTTATCTTTCGTTTAAAAGAAGTTATATTAACCAAGGTCTCCGCAATGGAAGCAAGTTCTTCCTTGGGCAATATCTCAATTGTATTGTATATCGGAAATACATGGTTTGAATATAAGTATTTTTGGGTTTCGTCTTTATGTGAATTAAACAACCCTGCACTCATCTTAACAAATTCTTTAAGTATTTGAGCTTTTACATCTTGAGGCAAATCCATCTTCTCCTCTAAGATATTCATCAATTCATGAGGATAATTACTAAACAACTCCAAGAGAAGATTTTTAGAAAAATTTTCATAGTCCTGGTCCACACCACTTAGTATTGTTTTTACCATATCGTCTTGAGCAAAAGGAACAACCGCTCCTTGTCTATCTTCACAAATTTCAACTTTATTCTGTTCATCTGATCTGAATTTTAGTTTATCGCCTATTTTACATTCAACAAGATATGAGAACAGGGAAGGAAATGTATCTAATTCACCAAAACCAGCTACTACTATCCCTGAGTATTCATTTACAAATATATCTTTACAAAAATATAATGCCGTCATCATTCTCAGACTTTCTTTCGCCTCTGCTCTAAGGGGGATTCCATCAAAAGCCCAATTTATGAGTTCTTCAATTAACTGATCTTTTTCTTCTAGAATTCTAATGACATCTTTATGTGAAAAATGTTCTAAATAATTATAATTTGAGAACTCATCGAATCTTTCCGAGATGTATGAATCACAAAAAGACAGGATCTCTTCAGGATCAACATCATCAATATCATCAATTTCGTCAAAATTCACTTGCATATTTTCAATTAATTGGTTTCTTATTTTCCGGAGAAAATTCATTACAATATTCTCCATTCCAGCATTGACGGTATTCTCTGTGAATAAGTAGTTATCTTTTTGTTGAAGAAATTCAAAAAAATCATTAGCATATTCTTCTAGAGTATCAAATACTTTGCCATCAAGAACTTTACGATAAACTTTAATTATTGTTTCCCAAGGAACTCCAGATAATTCAGCATTACCATAAACCATTATGCCTACAGGATGATATTTTGATAAATAAAATAATTTATTTGCGTAGTTATAGATTTTTTCTCCCCTTCTATTCGTGATAGTCACTGCACTATCTGCTGCCAGAGCTACAGCTGTCTTATTTAATATTCCTATTTCAGCAGTCATAGTCAAAAAGCCCCTCTTCAACATACATATTTAGTGGTTCTTAAGTATGATAATACGACATATATCCCTCAACTCCTTCCAACATAATCTAATTTTTTCTTTATTTTATGGTAAATATCTTGTGATGGCATCGGTTTTGTGTAGAGATATGGGATGTTTTAGGGTTATAGATTAACTACAAAGTATTATTCATCACTAAAAATATAGGCAAATTTTCAGCCGATTTAACAACTAAGAAAACATAAAAATACCCCGCCAGCGTATGCCAGTAGGGTATCACCGATGCTTTCGGATTATAAGTAAATTTCAGCCTGAGTTATTATGTAATATCATGAGGGATAAGTCTAAACTCATCTCATCGTTTGCCTTATGGTAAACAGTGCTTATTTTCTACTTATTTATAACTTTTAATAATTGCAATAGATAGTCTCCCGCAATTCTACCTTCATCTTCCGATTCTTTAACTCTTCTTCCAAACTCTATAAAACCATTTCGAGAGTAAAACTCCAGTAGTCGAGGGACGTCTTCACATTCTATATAAACAACTTTCCCTCCTAATATAAGTTGAACAGTGATTATTTTGTCTAATGCCATCTTCAGTAACTCATCGCCCGAAATTTGCTCATTTAGGTTATCCGTAAAATTCTTACCTAACTGCGCAATCAATGGAGCGGGAAGAAAGAACCCTTTATTCACCGTGTCTCTCGTACCAAACTTTGCTATTCTTTTCCTTAAACTTTTAGAAAGACCTTCGTCTTTTACGGAAATCGTTTTATTTGTAAGCGAATAATACGCTACAAATCTCATCTCCTGCTTGTACTGTAAAAAAACCAACTGAGTTTGTGTAATCTTTTGTTTAGAGAATTCAATAGCTCGATTTTTCAGAAAATATTCAACATCTTTGTTTCTCGGACACGAAAAATCAGAGAGGATTTTTTTAACATGCTCCTCTCCAAGTTGTTCAATCATATCAAGCAAAGGGAATTCGACAAAACCTTTCATTAAAGAGTCTTAAAAATCTCCTTAATCTTATCACCACGGATTTCTCTGTGAGCTTTTGAGAAAGTCACCTGATTGCTCCGTTTTTTATCAGCATTCTCTAGTGCAGAAATCAACTGTCGGCTGTTTTTTTTATCTTTTAAAACAATATTTTGTGTAATACTGCTTGTAGCCATTACTGTTGACCTCCTTTCGGCTTAGTATATGCAACGTCCCCTGCTTTATGTACCTTCATTATAACTTTTGTACCCTAAAAGTAAATAAAATTTACGGTTTTGATCGAATATTTTATGAACAAAAAATATATAATACTATATGTTGATTACGCGCACAACCATTCTCAATATATGGTTATGCTGTCAATTTGAAAATTGTATCTTCGATTTATATATAGTTCGTATGTTATAAATTCATTGTAATACGTTTAATGCATAGTGTAGTAAATTTCCTGATGATTATTGTACGTTTTTAGTCTGTTTTTAGTTGCATCTAAATATTACTACTATAACCACTACAGATATATAGGTGAATTTACTGTCTATTTAACAACCAACAAACTAAAAAAAGCCCCACCAGCCGAAGCCAGTAGGGTATTTACTTATAGTTTATTCCACAGAAGCAGACGTTTGGACAGATTCAGTTGGCGGAGAAACAGGCTCTGGTTCAGGGTGGACTAGAGCACTTGCCGTAACCTCTGCCGTAGCCTGTGCCAACAGTTCATTTACCTTAGCTGCCAGACCCGATACCGCTTCCTTAGCTGCTACCTGTGCTGCCTCCTCGTTTGGCTGTGCTTCAGTAGCGAGTACCGCTTTTGTTTTGGCCTTATACTCCAGATATGCCTTCTCAATTGCTGCTTGTAGCTCTGTAGGCGATACCACAATACCTTGTTCCGTCAGCCGCAAGGATGCATACTGTAAAGCCTCTTGCATCTTACGAACCCCGCCAGCATCTTTAAACGTAGTTTGAGCAAGCGCGAAAGCTTCTCCTGCTACTTTATGAATTACCTCTCTCTGTGCGTCTGTTGTGCGTGCATCTAACCAATTATTAGCCTTATTCTTAAGTGTATTAATCCCCGCTAAGGCAAAGGTCACCAGTACGCCTACAATGGCTGTAACAATGGTACTAATAGCTGGTTGAATTGTTTCGATTACATTTTGCATTTATAAATCCCCCTATTATTGTTTTGGCAAACCTGCGGCAGAACGCAGATAATTAGCCAGATTGTTATAGTGTTGCATTTGTTCCTTGTCACCCGCTTGTTTAGCCTTGAACCAAGCTGGTTGGAGCCAGCGGAAAATGATTTCTTGTGCATTGGATTTAAACAGCTTCACAGCTCCAGCAAGAGGCAGATTCTTTTCATTAAGGCCGGCTGCTGCCCGCAGGTTGTTCGCAAGGTTATGAAAATGTGTCTTGCCTTCCTGGTCCTCTGCCTTTTGAGAAGCGAACCAAGCTGGAGATACATAGTTATCAATAAGTGACTGAGCGATATACACAGGTAACGGCGTAAAGTCCAGCGCAGTAGGAGCCGCAGAAGCTCCTTTAAGCTCCATTTCCACATCACAGATCAATTCCTTGAGTGTCTTGCCAATCGTCGCAAGGGCTTGGTCTACGTCTCTCTTACGGGTTGGGTCCAGTTGCTTGTGCGATGGGATGTGTGTACGTGGATTAATCCCCCATTTATTGCAGCAGTAGGCCAGATACCATACAAAACGTTTGTAAGCCTCCAGCGTGTCGATCTTGCCGCCAAAGCACAATTCCACACCCAAAGCTATGTCGTTCGCATCGTCGCCATACAGTTCATTGTCCGTGGTGACGTTGTACAAGACATGCCATGCTTTCTCGGCCGCATCCGATCCGGTTCCAGTTGGAATAATCTCAAGGATCTTCTTATCATCCACAAAGACCTGGGCAGATGCGGACCGGTCTTTTAGATTTTGAAAATAGGTAAAATGGTTGTCCGCTGACGCTCCTGGATTACCCGTGTCGTGTGCAACTAAAAAGACCGGATTCCCGCTTGTTATGCGAGTACCCGGTCTTACGTTATGGCGCTTGTTTATGTAGCGCCGTTCTATTGTGTATTTATTTGGATTAAACAATTATCACAATCCCCCTCTAAAGATAAATGCGACAATAGCAATGATCGTGCCGCCTAGAACGAATTTAGTGAAGTCCATCCAACTTTTTTGCCCTGCCTTTTCATCTTCTTGGCTTTGCTGAAGTAACTGGAACATACGTGCATCCAAGGTATCCCACCGGCGCATAATTTCGTTGAATTGAATTTTCATTTCTGCAGCAGACTGCTTGATTTGCTTTACATCTTCTTCGTGGCGGCTTCGGCTTTCATCTAGATAGTTGAGTTTTAGTTGCATCGTTCTACTTTCTGCTGCGAGCCTAGCAAATTCATCTCCCAGTGCAGACAAACCTTTTTCCACATCTTCAAGCCTTTGGATCGGCACTACATCCCCTTCCCCTCCTTTGAAGATATCCCCCGTTTCATTCATGACCTTTCCCCCATCTCTCTCTATAAAATAAGCCCTCAACCAATCTGAGGGCATAAAAAAACACGCCTTTTAAGACGTGTCGTTAAAACCTATTTAAAATGCTTATCGAAAAAATCCGCAGCAACTTGAGTGGAAAATTCATGTGTAACCCCTTGCGGAGATAGTAAATTCACATTTTTTTCAACACCTAATTTTTTGTAATGCTCCTTTATCTTTGCATATGAAACCTGAGCATCTGCATAGTGGAAATGGTCCATCTCACCATTAACATATAATGCGCTGCGCGGAGCGATTAAATTGCCGACATCCCACATCTCGCCGATATTAAGAATCCCGCTAATGTTGTTACAGATATCGTGCGTACCGTCTGTGAACGTTTTTGCGTAGGTGCCGAGATAACCCTGTACATACGCAGCGCTAACCCGGTCATCTATAGCAGCAACCAACATACTCAGTGCTCCGCCAGTAGATACGCCAGCGGTTCCAATTCTCTTTTGGTCTACGTAAGTGACGTTGTTTACCGCTGCGCTGAGATATAAAGCGTCCGTAGTTATATCCCCATACCACGAACCGCCATGTAAGCGAGATACCGCGTCTAAGACTAGGTGATCGCCCATTTTTGCAAGCTTACCCATGCCCCTATTCTCCATGGTGTAAACGAGGTAACCCTCTTGAGCAAGTCCCATAGCGCCAGCATGTTGGTAAGATTCTGGCTTTGAAATAAGTTCTTCCATTTCCCCATGTCCAGAAA
This sequence comes from Paenibacillus sp. TSM33, assembly GCF_056099025.1. Classification (NCBI taxonomy): domain Bacteria; kingdom Bacillati; phylum Bacillota; class Bacilli; order Caryophanales; family Paenibacillaceae; genus Paenibacillus; species Paenibacillus sp. TSM33. The sequence goes on from NZ_JBLZXB010000017.1 coordinate 1,469,226, forward strand.
ATACAAGGACCGTAGGATACTTATTACTCGTTTTAAACCCTTTCGGGTAGATTACTTCTCCAGGTACTTTTACTCCATCAAAACTAGAAAAAGTTATATCTCTTACATCTAGTCCATCTACCTTTTTCTGCTCTCCGTAGATAATTTCCGGAGCCTCCGGTAATTTTCCGCTATTCATATGAATGCCGTAAACAGATATAAGTTTCTGTTTAAACGTGGTAGACTCATTGGTCACCTTATTAGCGTAAGTGAAGGATGTAGTCATAATTAGGACCAGTGCCACAAACAAAAAACTTATCTTTTTACGCAAAATCGTCAACGCCTTCCAAAAGGTATTTATTAATAGATATTAATAGAGTACCCTCATCGCAGAAGACAAGTCAACGTAAAGTGAATACAAAATGTTCTCAAAACCCGTAGATACAGCACTATTTATAAAGGTAGCTGTTCGCATTTTGCCCGTGATAACATTTCCCGATATTGAAATGTTTTCAAGTCTATTAGCTGTGTCGGTTACCAGGTTAATCCCAATACTTTTTTCATTATTGAGCTTAATTTGATTATCTTTAATGTTTGCGGTCAATATTGATGTGTCCTCGTCCTTTCCTATCGCTATCTGTCCTTTGGCAGTGTTCGCACCAGTAATCACATTTCTTACTACATTTAAATTTTCAACAGTTGATTGATCGTGACCAAGCTGTAACACCAGTTCGGACATTGAAGTGATTTTGTTATTTTCTATAGTGACATTCTGTGGATTAGTTCCATCTAATAGTAACCCCCATATCCCTAGGTTTTTGGCTCGATCAACTTGAATTGTGGCCGTCCCGTAAGTATCTTGTTGGTTGTTACTGATGTTATCTCTTACGGTGACATTGCGTGATCCGCAAATATCCACGAAATGTTGATCGTGATTTAACGATTGGACGCGCTCAATAAGCACATTATCCGCATGTCCTAGCGCAATCAAGTCTCCGTAAGTCCTCGGTTTATCCGTTACATCACCGTCTGTAATGGTGAAATTTCGCAACACGATATTACCCGCCGCTGTGTATTCGCCCTTTGTGTCGTAACCCTTATTAGCAAGTAGTATACCGTTTTCCTTCCGTTCACTACTAATCCGTTTGAGGATGGTAGCACGCATGCCAGAACCTTCTATTGTTACTCCGGGCGGAATGAGGATACAAGCTTTACTATGAACGCTTTTAGCAAGACTTACTAGAAACGTACCTTTACCAAGGACAAGCTTACCGCCTCCAACCCTTTCTAGGTATTTCAAAGCTGACTGTATAGCTCGGGTCTGATCTGTGCCATTACCAGTAGCACCAAACGTTGCAGCTTTAATTACAAAATTTCGACCCTTGTGCAAAATGCCATGCTTAGTGCCAGAAACATTACTTATGCGAAAGTCACTTGCTGATGCAAAGGAAATTCCTAGAGTTAAAATACAAACAACCATGAATAAAAATATAAGTAATTTCTTACACATCATCTAACAACCTTCCTAACTTATAGTAGATGTAAACACCTTACATATAATTGGGAAGTAAAGTCAATATTATTGGTAAATTTACACTCCGATTCGTAACATTAAATATCCATTTGTACGAATTACACCCGTATGGTCGGTTGAGTTGAGTGCCATGTTACAGCCAGCATTACCAGTGTTGATTGTCAGTGTGTTAATAACTCGCCCATTCGCATCATTCCCTGTAACAGACTTGCTCAATACTGTGCCTACAAACTTGGTGGTCGCCCCCTCCACCCAATAAGCCGTCTCAATTCCCTCTGTATCCGTACCAAATGCCGTGGCCGAAACCGGGTTAAAAAACATTGTTCCACTTGTCGTGTATGCCGTCTGTGTGATTCCGCTTTTTCTGATAGGCGAGACAAACGTATACGTCTTTGCAGATTGAATTGTCAATACAGGACCGGTTGCCGCAAAACCTAAAGATTCAAAGTTTACAAACTGCAGGTTATTGGTCCCATCTAACGACGGCGTGGACTCATGGTAATGCCCTTGCATTGGTGCGTCATCGTACACATTATTTTGTGAAACCACCGCTTGTAAAAAGTTTGAAACATTAACCCCTCCGCGCTCCGAAATACCCCATCGGTACCCAGTGCCCAGAACCATATTTGAGATTATCTTTGCTTTGCAATAGAGACTATTCGCAATAGCCGAATCCATTTCAAGTTGGATTCCGTACAACTGCGCGTCTGTTCGAGAATTGGAATCCGACATTATAATTTGGTTTGCGCTAATCAAAATGTCCTTAAAGCTATCAGCCCTTATAATTTTAGCCTCTGCATAACCACCTCCTTGGCAGGCGAAGCGCACGGTATTGTTACAAATAGCAGCGCTAATGCCGTTACTTACACGGATGGCTGAAATGTAATGAGTGCTAGTGGAGTCTCTGATATCCATATCAATAGTATTTTCCGATACCAGAACATTTTTGAAATCGGCAAATGTGCTTGGCATCGTAGAACTGCCAACAAAAATTGCTGCACGCATCTTACCCGTTACGATATTGCTGGAGATAGATATGTTTTCAAACTTGTTTGTTGGATCACCAACCAGGTAGATTCCTGCACTGTTTATATTGTTGAGTTCAATCTTGTTATCTTCAATATCTGCAGTTGATATTGATGTATCTTCATCATTTCCTATCGCGATCTGTCCTTTTGCGGTGCTTGCACAAACAATTACATTGTCTACTACACTCAAGTCCTCTACAGTAGACTTTCCATGCCCAAGTTGTAGTATCAGTTCAGATATAGAAGTGATATTATTCCCCTCAATAGTCACATTGCTTGGATTTGTATCATCCAGCAACAGGCCCCAAATGCCAAGGCTTTTCGCCCGGTCAATTTGGATAGTGGCACTCCCATAGGTGTCTTGTAAGTTGTTACACATGCAATCCCGAATGGTGATATTCCTCGAACCGCAAACATCCACAAAATGCTGATCATGATTTAAAGATCCAACCCGCTCAATTAATACATTATCCGCATGACCCAGTGCAATTAGATCCCCATAGGTTCTAGGAGTTGCAGTAACATCACCATCAGTAATCGTGAAATTACGCAAGGTGATATTGCCGGCTGCTTTATATTCACCTTTTGTGTCGTAGTCTTTATTAACTAACAACACTCCGTCCTGATTACGCTCACTTTCCAGCCGTTTTAAGATAGTGACACCCATGCCAGAACCTTCTATTGTTACTCCAGCTGGAATGAGGATACAAGCTTTACTATGAACGCTTTTCGCTAGGCTCAGAAGGAAGGTACCTGCACCGAGAACAAGTTTTCCGCCGCCCACGCTCTCAAGATAATTAAGCGCATTTTGAATGGCCTGTGTTTGGTCCGTGTTGTTTCCAGTGGCTCCAAACATATCTGACGTCACCACAAATTTAGTCACCTTATCCAAATTTCCTTTTGTTGAGCCAGCAAAACTATCGATTTTCTCCCAGTTGTCATTCATCATCGTTTTCACATCGAAAAAATCGTTACCGTCTGCTACTGGGTCCTTCATATATAAGCCTAGCTTAGGTGTATTACTAGCCAATCGGCACACCTCCCGCAAAATTATTTAATGGAGTGCTGTTTATTGCATTAATGGTCATCGTATGGTGTATTTCACGTATGACAAGATACCGGAACTTATATCGCACTTCTAAATGCGCGGGTTTTATTTCCTCTATTGCGTCCTTTAGGTCCTGCAAGTTCGGTGGCACTCCTAAAGTGCCAATAAATTTAATGTCAAACCGATATTCAGCCGGATATACAATTACATCCACTTTGCCTCGATCATAGCTATCAGCCACATTTTTTATCATGCTTGCTGACACTTTCCCACTGCCACGCATTTTAGAGATGACTACGCTGCGACGTTGTTCAATCGGCTTAGACGGGAGCGGAGTTATTTTCAAATCTCTTTCCCAATAAGCAATTCCCCAAGTGGCCGTTTCTGGATGAAACTGCCGAAATGTATCCACTATTGCGGCATCCAGCTTGTCGAACTCGATATCTTCAGCGTCCATTATCTGCACGAACTCTTCGATCTCCTGGTAATAGTCAGGCAGATAGGACATAAGTTTCTTAGACATGTACTTCCACCGTCCCAAGTACAGCAACCGAATCTAGCGGAACCTGAACATTACTGGTTAAACCGTTAATAGTTAGATCGAAGTAATCAATCACTTGCGGGACATCCAAAATGAGGTTTGCTATTCTCGTTATCCGTACTAAAAAGTCTGTATCCGAGAAAGCCAAACCTTCTAGGTACTTCGCGATGCTGACTTTTAATTGTTCTGTTACATCAGCTACGGTTGCATCTCTTGCTAGTTCAACGCGAACATTTACATTAATAGCAACCTCAGTCGCTCCGACAACTGTGACAACCGGGCCAATAGGCGCAGCGCCTTCACCGTGTCCGTCCTGTGTAGGATCGATATAATTTTGCACAGCCTGCACAACTGCTGCAGACGGAGCGCGTTTGTTATTATCTAGCACGACTACTTTTACGGTACCAGGTCCATTCCACAGAGCAAAAGTTTTAGCGTCTCCAACTCCAGTTACTTCACGCGCCCAGTTGACGTACTGGTTCTTATTTGCGCTTGTAATAGGCTTGGATATTCTGTCTTGATACCGATCATATAGAGCCTCCCCTGTTTCTGTGTCCTCTCCTGATACCAATAGATCGACCAGTTCCGCTCGGGCCAACCCGTCGACAAAATCAATAGGCAAGAGCGAACCCGAAAATTGATTACCTATTACGCCAGCCGTTTCGCATTCCACTACAAACTGGCCGACACCCAATTTACTGAGTACGACATAGTTTAGGTCCTCAATGCTGTAGCGGCTACCGATAGGCACATCCATGAGAACCCCCTGGCTGTCGTAAAACTTCCCTCGCCAATGTGCTTTGGTAGCTTCTTTACGAGTTATACCGGACCACGCCACCGCCGAGTCTAAATATTCCTCGTTTTCGGCGTTCGGGAATATCAGACTTATATTCGTATCCAATTCCACGTACATTTGCGCCAATTCGGAAGCAGCTGGGGCCAACGCATCATATATAACACTGCCCTCCCGTTTATCCATGCTGTCCGGTATACGAGCTAGCATGCGCTCTAAGATGGTTTCAAATGTTTGAGCCTCATACAATGCCGCTCACCCCCGTTTCGTTCATGAAATTGCCTTGCGTAGTCACGACTTCGAATTCTGCCAGTACATCCGATCCTGTGAAGGTGAATTGAAAATCTCGCACATCCGTAATCCGGTCATCCGCCAGCAAAGCCTCACGCACTAATCGCTTAAGCTCAGTCTGCACAAATAACCGGCTCTGCCCTTGCAGCCGGTCTATCTCAGCTCCGTAATCATCGGAATATATTAGATTTTCATAACGTAATGTCTGTAGTATCTTATACACCACTTGCCGCATAGCCTCCAGACCGTCCACAATGCCGCGTGCACGTCCATTCGTGAAGTCTAAGGCATATGTCTTGGTGGGCATTTCTTCCTCTTCAATTTCCTCGTCTACGATGCTACCGCCCTCTGGTATCATGGTTTCACCAACTTATCCATGACGACAAATTCTTGACCGCCTTTCATGCGTTGCAAGATAACTGCATCCCCCATTTTCAACCCTTCACGGATTACCAGCACATCCGGCAGAGCGGTTTGAGTGGTCTTCGTAGCCGTTTCCGTTGGAGTCTCGTCTTTGTATACATGACTGTGTGTAAGACTAACCACATACCGCTTTACACGCTCCGTGACAAGTAATAAATCTGCGTCCAACACCAGCCGTTGATCAACAGTAATTTCAAGTGGATCTACTCCTGTCACCTGTCCTATCATGCTTTCGCTTGGTTTGGATGCTTCTATACTGCCTAAGGCTATATCCCGCAGTTGTTTAATCATTAGTTAGATCACCTTCAGTTCTAGGCTCATCGTGTGCTCAAGCCCAGAAAATTTATGTGTACATGAATCTACCAAATAAACTTGGCTCACTTTTAAATCATCAATAAAGACAGGCACATAACAACCTGCCCGGATACTTAAATCCCCCATAGCATCTATACTCAAGCTTTTGCTTTCCCTATTGTGTAAGGTGAGCAAGTTTTGCGCCTTTTGCTTAATCTGTGCAGCATTCATTTTTTCGTCTACCTTGTCGTACAGCTGGAGTTTCCCCCACTTTTTGATATTGTTGCTGTCCTGGTAAACGTAAGCGTCTCGTTTACCGCTCTCTTTATTATCCCGCACCAGTTTGACGTAATTGTACGTCTCGCTGTCTATGGACCGTTTAAGCGCGTATCCGGTCATCAGGCTGCCATCACCCACGGATACAGATACAAGCATATCAGCGGCCCGTTTAAGGGCTAGAGCGCCAAAGTCGTCGTAGAATACATAGATTGTCCCGGTTGACATTAGTGTTTGGTCTATAGCCTTGTAGATGATGTCCAATAGCTTTTGATTGTCCTCCACCATGGCCGGGATCTTATATCCCGTGTCGGCTATCATTCCGGTTTTGAGTTTAAAGTCTTCAGCGATCCGCTTAATTACGGCCCCGGCCGTCAGGTTTTTAAAAACATAGGTATCATTCGCATTCAGGTAGCGGATTTGGTCATAGGCTGTGATCTTCATGTCGGATTTCTCAGATTGCTCAACGCTAAAGACATAGCCGTAAAATATCTTGTACTTTCCTTTGGTAATCCGGACGATATCTCCATTCTGGACCTTGAACTTTTTGTTCTGGTAGATCCCATCACGGACTAGCGTGATATCTACGCTACCAGGGCTACCGGTGCGCTCAGTCTTCCATGTGAGCTCAGAAACCAACCCGGCCGCATTCTCTTTGCCGGCCATCGACTCCCCAGACACTTGCCACACGTTACCATCTCGATTGTCTATGAATATATCCATGCCATCACCCCGGCAGTCTTAGCACTTGCCCAACCTTTAGCTGTTTGGCCTGTGCATTTGTAATCTTATTGAGTGTTTGAATTTCTTTGTAACGAGACCCATCACCCAAGTTCTTTTTAGCGATAATCCAAAGCGTATCGCCTGCCTTGACCTTGACCGACTTAGGTTTAACCTTCTCATTAGGCCGCTTGGCTTTCGACTTTGTGGTCATGGTCTTTTTTGCGCCTGCCTTAGTTGTGGTTTGCTTCACCTTGGCCTGCACCGCATTGTAAAACACGTACTTTTTGAAAGATATCGTGTATTCAATGTCCGAAGTACCAGCCACAGGTTTCCACTCAAACTCCTCAATCGTGACTGGCATATTTATAGCAATTTCCTGCGGACTCTTCTGCGCGCCTGGATCAAAACTGATCGCAGAATAAATAAAGCGGATGGGCCGCTTAGTGTCCATCCACTTGTCTATTAAAGCTATATATTCAGGTATTGGACGTAATTCATCGGTGTTGACGAATGGGTACGCTTGTCCAGGGAAAAAGCTATCGAAGGATATCTCCGTAAGTTTCCGTGACTGAATCGCATTGATCTCGCCCCCGTCCACGATTTTAAATGTGGAACCGTCTCCAGCTTCTTTAATACTCATTTCTGGCGGATTGACCGGGATACGAAATGCTTCTTCCCCGTTGTTGTAGCTTAGTAGTATGGCGTGTTCCATTGTTATGTGTACACCCCCTGTGCTGTTGAAACAAACTGTTCTTCCAGATGATCACCAATCTTTTTGATGATCGTATCTACATCAGCCCCATTGTTAATGTCGCCTGTCTTGACTTGCACTGTAGGCGTAAGAGTCACGAAGTTCTGTATAGACTTCATTTCTGCGATATCCCGCATGACCTTCAAATCTTCAGAGGAAATATCAACCTTGTCCTCGATCTTGCCGACTTTATCTACCTTGCCAACGTTTTTCTTCTTGTCATTTCCGGCATTAGCTTTTTTAGCTGCGTCAGCTGCCGCGTTCCATTTAGTGAAGTCAAAAGGCTTGTCTGCCTTAGGATTAGCAGCAGCTTTTTGTTTTCTCCGATCCATATCACGTTTACGGATATAGTCCATGGTGTCATCTTGGCGCTTTCTGGCTTTAGCGGCTGCCTTGGATTCCATTGCTGCAATCTTAGCTGCAGAATCGTTCCGAAATTTATCAGCAGATATCTTGGAATCATCTGCAAACCGAGTTTGACTAACAAAATTGATATCCGTCATTCCTGTGCTGTTTAGAGCACTAATCATGTCATTCACTTTGTCTATCACACCATTGGCCATGTCTTGCATTGTTTGCATAACACTAGCTTTTGCATCCAAAAACGCTTGAGCAATACCCACGCCAACTTTAACAAAGAAGATTGGAACTTGATCAAAAAAGTTCAATACCTCATTCCACTTTAGTAATATTGCCGCCGCTACCATGTCGTTAGTCGTATAAACTTCATACATCCATGTCACTAGTGCAACCAACACTGTCAAGATCGCAATAAACACGTTTGCTTTCATTGTTGCGTTTAAAGTTGCCCATGCTGCAGAGAGCCCACGAGTAACTAACGTTTGGGCAAAGATCATGGCTGTACTACTTCCTGTAGCAAAAGCTATAATCCCTTGGGTAACTGCTACACCCTTCATTGCAAGGTTCCAAGCGATAAATGCTGCTGCAACTCCTTTAACAATAGGAAGTATGTTCTGCCAATTACTAGAGATGAAGCCGTATACTTGAGATATAACATTAAAAACTTTAATCGCATTTTGTACAACCCAATCTAATCCTTGGCTCAAATTAGCAAAGAAAGCGTCGAACTTACCTTGTTGAAAGGCATTGTTTAGCATTTGGATCATTGGTAGAAGTGACTTAGTAGCAGCGCCACCAGCATCTGCAAACATGGATCTTACATTGTTCTTCATGATCTCTAACTGTTTGGCCGGACTTGCCAGCATAGTATCAAACGCTTTTTGCCCCATCTTTTGAGATTCCAACAACTTGTCAAAACCTTTGATAAAACCGTCAATATCGCCTTTTTTAGCAAAGTCCACGATGCCGGATGCTCTAATGTCGGATTTACCCATGTTAAAACGTTCAGCCAGAGAAACAATGTCGCCGCTCAATGCTTCCTTAAGGGCGAAGGCAGCTCCTTCCATACCATTCCCGGCACTATCGAAGGCATTCAATCGCTGAGCAAGGTTATTCAGTTTATCCAGTTGGTCAACGTTTTGCGTAGCTGAGAAAAACGATAGGCTGGCTTGAAGAGATTCATTTACATCTTGCCCAGCCGCCAACGCATTTTTCTTGAATCGTTCAAACATAGCTTTACCCACGTCTTCCTGACCGGTACGAGCAACAAACATATCCTGCATTTTCTGCTGCTCCATCGCGCCGCCCACCGTAGCGCTAAACAATTCTTTAAGCCCTTGCATTGATAAGTAGGCTGCTGCCATACCTTTTAGGTTAGCCAGCAAACCAGATGAAGCTCCTTCGCCTCTTCTCAAGCTTCCGTTTATTTGCTCTTGCAATTGGGCTATTTTTCTTTCTAAATCTGCTATCCGCTGTAAAGCGTTTTGGAGTTCAGCAGCATTGGCTCCGCTAGTAGTCCGTAATTGCCGTACTACTCTAATTAGCCTTAATACAAGCATCTGTAAGTTTCCGAACATCGCTTGCAGAGCTATCGGTAATTCGACCTGTATACGGGCATGTATATGGCGTAATTGGCTTTCGATTTCTTGTCGTATACGTCTTGCCTGGCTAATCACATCCCCAGCATTCAATGTTATGTCTACGACCGACCTAGTAAACATCGTCCTAATGCGGTCGCGTATTAGTGATACTTCTCTTAATACGTCCGCTGAATTTATGATTATACTTACGACAGACCCCGAACCCATCTGTCGAATGTGGTTCTTAACGACTTCAAGCTCTCGGAAAGCATTCGCAGCGTCAACGTGGATCAATATCCTGTCATTAATGGTTTGCAAGGCGCGTTGTACTGCGTTTAATTGTTGAATAGCGTTACTACCATCTGCGCTGATTCGTATATTATTTCGTGCAATTGCTTGCAAACGTTCCATATGCCGTGTTGCATTCTCTACTGCTTGATTTACAGCATTCAGCCGTTGCGAGAAATTATCAAATAGCTGGAGACTTGCCGATACTGTTGCCATCATTTCTCCTTTCTGGCATAAAAAAAGACGCCTTTATAGGCGCCTTTCTCAACCGAATTATTTCAGTTCATCAAAGATTTTTTTTGCTTCTTTGTTATTGGTGTTTAACAGTATGTTGCCCTTTAATGAATACTTTTTGAGAAAAAATATTTCTTCTTGGGCCTTTTTAGCATCCTCAGGCGTATCATACTCCATTATCTGTATAGGACTGTTATCAAGATATAGTATTTTGCCGTTTGAAGCTCTCCCGTTTTCAAATTGGAGTTTCCCACGCTCAATGGCCCCTGCGTCAGTATAAGCTTTTACATAATCATCAAGAGTAGGAGTAGCCGCTTCTTCCTTAGCAGAAGAACAAGCAGATACAATCGTTAATGAAATAATCAATAAAAATAAAGTCAGGACTTTTTTCACAAATGACCCTCCCTGAATGGGTAGATTTTACCATCATTCTACCAAGCCATTCAGGGAACGTCTATTATTTTTTCTTAGCTTTCTTTTGTGCCGCCTTCTCTTGGTCTATTCTATAAGAGATCATAGCGTAAATAGCTGCACGTTCACGCTGACTCATTGCCATAAGATCATGCGGTAGGATATGGAGTTCATGGAGGGCATAGTAGGCATAGTTAGCTTCCCCGCTATCCTCCTTTATGAGTTTTTTACTTCTTCAACCAATTCGTTCATATCTCGATCGTAACCGCTCAGAGACTGCACTTTATCCAGCAAAGTAGAATACTCACCGGATAGTAACATCTTCTTAATGAGTGATTCAGCACCCAGAACACCATACGATTTTTGTAATTCCACATCTTTCAAATTCGGGTAAACAACTGCCGCTACTACCATTTTGGACAAGTATGCCTCTGAATCAAATTCATTGGAGTAGATACCATTCTTACCTTTCACTTTCTTTGTTGACTCCTTGCGAAGTACAGAGTTTTCAGTTTCCGGGATACTACGAATAACCCACTTTACAGGCTTGCCCTCTTTATCCTTGAATCGTGGAGAAATTGCCACATCTTCAGTAATTTCAGAATCCACGTTTTGTGCATAAAACAAAGTCAAGTCGCTCATTTATATTAATCTCCTTTTAGTTAAAATTAGGCTCCCAATGTAGGGGCATTGAAGCTATCAGGTACATCCACGTCATCAAAAGTAAAGTCGATATCCTCGTCCAGAACTTCGGAGTCGGTATCGACTTTGGCCATGATCACACTATCCAGGTTCACGCTTTTCAAAACTACAGTTTGTTTTCCAATCGAAGAGGAAGGGTCTTCGTTTACAATCATGATGTCAAAGTAAGTGTCCTTACCTGTCTTGATGTAATCTAACATCAACTGTCGGAATCTCGTTGTTGTATAGTAGATTGTCATACTGCCCGAACCGCTCCAGCCATTGGCTTTGTGCTGTGTACCCCGCTTACCAAGGGTTTTGACATCGGTTTTTTCTTTCTCTGCTTTAGCCTCAAGGGTTTTAATGTAAAACATTTCTTCTACGTTGCCGTTAATCGTGGCAAAGGCTCGTCCCTCTTGACCAGAGATCGTATCTCCAGCTTTTAAGTACGCCATATTATCTCACCCGCACTTTCTGATAGATTTTTTCGATGCTGTCCACAGGCTTAACAAAGTATTCGGCGTAAATCGCATCTTTGTCGGTACCGGCTACTACCGTTACGTCTGTTTGGCTATTAAAATCCTCGATTGCGTTTATGCTTTGATTGAGTTCAAAAATTGAAATGGCTTCTTTCTTAAAAAGATTCCGTCCATCGGCATTATTATCCACCTTGCCGATATATGAGCCTTCGTAAACTCTCTGCAAGTCAGTTCCAATACCATCCAATGTACGAAGTACACGATTCTTCCGGAAATCTTTATTTTTGGTAGGCGTGAAACTGCGGAAAGTGTTGATGTCCTGCTGCACCTTAGCCTTGCCGTCTTTAAAAATGAAGAAGAATTGCCCTTTTTGAACTGCTGCAATAGCTTCTCGGTTGGTGAACCTAACGTCAACATCCACAGCATCGTCGTAGTCAGCGTAAGTCAATGACTGGTTAACGTTTGCCGCCGCTGTTGCAGCCGCAACCCATGCTACGGCCTTTGTTTTATCAATCACTGTGCCATCGGACAAAATAACACCATTTGGCACATTGATTACACCTTCATAATCAGCTGCATCATAGTTTGGAACAACCAACTGTACATATTTCCCCTCATCATCACGCAGGCGTTTGATGTAGGTGGCATAAAGAGGCTTAAGGGTGGCATCATCATAAGGCAGACCCACGGTGTTAAACACTTGAGTCTCAATGGCTGCCATATAATCGGAATGATCAGCGTTGGTTACAGTGCCATCAGCCCCGCCAGTCAGCGGAGCCCCGGCCGTAGCTGCCAACGTCTTATCTGTAGCTGTCGCCTTAAAGCTAACCCACTCGTTCGCAACCAGCCCGTCAATGTTAGCAACCTTTTGTGTGTTTACCTCTCGGCCCTCAACCAGGGTGCGAACGTTGAAGCTAGACGGTGTATCTATATCGGCCTGAATAACGATTGAAATATCGTTACCTCTCACGCCGCCATACTTCGCCGTAGCGACAAGATTGCCGCTTGTGACCGTAGCCTTTGTCCCTTCGTTTAATCGGTACACAAGCAGCGTTTTAGCGCGTTTAAGAGCCTCCTTAACCAACAGGAGACTCGCGTGTGTAATGTCATATCCCAACGCTTTTGAAATATCATCACCAGCATCGATAGTAATGATTTGTTTTGCTGGTCCCCAACTTAATGTCAATGGCAGGGTAACGGTACCACGATCGCTTAACGTGCCTAGTGGTTTAGGCTCAGATATAACGTTGGTATATACGCCAGGTAGATCCTTGTTCTGTGTAACCCAAGTGCCGGCCATTATTTAACCTCCTTCTTCAACCATTCAGCGAGAACTCGTTTAGCTTCACCGATGGTGTAATCCTGGTCATCCTCTAGAAGGACGTTCAGTGTATCTTTTTCAATCTGCGTGAACTGCTGTGATTCTTGAAATTGTTCTTTGGCAAAACGGGGTTCTACCGAAGCTGTGGATTGTGCCGCCTCTTTCTTCGTAGGCGCTGCCGCAGGCGTTGTCTCGGTTTCTGTTTCTTGGTTATCAGCCACGTATACCAGCCTCCTGTTTTAAAGTCCTCATTTTTGTTTCTGGTCCCTTTGGTTTCATAAGGTGAACGTTAATGTCCAGGAAGAAATGCAGCACATCATCGACAATTTGGTGTTTTAAGCCAATCGCCCTGTACAGGCTGCCTTCCCACTGGATGTATTCCAATTCCTCATATAGCCGATCAGCCACGGCCTCGCATTCTCGGCGCTTCTCTGGATTGTCTGGGTCTGGGAAATAGTGAATGTCATAGTTGCCCACTCTCATGTAACGTCGCCCAAGTTCGCGGTCTTGTGAGCCGTTTATGAGCAACACAAAAAAGCACGGTTCCTTGAAACCCTGCTCGATTCGCTCATCGTACACTGGGACACCCGTTCGAAAGGTGCTCAGGTACTTCAATATTCCGTTTTTAACATCTTCCATTGCATCACCTCAGGTGGTCTTCCATAAATCGTTTCAGCTTGCGATCCATGAGTGCAGGCAATTCTCTTTCAAGTTCCCTTTCGGAAATTGTCAGCATAAACCGTCCCTCCACCCATCCGGTGTGCAGCCTTGTGCGGTGTCCATATTCCACATAAGGGGCATATTCAACCGGGTTAAACAATTCAATGCTGTAGCCGCCTCCTACACGTTCTACAGGACCAAGCTGCCAGTTACGCCGGAGCATTCCCGTATCTACGGGAGTCCTCGCCACCGTTTTAGCTAAAAGCCTGCTGGCAAGCTCGCGTATGCAGTCCTCTACAAAGCGAGGATAGTCGGCTTGCATCTTTCGCAGGCTCTTGCCTAGCTGCTCAAACTCACTAAAATCAAACTCAGCAAAACTCATGCCTTACCAACCCGCTTCATCTTGATCTCCTGATGTGTTGGATAAATGAAGGGCTCGCCCGATTGCTGAAATTCATAGCTCATGCCGTCCTGTGTAACAAAGATACGGCTTCCAGACGGAATAACGATATCAGGCGCAATAAACAGCTTGCCGTCATATGCGACATCATTGTTCGTGTCCGTTTGGGCCGCGCTTGGCAAGGATGCCTGAGACAATGCACACGGCTGGTTGTCGAATATAACACCTTTGCGCGGTCGCTCAGTGCCTGTTACTGGGTCTTTGTAGGTTATCTGTCCCTCTACCCGACAAACTCCCGTATAGGTCATTTCAAGCAGTCTGCGTTCTGTTGCTGAATTGCCCAATTGCATGCTACCACCTCAATCTGCGGAATGCGTTAAGCTGTGCGCCATATGCCTTAATAAAGGCGGTACCCTCAACGCCTTGCTTTGCATCCGCAAAGAATGTGAATTGCACGTCACCGCGCTTGATGCTCTGGACGTTCTTTTCACCTTCACCAGCTGCGGCCGGAGCAACGAACTGATTGAGGTAATAGTCCTTGGTGATCAGCAACATTGTATTTTCTAGTTGCTCCGGTATGTCGGATATGTTGCAGTAGTTTTTGATGCCGTCAATGGTGAAATCCAAGGAAAAACCAAGTTGCACATCCTTACTCGTATCAGTAACTGGGATGCCAAGTAGGATTTTAAGCTTGGTCAGCAGCGCTTCCCTGCGGTTCGGTTCCATTGCCTTCACCCGCTTTCAGAATGGCTGCGAGTACGTCTTCCTTTTTAGTTGCGCCAGCAAGGTCAATGGAGTTTTGTTCGGCGTGATCCTTCAGTTGAGCTAGATTCATTTTGTTGACATCCGTTTCGACGGGTTCTTCAGGCACTTCCGTATCAGGGCTAATAACTTTGTCAGCGATCAACCCCGGCACATGCTTTGGAGCTACCTCAATTTCCTGCCCCTTGATGTGGAATTCACCGCCGTACTTTGCACTATTTGTAAGAGTCACTTTCACTCTACTCACTCCTCCCAAAATAAATAGGAGAGACGATTGTCTCCCCTTAGTTAACTTTAGCGATAAAGATGTTATTCATTTGTTCAAACGAAGGCATTACGATTTCAGATACGATCGTGTTGACGTTTACTGGATGCGGCTCTTTGTAGGTTGTTACCGCCACGCCTGTATTGACGATCTGTACCTGAGCGTCCGTACCGCCACTCATCAAATCCGCTTCCTCAGGTGTAGTACCATACCACGTATTGCCCAGTGTGTTAGCAGGGATAAGGGTAAAGTAATCATCAGGGTAGAAGAGTCCTGTTGTGCCATCTTGTAAAGCAAACTTTTTGTTGTATACAGCTACAGTAAGACCCAACTTGCTGAATAGGTATTGTTTCATCATGGAGTCGGTCATAATGATGTTCTGACCACCTACAGGATTCATATCCAACCGAATAGTTTTATTATTCAAAATGTAATTCCACGTTTTCCGTGTGCAAATAGCATTCTCAGGACGTACACCAGTGTCATCCTCGACTAAATCCTGCCACGTTTTGATGTCTTGAATGATCGGAGCATCAGGATTACTCCATTTTGCATCCGCCGTAAGTGTGGTTTTGTGCTCATCAGACATTTTGTAATCGTATTTGTATTGCTGGCGATTGGCCACAATGTCGATCCGACCCAAAGAAAGTAATTGCATGATCATTCGTTCAGGCACCACTGTAGCACCATCAATCAGCGTTTTTCTATCATCGTAAATCTTTTGTATGAGCGTTTGATAGTATGCTGCATTAGGAGACGCTAAGAGTCTCAATAACTCTTGACGCTCTGTTTCATCAATGTTCATACCTTCACGGAAAAACGGCATTTCGGTTTTGATTTCTTCAAAGCCAATTCGGTCTCTCAATGTGGCTTTGGCATCAAATGCAGATGGTTGAAGGGATACTGGCAAGCCTCCCGCCCCTTTAATCCATTTCAAGTCTAGCCCTTGTTGCTTTTTCGCTGGGAACAATGTCGCTCCCAAGTAAGGAATTGCGTTCGATGCTGTCTCCTGATAGTAGGTAGTAATATTCTCGGCTGTTACAAGATCAAAAATAGTTGGCATGTCTTCACCTGTCCTCTCTTATTTCAAAAATGTGATTTGTTTGAGTGCTGTAATTTCTTCTGCTGTTGGTGCTGTTGGAATTTTGCCCAGATCTACGAACCCGTGAATCATCAATGCTCCCGGTGCAGGGCCATAAGTTACATCAACGTCTTCAAATAGCACACCTTCCGCATTAGAAACCCCAGTGGTTGTGACTGCTTTTTTGCCCAGCTTTGTAATGTCATTCAAAATTCCGTTACCGATAATCGTTCCAGCAGGAACAATTTTCTTTCCATCCGCATTAGCGGTGATTCCTGTATCATCCACCGTAATAGCTAAGTTCACATAATGATCAGGGAATTTGGTGATTCCTTTTTTGTTACCGTATTTAGTGACCACAAATTTACTCATTTTCTCATCCTCCTGTTATTGAAAATACGACTCGCGTGCTTTAGACAGGTCGCCGTTATCTGCCGACTTATTCTGCGCAGCGATCTTCCCATAATTGGGTTCACCCTTACCTGGGTCTTGCTTTCCGCCTGACCCGTCCGCTGGTGTAGCACCTTTCGGTTGGAATCCTGGCTTCGGGTCCTCTTTTGGAACAAATAAAAAGCCATCGCTTTCGCGAAGGCCTGTGAGTTGGTCGTCCAAACCGCTTTTTATAGCACCATTGTCGTCCAATTCGATTTTTGTTTTGTCCAGTAGCTTCGCAACAATATCAGCGTTGTGTACCTGACCACTCAAAGCCATCTTTAGCGCCGTGTTCAAACGTAACTCCTGCATGTCGGCATTGTACTTGTCGTTAGCGGCTTTATTGTCCGCCTGAAGCTTCGCAATCTGATCTTGTAGCGCTGGCACATCCCCTGCCGCCTTCTGCAAATCGGTCAGTTGCTTATCACGTTCCTTCAAATCACCTTCAAGCTGCTTTTTAGCATCATTGATTTCATCAAATCGATGCTTAGGTACATATCCGGTGTACTTTTCCTCAACCCCCTTTGTGATAGCATCAATTTTGTCCGCTGGCACGCCTTGACCCTCCAGCAACACTCTCAACCATTCCATAAATACCGCTCCTTCATCTTCGTTTTTTAACCTGGTCTCGACCAGTGATGTCTTGTGTTTTGCGCCCACAATACCAAACGGCGATAGGCAAAATAAAAAGCCTGCTGCATCTAAATGTGCAATCAGGCTTTAATCCTTACTATTTTGTTTTTCAAACGGCTCTTTGACTTGCCTTAACATGTCAGCAGCTATTTCTTTTGGCGATTTAGTAAAATCCAACTTCAGCGGCGTATCATCGATTAAACCGATAGTCCGCTTTGGCTGCTTGGAAGTCTTCGACATACGTCCACCCCAATTCCTTGATTATTAACTGTAGCCATAGATAATCCATATATTCATTCTTTGCTGACTCTGACATTGTAGCATAGTTGTCAGACGATTGTAACTGCTCAAGAGCGGTCAAAGCGGTAGATTCCAGCACATTATTGAACACAAGCAGATCGGATGATTTACCATTGGATGATACTCCACTCACTCCGCCATCATGCCCGACTGCAAGCAGGCTAGATATAGCGGGATAAATCGCCATATTACGTATATCCTTAACGTTAACCCTTGTCCCTCTCGGGTGGTTGTGAGTCAGGATCACGCTATTCGGCGGCGCTTTGATAAGTGACTCATGTATCTCAGGAGTAAATGTGACTTTGTTTATGACGCCATCAGCTCTACCGATTTTCTTGCCTGCGGTTTGATCCATAATGACCATGATTTCTTTGCCTGCTTTGTGACCTTCTCGGGCAAGACTACGGTTAACCTCAGCCAGCTTTTCTAACACCAGTTCAGACACATTAGGTAGATCAACATGGTAAGAAGCTTTAGGATTGTACTTCCGGTTAAAACTTCCTCCAGGTTCTTCAACCTCGGGCTCAGATGTATTGCTTTCTGCAGGTTCACTTGGTGTGTTCGGTTTAACATATTCCTTTTCCCACTGCTCATAGGTCATGTCACCTGGTACAGCCTGATTCTTACCGTCCTCATCCCGGGCTATTCGCTCCTGAACGTTATCCTCGTAATAAGGAATTGTAGTTGAACGGCAATAAGCATGCAGCGGCGGGTAAGTAACTCCTACCTCAGCTTCGCCAATCGCAAATACCTCTCCATCCATGTGCCTGCAGATAGATGATGTGCGCTTATCCAAGGTAGCCGTAAACTTGTATTGCTCTACGCCCAGTTCCTTATAGGCATCCATACGAGACTGGCCGGCAAAGTAGGCGGATTCCGTTTGTATTATCCGGGCCGCAGCTGATCGAGAAACACCCATTCGGTCAGATAAGGCGTTAATCATCTTGTCCGGTGTATCGCCGCGTATCATTCCTTGAGTCAGTACGGTTTGAAGCTCATGCACCAGCTTGTCCCGGTCTTTCCAGATACGAGCGCTAAAATTAGATCCATCGGCTGCCCAAGGTTTCGATAAGACTGCCTCTATCTGGCGTTTGTCCAGCTTGGAGAATGTAGCACCCAACCCTGTGCCCTTATGCAGCTCGAATACCGAATGATAGTAACCATCCTTGTATATGTCACCCATAAGCTCTCTAGCGCCTGCCTGACGCTTTCCAGTCAACACCTCGACATGTTGGCGCATCTGCATTTGTAGAGCCTCTAGGCGAGTCATACGCACTCTGATGGATGCATTCTCAAGTTCCTTCATCCAACGCTGATCAACGGCGTTTTCGCGGCCTGCCTTGATATAATCTTCAACAGTCCATTTGAACTCTTTGAGCTCCCCGGCTTTGAGCACTTGCCGCGCTTCTGCTAGACTGATCTCGTTATTCTTAGCGAAACGTTGGTAGAACACGTCAATATCCTTTTGGATGGATGCGTTAGCCTTGGCGTACTCAATCTCCATTTTGCGGACGTGAGCATCACCTTTGCCTAGCTGCGCCTCATTTAGGGCATCCATGCGCTTAGACCAGTATTCCTCAGACTTCATTGCGCATCATCCTGCTTTGGCTCTGTTTCAGGTGAAGTACCACCAGTACCGCCGTATGGTTGGTCTGTTGGAATAGACGCTGATTCCATTCTTTCCTTCTTGATCCTATCCAACTCATCCTGGACGTTCGTTACAAAAGGATGATTGGCCACAATGGTTTCATCAGAAATGACACCTACACTGTCTTTTGCATTCGTTACAGCTTCAGTTTCATTGATGAGAATGTCCCGATTGAAAATGAATTCTACATCAAACTTGGAGTAATCCTTGCTCGTCGTGTTAGCTAAATGTTGATTCACGAACCATAGCAACTGTTCGAGGCTGGCTTGAAACTCTGTCTCTATGATGTTCGCATCCATGTCCAGGTCACCATATAGGAAGCGCAGAGCAATGCCCGATGGGCTGTTACCAAACTTGTCTGACTGTGTATCAACCCCACGACCAAACTCATAAATGCTCTTGCGGAGCATCTCCATATGATTACTGAATGCTTCTGTATCAATATCAAGGCTGAGTGTATCTACCCCGCCCGGGTCCCTTACCTTTATCACACGTAACTGAGACATATTCCGGCGCATTTCTCCTACATCTGTGCCGTCATAATTTTTAATAACGTAGATACTGTTCGGCAGGTCTTCGAGGTTATTGGCGTTCTCGCTCATACGTTTGTCGTAATCGTCCACCAGTGTTTTTAGGATCTCAACCAGCGGCATTTCCTCATCGTTATACTTAAATGGGACGAAGGGCACGCGCTCCCAGTTCAATTTCTCCTGGCCGTTCTTCGTTTGCGCCGTGAAGTGCTCTTTTAATTCCTCGTAAAGCATAAGATCGGCGCTAATTGTAGTATCCTGTACCCATTTCATCACACCGTCAGTATCCCATAGCTCCACAATGTGGACAGTCTTTTTTGTCTTGGCCTCATAGACTTCCATCGGATAGAATCGGATCATCTTGTCTAGTTCCGTATGAGCACCATCTTTCCACAGCGGCACACACTGTTCTGACGGAATCACCTTAAAGTTCAACTGACCTATTTCGGAATAGTAGACTTGCAGCCAGCCGATACCTTTATTAATAGCGTTTTTCCCAAGATTCTTGAGTTGGCGCAAGAATGGTTTGCCAAAGAAACTATCTAATTGTTCTTTGTATTCGTCTGGGCCATCCGTTTGTATGCTGATAGGCTTAGATAATAAATAACCAGTCTTTTGGTCAACTAACTTCCGGACAAATCCATGAACCAATTTATTGTTAGCCAGGTTCTTGACTTCGACTTGGGCGCCACCCTCTCCGATGATATATCGTTTGTGTTTAAGTATCTCTGTCTGGTTCCTGTAGTAAGCTTCCCCAGTTAGCATCCATTGATAACGTTGTGAGAGTTTAAAGTCATTCACCTCTTGCTGCGCTATCTCCCGATTAGTCATAGGAGCATTCTTGTCGAGGTTGTACATTATTTCCTCTGCTAATGTCATAGTGTCCTCCTTCCTCTAAAACTCAAATGTAGGGCCTTTACGCATTCCCTCTACGGCATAACGAAGAGCTGCCATTGCATCGTCAAAAAAGTTGACTGGTTCATCTGTATAAGTGTTTGTCTTAGGATCATGTTTCCACTTCCACTGTTGCATTTCCTTAATCGTGTTCGAGCAGCTTGGATGGATGTGTATCTTATGTTTCTTGAGCCAGTCAATTTGAGCGTTTACGCTACCTGGTTCCTTGACTACGGCACTAGCTTTGTACCCTGCATTGCGCCAAGTCTTGATGCGGTCAGGCTCGGCTGAATCGCAATACATTGGTATGCGCTTATCCAACTTCCCGTCAGCTAAGGCTATGATTTCACCCGTATCTTTCTCATGTACGTATATTTCGTTGCAAATAAAAATCTCACCATCTTTGAAGCCGACAGTGAGAATCGCGTTCGCATGATTGAAACCAAAGTCCTGCCCGAATGTCATACTATCGAACATAGCGAACGATGTATTAAAATCATGCACTGTATAGTTAGACAAGATAGTTCCCCCTAATTCACCCCACTCACCAAGTCCATAAATCTTATATCCGTCTGGGTCTCGTTCTTTACGGAGCATCATACGGCGGTGGTAAGCATCATCAATGAAACGGTTCATCAGGTACGTGCTATGGTTCGTAATGATATCCTCGTGCTCAGTGTCAAAGTATTTTCCTTTGATCCAGTGAGTGGCGGACACCGGGTTAAACGTGAATGTCATCTGATAATACAGATTCGGGTTGTCCAGTATCCCCCGAAGCCGGTCATCAAGTATATCAATGTCTGATTCTTGAAGCTCGGTTGCTTCCTCTACCCATATCCACGTCAATTTCCCATGAGCAAAGTTGATTGATTTAAGTTTTTCCCGGTCCCTGGCATCGTTAACACCACGGAAAATAACCTCATTCCCGGTGGACTTATGCTTAATACTCAAACGAGATTGCGGCATGTCCCAATAATCATCCACTTGGTCGCCATAGATGCGATTGATTGCGGCCTGCAATTCGGCGTATGTGCTGTTTCGGTTAGTGTCATTGACCTTCCGGATACAAAGAAGGTTAGCACCCTTATATCGCGAATCTGACAGTTTGATAACGAAGTCTTGAGCCACGTTTACGGACTTGCCAGAACCAGCAGAGCCTTTGAATACTCTGTAACGCTTTCGAGTGAAGTTCATTTCCTTGAAATTCGGATTGAACGATACGGTTACGGTACTCATGATCCATCACCATAATCAACTGTAATGTGTATAGGCTGCTTCTTCTCTTCTCCGCTGATCTTCTCAACTTCACCCTTAAGCTTCTTGATGCGCAATTGCTGTTCCTCGTCAGCATAACCAAGCCTGCACATTTCCTCATACCGTTTAATGAGTCCTTGTAGCGTGGTCATAGCACGGCTCTGAGCATTCATAAAAGCAGCGTGTTTGTCCCAGGCATGCTGATATTCCCACTTCTCAGATCCACCAAAAGCGTTGTCTGCAGATTCGGTCAGAACCTTGGTCACATCTTCCTTATCCTCAACATACATAATCGGTTGGGCGGCTATAATCGCTGTGTAATGAATCATGATGCTGTCCCATATTAGATCAATGGGTTCGCGTTCTGCTATGTGCTCCATGATCTCAATCGTACGGGGCGGGAAGTATTTTCGGAAGAACCCATGCGTCACAGCCTTGTCATTCCCATAAGGGCCACCGGGACCACCTTTATTGCCAACTGCATTCTTATTACCCTTCGGAGCACCATGCCCCGCTGCATTCCTGCTACCCTTGGGCGGTCCGCGTCTTTTTTGGGATGCATCTTTATCGCCATCGGACGCATCTTTTACAGATAAGGATGCATCTTTGCTCCAGCTTTGCCGCTGCTTCCGACTCTTGATGGTCGGGTATTTAATACCATGCTTATCAGCTAGGTCGGTTAAGGAGATATCCGTTGTTTCGTACTCTTCTCTGATTGCTGACCAATCCATGACTACATTTCACCACCCCCGGCTGGTTATTTGTGTTGGTTTTGCGGACATTTTAAATGTACTGCCCATTAAACCTTACTGATTTAAACATCCCTAAACGTAAAGCTCTTTGCCATCCGTCAGTTGATAAAGCATCTTCCCAATTATCCCGTGACATTATAGCCTGAGCCTCTTTTACATCGAATTTCTTTCGTCTGGCTCTGTAATAAGTGACGTTTATCTTTTTGTCTCCTATTGTTAATGTTGCTATATTCCCCTGTGGAGAATCAGGAGGCTTTTCAGGGCGCCACTGCAATTCATGGGTGATGCGTTCTATATCGTTCGAACCGCAATTTGTACACACTTCTTCCCAAGAACTTATTACTTTTTGGGTTGAAGCCATACCTAAAGTTTGCACCTCATCGAAAACGGGTTGGATTCTCAATTCCATGAATGTATCTCCACACGCTCTACATTTCTTCATATGTGCTTCCTCCCTTATCTGGTCATTCTCCATAGCCTAAAACGATCTATAAATCGTTATTACCGCGTTTTTCACGAGTTCTGGACACTCAAATACTTAATTTCCGACCAAGCAATAAAGTGTGCTGTCTCCGAATTCTTATCACTTACAAACACACCGTATTTATTAACTTCATCCAGAGCCATTTCACCAACAAGAGAAAACACTCCATACTCTCCTTGTGCACTGACCTCAACTTTTTTTCCAATATAGCTCTTTAGAATCTTTTCCAAATGTATTTCCCTCCCCATGAAAAATAGACCCGTGTATCCTACTTAGCTGTCACCTCTCAGCTATTTTCAGATGTATATTACGGGTCTATTTCTCCTCATTAAACACTCGGTCATATGCCTGCTCGTACTTGGTTACAACAGCTTCCAAGCCTTCTATAGCCTTCTTCCTTCGAAGTTCATTTCTCCATTGCCATACAATAAGCCCTATACCTATGAGAGCTATGACTATCAATAGTATCTGAATAATCGTTTCTGGCAGCACTACAATGACATAGTTATGACCCAAGTTTATTCCTCCCTAGATCAGCTACATTTACCTTTACATCAAACAACGGCTCATTCCCTATATAAAGCGTCCCAATCCGCACTTCCCCCGACCGCTTATTATCACCGTTCAAACCCTTATACTCCGCTATCTCCTGTGGTGTACCTTCTACGGTTCCGTCTGTATAGAGCTTCACGTTCAAACCTCCTCATAAGTATCATGGAAGATATCCGGTTTACATGGGTAATATTCACCCTTCACACCCCTAATGACATAATCTCCGTCAGATATCAACATCCGACCTTCCAACGTTTCTATATGTGGCTCATCCCTAAATGATTTAATAGGATTACAGCCTAATTGTTTAATCACTTGATTCGGTGTTGTTTGACCGTAAATCACTTGAATTGCATCAACTTCCATTGGTTTTTTACGATACTTTGCCATTCATATCACCCTTTCAGCAAATAAAAAAGCCGCCTATTGGCGACTGCGTTATTAGTATCCATTTTCAGGCGGCTTCGGCTTCAGCCATTCACCTTCTTCATTGATGAACGCATCTTTGTAGCGGCCTGATTCTAATTGCCTTATTATATCTTCTTCTTTAGCCACCAATATTTTAGCAAGCTGAGCAACAGTATAGTATTCACTACTTTTGTAGTCTAACTGTATCGGAACGGCCATGTCGTACAGCACGTTCACAAATTCAGCAAACGTCAACTTGCCCATGTTACTTATCCCTGAATAATAAGAGGGCTTATAGTTAGCAAATTCTTGAAATGATTTTCCTTGGAACTCTTTCGCCAGGGCGTTACTAAGACGTACACTCATAAGATTATCGAAACGTGTCTTGAAGTTCATTTCTTCCAATTTAGCGTATTTTGCTTTGAATGCGATTATTTTTATAAGAGGCAAGTCTTTGCGATTACCCTCTTTCAAGCGCATTCTAAATTGTTCACGATCCATTATCATCGGCTGTACCATCCTCTAAGGTGTGTTTAACCGAATTTTACAGCACGTTTCTTATAATCGTAAACAGCTATTAAGACACACAGCGGAATCGAACCGCTATAATCCTGTATGTGTCATATCCCCGGACTAAGCCGGGAAAAAGTTGTTACTTAAACCGTATGAGTACCTTCCACGCCTCGGGCTTCACGTTCCAATGTCCGTTTTCTAAGCCACAGAAGTGCTTCTTCCAACTTCGTGATTACGACTGCATTATCACGGCATCGAAATTCACTGTTTTGGAATCCTTCAAGACGCGCAAGAACCATAGCAATTAAATCTTCGTTGGTTACTCCGTTTACTCCAGCTTCTTGGATCGGTCCTTCTTGGAAATGAACAATCCCCAGGACGTTACCGCTATGATCTTGAACCTCAAAATAGTGCGGCGCGTTGTACTGGTAGTCCTTTTCATGGTGAACTGTAGTATACTTCTCAGTCAGCAATCCGTTATTTACCTTTACCAGTTCCACTTTGCGCCCTCCTATTTGAGTTGATCAACCAACTGCTTGATTACAGCAGGCGTACTGATGCGTTGTCCATCTTTACGGTTACCCTTGATGTATGCTGCATCCTCATTGCTGTAGTAGACTACACCGCTTCCCTCTACAATCGGATAACCGCTTTCGTCTGCTTGCAGCTCAGTTTCTACATGCTTACCGTGTTTAGCCGCCTCTTGCTGGTTATGCAAATGTAGAATGCCGTATTGATCGAGATACGCGTAATTCTGTGCCATCGTTTGTTTCCTCCTGTACATAGCAAAAAGGACACCGTATACCGATGCCCTCATGCTTGCTTATTTGATATTGCCCGTAGTTCTACCGCGCCCGGGCGGAGCGCCTGGAAAGGACTCTAACCTATTCCCTCCCCGCTTCCACACCACCGCAACTCAGTGCTCTATCACCCTGTGTTCAAAGCGGTGCCTTTAAGCGTGGACGAGTCCTGCCGTGGTAAGGGACAGCAGGGACACCCGGGCGTTAACCCTATGTCCCTACTTTAAAATGGTTTCTCCCCCAAATTGCCCCCACGTTACCCCCAACTTACCCCCAAAATTCCGCATAGCTTTAAGGTTTCTGCTATACTTTTGACTCCTTCGTCTATTCGGCGGTCAATGGTGTTGACACTCATACCGCGGTTCTGGAATTGAATCACTGTGAATTTATATTTACGCCCCTTAATGAAGCGGTGCTCAATGATCTTTTTAACCTCATCGTCCAGGATTAAATTGATTGCCATGTCTAATTCGGTAATCAACTTGCTCCATTCCTGATACACGCGCCTTTCTTCCGCCGTTAGAGACTCCTTACGGCCTAATGATTCGACGGTAAGGCGCATCTTAGGGTAATTGCCTAGCAACTCGCGTACGGCCTTCTTATCGGCTTCTGTGATGCTCGGGTATAGTTCCATTTGTTCTATCGCCCCCATCTTGTCGCTCCTTTTATATCAATTCGAACAAATCAACCTGACCAGGGTCTACATACTCGGTTGAATCCTGTATAAGCCCTTCATCCAGCCATTTACGGGGTGCTTCGTGCAGATAATGTGGCCATATAGCCTGACCTTCGACAGAGCGTGTACCATTGTGTCGCTCTGCTTTGGCTGTCCATACCCAATGTGTAGCGGCGGTCACTTTATCGTTGTTAACTGACACTAACATTCCTTCCTTCTCAAAAATGTCTGTAAGTGTGGTTAATTTCGAACTATTCAGCAACCTCTAGCCACTTCGCCCAATAGTCCCAATCAAAATCTTCTTCTCTTGGTGTTCGTAACTCGGTTCGATCATTGTCAATAACTGCGATGACCTTTTGGATAACTAAATAATCTTCAAAATCGTCTTCGCTTTCCACGATCTCCACATAAGATTCGTCTGCTATAACCGTGTCAGACATGTAATCATCTTTCCATCTCTCAAATACTCTCTCTGCCTGTTCTAGCGTCAGCAATGGAGCAGAAGAATTCTTGTCAGTTTGTACTCGGTACTTTTTCAAAACGTTCACTCCTTCGCTATTAGAGGTATAGGCTCTTATCATCAGCGTTTCCCTTTTACCTTTTGGAGTTTAGTTAAGCTGTCGCTATCAACATAAATAGGTATACCCGCCTTACTATGATCGAAAAGCACACCAATGTTCCTAGGGATTATATATTTGACTGTGCCTTTTCCCATGCAACGATGATTCACGCGATCCCCTACCTGTATGTTTGGTTTATCTGTCATTGTTGTTCCTCTCCTCCCTTGGTATCATTACGTTCATTCGCACGATATGATCGGGTACACCCTGTATTGGTTTAATCATCAAGCAATCTCAATTTCCTCAAACCTAATTTCATATTCAGAGATTCCAGATTCCATGCCGCAGTCTGTATGATGTGAATCCCAAAAACTTATGGTTGCAATCAATTTAAGATTTGGCTGTAGCAATATGTTCCCCTCTTTTACATCCCAAGGAGCAGAGCCGTTCATATCGTCACGTGAGGGCAAGTCATCGCTTAAAATCCCTTGCTTGACTCTCTTGTGGAAATCTTTTTCTGCTTTAATGGGATTTTTGAAATAGGAAACATTTGAGTCGTATCCCCAAGTCGATAACTCGTATACCTTGTATGCTTTCATGTTTACATATCCCTTCCAACGCTCAACCAGGAGCGTATTGTATTGGTGGTTACTCTCCTAATGCTGATACCTCACCTTTTGCCCATCTAGCAAAGCCTACTAGGGTCATAAGATACCAGCCGCGAACGTGTTCCTTCTTGTAATACAACTCACCGTCTTTACCAACACGATTGCCAATCAAGATTACCGTTCGTTTTTCACCTTTACCGTTGTGGTATGTCTGACCTTCCTTGACTGTGCTGGGGCTCATGACTGTTATTCCTCCCTAAATTCTTTTTCAAATAGAACCGACAACATCGTGTATTTATCCGTATCCCACGTGCAATATCTATAGTGGATGTAGCCATCTATATCCTCGTAAAGTGCAAATACTGTTTCTCCGTCCTCGTCAACGTAAAACCGCTCTATGCGGCGTTTGAGGTGTATTATCCCAACTTATTCTCTCCTTATAGGGGTACGACTTGTACATCTGGACGAAAACCGTATGCCGCCCTATCATCAAATTCAACGTGTCCTGATCCATCAATTTTGGTAATTACATGTGGGACAGAAAAATCGAATCCGGCTTTGCTTCCTCCGCTGCCCAAACGAGTAATCAAAACGGTATCCCCAACATTGGCGCCAATACGTTCTATCTCCCTCGCAACCTCTTGAGCCTCATAATGTTCTGCATCTATTTGATCAGTAAGCAGCCGATAAATCTTACCCTCCGGCGTTTTAACCTGATACAGATCGGGTCTGCCGCCGATGTGGTAATAATCAAAGTAGATAATGCCGCCTTCAAGCTCTAGTCCAAAGCACGGATGTTGCGGATCAATAATTTTAACCTTCATCGCTTATCGCTCCTTATATAGGGGTATAGGGTAAGAGGCTGTTATGCCTCTCCCGGTAGATTTATAAAGGCTCAATGAGTTATTTGATCACGGGTCAGCGGATACCATTCAAAATCTTTATCCCAGGAATAATACTGATAGACAGCTACATCTACATGCTCGCCGTCAGAAACAAGGTATTGCCCTTCCACCTCTGGTTTGCATTTGTCTAATGGAACCCATTTGATCACGTTATCTCTCCTTTATAGGTAGTAGGGGGTGTATCCCCCTTATATCAAACTCCGCAAAATCCTTCGCATTCGTTCCCGAACCCATCAAAATCAAATTCCAGCTGGTTTTCGTTAAGCTCTACCTGATCCAATGGCTTGCAGCTCCGATGAAGGAATACTTGACCTTTGATTTTAGGCATCTTCCGAATCGCCTTATCGACTTCTACAGCATCTTTCCATGATTCCGGGTCATGCCTCTTCATTTCTAGCCAAGTGCGATCGGAATGGAATGGGCATCCGATGCAGCTGCTTTTTGGAGGCACTGGATAACCGTTTCTTTCAAGCCAGCTCATGCAATCCATCCGACTCATACCCTTGTCTATTAACGGGTATATATTTTCTATCCAACGTTCCTGTGAGGGCTTCACACGCTGTATTTCATCCGTGCTTATACCCATCCAAAGCTTAATCTCCTTGTCTGCAAATCCCCTGCTTGTCTTGAAGCCTCTGTATTGCTTAATCGCTTTGCGTACGCCGTTTATTTTGTATTCAGACGTGCATTGCCGCATTACAATACCTGTATCTCCTTCTTCAGAGAGGGTGAAGAAAGGTAATGACGCTACTCTAGTTCCCCATTTTGCAGCCTTCAGCAAATCGTTTTTTATGTTCCCATTGTTCGTATATATGACTTTCATGCCGCCAGTCTCCAATGTTCTTTTGAGCCAACGTGCATATTGATAGGTCGCTTTGGTCTCCCATCCCGGATCGGAAAAGACAATTAGATCGGGCGGGGGTTG
The DNA here is from genome assembly GCF_056099025.1 of Paenibacillus sp. TSM33. Taxonomy (NCBI): domain Bacteria; kingdom Bacillati; phylum Bacillota; class Bacilli; order Caryophanales; family Paenibacillaceae; genus Paenibacillus; species Paenibacillus sp. TSM33. The sequence goes on from NZ_JBLZXB010000017.1 coordinate 1,498,303, forward strand.
AATTTCACCCTTCATCGCCATAAGAGCAATTGCAGAGGATTGAACACCAACGCCAAGTGAAATAACATTCATATGTCTATCCCCCTTATGGAGGGCTGTTCCCTCCTTCTTATCCCATATGGGGCTATTTTTTCCGCCGCATCGTTAACCTTTTCTGTCCATCTTTCCCATGCTTCTATTCCGGGTCCAATCGGATATATACATTCCGTTCGGATAGGGCAGCGGCCACAATTCTTCTTGTAGTTGTCCTTGCATATCTGCAATGCCTTGTCACTCAGACCCATGTGTTTGTCCTCTCTGCCCTTGGGGGCTATAGATTTAATCCTCTGGAAGCAGCTTGTTAAATGCTCTACGGTATAATTCCGATACTTTCACTCTCTTTGCTCGCCCATCTTGACGGACATTTACCATCCGATTGCTCTCTTTTACTAAAACCGGAAAGCCTGTTTTTGCATGTGGAGCAAACACTTTTCCGTCTTCGTCGATACGATATGGATAATAGCCAGGGATATATTTAAGGGTCTTGTTCTCCATCGCTAATACTCCTCTGTACGTTGTTATATGAATTATTTATATTATTCCTTGCGCTTCCTCACCAATCTGCCACACCTTTACCTCAATCTCTGGGTGGTCTGAATAATACTTGCGTGTTACCAGCGCCACTACTTGGGAATCGTCTTTCCAAGCTATCTTATTTAGTGCATCGAATATACCTTTTACACAGTTGTCGATATCAGGTTTAATCGTCGGCAGTTCTTGAGACTCTAGCGCCTCTCTCAATCGTTTTTTTGTCCACGACTTAGGAAACGGGTATCTGAATCCTATTTCGACTGCTATGGGCCCTTCTAGCGGCTCTGAGAACTGTTTCCGCGCTATAAGTCCGATCATTTGTTTGTAAGCCAGATACCTTTGAGCGTTCTTTTTTGTCCATTTGCCGCGTTGTGTCATCCGGACAGCTCCCATAGGAGGCTCGTTTATCACAAAAGTAATCATGCCATCGCCCCCAATGCTCCGCCGGGGCGTTCTTCTATCTTTCTGTTTTTGATTCGATCCAGCGCTAATATCAATACCTCGTCTGGGTCACGGTTGAGTACATCTCCTATTTGCCGAATACTTTTTCCTTCTGACCACATAAGCTCAAAGTCGTCTACATCTTTCCGCTTCCAAGTGAAGTCCATTTCCTCACATGCCAAGTAAATAGATCTGCGGTCTTTCTCAATCCCTTTTGATGCCATCCGTTACACCTGCCCTCCGGTAGATTTCTTCATGTGCAAGTATTCGATAATCATAATCTTTAGTTTCGTCATAAGCTGCTATGACCAGTTCAGAATTGGTCATGCTTTCAAACGGTCTCACGTTCGTTTTCAGACTCCTTTTCAGCAATTCCATACGTTTCCCTACCCCTGCGTATAAACTCTTCAAAATCTAAATCTATGAGGTCATAGTCGTCTATTGGATTCATGGGGTATCCTCCAGTAGTGATGGGTTTTCATAGATGTTTCCGACGATCCTAAACAGTCTCTGTTCATTCCAGAAAGTGTAGTTGTCTATTATCTTCCAACCTTTGTGCACCCAATTCGGCGCATCCCACCCTGGCAAATCTCGTGATTCGAAAAAAGAAATGTGCCTTAGTACAAACCCGCAGTTCAGTTTTATAATGACGAACAGTTTACCGTGTCCGTTTTTAACTGGCATTCCATAGGGTTGAATTCCAAAATAATCAGTCGGTGACTCTAACCTCACAATATCTCTCTCGTATATCTCTTTACCGTTACGGTCTTTTAGTCCGGTATATTGCAGGAACTCAACATCCATTTGATAAGTGTATCCATCCTCATCCTTTCGTTCAGTATCGAATAGGGCCAGTCCGTTATAGGAACCGATGTAGTACCGTTCTGAATCCAAATTTGGACCAATCATGCGCTTTTCTTCTCTATCCCAGAATTTATATTTAGGCTCTCTCATATCCCTTTTTCCTCTCCTTGCCCTTTAGGGGCTGTATTAATAGCTATCTTCGTAAGCAACAAACTCTTGTCCAACCAAATCACAAAGCTTTTCTAGCGCACTGTCATAGGCATGGGATAAGGATACGATTCGTTCTCCGTACTCTTCCCGTTCCTGTTTCAGGTCTTCGATGATTTTTTCTATCTCCTTTTTCATTCCTCTATCCCCTCTCCTTGGGTTAATACGGCTATAAGAGCTGCTAAACATACCGCTTCCTGCGCCGTCGTGGCAGGCACTTCAATTGGACCCGAATCTGCTTCATTCCAAAATGTGCAGATGTACTCTGCTGGGCTTATTTCAAAGATTTTTGTTCTGGTCAGTTTCATGATCGGATATTTTTGTGATACTTCCCATGCTGCGCCTATGTCAGTGCTGTACATTGCTGGTGACGTTGAATAACCTTTACTGTTGATGATCATCCCCGGTCTGATTCGATCCGCCTTATATCCCATCACAGCCGTAGCAACCCATATATCTCGCTCTTGTGGTTTCATACTATTCCATTTAGCTATTACTTCATCACGATTCATCCGTATCTTCTTCCCTTCTTATTGAAGTGCATCACGCAACCGATAGTTAAGCTCTATGCCACCTTTAAGCACCACTAGATATTCACGGCACATTTCATTGATCCGGCTGCCTATGCCCTCGTCAATCTCGCATAAGCCAGCTATTGTTTTTTCAGAGCTGATAAGGATTGGTTTCCGTTCGAGGTAGCGATAATTGATGATGGCAAACATTTGCTCAATTACGAAATCTGTTGCCTTCTCCCGGCCCTTGAATAAATCATCTATATAAAGCACATCCGCCTGTTGCATTTGGTGTATGCGTTGCTCCAGCGTGTCTAGATTGGCTTTGATCTCGTTAAACCCCTCGACAAAAGGGAAATATAGCACCTGTATTCCTTTGGCTAATAGATTGTTTGACACTGCCATAAGCAGATGCGTTTTGCCGCATCCGGGACGCCCTAGGAGCGCTATACTGCTATTGGGTACTCCTTGGTCATCCAAATCTCTAACGCAGTTGTACGCCGCGTTGTAGGCTTCCACAACCGTATGCGGTCTGCCCTCCTGTACAAAGTTCCCGAATGTTTTCTTTTGGAACTCTGGTGTAATCCGGCTTGACTTCATCATCCGTTCTGCCACCCTTTCCTTTTTGCACTCGCAATCTCGCCAGTCGTCCCGGTAATCAAATGGTCCGTCTCCAGTTTTAACACGGATCAGAAAACCTTCTTCATCCCGGCATTTTTCACATCGGTGGTGGTTCTTCGGTGGCTCCGGTTCGGTTTTGTCGGTCGAGGAAGGCGAACTCGCTCTCAGCCGTTTCAGCAGTTCTGCCGCCATTTCTTCGGGACTGAGACCCTTTAATTGATCCTTCAGACTTTTCATTCGTTTGTTCCTCCTTCCAAGGCTCGTCTATTCCGTCAGCGTGCCAGCTTTTTAAAATGCCATGGACATAAGCCATATTTCGTTTGCCTCTTAAAATTGCTATTTTCATAGCTTCACAAAGCCAACGATCACCGTATTCTTTTGATAAGTCGTCTATGTTGTCTCGAACAACTGGACTCATAATCCCAAATCCATTTTCATAATACCGATAAGGATTAAGGCTGCTGTCGCCATCAGGCGAAATCTGTTCCCTTCCCTTCTCTTCAGTTCTATTCTCTTCAGTTCCCTTCAGTTCAGTTCCCTTCCCTTCAGGAGGAATTTTTGGGAAGTTCCCGGAATTTCCCGGAATGTCCGGGAACTTAGACTTCGTTCGTTTGTGTAATCCCTGTTGATGTTTTTCAAAATTGATCACCTGAACAACCTTTTCGCCTTCCGTTTCATACCAAACAATCAGCCCGTTTTCGTCTAATCTCCTTAGAGAATCAGCAATTTCAGCCAGTGTCTTATCTAACATGGGCACTACTAAAGCTTTCACTTTTGCAGGCGATCCCGCCAGACGACCGAAATCGTCTGTATGTGGAATCATCCATGTAAACAGCAGCATGTCGAAAAGTTCAGGCAACATGTTTACTTTTTCTGATATTGATATCACTTTTGAAATCATTCGCTTTTCAGCCATCTCTAACGCTTCCCTTCGGTTCCGTGTGTTTCTCAGAAGTTCCGGGAATTTCCGGGAATTTCTCGGAAGTGTTGTGAACAAGCATAGCCATGCATTTCCGTGCCCGTATTCCTTCTGGAGTCTCGTCTAACCAGTCATGGCATGCCGTACATAAATGTAATAAGTCCGTTACTCTCGTTTTATGGTTAATGTGCTTACGTCCAATCAAGTGAGCACGTTCGGTAGCCAATGCGTTGTCACAAAGCTCACAGAGACCGTGTGACCGCGCTTTAAGCTGCTTATCTACCTGTTGGCTTATATCTCCCTTTTGACGCTGAGTGAGCTTCATGCGCTTTCCCTTGCTGGGCTTAGGAGCTGGATGAAATCCGTACTGTATCATGCTGCATGCCTCCAATCTCTAAAAAGGAAGATCTTCGTCTGCTATATCAATCGGTTTGCCATCATCGGAAAATGGATCGTTGTTGTTTTTGGTCCCTGCCTGCTGTCTACCAGCACTATCATTCTTGTTAGGTTCAAGGAAACGGACGTTATCTGCCACAATTTCAGTGACGTAAACACGCTTTCCCTCGTTGTTTTCATAGTTCCTCACTTGTACTCGACCTTCTACGGCCGTTAAGCGCCCTTTCTTCAGATAATTAGCGCACGTCTCGGCAAGCTGCCGCCAGGTTACGATCGGCAAGAAATCCGCTTCCCGTTCGCCCCCTTGACTGGTAAACGGACGGTCTACAGCAAGGGTGAAGGAGCATGTCGCTACCCCGCCCGGTGTATATCGTAATTCAGGATCTTTGGTCAAACGGCCGATCAATATTACTCGGTTTAACAATGTAGTTCCTCTTTTCTTAATAAAGGTTCAATTCTGAAAAATGTTTAATCCGGTCGATTTTCTTGGTCTTACGGCAATATTCGCACCGCTCACATCGAACAGGCTCCGTCTGACCTGACTTGACTTCCTTCACGCGCTCAATGTTGTTTTTCACTATAGAAAGACTCTGCTCAATAATGTCATAGTCAAAATAGATGATTTCGTGATCTGGTGGATTCTGCTTGGTCACGACCACCATATGCGGTAATAGCCAATCTTTCCGGCTTGTAACACGTTTCTCGATTTCGGCGTACACAGCCATTTGAATTGTGTAACCATAGTGCTGCAGGAAGTTTTCATATACTCCAGCATCCTTGTTCCACCACTTACCATCAATATCCGCCAACACTTTTAAATCAGCGAATATTCCCGTCACAGGTTGATAGCTGTCCAACATTACTTTCCACGGTATGCCGAACAATTCAGATGTCATTATGACCTCTTTTCGGCCAGCCAGCGCCTTCATTACCAGTGGATCATTCTCAAGAACTTCTATTAGTTTATTGCAATGTTCAAAGTTGGATTTCAGCTTCCCTTTTGTTGGGCCACGGCTGCTATACATTTCAGGGTTGTCCTCTTTGAACCTATCAAGTTCTCCCTCATTCCAAGCATGTACATAATGCCCCTCCATAAAGGCGACTAATGGCGTGGGAACATACTCCCCACTGATCTTTGCCATAGCCGCTGCCTCACACCCTCCGTAAGCTGGCAGGAAACTTTTGAACTGGCTGACAGACATATAATGCCGATCCGCTTCTGGGCTGAAATAATTACTCTTGTTCAGTTCCATCGACTGGTTCCTCTTTGATTTCCTCATACTCCGCATCAATAATGGTTGCGTTAGGATTCAACGGACTTTGTTGTTGAGGCTTCGGTTCCTTGTTCATATCAAAATCACTTGAATCCTCAAATGCCTGGGCTTGTTCGATGGTGTCAAAATCAAGTTCTATATTCTTGCAAAGTCTGCGTAAAACAGTCTTTTTGTACATTTCCCCTGGGCTTTTTGTCCAAGCCTTGCCAGTCGACTGTTTAGAGTAATCGTCCCTTGTTTTCTCGATTTCTTTTAAAGACATGGTTTCATAAATCATTCCACCATCTTCAAAAAGCGCAACAGCAAACGCACCTCTAATAATTCCATCGTTAAATGGCAGTGGCTTAAAATTAATCGTTGGTTGCCCGCTTTCGATTTCCTCGCTGAAATCATCACCATCACGCACCAGCTTTGCGTAAATGTCCTTAACTCTGCGTGTGCTGTATTTCTTAGCAAGTTTCTTCTCGCCTTTATAATCCGTTTGGAATTGTAGACTTTTAATCCATCTTGGCTTATCTTTAGTACCTAAATTCTCGTTATAAGGAATTGCATAGCACTCCTTGTTGAAGAAGTCTAAGCCCAAGAACGCACCTTTGAGCATCGTTCTAGCTACACTTTTAGCGTCACATTGTTCGATATCTTTGGTATCTTGTAAAACAGCCATGCAGTTTTGTAGAAACCTTGTCTTGTTAAAGCTAGTAGGCATCGCTTCGCTTTTTTCATCCAACATTTTGTTTAGGTTGTCATGAATGACTAATAATTTATCAGACATCTTTACAGCCTCCTAAAATTTTGATATAGTGACCACAAATGTTTATTTAAAAGTTTCTGATTCGACTCTGGCGGCAACCGGAGTCGTTTTGCTTTCTAAGGAATTACGCACGTCATACAGAGCTTCAAGCACATATTGCAACTTGCCATCTCGAAAAATTAACAATGGCTCTACAATGTTATTTAACGATTTACCACGTATCTCCGTATCAGCTTGAAGTTCCTCCAGAACCCGGATAGCTTGTTCTAACGGCATTTTCACGTTTGAATCCCTCCTTTTGTTCCCGCCGAATACGGCGATATTCCCGATAAGCAATGTCACTGCTGAATATAAACATCACTGTTCCATTTTCTTTCTCGACGGCTTGTCCACCAACTTGCATCAATGCCTGTAGATCGGAATAGCTATCACTTCCCTTGACTCGAGTTTGCATATGCATCGTCTATCACCCTCACCAAGATCTGATTTTTACACTCAACTGCGTCCAACATGCATTCTTTGCAGTGTGGTTCCTCATGTTCGTATACCAGATACTTTGCCTCAGCTCCGCATCCGCAAGTAATCATGAGACACCCAATACAATGCGTAAGTCCAAAATCTCTTTAAGCAACCAACTAAATGAGCACTGTGATACACTCGGATGCACCCAGCTTGGGTTATTTGCTAATGTATCGTACATATTTTCAAGTGCGTTTAAACGTTGTTGTACGTCGCACATATTCATTCTCCTTTCTTAATAGGACGCCAGTAAGTAATGTAGTTCAGGACGTTCTCCAGTTCTTTCCGAAGCACATCCTTATAAGAAGTAACTTGCCAACGATCTTTGATTTCGCGGTGAAGTTGTTGGAATAACTCGCCTCGTGAGTCCTTATCTGGCTCAATGGCGTACACCTTTTTGGAAATTGCTCTTTGCAGCGTTCGTTGTTGACCGCTGTTTAAAGTGATCTGCTTGTCCAACTTCTGTTCAATCTCCACCAGTTTAGTGCCGTGTTCTGCTGTAGTGGCTTTCACCACTTCAACTTCCTCTGCTACCTCGGCTGTGAGTTTGAGAGATTGAATGATTGCTTGACGTTCTGTTAGTACAGGAACGGGCGGATTAAGTAACATTTCCTTCATCCGTTTAAACTCGGTAAGAAACTTCACCTTCATTTTCATTGCTTCCGGGGTTGTATACGACATTGCCACAATCGCAAAGGCATCTTCTGTCATATCAAATTTGGGATACCATTGTTTATTCTGCGGATGTTGATATTGGGTCTGCTGAAAGTTCAGCACCCCCCATTCCTCCAAACCAGCTTCAGCCAACTTTTTTAATTGGTTTTCAATATCAGCAAGAACGTTGCGATGCTCTTTATAAAATTCTTCAGCTACTATCAAGCTGTCAGTTACGGCTCGTCCGTTTTCGATAAATACTAATTGAGTCATATTGTTTCTCCTTTCGATTATGCAATTTGTTTGAGTAGATCATTTTCATATTCAAGAAGCCATTCTCTTCTAATCCTCCATCTACCCCCTTGTTTATAGGCCTTCAACTTACCTTGTTTGATACGATTGATCACAGTATATTTGCTGACTTTTAGATATTCTGCAGCGTCAATAACATCCAATGTCGGTTTTAAATCAACAGTCATCAGGTTCATCCTCCTAACCTTCTTATTGGTATCTAACCAACTCATCAACTGTGCACCCAAGAGCGTCAGCGAGTTTTACTAGAGTTTCAGCATAAGGACCTTGTTTTTTCCTACCTATGTTGTACAATGCAGATACTGCAACCCCACTCTCTTTAGAGAGGCGGTAGATTGTCCAACCTTTTGCACCGATTAGCCTCTGTACATTCTCTTCAATTGCTTGTCCCATTGTGTTCACCTCCTGAACACATACTATAACTCCACAGAATTATAATCAACAAACGATATAACTCAAAAGTGTTACAAAATAACCTTTTTTCTCTCACTATCTCCGAAATACTTGACTTATCTCCCTTTTGTGTTTTATTATAACTTCATTGAGATATAACACTATTGAGATACATAGGAGGCATTGCTGTTGTGGAGTTAGCAGATAAAATCCAGGAATTGATGGATGAACGTGGGATTACCAAATACCGTCTTGCCAAGGAAACAGGCGTCTCCTACACCGGTGTCACTAAAATACTTACAGGACAAACAAAACACCCTCAAATAGATTCGTTAAAATTAATAGCTAATTATTTTGACAAGCCTCTGGATTATTTTACTGATGATAAAGGCGAAGAAACGCAGAATATTCCTGAATGGGCGACTTCCAAGGACATAGCTGACTTTAAACAGATGCTTGAAGAGGACCAACCAATTATGTTTGACGGTGTTCCAATTGAGGGAGAGAAACGTCAGAGAGTCATGGATATGCTTACTGGTCTCTTTTGGGAAGCTAAGGAAATGAATAAAAAGACTTATGGAAAAAAGAAGAAAGGTGCCTCGAAGGACAACAAAGAGTAGGTGACTGTTTTGGACGATATTATTCGCAAGCTAGTTAGACGATTCAAAACAAACGACCCTTTTGTTATAGCCAAGGGGCTTAATATATTAATACGCCATGTAGAATTTGATGAAGGGACTCGGGGCCTGTATTACCGTAAATTGCGAAGGCGGTTTATCTGTATACATAATGGCCTGTCTGATGAATGGCAGCGTATAGTATGTGCTCACGAGCTTGGACATGACCGTCTACACTCTGGTTTAAGCCAATTTTGGCTAGATGAGCACACTTTCTTTGCAGTCGGGAAATACGAACGACAAGCAAACTTGTTTGCTGTTAAACTACTGACAAATTCCGTGGAACGGGAGCCGTGGGAAACGCACGAAGCTTATCTATTACGTTGCGGTATCCCGAAACAACTTCATGATTATTACATATAACTTTGTGCTTTCCAGCTGCAAGGCTGTTTAAATATACCCAAAAATAGAACATATGTTCCCAATTTTCTAAAAGAAAGGAGTCAAAACTGTGAAAAAGAAAGAAAGTTCCACGAAAAGGAAGTTACCGACAAATGTAAGGGAACGTGATGGCAAGTATACTTATCGCTACTACATTCCCACTACCAAATTCATTGATGGGGAGGAAAAGAAAAGCAGCAAAGAAATGGAGTCGCCTAGATTTGACACAATCCAAGAGGCAGTTGATTTTGGAATATTAATCGAGGCGAAAAAGATACAGAAAAAGTTGAAATACACAGATGACCTAACAGTAAGGACTTGGAGTCAGACTTGGCTTAAAGCATATATCATAGAACGAGAGCCAGCTGGCAATACGATCAAAAGTCGCGTGTATGGACTAAATGCTCTGTTGGAGCAATTTGGTGGCTTTTCGCTCGCAGACGTGACCGCGAGTCAATATCAGGATTTCCTTTATAAGCTAAAAGAAGAGGGTAAGAGCCGCAGTACTATTACAACTATACACACAGCAGCGTCTCTTATGTTTAAACGCGCTAAACGAAATAGCTTGATCGAGTCCGATCCAACCGCTGATGCAGTTATACCAAAAGAGAAAAAAAAGGCTCGGAAAGCAGGAGAAAAAAGACAAGTCCTCCCCAAGTTTCTTGAGAAGGACGAGTTGAAAAAATTTCTGCAATTAGCCAGGTTTATGCTTACAACCAACATGTGGGCTTTTTTCATTGTACTAGCTTACACAGGCTTACGAATCAGTGAAGCAGCAGGACTTCAGTGGGACGATATTGATTTTGACGCACGAACAATTGATGTAAACAAACAGCTTTACGGTACAAGCGTTCTTAAGTATTCCTTTATCCCTCCAAAGAATGAACAAAGCGAACGCGTTGTAAGCTTTGGAGATACTGTAGCCAAGGCTCTCGGATTATTGGAGGAATGGCAAAAGGATGAACGCCTTTCTGCCAAAAAGTTTAATCCGAAGGATAACTTTGTTTTTTGGTGTCCCTCATATCCTGGATATCCAGTTCAAGTCACAAGGATGGGCGACTATATGAAGAAGGTACTTGCGAATGCTGAATTACCAACAAATCTTACTCCACACAGTTTACGCCATACCCATGTATCGTTACTTGCTTCTAATCCACGAGTTGGATTGCCGGAGATTCAGGCACGAATCGGGCATAAGAGCAATTCTAAAGTTACAGAACTGATCTATCTACACGTCACAAAGAACCGCCAAATCAAGATCGCTGACGATTTTGAATGGGCAATCAACAATTAGAAATGCGGGTAATTTGCGGGTAACTCGCTCAAATCCATAACCTCGAAAACCCTTGCCACATAAGGCAATTTGGCTATATAACTAGCTCTTGGCTAAATATAGAACATGTAGTTATCCAATTCATCATGTTCTTGGTATGTGATCAAGTCCTTAAGCGTTGTAGAATCCAGCACTTCAGCAATGCTGTCACGAATTCGTAGCCAGAGCTGGCGTTTTGCCGGATCGTCTTCTTCCGTAAAATCGACTGGAGAAATCGGACCTTCCAGTACACGAATGATGTCTCCTGCTGTTACGCCTGACGGCTCATTCGCCAAAATATAACCGCCATAAGCACCACGGATACTTTTTACCAAACCTGCATTACGCAAAGGCGCAATGAGCTGTTCCAGATAATGCTCTGATAGCTGATTTTTTTCGGCAATACTTTTCAAAGAAGTTGGACCTTCGCCAAACCTGGCTGCAAGCTCCATCATAATGGTCAGGCCGTAACGGCCTTTCGTTGATATTTTCAATTGTGGCACCTCGCTTATAGTAACAATTCCGTTAAACACGCGGAATAATTGGAGTTGTAAACCTCTCTATTCCGATCCTAACCCTCAGCTTATGTTAACATATTAGGGCAGGTAAAGGGAAACATTACGGTAACAATCTTAAAAAAAGTTGCTTTCGAGCGATTAGCAACAGATTTAGCCCGTTTTATGTAGCTTTCTGGCATCGTTCGCCGTGTCGTTTGTTCGTCCAAAGATCGTAACTTATTATCGTTTATGTTACAATAGGTGGGTTCTACAACAATATTGAAAGAATTGGGTGATGACCATGGCTAAAGCCAATCATGAAACCCGTGTCGTCGTCGGCATGTCCGGTGGCGTCGACTCATCCGTTACCGCGCTGCTGCTAAAGGAGCAGGGCTATGACGTAATCGGCATCTTCATGAAAAATTGGGATGACACGGATGAATTTGGCCGTTGTACGGCTGAAGAGGATGCGGAGGATGTGCGCCGCGTCTGTGAACAGATCGACATTCCTTACTATACAGTCAATTTTGAAAAAGAATACTTCGATAAAGTATTCTCCTATTTTCTTGATGAATATAAAGCTGGACGCACACCCAACCCGGATGTCATGTGCAACCGTGAAATTAAGTTCGGCGAGTTTCTGAACAAAGCGCTGGATTTGGGAGCAGATTATGTTGCTACTGGACATTATGCACGGGTTGTGGAAGAAGACGGCCGCTTTACTTTGCTGCGAGGTGTGGACAGCAACAAGGATCAGACTTATTTCCTGAATGCATTAAGCCAAACACAGTTGTCGCGCGCCATGTTCCCGATCGGTCATCTGCCGAAACCAGAAGTACGTAAAATCGCAGAAGCTGCGGGACTTTATACAGCCAAGAAAAAAGACAGCACAGGCGTATGCTTTATCGGCGAACGCAATTTCAAGGAGTTTCTGAGTGGGTATCTGCCTGCAAAAGGTGGAGATATGGTGGATATCGCTACGGGTGAAGTCAAAGGTCGCCACGATGGTCTGATGTACTATACACTGGGGCAACGACAAGGCTTGGGCATTGGCGGCTCAGGTTCAGGCGAACCATGGTTCGTAGCAGATAAGGATCTGGAGAAGAACATCCTGTATGTAGTACAAGGTGATCGTCACCACAGCCTGTATTCTACCAGCCTGATTGCCACGGATGTAAACTGGATTGAAGGGGCAGATGCACACCCAACCGGCGAATTCCGCTGCACAGCCAAGTTCCGTTACCGCCAACCTGACCAGCAAGTCACTTTACAATGGCTTGCGGATGGAACCGTGCATGTCGTATTCGATGTACATCAAAAAGCTATTACCCCTGGACAAGCTGTTGTATTTTATGACGGGGAACGTTGTCTGGGTGGCGGAACCATTGATAAGGTTGAAAAACTTCAGCCTGAAACGGTTTAAATGAATGACTATCGGCCTTGAATAGCCATCATTAAAAAAGTCGTCTCTCCTGATTTGGGAGAGACGACTTTTTTATGTATATGTTTTTAGCCCATGGACTTAAAGAGAATTGGCGATCTGCTCTTTATGATGTCTGTCATGCTGGACAAACTTATGCATCAAACTTCGGACATTTATTTTCCTATGATCAAGTATAACTCTCCATGCGAAATTTTTGATAACGCCCCCATTTGGGTATATGATGTAAACAAGATCATTACTTCAATTGAAAAGGAGCGTGCCTTTATGTCTGATTCATTAGGAATGCTGACACCGGGTAAAAAAGTTTCTTTGAAAGAATGGGACCCCAAAGATACGAAGAATATTAAAAACAAAGAAGAAATCCGGCAGGAAACAGATCAATTGAAGGAACGCTTCGCGGAATTACAAAGTAAGTTATTTACAGAGAAAAAACAAGCCGTTTTGTTTGTATTCCAAGGTATGGATTGCAGCGGAAAAGATGGCGTGATCAAGCAGGTGTTTTCTAATCTTAACCCTGCTGGGGTGACTGTACACAGTTTTAAATCACCTACGACTGAGGAATTAAGCCATGATTTCTTGTGGCGCGCCCATAGCGTAACTCCAGGACGCGGATATATTGCAGCGTTCAACCGTTCTTACTACGAGGATGTGCTGATTACACGTGTCCACGGGCAGGTATCTGATAAACAGGCTAAACGGAATATAAAGCATATCAAGCATTTTGAACAGTTGTTGCTGGATAGTGGTGTAAAGGTGGTTAAAATCTTTTTACATATTTCAAAGCAATTCCAGTTGGAAAAGCTGATTGACCGGATTGAGAAGCCTCGCAAAAACTGGAAGCTTGATCCGAGTGATTTGCAGGAACGGAAATTTTGGAAGCAATACACCCAATACTATGAGGAGGTACTAGAGCTAAGTGCAACCAAGCAAGCTCCTTGGTATGTTGTTCCTTCCGACAATCGTTGGTACAGAGATTATACTGTACTGCGGATTGCCGTCCAAACGCTAGAGGAAATGAAGCTGTCTGACCCTGATCCAAGACCTGAACTTAAATCCCTTTTACCTGAATTATACAAAGAACGAGATAAAAAATAGATAAATAAGCATAACACTAAGCTTCCGAACTCCGTATTCACGGCTGATAGCGCCCTGATTGAGGATTTGGAAGCTTTTATTGTGTGCTCACATGTCATTTTTAAAATTTATAAGGTATAGCTGACCCTGTACCCGATTGCCGCAGCTATAACTCCTACTATTACAGAAGATAATACATACATAGCCATACGTTGGTATTTTTTATGTTCCAACAATTGAAGAGATTCATAACCGAACGTGGAAAAGGTGGTGTAGCCGCCACAAAAACCGGTTCCCAGCAGCATCCAGAGTGCAGGAGACAGATTGTGTTGCGCGAACTCCCCATACAACCAGCCGAGCAGCAATGAACCGCTGATATTAATAATCCACGTTCCCCACGGGAATGCAGTGCTAAACCTTTTTCCGGCCCACATGCCAAGCCCGTATCTAGCTATGGTACCTACCATCCCACCTGCTGCTGCCCACCAGATCATAAATGCTCCTCCTTAGGGACAACCTGCGTCATTTTTGTGCCTAGGCGGATACCTATCCACGTCAAAAATAAGCCCCCGCCTACGCTAAGCAGCAGGTACAATATAGCCGTCAGCATGCGATCGTGAACCGTGAGACGTACAGCATCCACTGCAAAGGTGGAAAAGGTGGTAAATCCCCCTGTAAAGCCTGTTCCGATGGCAAGTCGCCAGCGTGGGTTGATCCGCCACGATCGCAAGGTTACCGTAAAAAACCAGCCTAGGAACAGACAGCCGAGCCAATTAATGAGCAGCACGCCAAGTGGAAAATCCGCCCCAGCCACAGGCAACAGTAATTGTAGGCTGTAGCGAGCAGAGGTTCCGATCGCTCCACCCGCGGCGACGAATAGTACGTCTTTCATTTTCGTATCCCCTTCTTCGCTCTTGCAGGATCATGGTATAACCTGATAATGTCGTACACACTTCATATATTAAAGTCACACCTATATTAAGACTGTGAATCCCGCCAACGCTGGTTTTGTCTGATTTTAGACTCATTTCCTTGCTCAGTGGCCTGGTAAAAGGTCTGGTCTGCTATCGAATCGGGCAGATATTGCTGCCTTACATAGTGATTCGGAAAATTATGCGGATATTGATAGCCAACATGGCCGAGTTTTTCCGAGCCTTTGTAGTGTGCATCGCGCAGATGCAGCGGCACCTCGGCCGATTTCATATCGTCCATGGCCGACATGGCTCGTGAAATCGCCGTGTATACGGCATTCGACTTGGGACTTTCCACAGCGAACAAAATGGCCTGTGCAATGTTCAGTTTGGCCTCAGGCCATCCGTTATTGCGATAGGCTTCAAGCGCACTCACTGCTTGGACCATCGCCTGCGGGTTCGCCAGACCAATGTCCTCACTGCTTGCTGCGATGAGGCGGCGAATAAAGGTCATCGGGTCCATGCCGAGCTTCTCTACGGCATACAGGAACCAAAACAGCGCCGCGTCGCTGGAACCGCGAATGCTTTTGTGAAAGGCAGACAGCACGTCATACTGTGTGGATTCATCTGCCTTGACAATCGGGCGGCGAATGGATTCCTCTGCCACTTCCAGCGTCACGTGAATTGTGCCGTCTGCCAGCGGAGGTGTCGTAAGCGCCGCCAGTTCCAGCGCGTTCAATGCGCGGCGGATATCACCGTTCGCCATCGACGCGATGTGATTCAGTGCAGCTTCGTCTACCTGAAGCTGCATATAGCCGAGCCCCTTGTCCGCATCGCTCAAGGCACGGCGCATAGCAGCCAGCGAGTGCTCCTGGGTTAGCGCCTCAAGCTGAAATAACGTAGAACGGCTCATTAAAGCGCCGTTAACGTAGTGAAAGGGGTTTTCCGTCGTGGCGCCAATAAACACGATCGTTCCCTTTTCCACCGCAGGCAGCAATGCATCCTGACGCGAACTGTTAAAACGGTGTACCTCGTCAAGAAACAGAATGGTCTTTTTGCCATACATCGATTTATTCGTTTGTGCACGGTCGATGACCTCCCTTACATCCTTCACAGAGGCTTCTACTGCATTTAGACGGACAAAATCGCCTTGCGTGTGTTGAGAAATGATATGTGCCAGTGTCGTTTTGCCGCATCCTGGTGGTCCGTACAGCAATATAGAAGAAACCTGATCCGCCTCTATAGCTCTTCGCAGTAGCTTGCCCGGACCCACAACATGCTCCTGTCCAATATATTCATCCAGCGAAGTCGGACGCAGGCGGTCTGCAAGCAACCGATTGCTTGGCGTTGATTCCTGGGAATATGAAAATAAATCCATTTCATTCACTTCCTTATCATTTATGAACGAACACTTTCTTTTTTCATTGAAAACAAGTTCGCCCATACAGTTAAAAGACATGAAAATTCAATTTTATCTACTGCATTGAAACGATTATAAACCGCCTCTTATTCTACCATATCGGATAACAAGTTGCAGATAGCCTGGTCACGGTATAGCTGTAGCTACACGTAAGTCATCCAAAAAAGAAAGAACAGCCTGGTACGAAAAATGAATTTCGTGGCTGTTCTTTGGTTGCACTGACCTACAACGTTCTAATTACTCCGTTTGCGCCTGTACGTAACTCGGAAGTGGACCGTCATGCAATAGCCACAGCTCATGCAGCGCACGCGTACATCCTACATACAACAGCTTGGCATCCCATGTTCGTTCTCCATAATGACCCTGATCGGCATCGGCCACAATAACTGCATCAAACTCCAGACCTTTGGACAGATATACAGGCAGTACAGACAAGCCACCTTCATATTGCTTTTTACCACCATCAATCAAATGCACATCTAGCCCCGCACTTGTGAAAACCTCATGCAGCTCCACAGCTTCTTTTAAGGTACGTGTCAGTACAGAAACAGTACGATACTCCTTGGAAGAAAGTTCTGTTAGAGCGGTGAGCAAACTTTGTTCACGCACGGACGAGTCGTAAGACACGGTACGGACCGGGTCGCCGCTACGAAATACCGGAACTGCTGTAATACCACCACGTACTCCCTGCTCCAAAATTGTATTTGCAAATTCTATAATTTCTAAAGTTGATCTATAACTCCGTGTAAGTGCAAAATACCCCGTTTGTTCAGGTGCAAATAGTGAACTCATTTCCTCCCACGCATGTACACCACGATATTCATGAATCCCCTGTGATAAATCGCCCAGTATCGTAAAGGAGTGCCCTTTTACGAACAAATCCAGCAAGGCGATATGAAATGGTGAAAAATCCTGCGCTTCATCAATGACCACATGGTCAAAACGTTGAGATGATTCTATTTCATGAATCAGCACGTGAAGATATACCAATGCAGTCAGATCCTCTTCACGGATCGTCTGATTTCGCAGGTCCGATTGTGTGGCCTTAAAGATGGCTGCCGGCAAAGAAGCCTTCATTTCCGCAGCGGTCTCAGCAGGTAATCCTTTAGCTGCCTGAAAAAGCTGCTTGTAAAGTTTCAACGCATCGTATTGAGGCCATTTTTTGGCATACGCCTTTTCCCGAGATCCGGCTTTTTTCTTCCGTTCCTTGAGTGCA
Source organism: Paenibacillus sp. TSM33 (assembly GCF_056099025.1). Taxonomy (NCBI): domain Bacteria; kingdom Bacillati; phylum Bacillota; class Bacilli; order Caryophanales; family Paenibacillaceae; genus Paenibacillus; species Paenibacillus sp. TSM33. The sequence goes on from NZ_JBLZXB010000017.1 coordinate 1,515,608, forward strand.
GTCGCCGAAGGTGACTTTTTCAGTTCCATTTCAATCCAGCGATGGACTCTTGCCAGCACACGCTCCTTCCGCTTCGCGAGCGGATAGGGCTTATATTCCTCATTAAACCAATTCAAAATCTCCGTTCGCGGCAGCACCGCCCCATCCCAAGGTGAAAAGTCGCCCTCAGGCACCGAGATAGGCTCCAGTCGTTCCACAAAATCCTGAAGTAGCTTCATAAAATGAACCGATCCTTTAAATCTACCCGGCGCCTCATCCATCGATTCCGTTCTCAAGCTGCCACTTTCAAACCAATAAGATAACGTTTCGGTTGGATCTGCCAGAGTTAAATCCAGCCCCAGCAAACCTAGCGCCCAATCTGCAAATGTACTTTGCTGAATATTTCCGACCCCCAGCTCTGGGAGTACATCTGAAATATAATCGAGAAACATATGGTTTGGTGCGAAAATAACCATTTTGTCCGCCGACACCTGATCCTTATATTGATACAGCAAAAATGCGAGTCGATGGAGCGCCACGGTCGTCTTGCCACTACCCGCCACCCCCTGAATAACAAGGGCTGTATTTTTAGCCGCGCGGATGATCTGATCCTGCTCCGCTTGAATGGTAGATACGATATCCCGTAGACGGTTATCCTTGTTCTCTCCCAAACGATAAACGAGAAACTCATCGGAAACGGCTGGCTCGTCACTTTCACGATTGTACGTATCAGCTACCCGTTCCAGGATTCTTTTACGAATGACAACGTTACGTTTCAGATACACTAAGCCCTCGATGGTTCCCTCAGGAGCTTCGTAGGACGCCGTTTCTTCACCACCTGTAAACGAATAAAACAAGCTGGCAATCGGTGCACGCCAATCAATCACCAGTGGATACGCTGACGTTTCTTCACGCTCCACCCCGATTTTACCGATATAAAGCGGCTTGCGCTGCCCTCTGCCGCGCTCGTCAAAATCCATACGCCCAAAATAAGGCTCTTGCGAGCTTTTGGCCAAAGCCTGGCGTTTTTCCTCACGTGCGGATTCCAGTACTTGCTCCGTAAAATCATGCCCGGTGTACACCGGCGTATTGCGAAGCCGTTCCAATCTCCGATCAATTTCCTCCATAGCAAGCGACAGCCTGTGCTGTTCTTCTTGATAGGCACTTTGAAACTTATTCTCCATTTCAGTTACCTCCTAAGAATATCAAGTCTCGATTTCTGCATCTCATTCACTTGCTCCGACACAAAAAAAGGAAAGTAAGCGTAACACATTTGACCACAAAAATCCAACCTTATTTCCTAATACGCCCAATTCCCTACTTTTTCACAAAAGTATGAAGCTTTGCGGCACCAGTTGAGCGGGTGATTTGAATCCGAAGAAGCGGAGCGATCGGAGGATCAAATCACACGCGAAGCGACCTTTAATACTCCATACTTCTCTCCCCCATCTCCACAAACTGCTTTTGGGCCAGCTCGCGGTACACTTGATGGTTCTCTAATAACTCGGCATGGGTTCCTGCACCAGTCACATTGCCCTTATCTAACACGATAATTTGATCGGAGTGGACCACCGTAGACAATCGGTGTGCAATGACAATCGTCGTGCGTCCTTCCATCAAGTTCGCTAAGGCCTTCTGCACCTCATGCTCGGATGAGCTGTCCAGGCTAGAGGTAGCCTCGTCCAGCATGAGGATGTCAGGACTGCGAAGAAGCGCACGCGCAATGGCGATCCGTTGACGCTGTCCCCCGGACAGCTTCATTCCCCGCTCTCCTACCTCCGTATCGTAGCCTTGAGGTAGATCCATAATAAACGTATCCGCATACGCCATCATGGCAGCTCGTCTCACTTCTTCCAAATCAGCTTCGCGCCCCAAACCATACGTAATATTATCTCTTACCGTTCCGGTCATCATTGAGCTTTCCTGTGATACATAACCAATTTTGGAGCGCCAGGAGGAAAGTGTATATGACGATATCGGTTCGTCTCCATAACGAATTTCCCCTGTATCGGGCACATAAAAGCGCTCCAACAATGAAAACAAGGTGGACTTCCCACTCCCGCTCGGTCCCACGAATGCTGTCGTCCGATTAGCCGGAATGACCAGGTTTGCATGATGAAGAACCTCTTCACCTTCGGTATAGGAAAAAACAACATCGTGAAACACAATGTCTCTGCTCTCTTTTGCCGCTTCCTGCTTCAATTCAAGTGGTTCCTCTTCATGATCTAAAATAGTCTGAATCCGTTCAGTGGCCCCAACCACCTTTTGCAGACGTGAATACAAGGTCGTGAATTGGGCCATCGGTGTAATTACCTGAAACAGTAGCAAAATAAAAGCCACTAAATCCCCTGCGGTCAGTACACCCGATGCGACGCGAACACCACCAACACCCAATATAATAACTAGCACTGCAGTCAGCAAAAAGGTAGAAATTGGGCCTACTAAGGCCAAAATACGTGACTCTTGCAGACCGAAGCGGAACATACGGTAAATGCGATCCTCCCCGGCCTGTGCCTCTCTGCTTTCCGTTCCATAAGCCTTCACCAGCCTGATTTCACCAATAACCTGACTCAACACTGAGGTCAGATCTGCCATCTCATCCTGTTGTTTTTTGGAGATACGGTACATTTTTCTGCCTACCGGAAATAAAATCAGAGCTGTTAGCGGAACAATCGTCATAATAATGAGCGTCATCACCCAATCCAGATAAAATAACAACGCAATACCACCAATAATCGCAATCACATTAGAAATCAAATTGACAAGATACTCGGTAATTAAGTTCATAATCAGGCTTGTATCATTAGTAACGCGACTCATCGTATCCCCTGACCGATTTCGGTCAAAGTATGGAATGGGGAGAGATAAGATTTTATGCCATAAGCGTTTGCGCAAATTAGCCACAATTTTATGTCCGGCGTAGTTCAACATATAGATCGAAACTGCCGAAGCTACCGCTTGAAGTACAAAAGCGCCAAGCAGACCAACGATGACCATACGGTTCAGTGAAGAAAAGGTCAAGCCATCGATTAAACCTTTGGTCATCATCGGTACGATTAAACCAGCGATCGTCTGAATCAAGGTCAGAATCAGGGCGATGATCAGAATAGCCTTGGGCGGATGTGCACTCACAATCAATTTGATGAACCGCCCCATGCCCGCCTTATCCGGTCTTTTACCCGGTTTTTCCTTCATCCAGTCCTCCTGTTCATCTTGTCGCACATGATGTTCTTTTTCCATAAACCCTCAACCTCGCTTCCTGTCTGACCGTTCTTGTTTAAACAACAACACCCGCGCTCTGCGCGGGTATGAACAATACAACCTAACTTCGAGTTTACTACACCAGAGAATGAAGCACAAAGTTAGCCACAAACAGTACAGAAATGACATATAATGCGACAGGCACTTCCCTGCCCCGCCCTGCTGCCAGCTTGGCTACGGGGTATGCAATAAAACCAAATGCCATCCCGTCTACAATACTGTAAGTAAAGGGCATCATCACCATGATCAGAAATGCAGGAAATGCTTCGGTAAAATCACTGAAATCCATCTCTCGCACATTTTGTACCATTAGGCCTCCGATAATGATTAATACAGGCGCAATGGCACTGTCAGGAATATAAGCCAACAGTGGAATAAAGAAAAATGTCGCTCCGAATAAAATTGCAGTTACCAACGGAGTCATGCCCGAACGTCCCCCTGCGGCAATACCAGCGGTCGATTCCGCAGCGGCTACCGCGGGACTGCTGCCCAAAATGCCGGCAAAGATATTGGTCACAGCCAGCACACGCAAGCTATTCTTAAAATTATCCGGTCTTCCAATCATGTTGGTCTGTGCAGTAATCATTCCTACATTCTCGAACAGCACAATCAGTAACAGTAAAAAAACAGCGATCCAGAAGGCTACCGAGAAGATGCCTGAAAAGGATAGTTCTCCAAACAATTGCCCGTACTGTCGTACCGTTTCAGAGGTTCGTACCGTGCTTGCTGGCTCTACCGCTCCCAGTATGTATGCAAGCCCAGTTCCTGCCAAAATGCTGATAAGCAAACCTCCCTGAACGTTACGCACAAATAATACAATAGCGAGCAGTAACGTTACACACGCCGTGATCACCTTGGGATCATTAAAATGACCGATAGCCACAAAAGTGGTTTGATGTGCAATCACGATCCCGCTTTTTTGCAAGCCGATAAAGGTTAAAAACAAACCAATACCCACGGTAATTCCATGCTGCAAATTGTGGGGAATCGCCTGACTAATCAGCTTGTACAATGATGTAAATGCCACAATGGCGAATATCATCCCTGTGACGGCAACTACCATCAACGCTTCCTGCCAGCTCAGCTTCATGGAATGTACGAGCGTGTAAGTGAAAAAGGCATTAATCCCCATCCCTGGTACAACGACCATGGGAGATTTTCCGCCAAAGGCCATCAGCAGACAGCCGATCATCGATGTCAGCAGCGTCCCGAGCATCGCCCCTTGAAGAGGAATTCCGGCATCTGCCAAAATGGTTGCATTAACCATAACAATGTATACAACGGAAAAATAAGAAATGGCACCCGCGGCTAATTCCTTTTTCCAATGATGCTCGGGCTTGAAACCGAGACTTCTGGACCATAGCCCATCCTTCATACCAAAACCCTCCAGCAAGTTGTTCAATCTGTTTGCAGTAAGCTGCACTTTTTCAAAACAAAAAGAGCTGTAGCCTACTGTGACACCAAGTGAAGTGATGCACAGAACTACAGGTCTTAAAGTGAATACATACTACTGTAAATCTACGAATGTACTGTCAAAGCTACTTTTCAAGCTTACACACCAGCTTGCTCTAACAGATCCTTGACAGCTACGCTGACCATGATCAAGCCTGCTACCGGAGGTACAAAAGCATTGCTTGCAGGCGGCTGCTTCGCTTTCCGGATTTCAGGTGCATTGGCAGGTACAATTTTTTTGGTAATTTCCTCACGCGGCTTCATTGGCTCCTCATCAGAGAATACAACCTTGACGCCTTTGGTGATTCCTTCCTTGCGCAGCTTGGTGCGGATGACACGTGCAATCGGGTCCATTCTTGTCTTGGAAATATCGGCAACTTGAAAACGACTTGGGTCCATTTTATTCGCAGCGCCCATACTGGAAATCATCGGAATTCCCCGTTTCAAGCATTCTTTAATCAAATGAACTTTGTAAATAATCGTATCCGAAGCATCCAGCACATAATCCAGATCATACTTGAATAGCTCCTCATATGTTTCTTCCGTATAAAACATGTTCAGTGCAATTGCTTCACATTCAGGATTAATCAGCTTCACACGCTCTACCATCAGATCAGCCTTTTTTTGACCTACTGTTGTCGTCAGCGCATGAATTTGACGATTAATATTGGTAATATCTACGACATCCTTATCAATCAAAATAATGCGTCCAACACCCGTTCGCGCCAGCGCTTCCACTGCAATCGAACCGACACCGCCGATACCCAATACAGCTACCGTGCTATTTTTCATAACCTCCAGACCTTCCGTCCCGATGGCCAGTTCCGTGCGTGAAAATTGATGCAGCATATGGTAATCCTCCCTCACTGGTTTAAACTCTATGCTTGAACTCCAGCATACAAACCACGAACCCATTATCCATAAAGGGTAACGGGTTCACGGCATTATAATCTATTTACATGCCAACAGATGGCGACTTGCAAAGTCTAACGTTTATTTTATGCTTTAGGCGCAACAGGCTTCGGAGCAAGACGAATATGAAGCTGATCCAATTGAGCTTGATCCACTTCGGCTGGTGCATCCATAAGCAGGTCTGTCGCGCTGGCTGTTTTCGGGAATGCAATGGTTTCACGCAGATTTGTACGACCTGCAAGCAGCATGACAAGACGGTCAAAACCGAAGGCAATACCACCATGTGGAGGCGTACCGTATTCAAATGCGTCCAGCAGGTAACCGAATTTATCCTTCACTTCTTCAGGCGGCAGGTTGAGCGCTTTGAACATTTTCTCCTGAACTTCACGTTTGAAAATACGCATCGATCCGCCACCGACTTCGTAGCCATTCAGCACGATATCGTAGGCCTGAGCACGAACCTGACCTGGATCTGTGTCCAAGAGGGCCAGATCTTCTTCCTTCGGACGAGTGAACGGATGATGCTCCGCTACATAACGTTTTTGTTCTTCGTCATAGCCCAGAAGCGGGAAGTCTACGACCCAGGCAAATTTGAATTTGGTATCGTCGATGAGCCCCAAATGACGGCCAATTTTCAGACGAAGCGCGCCCAAAACATCAGCAACTACTTTTTTATTATCCGCAGAGAACAGCAACAGGTCGCCTTCTTCCGCTCCCGTACGCTCTTTCAAGGCTTCGATTTCTTCCGGTGTGAAGAATTTAACGATAGGCCCCTTGAATTCGCCTTCTTTCACTTGAATCCAAGCCAAGCCCTTTGCTCCATAACGTGCTGCAAAAGGACCCAGGTCATCAATATCCTTACGGCTCCACGTGCCACATCCTTTGGCATTAAGGACTTTAACTTCGCCACCCTTTTCAATTACGGAAGCAAATACTTTTACACCACTGGTTGCCACGATATCATTGACATTTATCAACTCAAGACCGAAACGCAGGTCAGGCTTGTCAGAACCATACTTGTCCATTGCCTCTGCATGTGTAATCCGTTGGAACGGTGTTTCCAGTTCTACCCCAACTGTTTCTTTGAACAATTTAACCATAAGACGCTCCATCATAGGCAGCAAGTCATCCTGTTGCATGAATGAGGTCTCAATGTCGATCTGCGTAAATTCAGGCTGACGGTCAGCACGCAAATCTTCATCACGGAAACAACGTGCAACTTGGTAGTAGCGCTCCAGGCCGCCCACCATCAGCAATTGCTTGTACAATTGTGGCGATTGCGGCAAGGCAAAAAATTCGCCTTCATGCACTCGGCTAGGCACCAGATAGTCACGTGCGCCCTCTGGGGAGCTTTTCGTCAAAATCGGTGTTTCCACCTCAATGAAATCTTCACCGTCCAGGAAGTCGCGGAATACTTTTGCTGCTTTGGAACGCAGTTTCAACGTCTGATGCATTTCCGGACGACGCAGGTCCAGATAACGGTATTTCAAACGTAGCGACTCGTCTACTTCTACGCCATCTTCAATAAAGAACGGAGGTGTTTTGGATGCATTCAATACTTCAATTTCAGTGACACGTACTTCAATTTCACCTGTAGGCAGGTTCGTATTGATCGTTTCTGCATCACGTTTAACAACAGTACCAGTAACCTCAAGCACATATTCACTGCGAACACGATCCGCAATTTGCAGTGCTTCACCGGAATAGGCCGGGTTAAACACGATTTGTACAATTCCACTACGGTCACGCAAGTCTATAAAAAGTACGCCCCCTAAGTCACGACGGGTCTGTACCCAACCGTTCAATGTAACTGTTTCTCCGATATGCGCATGAGTCAATGCGCCGCATTGATGACTCCTTTTCATAATACACACTCCTGTTAGGTTTAGTAGTTAATGCTATATGGACAGCAAGAGGGAACCTCCCCCTGACTGATGTTACATCATGTTATTTAGCCTAATTCTTCCACCAACTGATCCAGCTTAACGGTACGCTGCTCACCGGTTTCCATGTTTTTCAGTGCAATTTCACCTTTAACCAGCTCATCGTCCCCCAGAATCGCCGTATATCTTGCTTTAAAGCGATCTGCCGATTTCATCTGCGCCTTCATTTTACGCCCCAGATAATCTCGCTCTGCGGAAAATCCAGCTTGACGCAACTTGAACAGTTGTTTGGCCACTTCCGTTTCCGCCGCCTCGCCCAACGCCACCATATAGATATCCAACGGCTTGGCTTCGTTCAATTTGACACCCTGATGCTCCAAGATCAGCTGAATTCGCTCAAGCCCAATACCAAAACCAATCCCTGGCTGATCCGGTCCGCCCAGATCTCCAACCAATCCGTTGTAACGCCCGCCTCCACCAATCGTGTCAATAGCACCAATGCCTTCGGCTTTGAACTCGAATGCTGTCAGCGTATAATAATCCAGCCCCCGTACCAAACGCGGGTTAACTGTATATTCCACGCCCATCGCATCCAAATTTTGCTTCACTTTCTCAAAGTGCGTGCTGGATTCCTCATCCAAACTATCCAAAATCGAAGGTGCCCCGCCAAATTTGTCCTGATCATCTTTGCTATCCAGCACACGCAGCGGATTACGCGCAATGCGCGCTTGGCTCTCCTTGGTCAACGTATCCTTAATGGGCATCAGGAAGTCCACCAAATGCTGCCGATAAGCAGCACGGCTGGCAGCATTACCAACGGAGTTAATTTCTACTTGTACTCCTTTCAAGCCCAGCTCTCGGCAGAATTGATATCCGAAAGCAATAACTTCTGCATCCAACGCCGGGTCCATCGCCCCGAATGCTTCAATGCCAAATTGATGAAACTGGCGCTGACGCCCAGCCTGTGGACGCTCATAGCGGAACATCGGGCCAATGTAGTATAACTTAGTCACATCCGGCTCACCATACAGTTTGTTCTCCACATAAGAGCGGACAACCCCGGCTGTTCCTTCTGGACGCAACGTCATGCTACGCTTCCCTTTATCCTCAAAAGTGTACATTTCCTTTTCCACCACATCGGTCGTTTCACCCACACCCCGAACGAACAAATTCGTTTGTTCGAACATTGGTGTACGAATCTCTCGGTAATTAAAGCGGCGGCTAATCTCACGAGCTTTTTCCTCGACCACTTGCCATTTTTCTACACTGCCCGGCAGCAAGTCCTGTGTTCCCGTCGGTTTTTGAAAGGCCATTTACGTATCCCCCCGTCATTGTATTTCTTATTGTGCGCTCTCTACTTACTCCACTTTCAATATAAAACAAAAAATCCCTCGCCCTGTTATCATTAACAGGGACGAGGGATTGTCGTTTACAAATCACCCGTGGTACCACCCACATTCCGGAGTTTACCCAGACCACTAGCATAAAAATGACTCAGTGTCCGTCAGCATTACACTGACTCCGCTCATACGTATAACGCCCGTAACGCGCAGTACGGCTATTATGCAGGATGGTCTGCTGTTTGGCATAGGCCATGCATTACTCAGCAGATATTCCTCATTGTTCGCCGCCTGTTCTCGGGGAGGTCATTCGTCCGCTCATCAAGGGAATTTTTACAGCCTGGAAATTCCTCTCTGTGCTTGTGGGTTCGGAGTACTTGGTCCCGTCATCAAATCATTTTTCATTATTTTATGATTTTAATGAACTGCTTCGACAAAGTCAAGACATTCCCCCTAGAATCAGACAAATAAGTCTTATAAAAAGAAAATAACCTGCGGAAACGGTCCACAGGTTTAAAAAGATATATTAAAAGGGGGTCATGCTGTTATTATAAACAACGAATATTAAGGAATGATGTTTCGAATATTACAATTGTATTACAGCCACTCTAGTGTGACTAATTTCCTCGTATATCGACAATCTTGTGACACTCGTCGTCTTTTAATCCAACTGCGCCACATATGCGCGATTGGAACGGAGCTTATAAATAATCTCATCATAATCGGCATCATTCACCTTGGCAGACAGTACATACCGTAATTCATCATGATCACCGTTAATATACACATCTGTCGCACGGAGCAAACCTCCGTCATGGTTCGTTGTTCCGCTCCGATCCTCATTCAGATCCCGTTGAGCTACGCCAGAATTAATCTCGTCATTCTTCGCATCGGGTAGAATATTTTCGCCATAAACCCCTGCGGCTGGAATTGCCGCACCCGCAGAACCTCCTGTGCTCACAGAGCCAGTATTGTTATAGGGGACCAACGGAATTAAAACCCTCGTCTCCCGACCGAGCGCCTCATCGAGCGCACCTACTTCCAAATGTTCAGTTCTATAAGCCTGAAGGGAAGCTCTGGCGCCCTCAGCTTCATCTTCTGTGCGAAAATAAGCCTGAATCTGTTTAGCCATATCAAATCCTCCTCGTTTGGGAATTGTACTGGCATAAATCTACGGAAGCATCCACGGTTAAATTACAATGCCTTTAACAACTCACGTACAAAAGCGGGCTCATCCTTAGGGGTTCGAGACGTAATAAAGTTACCGTCCACGACCACCTCTCGATCTTCAAAATGAGCACCCGCATTAATCAAGTCATCTTTCAATGGAGGGTAAGCTGTAATCGTCCGGCCTTGTAACAAATCGGCACTCGCCAAAATTTGCGGCCCGTGACAGATAGCCCCAATCGCTTTTTTGGACTCATTTATTTCAGTTACAAACTTCAGAACATTGGCATCCAAACGCAGATTTTCCGGTGATGATCCACCAGGAATAACAACTGCATCATAGTCGCTTGATTTCACATCTGCAATGGCTTTTTCAATGGTGTAGGTAACTTTACCTTGCTTACCGTTCACTTTTTCACCTTGCTTCAGCCCAATAATATCTGCCTCATGTCCAGCCTTTTTCAGTTCATCATAAGGGACCTTCATTTCGGAATCCTCAAATTGGTCAGCCAACAAAAATGCAATTTTACTCATTATCGTTCAGATCTCCTTTCCGGTTATCCTTAAAGCGAGCTTAAAGTTAGGTTTGTTTGTCTACCACGCTTTGTTATTACCCGCTTGATCTGTGTTTATAACAATTCGCAGCAGTGAAAAAGAAAAAGGAGCCATTCGGCTCCTTCCCTGATGTACTGCTACATAATTGCTTTCAATCTCTTTCCTGACCGCTTCAGGCAACACATCGTTAATGCTGCTTACCAATGAATTCTTGTTGTTACCTACGTGGCAGGGCACCGCGTCCTGGCTTGTCCATAGCTGTAGCAATATGCTGTAGTAACGCGTCAGCATTACGAGTAAGGCTGATTGCCTCCCGCATACTACCAGGATAAAGCAGCACCGCGCTTTGATATCCGTCCATTTTTGGGGTCTGACGCATAGCTTCGTCTCTCCTGTCACCCGTAAGGCTTTCCAGATGGCTGCTTACCAACCGGGATGACGTTAGGGTCCCTCTAAACGGCTATTTTATTCTCTTCTACTCAAGTTCTCAGATCATACCAAGAATGGATACCTACGAACGTTCGCTATCCAAAATCAGTGTCACTGGCCCCCAATTGGTCAAGGAAACATCCATCATAGCTCCAAAAATTCCGGTCTCGACCTCCAGGCCCTTGGCTCGAAGCTGGCTGTTGAAGAAATCATACAGCTTCTCTGCTTCCTCAGGTTTGGCCGCTCCCATAAAGTTGGGCCTTCTCCCTTTACGGCAGTCGCCATACAACGTAAATTGGGAGACAGACAAAATGGCCCCACCGACATCCAGAACACTGTCGTTCATTTTGCCTTCAGCATCTTCAAATATACGCAATCCCGCTGTTTTATCCGCCAAATAAACGGCATCGGCTGCCGTATCTCCCTGACCAATACCAACCAGCAGCATTAATCCAGTTCCAATTTTGCCGACCACCTTTTGATTCACCGTTACCTGAGCGTCTTTACAGCGCTGAATAATGATCTTCATCGCCTATCCGCTGCTCCTTTACTCTTCTCCTTAAAAGATGCTCACAGTCGTACCACGGCTCTTTCAGCCACCTATGAGTCTTTGTACCCAAGATATATACAAAGGCTTTATAAACCTTTGTGGTATGCTTCACAAGTTTATTGCATAATCCGATGCACGGTGTATACATCCTTCACCCGTTTGATCCGTTCGACAACGGAATGCAAATGATCCGTGTTACGAATGAGAATTGTAATGTGAATCATTGCCATTTTATTTTTATCCGTACGTCCTGTCACGGCCGAGAAGCTAGTTTTGTTCTCAGAAATGGCCTGGAGCACCTCGTTCAACAAACCATTGCGGTCATGCCCTGTAATCTCAATATCGACACTATAATTGACCTCGGCGGCTTCTTCCCACTCCACTTCAATCACGCGCGCCTGATCTTCGCCGACACCTGAAGGAATATTCGGACAATCGGTACGGTGAACAGATACGCCGCGCCCGCGTGTTACGTAGCCGATGATGTCATCACCCGGTACGGGATTACAACATCGTGCAAAGCGAACGAGTAAATTGTCGACACCTCTGACGCTGACACCGTTGGTCGGTGTTTTTTTCCGTTCACCCTGCGGTTTGTATTCCTTGACCTCGGTCGTCAGTTCAATTAGACGTGCCTCTTCTTGTTCCTTGCGCAACCTCTCTGTCAAACGTGTACAAACCTGCGCTGCGGTTATACCACCAAAGCCAATCGCAGACAGCATATCTTCAGAATCATTAAAAGAGAACTTTTGTGCCACATCCTGAAGTTTGTCCTCGCTCATCCACACGGATGGCTCAATATCACGCTTTCTTAGCTCACGTTCCAGACTGTCGCGGCCTTTTTCTACATTTTCCTCACGCTTTTCTTTCTTGAACCACTGCTTGATTTTACTGCGCGCGTGAGAGGACTGAGCAATTTTAAGCCAGTCCTGACTAGGTCCATAGGAGTGCTTGGACGTCATAATTTCCACGATATCGCCAGTTTTCAGACGATAGTCCAAGGGAACAATTCTTCCATTTACCTTAGAGCCAATCGTTCGATTGCCAACTTCGGTATGGATGCGGAAAGCAAAGTCCAGTGGAACCGACCCAGCCGGCAACTCAATGACCTCTCCCTTAGGAGTAAAGACAAACACAAGGTCTGAGAAAAAGTCCATTTTGAGTGATTCCACAAATTCCGATGCATCCTTTGCCTCGTTTTGCAGCTCCAAAATTTCTCGGAAAAAGGTGATTTTGTCCTCAAAGTTTGTGTTATTTGCCCCGTTGTTTTCTTTATAGGCCCAATGGGCTGCAATCCCGAATTCAGCGGTGCGATGCATATCCACTGTGCGAATTTGCACTTCTGTAGGCTCTCCGTTGGGACCTACTACGGTCGTATGGAGGGACTGATACATATTAGCCTTAGGCATGGCGATATAATCCTTAAACCGCCCTGGCATCGGTTTCCACAACGTATGGATAATCCCCAATGTGGCATAACAATCTTTAATGTTATCCACAATAATTCGAATCGCCAGCAAATCGTATATTTCGTTGAATTGCTTGTTTTTCGTCGTCATCTTTTTAAACACACTGTAAATATGTTTAGGGCGTCCAGACAAATCAGCCTGAATACCCATCTCTTCCAGCTTCTCTCTGATACGCTGTATGACATTATCAATAAATTGCTCGCGCTCGGCTCGCTTCTTATGCATCAAATTAGCGATGCGATAATACTGCTGAGGATTCAGATAGCGCAAAGCAATGTCTTCCATTTCCCATTTAATCGCTGAAATACCCAATCGGTTTGCAACCGGACAGAAAATTTCCAACGTTTCATAAGCGATTCGACGCTGACTTTCTTCCGATTGATATTTCAGGGTACGCATGTTGTGCAGACGATCTGCCAACTTAATGACGATGACACGAATGTCCTGCGCCATGGCAATAAACATTTTTCGATAATTTTCGTTCTGCTGTTCTTCCTTGGATCGGAACTGGATACGCTCCAGCTTCGTCAGACCATCGACAAGCATCGCACATGTATCGCCAAAATGCTCGCGAATCTGCGCCAAAGACACCGTCGTATCCTCCACAACGTCATGTAAAAGAGCGGCGATAATGGAGATGGTATCCATCTGCATATTAACGACGATATCAGCAACCGCAAGCGGATGCAGAATATAAGGTTCACCGGACTTACGAGTCTGGCCGGAATGGGCCTGCTCGGCAAAATCATAGGCGTCCCTGATGCGGATAAGATCTGCTTCTCTGGTATAGGCCCCGGCCTTTTTAAGTAATTGCTCTATCCCCATTCTGCTCTATTCCGTGTCCTTTCTATGCAAAATGGAACCCGCCGATCAATGTCGCGCAAAGGTTCCCTTTTAAAAGTGATTTCCTACAATTATGACGCTTAGCACGCCACACGTCAACTATTACAGGTTTGGCACTGTCGCATTATTTTGTCAAACATGGATAAGTAAAATCAGGATTGTTGACGAAATGAAACGAATTATATTGAAAAAATTACGAAAAGTAATTAATGTATATAAGAATAATTGAAAGAACTAAGGAGTGAACTGCGTTGCAACGCGAAATTCAAGTTAATGAAAAGCTTCCGGCAGGACCTGGGTTCCTGCTCAGCGTACAGCATTTGTTTGCCATGTTTGGCAGCACCGTGCTGGTGCCCAATATTTTTGGCGTCGATCCCGGTATGATTTTGCTCATGAACGGTATCGGAACATTGTTGTACATATGGATCTGCCGTGGCAAAATCCCTGCCTATCTCGGCTCCAGCTTCGCTTTTATCGCTCCTGTCAGTCTTGTGCTTAAAAGTAACCCTGGCAGCAATGGCTATGCAATGGCCCTGGGTGCTTTCATCGTTACAGGTATTATTTTCTGTCTCGTCGCACTGGTAATCAAATATGCTGGGACACGCTGGCTGGACATCGTTTTTCCACCGGCTGTCATGGGTTCCATCGTAGCCTTAATTGGTCTGGAACTGGTTCCCGTTGCTGCAGGCATGGCAGGCATTATTAATGCCGATCCTACTAAAGCCTGGGCGCCAGATCCCAAAACGATCACCCTTTCCCTCGTTACGCTCGGTGTTACTGTTCTGGGTGCGGTGTTGTTTCGCGGATTTGCCAAAATCATTCATATTCTGATCGGTATCGTGGTGGGCTATGTGCTTGCTTATTTTATGGGTATGGTCAATACGCAGGCTATTGCGGATGCTCCTTTGTTCGCCCATCCCGCAATTACCACTCCAACCTTTAATGCTTCGGCTATGCTGACGATTCTTCCGGTTGCTCTGGTCGTCATCGTTGAGCATATTGGTCACTTGCTTGTGACGAGCAACATCGTCGGACGTGAGTTGTCCAAAGATCCTGGTCTCCATCGCTCTTTGCTGGGTAACGGAATTTCTACCATCATTTCCGGTTTTGTTGGTTCTACACCTAATACGACTTATGGTGAAAATATCGGTGTTATGGCATTAACTAAAGTGTACTCTGTATGGGTTATTGGCGGAGCGGCTATTATTGCCATTCTGTTGTCCTTCTCGGGTACGTTCTCAGCGATTGTTTCTAATATTCCGTCTCCAGTTATGGGTGGCGTATCCTTGCTATTATTCGGTGTGATCGCGGCCTCTGGTCTTAGAATTTTTGTTGAGCAAAAGGTTGATTTCGCCAAACCAACCAACATGCTACTCGCTACCATCGTGCTTGTTGTCGGAATCAGCGGGACTACGCTCACTTGGGGTGCGGTCACCTTGAAAGGTATGGCATTGGCGACAATCATCGGTATTATCCTGAGCTTGTTCTTCAAGCTGGTTGATGTGCTTGGCTGGTCGAACGATAAAACGCAAGAACCTTTAACTGAAAAAACACCAGATTGATAGCTGTTTTTCAATTTTAAAACGCCGCTCCATGTTAGTTATGGATCAACACGCTCAGCTGTATAGACAAGAGTGTAATATCCTTCTTACATGGAACGGCGTCTTTTTATGCACGACTTTTATTTTAAAACAATATCACACCTGAAAACGGGATACGACCTGATTAAGGGTATCAGAGACACCTGTAAGTGACTTGGCGGAACTGTTCAGACCTTCCAGATCCTTTAATTGCCGTTCGGATCGTTCCGAGGCTTGTCCTGCACGTTCAGCTGAAGCTTTCGCAATATCTGCAAGATAACCAATAGATGCAGCAACTTCTTCCGAGCCTGCCGACATTTCTTCAGAGGCAGATGAAACCTCCTGCACTTCTATCGCCACCTGCTGAATATCCTGATTCATTGCTATAAAACGTTCTTTCACCTCATGTAAAATAGACACTCCTTCATCCATCTCCAGAGCCCCCTGCTGCATTCCTTCCAAAGCTAATTTGGTTTCTTCCTGCATGGCTCGGATTCGACTCGTAATTTGCTCCGCAGATTCGCTTACGTTTACGGCCAGCTTGCCGATTTCTGAAGCCACCACAGCGAACCCTCGGCCATGCTCCCCAGCACGTGCGGCTTCAATGGAAGCATTCAACGACAACAACTTGGTCTGTCCACTAATTTCCTGAATCATTCCAATAATGCTACCAATTTGGGCGGACCGTTCATTTAACGAGCTTACTACTCTGCCTGCCTCATCCATAGACATTTTCGCTTTATGCATTCCTTGATTGACCACGTTCAATCGTTCATTTCCTTGTTGTGCTTTATGTTCAATCTCAGAGGTAGCCTCGGATACATGCTGTATAGATTCAGCAATGCGCTGTATGCCAACAGCCATTTCTTCCATCGCAGTCGCACTCTCTGCTGCTGCGGTTAACTGAAGCTCGGCTCCTTCCTTCACCTGTGCCAGTTCTCCTGCATTGTGGTGCGCATCTTTAGTCGCCCCGGAAATCTCTTGGGATATTTTTGAAGATACGCCTGAGATAACATCCGACTCTTCGTTCAAGCGCAATGCCATCCCTCTGGTTACACCTATCACCTTATTGATCCCGTCAGCCATCTGACCAAACTCATCCTTACGTCGATGTGCTAGTTCAACGGTATAATCCCCAAGAGCCATACGATTGGTCATCTGCATTATTTTTTTAATTTCTTTGATCATACCTGAATTATTAATCAATAACGCGCCCATAATTATCAAAATGCCTATAACACTAACAATTAGTAAAAGTTTAAGCATTTCATTGGCAGAACGATTCAAATCGGATTCTGGCAGTAATACGCCAATTTTCCAACCGGTTTGTGGAATTGTTTCGTACATTATCCGATAGTCCTCATTATCAATAGGTACGGACAGTTGTCCAGACGAACCCCTTTGAATAGATTGTGCTGCTTCCGCATTCATCGTGTTTGTTAACGGCTCGCCTGCTTTTAAGTACTGAAGACCGGATGACAGAATGGCTCCATTCTTATCCACTAGGATCGTACTACCTTGAGTACCAAACTTCATTTTTTCAATATACGTCTGGATACTCGTCATGTTTAGGTCGCCTGTAATGACACCTAACAGTTTCCCCTGCCTGTCATAAAATGCTTTCCCCGCAGTAATCATATTGATGTTCAGCTTGCTATCGTAAAAAGGCTCTGTGAAATTTATATCTTTACCACGTTCTACGGCTTCGGTATACCAAGGTTGCGTTAAATAGTTATATTGCGGATCGTCATATTCAGTCGATTGCTTGACTAGCTCACCATCTTTATGCACATATATTGAACGGTAAGTCACTCCCGGATCATACGCACCTTTAGCAAAATAAATGCCCAACCCGTATGACATATCATTTAATGCCAGCTCTTGCTCAAAAAAACGTCCATAACTTTCAATGTTCATCCCTGCTCCCAGTTGTTCCGCACTCTTAGTCAACATCGAAACAAGTAAAGCATGACGGTCTACGTTAGCTGCAATATCTGCTTTAGCCCTCGACAAGGAATGAGCAGCATTTTGGCTTATTTCCGTATCCAGCTTATGTTTGGCAAAAAGATAAGACAAAAAACTGATTAAGATCAGTGTTATAAGTACTAGCGGAACCAAGGTAGAAAATGTCCGTGCTTGCAAGCTCTTAAATTGAAATATACCCAATATATATCCACCTCTGTTTCTTTTTTATCTTTTATCGACAATTATTTAATTTTTCTTATATCTTTTTCCAATAAAGCCCGTGGTAATTTATTGCAATAAGAAAATCAATTTAGTCACTGTAATCAAAAAATAGTCCGATGGAGCAACTCTTTAGATAAAGAGATGTTCCATCGGACTATTTAGGCAAACGATACATAAATATTTCCCGGGAAACCCCGGCTTCGAAACACTTAGTACTTAATTAAGGTGAATACATCTACATCAGGCAGCTTTGCCCGTCCGTTGAGATCAGACAGCTCGATGAGAAAGGCAGCCCCTGCCACATTACCACCAAGTTGGCGTACCAAGTTAACGGATGTAGCGATAGTTCCACCTGTAGCAAGCAGATCATCAGCAATCAGAACATTTTGCCCCGGCTCAATCGCATCCTTATGCATAGCCAGAGTATCCTTACCATATTCCAAACCGTATGCTTCCTCAATGGTTTCTCCAGGCAATTTGCCACTTTTACGGATGGGAATAAAACCAACACCAAGCGCATAAGCCAGAGGTGCACCAACAACGAATCCACGTGCTTCCGGACCTGCAATCAAATCAATTTTTAAATCAGATACTAATTCCTTCATATCGTTGATCGCCTTGCGGTACAGTTCCCCATTTTTCATTAGGGTAGTAATGTCCTTAAAACTAATCCCTGGTTGCGGAAAATCGGAAATCACCCGAATATATTCTTTGTAGTCCAACTTAGTTCCTCCTACTGTAAACTTCTAATTAGTATATACATTTTACAAAACTGCAAGGTAGTATCTCAAGATGCACCCTTCATAAGCGACATGATCCAGCTCGTCATCTGGGTGGTGTCCGCATCCAGTAAATACCGCTCCATCTCAGCCATATTATACAATTCCTGATAGCGCGGAGAAGCAGTTAAATCCCGCTTGGGCGGATTGGATACAAAACGAAATTGACCATCTGTACGCGTCAAAAATTCAAGATCCTCAAAGATGTCCAGTACTTTGGATAACATGCGCACTGAGCAGGAGCACTGCCGGCTAAGAGCAGGTAGCATTGCTTTTTCATCAATTAGCTGTGTTCCCATTCGGGAAAGCACAATATAAATACGCTTAAACAGCTCCCTATCGGGGCTTACGAGGCGGCCGCCACGCTCACTGATCGAATGAAGAAGAAATACGTTCTCTACATTCTCAAAGGTAGACCATAGTGCATGAAACTGCTCGGGTGTATCTGGCGGCTCCAGTACGAACAGTGACTTCACAGAGTGCTGTGTATCTTTTTGACCATCACTGGGAGTAACGCTGCCATCTTTATCGTATAACCATAAGGATTCAGCGTCCACTGAGATCAAAGGATGAAGCCGGGATGACGGATGGATCAACACCGCAATATCATTCTTTCTTTCCTCTAAGCTTGGATGGAAGACCCTCAGCCCTCGCTCTAGTTCGGCAAGTGGGTCCGATACTCCACGATAATCAAAAATTTGCGGAGCCTGCACACGAATATCCTGCATCATCAGCTGAAGTGAACGTTTACCGTTCCACTCGTTAATTGATAACTCGCCCAACAGATCTATGTCCGTTTGCTGCTGTAAAAAATCAGCCAAATCGCCACGTCGGAAGGCAATCGCATCCAGCGATAAACCGTTTTGCTCCAGCAATAGCTTCACATGGTTTTTCTCACGTCCCATTTTACGAGCCTCGCGCAATTGAAGCCCCTGTAATATGAATCGTGGAGAAGGATTTCCCATCCCAAAAGGCTGGAGCAATTCCAGTTCTTCAACCACTTGTAGAGACACCTCATCCAGACGACAGACCATATCGGCCTCAGCTATAGGGATAAAATCCTCCGGTGTCAAAATGGAACCTGCATAGCGGTTAAGCCGTTCATCGAATAATTCCAGATTGTCACGGGACAGCGTCATCCCCGCTGCTGAAGGATGTCCACCAAAATGGTCCATGAGCTCATGGCAATCTGTAAGAGCACTGTAAATATCTAATGCAGGAATAGATCGAGCAGAACCTTTGCACATGCCTGTCTCCGTATCTATGCCCAGAATAATGGTCGGACGGTAATAGCGATCCAAAAGCTTGGATGCCACAATTCCGACGACACCAACATTCCAGCCCTCACCAGCCAAAACAATAACAGATGGCAGCTTACCTCCATTTAGTTTGGATGCTAATTGCTGCTCGGCTTGCTCCACAATGCGTTCGACCACTTGTTGACGCTCACGATTGAGCAGATCCAGGGCATGCGCAAGCTGGTCTGCCTCCTCTTCTTTTTCTGTCGTCAGCAGGGAAACTGCTCGTCCCGCATGATCCAGACGCCCGCTTGCATTAATCCGCGGAGCCAATGCAAATGCGATGTTGACCGAGGTTACTGTGGATATCTCCACACCCGCTACATGAAGCAACGCCCGAATCCCTGGGAATGCAGTGTTTCTCATGGATTGAATTCCTCTACGTACTATCGTCCGATTCTCACCATGTAGTGGCATCAAATCAGCTACCGTACCAATAGCGGCGATTTCAAACCATTCCTCGGGTACTTCACTCAACAGCGCCTGAGCCAGCTTCAGGGCAACACCAACGCCTGCAAGACCTTTAAATGGGTAGGGACAATCCGGTAGCTTGGGATTGATCAAAGTATAAGCCTCGGGAAGCACAGCAGGCGGCTCATGATGGTCAGTCACAATCACATCGATCCCTAAGGAAGTCGCATAAGCAATTTGCTCTACTGCACTAATTCCCGTATCCACTGTAATGACCAACGTCACTCCTTGCTGATGTGCCCAATCCAGAGCATGATTGTGCAGACCATATCCCTCATTAGAACGATGGGGAATGTAAATATCATAAGATGCCTTCAGAAAACGCATAAGCTGAATCATCAATGATGTACTGGATACGCCGTCCGCATCATAATCGCCATAGATTAATATATGCTCGCCGCGCTCCAGAGCCTGGCGAATTCTCGGCACGGCCTCTTTCATGCCAAGAAGCAGAAATGGGTCGTGTACATCGTCCACACTTCCGTACAAAAAGCGGTTTGCTTCCCCGGCCGTAGTGACGCCCCGGTTCACTAAAAGCCGGGACAACAATGGTGAAATCCCCAGCTCTTCTGTTAACGGCTGAGCCGCTTCCAGGTTAACCTCCGGGGTCTTCCATCTGTACTGCGAATGAAGCAATCCTATTCACCTTTCTTTCATAGTCGGCTTGCCTTATTGAAGCAAGGACGACGCATCATTATCTGGCAGTTCATGGTTGGATTTATAAGGATACCCGGCTTGGTAAGAAATGAACTGCATTTGTACATGAGACACCTGTGGAAAACGGGCTAACAGTAAATTTTTGGCTCGATCGGCAATTTCCTGCGCCTCCTGTACCGTAATCCGCGGGTTAACACTTATCGTTACATCCACTGTTATGAAATGACCCGTTTCCTGAGCATGTAAGTGTTCAACCGTTACAATACCATATACCCGTTGAATCGTCTCCATAAAGCGCTGGGAGTCTTCCTCCTGCAAGGGCTGTGCAGGAGCCTGGTATGCGGTATTCATTACCATCAGATATCCTTTACGCAACACCAGACAGGCTACCAGCAAAGCTGCAGTTGGATCAAGATATAACAATGCAGGCCATTCCATTGCCTCGCCAGTCATTGCACCGATCATGCCGATCAATGCAATCAGCGATGCATACAGCGAATACCGTTCATGGTTAGCGTACCGATCTGCTTCCGCTTTATGGCCGTATTTAATCGAGTAGCGATATTGAAACTGAAATAACGCTTCTCTCAGCACCAAAGCAATAAACACGGTAATTAATGCGTACAGACCGGGAGCCTGCGGTTCCGCACTGCTTAATGAACGAACAGCAGAAATAGCTAGTTGAAGTCCGCTCATCAGCACTAAAATAGCCAGCACCACAGATATGACCGTCCGAACTTTTTCACCGTTCCGCAACCTTGCCAGCATTCCGTGATCTGTACCACCCTTGGAAAACAGCATCTCCTGCAAACGGGAAGCACTATCCGCAGCCGTGTGCAGTGCATCCCCCATCAACGCCTTGCTGTTTGCCGCATAACCGACGGTTCCCTTTAGAACAGCCAGCGCGAGATTACCAACAATCCCGCTCAACGCCGCAGTTTCTAATGATCGGCTGCGTTCGCTATTCACAACGTTTCCCCCTCAATCCTGAACTAACCATTTCCCGATAAAGCTCCATTCCAATATAACCGAATTCTTAAAAAAACTTTTACAATCAGGTGTTTCACTATTAGCCCCAGCATAAGGTAAATCTTGAAAGCTTAGAAAACCGCGCCCAAGCAGACGCGGCTTTCTCTTTAATTTATACTACTGATATTTGCGTAACTTAAGACTTGGCAGTTTTGGCTGCTCCACCAGTTGTTGGCGTCTTTTGTTTTCCCTTCAAAGCTACCCACAGCGGGCTGGCAATGAAGATGGAAGAGTAAGCACCGAACAGCAAACCGATAACCATTGCAAGCGAGAACATCCGAATGGACTCGCCGCCGAAAATGAATAGGCAGACGGAGGCAATAAACACTGTAAACACAGTTGCGAGTGAACGCGTCATTGTCTGTGCAATACTGTGATCGACGACTTGCTCCAAGTCGTTTCTGGACTTTTTCTTTGCAAATCGCAGATTTTCCCGAATACGGTCAAAAATAACGACGGTGTCATTAATGGAGAAACCGACAATCGTCAGAATAGCCGTAATAAAGGTCAAATCCACCTCAAGCCGGAAAATCGAGAATATACTAATGACGAGAAACGCATCATGCAGCAGCGAAACAATTGCAGCAACCGCAAAACGCCATTCAAACCGGATCGAAATGTAGATAGCAATAGCCACAGAGGCCAGCAAAATCGCCCAGATTGCATTTCGCTCCAGCTCTTGCGCCATTTCCGTATCCACTGTATTGACCTCAAATGATGCCTTTGGATCAAGCTCTTTGTTAAAAGAGGTTTTGAATTCATTCACTTGCTGATCCGTCAATACCTGTGAAAAACGAATGCCGAAACGCTCTTTACCTGGTGTATAATCCACCTCTTTGCCGATCCCGTTCTTGTTCAGCAAAGCTTGAATCTGTTCTTGTGTAACTGTCTTAGTCAAATTAACATCCACGTTAGAACCGGAACGGAAATCAACCCCGTAATTCAAACCAAATATCGATAAGCTCAAAATACCAAGCAATGTGATAATAATCGAGAATGTATAGAACCACTTGCTCATCTTGACATATTTATAGTCCCAATTAAAGCGCACTGATATCACTCTCCTTCACACCAAAATACTTGGCCTTCTTCACAGCATCTGCTTTAACCAGCAGATTGAGCAAGAAGCGCGAGAAGAAGATATTTGTCAAAATACTCACGACAATATCAACGATGAGCACAAGAGCGAATCCTCGAACGGAGCCTGTACCCAGACCAAACATGACGGCTGCCGCTATAATTGTCGTAATATTGGCATCCATAACAGTACGGAACGATGCCTTACTGCCTGCAATGACAGAAGAACGAATCGTTTTGCCTGACTTGATTTCTTCTTTAATCCGTTCATACGTAATGATATTGGCATCCACCGCCATCCCGATCCCGAGCACGAAGGCTGCGATACCCGGAAGTGTGAGCACGAAACCGCCCAAATAAAAAATCGCAAGCACCAGCCAGGTATGAACGATGAGACAGAAGCTAGCTATCAGTCCCGGTACACGGAACATTGCAATCATAAAGATCAGAATGATGACCGAACCGATCAAACCAGCACGGATCGTCTGATCCAGTGACAGCTGACCCAGTGTAGCCCCTACACTCTGAGAATATTTTTCCGTCAGTTTAAGCGGAAGAGCACCCAGGTTGATCGTATCTGCTAGCTTGTTCGCCTCATCACGTGTGTAGCTACCTGTAATCGAAGCACTGCCATCCGTCAATTCACTACGCACTGTAGGTGCAGACAGTAATTCATCATCCAGGAAAATAGCCAACTCTTTATTCATAAGTCGCTTTGTGATTTCTGCAAATTTAGCTTTGTCTTTTACTTTGATACTAATCTCAGGCTTGTTCAACTGGTCATAGCCGACAACAGCGCCATTCTCCACAAAATCATTACCGCGGAGCTCAATTTTGCTGTATTGACCTGGCTTTTTAGCATCTGCTGCCGTTGCACTACGGAAGGTTAACTCTGCGGGTTTTTTCAGCATGGAGCGGACTTCCGCCTCATTAGAGACACCAGCAAGCCGCACGCGAATACGATTGCTCCCCTCAGTTGTTACTTCCGGCTCAGTCGTACCAAGCGCATTAATACGTCTCTCCAAGCTTTGTGCTGTTTGTATCAGAGACTGGCTGGTTACACGCTGCCCGGCTTCCAAAGGCTGGGCTTCATATAAAATTTCAAAGCCTCCCTTTAAATCGAGGCCTAGTTTTAAACTTTTTAGTAGGCCCGGGCTTGTCCCGACCATAACACCAGTAGTTATGAGCACGACCACGATGAAACTTAGAATTCTTTTCATTCCGTCCCATGTTCCCCTTTCATTCTCAATATTCCTATTATAGCTACCCCTCAAAAAGCAGTCAATTTGAACGCAAAAAAAGACCCCCTTCTATTCGAAAGTGGAGCCCCGTAATGCGGACATCGTCAAATAGTTCATAAAGCTCGTCGCTTTAAGGGAAAGTATATCGTTAACGAGCTTGTGCAGCGGAGGAATACCCTCCTTTTCATATTTATGGCTGACGCAATTCCACACGTCCTTACTGGTGACATGTTCATAGCCTACGAGAATCAGCTCGTCTGCCTTGCTTTGACAGAGTATCTCAATTGCGTCATCCCAATCCTGCTCATCCAGCTCTTCCATACCCACGATGGTCGTTCCTCCTCCCAGCGACTATCGGTTCCGCAGATCAGCAATTAGCGGGGTTATTGACTGCTTTATAGAACATTTCTGTCCTGATCTTGGAAAACCCTTCTTTTCATCGAAAAATAGCCGTAAATCAACAATATATGCATTCATTTCGCTCGTCAATAGCAGAATTCACCACTCTCCCTCTTGTAGTCTGGATCACCTTGCTTCTAAGCTGAAAAGCTTGTCATGAACATGGACAGGTTCAGCATATCTTCTAAAGAAACACATAGACGCAGAATTTCATTTTGGGGAAGAGGGAGTTGCGATTGAAAAAGCAGACATTCATTCATGGAGCAATTATTTTATTGGCAGCGGGAATCATCAATCGGCTACTGGGTTTTATTCCCCGAATCGCACTCCCGCGTATCATCGGCCCTGAAGGAGTCGGCTTGTACCAGCAGGGGTATCCCTTTTTTATTGTACTAGTGACTCTTATTACCGGCGGCATCCCTCTTGCGGTAGCCAAGCTTGTAGCTGAAGCTGAGACGGCGGGGCAACCCGAAATGTCGCGGCGTATTTTGCACACTAGCTTGCGCTTCACCATTACACTCAGCCTGATCGCCATGGCAATCTGTCTCGTGTTTGCACCTTGGATCACAAGCCATCTCCTGACCGACAGCCGTGTGTATTATACATTTGTGAGTATGAGCCCAATGATTGTCATTGTTGCTGTTTCCTCAGCTTATAGGGGCTATTTTCAAGGAAAACAAAATATGATCCCTTCCGCAAGTTCCTCCATTGCAGAAACCGTCATGCGCATTTTTTGCGTCATTTGGTTTGCTTACTTGTTACTTCCCCATGGGGTAGCCTACGCTGCTGCAGGTGCCATGCTTGGTGCTTTGGCGGGTGAATTCATTGGCATGGTTGTGCTGCTATGGCAATACGCCTGGAACCAGCGAAAAGATCACATTCTTCAACCGAAGGCGTCTTTACCCTCAGAGGTTCCTACCGAGCAATCATCCGTTTTGTCACGTCTTATGTCGATATCGGTTCCCGTTACTGCTGGGAGGCTTGTCGGTTCCTTATCTTATTTGCTCGAATCTATCTTATGCATGCGCAGCCTCGCCGTAGCAGGCATTGCAACTGGTGTAGCAACCGCGCAGTATGGAGCCATGCAAGGCATGGTTATTCCTGTGTTATTACTACCTGGAGCCCTTACCAGTTCGCTGGCTGTTTCACTCGTGCCTTCGTTATCCGAAGCAGCAGCGAAAGGGCATATTACTGCCATTCACAAACGTTTGCATCAATCGCTTCGTCTTGCTTTAGTCGCAGGTGCACCATTTGCCGTAATTATGTATGTATTAGCAGAGCCGCTGTGTCTGCTGCTCTACAATAATGGCGATATTGCGGGCATGCTTAAACTCATGGCCCCCTTTGCACTTTTTATGTACATTCAGGCCCCGCTTCAGGCAGCACTTCAGGCGTTAGACCGTCCTGGAAGCGCCTTATTGAACACCTTTATCGGAGCCATTATCAAAATTGTGCTGATTGTATGGCTTGCTTCCCAGCCTCAGTACGGTATCTACGGAGCTGTCATCGCCATCTGTATTAACAGTGCTATCGTTACCCTCCTACATGGCTTCAGTGTCAGCAGACTGCTTACCTTTCGTGTACGTTTACTTGACTTCTGGAAAACCGGGATGGGTATGATCATTATGGCGGCAGCGGTATTATATACCTACAGACATTTAACGATTTTCGACCAAATGTGGCTCCAGTTTATTTTTGCCGCAGGCTTGGGAATTATTCTGTACCTTTTCCTGATGACCATGATCAAAATGATTGATTGGGACAACCTCACACGCATTCCAATCCTGAGAAGATGGTTTAAAGCATAAAAAAAAGCTAATCTGAAGATTCTCCATAGGCCGGTGGTGTAATATACACATCCCCTCTATGGTTGACCGAGCATAAGAAAACATCCTTAAAATCTTTATGCCCCTTTGCCTGAATCTGATTTTTAAGCCAAAAACGGTTCATATCCATCCGTTCCAAATTTCGATCCAGCACCTTGCCATCCATAATTAATGGAATCGGCAGTCCCTCATATCTAAACTTTCCACCGATTTGTGGAGAAGGGTGGACTTTATTTGCCTGGTGCTCTTTGCTTATCAAATCATTTTTGCTTCGTTCTTGTTTTATGTTGTCGTGTTTAGCTTCATCGTAATTATCCTTGC
This sequence comes from Paenibacillus sp. TSM33, assembly GCF_056099025.1. NCBI lineage: Bacteria > Bacillati > Bacillota > Bacilli > Caryophanales > Paenibacillaceae > Paenibacillus > Paenibacillus sp. TSM33. The sequence continues at coordinate 1,542,313 of NZ_JBLZXB010000017.1, forward strand.
TAATCACCGTTAGCTTACCTGTTGTTTCCAAAATGACATATTCAACTTCGTCCAGACCTTCTATATTTAGTTCACGAAGTTGTAACAGTAAGTCATCTAAGTTGTAACGTTGCTTCCCCATTTCGTCCTTGTTTAGTTGTCCATTGGAGTACAATACGCTGGGCCTGCCATCGAATAGTAAGCGTAGACGCCGACTTTTCAGACTGAAATAAGAAATCCCGATTTGCAAAATCAACAGCACTCCTAAAGGAATCAACCCTTCATAAAGTGGACGTTTTATATCCTCCAGGCTGAACACAGCAATTTCCGCAATCATAATAGATATGACGAGATCGAAAACAGACAATTTTCCGATCTCCCTTTTACCCATCAAGCGCATCACCAGATATACAATAAAATACATGAGCAGCGTCCGAAAAATATGAGCAAAAATATCGTGACTCAATAGGTTCGCCTCCTCTCCTGTACTTGCGACAAGACATTAGTCGTTCATTGTACACGTATTCTGACCCTTCCTCACTTGGCTCATACAAAAAACAAAAGGCTAAATTATTGAAATAAAGAGAAAGACTGCTTACGACTTGGTACTAACCCGGGAAGCTTGGCCATAGAATGATAATAGTTCAAACCTTGGTACAGGAGGAATTATCCATGGAGCTCATTCGCCGCTGGTGTTCGTTTCGTCTGGCCCATCCCATTTTATCCGGCTTATTTTATGCCTTTGCATGGATGCTGCTCGGCGCATTGATTCTTTCAATACTCTTGTGGATGACACAAATGCAAGAACAGGACTTATCACTGTATACGTACATCGTCCACGCATTCGCCATGCTATCTGGCGGCTTCGTCGCCGGTAAAAGATCCACGAACAAAGGCTGGTATCAAGGCGGTATTACAGGCGTTCTGTATGGACTCATCGTTCTTCTGGTCGGTTTTTTGGCATTGGATGCAGGCATGAACGGCAAAGACCTAATGCACTTAGGAATCGCGTTTGTGATAGGAGCAGGTGGCGGGATATTTGGCATTAACTTCAGCAAGTAAATCAATATGTATGCAACACAAAAAAAACCGAGCCTCCTCAAAGGCTCGGTTTTTGCATCACAATCGTATACTACGATTTAGAAACAACTTCCTCAGATGCAGTGTCTTTTGCAATCGCATTACTAATTGCACTGCGGTCAAAGGTCAGCTTTGTCACATCATTTACACGCAAAACTACCACATCGTCCGTAATCTCCACAATTGTACCGTGAAGACCTCCGATTGTAATTACTTTATCTCCCTTTTTCAAAGCTTGAAGCATTGATTGACGCTGCTTTTGTTTTTTCTGATTCGGGCGAATCAGCAAAAAATAGAAGATTACAAACATCAGAGCCAGTGGCCAGATCATTTGAAAAAGTCCCCCAGCTCCACCGGGTGCAGCCGCAGCTGTAGCAAAATGAAACACGTTAAGTCCCCCTTTCGTATACTCTCCCCTAAAACTTAAAAGCCTTTATCATTATCATGAAGACCGTACTGCTCAAAAAATTCATCGCGGAAATCAAGCAGCCTGTCATCCATAATCGCTTGTCTGACATTACGCATCAATTGTATTAAGAAATGCAAGTTATGATACGTTGTCAGTCGGAGCCCGAAGGTTTCGTCTGCTTTAATTAAATGTCGCAAGTAAGCACGTGAATAATTGCGACAAGTGTAGCAATCACAAGCCGGATCAAGCGGGCCAAAATCGCTTGCGTAATTCGCATTCCGAACGACAAGACGTCCTTGACTTGTCATCGTTGTCCCGTTGCGAGCAATTCGGGTTGGAAGTACACAATCGAACATATCCACACCACGAATGGAGCCTTCAATCAAAGCATCCGGCGAACCTACGCCCATCAGATAACGTGGTTTGTTGGTAGGAAGCAAAGGAACCGTATAATCGAGCACTTCATACATCAAATGCTTAGGTTCACCTACACTCAGTCCACCAATAGCATACCCCGGGAAATCCATGGAAGTCAAATCTGCCGCACTTTGCTTACGCAGATCTTCATGCATGCCTCCTTGTACAATGGCGAACAGTCCTTGATCATGAGGACGCGCATGTGCCTCCAAACAACGCTCAGCCCAACGGCTGGTGCGCTCCAGTGACTTTTTCACGTATTCATACTCAGCCGGAAACGGTGGACATTCATCGAAGGCCATCATAATATCCGAGCCAAGTGAGTTCTGGACTTCCATCGCCACTTCTGGAGAAAGAAACTTCTTATCTCCGTTTAAATGAGAGCGAAAGTGAACACCTTCTTCTGAAATCTTACGCATTTCACTTAGGGAAAACACTTGGAATCCGCCGCTGTCCGTTAGAATAGGACGATCCCAATTCATAAACTTGTGCAATCCGCCCGCTTCACGGATAATATCATGACCAGGACGAAGAAACAGATGGTACGTATTACTCAAAATAATTTGAGCATCCATTGCTTTCAGTTCCTCAGGGCTCATCGTTTTAACAGTTGCTTGAGTTCCCACAGGCATAAAGGTTGGAGTCTCAATAACTCCGTGGGGTGTGTGTACACGCCCAAGACGTGCTCCTGATTGCTTGCAGGTCTTAATATGTTCGTATCTTATTGCTGGTGCCATATTTTCTCTACCATCCTTAATTAATAAATGAACATAGCGTCCCCGAAGCTAAAAAACCGATATTTTTGGTCAATCGCCTCCTGGTAAGCATGCATAATATTCTCTCTGCCAGCTAGTGCGCTGACCAGCATAACCAAGGTGGACTTAGGCAAATGAAAATTCGTAATCATTGCATCCACCACACGGAATTCATAGCCTGGATAAATAAAAATCTGTGTCCAGCCACTACTGGCCTGTAGCACACCATCTACGAAGTTATTGCCCACCGTCTCCAGCGTTCGGCAACTGGTTGTTCCCACTGCCACGACTCTCCCGCCGCGCGCCTTGGTTGCATTGAGTACATCTGCCGTTTCCTGTGACAATGAATAGTATTCTTCATGCATAACATGCTCTTCAATCGTATCCACTGACATCGGTCTGAACGTCCCTAAACCGACATGAAGTGTGATAAAGGCAACGGTAACGCCCTTCTCTTTAATTTGGTCCAGTAATTCTTCTGTAAAATGTAACCCTGCCGTTGGTGCCGCAGCAGAACCTTCGTGCCGAGCATAAACGGTTTGATACCGCTCACGATCATCCAGCTGTTCCTTAATATACGGAGGAAGCGGCATCTGCCCCAAGCGGTCCAAGATCTCCTGAAAAATACCATCATATGAAAATGAAAGTACCCTTCCGCCCATATCTCCTTCTTCCTCAATAACTGCCTTCAGCTCATCACCGAAAACAATAACAGCTCCCTTTTTCAGCTTTTTGCCGGGTTTTACCAATGCTTCCCATCGGTCTCCCTCCAGTTGTTTAAGCAGCAAAACCTCGGCCTTAGCCCCGGTGTCTTGCTTGATGCCAAACAAACGTGCAGGAATTACTCTGGTATCGTTCAGAACCAGCGTATCTCCTGGCTGAAGATACTGCACAATATCCGAAAATGTATGATGGCCCACTTCACCGTTGTTTTTGTTTAACGTCAGTAATCTAGAAGCGGTCCGCTCAGGCAAAGGCGTCTGTGCAATTAATGTTTCAGGTAGTTCAAAATTGTAGTCGTTTACGTTCATATATTGGTCAGTCCTTAACTATATCCACATTTTTGTAATAGTGTTGCAAAATTTTCTTGTAATCATACCCCTGCTCTGCCAAACCGTTGGCCCCCCATTGTGATAAGCCCAAGCCATGACCATTCCCTTTACCTGTAAAAATAAAGCTTTGCGTTTTGTCGATGACTCGTGCATGGCGATCTTCATTCATGACGACCACCCCGTTACCACTTGAAGTGCTGCTGCCAGATGCAGACAGAATTTGGGTGCCCTGTGTGCCGCTTACATGAGTAGTAGCTCCATCAGCGCCTAATACAGTATAACTGCCGGTACTCGCAATATCAAACAGTGTGCTCGGCAGTCCCCCCATCGCTGAGCGATACATGTCCGGATATTTCACTTTTAAAGGGGTGCCATCTGCCTCAACCTCCAATACTCGCCCTGACGGACCCCGTTTGGTAACATCGAGGTGATTAATAGAGGATGGTACCGTGCCAGTTATTTTCCCTTGCAAGGACTTAGCAATTTGAGCTGCTGTAAAGGGCCCTCTAACCCATGCATAGTCTCCGGATTGAGGCACCTTTTCCAAAACAATCATCTCTTCGCCCGGCTGCGCCTTTGCTACGGGTGTAACCGTTGATTGGATTTGGGGGATAGGACGCACATTTGTATTTTCCGCAGTGACGGTGATTTTGTCTAACCCTGCTTCTGTGACTCCCTCCAGCTCCTTAGCATTATCCTCGCGAATATAGCCTATCTTGCCACTGGAGAGAAGTACATGATACCACTCTTGTGCTCCTTTTTGTGCCGAAGTATCTCCCGAGCTGTCCACGCTCGCAAACGCTTCACCACCACTATTCCATACCTCGGAGACATCTGCTGTCACACCGCCCGCATTAGAGGAGAATACAGCTTCGACCACTTTGCCGCCACTCTTAATAACTTCACCGGCTGTTGCATCTACAGCCTCGTTGACATTCGCATGTTCTGAGCTCTTACCGTTGTAAGCTTGGCTTAGGGTGCCATCTACTACATTGCCGATCTGAAACCGATTGCCTTGGGCAAGCGCATAACTGCGAGCAGCTACCGCTTGAGCCTTAAGCGCTTCGGCTGGCCATGAAGAATAAACCTCTGCTCCTACTACGGAATACAAATACTGCTCCAAAGGGACTTCATTTACAAGCGCCAGCTGTCCTGACGTCAGGCCAATCTCCATGTCGCCGCGATATGTACGCTGCGATCTTTCGACCACTTGGATTCCATTATTACCGCCGTTGACAATTACCTTGCTGTTATTAGAGCCACTTAGCATGTAATGAGACATCGCTTGTGAGCCTGTCGTTACTCCTGCTTCCTGTCTTAGGATCAGACCGGTTTGAGTAGTATTCACCTTGGAAAGGGTGAGTCTGGGCTGCTTGCTCTCCAGCTCTATTTTCAAGGCCGACAGCTTGCTGTCATTACTTTCTTCTCCAACCCATACAGCGTACTGGCCTCTTGATTGAATTACTGTAAAAGCATCAAAGCCTGCGGCAGCAATAGTCGTGCGAACAAGATTAGCCTCCTGCTCGGTTCCGTAGCTTCCTGTTGACCAATGCTTGTTTCCCTTAACTTCGGCTTGCGCTCCGGTTGCTGAGGAAATCCGCTGCACAGCAGCCTGTGCCGACTGTTCACTAGCATATAATCCCGCATACACTTGATAGACAGAGCTACCGTTTTTTGAACCGATAAAAACAGTAGGTTTATCATTAGTCTTTTGCAGGGCTTGGGCCGCTTTTATCGCAGCCGCTTCATTTCCTTCAAGTACCTTCACGCGATAGCTGTCTACACTAAAACGAGCCGTACTGTCGGGCAGTCCCATCCAAGCCTGAAAGCTGCCCCCACTGTTCTGGCCGACACTCAGGCTTCCTGATGATTTCAAAGTTACAGCGGGGACTGTCGCTTTATATTTACTACCTAGATCCGCAAAGATCACTACACGAATATCTTCTTGGGCGGCAGCAGCATGAACACCCGAAGACCAAGGTATGCAAGCTGTAGCTAATACCATAATCACTGCTGCTCGTTTGAAGCGGCCTGTCCACGCTCCGAAAGTTTTTTTTCGGTTCAATGTTTCTCCACTCATTTCTAGCTCCCCCAATTCTAGCTGACTAGCACTTTTATTACATGATTTATAGGATCTCGACCTGTGCCTTTCCCTTTAAATACATCGGCGGAATAAACCAAAATTTGAACCCACTCGAATCGGACTTATACACTTCTTACCTCAATTCATCTGTCTATCCATTTCATCTCGACATATTTTCGAATAACCAGTCATTGATTTTCAAAAGAGCACCATGGTTTCCTAGTCACCGTGGGTCTGTTGGCATAGGAATTCCAAGGTGGGCATATGCCGCCGGAGTCACCGTTCGTCCCCGAGGTGTTCTTTGTAAAAGACCAATTTGTAACAAATAAGGCTCGTACACATCCTCAATCGTCTGGCTCTCTTCGCCAATGGTTGCAGCAATAGTGTCCAATCCTACAGGTCCGCCCCGGAATGAATGAATCATAGCCTTAAGCATTTTATGATCAATTTCATCCAGCCCGAGTGGATCTATTTGAAGTCTCCTTAGTGCCTCTGCAGCCAACTCAGAATGAATAATACCGTCTCCGGCCACTTGGGCAAAATCACGTACCCTTTTTAGTAATCGGTTGGCAATCCGCGGTGTCCCCCGTGAACGCAATGCAATTTCCTCCGCCGCGTCTCCGACAATTTCTATTTCCATAATATCCGCATTCCTAGACACGATGTAAGCCAGCTCGTCTGTCGTATAAAACTCTAACCGACTAATAACGCCAAACCGATCACGCAATGGCGCAGAGAGCAACCCAGCGCGTGTAGTAGCACCTATAAGAGTAAAGGGCGGTAAATCCAAACGAACTGAACGTGCACTTGGGCCTTTGCCAATCATAATGTCCAATGCAAAATCTTCCATCGCCGGATACATCACTTCTTCCACTGTACGATGAAGGCGATGAATTTCATCAATGAACAAAACATCACCCTCTTGCAGGTTGGTCAGCAATGCTGCCAAATCTCCTGGTCTTTCAATTGCAGGCCCTGAAGTTGTACGTAAATTAACCCCCAACTCATTGGCGATAATGTTAGCCAGCGTGGTTTTTCCCAATCCGGGCGGTCCGTACAATAATACATGGTCCAACGCTTCTTTACGCATTTTGGCCGCTTCAATATATACTTTCAGATTTTCCTTAACCTGATTTTGCCCGATATATTCATTTAGATAACGGGGGCGAAGGCTTAACTCCGCCGTCTGGTCTTCCATCATCAAATTGGCGGAAATAATCCGGTCATCCATATTCCATCGCTCCTCTTTTTACCAGAATCCTATCCACGGACATCAGCGTCCTATCCAGCAAACAACAGTTGCAAAGCCCGTTTCATCAAAATGTCGGCAGAATCATCAGGTTTCGCATCTTTCTTCATTTTGCTCCATACCTTATCTAACTCAGCATCCGTGTAACCGAGCGCCTTAAGCGCCTCACGCGCCTCACTCCAATACGAACCTTCGCCTTCTTCTACAACAGGCTCCGCAAACAATCCGGTAGCCATTCCCAACGCCCCAATACCGTCCAGCTTGTCTTTCAAATCTAGAATCATGCGTTGTGCCGTCTTTTTACCGATTCCTGGTAATTTGGTGAGAAATGTGATATTCTCCTGGTAAATCGCCGTCACCACATGAGCAGGCGTACCGCCTCCCAAAATACCAAGTGCCACACGCGGTCCAATGCCAGATACATCGATCAGTTTACGGAATAATTGCTGCTCCTCACGGGTTGCAAACCCAAACAGTAAAATAGCATCTTCCCTTACATGATGGTGAGTGTAAATAACCACCGGTCCTTCCGTTTTGGCGAACGCGTAAGGATTCGGACAAAATACCCGATACCCTACACCCTGCACATCTAAAACGACATATTCATTTTCCAAGTGAGCTACAGAACCACGCAAGAAATCTATCATTTTCGTAATACCTCATTTAATTTTGAATTTAGTCCGTAGGAATGCGCATGACAAATAGCCACTGCCAAAGCATCCGCTACATCATCCGGTTTGGGCACAGCCTGGAGCTTTAGAAACATTCTAACCATCTCCTGTACCTGCTTTTTCTCCGCCTTGCCATACCCTACAATAGCCTGCTTTACCTGCATCGGCGTGTATTCCCCTATAGGCAAATTACGTTGTTTAGCAGCCAGTACCAGCACTCCACGTGCCTGACTTACGGACATAGCCGTTGTAACGTTGCGATTAAAAAAGAGCTTCTCCAATGCTACCGCATCCGGCTTATACTTATCAATTAATTGCAACATACCTTCATACACATGAAGTAGCCTGTCCTCTTCCGGTGTATGTGCCTCCGTCTGGATGCAGCCATACTGCACAGGAACCACCTTACTGCCAACCTTGTCTACAAATCCGAAGCCCACAATCGCAATACCCGGATCAATTCCCAGAAAACGCAAAAAAACCTCTCCCCTATCGCTCAAACATGGCGTAACCAACCAACAGCCAGCACTATCGTCAATATACATGACCAAATCCCATATAAAGCGAACATATGTGTCGTTCTCTTCATTATATCAAAACTTTGTATCTAATAGAGGAAAAAGTTTAACCATGAGTGAAAACATAAAAAGAGACGCTACAAACCTCACCTCATGGGCAAAGCCTAACGTCTCTGTACTTGGTGTGATCAATAATGCTGCTTTAATACCCTTTGTGTTCGCTCCACAGCAAAATCACTAAAAGTGGAGATTACACTGTTATACTCATTTATATCCTGTACACGGATTCCCTGCTGAAGTTGTTTATATACCCCTTCCGGCAAGGCCGTCTCCATGGACCCTATATCCAATTGAAAAAAGGTACGAATTACTTTTTCCTTTTTAGGTAGCCCTTCAAACAGTGTAAGCTGGCCATCAGTGCTTAAGCCCATATATGCGCGCTCTTTGCATGACTCCGACAAATCTTCCACCCTCCGCTCCAGCCACACTTCTCCTTTAGTATTAAGCCTTCCCTTCCAATCGGGATGTTGCTTCAGCAAATTTTCCAGCTGCTTTGAACTTAACGTTCCCAAGGAAGTGGTCTCCGTGCCACATACGTAAGTAGTTAACAAACGGGTCTTCCTGCTTATACCGGAAGCACGAATACTTTGCAATAGCTGCATCTGTGGGGAGCGGTCTTCGGTCGGAGTATATGATGACTCCTCCATTTCCACCTCTGCCATAACGGGAGTAGCCAGTGGTTGCGACAGCATAGCCTGCATATGATTCGAAAACAGAACGCCTAAACCTGCCAGTAAACAAGCCGCACCAAAAATAGCACATGCCCACACTGTTCTCCACTGTTTCCAGCGCCTTTTCATCTGTTTTTTCCAACTTAATCGCTTCACAGTAATCCCTTCCGTCCCACTTTTTGTGTTAGTGTGACCTGGAGATTACTGAATTATACAAAAGACAATAACATAAACAAAAAAGCCGCTGCTTCCAGCGACTTTCTTTTGAATCGGGATGACACGATTTGAACATGCGACCCCCTGGTCCCAAACCAGGTGCTCTACCAAGCTGAGCTACATCCCGAAATAGATGCCGGTGAGAGGACTCGAACCTCCACGGTTTCCCTCACGATTTTGAGTCGCGCGCGTCTGCCAATTCCGCCACACCGGCTTATGAAGTTAATGGCGCGCCCTGAGAGATTCGAACTCCCGGCCTTTTGATTCGTAGTCAAACGCTCTATCCAGCTGAGCTAAGGGCGCAAATATGGAGCGGACGACGGGAATCGAACCCGCGACCCTCGCCTTGGCA
>NZ_JBLZXB010000018.1:0-358316 GCF_056099025.1 Paenibacillus sp. TSM33
GATTGCTCCGCCTTTCCTCCTTCTCCCATGCAGGAAAAGGATGTATCGGGTATTAGCTACCGTTTCCGGTAGTTATCCCTGTCTTGTGGGCAGGTTGCCTACGTGTTACTCACCCGTCCGCCGCTAGATTCATTAGAAGCAAGCTTCTAACTAACCCCGCTCGACTTGCATGTATTAGGCACGCCGCCAGCGTTCGTCCTGAGCCAGGATCAAACTCTCCATTAAAGACCAACCGAGGTTGGTTATAGAAAGAGCGATTAGCTCATGTTGAAACTGACGAGATAAAATATCTCTTTTGGATTTTGTAAACAAAATCCGTACTCACTCGTTGTTCAGTTTTCAAAGATCAAACTTGCGTAACCCCTTATTTTTAACTCACTTCATTTCTTCACCGCATCTCAGCGGCGACTTAAATAATATATCATATTTCTTTTATCTTTGCAACACTTTTTTAAGAGAATTTTTCAATTAATTCTAATTTGTTTTTGTGTTGCTAACCATCTTGTAAAAGACAACTATAAGAATATACCACATGACTATGCTAATTAGCAACATCTTTTTTAGTGACATTATTCATGTGTAGGATTACTGCATTTAAAAAAAGAGACTATCATTCTCAACTAGCAGAATAACAGCCTCTTTAACATTTATCCCTTTCACCTTACGACTAACAAATCGGGACGGTACTAGTATTTACCTCTTTCTTATATTTATCTGTGTCAGTCATTAATCCATGGATTTTGACGTGCACGAGCACTATAGGATGAGGAGCGAGATCTTCCTCCTGTCGATTTACGGGATTTATGCTTCTTAACAGTAGCATGTTCACTTGAAACCTTAGCTTTAGACGTTTCTTCCTTGAAGGCACTGCTAGAGTTGTCTTTTGATTTGCCTTTAGACGCGCTATCTTCTTTTTTTGAAGAAGCAACTTCATTTTGCGATGGAATAGTCAGATTGTTACCTACCTCTTGCGTTCCCGGAGAGGCTGGCGCCGACTCGATGTTTCCTTCCCGGCCTCCACAGTCTGGCATAAACATATAGGGCGTTGTATATCCCTCTAATGGATACATAGGTGCATTTCCATGTGCGAACGGATGATATGGATGATTCGCGGAGTGTTGAGCTATTGGTTGACTAAAGTCAGACACGTATCCACTTGCAGGCATACTATATTGCGGTCCTCCCCATGCGTTGCCCCACTGGCTACCCTGGACTGCACTCTCTGATTGCTGCTGCAGGCCAGCTTGGTGGATAAATGGAGGATAGACAGGATAGGATGTATTTTCAGACGCTTCATGACTCGGATAATATCCAGGGGTGCAGCAGCAATCTGAATAAGCAGGATAAGGTGTGGGATGAGCATGTATAGGTGCTGTCTGCACAGGTCCCCAACACCATGGATGCTCACAGTCATGATGATAGCCCTGATCTGCAACTACAGTAGGAGAGGCATGTTCTGCAAAGGAAGTATTTACAGGGGCATTCCCCCAATTCTGAGGAGACCCAATCCCCGGATACAACGAGTTCGGCATTGCATTTATTGGCGGACTGTAATCAAATGTCGGTTGCTGTAATGGCCATGAGGAATTTTCCATCGGTTTCGAGCTTGTGCAGCCACAAAACTTTTCAGTTACAGGTTGCTTTTCGATATTAATTGGAAGCTGCGGTTTAGGTGCAATCGGTTGTGTGACTATAGGTTGCATTTGTTGAGGCGGGGCAGGTTGAGTAATTATGGGCTGCAATTGAGGTGGAGCAGGATTTACGGGCGCCATATTGACAGGTGCCATATTGACAGGTGCCATATTGACGGGCGCCATATTGACGGGCGCCATAGGAACTTGAGGCAGTTTTAATTCAGGAAGCTTAGGAGGATTCACTGTTTCTTTCGGCTGTGTCATTTCTTCTTTAGGGTTAGGCATATTCTCCGGTTTAGGCTGTGTTAATACCGCCTTGGGCTGGGTAAGTTCTTCCTTGGTTGGGGATTCGGTTTTAGGCTGTGTCATCTCTTCTTTCACTGCGGTGTTTTTTTTATTCACAGAAAGATCAGATACGTTTTCTTTGTAGTGTGGAATATTAACTGTTTCTCCAACCAAAAGTGCGTTCGGGTTTTTAAGCTGGGAATTAGCATCAATAATTATCTTAAGCGGTACATTCCACGCCTTGGACAACTTCCACAACGTATCACCTTGCTTAACCTTGTGTTGATAGACCGTTGACGGCTGTGTTTCCATCGTAACAGGATCTGTCGGAATTTTGATTTTCTCGCCGATGTTCAACTGATTAGGGTCTGCCAATTGGGGATTGGCGGCAATAACTTTCTCTAGTGTCACATTATACTTCTGTGCCAGTAAGTACAGAGTGTCACCTTTTTTGACGATGTGTATTTTCACAGGTCACAAACCTCCTAGACTTTCGTTCGGGCGGGATAAACGCCCGGCTTCTGTTATTACATCCTATGCACCTCCCGGGCGAATGACCCCCTACAAACAAAAAAATCCTCTCAACCGAATACACTTACAAGCATTCAGTCAAAAGGATCTCGTATTATTTTAGTCCTGCCACACTTTATAGCCATCCTGATCCACAATCTTCCGGAACTCTGCCAGGAGCTCCAAAGTCACTGGACCAGCAACACCGGAGCCGATTGTACGACCATCTACTTCATAAGCTGCAATCACTTCTGCCGCAGTTCCCGTAAAAAACACCTCGTCCGCGACATATACATCATGCAATGTAAAAGGTTGCTCCTTAAGCGAATATCCAAGCTTGGCACACAAATCGATGATAGCATTACGAGTAATCCCCTCAAGCGCTCCCAAATAGCAAGGCGGTGTGTACAACACTCCATTTTTGACAATGAAAATGTTGTCAGCAGAACCTTCCGTCACATATCCTTGGGAATTGAGCATAATAGCCTCGCCTACACCCGCATAGTTAGACTGGATCTTCACCAGGATATTGTTGAGGTAATTCAATGATTTAATCTTTGGATTCAAAGCATCTGGGATGTTGCGTCGCTGAGAGACAGAGATTGTTTTCAGACCAGTCAAGTAAGCTTCTTCCGGATAAATGGCGAGCTGCTCGACGATAATGATGACACTTGCCTTCGCACAACGAAGAGGATCTAAACCTAGATTTCCGACACCACGGGATACAACCAGCCTGATATAACCATTACGCATTTCGTTAAGGCGAATCGTTTCAGCCATGGCTTCCAACATTTCATCAGGAGACAACGGAATGTTCAACTGAATAGACTTCGCAGAATCATACAGACGTTCTAAATGCTCCTTACATTTAAAAATGTTGCCGTTATAAATACGAATCCCCTCAAATATACCATCTCCGTACAAGAAGCCATGATCATATACAGAAACCTTTGCGTTCTCCTTAGTCACATGCTGCCCATCCAAATAGATCCATTGTTCTGCCATTACAACCCCACCTCCGATTAATGTTCCTTCAAAATAGGTTCGATCGCTGCTTCAACATACTTGTAGCTTGGATAAGAACCAAGAATGCGTACATGGCACCCCAAAGCCTCGATCTCTGCAAAGGCTGCCGGAAGCAAAACGGAATGCAGAGATTCCAGAACTTCAATGTAAAAATAATAATTCCCCAATTGCTTTTTGGTCGGACGCGATTCAATACGAGACAGATTTAACCTGCGCCATGCAAATGCAGATAATACCTGATGCAGCGCTCCTGGGAAATCCTGCGGCGGCGTGACCAAAATACTGGTTCGCTGGCCTTCTGGCGTACGCGGGAACCTTACAGGTTGATGTCCAATCAAGACAAAGCGGGTAAAATTGTTATCGTGATCCGTCACTTTGCTGGCTAAAATATCCAATCCGTGTTTGACAGCCGCAAGCTTGGTTCCGAGAGCGGTCCAACCTTTACCTGGGTTATGTTTAACAATTTCGACAGCCTCTGCCGTACTTCCTGCATTCTCCAGTTCGGCTTGAGGAGCGAAAGCTTGTATGAATTCTTTACATTGGGGAAGCGCTACAGGATGAGACATAATTTTGACCACTTTACTCAAATCCAGCTTGTCCTGATCCCCAAGAAATTCACTACGATGTCCAATAAGATTTTGAATCGAAGGGTATACCCATTCCGCCTGCATTGGAATGTCTACCTCATGTACAAGCCAGTCCATATGCAAACTCACAGAGCCGTCAATCGTATTTTCAATAGGAATTACACTATAGTCTGCCTGTCCCTTGTCTATTGCCTGAAATACGTCTGCTATGTGCTTGTAAAACAGAAGTTCACAGGGTGTATCTCCTAACAAATATTTAATCGCTTCATGAGAAACAGTCCCCTCAGGAAGAAGTGCAATTCGTTTCATATCGTAAGTTCCCCTTTAATCATATCCATAAAAGGGTGTGTATTCCCTTCCGTATATACTTTAACCCCTTCAACCTCTGGACGCAATTTTAAAACAGACGCAGTGATCCCTTCTTTGTTCATTGTCTCCGTTAAATACTGTTCAAGCTCCGCTTTACGATTTTCCCGTTGATCCGTCAATGCCAGCAACGTCGGTCCAGCACCACTAAGTGCCACACCCAATGCACCATAATGCTGCGCATCCTGTAGTATCTCTGTCATACCCGGCACAAGTGCCGCACGGTAAGGCTGGTGAAGCTGATCACGCATCGCTTCGGCGATTAGATCTGTTCGGCCCGATGCCAATGCGGCTACCAGCATTGAAGCATGGCTTATATTATATACAGCATCCTTCAAGGATACATGGGCGGGCAGAACCTCTCTGGCCTTCGACGTGGACAGTTGAAAATCTGGAATAACTACCATAACCTCCAGATTAGCGTCTGGTTCAATCCGTAAGTGCTTGGCATGCTTGCCATCCCATACCGCAGTAATAATACCACCAAACAAAGAGGCTCCGACATTGTCCGGATGCTTTTCAATAGCGCTTGCCATGTCAAATAGCTTGGAATCCGACAGAGGCGAGCCAATCAGTGTATTAGCAGCCACCAGGGCGCCTACAATGGCAGAAGCGCTGCTGCCCAAACCACGGGTAAGCGGAATGTCCGAGTACATCGAAATTTCCAGTTCAGGAACAGATACACCTGCTTCACGAAAAACCATTTGTGCTACCTTGTAAATCAAATTGGTTTTATCTTGAGGAACGCCATTCATTTGATCTCCGTGCAGATGGAAAACTGTCTGCTCGGCCTCTTTCAATTCAATCCATGCGTATAGAGACAACGCCATGCCCAATGTATCAAAGCCAGGTCCCAGATTGGCTGTACTCGCAGGCACGCGCACTCTTGCTGTTTTCAAAACGGTCATACAGATGATTCCTCCTGCGTTTATTGACTATCCCTCTACCCGGTATACACTCTTGATGCGGCGAATTACGTCCAAGGTTTCAAAATGTTCCAAAACCTTTATCATACTTGCTTTACTAGCTAAATGAGTCACGATAATAATTTCAGCATCGGGATTCGTCTCATTCGGTTGCTGCACAACAGATGCCAAACTGACATTAAATTCAGCAAATACCTGCGTAATCTGTGCCAACACCCCAGCTTTATCATCCACATGCAAAAGCACGAAATTTTTGAAATACACGTCTTCGTCATTGCTAATTTTTTTAGGATTGTAGGGTACGATTGCTTTAAGCCCATTTACGCCGAGTTTGAGGTTTTTCACTACAGCTACCAGGTCAGCCACAACTGATGTAGCCGTTGGCATTTCGCCTGCACCTGCACCATAAAACATGGTTTCACCCACCGCTTCACCATGTACATAAACTGCGTTGAACACCCCGTTCACCGAAGCTAAGGGATGCTGCTTGCGCACCATAGTTGGCTGAACATTAATCGTAAATTCATCACCTTGACGCTCTGCAATACCAAGTAATTTCATTTCATATCCTAATCTTTTAGCAAAAGCAATATCTTCACTGGTTACCTTGGATATGCCGCTCACGCTTACATCCTTGAGCTCTACATTAGAGCGGAAACCGAGGGTGCCTAGTATTGCCATTTTACGAGCTGCATCCAACCCTTCGACGTCTGAGGTCGGATCAGATTCTGCGTACCCCAGCTCTTGCGCTTCCTTAAGAACCTCCTCATACGAGGCTCCTTCCTGACTCATTTTAGTCAAAATAAAGTTTGTTGTACCGTTCACGATTCCCATAATGCGGGTAATACGGTCAGAGGAGAAACCTTCAATGAGTGTACGAATAATCGGGATACCACCTGCGACACTAGCCTCATAAAAAATATCACATTGTTTTTCCTGTGCTTTTGCCAGTACTTCAGAACCGTGCAATGCCATTAAGTCCTTGTTGGCCGTTACAATGTGCTTGCCTCTCTCTAACGCTTCGAGAATGTACTCCTTCGTCTGATCAATCCCACCCATGACTTCGATAATCACATCAATTTCAGGATCTCGAATGACTTCCCACGGGTCCTCCGTAAGCTTGGCGGTGTCTACTTCAATGGAACGATACTTTTCTATGTTTTTTACAGCTATTTTTTCAATGACGATCGGTGAACCGACTTGTCTGCTCAAGTCTTCCTGATTACCCTCAACGATTCGAACGACTCCCGTACCTACAGTCCCCAAGCCTAACAATCCTACTTTGACCGGTTTCATCCATTCCCCTCCTGGTAACTTTTATCTAACGAACTGTATCGCCTCAGCCTTGCCCAATCAGGCGGACCCGCTTGACTCCAGAAATGCTTTCCAAGCCCTCCAGCAGAACACCCAATTCATCACTAAGCCTGGACATTTCTACTGAGATGACTACGTTGGCTCTGCCTTGCAGTGGAATACTTTGCTGGATCGTCAGCACATTACCTCCGTAATCTGCCACTCTGCCGAGCACCCTGGACAGCATGCCGGATTGATGCTCTAGATCAATAGAGATATTGACAATTCGCTCACGCTCCAACTGGTTAACCAAATGTATGCCATCTTTATATTTATAAAAGGCGCTTCGGCTTAGCCCAACTTGCTCCACAGCATCATGTACGGTTTTAACATCTCCCGAAGCCAGCAGCAGTTTTACCTGTATGGTCTTAACAATAGCTTCAGGCAAAATATCTTCCCGTACCAAGTAATAGCGCTCTTTCAAGAACGTCCTCTCCTCAAAGACTTATGTTTTTGTATAGAGGACATTATATCGAAACTCATGAAAATCGGCAAGCTAACAATACAAAAAACGGCTACTGCCTTCTATAGAATTCCCTATAGTGCAGTAACCGTTCAGGTTTTAAAGCTTTATATAATTTTTAGTAGTAGCTGCTGCCTTCTACGAATTCGAACTCGAAATCAGCAATGCGGACAGATGTACCATCTGTGGCACCACGCTTGCGTAGCTCAGCATCCACACCCATATGACGCAACGTTCTTGCTAATTTCAAGATGGCATCATGCGAATTCATCTGCATGCGCTTCATCATGCGCTCAATTTTGGGGCTGTGCACCACGAATGTGTCGTTTTCACGTACGATCGTAAAGCCCTCGTCTTCGGCCGTATCCAACTTAAATACCTTACGTTCATTGACTTCTGCTACTTCCTCAACAATCGGCTCGTCCGGTATTTGATCCAACAGATCAGCAGCCCGATAGAGCAGTTCCTTGACACCCTGACGTGTCAAAGAGGAAATAGGCATGATTTCAAGGTCAGGACGTATCGCAGCAATTTGCTCTTTGAAGTGAGCAAGATTTTCTTCAGCTTCCGGCATATCCATTTTATTGGCCGCCACAATTTGCGGACGCTCAGCCAGAGCTGCATTATATTGCTTTAATTCGTCGTTTATTTTGGTCCAGTCTTCAAACGGGTCACGTCCTTCAGAGCCCGCCATATCCACGACATGGATAATAATTCGCGTCCGTTCAATGTGCCGCAGGAATTCATGACCCAGTCCAGTGCCTTCATGGGCTCCTTCAATCAAACCAGGCAAATCGGCCATCACAAAGTTCCGCTGATCCCCCACATCTACGACGCCCAGATTTGGGGTAATCGTTGTAAAGTGGTATGCGCCAATCTTAGGTTTTGCGGATGATACAACTGACAACAAGGTAGACTTTCCTACACTAGGAAATCCGACCAAGCCTACGTCAGCCATCACTTTTAACTCAAGCGTAATATAACGTTCTTGTCCCTCCGCACCGTTTTCAGCCAATTCAGGCGCCGGATTACTCGGTGTAGCAAAACGAATATTTCCGCGTCCTCCGCGTCCTCCTTTAGCTACGACGACCTGTTGCCCATGACGTGTCATATCTGCCAATACTTCACCAGTGTCATCATCCATGATAACTGTCCCCGGTGGTATACGGACAATCATGTGCTCTGCGTTGGCTCCGTGTTGGCTTTTGTTGCGACCTTTTACTCCACGCTGGGCTTTAAAATGCCGCTGGTACCTAAAATCCATCAAGGTACGCAAACCCTCATCTACACGGAAAATTACATCTCCACCGTTCCCTCCGTCACCACCAGCTGGGCCGCCATTAGGAACATATTTCTCACGGCGAAACGCAATTAATCCGTCTCCACCGTCACCGCCTTTAACAAAAATCTTCGCTTTATCTACAAACATGGTTACACCTTCCTTATGTCTGGCACTGCATTCGAATTTGAAGCATATCGCCCGTAGGGAGCTTCTCTGTTCGAAGGCGTTCACTTCCGAGTACGGATCTGACCTGCTTTAGCATATTTAAATCGGCAGGTATGTCACTTCCTTCAAACCGGACAATAACATCATTCTGATCCATACCGAAATAAAGTGTCAATCTGCGCACTTCTCCCCAGGACGACCGGCCCCCGCCATATTGATACGCACGCACCGTTTGTATGACGGCCGAGGCAAGCGACTCGCCGTCTTCGGGAGACATGACAGCGTCTAACTTTAACTCTTCCTCAACCTGTACCGACAATTGTAAATTTCCGGCGTTCACGCGAAAAGACTGCAAATAAAACACCAGCGAGGGAATACCCAGCTTAGATAATTTACTGTCTTCCGACACCCGCCCTTTTATTGTTTCCACATAAGCAGCTGATTTATCATGCTTATTCATACGAATATAGCCATAAAGCACCTGTAAATCATTCATCCAGTCATGCCGATGATGGTTAAGCGTTGCTATCGCTGTACGCTCAAAAGAACGCAAAGCAGCTTTCCGCTCATGTTCAACCTGTTTATGGGTATACCACATACCAAAACAAGCAGCAGCTACAGCCCACACAGCTAGTATGATAATCGTTAATGCTTTGGGATAGAGCAGTGAAAAAACCAAAGGAATCAGAATGGAACCCAACGCCAGATAAGGCGCTCTTATCCGCTGGAACATGGCTTCTCTCCGTTCTGCGATAATTAAATGGACTAGTCAACAACCTTAATCCAGTATAGCACAGACTAACTTTCCAGTTCATTACCATCATGCAAAAAAGCCTCCGACAAAAGTGCCGGAGGCTTTTCAGCGTGTCTAAGCCGCTATTAAGCTTCTACAGTAGCTGCTACTGGAGCAACGTCGATCGGGTAGATGCTCACCTTTTTGCGATCACGGCCCCAACGTTCGAACTTCACAACGCCGTCCACTTTCGCGAACAGAGTGTCGTCCTTACCGATGCCCACGTTCGTGCCCGGGTGAATTTTCGTTCCGCGTTGACGAACCAAGATGCTACCGCCGGTAACTGCTTGACCGTCAGCACGTTTCACTCCAAGACGTTTCGATCTGCTGTCACGTCCGTTTTTTGTGGAACCTACACCTTTTTTCGATGCGAATAACTGAAGATCCAATGTCAATTTCAACATGATGTCTACCTCCTTCTTTGTTTATTTTCTATTTGAATATACTTACCGTATGATTCAGCAATGCTTGTCAGCATAATCACCATGGACTCCAACAACAGTTGAACCTGTGCGTTCGCATCATGATAACTTTCAGGAGAAAGATACGCGCTTAAAAAGCCGTTTTCCATTTCCGTTTCCATTTCAACGTCCGTAAGAGCTACAATCGAATTGACAGTTCCTACGGTTACCGCCGAAACACCAGCACATACGATATCCTCGCCAGATTTAGCAAAATTCGCATGGCCTTTAACAGAAAACCCCTGTATGCTGCCATCCTCCAGTCGTATAATACGCACGATAATCAATTATCGCACCCTCTTACGCTTGGATTTTTTCAATCGTCACTTTCGTGTACGGTTGACGATGACCTTGCTTCACATGGTAGTTCTTTTTAGGTTTGTATTTGTATACGATGACCTTTTGACCTTGACCATGCTTCTCAACTTTAGCTGTTACAGAAGCTCCAGAAAGAAGCGGTGTACCTGCTGTCAAGCCATTGTCGCCGGACACTGCCAGAACACGATCGAACGTTACAGTTTCACCATCATTAGCTTCCAACTTCTCGATGAACAATACATCGCCCTCTTGAACTTTGTATTGCTTACCACCTGTTTCGATAATTGCGTACATTTGCTTGCACCTCCTTATGTCTCAGACTCGCCTAATAGCAGGTGGCAGTTTCCTTAGGATACTGCACTTCAGTACCTGATTGGAGCGGTTACAGCATGTGCAGCCAATCTTACGCATCACACATACTAAATGATTGTAGCACAAGCTTCGTACACATTCAACCTTTAGTTTTGAAATAATTTTGATTGCACGTTCTATACGAGAGTCTTTTCTTCACGCACTTTTTTGCGGGTCATTTCCAGTAAACCTAACCGCGTCCAACCGACAACATATGATTTAGTCCGGTCCTTTTTTAATCTTGCCTCCAGCACAGAGGATACTTCCCTACGATTCTCCTCTTGTTCCATATCGATAAAATCAATGATGATAATACCGCCAATATCACGCACACGTACCAGGCGGGCAATCTCTTCTGCTGCTTCAATGTTAGTCTGGGTCACCGTCTCTTCCAGATTACTGCCGCCCGTAAACTTTCCAGTATTCACATCAACGACGGTCAATGCCTCCGTATGATCAATGACAATGTATCCGCCACCCTGAAGCCATACCTTTCGCGCAAAATCGCGTTCCAGCTGCTCATGAATGCCATAAGCTTTGAAAATAGTTTCTTCTGCACTGCGAAATATACTTACATGAGCTTTCGCAGAGCCAATCTGTTGCAGCATTATTTCTGCATCCTTTGCTTGCTCCTCACTATCAATGACCAGTTCATCTTGCTCAGGTGTAAACACATCACGAATTAAACGCTGAACGATACTCAGATCCCGGTGCAATTCACACGGTGCGGAGTGTTCACCCGCTTTACGCTGAATTGCCGCCCATTGCTTACGCAGTTGATTCAGATCATTTTCAATCGCCTCTATACTCATTTCCTCTGAAACAGTGCGAATGATAACCCCTTCTTCACCCGTGCGCAGTTGCTCTCCCATTGCTTTCAAACGGGCGCGTTCTCCCTCACGCTCAATCTTCTTGGATACGGCCACATAATCAGCACGAGGCATGTATACAATCCAGCGGCCCGGAAGTGAAAAATGAGTGGTCACCCTGGCTCCTTTGCTACCAACTGCCTCTTTTAATACCTGTACTACGATTTCCTGCCCCACCTTTAACAGTTCAGAAATGGACGGCTTTACCTCTGGCTGCTTGTCCAAATGAGCATGAAGTACATCATCCACATACAAAAAGGCATTCTTGCGCTGTCCAATGTCAACAAAGGCGGCTTGCATTCCTGGTAGCACATTAACCACCCTAGCTTTGAAAAAAGAACCTAGAATTCCCCGTTTTCGCGGTAGTTCAGCCGCATATTCAACCAATCGTCCCTCTTCCAACAGTGCCATTTGGGTCATCTGCTGTTGGCATTGTACAATCATTTGCTTCATGGTTTTTCAACCTCTCTGAATACAGCCTCTTCCTCAATTCATAAAACATTATTTGAGCTTGGATTCTCCACCATTTGGCGGGCGCGCCGCAAAATAAGAGCGTATAAGTCGTTGCTCCGGTAATACGGCTACAATCCGTCCCTGTTCATTCATGACGTAAACCATATGATATCGATCTCTTCTGAAAAGACGCAAAACAGGCTCCAAATGTTTCACTGGCAGGGATACAATAGGTAAAGCAATGCTTCCTTTAGCCGCTTCGCGGTAAAAAAGCTCGTCCCTCCCCAGCAAAAAACGTATAAAACGGTAAGGGATATTCCGATAATCCACAATATTAGAATAAAGCAAAAAAATCCCTACCGCCAGCAGATTTAAATGTAAAGGCTCATCTTGCCTTAATAACGGCGAAATACCATACAGGCAAAATAGCAGACTTGTTACAATACTGGCTCTAAAGGTCCACACTAATGTGCGGTGATAAGAAAAGAATAGGCTAATCAGTGACTGCAATATTTTTCCACCATCGAGCGGTAAAATGGGCAACAAATTAAACAATGCAATAACAGCATTCCCTTGAATTATATAATTTACATAATCATGCTCCAACCCACTTACATGCCTAAGCCACAAAAGGATGATGATCATGATTCCGTTCTGTAGTGGGCCCGCTAGGGCAATGACAATCTCCTTCCACGCATTGAGCTTCCCCTGATCTTCAATGACAGCCACTCCTCCAAAGGGTAACATCTGTATGGAAAGTAAGCGCGCTCCCAGCAACGAAGCAGCTGTCGCATGACCTAGTTCATGTATAAACACCAGTGTAAATAAAGTCATGATCTCGATAAAATGTCCAGTTAACACAGAGGTCAGCATAACTAGTACAAACAGTGGATGCAGTGATAGGGTCACCCCTCGGACATTAATCAAGGGCTACCACTTCCGACGGGTCAATGTATTGATCCCCTCTTTGAATTGCTAAAAATAAAGTTGCCGCCTCGCTACCACCGTGACTTGCTGGCAACACACCGATCTCTTCGCCCTCCTGAACCCAATCGTTCACTTTTAAGGTAGAGCGTGAAAGCCTTCCGTAAGTTGCTGTGATACCGCCAGTGTGACGAACTGTAACCGAAATTCCGCTTTTGGGATGGTTTAACACGTCTAATACACGTCCTGCATCTATACTTTTAACAGCGATTGCCCCGTTATCGGTAACATTCGGCGTAATTTCTACCCCTTTAAGACTCAGTACAAATGGTTGTGTTACATTGCCTTCAATCGGTGGAGAGCCCTTTCGACTTGCATCTACCTGGTTGGTTTCATGCTCCTCGCCAAAAATCGGTAAGAAGGAAGGAGCTCCGTCAAAATAAGTTTCATACCATTGCCCGGCGGCTGCAAAATCCATGTCCTTATTCAAGGCATCTGCGACAAACATTCTCAAATTTACTGCATAGGGAATATCCCAGCGAAATAAGCCCCATACCACTCCAAATAACACTGTTGCTATGATAGTTCTGCGCCAAAATGAACTCCAAAAAGACGGACCACGATTTGCCCCAAAAGATTGCTGCCAACGTTGTCGATCATTTTTCCACTCGGTTTCCGGATCTCTGGGCGAGTTGGCACTGACTGCAGGCATTGATTTCATTTCTCTGTACCCGTACCTGTTCTGATCTATGCCTGAGGAATACGCCTCCGCTTTGTTTCCCTCGATTAGCTGCTGTATACGTTCTTTTCTGCGCTGCTTGATTCCGGAATTCTTATCCATCTTGTTCAGCCCCCTCAGCGAGGTAAGTTTATTACATCTTATGAGGACGGGCTTCAACTTATGTTGTCCGGTTGGGGATTACATACCCTAAAAATCAAAAAACCGGCGCTAGCGCACCGGATATGTTTTGTATTTATCCATTTATGTAATGACCTAAATATACGAACCATTATCATAGAAATTTAAAAAAAGAAAACCAAAAACACTTAAATAAGTTGCCACTTATTTAAGTGTCTAGTATTACAAATGAACCCTACTGTAACACTTACCTTAGAAATCAGTGAAAATATCTCACCAGAAAGGGCCAAGCAACTACCAGCAATACCAATACTTTCTGTTTTCCTTATCCACCCATACCAAAGAACTTCTTAAAGCGTGTCATCACGCTCTTCTTCTGGTCAAGTTGCATAAGAGGCACAGTATCGCCCAAGATTCGTCTCGCAATGTTCCGGTAGGCAATTGCTGCCTGTGCATCCGGATTCATAACAGTAGGCTCTCCTGTATTAGCTGCTTTAATTACCATTTCATCATCCGGTACAATCCCAATAAGGTCTATGCTAAGCACTTGTAAAATCCCATCAATATCTAACATATCTCCGGATCTAACCATACTATTGCGAATACGGTTAACCACCAACTTAGGTGATATCACATGTGAACTTTCCAGTAAACCAATGACCCGATCTGCATCGCGTACAGCAGCATTTTCTGGAGTAGTCACAACAATGGCCTGATCCGCACCGGCAATGGCATTTTTAAAGCCTTGCTCAATACCCGCAGGGCAGTCGATCAATATATATTCAAAATCCTTCTTAAGCTCTAAAATAATATCCTTGACCTGCTCTGGCGTAACAGCACTCTTGTCCTTGGTTTGAGCAGCTGGCAGCATATACAGCTCCTCAAAACGCTTGTCTTTAACCAGTGCCTGATTCAGACGGCAACGACCTTCCGCTACATCAACAAGGTCATAAATAATCCGGTTTTCCAGACCCATCACAACGTCTAGATTACGCAAACCGATATCCGTATCCACCAAACACACCTTTTTGCCAAGCAGTGCAAGCGCTGTTCCTATATTGGCTGACGTCGTCGTTTTGCCGACGCCGCCTTTTCCTGAAGTGACGACGATAGCCTCTCCCATGTGCTACACCCCTTTGAACACGTTAAAATCGCGGCCCAGACGCACAATATTGCTCATTTTATCTATTTGCATAGCGCCATCCTTGAGATACGCAAATTCCATGCCGGATTCACGTGTCTCCCATTCATCTGGTGGACGGCTGATCATTTCGGAAATTCGCAGCTGTGTTGGTGCAAAATAGGAGGCCGCGATAATCGCTTCACTATTTCCCTCCATCCCTGCATGCGCCATACCCCGCAGAGCGCCAAGGACATAAATATCACCGGTACAAGTAATAATTCCACCCGGGTTAACATCTCCCAAAAAGAGTAAGTTTCCATTGTGATGAAGCACTTGTCCTGAACGGATAATCCCTGTCACCGTGTGAATGGGGGGCTTGCCCTGCACTACCGCAGGCAATCCGGGTGATTCTACAGACCTGATGAGCAGATTCCCCTTCTGCTTCAAAATCTCCAGAATACTTTCCTTCTGCTCCTCAGTTACTTCCCGACTTCCCAGCTTAATATCCACATGAATGATCGGGCCTGTTAAAATATTTTGATGACTGTGCTCCAGCTTAAAACGCAGTTCACCCAGCAAATCCTCAAATTCGCATTGATCGTCCAGCAGGAATACCAGGCCATCTTTGATGCCTTTAATCGTGACATGATTCGATTTCACCGCCATAAGCCTGTCCCTCCTATCTCAATCATTTCGTCCCCGGGACGTCAAATCCCTGCTAACCCGGACAAAATGTGTGTAAAAAGACCTAGACAGTCTCTTCCTTTTTCACACGGGTGCCCAAACGCTGCAATTGCTTGCGAACTGGGACATAAATGATGAGGGCGAACAGAAAGTGGATAAACAAATCAGGAATCATATACTGAGCAAGTGCCCAATTGAAAGTCTGATGATTCAGCTGGAATAGCTGATCAATGGCAAAAAGCATAGAATCCAACAGGAAACTACCAATCAACACGGCCGCCATCATAATGGGCATCGGTGCACGTCTAGCTGTAAACACAAGTCCTAATAAGTATGCAGACAACCCCATTGCAAAAGAATAAGGGCCGATGATAAACCCGTAGTACACTACGTCATGAATAAGTCCAAAAACAATACCTAGCACCAACGCTGTATGACGGCTGTAATACACAGATACAAACAAAATTATAACATACACAAAATTTGGTACCATTCTTGAATGCCAACTATCCGGGAGAAGCCACGGAAGAATCGTTCCTTCAGCTATAAACAGGACAAACAGCAGCAGTATCAGAACCTGACCGCGCATCTTCATTATTCCGGTACCTCAGGAGTGTAGAGGACGAGCAGTTCTTTCCAATCCACAAAGCTGGCTGCCGGTTTAATAATCGCTGTCCGTGTTTTGCCGAACTCTCCAACCTGAATTTTCTCCACCGTTCCAATCATTAGGTTTTTGCGGAACTTCCCGCCTGCACCAGACGTAATAATCTGATCACCCTTTGCGATTGGATCTTTTTCTTCAATGCGAGTCATTTGAAATCTGTTTGTACCCGGATCATAGCTTTCAATCATACCAAACGATTGATTTTCCTTACCCAAGACTGTCGCTGCAATAGCATAAGAATTCGGATTTTTAGGGTCCAATGTAGTCAACAGCGTAACGGTAGACGTAAAATTCCCCGTGCGGCTAATGACTCCAACAAATCCTTCAAGTGAACTAACCTCCTGACCAACCTTGGCTCCGTCCTTCTCACCAATATCAATCACGAGCGTTTTGGAATCATTGCTAACACTGTTCACTTGAGCAACACGATAATCATAATTATTTTTCGCCTTTTGCGTTTGGGTGAACTTCAGTTCATTCTGCAATCTGGCATTTGTTTCAACATAATTATGAGTCTGAATCTGGTCACGAGTCAGCTTGGCTACGGCTATTTTTAACCGCTCATTTTCTTCATAAATACTACGCATATTGCCGATATCTTCAAAGAAGCCCGCTATTGCTGAAGCGGGCCTGTAAAAGATACCTTGCACAAAGCCAATTGAATCTCTGGCGAACTTCTCGGGCCAGGTTAAGGAATTTCTCTGTCCAAGTGTAATCCCCATAAGGGCAATAAACAGAACGATTCCGATCAATAGAACAAATAGTCTTTTATTGCCAAACAGCTTAAACAGTTCCTACACCCCCGATTCAACGTTTGGAACGGACGGCAGAACTGCTGCGCGATTTGAACAAATGGATATTTTCCAGTGCTCTACCCGTACCGATTGCCACACAATCCAGAGGATTTTCCGCTACGATCACCGGCATTCCGGTCTCACCTGCCAACAACTTATCCAGGTTACGCAATAGTGCTCCACCACCAGTCAGTACAATTCCTCTATCCATGATGTCCGCCGCCAACTCGGGAGGGCATTTTTCCAATGTTACTTTGACTGCGTCCACGATCGCATTAACAGTATCCGATAATGCTTCGCTAATTTCATCGGAGGTAATCGTAATTGTCTTCGGTAAGCCTGTTACCAGATCACGTCCGCGAATTTCCGATGTTTCCACTTGCTCTAATGGCATAGCTGAGCCAACTTCCATTTTCAGCTGCTCAGAAGTCCGTTCACCAATCATCAGGTTGTATTGACGTTTCACGTATTGAATGATGGACTCGTCCATTTCATCGCCAGCCACTCGTACAGAACGACTTGTTACGATCCCCCCCAAGGAAATGACCGCAACTTCGGTTGTACCTCCACCGATATCGACAACCATACTGCCCGTAGGCTCCCATACTGGCAGATCAGCGCCAATCGCCGCTGCAAACGGCTCTTCAATCGTGTACGCCTCTCTTGCGCCTGCTTGCTTGGTCGCATCTTCAACAGCACGCTGTTCCACTGCAGTAATGCCCGAAGGCACGCAAACCATCACGTTCGGATGGCGCGGAAACAAAGAACGTTGTGCTTGCGCCTGACGGATGAAATATTTAATCATCGTTGCAGTCGTATCAAAATCGGCAATGACTCCATCCTTCATTGGACGAATTGCACGGATATTTCCCGGTGTGCGGCCGATCATTTTTTTCGCAGATTCCCCAACAGCCTCAATGGTTTTTGTATCTGTACGCAAAGCGACTACAGATGGTTCACGAACCACAATTCCCTTACCTCTTACGTATACAAGCGTGTTTGCCGTCCCCAAGTCAATTCCCAAATCTTTTGTAAAGCCACCCAGCATGATGTTAATCTCCTTTTCTCTTCCCTGAAATCTGTTATCCCTGTATAAACGGTTTATTCAGGCCGGTTTATCCGGTCGTGTTTAAATGTTTGATTTAAATATTATATTATATCAGACCTTGTTCCTTCAAACTTACAAAGGTCCCGTCCCCGATCACAATATGATCAAGCACGTCGATGCCTACGATGTTGCCCGCTTCCATCAGACGGCGAGTCAACTGGACATCTTCCGGGCTTGGCTTCGGATCACCGCTCGGATGGTTATGAGCGCAAATAATCGAAGCACTGCTGCACTTGATTGCAGCCCGAAATACTTCACGAGGATGCACGATGGCGGAATTCAGGCTGCCCATAGATAGCGTTTCCTGAGCAATGACATGGTTTTTGGTATTTAGAAACAGGCAAACAAAATGCTCTTTCTGCAAATAGCGAAGCTGTTCAAACAGCAGATCTGCCACATCCCGCGGGCAACTAATCACCGGGGTCTCCAAGTGGCGTGACAATGCCAATCGACGCCCGAGTTCGATACCCGCTTTTAGCTGTATCGCTTTAGCATTTCCAATCCCCTTAATCTGGGTCAACTCGCTCAGACTCATATCCACCAGTTGACGCAGATTCCCTGCCTGCTGCAAAATACGCTGCGCTAAATGCACAGATGATTCACTTTGTGTTCCTGTACGCAGTAGTATTGCTAGCAACTCCGCGTTGCTTAAGGCATCCGCCCCATATGTCATCATGCGCTCTCTTGGTCGTTCTTCATGGGGGAGGTCGCGAAGCATCAGTATTGGCGACTCCAGCATATGTTTATCCCCTTTTATGGACGCAGCACATTTACTCCAAAATCGGACAACATGTCCGACAGCAAGGAAAGCGGCAATCCTACGACGTTAAAATAACAACCCTGAATAGATTCCACCAACGTAGCACCCATGCCTTGAATGCCATACGATCCTGCTTTGTCAGACGGTTCTCCAGTATTTACGTATGCCACAATTTGCTCTTGGTTTAGAGGCTTCATTGTGACCTCCGTTTGGCGATGTCTAACAAGCATCTTGCCGGTTCCGGTATGTATGCAGGCTACCCCAGTGTACACACGGTGTGTTCTTCCCTGCAATGCAGTCAACATACGAACCGCGTCCGCATGGTCAGCAGGCTTGCCCAATACCGAATCCTCCAGCACGACAATCGTATCACTGCCAATCACCAATCCAGCTTCCTCGGACTGTGCGGCAGTGCGCACGACCGCTTCGGCTTTGCGGGCCGCAAGGGTCTCCACGATTTGCTGAGGCGTCCAGCTCTCAGGCGTGCTTTCATCCGCATGACTCGGCACCACCTCAAAGGGGAGTCTCAAATATGCGAGTAATTCCTTCCTTCTTGGTGAAGTCGATGCCAGAATAATGCGGGGCGTAATTTTCCCGTCCATAAGGGAAGCTCCTTTTCATCAGTTAGAGCCTGCGATACAGCCAGAATGCGGCGATGATGCCGATCAGACTAAGCAGGCTCAATTCAAAATTTATCGTTATGTTGTAGCTGATAATATCCAGATCCGCTCTCGGCGACCAGGATATCGTAGTGGGGTGGGTCAGAAAGGAAAGGACTTTGACCGATTGAAGGGCCTTAGCAATCCAGGCACCCAAAAGCCAACCGAGCAACAAAAACAGTATAAGCATTCCTACATTTTTTTTCATCCTGATCTTCCCTCGCCATTTTTTGACACCTTCATTATTATACGGTGATTTGTACTGCAATACAAACAGAAATCCGGCATGGGGAACTATTTCCAGTTCCTTGCCGGAAAGTATGGTTAGTCTACTGTTTTATGAATTGGATAAATTCCTTCTCACGCAAAACATATTCCATCATGGAGGACTGAATCTCCCAAATGTGTTCCTTGGCTGTGTTCTTGTTATATTCTCCAAGTGCAGAGACTGCGCTGTTCATCGCCTTTTCAAGCGAAGTTGCGGTGGCAGCCGCTTCCTTCGGAAGACCAGTGGGAAGTGCAGCGATATTTTGTGTCCACTGCTGATGCAGGTCGTTCAGCTCGCTCATGTCGGAGGCTGGCACCGTACTTAGGCCTTCTTCTCTGAGCAAAGTTGAGGAAAGTCCGCTCAGCTTGCCCACTAATGAGTTGCTTAACTGAAAAAAGGTAGTGAGTTTATCACCATTACCTCCGTAAGCCGCTTTTTCGAAACCGGGTAATTCGAGCTCGCGGACATACAATTCCACTCCTTGTGTCTTCAATTGATTACTTAGCAACTTGGCTTGCTCCCTATCCGACGATATTCCTGCATATACTCGGTTTTGATCCTCGCTATCCCCTTCTGCTGCAATGCCTGCCTTCAACAGTTCTTCCTTTGCCTGTAAAGCCCTCTCTGGAGTGCTGAAAACCCCGTATTGCAGCAAGTAATAGGTTTGTGGAGACACTTGAGTCGCTACAACGGTGACAGGGGCAGAATTCTCTTTTGCAGACGTTGTATCGACATCAACAGATTCTTTAAAAACGGGTACAGCCTCATTATCCAAAGAATCAGATCCCGGGACCATACTACCTCCGTTAAACAGTAACAACATAATATATCCGAACATGCCCCCAGTCACCAACGCACTGGCTACAGAACCGATTAATCTCCATCTGGAAGGGTGAGGTGGACGCTTTCTATACTCTTGACCGGAATAATAGGCCTCCTCAACATCATCCTCTTCTGGACTTTCCGGTAGAACGTCCGCATCTGACCAGGAAGCTGCCGAACGACCAAAAGGGTCGTCCCATCCCTCTTGTACCCTCAATGTTGGAGTAAAGCGCCGAGTTGCAGTGCGTTTATTCGTCTCCACAGGTTTGCCGAGCTCTGAATGTTGTGTAGTTCGAGTATGTTTCTCCATACTACTAGTCCGTTCCATTCCTTTACGCTGGTTATCCGTTTGATAAAGCTCATCATCGTGGTGTAACTCCGTATCTCTAATCATGTCACGCTGTCCGTTCGTAAACGACTCATTTTTGTTCGGAAGCACCTGTAGCTTATCCTCCCGGCTTGTTTCCGGCAACTGTTGATCGAACCGGAATGTCATCTTGGCCTTGTTCATGGATGCACTCCCTCCTTGTCCCATACTTCCTCATAGTCTGTTGTATGAGTCAAGCTGAGGAAATATGCCACGGCATTACAAAAAAGGGTATCCCGAAACACTTTCGTGTTCGGAATACCCTT
Source organism: Paenibacillus sp. TSM33 (assembly GCF_056099025.1). NCBI lineage: Bacteria > Bacillati > Bacillota > Bacilli > Caryophanales > Paenibacillaceae > Paenibacillus > Paenibacillus sp. TSM33. The sequence continues at coordinate 21,141 of NZ_JBLZXB010000018.1, forward strand.
CAAAGCTATAATACATTGGCGTAACAGCCTATATCCATGCGTATTACACTTGTTGTCCGCGAAGATGGCGTGCTAATGCGTCGCCAGCTTTCCAGATATCTCCTGCTCCCATTGTCAGCACAAGATCACCTGGTTGTAACCGATCTTTCAGCTCTTCGATCACGGCTTCTTTGGTCGGTAAATAGATTGCATTCGCATTGCTGTTTTGGACGATTAAATCCACCAGTTTGGAAGAATGCACACCTTCAATCTGTTTTTCTCCCGCTGGTGAATAAATATCGGTAATGATCACTTCACTAGCCTCGCTAAACGCACGGCTGAACGCATCCAGCAGGAAAAAGGTACGACTGTAGCGTTGTGGCTGGAACACGGCTATAATACGCTTGCCAGTTGCTCTCGCTGCACTGATCGTAGCCTCAATCTCTGTTGGGTGATGCGCATAGTCATCAATAATCAAAATGTCATTGCCTTCACCTAGCACTTGAAAACGACGTTTTGCTCCGTGAAATTCCACAATAGTTGCAGCAATTTGATCAAATGGAATTCCTGCTTCCAGACATGAAATTACGGTAGCCATCGCATTATACATGTTATGTTTACCTGGTACAGACAATTCAATCGTTCCGAGTGCTGTTCCCTTACGGCTCATCGTAAAGCTTAATCGGCGGTCACCTAATTGGATATCTGTCGCCATGTAATCCGCTTCATGCTCTACCCCATAAGTAATGACCCGAGTCTGGAGCTGAGGCAGCATCTCTCGGATGTTCTGATCATCTGCGCATACAATAGCTGCTCCATCCGGCCGAATTTGACTTAAAAACTGTACGTAAGCACTTTTCAGCCGATTAAAATCTCCATCGTAATTTTCCAAATGATCCGCTTCAATATTGGTTACGATACCCTGCCAAGGATGATATTGCAGGAAAGAACCATCGCTCTCATCCGCCTCGGCAACGACAAACTCGCTTTTACCCGCTTTGGCGTTCGTTCCCAAATTCGTGATTTCGCCGCCAATAATATACGTTGGATCAACGTTACATCTCTCCATAACCAGAGCGATCATAGAAGAAGTTGTCGTTTTCCCGTGCGCACCCGCAACCGCTATACCCTTACGTTCGTTAAGCAGGCGAGCCAGCATCTGTGAACGGTGCAGTGTTGGAATATTCAATTCTTCCGCTGCCACCCGCTCTACATTGTCACGTGACAATGCTGTTGAATAGACGACGATATCTGCGCCCGCAATATGTTCAGGCGTGTGTCCAATATATATTTTTGCACCTTTTGCCGCCAGTTTTTCTGTCAGCTCCTGTGATGCCACATCTGAGCCAGTCACGGTATATCCCATCTCCAGCATGACCCGAGCAATCGCGCTCATCCCGTAGCCGCCGATACCGATAAAATGAACATGTTCCGAAGTAATCAACAAATTTCACCAACCTTTTTCCGAATCGGTTTGATACATAAGGGTAGCCCGTACATCCGCAATAAGATACAGCGTGCCGGACACCACCCCCAGATCTTCCGCTTCCGTATGTGACTGAAGCAGGTCTAAAGCCTTTTTCCAGTCACCTTCTACAATAATTTTTAAATCCGTTTTGGCATAAGACGGCCGCAGCTTCTCCACGAGATGAGCCAAATCAGTGGCATTCATTTTGCGGCGAAAATCGGGCTCGGTCAGGATAAGCGTATCCACTAGTGGCAGTATATGCTGCAAGTATGCTTCATGATGCTTGTTTGACAGCATCCCCATCATTAAAACCAATTTTTTGTACGAATACACTTGTGGGAGACTCTTGGCCAGCGTCTGCGCCCCTTCTGGATTATGAGCCCCATCAAGGACAATTCTCGGCGATGTACTAACTTGTTCGAGACGCCCTGCCCAGGCAGCTTGCTTAAAGCCCTCCAGCAGATCCTCATCATCCAACACAAAAGCCATATACTGACGCAGGACTTCAAGTGCCATCAGAGCTCCTGCCGCATTAGAACATTGATGCTCACCTAACAACGTGATGTCGATTTCCATATGCCGAAAGGGTCCGGCGAATGAAAAGGTCTGACCTGTTTCATTCCCATTTAACCGTTCATACGTAAATTGTTCTCCAGCCAGGTACAAGGTAGCTCCTTGCTTGGCCGCCGTTTCACGTATGACCTGAATAGCCTCGGGCTGGGATACACAACTGACGACAGGTACACCCGGCTTGATGATCCCAGCCTTTTCTCTTGCAATCTGTTCCAGTGTATCTCCCAAAATGTCCGTATGGTCATAGCCGACATTCGTAATGACCGAGACGATAGGACTCACGATATTAGTTACATCCATCCTTCCCCCGAGACCTGTCTCCCATACCACAACATCTGGAAAAGATACCGTAGCATAGTACAAAATAGCCAACGCTGTGGACACCTCAAACATCGTAGGTGATCCCAACTCACTATCTGCGATTTCTTTCACCAACGGATACAAGCGATTGGCGAGTGAAACCAGCGTTTCATCTGGAATATCGGTCCCATTGAATTGAAAACGGTTCGTAAATCGGGTGATGTACGGAGAAGTAAAGGTCCCAACATCGTATCCACATTTCAGAAGAACAGAGGTTAGAAAGGCACAAGTCGAGCCCTTACCGTTGGTTCCCGCAATATGAATAAATTTCAGATGTCGTTGGGGATCACCCAGCCTACTCATCAGCTGTTCGATTCGTTCCAGTCCGGGTCTAATGCCAAACGGAATCAACCCGTTAATCCATTCCACTGCTTCATCATAACTTTGTAAAGGGGCTATGTCGCCGCCCCTGATCGTATCTGACATCCTCTTCACCTTCAGGTCATTTTATTGTGAGTGAAATTATCCCTTGAGTTCTTCAATACGTGCGATAACTTTAGCGCGCTTATCTGAGTAATCGGCTTGCTTGGCCTTCTCTTCCTCGATGACTTTGGCTGGTGCCTTTGCCACGAAGCCTTGGTTGGAGAGCTTTTTCTCCACGCGCTCCACTTCACTGTTCAAATGCTGAAGTTCTTTTTCGAGTCTGCTAATTTCCTGGGCAATATCTAGCAGTCCGGCTAACGGCAGGTATAGCTCTGCGCCGCTAACAATAGATGTCATGGCTTTATCTGGAGCGGTGAACTCTAATCCCGCGTCGAATTCAGACGTATTACAGAATCGACGTACATACTCCCCATTGCGGTTAATGATATCAAGAACGGCTTGATCGCCGGGTTTTATGAGCAATTCAATTTTTTTACTCATCGGCACGTTGACTTCAGCGCGGATATTGCGCACAGCACGAATCACGTCGATCAGCAAATTCATTTCAGCGACCGCACCCTTATCCTCGAAAGCAGGATCGTAAGCAGGCCAAGCAGCTAGTGTGATCGTTTCTCCCTCATGCGGAAGATGCTGCCATATTTCCTCGGAGATAAAAGGCATGAACGGATGAATCATGCGCAGTGTCCGATCCAAAACATAGGCAAGGACGGATTGTGTTTTCTTTTTCGCCTCTGCATTATCGCCATATAGGGAAAGCTTCGCAAACTCAATGTACCAGTCGCACAAATCATCCCAAATAAAGTTGTACAGAAGGCGGCCTGTCTCGCCAAATTCATAAGCATCTATTAGACGCGTGATGTCGCGTGAAGTTTCGTTTAGACGGTGCAGAATCCAACGATCAACGGTGCTCAAGTCACCGGTAATGTCTATATCTGCCGCAGTGACGCCTTCCAGATTCATCAGCGCAAAGCGTGATGCATTCCAGATTTTATTGGCAAAGTTACGCGCCTGCTCCACACGTTCCCAGCGGAAACGAAGATCTTGTCCAGGTGTGCTGCTGGTGGAGATCATATAACGCATTGCATCGGTACCATATTGGTCGATCACGTCGAGCGGATCAACACCATTGCCCAGGGATTTGGACATTTTTCTTCCGTCCGCGTCACGAACCAAACCGTGCATAAGTACATCCTTGAACGGAATCTCTTCCGTGAACTCCAGCGCGGTAAAGATCATACGCGATACCCAGAAATAAATAATGTCATAGCCTGTCACCAGAACATTCGTCGGATAATAGCGTTTGAGATCCTCTGTCTGCTCAGGCCAACCTAGGGTCGAAAACGGCCACAAAGCAGAGCTGAACCAAGTATCGAGTACATCCTCATCCTGTTTGAGCTTTCTACCGGCATATTCAGGCAAAGTGGTAGGGTCCTCCGCCGATACAATCACTTCTCCGGTTTCCTCATCATACCAAGCCGGAATACGGTGTCCCCACCATAATTGACGGGAAATACACCAATCTCGCACATTTTCAATCCAATGCAGATAAGTACGCTCAAAGCGATCCGGTACAAAGTTTACACCGTTGCCAGCCTTCTGTGCTTCAATCGCCTTAGCTGCCAGAGGCTTCATTTCCACGAACCATTGCGTCGACAGATAAGGTTCTACAACTACGCCAGAACGCTCACTATGACCTACTTGGTGTACATGCTCTTCAATACGAATCAGTACACCCTGCTCTTTCAAATCAGCGACGATTTGCTTACGGCAATCGCTGCGATCCAGTCCCTGATATTTGCCTGCTTCAGCATTCATCGTTCCCGTCTCGTCCATCACCGTAATTTGAGGCAACTGGTGACGTTGACCCATTTCAAAGTCATTCGGATCGTGAGCCGGTGTGATTTTAACCGCGCCGCTACCGAAATCTTTATCTACATAGTCATCCGCAATGACCGGAATTTCACGCCCGATGATTGGAAGCACAAGCGTTTTGCCGATCATTTGCTTATAGCGTTCATCTTCTGGATGTACAGCTACAGCCGTATCGCCCAGCATCGTTTCAGGGCGTGTAGTGGCTACAGTAATAAAGCCGCTACCGTCTTTCAGAGGGTATTGCAGGTGATACAGATTTCCGTTCACCTCTTTGTATTCCACCTCAATATCCGACAATGCGGTACGTGCAGCGGGGTCCCAGTTAATGATGCGTTTACCGCGATAAATCAGACCCTTTTTGTACAGTTTAACGAATACTTCGCGTACTGCTTTGGACAGTCCCTCATCTAATGTAAAACGTTCACGAGAATAATCGAGAGAAAAGCCCATTTTCTCCCATTGATTGTGGATATTGTCCAGATAAAGATCCTTCCACTCCCACACTTTCTCCAAAAACTTCTCACGGCCCAAATCGTAGCGAGTTAGGCCTTCTTCACGCAGCTTCTGTTCTACTTTTGTTTGAGTAGCAATACCTGCATGGTCTGCCCCTGGCAGCCACAAGGCATCATAACCCTGCATTCGCTTGGCGCGGATAATAATATCCTGCAAAGTAAAGTCAAGAGCATGTCCAATATGCAACATACCCGTAACATTCGGTGGTGGAATAACGATGGTAAAAGGCTCCGCCTCTGGATGTTGCCCGGCGCGGAAATAGCCCTTCTCCATCCACGTTTTGTACCATTTTTGTTCTGCTGATTTGGGATCGTACGTTGTTGGCATTTCCAAGGTTGTCTTGTTGTCTTGTTCTGACATATCAGGATACCTCCATGATTTTCAATTGGCAAATAAAAAAAGCCCTTCATCCTCAAAGGACGAAAGGCTGTTCTCTCGCGGTACCACCTTTGTTTCACCCCTAGTGCATGTATCCACTGATCCATTACACATGGTGTGACACTTTATGCAGATAACGGTTGCGGACCGGCCTTATTCTACCGTGAACCTCTTACCTTCCGAAGGAATGAAATGAGGAACCGTTCAAACAGGCGACTCCCGGGTGACTTCGGCCAGTAGCTTCCTGCGGAACCTCACAGCGCTGCAATTCCACTCTCTGAAGGGCTTGCTGCCTACTCTTCCCGATCTCAGTCTTTCAATAACTATACCACATCATACATTTCCCATTGACTATAGTCAACACCCATTTCTCATTGACGATAGTCAGCACTTCGTCGCATGTTTCAGCAACCGAATCAAGGGATGTACAATACCTGCCCTTCTTCTACATGATGCTCTGCCAATCTGTTATACAATTGAAGCTCCCGTGTGCTGAGTTGATAACGGTCTGCTATCGTTTCCAGTGTATCCTCGCGCTGTACAATGCATAACCTTACCTTGCGGAAAGGCGTTTCATCCTGTGTATGGAAAAAAAGATTTTTCCACTTGGCATCCTCACGCTCTTCGTCGACTTTCTGATCCTGACCTTGCGGTTCATGTTCCAGTTGCTGCTGGTGTTCCGCTTCTTTTACCGAACGGCTGGATTGAAGCAATGATGAGTAGACAACCGGGTCCGGCTCGTCTGCTCCTTCATCCTTTTTACTGTTAAAAGCCACGCGCATCTCTGGCTTTTCCTCAGTAAAGGTATCATGAACTTCATGGTTTACCTGTTCTGACGCCTCAGGCCTGAAGTCAAAGTCATTCCCCTGACTTGCTTCCAACTGCGGCTCCAAATAAATCTCCGACTCTGTGTCAGAATGCGGCTCCGACAGCAAAGAGTCGTATGCTACATTGGGAGATGTAGAAGATACTTTAGGCTCATCTCCTACCGTCCCTACTGCCTCTTGCTGAATTCCCCACACTTCCGGTGACTCCTGCTCATGCTTCACTTCGGAAGAACTGTCTTCAATTGCTTTTCCCGTCCATGGCTCATAATATCGATTCGGATCTACTATCGGGTCATAAGTCTGCTGCTCCAATGATAACTTCTGTTCAAGTTGATCCTCTGACGACTGTTCCCAGTAAGCTGACTCCTGTTGCGCTGCTACTGTGTATGAAGTTTCCGAGTCTGTATAGTTGTTGAATGCCGAGTCTTGGGTAGAATAGGCCTCTTCGTGACGATGCTCCCCATCGCCGGAAAGAGATGGAGCCGGATGCTCAGGCGCATGCACTACAGTAAACTCCTCATCCAGCCAAACCGCTGTCTCCTCTGCATGAGAGCTTTCCACCCCATGCAAAGAAAGAACCCCTGTAATGTTTAGACTGCGTAAAGAGAGCAGGTCCACATCAAAATTTTCAATCTCCACAGAGATATCTTCCAATCTTCCTACCCGATTCAGCGGAATGGTAATTTCCACAGGGATCAAATGATGAAGCTCGCTCGTGATCTGTTCAGGTGTGCGGTACACGCCCTCCAGCAGCAAATGCCCTCGCAAAGCGGCATGGTCGCCGTGGGTTACAACCTGAATGCGTGGCAGAAGCTCAATTTCCTCCAACTCGGCAATCCCGGCAGCTTCCTCCGTCAAATGAATGCGTTCATAGATATCAAAACGCAAGCCTTGCGGCTGATCATTCTGTTGTTTATTCAAGGATGGCATCCTCCTTTGGGCAGCCTCCGCACATCCTCTGACTCGTGTCAGGCGCACGGAAACTCCATATTGCAAACCGTTTCTAGGTTCAAGTATATGCGCCAAAATAGAAGGCATGCCATCTTTTATAGCTGTTTATGCAGCTTTTGAAAATCATCCGGCCAAGCATCCTCCACGTTTATCGTTTCACCGCTCAGCGGATGACAGAAGGTAAGGCGCTCTCCGTGAAGGGCCTGTCTGCCAAAATCAGCAGCACGACCGCCGTATAATACGTCCCCAAGTAAAGGATAGCCAGCATGACTAAGATGTACGCGTATCTGGTGCGTCCGACCTGTCTCCAGCGTCAGATACACGAGACTGACCGCATTCGGACCACTACCCGATACTTCTCCAACTTCCACATGGGTAACCGCCTTCTGTCCAGTTGGGGATACACGGCGGCGCTGTTTATGATGCCTATCCTTGCCAATCGGCCAATCCAACGTCCGCAGCGATTGAGGTACTTTCCCTCGTACCAAAGCTACATAACGACGACCGATGTCCTTAGCTCGCATTTGTTCGTCCAGCTTGAGCAACGCAAATTCATTTTTCGCATAAAGCACCGGGCCTGTCGTGTCCACATCCAGACGATGTACATGCCGTACTGCTGTATGAATGTCGTTGATTTCATAATAGGATGCGACAGCATGATCCAACGTCAGCGGTCCATCCTTTACACCACCGTCTGGATGGACCGCCATCCCCGCTGGTTTGTGCACGACCAAGCAAAAATCATCCTCGTATAGTATCTTCAAATCATACCAACGTGGGACGACGCCGAGGTCCACTACAGGAAAAAGGGCCAGCCGCAGCCGGTCCCCTGTAAGTTCAATCCCTTTTTCATGCCGTAGCCTGCGCCACAGCTTGTCCGGTAATCCCAGACGGTTCAGCAACCAGCGGTCCACAGCTTCAGCACGATTTTCATCAGTTGCAATTTCTCGCCCTGGTGTGACTTCCAGCCACGGTCCTCTTCTTTTCCAGCTGCCTTTCCAACTCATAGACGTTTGAGCGCGCGATAGTTCGCTTCAATGGTCGCATCAATATCCTCAACTGTATGCACACCTGATACGAACATGCCCTCAAATTGAGATGGAGCTACACTAACGCCCTCATTGACCATTTCAGTAAAGTAACGGCGGAAGTGGTCCTGATTACTCGTTTTAGCTGTATCAAAATTGACAACCTTCTCATCTGTGAAGAACGGACACACCATAGAACCTACACGGTTAATCGTGACAGGAATCCCCAGCTCTCGCGCGTTACGTTCGAATCCGGCCTGAAGCCGTGCTGCCCGTTCTTCCAGATGATCATATACTTCCGGTGTCAGCAATTTAAGCGTCGAATAACCTGCTGCCATAGCTAGCGGATTTCCGCTCAGCGTACCCGCTTGATAGATCGGGCCAGATGGTGCAATTTGCTCTAGAATGTCGCGACGGCCGCCATATGCACCTACAGGTAGGCCACCACCAATCACTTTGCCCAGACACGTAAGATCCGGCGTCACACCAAAGCGCCCTTGAGCAGAATGAAGTCCTACCCGGAATCCAGTCATCACTTCATCAAATATCAGCAGACTTCCGTACTGTCGGGTTACCTCACGCAAACCTTCCAAAAATCCAGGCTGTGGCGGTACAACACCCATATTGCCGGCTACTGGCTCGACAATAATCGCAGCAATCTCTTCGCCAAATTTCTCAAAAGCCAGCTTCACCGACGCCAAATCATTATAAGGGACAGTGATTGTATGTGTGGCCACGACTTCAGGTACACCCGGACTATCGGGTAGACCTAGGGTCGCAACACCAGAGCCCGCTTTTATCAGCAAGCTGTCCGCATGACCGTGATAAGAACCCTCAAATTTAAGGATTTTACTACGTTTCGTAAATCCACGTGCGAGTCGGATCGCACTCATTGTCGCCTCGGTCCCCGAGTTGACCATACGAACAATGTCCATAGAAGGAACACGCTCACATACGAGCTTAGCCATTTCCGTTTCCGCCAACGTTGGGGCTCCGAAGCTGGTTCCTTTTACAACAGCAGCCTGTAAGGCTTTAACCACTTCGGGGTGCGCGTGGCCCATAATAAGCGGTCCCCATGAACACACATAGTCTATATAGGATTGACCGTCAATATCATATACACGCGATCCTTCTCCACGCTCGATATATACCGGTGTTATACCTACGGATTTAAAAGCTCGAACCGGACTATTCACGCCACCCGGAATATATTGTTTTGCCTCATCAAAGGCTGCTTTGGAACGCGTATCCTTGCGTACCGTTCGTTGTTCGTCGATCATTCTAATCACTCCTGTCTTCTGAAAAATACACTTATTGCTTCAACCATCTTGCCGCATCCTTGGCAGAATAGGTAATAATCATATCTGCACCGGCACGCTTCATGCTTGTCAGAATCTCCAGCACCATTGCTTTTTCATCAATCCAGCCTTGGAGGGCTGCCGCTTTGACCATTGCATATTCACCACTGACATTGTAAGCCACCATAGGCAAATCAAATTGGTCCTTAATGGTGCGCATTACATCCAGATAAGAAAGAGAAGGCTTCACCATCAGCATGTCTGCACCCTCCATCACATCGGACTCCGCTTCCCGCAACGCCTCACGTGCATTGGCAGGGTCCATCTGATAGGATTTGCGGTCACCAAACTGCGGCGCAGAATCAGCAGCTTCCCGGAAAGGACCATAAAAAGCAGACGCATATTTGACGGAATACGACATAATTGGAATATGTGAAAAACCTTCCAGATCGAGTCCCTGCCGAATCGCCTGTACAAAACCGTCCATCATATTAGAAGGAGCGATAATATCTGCACCGGCTCTGGCCTGAGAAACGGCTGTACGTACCAGCACCTCCAGAGATTCATCATTCAATACTTCACCGCATACCTCACCATCATGCTCATGCATGTGCACCATACCGCAGTGTCCATGGTCCGTAAACTCACACAAGCAAGTGTCTGCCACGACCAGCAGTTCGGGATAACGCGATTTGATCAAACGGGTAGCTTCCTGAACAATACCGTTGTCCACAAAAGCTGAAGTCCCTACACTGTCCTTGGTTTCTGGTATGCCAAACAGGAGCACAGCAGGAATGCCGAGCTCACTAATTTCTTTCAGTTCTTCTTCCAGCCGATCCAGGGAAAAACGGTATACACCTGGCATGGAGCTGATCTCCTGTTTCACTCCAGTACCAAATGTTACGTAGATCGGTTGGATAAAATCAGCTGGATTCAATACCGTTTCACGCACCATGCTGCGGATAGCAGCCGACTGGCGCAAACGACGATGTCTGGTAAAAGGGACACTCATAATTACAAACCTCCATTTTTTATACATTCACTTGTAAAAATTAAAATTTATAATGTCATAACCGTACTTGATTGTTTCCAGTCACATAACGATTGAACTAGACTTTCAATGGTCGCCTTCTCTGACATTAGGCTGACAGTCAAGCCGGCCTGGGTTGCTGTCTCACCAGTCAAAGGACCGATCACAGCGATCGTAACTCCCTCCAGCAGCGAGACTGGATCACTGATCCCCATTTGTCTGAGGGCTTCCATGAAAAAGGTTACGGTTGAGGAACTGGTAAACGTAATTGCATGAATGGCACGCTCCTCCAGCAGCTTGAGAAGTTCATCATCCTGTGTGTTGGCCGCCAATACCGTTTGATACAAATCAGCCTCGGTCACATGAAGTCCCATCTCCCTCAGCTGATCCGGCAACCAGGAGCGAGCAAGGTCACCTCTTGGCAGAAATACGCTTTGTCCTGCCTGCAAATCCTGTTCAAACGCCTCAAGCAATCCCTCTGCCTGAAAAGGTCCTTCGATCTGTTCTGCTACAATTCCGTGTTTTCGAAGTGCGTCTGCTGTAGCTGGTCCCACTGCGGCAATACGAGCTTTGTATAGCGCACGTACATCCTTGCCCTGTTCCTTTAAGTGAGTGAAAAAGTATTCCACTCCGTTAACGCTGGTAAAAAACACCCAGTCATATTCAGGAAGTCTCGCAAATGCCTCTTTAATTTTCAGCTTTGTTGGCTCGTCCGAAGGGACAACGGTCTGGATAACTGGGAATTCATAAGGTTCACCGCCAAGCTCTTCAATCCGGTGAACCAGACTGCTGGCTTGCGCGCGTGCGCGAGTAACCAAAATTCGCTTCCCAAACAAAGGCATATCCTCAGCCCATTTTAACTGTTCACGCTGATTGACCACTTCTCCGACAACGATGACGGCGGGCGGTTGAAAATTCGCTACCTTCACCTTGGCTTCAATATCCGCCAGCGTACCCACTAGCGTATCTTGTTCGGCGCGGGTCCCCCAACGGATCAAAGCAACTGGAGTATCGGACGGCTTACCGTGCTTTATCAGCTGATCACTGATATAGCCGATCTTCGCTACACCCATCATAAAGATCAGTGTACCCGTTGCGTTCGTTACTTTATCCCAATGAATACTTTTATCGAGTTTATCCGGACTTTCATGACCTGTAATGATAGACAGCGACGAGGCCATCTCCCGATGTGTAACGGGAATGCCTGCATAGGCAGGCACACTGATGGCTGATGTGATGCCAGGTATGATTTCATAGGAAATACCGTGTTTACGCAGTAGCCCGGCTTCCTCGCCGACTCGTCCAAAAATAGTGGGGTCTCCCCCTTTGAGCCGGACGACTGTTTTTCCTTCCAAGGCTAAATCCACCAGCAGCTGATTAATTTCCTCTTGCTTCATGGTGTGACGATCTGGCAGCTTGCCAACATATATTTTTTGGGCCCCTGGCTTCATCAGCCCCAAGAGGCGAGGGCTTGCCAGTCTGTCATACACAATGACATCACCCAGTTGAATGCACTCCCAACCCTTGACCGTAATTAATCTTGCATCTCCAGGTCCTGCACCTACTAAATATACCTTTCCCACCATTCCATTATCCCCTCACCTGAGCCAGAATCTGTTCTGCTCCTTTGGCTATCAAACTGGCCGCTACCGCTTCTCCCAGCTTCTGCGGATCATTTCCCTGGAGCGTTTCCTTCAAAATAACTTCGCCGTCTGGCGAGCCTACCATCCCTGTGAGGCTGATTTCTTGACCCGCCCAAACCGCATGAGCTCCGATTGGCACTTGGCATCCCCCATTTAACACACCCAGAAAGGTTCGTTCTGCTGCAACCGTAGCTGAGGTATCCTGGTGGTTGTAGAGACGCAACAATGCCAACAGCTCTTCATCGCTCGCACGGCATTCAATACCGAGCGCTCCCTGTCCCACCGCCGGCAAACATGCCTCCTCCGGTATATAGGACGTAATTCGGTCTTTCCAGCCCATCCGGTGCAAGCCTGCTGCTGCCAAAATGATGGCGTCAAAACCTTCCGTCTCCAGCTTTTTAAGACGGGAATCAATATTGCCACGTACTGGCTCCAATTGTAGATCAGGTCGCATGGACTTGATTTGACTGGCTCTGCGCAAGCTGCTTGTGCCTACCTTCGCTCCTGGAGGCAAATCCTCCAGACTCTTGGCGCCCAAGGTGATCAGGCAATCGCGTGGGTCCTCACGGCGCGGCACAGCGCCATTGACAAGACCTTCCGGCAATTCGGACGGCATATCCTTCATACTATGTACTGCCATATCAATGTCACCAGCCAGCATGGCCTGTTCAATCTCTTTCACAAAAAGCCCTTTGCCACCCACTTTGGACAAGGTTACATCTAATATTCGATCACCCTTGGTCAGGATTTTTTTGACGACAAATTGTAAATCCAATCCATGCTCCACGCACAGTGCATTCAAATCCTCAATGACATGCCCGGTCTGAGTTAACGCCAGAGCGCTCTGTCTGCTGCCTACCACAATTGTTCGCATGTTATTCCTCCTGATTTTGCGCAATCCATAGATCTATTTCTTTTTCGGTCCAAGCCATAAATTCATGACGTCGTATCTGTTCCAAAATTCCGCTACTCGCCAAGCGCCTTAATAGTTTGGTCCTTTGTTGTGGGGAACTTATCTTGCGTTTGATGACTTGTCTCATATCGTGCATGAAATCCAGATAAGGCTCGTATTCGCTACTGAACAACGTATCCAGGGCTGATGTAATATCAGCGGTCACAGCGGGTCCTGCCCCTTCGGTTGAAATACTAATCGTCAGTCTCCCTCGTCGGATGATGCCTGGCGTTATAAAATCTCCCTCTTCCGAGCGATCCGCTACATTTACCAGTATACCCCTTTGTCTGGCCTCATGCGCAACCGTATTATTCACTTCTCTCTGGTTCGTAGCGGCATATACAAGAAAGGCTCCCTGGAGGTCGCCCTCGCGATATACGCGATTTACCCAGTGGAGCTGCTTGTGATCGGCCAGGATCTGCAAATCCGGCGTTATATTTGGGCTAATGACGGTAATGGAAGCCCCACTTTCCATCAACCCCTTAACCTTTCGTTCCGCAATCCTGCCGCCGCCTACAACACAACAGATCTTATTGTTACAATTCAACGAAATCGGGACAAAATGCTGCAAATGGCTTTTCACTCTCCCGTCCACTGATGAAATACAGACCAGGAATTCAGCAAAAAATTAAGAATTAACAGCGTGTAGCCAACCAAAGACCACTTTGCCATGACTAGGCCTGAACGCTGGTTCAATCTTTTGCTCACTAAAAAAACAATATACACACATAAGGCAATCGCTGTCATCAGCACTTTGGTATCTAGCAAAAGACGCCAGCGTTCCTCGGCAATAATAGAAATAACAGCCACAACAATAGAAACTCCCAGCAAAGGAGTACCAATTAATAGCGCCATATGTGTATACCGATCCATCATTTCCAGACTCGGCAGGCGCTTGATCGTGTCATTCCATTTCTTGACTTTCAATTTACGATGCAAAAACAGATACAACCCCGAAAATACAGCCGCTACCGTCATCGCGACAAAGCCAAGATTAGCTAGCGCAATATGAATCAGAAGCAGCCCATGTACGGTATGCCAATTTCCAAGCGGGTTGTCAATCGGCTCCATCCATATATTGTTGAGCACAAGAACAGCAAAACTAATGATATTAAGCAGCAACACCGCAAATTCCGATCGCTGATAACGTGACAGAATCAAAGAAATCAGTACCAGGATAAATGAGAACAGAAACAGAAAGTCGTAGGTCACAAAAATAGGAAGATGCCCTTCATTCCAGGTTCGCATTCCCATAAAAACAAGCTGGAGCATTACAACGACAATAAGAAGCCCTGTACCTGTCCGTTTAGCATTCGCATTGCGACGAATTCCATCCGAAAATACAAACAGAAGGCTCAGGGCAAAAACATAAATCATTGAATCATATATAAGCATGCCTGAGGCCACGTCTGTTCACCCACCTTTACAGGCTGGCCGGCGCAAACGACGCTGGCAAAGCCTGAGCCTGACCGGTTTTTCCATGAACACCAGCCTCCGGTTTTATTAACGCAGATGCATCGCTTTTATCTACTTTCTGAGCGGCGTCCTCCAAACGATCCTCCAAAGCAAAAATGTGGCTAAACATGTCTAGCGCCTCATTTCCCTGCTTTTGGACAGCCAGTTCCTTAACCCGATTGATTGGATCATGCATCATCTGATTCAGCATACTCTTCGTCAAGCGGCTTATCACTTTACGCTGCCGTTCATCCAGCTCGGGAAGCTTGTTAAACAAGCTTTCCAGGGTATCCTGATGTACAGACTCCGCTTTTTCCTGTAATGCACGAATCACCGGACGCACTCCCATCGTTTTCAACCATTGATAAAACTCACTAAGCTCATCTTCGATCATATGCTCGATTTTTGCAGCTTCAGTACGACGCATTTCCAGATTGCTCTCCACGATCCCTTCCAGATCATCAATATCATATAGGAAAACATTCTGCAATTCGCCAATAGCCGGGTCCAAATCGCGCGGAACCGCAATATCAATCATAAACAAAGGACGAGACTGGCGACGTTTCATACTGGCTTCGACGCGATTGCGATCCAGAATATACCCCTGAGCACCAGTCGAGCTAATCACAATATCCACATCCGCCAACCGATTTATGCCTTCCTCCATCGTAACTGGCGTTCCGTTAAACTTGGAGGCCAGATCCTCGGCGCGGGACAAAGTTCGATTTGCTACAATAACCTCAGCAGCTCCGCCGCTGTACAAATGCTTAACGGTAAGCTCGCTCATTTTACCAGCACCGAGGATCAGTACCTTTTTATCCGTAAACATCCCGAAAATCCGTTTGCCCAGCTCAACTGCAGCATAGCTAACAGATACGGCGCTCTCTCCAATCGACGTCTCCGAATGGGCACGCTTGCCCAATGTGACGGCCTGCTTAAACAACATATTAAACCAGGTTGCCGTTATTTTCTGAGATTGAGCCTGAAGAAAGGCATTCTTTACCTGTCCCAAAATTTGTGTTTCTCCGATAACCATAGAATCCAGACCACAAGTCACACGGAACAAATGCCGAATAGCCTGCTCGTCCTCATATATATATAAATGTTGTGTAAACTGATCACGAGGAATACCAAACCATTGTTCCATAAAACTGCGTATAAAATAACCGCACATGTGAAGGCGGTCCACCACAACATATATTTCAGTCCGATTGCAGGTTGCGACAACTACGCCCTCCAACACACTTTTGGTAAGTTTGAGTTGTTCCAGCGCTTTTGGCAAATCCTGTTCTGCAAATGTAAACCGTTCTCTGACTTCCACAGGCGCCGTACGATAATTCAACCCAACAACGACGATGTGCATTGTAAAATTCACCTGCCTAAACTGTAATAAGAATACTCACTGTTATCATAAACTATGTTAATTATATCACAGAAGTCCGAATCCCCTTCGGCTGTTTTATGAATTGTTTATGAAAATTGGATGGCTTTCATAAACATCCAGCACGTTCTGTACGATTTAGTTTAGTGTAAACCACTTTTAAAACAAATAACCATGGAAATGTTCCATGGTTATGGTATAGGACGCACACGGCTCCATAAAGGAGATTTACACCAACTCAGCGAGCTTGCACTCCGGGGATTCCACCTGAAGTTCACCCAAGCCCCGAATCAGTTTCTTCGCATATGTTTTTTTCGGTTTTAGAACGGATACCAGGTAATCAATAGCTAGCTGTGGATCAACAGTCTCACCGCAAGTATAACAATCAATAGCGGCAAACCCTCTCTCAGGATACGTATGAATAGAGAGATGACTCTCCGACAATAGTACAAGCACGGTAGCTCCCTGTGGTTCGAATTGCTTGGATTGAACGGACATCACCGTTGCTCCGCAAGCTTCAGCAGCTTCAACTAATTGAGTCTCCAGAAACTGCGCATCGTTCAGTAATTCAAACTCAACACCCCAAGTATCTACGGCAACGTGTCTTCCGAAAGTTGAGTATTCCAATTCCATCTTTCGGTTCCCCCTTCCTAGGAATAAAATGTTTGAAAAAAATTTCATCCGCTAGGACCTACGTCATTCACTTCCCGAGGGATAACCTCTCGCAACATTCAATGTCCTGAGTGAATCCTGGTTCCTATATTCATTTTCAACGAGATTAAAAATAACATCTATGTGCAGCAAATGCAATCATTTTTTTGGAATAAAAAAGCCCCTTTCGGTAAAGAAAGGGACTACACTGTATAACAATTCATTCCATATTCAGCCTTTTAAGCTTCCAGTGCAAATAATTTGGAGCAACTCATCCGAAGCTTGTGGTCAATCTGTTCTAGCTCAGAGAAAGTACGCGCCAGATTCCGCTCGTCAAGTAACGAATTAATGAGATTGTATACATCTGCTATTTCTTTTTCGACGTTCTGATGTTGAAAAAGCTGTTGCAGTTCTTGCACTGTATTTCTATATTCAAACACCAACCTGGAGCCTTCCGCATTCTTTTCCATAATTTTGCGAACCGCACCTTCATTATAAAAATACACCATAGTGAATCCTTGATACATGCGGTAAACAATACCTTCACCCTTAAAACGAACAAATAGCTGGCGTATAAACAGGGTTAGCTGTGGATGAACTAAGCGGCAAGTTAATTCACAGACAAACGCTCCCTCTTTGGCTTCAAAAAATAAATGAACTTCCTCACCCGCCATATGCTCCAGAACGATTTCCTGTCTTCCGTTATCCAGAACTTTAATGCGGTAATGCACCTGAGGATCATTCACTGCCTGCAAAAATTCGTCCATTTGGGTTTCTGACAAGGTCAAAGTGGTTTTTACATACTCTGTGGCTAACCGCTGTGCCATACCAATCTCCTCAATTCTTTCCTCAAACCTGTAGTGTAAACTTTATGCTTTATTATACATCAGACCTGTAGCGCTTTCTTGCGCATCAAATCATAAATATCCGGCATTCATCGGAAATAAACGGAGAATAACGGAGTCTCAGCTGCATAATCCCCCATTTGCTCACTTTTATGCTTAAATCCCACGATATCCTTTGTTTATCATATATTATTCCTACCCATTTAGTGAGTTTAATGTCTTTGAATCTAACATCACGAAAAAAAGGCGTCCTTCAGGACGCCCCTAACCTTACAATTCCGTCTGCTCTTCGTCGTTATTCTCGATATAGCTGGAGATGACCGACCACAGCTCTTCCTTGCCCATGCCTTCTTCGGATGAAAAGGGGATAAACAAACCCCCGGGAAGTATTCCGAGTTCCTGCTTGATTACCTTATAGTGCTTTTCTCGCCGTGTTTTAGGGATTTTATCTGCTTTTGTGCCTACAACACAGACCGGAAGCCCGTTATGGCGCAGCCAGTCGTACATCATGATATCATCCTTGGACGGTGGGTGGCGCAAATCTACCATTTGCAGCACCAGCTTGAGCGGCTCACGTTCCAGCAAATAAGACTCAATCATCTGCCCCCAAGCCTTGCGAGACGTTTTGGATACTTTAGCATAACCGTAACCAGGAAAATCGACAAAATAGAGTTCATCATTAATCCGGTAATAATTGAGTTGCTGGGTTTTACCTGGCGTAGAACTGGTACGCGCCAAATTTTTACGGTTAATCATCCGATTAATCAGTGATGATTTACCAACATTGGAGCGCCCCGCCAGAGCAATCTCTGGCAAAGCGTCCACAGGAAACTGATCCGGGCCAACCGCACTTATTATAAATTCTGCTTTTGTTACTTTCATTGTGTCTTTAATTCCTCTCTAATGTACCCTTGCCTGCTCAACCAAAGCATGCTTTAACACCTGATCCATATGGGCAACGGGAACAAATTCAACATCCTGCCGGATACTGTCGGGAATATCCTTCAAATCCCGTTCATTATCTTTGGGAAGCAGAATTTTTTTGTAGCCAGCCCGATGGGCAGCCAGCGACTTTTCTTTCAAACCACCAATCGGTAATACACGACCGCGCAGGGTAATTTCGCCCGTCATCGCTACATCCTTGGATACATGACGGTTGGTCAAAGCCGAAATTAATGCGGTAGCAATCGTAATTCCGGCAGATGGGCCATCCTTTGGAATCGCTCCCTCAGGAATATGAATGTGGATATCATTTTTCTCATAAAAGTCCAATTCAATACCCAGATCGACCGCCTTGGAACGAGTGTAGCTAAATGCCGCCTGCGCGGATTCTTTCATGACGTCTCCCAGTTTACCTGTAAGAATCAGTTTCCCGCTCCCAGGCACGACCGTCACTTCAATCATCAGTGTTTCACCACCGACCTCCGTCCATGCCAAGCCTGTAACCGTACCGATCTGATCCTCCAGTTCTGCTACACCGTAACGGAATTTGGCGATACCCAAATAATCTTTCAAATTATCCGGTGTGATTTGAATCGGTCCTTCACCACCGGATACAACTGACTTCGCCGCCTTGCGGCACAGAGAAGCCATTTGCTGTTCCAGATTCCGCACACCGGATTCACGGGTATATTCGCGAATGACACGGAGCAACGTATCCTCCCCAATAACCAATTGTTCCTCTCCTAAGCCATGCTCTCTCTTCTGCTTGGGCAGGAGATACCGATTGGCAATTTCCAGCTTCTCCAGTTCGGTGTAGCCGGGAATATAGAGCGTCTCCATACGATCCATCAGCGGACGCGGGATATTATGTGCAGCATTGGCTGTCGTAACAAACATCACGTTGGACAGATCAAACGGCAACTCAACAAAATGGTCACTGAACGTGTTGTTTTGTTCAGGATCAAGCACTTCGAGCAATGCCGCCGATGGATCGCCTCGGAAATCGGAGGCCATTTTATCAATCTCATCCAGCAAAAAAACTGGATTAGATGTTCCTGCGGTCTTCATTCCCTGAATAATCCGTCCCGGCATCGCGCCAACATAGGTCCGGCGGTGACCACGAATTTCCGCTTCATCTCGCACACCTCCAAGAGAGATGCGGACAAATTCCCGACCCATGGATTTGGCAATCGAGCGAGCCAGCGAGGTCTTGCCGACTCCTGGCGGACCTACGAGACACAGAATGGGTCCCTTAATGGTCTTCACCAGTTTGCGCACGGCCAAATACTCCAACACTCGCTCCTTGGGCTTATCCAGCCCGTAGTGGTCGTTATCGAGTATTTCTTCTGCTTTGACAATATCGAGATCATCATCTGTGAACTTGTTCCAAGGCAAGCTTAACAGCCAATCAACGTAATTGCGGATGACACCACCCTCGGCTGAGCTTGCTGGCATTTTTTCCAGACGGTCAATTTCCTTTTCGACCTTCTCCTTCACCGGAACAGGCAACTCTCGTTCACTTAGCTGGTTGCGTAGTTCTTCAACTTCTCCTGCGCGACCTTCCTTCTCACCAAGTTCCTTCTGAATCGCCTTCATTTGTTCACGCAGATAATACTCCTTTTGCGTCTTTTCCATCTGCTTTTTCACACGCTGGTTGATTTTACGTTCCAGCTCCAGCACTTCACGCTCATTATTCAAAATATCTAGGAGCTTCTCCAGACGCTGAGTTACGTCGATCGTCTCCAGTATATCCTGCTTTTCCTTAATTTTGAGCGTTAAATGGCTTGTGATCACATCAGCCAGTCGCCCTGGCTCCTCAATATCAGATACCGCAGCGAGAGTCTCTGGTGTTACCTTTTTGGACAAATTGATATAATGCTCGAACTGAGTTAATACAGTACGCATAAGCGCATCCGTTTCAGGCTGTACGTTTTCTGCCTCGTGCAGTTCCTTAGCCATTACCTCATAATATTCTTCATTGTCCGTATATTGAATAATCTCGGCGCGTTCCAGCCCTTCCACCAATACTCGAATGGTTCCGTTGGGAAGCTTGAGCATTTGGCGTACTTTGGCTACCGTGCCGACTCGAAAAATATCCTCTTGTGTGGGTTCTTCAATATTAACTTCTGATTGAGAACACAGGAGAATCAAATTGTCTTCAACCATCGCTTTTTCCAAAGCCTTAACCGATTTTTCCCGGCCCACATCGAGATGCAGAACCATGCTCGGGTAAACCAGAAGTCCTCTTAAAGGCAGCAAAGGAAAACGACGACCTTTTATCTTGGTGGGTCCCATCGCTTTCGCACCTCCAGTGATTCTCAGGTTCCGGATTTTACAATCCTCACGTTGCTATCTTTCATATTTTATCAAATGTTTTATAAAAAAACCAATGAAAGACTAGTTCATTAGCAAGATCCCGTATCTGAAATCGTCCCATTATGTGTTCCATCCGCCTGCAACAAGGAGGATTGAGATGGGCGAAAAGTCTCAATTGGCGCATGTACAGGCGCATCCGACGTCATCTCTTCCCCAAACACATGACGGAACACTTCAGTAACCGACTGTACAGGGATGACTTTTAGACCTTCAATGCTGTCAAAAAGAGCTTGCCAGTTGTCCTGCGGAATGATCACTTTTTTGGCCCCAGCCTGAAAAGCAGCTTCGACCTTGGCTAATACGCCGCCAATCGGTTTGACTCGGCCATGGATGCTAATCTCGCCAGTCATGGCAATTTCATGATCCACCGGAATGCCCCGCATCGCGGAGGCAATAGCTGTTGCCATCGCAATCCCTGCCGACGGACCATCTACTGGCGTCCCTCCAGGAAAATTGATATGCAGATCGTAATTGGACGGAGATAAACCGAGCGTACGCAAAACAGTCAGAACATTTTCCACAGAGCCTTTAGCCATGCTCTTACGACGCAGTGTTCGGGAATTACCTCCGATCTCTTCTTCATCCACAACACCCGTAATATTATAGCTTCCCTTTCCTTCGGGAACCGGAACCGCAGTAACTTCAATTTCCAGCAGCATGCCCATGTTCGGACCGTATACAGCTAATCCGTTAACGAATCCGATTTGCGGTAAGCCCGGTATTTTCCGATCAGGACGGGGTTGAATTTGGCTGCTACCCGCCACCCATTCTACATCCGAAGCATCGAGTCGTTCCCTTTTCTCGGTAAGTGCCAAACCAGCAGCAAGCTGGATCATATTGACTGCCTCTCGGCCGTTTGTCGCATAACGCTGTACAACCTCTACTGCCTCTGGACAAGGGCCAAAGCCTAGCTTGTGTACGGCATCTTCAGCAATACGAGCAATCTCCTGCGGCTGCAGGGCACGGAAGTAAATTTCCATACACCGGGATCGAATAGCAGGTGGCAGCTCATGCGGCGAACGGGTTGTCGCACCTACCAAACGGAAATCCGCAGGCAGACCGTTTTGGAAAATATCGTGAATGTAAGCAGGCGTATGCGAATCCTCTGAATTGTAATATGCACTTTCCAAAAATACCTTTCGATCCTCCAGCACTTTCAACAGCTTATTCATCTGCGTTGGATGCAGCTCGCCAATCTCATCAATGAATAGCATCCCTCCATGAGCCTTCGTTACAGCTCCGGGTTTAGGTTGAGGGATACCCGCTACACCCATCGCTCCTGCCCCTTGATAGATTGGATCATGTACTGAACCAATTAACGGGTCCGCAATACCACGCTCGTCAAAACGGGCCGTTGTAGCATCAATCTCCGTGAATTTAGCATCCCCCTTGAACGGGGAGGACTGATTCTTCTTAGCCTCTTCCAGCACCACACGTGCTGCAGCCGTTTTCCCTACACCAGGAGGGCCATAAATAATGACATGCTGCGGATTCGCACTGCATAACGCCGCTTTGAGCGCACGCAGCCCGTCCTTCTGACCGACGATATCCTGTAACGTGGCAGGCCGTGTGCGTTCAGCTAGCGGCTTAGTAAGTGAAATAGAACGCAATTTGCGCAACTTATCCAATTCCTTCCGAGATTCCCGATCCACCGCACTACGGTTCGTTTTCTGGCTCCGCAGAAGGTTCCAGAAATACAGACCAATGACAATCCCGAAAAACATTTGCACCAATAACAATATCATAGTCAAGTCCATCGTATTTCCTCCGTTTCTCATCTCAGCAATTTGAAAATGCTGTTCTATGAAAGACAGTATTTCCTTTTCCACGAGAGCTAAACGGCAGTCTTTCAAAAGATCAGAGAGAAATACAAAAACGCCGCGAAGAACAGTTCTGTAGCAGAGCTGCTCTCCACGGCGCTTATACAATGACCATAGTTTATGATTATACCTGTTTTAAAATAACCGCTTTTGCCTACACCTTCTCGGCAGAGTGACGCTCTTCACGTCCCGGTATTTTACCTGTTTCCTCATAAGCCTTGACGATAATATCAATTTCTTTTTTCAATTCGTCAACCATTTCAGCCTCAGGGACTTTGCGAATCATCTTTCCATAACGGAACAATAGACCTTCTCCGCGTGCTCCAGCAATTCCGATATCAGCTTCCTTCGCTTCACCCGGGCCGTTAACTGCACACCCCAGTACGGATACTTTAATCGGCACCTTGAGTTTTGCAATGTAATCCTCTACTTCGTTCGCAATAGAGAACAGATCAATATCCAGACGCCCGCAAGTCGGACAAGAAATCAATGTAGCTGCGTTCGTGATCAACCCAAACGTTTTGAGCAACTCCCGTGCTACCTTCACTTCTTCTACCGGATCGGCACTTAGCGAAATACGCATGGTGGACCCGATACCTGCTGCCAACAGAGCCCCCATACCCGCCGCGCTTTTAACCGTCCCAGTAAAGAGCGTACCCGCTTCAGTGATGCCCAAATGGAGGGGATACTTAATAATTTCAGCTGCCTTTGTGTAAGCGGCAATTGCCATTGGAACATCAGAAGCCTTGAGTGATACGATAATATCATGGAAATCAAGTTCTTCGAGTATCCCGATATGGTACAGCGCACTTTCTACCATCGCTTCTGGCGTAGGGTAGCCATACTTATCCAGTAAATGCTGTTCCAATGATCCGGCGTTCACACCAATCCGAATCGGAATCCCCTTTTCTTTACAAGCCTTAACGACAGCTTCCACTTTTTCACGTCGTCCAATGTTGCCTGGGTTAATGCGAACCTTGTCAATCCCATTTTCAATTGCCAGTAGAGCCAGCTTGTGATTAAAGTGAATATCTGCAACCAGCGGAATATGAATCCGTTTCTTAATTTCTTTAATAGCTGCGGCAGCTTCCTCATTGTTGACGGTAACCCGCACTATTTGACATCCAGCTTCCTCCAAGCGAAGAATCTCGGCTACTGTAGCTTCCACATCTGCCGTTTTGGTTGTGCACATGCTTTGGATGATGACTTCATTGCTGCCGCCAATCGTCAGATTCCCGACTTTAACGGGACGTGTGTCTTGTCTTAAGAACATGTACTTTTCTCTCCCATTAACGCCAAACCTCCACCCCATAAAACCTCATACAGGTTTAGTGAAGTGGAGATCTGGCTTCTCATGTTGTAGAGATCGCGAAGTATCAATCCTTAGGCGCTCTCTTCTTGTTTTTTATCCTTATCTGTACCACCGAGTTCCGGTGCGATTTTGTCTTTTACTACCTGTTCGTTGATGACGCAAGTCGTAACATCATCACGGGAAGGAACTTCGTACATAACGTCGAGCATAATACCTTCGATAATTGCACGAAGGCCACGGGCACCCGTGTTACGCTTGATCGCCTCACGAGCAATGGCTTCCAGGGCATCTTGCTTAAACTCCAGTTGCACATTGTCCAGTTCCAGCATCTTTTGGTATTGTTTGGTCAAGGCATTTTTCGGTTCAGACAAAATACGAACCAATGTCTTCTCATCAAGCGGCTCCAACGTAGAAATAACTGGCAAACGTCCTACGAATTCCGGAATCAGACCGAATTTCAACAGATCCTCAGGCAATACCATGGAGGTATATTCGCCTGGTTTCAGATCTTTTTGTTCACTAGTCGCGTTAAAACCGATGACCTTCTTACCGATACGACGTTTAATCATTTGCTCCAGACCATCAAAGGCACCGCCGCAAATGAACAGGATATTCGTCGTATCAATTTGAATGAATTCTTGATGCGGATGCTTGCGACCGCCTTGCGGAGGTACAGAAGCAACCGTACCTTCCAAAATTTTAAGCAACGCCTGCTGTACACCTTCACCCGATACATCACGCGTAATGGACGGGTTTTCGGATTTGCGGGCCACTTTATCAATTTCGTCAATGTAGATAATACCGCGCTCGGCTTTTTCTACATCATAATCGGCAGCTTGAATCAGTTTCAGCAAAATGTTTTCAACGTCTTCACCCACATAACCTGCTTCCGTGAGGGAAGTGGCATCTGCGATAGCAAAGGGAACGTTCAAAATTTTAGCCATAGTTTGCGCAAGCAACGTTTTACCCGAACCTGTAGGTCCAAGCATCAAAATGTTACTTTTTTGCAGTTCTACATCATCAATTTTGTTTTGTGTATTAATACGTTTGTAGTGATTATATACCGCAACAGACAATGATTTTTTTGCTTGATCCTGACCAATAACATATTGGTCCAGAATTTCACGGATTTGCATTGGTTTTGGAATGTCTTTCAGATCTACTTCTTCTTCATGACCCAATTCTTCCTCTACAATTTCCGTGCACAACTCGATACATTCGTCACATATATATACGCCCGGTCCGGCAACAAGCTTGCGAACCTGATCCTGAGATTTACCGCAGAAAGAACATTTTAATTGTCCTTTTTCATCATTAAATTTAAACATAGAGCCACCCCTTTACAGATTAATCGGTTTAGATAGCACCTGGTCAATGATACCATATGCCTTTGCCTCTTCCGCTTCCATGAAGAAATCCCGGTCAGTATCACGTTCGATTTTTTCGAGAGGCTGACCCGTACGCTCCACATAGATTTGATTCAGCTTGGCACGTGTTTTGATAATCCAGTCCGCATGAATCAACATGTCGGAGGCTTGCCCCTGAATGCCGCCGAGCGGCTGGTGGATCATGACTTCACTATTGGTAAGTGCATATCTCTTGCCTGGCGCACCAGCTGTGAGCAATAAAGAACCCATACTAGCAGCCATACCTACACAAATCGTCGATACGTCCGGCTTAATGAATTGCATTGTATCATATATACCCATGCCTGCAGTAACAGAACCGCCTGGCGAGTTAATGTACAAATTAATGTCCTTCTCCGGGTCTTCCGCAGAAAGGAACAATAGCTGTGCAATGACGAGATTGGCGACATCGTCATCAATCGGGCCACTTAGGAAAATAATGCGATCCTTAAGCAACCGCGAGTAAATATCGTAAGATCGTTCTCCTCGATTCGTTTGTTCCACAACCATAGGGACGAGACTCATCACGACCAACCTCTTTTCTTTATTAAAATGAACACCTGTATTCATCCGCTTCCTTAAGTCCCATTAAAACGGAAGCGGCAATCATGAAACGTGAACACCTTACAAAATATTTTAACATGTTCAGAGTCTCGTGTCATATTTGCCTGTGCTCGTATATAAAATGCAGGCAATTTACAGACGACCTGCCGAGACCTTCTCATATTTAACCATGTTTCGTATGTATGTGCAAATGTACGGTAGTGACTTATGTAAAGCAGAAAACACCATTCACAGCGCTTTCCATAAACGACTAAAATTTGGGTTGTCTAAGGTAAAAATAAGGCACGTAACTTTCACTACGTGCCTTATCCTTATCTAATTACTACGTTGCAGCCTGTTACAGCATGCACCGTATATTTTATCGTTTAAATTACTCAGTAGCTGCAGCTGGCGCTTCAACTTCTTTGCTGTTTTCCACCAGCAAAGCGATTGTTTTGCGCAGTGAGATCTCTTCTTTCAAGTTAGCGAACGAGCCGTTACTTTCCAGAATGCTGCGGATCTCTTCTACAGAACGTTTGTAAGTGTCAGCCATGTTTTGCAGTTCTTCATTAATTTCCGCTTCAGAAACTTCGATGTTTTCTGCTTTAGCCACTTGCTCCAGCACGAGGTTGTTGCGTACGCGCTTCTCAGCATCAGCTTTCATCTGCTCTTCCAGGTCTTCTTTGCTTTGACCGGAGAAGCCGAGGAACATTTCAAGGTTCATGCCTTGGCTGCGCAGACGGTTGTCGAAATCGCGAACCATGTTTTGCACTTCACTCTTAACCATTGCCTCAGGAATGTCGATTGTTGCATTTTCAGCAACTTTCTCCACTACAGCGCCCTCACGAGCTGCTTTAGCTTCGTTTTCTTTGCGCTCCAGCAATTGCTTTTTCAAGTCTTCCTTGAATTCAGCAAGTGTGTCAAATTCACTTACATCTTTAGCAAATTCATCGTCCAATTCAGGAAGAACTTTGCGTTTCAGTTCATGAACTTTCACTTTAAATACAGCTTGTTTACCAGCGAGGTCAGCAGAATGGTAGTTCTCAGGGAACGTTACTTCAACGTCCTTGGAATCACCAGTGTGCAAACCAATCACTTGATCTTCAAAGCCAGGGATGAAGGTATTAGAACCCAGTTCCAGAGAATACTTCTCAGCTTGTCCACCTTCGAACTGTACGCCATCTACGGAACCGTCGAAGTCAATGATAGCTGTATCACCGGATTGAGCAGCATCTTCATCAACGACAACCAATTCAGCATGACGTTGTTGCAGGCGCTCCAGCTCTTGAGCCAGTTCTTCGTCGCTTACTTCGATTTTGCTTACAGGCACTTCTACGCCTTTGTAATCGCCCAAAGTTACTTCAGGTTTAACCGTAACTTTTGCTTTGAATTTGAAAGATTCGCCTTTAGCAAATTGAACAATTTCAACATCTGGGCTATCTACTGGGAAGATGTCTGTTTGCTCTACAGCTTGGCTGTATGCTTCTGGCAACAGGAAGTCAATTGCATCCTGGTACAGACTTTCAATACCATAACGTTTTTCAAAGATAGGACGTGGTACTTTACCTTTACGGAATCCAGGTACGCTTACTTGTTTAACCACTTTATTAAAAGCTTTGTCGAGTGCAGCGGCTACACGATCCGCGTCTACCTCAACTTCAAGAACCCCAAGGTTCTTCTCTATTTTCTCCCAAGTTGCTTTCATTTTATGCTTTCCCCTCCAACAAAATCTTCACTTAGTTTTCATTACAATCAACGCACACAAAATAACCACTATAGTATATCTAACATTACTGTCTTTTTCAAGAGCAGCCCTTGAATGCTTTAACAGGTAAACGTTTCCGGTCATTATGGAGTGTTCATTCCCGCCGCTACGAATAATCGCATCGACCGATACGCTTGCTCAAAACGGAAGCGCAGTGCATCCGTAATGCCATATATAGCCCGGGTTTCTTCTTCATTATTGTTCCCGTTCAAACTTTCCGAAACGGTCTGATGGAGTGCTGCTGCCCAAATATCCGGCATTCCGTCCTCTTCCACTAACATTGATCTATAATCTTTCGTACCGTACACTGCCATCACAAACTGTGACCATAGCTCCTGTGCAAAATAGAATAGTGTAGGCTCATGTACTTCAGTCTGGTCGGCTACCCGTTCCAAAATACGCATAATCGCCTCTGGAAACTCGTCGGGCTGTAACGGAACCGTTTCAATATCGATTTCCGCCTTTTCATCACCCCGTCTGATTTCTATCGTCCCTTCCATTCCGCGACGTCTCAATGTCTGCAGAACACGGAATTGGAGCAGAGGATGGATTTCCCGTTCCGTAATCCAGCGAAGCAAGGCATCGTCAATTTCCGGCAGTTCCAAGTAGGATAGCTGTTCCAAAGCTAGAATCGTCTGTTCGGATAACGGTTGATCCATAGCCATCTGCAAAAGCTTGTTACCGTAACCTGCGTCCTGTTCCTGCTTAAAGCGTGCATGACGGCGAGCCAGCTCAACTTCACTGACTTCGTCTTCTTCCACATTGTCCGTTACCGCCCCGCTGTCAGCGTACTGTGGAAATGCAGCTTCCAGCCATTGTAATAGAGCGTTCCATTCATCGTATTGTTTCTGCTCCTGGCCCTGACACCGTATCAAAAAACGCAGCATCGCCACCGCTTCTCCGTAACGTTCGTTTTCAAGCATCACCGTAAGTTGAATTTGATAGTAGTCCAGTGTCTTCGGAAACAATACGATATTATTTTCTTTTGTCGTCACCTTGGAGTCCTTAAT
Organism: Paenibacillus sp. TSM33; assembly: GCF_056099025.1. Taxonomy (NCBI): domain Bacteria; kingdom Bacillati; phylum Bacillota; class Bacilli; order Caryophanales; family Paenibacillaceae; genus Paenibacillus; species Paenibacillus sp. TSM33. The sequence goes on from NZ_JBLZXB010000018.1 coordinate 49,903, forward strand.
TTTCAAGGCACCCCCTCTCTTCCGCAAGCTAAAGTATTTGTAGATTATATGAGAAACAGTAGCACAAGTTCAACCACTCGTCTTCAACATATTCACCTGTATTCTAACATACCCTTTTATAAGGCAAAAAAAACGATGTGTAGTCTGAATTCATGTGGTGTAGAGTCCAAATAAGTGATATATGCAAAATAAGACTTGAATCTTTTTCATCCATATGGTATATTAATATTCGCTTGAATTTTATGTCCCAGTAGCTCAGCTGGATAGAGCAACGGCCTTCTAAGCCGTCGGTCGGGGGTTCGAATCCCTCCTGGGACGTATAGCCGAAGCTTCCTATTTAGGAAGCTTTTTTTATTTTCTAGCAAAATAAGACCCAGTGTGGACGTTGGAGCCTAGCATCGTATTATAACCTATTTTAATGTAGAAAAGGCTGTTTCCATAGCGCTGTTCGAGCGCTTGTCCGGGACAGCCTTTTAATCGAGGATATACCCATTACACCGCTTGACTGCGTGGAGTAGCAAGGAGTTTAATCAAATGAAATTAGTATCTTGGAATGTAAATGGCTTAAGGGCCTGTGTAACCAAAGGATTTTATACTTATCTAAAAGAGACGAATGCTGATATTTTTTGCGTACAGGAAACGAAGCTTCAAGAAGGACAAATTCTCATGGAGAACATGGAGGAATACGTGCAATACTGGAATTACGCCGAGAAAAAAGGGTATTCCGGCACAGCTATTTTCACCAAAATCAAGCCGCTCTCTGTGCATTATGGACTTGAAGAAAATGAAGAACCGGAGGGGCGCACCATTACTCTGGAATTCGAAAAATTTTATCTTGTCAATGTGTACACACCGAATACGAAACGAGACTTATCCCGACTGCCATACAGGCTCGAATGGGAAGACCGTTTTCGCAACTATCTACAACAACTAGACGCTCTGAAGCCTGTCATCATTTGCGGAGACTTGAACGTGGCTCATCAGGAGATCGATCTCAAAAATGCCAAAGCCAACTACGGTAATGCTGGGTTCACGCCCGAGGAACGAGACCGCATGTCACAGCTGCTTAACGCCGGATTTATAGATACCTTCAGATATTTTTATCCTGATCGGACGGACGTTTATTCCTGGTGGTCCTATATGCCAAAAGTAAGGGAACGAAATATCGGCTGGCGGATTGACTACTTCCTCGTCTCGGAGCGGCTTCGTCCGCAATTAAAAGACGCAAGTATCGATTGCCATATTACAGGCAGTGACCACTGCCCTGTCATATTGGAATTGCAAGATTTTTCTGCATAATTCGCACTAATACAAGAGTCTAGAGTTTTAAAAAGCCGTCATGCTCCGTTTGGCAGCATGACGGCTTAAATGAATTAAAGCGATCTCTCCAGATACACTTCGATACGAGAAACCAGCCGATCTCTCACATCCTGCGCCTCTTTTTGGTCTAATACAGCCTGGTTTATTGTCTTCTGCTCCTCATTGCTATAATGCAGTATATACTGTTTCACTATGCAGTCCGGCGTGTAAGTATCCATACGACTTGTATTATAAAACGTCACCTGGCAGCTTCCGAGAAAGCAGAAGGATAACTCACCTGTAGCTGTGAACAGCCGCCCTGGCAACTTGGGCTCCAGCTTCAAGGTAAGCCCCCTAGAATCATAGCCAAATGGCTGCCCGCCTGTCATCATCCATAGCCACATATGAATAAATTCTGCCGTAGATCCACTCAGCCTCGCAATATAGCCCGTTCCATGCAAACTTGCATCAGGATTAGCACTGCTAGCAATAAAAGAACTGTTTTCCAGCGTACTTCTTCCATAGATCGCAGCGTCCATAAAAGGGGGTAGCGCTTTTTGGATGTCTGCAAAAAATTCAGTGTAAAGCCCCGCCTTTAAGCACTCAAGTAAATATTTATATTCCATATGCATAAATATCGATTCATTTTCCAGCCACCCTGGCGTAAAAGCTCTGGAACGACCAAGTTCAAACGGCTGCCCCGCCAGACTCTCATTCACCTTATACATACCCAGCTTTTTGTCGTAAAGCTCGCTCTGTCTGATTTGTCGATACAGCTTGCGCCCATTTATAATGTCGCCAGTTACTTTCATAGCCCGGGTTGGCCCTTCCAAAAAGAACGGTATATCCTTGCGTTTAAAGGAATGTATATTTACAAACATCCCCCCGTTCTCATCCTCCTGTACCTCGAATTCTTTGGCTTCATAATAAAAGAAGGTTGGGTATATCCCCTTTCCTATACGCAGAGCCTTATCCATCCCCTCTTGAATCTTACGCTCAGCCCGATGCAAAAATACCAGCACATCATCAAAGGATAATGCTGCTTCGGTCCCTTCAAATCCAAAACGAACCGTTTCGCGGTATGCTTCTCTAGCATCCGAAATCCGTGACCAGAAGCCATGATCGGCACTACCATTCCCAGGCTTCGCATCATTAAAATCGTGGTAGTACTCTTCAACTGCGAGCCCTAGTTTTTGGATCAACCTGGCGACCTCTAGCGGTAGTCTCAGCACAAAGTCTGCCGAAAGCTTCATCTGTGCATGTATTAAAAATCTTACGAGTCGCTGTAATTCGCATAGCTCACTAAAGCCCGAAGCAAATAGCCCCGGAAGTCCGTTCATGGAATCATTCCATCCCGGTTTCCCCGCCTCCATCTCAATTCCCAAGCCTTCTGGATCTAATGTAGACAGCTTGATGGCAGCCAAGGATAGCAGCTTCTCGTACAAATTGGACTTGTAAATCTCTCCGTTGCCTCGTCCGGTTCGAACCCAGTGAACATCGCGGGTCCGCATGTGAAGTTGAGCTTTCTTCTCCTTGCTTTCTACAACCGCTCCGTACTGACGAATACGTCCGTCCTTCATCTGCACGTATTTGTTTCGGCGCGGCTGTACCCATGCGGGACTGTCGTAATACATGTACTCCCTGGCCGAGAGCAGGAGTTCTTCTTGTTTGTCTGGAAAGATACTTAAATAGCTTTCGATTAGATCCATATTATAAGTCCAATGGTCGATCCAGAAGCCTTCACCAAAATCAGCCTCATAGCATTGCTCGGAATGCTTGAGGGCTTCGGTCACAAATGTCTCTACCGTTTGCTTTAGTCCAATATTGTCATGAATGATGTGCTGAATCAGCTCGCCCGGGGTAAATGATGATTGAAAAAAAGTACACAAAGACGAATGGGCCGCCACTTCCACCTGTTCCAGCAACGGTTCGAGCTCTCGTATTTGAAAGCTACAGCCTTTTACAACAAGCGGGTTATAGCCGTCCGGCTGAATCAGGCTCATAAACAAACGAATATTAAAATCTCCGACGCCCGGGTTAAACCACACATCATTTCTCCGATTCTGGTTCGCATCGCGGAAATTACCATTTCCTTGAGAATAATACCCCGCCTGAAGTTTGAAAAAATTATAGTCTCGTTCCAGATCCCCATGCTTGCGCGAAAATACATGATACACAAAGGGTTGCTCCGTGCCGTTGTCCAGCAATAATGGATAACCACCACGTAACAGATTATCCAGATAGCTCTGACGACAGTATTCGTCAAACAACGGAATGGATGTCTGCGTGGCCATTCCATCCGTCAACTCTTCAACTAACGTTCTAGCTTCCTTCGCCTTTTGATCGATATAAGACATCGTTGCAATTTCTGTAATCCGTTTATTGATCAATTGAATATCATTCACATGCCCGATGACCGAACAGTGATTTACAGCTGCACCTGCCGCCAGTCGTGCCGCATAACCGCTAAACCCACAAGGCACTTTATTCGTCGTCACTGGCTGCTGTGATATCAGGTCTTCGACACGTGTATGGATAAAGCAGTCAGGGAAGGTCAGGGACGTATTTTCACCAAATATAATGGATGGATCGACAATGGGACGTACTAGTCTGGCCTTGCCATCCTGCTCCACAAAGCTATACATAAAATGTCCCGCCTCAATCTGATGGACCTCACTTGTATCCGCTGTACTTCCACGTACCTTATAGTAAGGTATGCTGTTATTGAGGTTATACACATCCATCCAGCTTTTCAGTGTATATCCAAGCTCCTTGTAAGCCGTATTGTCAATACCGAAGGGCAGCACAGCCGGCATGCCGTCCAGCACCTCCAGCTCAAGTTCTTGATCGGAATGATTGACAATCTCAACCTTGCGCACCAAAGCAGCGTAGCTTTCATGAGGAAGCGTAAAATATTGCACACGCACCTCCAGCCCTTTATCTGGATGAGAGCTATTAATTTCCAGCATATGGCGGGATATTAACATTTTTTGTTGCTCATGCTCCAAAGGACGCACAGCCGAAAACGGCTCCATATAGCTCCACTCATCCTGCCTTTTTACCTTTAAAAAGGTACGGAAGCCATGGATCGGTACGAGGCTATAGCTGCGGTTAGCCGGAAAAAATTCCATAATCGCTCCATTTTTATCCTCCACACCAAAGCTCGCAATTCCTTGTCCACGATTAACATAATACGCCCACAGGGGAATCCCCTGAACACCAGCAATGCCGGGCAAGAAACTGGAAAAGGGCTTGGCATGCGCAAAATTTTCAATCACAAAACGTCCTTGATTGTCAAAATAATACGACTGCATCGTATCCCCCTTTTCTATTTAAAACCCGTTCTTCGCCATCATTTGCTTGAACCATAGCGCACTTTGTTTGGGAGTCCGTTCCTGCGTCTCGTAATTGATATGCACAATGCCAAAACGCTTGCTGTACCCCCAGGCCCATTCAAAGTTATCAAGGAAAGACCAGACAAAATACCCCTTGAGCTGGCCTCCCTCTCTAATGAAGCGATGACAGGCCTTTAAATGTTCTTCAATATAGCGCTGACGCCCGGTATCCTCAATCTGTCCATTTACCAGTTCATCCCTCATCGCTGCTCCATTTTCCGTAATCAGAATGGGCAAGCCCTTGCTAAAATCCTTCTCAATCCGTGTCAGCAGCTTATAAAAAGATTCAGGGTGAATCTCCCATCCCATGTCCGTTACTGGCTCCTCCATGTGAACCTGCTCTACTTGCAGCAACGAAGCGTCGTTCGTTGATCGAATGATGCTACGGGTATAATAGTTAATGCCCAAAAAATCCCCCGGTTGCTGAATCAGCTCCATATCACCAGGCTGTACAAAATCCAATCCATTCAGATACGTTCCGTACCATTCCACCATATCTTCAGGATACTTTCCGTTAAACAATGGCTCCGCAAACCAACGATTAATAAAGCCATCTCTTCTGATGGCAGCAGCCACGTCCTCGGGTCGCTCGGAAGCCGCATCCACATGTTCCATGTTCAACGTAATGCCAATCTTACCCGTTAACCCTTTTTCCTTATGCAAATTGCTGGCAATCCCATGACACATCAGAATATGATGGGCGGCAGTAAAGGCTTCCCTCCAGTTCTCATGGCCAGGGGCATGCTCTCCTGTACCATAGCCCAAAATAGAGGCGCAATAAGGCTCATTTATCGTATTCCACCAGTTTATCCGCTCGCCGAATCGATCCATGATTACAGAGGCATACGTTTTAAAATGTTGGATAGTCTCTCGCTGTGTCCATCCACCCTCGTCCTCAATCCACTGCGGTAGATCCCAATGATACAGCGTCAGCATCGGGATCAGTCCAGCCAACTCAATCTCATCCAGCAGATGCTCGTAGAAGAGCAACCCCTCTTCGTTAATAATGCCAGCCGCGGGCATAATACGTGGCCAAGCTACAGAAAAACGATAATGTAAAAAACCAAGCTGTTTCATTAATTGCACGTCTTCTTTAAAGTGGTGAAAATGATCACATGCTACATCTCCACAGTCCCCTCCGATTACCTTCCCGGGGATTTGACAAAAAGTATCCCAAATGGAGGGCGTTCTGCCGCCCTCAGCTGTACCCCCTTCAATTTGATAAGAAGAGGTTGAAGTTCCCCACATAAACGTGGCAGGAAATATAAAGGTATTCTCGCTCATACTCGGTACCGTCCTTTCAGGAATCAAGACTTCACAGCTCCAGCCATTGCACCGCCGACAATAAAGCGCTGGAGGAAAATATACAAAATAACCAGCGGTAGTGTAACAATCAAGATACCGCAAGCAAGCAGCGGCCAGTTGTTCATGTATTGTCCATAGAAAGAGAACAGTCCCTTGGTCACTGGCTGATAGGCGGGATCAGACAAATAAATGGTAGGACCTATAATGTCGTTCCATGCACCAATGGCTGTCAAAATGATGCCTGTCGCCAACACGGGCTTCATCAGTGGTACAAGAATCGTGAACAAATAACGTGAATAACCGCATCCGTCCATTGCAGCCGCTTCATCCAGCTCTCGGGAGACAGACTTGATATACCCCACAAACATCAGAAAAGCGATGCCGGTACCTGTCGTTTTCAGCAAAATAAAACCAAGCTGTGTATTGTACAGTCCCAGACTATTAATAAGGGCAAATTGCGGAATTAGCGGATTGGGGAGATACATGGAAATCAGGAAAAACACATAAAAGAAGGTACTGAACTTAACATATCCCCGTGCCAGCGGAAAGGCGGCAAACACGGATATAATCAGGGTTAATAACGTAGAAACTCCTGTATACAAAATACTGTTCCACATATATTGAGAGAAATTCCCTTTATCCCAAGCATCCATGAAATTCTCCAAACGCAGACCCTTGGCTAGCGCTACAGGATCCATCAAATACTCGCTTTGCGTCTTCATTGATACATTAAAAAGGTAGAAAAGCGGGAGTACATATAACGAAAGCATGAGCAGTACGATGGTGTAGCTCACTATTTTGGTTCCTTTGCTACTGCTCATTACATTTCCACCTCTCTTCTGCGCAAGTAATAAAGTGCAATCATTGATACCGTAAACACGAATACAAACTGGATCATCGCAACTGCGGAAGCAAGACCATAATCTGATGTCCCGGAGCCAAAGGCTGTGGCATATACATCAAATGCAAGTGTCGTCGTGTTGAATTTACCCCCTGTCAGCACATAAATAATGTCAAAGGTTTGCAAGGCGCCGATAATGGACAGCAGCATATTGACGGTAAAGGACGGTGCAATCATTGGAAAGGTAATATTTTTGAACGCTTTCCATCCAGAAGCGCCGTCCATATATCCCGCTTCATATAAGTCACTAGGAATGGATTGGAGTCCAGCTAAGAAAATAGTCATCGAGTAACCCATGTACATCCAAATTTGCACAAAAATGACCAATTCAAATGCAATATCATAATCCCCAAAGAAGTTGGAGCTGGTTCCAAAAAAGTTCAGCAATGCTTGCGCAGGACCGCCAAGCGGATTGGCAAGCAACTGCCAGATCAGACCGGATACCGTTACCCCGAGCACAACGGGCAGAAAAAATACAGAACGATATAACACATCACCTTTGAGCTTTTTATTAATAAGGATAGCCATGAATAGCCCAACTGCGTTTTGGATCACAACCACCGCTACGGCAAAATATAAGGAACGGCCAATGGAAGCAATGCGATCTCCAGAATCGGAGGAGGTAAAAAAGGTCGTGTAATTCTCGAATCCGATAAAATTCCACGTCTGTCCCGGAACCCCGGTAGCATCTGTAAAGGAAAAAAGCACGGTTACCATAGAGGGTCCAAAACCAAGAAGCAAATAGAGCAGCACCGGAATACTCAGCAGAAAATAGGGCATTATCCGGGCAGCACCCTTTCCAAAGGGATACATGGGTCTCACACCTTTTCACATTATTATGGGAGCTTTGCAGTTACCATTGTGTTCATGTAAAATCTATGGATTATTTAGGGGCTGCCGCATCCCAGTCTGCTTGAGATTTCTGCGCAAGCTCCAAAGGCGTTTTTAACGGACCGGCAGGCGCCAAAAATTCCGCATGTACACTGGCTTCCTTAATGTACTGTCCAACATTCTTACGATTGATAAACAGCTGATCCCAAGAGAGCTTGAAGTTTTCCAGTGAAGGCTGGATTTCATTAACGAAATCGCTGCTTATCTTCACATCAGACTGTGTTGGCAAAAATCCAGCAGCGTTCACAAAATCCGTGTAGTTCTGCTTTTCAGAGAGCATTTCAAGCCATTTGATCGCATACTCCTTGTTTGGTGACTTTTCTAGTACCATCCAGGTCATATCATACTTGCCTGCCAGGTTTTTATTTTTGGCGGGGTCGTTACTGCCCGGAATCGGGAAATAACCAAATTTCAGCTCTGGATTGGCTGTCTGAATCGTAGTTGCATCCCACGTACCATCCGCAATCATCGCTACACGCCCGGAAGCAAATAAGCTTGGCAAGGTTCCATAGTCAATTCCCATAAATCCACCAATGGCGTTGTTCATCAAAATTTGTGTTTTTTCCAGCACCTCAAGCTGGACAGGATCAGTCAGTTTGGTCTTGCCTGTCCACAGCCCTTTGATATATTCCAGCTGATCATCATGGATAGAGGCTTGAAGTCCTTGGACTGCAAGATTAATAGGCCATACATCCTTACCGCCGAAACCAATCGGTTCTACACCGTTATCCTTGAGCACCTTCATAACATTCACCAGTTCGTCCCATGTCGTGGGCACAGCAAGATTATATTTTTCAAAAATCTCTTTGTTGTAAAACAGACCTGTCAGTGCTACCTTACCCATGTTTACACCGTATACCTTGTCGTTATAGGTCATGGCATTTTTGACATCTGTAGGATTATAGTTTTTGATAAAAGCTTGATCTGACAGATCTGCAATGAGTCCTCCCTCGATCCACTGCTTCCACATCGGATCAGCAGCTCCCTTAGACCATTCCTGCGGTGCGCCTACGAAGCTGAATTTCAGAGGAATAATGTCTGCATCACCGGTTGAACCCGCATTCATACGCGTTTGCATCAGTTGATCATAAGTGGAATCAGCAGGAACCGTCGTATACTCCACCTGAACATCAGGATACTTCTCTTCAAACTTTTTATTAAATCCCTTTATATAGTTATTAATATTCTCCTGCTGCCAATGAATAATTTTTAACGTGACCTTTTTATTCCCGTTCTGCCCAGCTTCGTTACCTTTACCGCAAGCGGCTAATACCACGATTAAAGCGGTTACAACAAGTAAAGAAAAACACTTTTTCAGCATTGCAAAATTCCCCCTGTAATCTTAGAATAAATGCACTCACTCTTACGAAATCGGTTTAGTTAATTACAGCTACTATTATGTATCGAATAGCCTGTATTTGTAAATAGCAATTTGTAAATTATCAAAAAATCATTAACTATCGTTAAATCGAACTTAATTCTCCATAATATATTAAGATTTATCCTTTAATAGCACGGTTGACTCTCTTCTATGAGGTAGCATAGAATACGAGTAATCATTAATTTTAGAATGCAAGGTCAAATGAACTAAATCAGTTTAGTTGCGGAGGATTCCATGAATATAAAAACAATAGCTAGCATGGCAGGCGTTTCAGTAGCAACGGTTTCGAAGATCATAAACAATTACACAGATATCAGTGAGGAAACCCGGCAGCGAGTACTCAAAATTATGGAGGAAACAGGCTATAGACCTTCCTCCTCGGCTAAAACGCTTGCTACCAAAAAATCTAATCTGGTAGGCGTTATATTCGCTGGCAAGCTGAATGTCGATTTTAGTCATCCTTTTTTTGTAGACATTATTAATGTTTTCAAAAAGCAGATTGGCTTGCTCGGTTACGACCTGCTGTTTTTTTCGAATGAGAAATTTCTGGATAATGGAGAGGACTATTTGGCTCGCTCAAAATATTTCTCAGTGGACGGGTGCATTATTATTGCCGGAGACGAAGTGGAGAAGAGTGTTTTTGATCTCGATGCCAGCCCTATCCCCTGCATCGGTGTTGATATCGAATTAACCGGAGCCAGTTCCTGCTACATCATGTCCGACAATCAGAAGATTTCAATGAAAGTTGTTGAGCACTTTTACATGAATGGATACCGTGAAATGGGTTTTATAGGCATAGAACGCCCCTCCTTGGTTATTAAAGAGAGAGAGGATGCGTTTATCGCCTCACTAAAGCGGTTTAGCCTTGACGTCAGACCGGAATGGATCGTGTATGGCAAGGACTATGCAGCAGAGGATGGATACCAGATCGCAAAGGCGTGGATACAGCAAGGAGATTTACCAAGAGCTATTTTTGCCGCTACCGACCTGCTTGCCTTTGGTGCCATCCGTGCTTTCAAGGAGAGCGGCTTGAGGGTACCCGAGGATATTGCCGTAGTAGGATGTGATGATATTGAAGCCTGTCGTTATACCGATCCTCCACTGACGACTGTGAAACAAGATAAACAAAAAATAGGCCGTCTAGCCGCGATGGTACTGTTTGACCTGATGAATAAACAAATGGATACAAAATGTATTAAAGTAGAGCCCGAACTAGTTATTCGTACCTCCTGCGGAGCCCGGCAACATTGGAACCATACGAGGGTGGAGGGATAGCACATATTTAAAAAAGGTGACTCCTGTCGAATCAGAAGTCACCTTTTTGCAGTTATATAACAAGAGCCCTTTCGTTTAAGCCATTATTTGTAGGCCATCGTCGCATTCACAGCCTTTTTCCAGCCTTCATACAGGCTGTCACGTGTTGTCTCATCCATCGTAGGGGTAAAAGAAGTTTCCACCCTCACCCGCTTACGAAGATCATCCATACTCTTCCAATACCCAACAGCCAAACCTGCTAGGCATGCAGCACCCAATGCCGTTGTCTCATGGATAACCGGCCGTTCCACCGTCGCATCCAGAATATCACTCTGGAATTGCATCAGGAAATTGTTCAACACGGCTCCCCCATCTACCCGCAACGTCTTCACCGCGATACCTGAATCAATCTCCATGGCTGTGAGCACATCCTTGGTCTGATAAGCGAGGGACTCCAAGGTGGCACGAATAAAATGCTCCTTCGTGGTCCCACGTGTCAGACCGAACATTGCTCCGCGCACCTCGCTATCCCAGTAGGGGCTGCCCAGGCCGACAAAAGCAGGTACAAGATACACGCCTTCTGTGGAGGAAACACGGGCGGCATAAGGCTCACTGTCCTTCGCTTCACGGAACATGCGCAGCCCATCTCGCAGCCACTGGATCGCAGACCCTGCAACAAACACACTCCCCTCAAGCGCATATTGCACTTTGCCTTTCTCTAGTCCCCAAGCGATGGTCGTAATCAGGCCATGCTTGGATTCAACCGGCTGATCCCCCGTATTCATCAGCATGAAGCAGCCTGTGCCGTAAGTGTTTTTGATCATTCCCTTTTCGTAACAAGCCTGACCGAACAAGGCTGCCTGCTGGTCACCCGCTGCACCAGCGATCGGTACATTCTGACCAAAGAAATGATAATCCACGGTGTGCGCATATACCTCGGAAGAGGGCCTTACCTCAGGCAGCATGATTTTCGGTACTCCCAGAATATCCAGCAGCTCTTCATCCCACTTTAGCTCATAAATATTGTACATCAGCGTTCTGGCCGCATTGGAGTAGTCTGTTACATGGGCCTTTCCGCCGGATAGTTTCCAGATTAGCCACGAGTCAATCGTACCAAATAATAAGTCACCTCGTTCCGCTTTTTCCCGCGCTCCTTCTACATGATCCAGTACCCACTTTACTTTAGTGCCTGAAAAATATGGATCGATCAATAGCCCTGTTTTGCTGTGAAACAACTCCTCATGTCCTTGCCGCTTCAATTCTTCGCAAATATCCGAGGTTTGACGTGATTGCCATACGAGAACGTTATACACGGGTAACCCTGTATTTTTGTCCCACACGACCACCGATTCTCGCTGATTGGTAATGCCGATAGCAGCAATTTGTTTTGCTTTTACACCGGATTCAGAAAGACAGGAGGCAATAACACCCAGAATAGAACTCCAGATTTCATTCGCATTTTGCTCTACCCAGCCGGGGTGAGGAAAATATTGCGGAAATTCCCGCTGGGCCGAGTACACCACATTTCCTTCGCTATTGAACAAAATCGCTCTTGAACTTGTCGTTCCCTGGTCTAGTGACAAAATATATTTTCCCATGTTCATCTCTCCCTGTGTAAATCCATCGTTTTTACGCTGTAAGCTTGTGATCCATTTTATGATTTTTATAAGTACGACTGATACGGAAGGTAATCAAGAGTACAACCACGATGATCCCTAATAAAATCCAGAAGGCCTGAGTCACACTCCCCTTAAAAACGGCCTGATAAAATGGACCTGCGAAAGATCCCCCCAATAGCGGTCCTACAATGGGCACCCATGCATATTTCCAGTTGGATGCTCCCTTACCGGGAATCGGTAGTAAATAATGCATCAGACGCGGTCCAAAATCCCTCGCTGGATTGATGGCATAGCCCGTTGTGCCTCCAAGGGATAAACCGATACTGACAACCAAAAAACCAACAATCAGCGGTTTCAGACCGTCTGTAAATGAATTGGCACCGAACGACAGTAAAGCAAGAACAAAGATAAAAGTACCTATCATTTCACTAAGCACGTTACCAAACGGATGATCAATAGCTGGTCCTGTCGCAAATACACTGAGTTTGGCTGCTGTGTCCTCCGTCTCTTTCCAGTGAGGCCAATAATGCAAAATGACAATCACTGCACCCGCCATGGCTCCAAGAAGCTGAGCCACAATATAACCGGGAACATCCTGCCATGGAAAACTACCCTGAAATGCCAACGCGAGTGTAACTGCGGGATTCAAATGCGCTCCGCTGATTTGGCCCACCGCATACACCCCAATAGCTACCGCGAGCCCCCACCCCATTCCGACCACAATCCAGCCAGAAGCGTGGGCAAAAGACTTTTTCAGGGACACCCCTGCGCACACTCCGCCACCTAGGGCAATAAGAATCATTGTCCCTATGAATTCGGCTGCGTATGGCGACATACAACCAACCTCCTCAATAGATCATCCGATTTTGATCGTTTTCATCGCGCAAAAAAAAGAAAAGCCATCACAAACCAACCCTGTGCTGTAACATGGGATGTCTGCGTGGCTCTCTTGTCTCCGTCACGATTATTAACTTAAATTTGATATTATATAAGCATGTAAGCGATGTCAACTGCGGATTTACGTCTTCTGATATCCTAAAATAATCGTTGACCATGTTAGATTGCCCGATTTATGATGTAAAAAAATGGCTGAATGTAAGGGTTTCAGGATGAATACGACACTCCCCAACTTGATGATGAAGGGAAGAATGTTATGCTGAAATTTCTACAAAAAATCGGCAAGTCGTTAATGCTTCCAGTAGCTACTTTACCCGCCGCAGGGATTTTGCAAGGGCTAGCTCTCATTAATTATGAAACGGACATTCCGCTTGGTCCTGGAGTTGGTGGATTTCTGAATCATTATGTAACTCCTTTTTTGAACGAAGGGGCGGGTGCCATCTTCGGCAACCTGGCGCTCATTTTCTCCATCGGTGTTGCTATTGGTCTGGCAGGCGACGCGGTAGCCGCACTTTCGGCAGTCATTGCCTATTTGGTGCTGACCCGTATTTTGGCGGCCGTACCGGGTATATTTGCGTATATTCCAGACGACGTTAAGCTGGACATGGGCGTATTGGGCGGTATTTTTATCGGTGGATGGTCTGCTTATCTGTTCAAGAAATATCACAATATTCAGCTTCCAGATTGGCTCGGCTTTTTTTCGGGCAAACGTTTTGTCCCCATGATTACAGCCTTCACGACCATGATTTTAGCCATTCTGCTCGGCATGATCTGGAGTCCGATACAAGATGGCATTGCAGCCTTCGGCAACTGGATTGTTGGCTTTGGCGGAATCGGCTCAATGGTGTTCATGATTGCCAATCGACTGCTGATCCCGCTCGGTTTGCATCATGTGTTGAACTCGATCGCATGGTTTCAAATTGGGGACTATACCAATGCTGCAGGCGAAGTTGTTCATGGTGACCTGACGCGTTTTTTCGCAGGCGATACATCGGCGGGGATGTTCATGTCCGGCTTCTTCCCCATTATGATGTTCGCTCTGCCGGCGGCGGCTCTTGCATTCATCCATACGGCCAAGCCGGAAAAACGTAAAGCTATCGCTTCCATCTTTATCGGCTCTGCACTAGCGTCGTTCCTGACCGGAATTACCGAACCCCTCGAATTTTCTTTTATGTTCATTGCACCTCTGCTTTACGGCGTTCATGCTCTGCTAACAGGTCTGAGCGGCCTAGTCGTATACCTACTGGATGTCAAACTCGGCTTTTCCTTTTCAGCAGGACTCATTGACTATCTGGTCAATATGAAGCTCTCCACCCATCCATTGCGAATGATCCCGATTGGGCTTGTCTTCGCCCTCATCTATTATTTTCTGTTCCGCTTCATCATCCTCAGATTCAATCTGAAGACTCCCGGGCGCGAAGATGATATAGATGACAATCTTCTGTCTGAGGCGAATGAATCCGTACCCGTTGGAAAGGCAAGCGCCTCATCTGGCACTCAGCCCAGTCAGGCAAGCAAAGTCCTAAGCTATCTCGGCGGTTCAGACAATATTCAAAGCATTGATGCCTGCATCACTCGGCTGCGTCTTGTTGTCAAGGACGACAAAGCGGTTAACGATCAAGCTCTTAAGCAGCTCGGAGCGTCGGGAATCATCAGGCTTGGGAACGGTACCCTGCAGGTTATTTTCGGAACTCGGTCCGAAACTCTGAAAGATGAGATACAACGATTAATGTTATGAGCTAAACCCCTGACTTAAACACGTGCGATCTTCCTATAACAGACGCACGTGCTTTTTTTTATGGATAAATGTTTCAAATTTTTTGTTTTTGGTTAAGGCAATGCACATAAATGGGTAATAGCTTCATATGATGGAGCTAAACCATTTACAACTTGTTTAGCAGGCAGATTATTCAGACAGCAAGGAGGGAAATGATGTGAAGACAGTACGATGGCTGGTATTATGTCTTGCTTTTCTCACTATGATTAGTGGTTGTAGTGGGTCCCTGTCCTCTAAAGGTCAATCATCTGAAGCTAATTTGTCAAACAACAAAAAGATAACGCTTACATTATGGTACTGGAACCGTTCTATTGACGATGAGTTGCTCGCCCAGGCCGAAAAACAGTTTCCCAACATTGAATTAAAAACTCAAAAAATAGGCGGTGACTTTAAAGCCAAACTGAAGACAACGCTCGCAGCTCGTTCCGGTGAACCGGATATCGTAGCTCTGAACGACTGGATGGTGGAGCTGTTCCCCAGTGCAGATCGTTTTTATGATTTAAGGGAACTCGGAGCAGACCGCCTGAAAGATCAATATTTGGAATGGAAATGGAATCAGGGCATCACCCCTGAAGGTAAAATGATTGCATTTCCCATGGATACTGGGCCTACCGCCCTCTTCTATCGTAGCGACCTGTTTGAACAGGCAGGCTTGCCTAGTGATCCTGAGCGAGTCAGTGCCTCGATCCGCACATGGGATGATTACATGGCAGCCGGAGAACAACTTCAGCAGAAATTCGGAACCCGTTCGTTTTTAGCCGATAATATTGTAAACGTTTACAATCAAGTGCTCGCTCAACATACAAACCTGTACTTCAAGCCGGATGGAAGTTATATCGGCAATCAATCTCCTGACATCCGCCTAGGCTGGAAAACCGCGGTGGATTTCCACAGGAAGCATCTGCTCGCCAATGCGGATGGCTGGACTCCTGAATGGAACGCTTCGGTCAATAACGGTAAAATCGCCTCGTTCGTAGGGGCAATCTGGATGAAGCAAGTTCTCACAGAAGCCGCACCGGATACAGCGGGCAAATGGAGAGTCGCCCGGGCTCCTGGAGGAGACGGCAATCTGGGAGGGTCTTTCATCTCTATCCTCAAATCCAGCCAACACCCCAAAGAAGCCTTTAAAGTTCTGACCTGGCTGCAAAACCCGGAACACCAACTGGAAGCCTACCATAAAATCGGGCTGTTCCCATCCACTCCCGGCGTCTATGACGATCCCGTGATGAAGACACCCGAATCCTTCTTTGGTGGTCAGGCCACTGGCCTCATTTTTGCCGCCTCCGCACGTCATGTGAAAAATAGCTATTTCGGCGAGCGCTATCCTGTCATCCACGGCATTGTGACCCGTCGTCTTGCCAATGTGGCCAAACAAAATGCCGATCCCGACTCATTATGGACGGAAACAATGCAACGAATTGAACGGGAATTACAGCGGTAAAAAACAAAACTTCAAAAAAGGCGTGTGGACAATATGCTGAGAGAAATCTGGAAGCACCGGGCCGTTTATGCTGCGATCTCTCCATTTTATTTGCTGTTTGGCATCTTTGGCTTGTTTCCGATTGGCTTTTCATTGTACCTGGCGTTTCACAAATGGGACGGGATCGGAGACATGACCTACAACGGCTGGGGCAACTTTCGTTACCTTGTGACAGACAACGAATTTTGGCAGGCTGTAGGTAATACGTTTGTGATCTGGGTGTACGCCACGATTCCAATGCTATTTCTAGCACTCATTGTTGCCTTTCTGCTTTATGCCCCTTTTGTGAAAATGCGCACCTTATGGCGAGTTGGATTCTTCCTGCCCAATGTGACATCTATTGTTGCTGTGGCCATCATCTTTGGCGCCTTATTTGCCAACAATTTTGGCTTTCTCAACTACCTTTTGCAGCTCTTGGGACTACCTATGATCCAATGGCTGAATGTGCCATGGGGTATCCAAATCGCCATTTCTTCCATGGTCGTCTGGAGATGGATGGGCTACAACGCCATTATCTATCTGGCTGGGCTCCAGAGTATCCCACATGTGCTGTATGAGGCCGCCAAAATAGACGGGGCAACCGGAGCGCAAGCTTTTTTCCGCATCACCATTCCCATGCTGCGCCCAGTCATTTTGTTTACGGTCATTACGTCCACCATCGGTGGCATGCAGCTGTTCACCGAGCCACAGGTCCTGGTCGGTAATGACGGCGGTGCCGGGGCAAGTGGCATGACCATCGTTTTATACCTGTACCGCGAGTCGTTCATTAACAACTATTTTGGATATGGCGCTGCTGTCGGATGGGGCATGTTTCTCATTATTGCTCTATTCTCCATCATCAATTGGAAACTCGTTCAAGGTAAAAAATAACGATGGAAGGAGCTTTACCACATGATGCAGACACGTGCAAGATCCATTGTTTTATATGCCGGGCTGTTGGTAGGTATCATCCTGTCGATGTTTCCATTTTACTGGCTGATTGTTATGGCAACCCGTACGACCTCAGACATCTATCATTTTCCGCCACAATTGTGGTTCGGCAGCCACTTCCTGGATAACATCACGAGAGTACTGCAGCAGATTGATTTTACCGGCGCCTTTTTTAATACCCTTTTTGTAGCCACTTCTGTTACCATATTGGTGCTGTTTTTTGATTCACTGGCCGGTTTTGCATTCGCAAAGTTTGATTTTCCGGGCAAAAAGGTGCTATTCGTCATTCTGCTAGGAACAATGATGGTCCCTTCACAACTTTCGCTCGTTCCCTCCTTTGTCATGATGGCTTCCTTTGGATGGGTAGGTACGTTCAAAGCGCTCATCATCCCGGGTATGGTAAATGCCTTCGGCATTTTCTGGATTCGCCAGTATGCAGAAGAATCCATTCCCAAGGAGCTGCTGGATGCGGGACGTATGGACGGGTGCAGCTTTTTTCGGCTGTACTGGAATGTAGCACTGCCAATTTTACGCCCTGCGTTCGCTTTTCTCGGCGCATTTACCTTTATAGGAACTTGGAATGATTACTTATGGCCGTTAATCGTTTTAACGGATGAGCGCAAATTCACACTCCAGATTGCATTGTCTCAATTGAACGGGATTTACAATACGGACTATGCGATGGTCATTGCTGGCACCCTGCTGGCTGTACTCCCGCTTATTATTTTGTTTCTTTTCATCAGCCGCCAATTTATTTCCGATCTTGCCGCTGGAGCGATCAAAGATTAGCTTCACTTGATTCCCCTTATTCTTTTCTTGTATAATGGTTAATCGTCATTTCAAATAGCTTACATGGCCAAGTCAGATATTTAATGGGCTAGTCAAGATAAGAGATTACCATGTGATTGAAACGGCACCTAAGCTGCTGGAGGATTTGCACAACTATGAGCATCGCGAAACGATATTATATGCTGGGACGATTGCCCTGAACGGTACGCTGCAAATGGGCTACTTCGGGGATTGGGCTTCGCATACCATTGAACATGCACTATCTGCTGTATATGATATTCCTCATGCTGGCGGTCTAGCGATTCTGTTTCCCAACTGGATGAGACATACAGTGGATCAGGATGCTGCACGCATGAAGCGGCTGATGCTCAGTATGTTCGACTTGGACACTGTAGGTAAAACTGACAGAGAAATTGCCTTGGAAGGTATTGACCGTCTAAGTGCGTTCTGGACAAGTCTTGGTGCCCCTTCTACCCTGGCCGATTACAACATTAATGATGAACAATTGGAAAACATCGCAAGCATTGCGGCCCGTGAAATGGAGCACGGAGGTTTCGGTAATTATCAAAAGCTGAAACAGGAAGATATTTTAGCTATTTTGCGTGCATCGTTATAACAATTAAAAGGGAGTGTCCTCAAGCCTGTGATGGCTGAGAACACTCCCTTTTAGTATTTATGAATTCACCGTTTGTCCTTTTTCTTCTACTTGGATAGCCGCCCCTACATTGGCACCTGCAAGAATACCCTTGTCCTTATTAGGATACAAAGAATTCATATAGGTTCGGGTTTCTGCAACGACAATTCCCGACAAGCCGAGCAGTGCAATTAGGTTTGGAAAAGCCATCATTGCGTTAAAAATATCCGCCAGCAGCCAAATCGCATCCAGTTTAATGAACGCGCCCCCGCCAACCAGTACAATGAACAAATAACGATAAGGCTTGATCCACTTAACCCCAAGCAAGTATTCAACACAGCGTTCCCCGTAATAGTTCCAGCCGAGCATGGTGGTGAATGCGAACATAATCAGGATGATGGTGAGCAGCTCTGCTCCCAGCGGAAATGCACTGGAAAAGGCTTGCTGAGTCATCAAGCCTGCATCGGTAGGCCCGCTCCACACCCCGCTAACCAGTAACGTCAACCCGGTCATCACACAAATAACCATCGTATCAATAAATACGCCTGTCATGGAAATCAGCCCTTGTTCTGCAGGCCATTTGGTTTTGGCAGCCGCGGCTGCAATCGGTGCGCTGCCCAATCCAGCCTCATTGGCAAAAATACCTCTGGCTACCCCGCTGCGCATCGCCAGCATAATCGTAGCTCCTGCAAATCCACCCGTTGCCGATGTAGTTGAAAATGCCGAATGAAGCACAAGCGCGATGGCAGCAGGAAGCTGGTCAGCAAACCGAATCAGTACAATAATACAAATCAGTACATATAGTCCTGTTTTAAAAGGAACAACCTTCGTCGATACCTTGGCAATGCTTTTGAGTCCTCCAATGGTCACAAGAGCTGTAAGGACAGCAATAGTCAATGCTGTTACAATCGGCGGAACGCCAAAACTATTTTCAGTCGAAGATACAATCGCCTTGACCTGAGGAAATGTTCCAATTCCGAACAACGCTACCAGCATTCCCGAAAAAGCAAACAACATTGCCAATGGTTTAAAACGGCGTCCAAGGCCTTTTTCAATATAATACATCGGACCGCCGGAGAATTGTCCATTCCGATCCTTCACCCGGTATTTTACCGCAAGTACACCTTCTGCGTATTTCGTCGCCATCCCAAAAAAGGCTGCAACGACCATCCAGAACAAGGCCCCTGGCCCGCCCAGCTTAATGGCTGTTGCTACACCGACAATACTTCCTGTACCGACGGTAGCCGCCAGAGCCGTACTCAAAGCCGCAAAGCTGCTTACATCCCCGCTACCTTCGTTCGGTGCCTTACCGATGAGCTTGATCGCCAGGGGCAGGCGGAATACCTGCAACATTTTTAGACGTATGGTCAGCCATAACCCCGTTCCCATCACAAGGATGATGAGAGGCGCCCCCCATATCCAACTGCTAATCGTTTCTAACACATGTACCAAATTCATTTCAACCCGCTCCTCCAGCATATTAGAAAACAAAAAAGAGTCAAATCTGTTGATTCGACTCCTGGAGAGGTTAAAGGCACGAAAAATACAACCATCTTGTGCAGGATTCACCTCTAAAAGCTCATAAAAAGCCTAGGGCACTCCCTGTCACAGGTTATTCGCGTCTCTGTCCTTTTGCCTGAGAGTTTAAGCAGATGTGATCTGCGGTGCACCTTCGGCGCCCAATTAAGGGTCTCTCCAGAGTTCTGTCCGTTTACGGTCCCTGCTCGTTGCTGTAAATCAGCCTAAGCACCTGAGAGTTTTGCCCCTTCGGTTGGAACTTTCATTCCATCTCCCGCAAACATCAACCAGACATATGAAATTTTTATTCATTATACAGAAAAATTTCAGTTTATTACAAGTGAAAAATTTGTGAAGCCCTCTGAAAGAATCGATAGGGTATCTATACAAAAAGCGGGTACAGCAGATTGCATCCTGAGGATTTTCTCTGCTGTACCCGTCAAAACGATATGGAATTACAATTCTTCACCGTTGGTTGCTATCACATTTTTATACCAGTTAAATGAGTCCTTTTTGGAGCGTTGAAGCGTTCCGTTACCGTCATCATCCAGATCAACGTAAATAAATCCGTAGCGCTTGGACATTTCGGACGTAGACATGCTCACAAGGTCGATAGGACCCCAGCTGGTGTAACCAATTAGATCAACACCGTCAGCAATCGCTTCCTTCATTTGGGCAATATGCTGACGCAAGTAATCAATGCGATATGTGTCATGCACAGAGCCGTCTTCTTCTACCTTATCATACGCACCCAGGCCATTTTCTACGATGAACAGCGGCTTTTGATACCGATCATAAAACGTATTTAGTGTAACACGCAGGCCGATCGGATCGATCTGCCATCCCCAGTCGGAAGACTGCAAATATGGATTTTTCACACCGCCAATCAGGTTCCCCGCTGCCTTCTCTCCTTCTGGACCTGCCGATACGGTCAAGGTCATGTAGTAGCTAAATGAGATAAAATCGACCGTGTTATTTTTCAAAATTTCGGCATCGCCGGATTCTGTTTGGATCACAATATTATTCTCTTCAAAATAACGGTTCATATAGTTGGGATATTCCCCACGTGCATGCACATCCGTAAAGAACAGGTTCATTTGATTTTCATGCTGTGCTTTCAGGATATCCTCTGGGTTACACGTATGTGGGTAGCTTTCAATGCGTGCCAGCATACAGCCGATCTGAGCGCCCGGAATGATTTCATGTCCCCGTTTGGTGGCCAATGCACTTGCTACAAATTGATGGTGCAATGCTTGATATATCGCTTGTTGCTTGTTTTCTACACGGTCAATAACCACACCGCCGCCTGTAAACGGGCTCATGGTCATGACATTGATTTCGTTAAAGGTCAGCCAGTATTTTACTTTGTCTTTATAACGTGTAAATACCGTTTCGGCATATTTTACATAATGATCTACGACTTCGCGTCCCAACCAGCCATTATACTTCTGTGTCAGACCTAGCGGTGTTTCATAATGTGACAATGTTACCAAGGGCTCAATACCATGTTTGCGCAGCTCATCGAATACATTGTCGTAAAATTGCAATCCTGCTTCATTCGGCTCGTCATCATAGCCATTCGGGAAAATCCGCGACCAGTGGATGGACATCCGGAATACTTTAAAGCCCATTTCTGCAAACAAGGCAATATCCTCTTTGTAGCGGTGGTAAAAGTCCACACCTTCACGCTTTGGAAAACGGGCGTTTACCTTCCCTGCCAAGATGTCCTCCAATCGTTCGGACGAAATTTCTATAGCATGATCGTTCTTACGTTCTGATTTAGGTACATAGGCTATCATGTCTGCGCTGGACAGGCCTTTTCCATCTACGTCAAAAGCACCTTCCAATTGGTTGGCTGCAGTTGCCCCACCCCAGAGGAAGTTTTTTGGGAATCCTTTTAGTGTCTTTGTCATGGTATGAAAACCTCTTTTCTTAATTAATGTTTTCACTTTAGTCAATAACCCATCAGGTGCTGCAATGCGAATCCATAACTAACGGTAACCGTTCTCCTTTGAAATGCATCAATAGATGCTTTAAAATAGACGTAATGCCCTCATAAGCATCCTAATTGTTGTAACGCGTTTCATGTCAAGTATTTTTTCTTAGGTGAGGAGAAGCATCATGTCGAATCTGGATCAAATTGCAAAACTGGCGGGCTTTTCCAAAGCTACGGTATCCAGAGTGCTAAATCAGTCCCCCCATGTAAGCCAAGAAACCAGAGCTAAAATTTTAAAAATCATGCAGGAATTGGATTATGTTCCTAATCGGAATGCGATTTCTTTATCCAAGGGCCAAACGCTTCAGATTGGTATCATCACATCAACTATTAATGAAATTGTTCTGGCATTTCTGGACAGTTTTGTAGAAATCGCAGGACAATATGAATTTCAAACCATTATTTATACTTCGGGAGAAGACAAAAAGAAAGAGCTTCAAGCTTTCGAGGATTTAAAAAGAAAAAGAGTCGATGCGCTGGTCATCATTTCCTGCGTGAATGACACTGATTTTTTAAGTACTTATTGCAAATATGGACCGATCGTGGCATGGCAACGTATGGAGCATACCGATATTCGCTCCGTCGCTATGGATCAATATGAAGGATACATGTTAGCGCTCAAACATTTGATACAAAAAGGCTATACACGTATAGCCAATGCTTTTGGTCGTCCAAGCAGCATCAATACTCACAGCAGACAACGAGCCTATGAGCAGATCATGAGTGAACACAATCTGCCGGTGCTACCGCACTGGAACTATTCTTCTATTTATAACATTCGTGATGGCGAACAGGTCGTGCGCAATTTGTTACAGCATCGTGAGGAATTTCCGGAGGCTATCTTGTGTGCTAACGATTATGTAGCAGTAGGCATTCTCTGCGAAGCGCGCAGACAATTGCTGAAGGTACCGGAAGATCTGGCGATTGTTGGGTTTGATAACACGGAGCTGGCGCACACCATGGGGATTACAACGGTTCAAAATCCCATTATGGCTCAGGCGGAGAATGCTTTTTTCATGCTTTCCCCTCAGCTGATTGGACGCCAAATGGAGCTTCATCCGCTAGAATACAGACTCATTGAGCGTACGACCACTTAAGGGTACAGTTGACTTGCAAATTAGGCAAATGGGCCTTGATATGAAATATTTTTTTGTCGAAAGAGAATAAAATATGTTGAAATCGCTTTTTTTTGTGCTACAATAGCACTATATCGAAGGATTGTGACCGGTGATGCGGGCAATGCCTGAGTTCAATTGAGTGCTATTGCTAACAATAGTATTGAATTGTGCTTGGGCATTTTTTATTGGTAAAGGATGGGAGGGGGAACTTCAATGATTATTGAGAAGGTGCTCAATAACAACGTCCTGTTGACTAAAAACGATAAAGGCAAAGAGGTCATTGTCATGGGAAGAGGTATTTCCTTCAAAAAGGTGGCTGGCGACCAAGTCGATGATCATAAAATAGATAAGATTTTCATGTTAAATGAAAACGAGTTCACGGCCAGATTAACTGAGCTGCTAAACGATATTCCTGTATCTCATCTGGAGGTCGTGAATGAAATCGTGACCCATGCAGCAGAAGTGCTGGATACGGAGTTAAGTGATAACATTTATTTAACATTGACCGACCATATTCATTTTGCCATACAGCGGGAAGAAAAAGGGTTGGCACTCAAAAACGCGATGCTGTATGAAATTAAACGCTTTTATAAAAAAGAATTTGCAGTTGGACTGGATGCTCTGCAAAAAATTGAAAATACGCTCGGTGTAAAATTGGGCGAAGACGAAGCGGGATTTATTGCACTGCATATGGTGAATGCACGGATCGATGGTAACGAGATGAAGGCTACACTGAAAATGACCGAGATTGTCCAACACATATTGAACATTATTACGTATCATTACGGGATTGTGCTGGATGAGTCTTCTTTTAGCTATTCGAGATTTTTGACACATTTGCAATATTTTGCAATGCGAGTGATTCGCAAAGAGGTTATTCACAGTGGTGAAGAATTTTTGTACAACCAGGTAAAGCAAACATATACCGAAGCTTTTGCTTGTGCCCAAAAAATTAATGAGTATCTGGAAAAAACATATGATCAATATTTAAGCAAAGATGAATATGTATATCTAACGATTCACATTCATCGGGTAACTGAGCGTAATAACATATCAGGCTAAAAACTTCATATCCTCATCGTTCATGGATTGTGACTGGTAAGGCAGGCAAAACCTAAACTGATGGTGAAATCGACGTTCCCTCATAGGAGGAGTGCGCAGTTTTCACCACGAGTTTAGGTTTTTCTTGTTTACAAGGTTAAAAAGATGCACGCCGGCGCATCTCAGCAACAAATGTAAACGGTAAATCCTATCAGTAGCAAGAATAACACTTAAGGAGTTCTGAACATGAGTGATAAAGAGCTATCCAAAAAAATAGTGACTCTCGTTGGCGGCGAAGAGAATGTCAATTCGGTATTCCATTGCGCTACACGCTTGAGATTTAAATTAAAAGATCGCACAAAAGCAGACAAAGCTGCACTGGAAGCAACACCTGGTGTCATTACAGTGGTGGAAAGCAGCGGCCAGTTCCAAGTGGTCATTGGTAACAATGTAGGTCAGGTCTTTGAGCATATGATGGCAGAAACAAATCTGCAGGATGCAGATAATCCAAATGCGAAAAAAGAAGAATCTTCCGAAAAAACAAATGTTCTCGGCAAAGCGGTCGATATTATTTCCAGCATTTTCTCACCTCTCTTGGGTGCTCTTGCCGGAGCTGGTTTGCTCAAAGGGATTATGGCCTTAATTGCGTCGCTCCATTGGATTGATACTGCAAGCGGTACGTATCTCATTCTGAACGCTGCTTCGGACAGCGTGTTTTATTTCTTGCCTATATTCCTGGCTATTACATCGTCCCGTAAATTTAAGACAAATGCTTTTGTATCGGTCGCAGTTGCTGGAGCACTCGTCTACCCGGATGTTATTGCAGCGGTGGACCATCCAGCAAAACTGGCTTTTCTCGGCATTCCAATCATTCTGATAAAATATAGTTCCAGCGTAATCCCAATTATTCTCGCGGTATGGGTACAGTCCTATGTGGAACGTTGGTTTAATTCCTTTGTTCATCAATCGGTTAAAAACATTATCGTCCCTATGCTATCACTGCTAGTTGTTGTTCCGTTGACGTTTCTGGCCTTTGGTCCAGTCGGTAACCTGATCAGTCAAGGCTTGGCGAACGGTTTTACATGGGTGTACAATTTAAGCCCATTGATTGCCGGAGCTGTTGCCGGGGCGTTTTGGCAAGTATTTGTTATTTTCGGCGTACATTGGGGCTTTGTTCCAATCATGCTGTCCAACATTGCAACATTGGGTTATGATACGATGCTTCCAATGCTTACAGCAGCCGTACTTTCTCAAGCGGGTGCAACACTGGGGGTATTCCTGAAATCACGAAATACTCAAATGAAAGCTTTGGCTGGTTCTTCTACACTGGCAGCTGTATTCGGGATTACCGAGCCTACAATTTATGGTGTAACTTTGAAATTGAAAAAGCCTTTCATTTACGCTTGTATTTCTGGTGGTATCGGGGGCGCGATTATCGCTTCCGGCGGAGCAACTGCAAAAGCCTTCTCCCTGCCTAGTTTACTGGCGTTGCCAACTTATTTTGGAGCTGGGTTCTTGTGGGTTGTTATCGGCTTACTGGTTGCCTTTGTACTCGCAGTTGTATTGGTTATGATTTTGGGCTTTGATGATCCAAAAGAAGAAGCTGCAAAAACAGAAACAGCATCCGTAAAAAAAGAAGCAACAATTGAAAAGGAAATTCTCGTAAGTCCGCTACAAGGTAAAGTGCTGCCATTGGAACAATCTTCTGATGTTGCTTTTGCTTCAGGCGCTATGGGAAAAGGGATCTTGATCGATCCTACAGAGGGTGTGCTAACATCTCCGGTTAACGGAACGATTACGACCGTATTCCCGACCGGACATGCCATCGGTATTACTTCCAATGATGGAGCAGAAATTCTGATTCACGTTGGTGTTAATACGGTGAAGCTGAAAGGACAATTCTTTGACAAGCGCGTCAAAGAGGGGGATGTGGTGAAGCAAGGGCAATTGTTGCTTGAATTTGATATCGAACAAATTAAGGCGGCAGGCTATACAACGACTACGCCGATCATCGTAACCAATTCCGCTCAATACCTGGATGTACTGAACACCATGGAAACTGAAGTGAAACGTGACGATTACTTGTTGACTGTTGTAGTCTAATGTTTAACTTTCAGACTAAAAGGAGCTTTCCAAATGGAAAGCTTCTTTTTTATACATTATGAGACAAGTGTTACAGCGAAAAATGGAAATATCATATATTGTAAGTTTGAGATTGTAAAAAAAGGAGGATTTCTGTGAAAAAAGGATATATCGCCGGGTTAAGTGTCATTGTGCTGCTTATCATTGGTATCGCTATTTCAGCTGTAGTTAAATTTCAAGACCTGGAGCAGGTAGTTCAGCAGAAAGATAAAGAGATCCAGGCGAGCAAAAGCAATTACCCCGAAATATATGACCACTTGAATGCGGTTACAATGGATGGTTTTAAACAATTGATTCAGCAGGATCAAAGTGTATTTGTCTATGTGGGCAGACCCAGTTGTGGCGACTGCAATCGGTTTGAGCCTAACTTTAACAAGATGATCGAACAGTATAATCTAGACTCCAAAATTACTTTTTTGAACGTCCACAAAATTCATAAGGACAAAGCCCAATGGAATAAGTTCAAAGCCGATTACAACGTAAAATATACCCCTACGATTGCAGAATTCAAAAACGGCAAGCTGGTGGATAAAATAGAATGGACGCCGAAAAGAGATCTCAGTACAGATGCCGTAAAAGAATGGCTGACCTCCAAAAAACTCATTTTATAAGCCTCTTTTCTATCCAATTCATTGAGAACAATACGAGTTGTTCATGCAAAAAAAGGTATTCAAGCGAGCAACGCATGAATACCTTTTATTAATAATGTCGAAATCATTAAACTTGATTAAAAAATAGTTCCTAGCGCTCTTCACTGGCTTCGGATGTACCTCGTTTTTCCCCGTTCATTCCTATATTCTGAGCCCCTTATACAATGCGAGCATCCATCGAATCAGGAAATTCATATCGGATAATATCTGTTTCGGATACGATATGTCCGATTTGTGACTCAATGAATTCCAAATCTCCCTCTACTGCACCTATAAAATGCTTGGTACCAGGTTCTACAACGATGACCATACCAGGGCTGACTGTCTGTGTCATCCCATTGATACAGACGCTTCCGGTTCCTGAAACGATGGTCCAAACTTCTTTTCGAAACTGATGCTCATGATAGCTGATAAATCTCCCGTTCGAAATGACAACACGTTTGGTGATTGTTTGTAACCCGCTTCCCGTTTGTTGATGGGATAAGACCGTTTGCTTCCCCCAAAAGCGCTCCTCAAAACGCGGGCCAATTTCAATTTCTGCCACCATATCCTTAATCCCCGTTGACGATTGTCGATCCGTAACCAGCACGCCATCCGGCCCAGCAACAACAATAATGTTTGGGACATTCCAGATGCTAACCGGAATCTCCAGTTCATTGATGATATGCGAGTCGTGTGATGCTTCCGAAATATACCCGGGGCCACTCAGTTTTGAACTTACTTCCCGCACCAACGAATCCCACGTCCCCAAGTCCCTCCACTCACCATGATATGGAAGCACGGAGAGCTTACGAGTGTGCTCTACTACTGCGATATCAAAGCTGGTTTTAGGCAAGTCTGCGTAATTTGTCGAAAGTGATTCATAATCGGCTGGTAACCCCATTTGCGCCAACACATCTAATAAAAAGCCGAGGCTAAAGGCAAACACCCCACAATTCCATAGGGCTCCTTCACGGATTAAGGCTTCGGATCGGATCAGATCAGGCTTTTCTACAAATGAACTCACTCTATAATATTCCTGGTCAAGTAAAGGAGCTGAAGGCACAATATATCCATACTTATCCGAGGGCTCAGTTGGAACAGCCCCCATCAATGCGATATGGCTTCCTGATTGCTCTAATATCGAAGGCAGCCTGCTCAGATGCTCGAAAAATTCATCCCCCGTATAGCCATCCACTGGCATGACCCCCACGATCTCGTCACGTGATGCACCTGCAATGTCATGCAAGTAAGCTGTAGCCAGGGAAATGGCCGGGAAGGTATCCCGCTGAGTCGGCTCCTCAATCACTACAGCGTCTCCGCCAATTTGCCCCTGAATCAGCTCAACCTGAGTTCCACTCGTAGAGAAATAGGCTTGATCTGCCAAATTCGCCTCATCTAACTGCCTCCATATCCGTTGCAGCATGCTTTCCGGCCGCTCGTCATGACGTAGGATGGAGAGAAACTGCTTGGGGCGGTTGACATTGGATAAGGGCCATAGACGTTTACCCGAACCTCCGGATAATAAAATCATTCGCAAAGATGCAACCTTCTTCCTTTAAATTCATATTTTTCTTACATAATTGGACTGTTTGCTTTTCGTGCTTTTGCCGAATACTTAAGTATGTATCATCGTAGAAAATACATAGTTATGCCATGTTAATGGTATCTTTGTCCGTACAGGAGATGTCAGTCATGCCTATAAAAATACTCATCATCGAAGATCAAAAAAGTTTGGCTGATATGATTGCTCTTCATCTTCAGGAGGAAGGCTATCATACTGAACTAATTTATGATTGTAAAATCGCAATTCCTACATTAATGCACTTTAAGCCGGACATTATTGTGACCGCGCTAATGTTTTCCGGTAAAGTCGAATCTGAGCTGATCAGTCACATCCGTCAATTTACCACGGTTCCTGTGCTCGTCATCTCTAATAACACCCTGCTGAATATAAGAATAAAGGCTCTGGACGATGGAGCAGATGACTTTTTATGCAAGCCCTTCAGTCTGAGGGAGCTAAATGCCCGGATCAAAGCCTTGCTGCGCCGCAGTGGCAGCAACATGCTCACTGAATCACAAACGATAACCCAAAAACTTAAAAAGGTAAGAGTATGGGTCAATGATTACCGTCATAGCCTGTTGGTTGATGACCAGGAAATCGAAGTTACTCACATCGAATTTTCTATTATAAAAGAAATGTCCTGCAATCCAGGGAAAGTTTTTACCCGTAGCGAGCTGATGGATCGGGTCAAAGGCGGAGATGGTGCTTATCTGGACCGTACCATCGACGTACATATCTCCAGCCTCCGCAAAAAAATTGAACGTGATCCTAAAAACCCTCAGCATATCCGCACCGTTTGGGGCAGAGGCTACAAATACGAGATGTAGTCATATAGTGGCGCCTGTTTCCCTCCGGGCAGCTTGCTTCTTATGGAATTTTCCGCTTATTCCATCGCCGATAAGGAAGAAAGCAAGCTGCTCCACCCCCTATCCCTATGACAAACAATACCCAGCCAAAACGGTAGGCTGTAGCCAGAATAATGACAACCTTACCGTTTCCGCTGCCATTCGTTATGAATCCGGTAGTTACCCCATTCACAGACAGACGCGCTCGCTGATTTTCGCTACCCAGCCTGAACTCCCATAGTGGATTGGGTGATTCTGTCTCCCGAATCAGCACCTGCTGATGCATTGGATTATATAGCGTAAAACTACGTTCCATGGAATTTTCACGAGTAGCCTGAATGCTTTCCGCAACGTGTGGTGCCATAAAAAAGGTATCCATATCCGTTCCCTCAAACAGCGTAAATTGATCCACTGTAATCATCGCTTGATAAGGGATGATAGAATATTGCTTCATTTGAAAAAAGCCCGGCTGCTTCTTGTGCGCATGCGCCAAAATCTGAAACTGCATCATGGCAGTTCCTGCCGGAGCCTTCACAATCTGATCATAATGACTCCATTGCTCCTTATCTCTCTCCTCCACCTCATCAATATAGGAGGTTTGAAGAACCTGGGACGCTTTATTTAAGAAAATGACCTTCATGTGCCGACTTCCAATTTGTTCTGACCGTGCATCCAACTGCACAGCATACTCTTGTAGGGGTTCCGCCTTCATTTTTTGGGACGCATAAATATTCCAGTCACAGGAATAGCTAGGCGCGTAATGAATAGATAGTTCTTTGTCCTTGATGGACAAATCCGTCTGGCCAGGTCGAATATCTGCTACACATCCGACATCCGTGCTCAATGATTCCTTCGTGTCCTGCTCAGGTATTACGGTCACTTCCTGCCCGCCCATTCGATGAATATCTGCAAAACGGCTCAATGACGGCACCTGACTGTCCAGTACAAGGGTTAAGCGATATTTTCCCTTGGTTAAGAACAGATTCCTAAATTCGACCCGGCCATAGTCGTTCAGCAGACCGGGAATTTGTATGATTTTCTTGGCAAAACCATCCTGATTAGGCACCGTTTCAATAACCTGATTTTCGGATAATGAGGTAGCGGGTAACTGCTTATACGACTCACCCGTACGAATCGTTCTGTTCAGTACTTTTCCAGTTTCTTCATTCGTCCATTTCATGGTTAATGATCCTTTGTAGCCGGCAGGTAGATTAGCCAAAATTGCTGTGCTAAAGGTTCCTGTTTTGGCGATTTCCACCTCTCTGCTTAACGTCCCTTTTTGATAGCTGATTCCCCGCCCCATACTAAGTCTCGGTAATGCACGTTCCGTCTGCACATTCCCTTGGGCGTTAAAATCGTTCTCTGCCTCCAAGGTGAAAAAGAGCTTGCCCCTCTTCAATGCCTGCTCCACCGGAAAAGATAACCGATCCAGTTGATCCACAGGAACAATCGCAAATTGATTAACCGCATTAAAGCCTTGCAGGTTATTAACCGTGACGGGGTTATCTCCTTTTGCAAAAACATGTTCTCCCAAATCAACCCATTGAAATTGGTTTAATCCCTCATCACGGGTCTTGATGTTAGCCACTCCATCCGGCAATGTGACTTGTAATTTCCCGCCTGCCTTATTCATGAACACTCTAGCATATACATGCGAGGTTTGAAGCTGATCCATCTTTTTATGCATCGTAAACGTGTTGGGCTTGCTGTATTTCCCCAAATCACGCAGCTGAATATCGTGAATCCACCAGTAATTTTTTTGCTGCGGACGCTGGAGGGTTAACAAATCCATTCGCATCCAATAGCTGCCAGGCGGCGAGACGTATTCCCCGTAAAATTTTACACTGTCAAAATTATATCCCTCTGAAGGCGCCACGACATAGCTAACCCCCAGCTCACGCATTTGCTTATCATAAAACCTCATTTTTACATGCATTTTGTTCGTCCCACGACCAGAAACGGTGATATGGAACTGATATGGATTATTTTCCTTGGCTTCTAGCAATCCCGATCTAGCAACCTGCCATATATTACTCGGATCTCCCTTCATAATCTCACCATGCAGAGTCGGCACGTCGTTCGATTCCTCTCGGGGGTTAGCCTGCACACTGAACAACTGTGGATTATCAGGCTTGAAAAAGGTTTCCGTTCTCAGCATAGAGTCAAAATCAAGCACCGTTTTGCCTTCAATACTGCTCATCTGATAGGGTGCCACATCCAGCTTCTTACTGGCAAAGGTGACCGCAATCCCTGCATCCATTTCCATATCAAACGGAAAGTTCCGTATATTTTGGGAGGATAAATACCACAGCCAATCGTTGGTTGAAGCAAAGGTTTTGGACCATTTTAAGAATGCATTACCATCCTCAATGGCATCAAAAGGACGCAAGTAATCCTCTGCCGGGAGCTGTGACAACAGCAAGTCATTAAAGGAGGCAGCCTCCACATAATCCCCTTTGTTGACCGTTTGAATGGTGTTTAACTCAGGCTTCAGCGCGCTGAACAGCACGCCAAAACGGCTGAAATCAAAACCAGGCAGATGACTGTAGCTCTCCAGTCGGCTAAATCCGTAAGGTGTCACAATTTTACTTGCAAGGATATTCATATAGGGCGGTGCCTGATCAAGATTGAATATGGAAAACAAGTCGTTCTTGTACGTGCGTTTCAGCCCGGTCTGACCTTCCAATTGAGACAGGTGAAAATCCTGTCGTTTCTCCTGTCCCTCATATTCGTCATGGTAAACCAACTGGTTGACCCCAAAAGTAGAGAACAACCAGCCTAATCGCGAGCTTAATCCGTTGTCCATGACATACTGCAGAAAATTCATATAGTATGTGATACCGGGATCATTGCCTTCATGATGAAAGATCGTATTTTTAGGAGAAGAGTATACCTGAAAATCTCCAGTTGCCTTCTCGGTGGCCGTCTTGCCTTTATTCCATTTGGGCGTCGCTACTCCGTTATAGCTTTGAATCATATTATCGGCAATTGGAAAATACAGTGCCTTGCTGTCAAAACGATCTGGGTCAGTCAGCTTTTCAGCCATTTGACTATAAGCCTCCGGCACTTGTACCGGCTTGTAGTACCCCTCAATGAACTGGGTACGCAAGGAAGCAAAATATACGCCCAGGCACAAAACGACGATAACAACCGCCAGCTTTTTATACACACGCTGTAGCGGCGATGATCCAAACCATTCCATACATTGAATGACGCCAAAGGTCAGCAACACACCGAAATTAAGGGAAAGCAGACCAATAAATTTGTTAGGATCACGGAAAACCGAACCAATCACAGGGGTTTTCGTAACCAGAATAACAAACCACTTGGCAATGGACGGAAACGTCGTTCCAGTCGCTGCAACCATAAATAACAGCGTAAGGAGCGAGAAGATCAGAATGATCGGATTTTTATGTGAACGTGTCACCATCGCGTACCCGATCAATAGCAATAAGAATCCCCCACCTACATAAAACATCGCAGGCAGTGAGGAAAAGGAGAACATGGGCCACCAATAGCTCAGTAAATAACCCACATTATATAAACTGCTGTTACGGCTGAACAGAGACAACGTATCCACAACGTTGATATTATGCTGAGACGCTTGGGCGTCCATCAACATGCTGCCTACATACAGGGACAACCAATAAAAACTAAGCAGTCCGAAAAACACGCCAAAAATCATGCCTTTACGCAAAAAATTACTGTATAAGGGCTGTAAATAGGCGCGCCCGGCCTTACGATGGGTCCAGGTCAGTTTGAGCAGGAGCAACATGGTGAACAATCCCAAATAAATCATCCCGAAGAAAAAATAATGAATGGCCGCAGCACTAACCGTGAATACCGCAGCCAGCAGGAACAGGTCAATCCAGTTCCGCTGATACAACTTATGGGGATGATAGTTTTTAATTTGTTGAATTTGAAACTTGGGGTCCACCGCACTGAAAAAGAATCGCAGCATTAACGGAAACAAACTATACCCACAGAGCAAATAAATATGCTGGATGCGAAAAATAACCCATGGATTCAGCGCATAAAACAACGAGCCAACCATGATGGCAAAAATACGGGTTTTCGTAAAGCTTGGTGAATAATACACGCTGACCAGTCGCTTGGCAAAGGCATACATCGAAAATGCCGAAACAAATAACAAGCCTGTGATAAACGACTTGAGCAAGACCGGGCCGCTTTCGTCAAATAATAGTGAAAGTCCATAGAAGGGCAAGATGTACAGGATACGTGGAGCATTGAACAAGGTCGAGGTAGACCATCGTTCGTTCCATACCCCGGTTATTTCCTCCAGATACCGATGAGAGGTGGCTCCAAAGGCAATGTCACTGAATACGATTTGTCCTAATCCATAGATGGGGGCAAGATATGCGACAATCGCAGCCAGCATCAATAGGATTGCCGCCATATCGTAACGGTAGCGAAATATCCACTTTTTCATGCTTTTCCCCCTCTCTTGAACCTCTTGTATCTGTTGGTTATCTCGGGCCTATCTATCTTCTCAAATGAACGATGGCCTGCAATCCCTGATCGGTGTTACGCAGCTTTAAGCGACCACCTATAGTCTTCAGATATGCATCCATGTGATACAGGCTGAACGTATGCTCCTGTGCGTTTTGGGAATAGTCTGGCTGGAAATAGCTCCAACGCATCTTGTCATCAATTCCGCCGCCTGTGTCTTCAATGATAATCACAATTTCAGCTTCTTCCAGCCGCGAGCTAACCTTAAGCATGTGAGATTGCCGCTTGGACCGCAGACCCGTTCGGCCCCGTTCCTGATCTCCCAGCTGCTCTCCATCTTGGTTCATGGCCTGCACGGCATTTTCCAGCAGCCCCTGAATTGTTTTGTACAGCATGGGTGCTTGTGCTACAATGGATGGAACTGGCTCTTGCCGCAAGATTACTTGAATGTGCTTCATATTTAGTGAACGGTTCGCCCATTTCAGCGATTCGGACAATACCTCATTCATATCGGTGAAGCTAATTCCGCTATTATCATGCATTTTCTCTTCCAGCTCATCACGCAAGCTACGAACGCCTGTCAGTAACTCTCCTAGTGAGGATTCTTGTCTGAGACGACCCTGGATGAAATTTTCATTCAGCTCGCGGAAATACTCCAATTCCTCATGAGATGCTCCTTTTCCCTGACTGGAAGACACTTCAAAGCGGTTGGCCAGATCTTGATAAAATCCCAACAGCTTTAAATCATCGCCGCCTGTGAGACGGATAGTCTGTTCTTGCAGCTCTTGCAACTGCTGCTCAATCGTCTGCATTAACGGCAAATAATACGTGTCCTGCTGCTGTCGCATATCTTCATCCCGCCGTTGGTCACGCACTTGATTGTTCACGATGGCATCTTTCACAATCCGTTTGCGGAACTGTAAGAGCATAGCCCACAGAATCATGAGTATTAGAGCCATCACCATCCACAACTGTTTGCGAAAGGCGCTAATACGCTGGGCAGTGTCCTGACTGATATCCTTAACCGATATGTAAAGGGCCTCTTCCCCAATGCGGCTGAATCCTATTCCGTATTTCTCTCCACGATCTTCAACGATACCCGTATTACCCTCCAGCAGCCTACGGGTTACACTCGTGATGTCCGTCCGGTTGATATCCCGAATATTTCGGGAAGCCACGATCTTGAATTGACCGTTATAAAATAAAGTCTCATGCTGATTCACCGGCTTACTTTTTACAATTCCACTAAGCATTTCAGCGTCAACTGTACGCACCATAAAACCGCCCGTCTTCGCCGCTTGAATCCTGCACGCTATGTACTGGACAGGCTGATGATCCTCAGTCACAAAAGAGCTTACTGCACAACCATTTTGCAGCCATTTAATCTGCTGGACTGCACTCTTCATCTCACGATTGTCACGTCCGACCATCACATGATACTGTTCATCCAGCACATAAAAAGACTCGCTCTCACGCTTAAACCCCTCAGCATACTGGCGTGTTCCCTGATTCAGCATCTCTCTGCCCAAACTGGACGACAGCTCTTTCAGCTCGGCCTGCCATGCGGCATAACGCTCCGTTATGCTGCCAGACAGTTCCTGCACCTCATACTGGAGCTGCTCGTTCTGAATCTCCGCCAAGTGACCGCTGAATTGCCGCATGACAAACCATTGTAGTAAAGCGGCCAAGAACACTGTCACACACAAAACCATCAGGTACAGGATCAGCTTTTGCCAACTTGGTTTCAACAAAGCCCATTGCTTCATGCCCTGCCCCCTCCATTTTGTTCAAGACGGCTCAAAATCGCTTGCATCAGGCATTCCAGCTCGTAGCTGACCAGCGGTAGCCGTGCGCACAGTAGTCGGGGAGTGCGGCGCTGGAGTGCGGCAAACCTCACAGCGGTTTCCGTTGCCCCGTCCGTCAGCAAAATCAACTCGCATGTTTTTGCGATATATAGACGATCCAACTCTTCCTCGCTGTATGCTCTCAGATCAACAACGTAAATATCATGACGATCGTCCATATGCTGAAGTGCGCTGGAGACAGCCAGGGTCACCCCTGTATGCCGCACAGCATGATATTGGTGAAGAAGACGCATCCCTTTTTCCCAGAGCGCATGTTCAGCCGAATCAAATCGTTCACAAAAAAGACGTAACGCCCGTTCTGTACTGACATCTTTTAAAAATGCCAAAACGCTGATATTATACATGTAGTTCCTCATTTCTTACTTCCTGATTGGAGTTGCGCAGTTCTTATGACACCCCAAAACATTCTATTTGTTGACGACAGTCCTATGGTTCTGTCCCTGCTTGAACGGACATTGACGCAAGAAACATTCACCTTACATACCGCTCACACGCCTAAAGAAGCTCTGCAAGTGCTGGAAAAGTACCCGATTGATGTAGTCGTTTCCGATCTGCTTATGCCTGGTTTGGACGGAATTACGTTCCTTCGTATGATTAAGAAGGATTATCCGCACATTGTACGCATCATTTTGTCTGGTCACCTGCATACACAGTCTATTTTATCGGCAATTAATCAAGTCGGCGTGTTCCGTTTTTTGACGAAACCGCTTGAGCTGGATGATGATACGCTAAAAAAGATACTGTATGAGGCGCTTGATCAGGCCCGACTCAATCGAAACAGCCTGTATGCAGACCAGAACGTCGCGTCCGACCTATCGGAATTTATAAACAGCATTTTGAATGCTCCGTACCGACCGTATGTACTGCTGAATGAACAAGATGTCGTAACCGCCGTACACATTGCACTTGCTGAGCTGTATCCTGTCGGCTGCTCACTGCGTCATCCTGATGGTGAAGGTATTCAGTTAACTCCGCATTCATTATATATACCGTATGAGGAGCCGGAATCTTCCGATCCCGACCTGTACTCGTTGGATACACTAACCCTCGGACATTCATCGTTACGCCTTATCCGCCTTAGCGAGATCGCCTGAGTGGCGGGTGCCGCCCTTTAACACGGCGGCTACCCCAATCACAGTCAGGCAGGTATACATCCACAACATCCCCGCCGTCAGCAGCGGATGGCGGATGTAATTTTTCACATTCCCCCATGTATACAACACCGGTCGGAAGAAGTACCAACGTTCCAGCGCCTTTCGCAATCCACCCTCTTCAGATGACATCGTACGATCCATCACCGAGAAATAGTAAGCTTTTTTACGTAATACATCCTGCAGATATACCTGCTTTTCATCATGATATACCCGTGTAAATACCGCCCGGCGAATGACTCCGCCAGACTCTATATAGCGCAAGGTCGGCTGTATTTCCTCAAAAGCAATCTGCTCCGCATTAAATCCGCCTGTTGATTCGTAAGCGCTCATTCGCCAGAAGCGTGCAGCTTCAATGGAGCGTTTTCCCAAGGTTTCTCCCGCGTTGTTGATTACATTACGCTCGAAAACCTTCACTTTGGAGAAAAAATTATTTGCTTCCGAATATGCCTCCTCCGGAACAACCAAGGCGCCAATATCCTGATGATCGTCAAAAAAGTCTATACTCTGCTGAATCAGATGTTCGGCTAAAATCATATCGGAATCCAATACAAATATGTATTCGGCCCCCAAGTGTTTCGCTTCCTCGACTGCCCTGACTCTCGCAACTCCCCGCTCTCCATGAGGAAGCTCTAGCACTGTTACGGGGACCGAACTTCCTGCTGACAGCATATGAATCGTCTCAACCGTCCGGTCATTGGAGCCATCATCGGCAATTACAATATGCAGATCCTTGTAATTTTGCCCTATACAGCTTCGCAAACAAGGCTCTATCGTACGTTCATTGTTGTACGTGGAGAAGAGAATGACCACTTTGTCCACTCTGTTCCGCCTCCTCTGTCCAATTCTCCATCAACTGCCCAAACGCGGCAGCTGTATGATCAAAATGGAATCCAAGCGCATATTGATACGCTCGTTCACGGATAGCCATATAATCTTCGCCACCCTTTGCTGCTCTTTCCATTTGTTCGGATAATCCCCGAATATCGCCGTGAAAGCATAAATATCCGCTTTTTCCGAAATCCGTCGCATCCACCAGACCGGGAGAATTGCTGACAATGCTGGGTGTTCCAACGGCTGCCGCTTCGGTAATTGTCAACCCCCAGCCTTCACGCAGGGAAGGAAATACGAGTGCATGGGCACGGCTCATCAGCTCCAGCTTATACTCTGCTGAAACAAATCCGTAAAAGGTAATATCGACTTGCGATTGTCCCTGTTCATCCGGTTCTCCGTATGTCAATCCATACCGTTCTATAATCGGCAATAATTGTTCTGTCACATAGGTTTTATCGGTTTTTCCGGCAATCCATAGCATAGCCTGAGGGAACTTTTCCTTGAGCCGCCCAAAGGCTTCAACGACCAGATCAATGCCCTTATATTTAACAAAGCGTCCGGCATACATAAAGGTCGGGTTAGACTCCTTCGTCAAAAATTGTTCACGCGGCCAATGATCAAACTCAATGCCTTCCGGTAAAAGATGAACACGATCCGGATGAAATCCCAGCTTAAGCAGATCATACCGGGTAGACGGGGATACGGTGAGCGTCCGATCCTTCCGTGCCAGCTTAAGCATGAGGGGCTCCATATGAAATCCAATCATATTTAGCGGAAACCTGGCATTTTCATACCATATTTCTCTTGTTAGCTGATGTATGAAAAAAATTCGCTTGGATGCCTCCACCCAAAATCGGGTAAAAAACTGATGCGTATTCGCTTGATTAATTACATAGGCAATCTGCTGCCGATGACGACGGTAATAGCGCATCGCATAATAAATAACACTGTATATGTTTCCTTTTCGAATATACGTAATACCGTCAATGACTTCATGCTCAGGCATCCCCTCAAATTGGGGTGAGAAATGAATGAACTGAAAACGGCCTTGCTGTGAGCGTTTAAGCATTTCATGGGTGAAAATTTCTGCTCCCCCGCTTTTCGGAGAACGAATGTCACGCCAGGAAAGCAATAGAACTACGATTTTATCGTCCTGTTCAAGTATGGTATTCATGGGGTGATTCCTCCCCTTATCTTTATTTTGAACAAATACATATAGGCATCTACCACAAAGTAGAGAGACATAGCACCGTACACAATGAACTCCGATAGCAAAAAATCGATCGGGTCTGTGTGAGCCATATGAAAGGCTACTAATAAAGCTGCGGCTCCCGCCATCAGACTGAACATAAAGGTGCGTCTGCCCACCAATACGTGCACATGCACAAAAAACAGCACGATGGAAAAAAGCCAATACACCCAGCC
Organism: Paenibacillus sp. TSM33; assembly: GCF_056099025.1. NCBI lineage: Bacteria > Bacillati > Bacillota > Bacilli > Caryophanales > Paenibacillaceae > Paenibacillus > Paenibacillus sp. TSM33. The sequence continues at coordinate 89,053 of NZ_JBLZXB010000018.1, forward strand.
TCCCCATGGAATATAGGCCTCAGCCGCCTGGTAAGAGACCCCAAATAATGCGGGAATAGAGGGTGGGAATATATAGGTCGTGCCCACATATACACACAGCGCGGCTACAGCCATTAACCCAGCATAGATTGCAATTAACTTGCCCAGAGCCTGGCGGTCATGTCCCTGCGCACCGATTTTGGGAATAAAGGCAGCAATCAGGCTGTACGAAACGTAATAGACTAATTGGCTGTACTTCAGTGCAATGGCATAGCTGCTGGCCTGCTTAGGAAAGTAATGCTGCACATACAACATGTCGATGGAAATACAAAACAGAATGAATAAATTCGTCATAAGGCTATCGGTGAAATCCTGACCGAGTGACTTCCATAGCCCAGCAGGGATACGTTCTCCACCGTATGTGAAAAAGGACAAGCCTCGGACGGAAACGATCCAGCCATGAAGCAATGACAGCAGCATTCCCCCACAGCTCGCTAATAGTAGGGCTTCCAGCTTTAACCCTAGTGCAGCCAGGACAAAAAACAGGCTTAGCTTCCCTAATACCTCAATGTAATAATTCACATTGAGCGCCAGCATGCGTTCCCTCCCCTGTAAATCTCCACGGCACGAACTCACCAGAATATGCAATCCGATCAAGGCATACAGCATGAACAGCGGACCGGACTCAACGCCCAATAGCGAGCGCAGCAACGGATGAAAGCAAAGTAAAATGATCATGGCAAGCAAAGTTAGCACTAGAGGTGCTTTTAGTAATAGGGAACCGAGCGGTAGGCTGCGTAGCGGAAGCTTCTGGTCACCCTTGGATACCAGCTTGGCGGTTAATAGTTGGATGGATAAGCCCAATACGGACAACAGTGCAAAGAGCGCCAACAGCGCGTTCGCTTGACCATAGGCTTGTCCGGTAAGATACCAGCTCGCTGCAATGTGGAAGAAAAAATTAAATCCGTTAAGCAGCACATTAAAGAGGGGAAACATCAACGAACGCAATCGGTTGTTCACGTGGTTATCTCACCCGCCGATCCAGTCGCCAAATCTCAATGATAGAGCGCAAAAAACGAATGGAATCCTTCCAGACATGAATGTGCGAGCCATCTCGGTCAATGCATTTGACTGGTAATTGCAGCACACGAAGCTGAAGTCGCTTGGCAATAAACATCATCTCCAGATCCAGCGCTAGTCCGAGTTGCTCCTTCAAATGTGGAAACATCCGCTTCACGGCAACCGAGCTCATCACTTTAAGACCCGTCTGGGAATCTACCACACCTGTTGGTAAAAAGGGGCGAGAAACGATCCGTTTGCCAAAGCTGACGATAGATCGCAATAAAGAACGATTCTCGGCGGTCATATCTTTGGTTCCGATCACAACATCATAGTAGCCCTGCTGAACAACATTAATCATTCTGGCAATGTCCTCAATAAAAAAGGAATCGTCCGCATCCACAAATACGTAGTAATCCGCACCGATGGTCCGCATTCCTTCCAGATACGTCCCTGCCTTGCGCGTATTGCGTCCCAATTCCCTTGTTTGAAGCAGTGGACTCAGGTTCTGGTTAATCCGGTTTACGGACAAGTCCGTTGCTGACTCCAGCGCTTTAATCAAGGCATTCGTGCCATCATGGCTGCCATCATCAATGAGATAAATCGAACCCTCTATAATATGGCTGCGGATAAAGACTTGCAGTCGCTCAGCAAAGGTTTTGACATGAACAAAACGTTTCTCTTCGTTGTATACAGACAAGATGAATGCAACATGTTGGCTTTTGGTCGAATACTCGGGATAGAGCAAGCTTTGTATTTCAGAAAGTATTTCTTCGGTATCATTAGCTTGCCAAAATAGCAGACGCAATCGGCCTACTCCGATAATTTGCACCATATGCTGATCACTGAACGGAAAGGTTACATCCGTCACTAATAGCAATGGCATTTGCGGAAATTGGCTACGGATCTGATTAGCTTTCCGCACGGCTTGTCCCGGCTCCCTATAATCTATCAGGCAGCAACTTGCGCCCTCGTAGACTGAAGCTGCCTCCGTGTCTTCACACTGTATATACTGGTAAAAACAAATCACATTGGGATAATCAATAGCCCTGTTGTTATCGCTAAAAATGGCTATAGGTCCCTGCACACAAACCTCTCCTTTTCCTCCGAATAATTCTATTTTGTTGAAAAAGAATTAAAAATGTTTGCTTAGTAAGATTAAATTAATGTCCAAATACTTCATATTTTCTTAACAAAATAGCTCACATCCCTTGATATCTAAGCATTCAAGAGAGGAAAAACTAATTTTCATATTTGATAAAAACAGAGTATTTAGACCTGATTCATTAAGACTATAACTGTGCGAATTACGAGGTTAATTCGAAACCAAAATTAGTTCTATAGGATTAATAAAAAGATACACATATGGTCATTTTGTCATAGATTGAAAGACGAATAAAACCAATTTGTACGTCCATACTATGGTCAACATGTCATCTTTCATCATGAATAATCATTAAAAACATAGAGAAAGAAGGTCTTTTTATGGAAGCATTTCATGTCAATCGTGATGGGTCATTATCTACTCCCTTACGAGGAAAGGACGTGCTAGCAAACCCTCTATTGAACAAAGGTGTGGCATTTACAGAAGAAGAACGCAGAGAACTGGGCTTGGAAGGAATTCTTCCTCCCACCGTCCTTTCATTGGAGAAACAGAGCGTTCGGGCATATCAGCAATTCCTGGCACAGCCCACCATGCTGCGTAAAAATGCTTCACTTAACGACCTTCACAATCGAAATGTCGTACTCTACTATCGACTGCTAACCGACCATCTGAGTGAAATGCTGCCTGTAGTCTACACACCGACTGTAGGAACCGCCATTCAAGAATACAGCCATGAGTACAACCGCCCTGGGGGCGTATATTTATCAATAGATAATCCGAACGGAATTGGACAGGCGTTCTATAATTCCGGCTTGCGTAGTGAGGATGTTGACCTGATCGTCGTGACGGATTCAGAAAGTATTTTGGGAATTGGTGACTGGGGTGTCGGGGGAATTAACATTGCTATTGGCAAACTTGCTGTATATACAGCTGCGGCAGGCATTCATCCCGGGCGGGTGCTGCCCATTGTACTGGATGTCGGCACGAATAACGAGAAGCTGCTGAATGATCCGCTATACATCGGAAACCGCCATAAACGAGTTCGCGGAGAAGCCTATCATCAATTTATTGATACCTTTATTAGTAAAACGTTAACCCAATTCCCGAAGGCGCTTTTGCATTGGGAGGATGTGGGCAGCGTGAACGCACGACACATTATAGGGAAATACGGTCAGAACATTCTCACCTTCAATGATGACATCCAAGGCACAGGAGCAGTGACATTGGCTGCGATTGTTTCGGCGGTAGGTGTCACCAAAACTCCGCTGCGTGAACAAAAAATACTTGTCTTTGGTCCAGGGGCAGCAGGAATCGGTAACGCCGACCAAATACGGAGCGCTATGATCGAGGACGGGCTTCCTGAAGAAGATTCATTCAGGTCGTTTTGGGCCTTTGATTATCGTGGGCTATTAACGGACGATATGGAAGATGTACTGGATTATCAGAAACCATATGTGCGTAGAAAGGAAGAAATCAGCTCATGGTCCCGTTCGGAAGACGATAAAATACCGTTGCTGGAGGTCATCCGTCAGGTAAAACCTACAATTTTGATTGGGACTTCCGGTGTAGCGGGTGCCTTTTCTGAAGAGATTATCAAGGAAATGGCAAAGCATGTGGAACGCCCGATCATTATGCCCATGTCCAATCCTACCAACCTTGCTGAAGCGGTACCCGAGGATTTGATACGATGGACTGATGGCAAAGCATTGATTGCTACGGGAAGTCCCTTTGAGCCCGTTACCTATAACGGTACGAAATTTGAAATTGGACAGGCGAACAATGCCTTTATTTTCCCGGGACTGGGTCTGGGTGCGATTGTGGTCAAGGCTAAAAGAATCACTCCTTCCATGTTTACCGCAGCTGCTGATGCCGTTGCCAATGCCGTAGATTCAAATGAACTTGGCGGTGCACTGCTGCCCCATATCCGAAAATTACGTGATGTCTCGTTCGCGGTTGCGGTTGCGGTAGCAAAGGCCGCAATTCAGGATCAGGTAGCTCAGGCACACCTTCCAAATATTGAACAAGCCATTCGGGATGCGATGTGGAAACCGGAATATGTGAAGGTCAAAGCCGTGGAAAGTATAGTCCATCACCCTCACTAATTCTTCACCCGAATCAAAAGCGGTTTGACATAACATAGGGAACGAATGTACAGTATTAGTCAAAAGAATAGGAAAGTCCACTAGGGGAGCCACTATGGCTGAGACAAGAATGAATCTTGGACCCTTTGAACCTGATCTAGTTCGTACTAGCGTAGGAAAGTGGAGCCTTCGTATATAAGGTTTCAAGCGTTTTTGCGCATTGAACCTATATTGAAGCCGCTCCAGTTTTCGGGGCGGCTTTTTGGCGTTGTTCCGAGAATTGTATCTTACGGGACTTCTTGTTCTCCATTTTTGTTGGAGGTGGGGAAATGAGCTTTTCGCAAGAGCTCCGTCGGCAGGCGGATGGCATTTTTCAAGCCATTTATGAGCATCCCTTTGTGAGAGGTATTGCTGAAGGAAATTTAACAAGGGAACAGCTGATTCACTATGTAAAACAAGACTTTGAATATTTGAACGCCTACATGCGGATTTACGGCATCGCGATCTCCAAAAGCACGAGCCGGGAGGATATGGCTGTATTTAACGAACAGATCTCTTTTATTCTCCACAGCGAGGTCCATCCGCATCAAAATTTTTGTGCTATCGCAGGTGTCACTTATGAAGAGATGCAGGGATATCCACTTGCCCCGTCCGCTCATCATTATATCCGCCATATGCTGACAGTCGCACATGAGGGTAGTCTTGGGGAAATCATGGCCGTGCTGCTGCCATGTCCATGGACATATCTTGAAATTGGACGCAGGCTAATGGATGAGGTAAGGCCAGACGAGTCTCATCCGTTCTATGAGTGGATTCGCTTCTATGGTAACCAGATTGAAGACGTAACTTCCAAATATCGAGAGCGTGTGGACGCTTGGGCGAAAGTCGCCACGGCTGCCGAGCGAGAGCGGATGATTGAGCATTTTATGCTAAGCTGCCAGCTGGAATATATGTTCTGGGATATGGCTTATAAGCAGGAACAATGGCCCGTCCAAATGCACGCTACGGTCTTGGAATAATCAGTATAGATGAGAGAGGATAAACATAATGAATATATGGGAACAAAGTTATTCGGAGCTCCTGACAAAGGTACAAAACAGCAACCCCCTCGTTCATAATATAACCAACGTGGTAGTCACCAACTTTACAGCCAACGGCCTGTATGCGCTGGGCGCTTCCCCGGTGATGGCTTATGCGCCCGAGGAAGTAGCAGATATGGCAAAAATAGCGGGCGCCGTCGTGTTAAATATCGGTACGCTAAACCGTGAGCTGGTGGATGCCATGATCATGGCTGGACAATCGGCGAATGCTCATGGTGTTCCAGTTCTGCTCGATCCGGTCGGTGCGGGAGCGACTAGCTTTAGAACCGAGTCAGCACTGCGGATCCTAAAAGAAGTTAAAATCTCACTAGTCCGGGGCAATGCAGCCGAAGTCGCCCATCTAATCGGAGAAGCCCGTGAGATTAAGGGGGTAGATGCAGGCGGCAGTGCTGACAGCAGTAATGTCGATCTGGCAGTTCGGGCTGCGCAAACGCTCCATACCATGGTTGCCATCACTGGAAAAGAGGACGTCATCACCGATGGGGTTGAAGTACGATTGATTAGTGGCGGAGACGCGCTGCTTACGAAGGTAACCGGAACAGGCTGCCTGCTGACCTCTGTGTTGGGCGCCTTTGCAGCAGTTGAACCCAACCTGCTGCTCGCAGGTACAGCAGGTTTGGCATTTTACGGTGCAGCGGCTTCCCGAGCCGCAGAGCATACCGCAAAGCTAGGGCCGGGCAGCTTCCAGATTGCCTTTCTCGACGAGCTTGCCAAACTACATACTGGTTCGCTGGAGGGGCATGTCACGATCCGTAAAGCCGGAACGACTACAGCAGGTGGTGCGCGATGAAAGACGTGCATGTACCGAGAGCGCTGACGATTGCCGGTTCAGACAGCGGCGGCGGGGCTGGAATTCAAGCCGATCTCAAAACCTTTCAGGAGCTTGGCGTATACGGTATGTCGGCTATTACGGCCATAACGGTACAAAATACTTTGGGAGTTCACGGTGTATATCCGCTGCCACAGGAAGCAACAGCGCAACAGATCGAAGCTGTAGGGTCAGATCTTGGAGTCGACGCCCTAAAGACTGGCATGCTGTTTGATGCAGGCATCATCCGTCTTGTGGCCGAGCAGATTCGAAAGTTCGGCTGGGAAAAGGTTGTCGTCGATCCTGTAATGATTGCCAAAGGGGGCGCAAAGCTGCTGCAACCCGAGGCGGTGCAGGCTTTGAACGACGACCTGCTCCCCTTGGCTCTGGTCGTCACACCAAATATCCCGGAAGCGGAGGCCTTAACCGGGATAAGCGTACGTACGATGGAGGATCGCCGCGAAGCTGCGAGACATATTAGCAGCCTGGGCCCCAAGTTCGTTGTGATCAAGGGCGGCCACGATGAGGAGAGCGAGAATAGCGGTCAGGTCATTGATCTCCTCTTTGACGGAACAGCCTTTACAGAGCTGGGCGGCAAGCGGGTGCGGACTGTCCATACACACGGAACAGGATGCACGTTTTCAGCAGCGATTACCGCTGAATTAGGGAAAGGCATATCTGTACCGGAAGCTATTTTGAATGGAAGAGCCTTTATTCAGGCAGCGATTGAGGATACGTTGTATTTGGGACAGGGACACGGTCCAACCAATCATTGGGCCTACCGCCGTCGTCAGGAGATCCTTCAATGAGCGGCCGGATATTACCTGAGATGATGCGGCGACATTTACAGATGTATCTGGTTCTCGGAAGCATGAACTGCCTTACGGAACCAAGTCGGGTCGTGCAGGAGGCTCTATCTGGTGGCACAACCATGATCCAGTTCCGGGAAAAGGGCCGCGGCGCGTTAACAGGGAGTCCTATGTTCAAACTTGCGCGTCAGCTACAAGATCTGTGCCGCCACGCTGGTATCCCCTTTATCGTCAATGACGATGTGGAGCTGGCTCTTGAGCTCAATGCCGACGGCGTCCACATCGGTCAGGACGATGAATCGGCTGATTCTGTACGCGCGCGAATTGGAAACCGAATTCTGGGCGTCTCCGCGCATACGATTGAGGAAGCACGTCGAGCCATTCTGCAAGGTGCGGACTATCTCGGCGTCGGGCCCATCTATCCCACCATCTCAAAGGACGATGCTCACGCCGTGCGGGGTCCAGCCATTTTGCATGAGATACGCAAAGCGGGAATTGACCTTCCGATCGTCGGGATCGGTGGCATTACGGTAGACCGTGTGGAGGAAGTGGTAGGTGCGGGTGCCGATGGTGTAGCGGTGATTTCGGCTGTGACGCAGGCAAAACAGATTCGAGCTGCTGCAGAGGAATTAAAACAAAAGGTATTGCTAAGCATCAACCATCCGGGGATGTCCCCAAAACTATAGAAATGCTATATACCTTCCTTCACCCTTGTCACTTCTATAATTCACGCAAGAGCCTCATTTCCACTAATAAAGTAGGAATGAGGCTCTGTGTTGTAACAAATTAATCTTTAACAACTTGAATTCTTGTGTTCTTTTTCTCAGCAATAAGTAATCCTAGCAAAATGTACCCCCTATACAATATCCCCATGAACAGAACAATACCAACGATTGAAACAAGAATAAGTAGAATATTCGCTATAAATAAAATAATCGCCATAGTCAAAAATATCCCCCCCAAAAGATACTGATTTTTAAGCTTTCTATCCCCAGTACACTTGAGCTTGTTGAATACCTGATTAACTATAAATATATGTCAATCGTCTTTTCTAATATTCGTATAGCATTCGAGAACAATTAGAAAACGATATTTAATTATATTGGTTTTGGGTTCCCCACTCACATAACCCTTCCAAAACAGGCAATAGTGTTTCCGCTTTTTCTGTGAGGCTGTACTCGACTTTAGGGGGAACTTGCGGATACTCTTTCCGATTCACCAATCCATCCGCTTCCAATTCCTTTAGCTGTGAACTCAGCGTTTTATATGTAATAGCTCCGATTTGTCTTTTTAGATCATTAAAGCGAACCACTTGGTTTTCGGCCAGAAGATAAATAATAACCATTTTCCATTTACCACCAATAACAGACAATGTATAACCAAAAGGTGTATCTTGAATATTTTTAACTTTACCTTTAAATTCAGCCATACTCATATTCACACTATCCTTTCGGGTAGTACCTATCAAATTAGTGCGTACTACGTTTTTATTTGCGTTCAGTTTATACTAACCGTAATTTGAAGTAAAGGAGAGAAAATATGACTAAAACAATACGCCTGTTAATGCCGCAATGGCAAGGAGGAAACAATCCTAACTACTCTTTTGGAGCTGAACTGCTGGCTTGGCTAGCCCCAGACAATGCTCAACCCCTTATTCATGTTCCAGTTCAAGCTTATGATGGAACTCCGCTTGCCAACGAGAACGGTATGTATGGGAGAAAACAGCTACTTGAACAATTAGAGGCTGCTCAACATATCATTGACGCTCATAAGCCAGATCGCATAGTAATGTTTGGTGGTGACTGCTTAGTCGAGCAAGCCCCATTTGCCTATTTAAACGAACGATACGGCGGAGAATTAGGATTAATTTGGATTGATGCTCACAGTGATTTAGTTAGATATGTGGGCTATGATAACGGACATACATTACCGCTTGGGAACCTTTTGGGAGAAGGAGATGAGGAGTTCGCAAAACATGTGAAAATTCCTCTTAAACCTGAAAATGTCTTTATCGCTGGATTAGCAGCTCCTACAGAAGAAGAAACAAAAGAATTTTCAGAGACATTTCAAAAGCTAGGTGTTACCACTACAGAAACAGATACTGAAGTAATTCAAAGATTAGGGATTCGAACTGCTGGGACCCAAGAGTTAACGACCAGTACCGCATCTATAAAAGAATGGATTAAAGAAAGCGGCATCAAGCACCTGGCGATTCACCTTGATTTAGATGTACTTGATCCAAAAGTATTTCGTTCTTTAATATTCGCCAACCCTGAAGCTCCCTATAATCTTTCTCCTGCGGGAACAATGCAAATACCTCAACTACTTCATCTGATTAAAGAACTATCTGAAGAAACCGATGTAGTTGGGTTAGGTATAACCGAACATATGCCGTGGGATTCCATTAACTTGAAGAATCTGCTTGGGGAAATACCTATTTTAAATAATTAATTTTACTCATAATCTGTACATGTAATTTGACTTAATTTTCGTAATGGAATTATTAGAAATTCGTTTGAATTAGAGTATTGTGTAAAGAAAGGACTCCTGGGGATTTATGCTGTTATGGAGTCCTTTTTTATTTTTTATTTTCATTTATTAATTTTAGTACTGGATTAAGGAACTCTTCAAAAAAGAAGTTGGACGTGCAAAGCAAAGAATCTACATAAAATAACACCTCAATTATGTGACTTGAATAGCTCAGTACCGAATAAAAAGGAATAATCAGGAGGTCAAGTAGTCGCTCGCTCTACTAATTTGAATTCCAAAGGATGTAATTCTTCATGAAGCCCCTCTAGGGCATTTCGAATCATGATGAATCCATTTTCCGCTTGCTTGTCAATCGGGTAATGGATGGTGGTTAAATCAAGCAAATGTGAAATTTCGGTGTTATCAAAGCCCACCACTGCAACCTCACTCGGTACAGAAACACCGAGCCTGCGTACTTCGGTCAACAGCCCTGCAGCCAAATAGTCGGTAGAACATGCGAAGGCATCAGGCTTGTTGGGCTGTTCACCCCACCAGTGGGCAATTTGTTCACCCGCTTCGATTGAATTTAAACCATAAAAATGAGTGAAGGCATCGGCGTCCAAATCATATTTTTGGCAAAAATCATGATAAGCTCGTATGCGCTCCTTCGTATTCAGCCCCCTCATATTCCCATATACATTCACAATGTTGCGATAGCCTTTGGCATACAGATGCTCCAGCGCAAGCATGTACCCCTGATACTGATCCATAAATACAGACGGAATTGCCTCAATCTTCACACGCTGCCACGTCACAATTGGACCATATTTGGTGTAGTGTTCAATCACACTCCACTCATTGACGCGAATCATACAGACCAAGGCGTCCAGTTGCTTTCTCCGCAACATTTCCAGTGCTTCAAGCTCCCGTTCCTTTTCCCCATTCGTAATAAACAACGTTATATTAAAACCATGCTCCTGAGCATAGGTTGTAAATCCACGCACAAATAAACCCAAAGAATCATTAAAAGAAATCGAAATAATTCCTATGAGCTTGGTCATGCCCTTTTTTAATGAAACCGCATTCAAATTAGGAACATAATCCAGTTGGTCTATGACCTCCTGCACACGCTGCCTTGTCGGTTCACTTACGTATGGATGGTTATTAATGACACGGGACACCGTTGCCGAGGATACGCCCGCCAGCTTTGCAATTTCATGAATATTCGCCACATATCTCACCTCGTTCTTTCTATTTTAGCATGTTCGGGTTAAGCGTGTTCATGGTCACGTCCTATAGTTGTCACCCTCCGAAAATAGGTTTTTTAAAAGCGCTTGACCTGTAATGCATTACAGGGATTACAGTGAACTTGTGCTTAAGAAAACGGTTTAAAAAACATACTTAGGAGGCACTAACTATGAAAAAAGGCATAAAAATTGCAACCATTGGTGGAGGCTCCAGCTATACACCAGAATTAGTAGAAGGCTTTATCAAACGCTATGCAGAGCTTCCCATTCGGGAATTATGGCTGGTAGATATTGAGGCAGGACGTGAAAAGCTGGAGATCGTGGGAGCCATGGCTCAACGGATGGTGAAGGCCGCTGGCATTGATTGTGAGGTACACTTGACGCTGGATCGCCGGGAAGCCTTGAAAGATGCCGATTTTGTCACGACTCAATTTCGGGTAGGCTTGCTGGAAGCCCGGATTAAAGATGAAAGCATTCCTTTAAAACACGGCATGATCGGTCAGGAAACCAATGGGGCCGGGGGCATGTTCAAAGCTTTTCGCACCATCCCCGTTATCCTCAGCATCGTTGAAGATATGAAAGAACTGTGTCCCAATGCATGGTTGATTAATTTCACCAACCCTGCGGGTATGGTTACTGAAGCGGTGCTTCGTTATGGTCAGTGGGATAAAGTTATCGGATTATGCAATGTTCCCATCGGCGCGATCAAGAGTGCATCAGCGGTGCTGGACAAACCGGAAGAAGAACTGTTCTTTAAGTTTGCAGGGATTAACCACCTGCATTGGCACAAAGTTTATGACAAAACCGGAGCCGAATTAACAGAGCAGGTCATAGAAGGACTGTATGCGCCTGGCGCAAAACCGGAGAAGGTCGTTGAGAATATTAAGAACATGTACTTCCTGTATGATCAGGTTCGTCACTTGAAAATGCTGCCTTGTCCTTACCATCGGTATTACTACATGACCGATAACATGCTTAAGGAAGAATTAGAGGAAGCCAAAAACGAAGGAACTCGGGGACAAGTGGTCAAACGTCTGGAAGAAAGTCTGTTTGAATTGTACAAAGATCCAAATCTGGATTACAAACCAGAGGAATTATCCAAACGCGGCGGTGCGCATTACAGCGATGCTGCCTGTGAAATCATTAATTCCATTTATAACAACAAAGGCACATTGATGGTAGTTAGTACGCGTAACAATGGTGCGATTGATGATGTCCCTTATGATAGCGCCATCGAAGTAACTAGTGTCATTCGCGCCCATGGTGCGGAGCCCGTTAACTTCGGCAAATTCCCTCCAGCACAACGAGGCCTGCTGCAAGTTATGAAGGCAATGGAAGAACTGACAATTGAAGCGGCGGTCACCGGTGACTATGCAACAGCACTGCAAGCCTTCACCCTGAATCCGCTCGTACCAAGCGGGGACATTGCTCAAACCGTGCTGGATGAATTGCTGGAAGCACACAAAGAGCATTTGCCTCAATTCTTTGCTCATAAGGAGAAGGAGAAGGCGACGGCGACGGTATAAAGCTAGCAGCAATCATCCTGCTGGAACACAAAAAAGCTTCCTACATGCATGTAGGAAGCTTTTTGCTATACGTCCCAGGAGTACTTGCTAGGACGTTGGTGTTATTGGGTTTGTCAAATTTATATGTAGAGGATGTGTAGATTACCTTAATTTTATAATTCCACATTTAAAGCCACCTAGTGTTACTAATATCATAAAACCTTATTATTTCAACATTAATAGGCTTTTTGACTGTTAAAGATGCTCTTATAAATAAAGGTTCAATCTTTATTGGGAACAGTAGCTTCAAACCCTGCTACGATTTGCCAAGAGCTCCGCCGGAATAATGGGTCAGGGGGGTCTTACCGTGCTGAGACATCTCAGAAGAGTTATGTCCAGCGACGTCGGACTTCAATTCCTGTAGGCAAATGGACGCCAGAGCTTGCTGGCATCATCGAAGACAAGCTTCAAGCGACCTGGTCTCCTGAGCAAATCACAGAACGACACCGTCAAGAAGGACAGGAGTTCGTGTGCTTTAAAACGATCTATCGCTGGCTGTTCTCAGGCACAAAGGCAAGCGTCAGAAGCCCTCTGAGACACGGGGGAAGTATGGTGTGGGCAAGTCGATTTTCCAGCATCCGAAAGAAGTACGTTCACGTAAGTGTCTGGGCTGGAGAACCGCTCACGAATCCTTTTCAGAGGAACTGTCGCACTTGGCTTGACAATCCGTCATTAAGCTTATTGATAAATTTGTTAGACTTTTTAAAGTATGATCTCCGTTGAAAAAGCAATAACCGCTTTCCCCGTAATTTGAACTAATACGGGTTTTCCCTGTTCCTTTTTCACATGAACATGCATTGTTCCCTCTCTTTTGATTGCCTCACCTTGTAAAATATCAAAATCAAAAGACTGCTCATTCTCATTTTGCAAAATGTTATAGTGTACCAAATAGGCTCCAAGCGGTCCATTTGCATTTCCTGTCACCGGGTCTTCAGCTATTCCAATTGCAGGAGCAAACATTCTTCCGTGAACCAATATATCCTCTTGTGGATTTAATGTAAAAACATAATATCCATTACATCCAATATGCTTGCTGATTTCTGTAAGCTTCTGCAAATCAGGTTTTAAACTATGTAGTATTTCATTGGAGTAAATCGGAACCATTACCTTAGAATGACCTGTTGAAGATATCGCAACTGGATATTCCATGCAAATATCTTTACAAGAAATACCTAACGCATTTGCAATCTGACTTCTTATTTCATCATTTAAAGGCTCTGATACAGAAGGTTCTCCCTGTGTCATTACAATAGAATAGTCATCTTCATGCTTTATAACATCAACAGGCAATATACCTGCTTTTGTTTTCTGAATAATTCTTCCAGTTTCAGCTTTTCTCTCAATTGCATAAATGTAATGTGCTGCTACTGTTGCATGACCACAAATTGGAACCTCTGTTGTTGGAGTAAAAAATCTTACTTCAACATTATAATTTGAAGAATCTGTTTTAAAAATAAATGCAGTTTCCGAATTATTTAATTCTCTTGCAATTCTCTGCATCTGATCATCTGTAAGTCCATTTGCATTTGGAACAACCCCAGCAGGGTTACCATGAAATCTACTTTTTGTAAATGAGTCTACTTGATATATTCTATATTTTTTCATAATTTCGCCTCTATAAATACTAGTTTGTCTGTCTATTAAATCTGATATTAACATACTTTTTAGGCAGTTTCACTTAAATTAAAAGATGTAATATGGCCCTTTAATGAAAACGAACTGATCCTTATTATAGAATCGCGCTCTTTTATGGAAGATTGTTATTAAACTAAAGCCGCAGTTAGCTGAAATGGTCTTCTCAATCCTTATCTAAAAATGGAAAAAATCTTTTATGATTATAGATACTTTTAGATTCTGCCACGCCTGTTGAGTAACTCAATTCATTAAACAAGAGGTGCACTGAAGAAGAACGTGCTGAATCTGAATCAGCCATTCAACAGGTGGCGAACCCATTGGGATGAGTTCGCTACCTTTTTTAAATACCCACTAGAGATTCGCAGACTCATCTACACCACCAATAGGATTGAGAGCTACCATCGCCAACTTCTTAAGGTGACGAAAGGAAGAAGCATCCTTCCTACCGATGAAGCCTTACTTAATCTGCTCTATCTGGCTACCATCGACGTCACTCGAAAATGGACAGGTCGTGTCCAAAACTGAGGCCAAATGTTGCTCCAGATGTCGGTCTTTTTCCCCGATCGGGTCGGTCAACACTTGCGATAAATCGCTACTTCCCCCTCGGGGGAATCTGTGCCTGAAAGAGTTTTCATAAAACTTTTGACAGACCCTCCTTTTCAGAGGAACTGTCCCACTTAGCTTGACAATCCGTAATATAAAAAAAAGGGATTCTGCATCAGTGACCGAAGCCCTGACCGAAGCCCTAATTTCTCACAAATCCATTTATATCAACGGTATGTGACTGATTTAATTACGTCCCAGGAGGGATTCGAACCCCCGACCGACGGCTTAGAAGGCCGTTGCTCTATCCAGCTGAGCTACTGGGACAAAATGATAATCCATAAAACCTTATGTATTCAGTGCATTAATGATTATATCACATTTTGTGCAACTGTCAAAAGCATTTTTTTCATTATACAGGAAAGCAGGCTGCAAAAGGAATCATTTGGACGCTAACGGGGTATTATGTACAAAGAACGATGCCAAAAAGGAGGGGTTAATCCGTGAGGGGCCTGTTGTCTTCACTTTGTTATTTTAGCATTTTTTTCGCACCTTTTCTGGTGCCGGTCATTGTGTGGATTGCAGTCCGGGACGAATATGTTCAGGGACACGCGAAAAAAGCCATTTTATCGCACATTTTCCCCATTATTGCGGCGATTCCGCTAGTTTATTTTATTATCACTGCCAATCATGCAGGTTCGGTTATCGGGTATGTACTGCTATTCGTAGTGGTCTATCTCGGCGTTTTTGTCTATAACATCTACAAAGGGATCATGACGCTACGTGAAGCGGCCTAATGCAAAAGAAGCCTCCTGCATTCGCAAATTTGCCGAATATGGAGGCTTCTTTGGGATCATTTTTGATGAGTTGCTTTAGTTCACTGGTAACTTATTTATTCCCAAAGCGTTTAGGACTTCTTCGTACCTCATGTCTTACGTTTTTCTCCAGCACTTCTTCCGCGAACTCATTGTTATGAATATAACTGCTGCCTTTGTTTTTCTTATACTTCGCTTTGCCGTCTATGATTTCCCCCTCCTTTCACGCTGATCTGGCGATGGCGTCGGTGTCCAAATTAACAAAATCCGAGGTATAGCACACCATATCCTCATGCCCCGAACTCCTTGGCAAACTCTGTACTAAGCTGCCCATAGGAGAGTAATTCTCTTTTGAACTTTTCCCGTTCTTCACCAGCGGTAATGTGCGTAGAATCCGTAAAAGCCTTGTCGGTCACTTCTTCAAATGCCGAATGCAGATTATTGTCATACCAATCCAGCTCCAGGTCGGCATCATTGCGGATGATCCGTACCATGTCATAGTCAGGCTGACCATCCTTCTGATTCGTGGCTGTAATATAAACCAGCAGCTCGGGGTCATCTGCGGCACCGGGACGCACTTCTACCTCAGCACAGCGCACTCCGTCAAGTTCAGTGAAGCGGCGGATTTTGGCATCCTTGATGTAGTACATGGTCTCCCTCCTTCCTCACGAGTGGCGGGTTGCCCCATCTGTAGTTTTCGGAACGGACAGACATTTTATGCTTCATTTCGGCATATATACTGATGAACTGGGGATTTAGTTTTTGATTCATTCCAACACTGGATGAACACGACAAAGAGAGGATGAATATACATGTGCGGAATTACAGGTTTCATACAGTGGAACGGAGATTTAATGCATCAATCTGAGCTGCTGCTGAATATGACGCAAACGCTCTCCGATCGCGGACCGGATGCTGCGGGTACCTGGATATCCAATCCGTGTGCCTTCGGACACCGAAGACTAAGCGTAATGGACCCGGAAAACGGCGCTCAGCCCATGATCCGGCAGCTTGAGGATATCACTTATACGATTGTATATAACGGGGAAATATATAACGCGCCTGAGCTGAAAAAAGAGCTGCAACAACGCGGGCATTTTTTCCGTACACAATGTGACACAGAGGTACTGCTCGAATCTTATATCGAATGGGGCCCGGATTGTGTAGATCGGTTGAACGGCATTTTTGCCTTTGCGGTCTGGGATAGTGAACGAGAGCAAGTATTTCTCGCACGAGATCGACTGGGAGTGAAGCCCCTATTTTATAGCCAAACTGAAGATATATTCGTATTTGGCTCTGAACCGAAAGCCCTGCTCCAGCATCCAGCGGTAGAGGCAGCAGTGGATGCCGAGGGATTGGCAGAAATTTTTATCATTGGGCCTGCACGCACCCCCGGACACGGCGTCTATTCGTCGATGAAGGAGCTGCGTCCCGGACATACCCTCACCTACAGCCGCGACGGCGTACGCATTCAAGCCTATTGGAAGCTGGAAAGCATTGCGCATGAGGATAACACCGAAGAAACGGCACTCAAGGTACGAGAACTGTTAATGGATACCGTTGAGCGGCAGCTTATTTCGGATGTACCGGTATGTACCTTATTGTCTGGCGGACTGGATTCAAGTGCTCTGTCCGCATTAGCAGTTGATTATTACAAACGTACCGGGCAGGGACAAGTTCATACGTATTCGGTCGATTATGTGGACAACGACAAGCATTTTAAAGCCCATGCGTTCCAGCCCGGAGCCGATGCTCCCTGGATACAGCGGATGGTTGATGAACTAGGGACAAATCATCACTGGATTGAATTCGATACACCAGAAGTTGTTGCAGCTCTGAACAACTCCACGCTAACGCGGGATTTACCCGGAATGGCAGACGTGGATTCGTCACTGTATCTCTTTTGCCGGGAGATTAAAAAAGGGGCTACCGTTGCCATTTCTGGTGAAGCAGCGGATGAAGTGTTTGGCGGATATCCGTGGTTCCATCGGGAGGATATGCTGAACTCAGGCACATTCCCGTGGGCGGTTGCTCCCGATATGAGAGCGAGTCTGCTATCCCCCGAAGTGCGGGACTGGATCAAGCCGCTGGAGTATTTGAACGACCGTTACTCAGAAGCAGTCGGAGAAGTACCGAAGCTACCGGGAGAAACAGGAAAAGCTGCACAAATGCGCGTCATGTCCTATTTGAACATCACCCGCTTTATGCCTACCCTGCTGGATCGCAAGGATCGGATGAGTATGGGGGTCGGACTCGAAGTACGGGTGCCGTATTGCGATCATCGGTTGGTGCAATATGTATGGAACATTCCGTGGAGCATTAAGATGACAGGCGGACGTGAAAAAGGTATTTTGCGCAAAGCGCTGGAGGGCGTATTGCCGGATGATGTGCTTTATCGTAAAAAAAGCCCGTATCCCAAAACGCATAATCCCTCCTATCTTGCTGCTGTGAAAAAGCAGACGCTGCAACTGCTGGATGATTCCTCTTCCCCACTGCTCAAGCTGATCGATACGAAAAAGATACGGGATATTGCCGCCTCACCGGAGGCATCCACCAATCTGCCTTGGTTTGGCCAGCTAATGTCGGGTCCTCAGTTGTTTGCTTACTTGACGCAAGTGGATAACTGGCTGCGCACTTACAAGGTGGCTATTCGATAAAATGTGCTAACTGCTTAAGCCGTAAATTATGAGGTGGTAACCGCCTGTTTTTCTCGATGCATACGATACGTGGAACAGAAAATACCAAAAAGGCTATCCGCAGCCTATGACTGACGGATAGCCTTTTTTTCGTATATGACAGGTATATTATTCGCCCTGCTACCAAACTATGCCTGTGGATTTCCCAGCTTTGTTGCCAAATTACGCAGGGCTATGCCTCGGTGACTGATAGCCTGCTTTTGTTCCAACGTCAGCTCCGCCATTGTCTTTTCAAACTCTGGCAAATAGAACAGCGGATCATACCCAAACCCACCGCTGCCCGCGGTTTCAGTCGTAATCCAGCCCTCCACGGAGCCCGTCGATTCCAACGTCTCCCCAGTCTGTGGATTATACAGAATCAAGGTACAGACGAATTGAGCCGGGCTTAGCAAAGGCTGTCCGGTATCATCACCAAGCTGCTTTGATTCCAGAACATCAAGCAGCTTGATATTGTTTTCGTGATCGCTGGCGCCTTCTCCCGCATAACGGGCCGAATATACGCCTGGCGCACCGTCCAGCAAATCCACGCACAGGCCGGAATCATCGGCCAGCACAGGCAATCCGAGCACATCTCCCACCGCTTTGGCTTTTTTCAGCGCATTTTCGGCAAAGGTTGTGCCATCCTCAACGACATCAGGAATGTCTGGATAATCGTACATACTTCTGACTTCCTTGCCAAACGGCGCAAAAGCATGTGCAAATTCCCGCACCTTCCCTTTATTCTTCGTAGCGACAATGACAACCGGACCATCCAGTCGCATTAGGCCCCAGCTCCTGTACGTCCAGCACCAATCTTATCAGCAATCGGTCCGAGCACTTCTTTTTGGCGCTCAATCATTTGCAGAATCCCTTGTTCGCCCAAGCTAAGCAGCTGATCCAATTCCTGACGGTCGAATGGGCTTTCTTCCCCTGTACCTTGCAGCTCAACGTACTTTCCACTGCCAGTCATGACGAGATTCATGTCCACCTTGGCCTTTGAATCCTCTTCATAATTCAGATCCAGCAGCGCCTTGTCACCAACAACCCCTACGCTGACAGAAGCCAGGAAATCCGTAATAGGGAAAACAGGCAACTTGTGCTGGATCGCAATTTTATTTACTGCAATCGCCAATGCTACGAAAGAACCGGTAATGGAGGTTGTACGTGTCCCGCCGTCCGCCTGAATGACGTCACAGTCCAACGTAATCGTCCGTTCACCAAGCGCCTGCAAATTGACAACCGAACGCAACGCTCTTCCGATCAGACGCTGAATTTCCATAGTACGGCCTGTCAACTTGCCGCGCGCAGCTTCACGCTGATTGCGGCTATGTGTCGCCCGCGGAAGCATGGAATATTCGGCGGTCACCCAGCCTTTTCCTTGGCCCTTCATAAAGGGGGGAACGCGTTCTTCCACTGTAGCCGTACAGATGACTTTCGTCTCGCCAACCTCTATAAAAACAGAGCCCTCCGCGTATTTATTTACTCCTGCTGTCAATTTCATCGGGCGCAGCTCATCACCGTTTCGTCCGTTAGATCTACTCATGCTTTTTCCTCCTACGTCGTATGCAACCTGTTCTTATATGTTTATTTTACCAAAGTGTGCAGGCAAAAGCACCCCAAGGACGATTCCCTGTCCTTAAAGAGGAATTTCGTTAATGTGCTGCGGCTTGGCTACAGGCTCTCCATAATTTTGATTATTTTGTCCAATCACGCTTTTCTCACCATTCAGTTCAATCCGAATCTTCGTTTTAACCGCATCATCCGAATTGTCCGCTGCTGTCAGTACGACCGATTCCAAAAATTCAGCAGGTACGGCCTCCCCTTTGGCAAACATATCATCCGAGAGTGATACCGTAATGACGTTATCTTTGGAGCGTTCTACCGATTTCAGCGCCGTCTCCCCTGTCATCACTTCCTGCAATCCATCCTTGGTCTGTGGCCCTTGAATTAATTGATGCAGAGCGGACTGGACACGATCTTTTTCCGGACTGACCAGTCGTGTTACAGGTACATAATATTGTACTCCAGCAGGCGAAGATGAAGAGAAATATACGGTGACCGGACTGGAATCCAGGGGAGTCACGCCATGACCGACCTCCAAATTAATCCCTACTGCGCGCGTCAGCGGATGGTCGAGCGGTGTGCCGCCAACAGGCATTTCGTTCAGCTTTTTACCATCCACCCAAATCTGCACGCTTTTAATATCGGGACGATCGGTCAAGGTCCAAGTCAAGCTTTCCATTAATTTGCGTTCTTCCTGTGGCTTATAGTTGGCGAAAGATTTGTTAAATTCGACAACAGCCAGCTTGTTATCCTTGTCCACTGTCACACTTTTCACTTCTGTACCCTGAGGCAGTACACCTTTAAATCCTTCTGGTAATAAGCCGGCATAAGGTCCGCCCTCAACCAGTGTTTCCAGCGCCGACTTGGCATCTGCCTGTACATCGCCTGAAGCAATCGGTAAAGATACAGGGGCCAGCAAGCCGTTATGATCTTGCAAAAAAACAGCCCTCAACTGCCCGGTAGTGGCAGGTGCTTTTCCGGTTACAGCCTTAATCATGGACTGCTCTGTCGTGGACGGCGGAGGGTCAATGGACGCGGCTTCGTTGCCGAAAAGGCTGCATCCGGACAACAACAGGGGCAGGGATAGCAGCCCGGCTACAGAGGTCATACGCCATGGGTGTTTTATGTTCATAAATGAAGTTCCTCCCTAACAATTTTGTACAGATTGTACTAATATGTATACGAGCCCCGCGTAAAAAATAACTATTTTTTTAGCAGACTGGACACACTGGTCATAATTGCAGTAGAACATTAGGATCTACACGAGGAGGGTAACTTCAACTTTATGGACAAGAAAAAAGTACCTTACAGCCTGAATAGTAAAAAGGTAGCCGATGCCACCCGTGAGTGGCTGCACAAGCGTGGTGTAAGTATGACTGAAATCGCAGAACTGGTTATGCTTCTACAGAAAAAATATTACCCGAACCTAACGATGGAAGAATGTATGGACAATGTGGACAAGGTGTTGATGAAGCGCGAGGTTCAAAATGCCGTGCTTACGGGCATCCAGCTAGATATTCTTGCGGAACAGGGTGCTCTTCTTCCCCCATTGCAGGATATGATTGAGCATGACGAGGGATTATACGGAGTGGATGAAATCCTAGCCTTCTCCATCGTTAATGTGTACGGCAGTATTGGATTTACCAATTACGGTTATGTCGATAAGCTCAAACCGGGTGTGCTGGAACGCCTGAACGATAAAAGCCTTGGACCGATTCATACGTTTCTGGACGATATTGTGGGTGCAATCGCAGCCTCGGCCAGCAGTCGTATCGCCCATCGCAAGCAGGCAGAGCGCGAGCAGGAGCTTGGAGAAGAAAGCGCACCGAATACAACACGGTAAACAATGACACGCTAATTGCAAACAATGCGTTGGCGTACAATAGATATATACAAGGCAAGAGGAGAACTAGAGACATGGCAAGCGTAACTGATGGATATACATTCCGTACAATGCAGGCTGACGATTATGACCAAGCTATTGCACTATGGAATGGCTTAGACGGGTTAGGATTGAGTGAGGCCGATTCACCGGAACGGATTGCACGCTTTTTACAGCGGAATGAAGGACTTAGCTTTGTCTGTGAGTACGCTGGAGACATCATAGGCACGATTTTGGCAGGCCATGATAGTCGCAGAGGGTTCCTGTATCATCTGGGTGTAGCCACAGAACATCGTGGTCATGGGATTGCGCCCAGACTGGTGGATAAAGCGTTATCTGCTTTGCTTAAAGAAGGTATTGATAAATGCCATCTGTTTGTGATGGAGCATAACATAGGAGGTCAACGCTTCTGGTCAGCTAACGGCTGGGAGAAGCGAGATGGGATTTTATTATATTCGCGAGGTCTGGCATAACACCATGAACGCTTGATCTATATAAAGAGGAACGCCGGGTCTGATTCAATTGAGCTAGAACCGACCAGACCCGGCATATAAGAGATCTCAGCTTATTGAGCGTAATCCTGACGATTAAAGTATAGGCTATCTTGATTCATAAATTGCAATCAATTTTGAGGTCGTAGCGTACGTTCTACAATGTTAAGTGTGGATTGACGAGAGAAAAATCGCGATACTTGAGCTACCCAATAGTTTTGTCGACCCGATATCATATGACTGCGCCCTTTTTCAAATGCTTTCAAGGCATTATGGACGACAGTCTGGGGTGTCTCTCTGGAACCCACAGAGGCTTCACTGGAGCCTACTACATCAAAAAATGAGGTTTCGGTTGCACCTGGACAGAGGGCGAGCACTTTGAGTCCCCGTTTACGATTTTCGGCCCACAGCGCTTCGCTAAAAGAAAGTACGAATGCTTTGGTTGCTCCATATACGGCCATATAGGGATCGGGCTGAAATGCAGCGGTGGATGAAACATTGATGAGTCCCCCATCCCGGTTACGCAATAAATCAGGCATAAATGCATGTGTGATATCGACTAAAGCAGCCACATTGAGCATCACTTCCTCATGCTGTCTTTCTCCTGAAACCTGCTCAAAGTACCCGTAGGTGGCAAAACCGGCGTTGTTGATCAGAAGATCTACCTTGAGTTGTTGATTTTGAACCTCCTGATGCAATGTTCGGGGAGCTCCTGACGAAGATAGATCCAGCGCAATCACCGTAGCTTTTACGTTATATTTAGCGGAGAGTTCTTTCGCCAGTGCTTTTAGTTTTTTTTCATTGCGCGCTACCAAAATGAGATTACATTGCTTAGCCGCGAGCGAATAGGCAAATGCCTCACCAATCCCGGATGAAGCCCCTGTGATGAGTGCTGTTTTGTTTGCATACCTAAACATGATGATGACCTCCATAGTATCGTTGTTTTATTTCAGAAACACTGTTACCACTATTCTATAATGAACTGAAGTCATCACGATGACGACCTCAGTACACTTCATATTTACGCTGGAGATGAAGAGGGTTTACATACATCGAGCGTATTCTTCAGTGTAAATGCATACACCTCTTGGGCCATGTCCACAGTCAAAAAATGACCTGCAAATTGTAGATGTATCACCCCGTGTAAAGCTGACCACAGCATTCGGACAACCAGCAGTGGGTCCTGCTCTTTCAGTGCTCCCTGCTCCATAGCAAGTATGACGGTTTGCAAGATTCGCGATAATGCCGTTGTGGTACCCTCCAAGCTCTGTTCATCCGGCTTAAAATCAGATAATGCCCCGCCAAACATCATTTTGTAATAGGCTGAATGAAGCCGCGCAAATTCCCAATATGCCCAGCATAAAGCTTCCAGATCAGCGAGTACGTTTTTCGTAACAGGTACTTGTTGAAAGGTTTCAGCCAACAGCCGGCATCCATCCAGATACATCTCATTGGCAAGACCATCCTTACTGCCAAAAATACTGTAAATGATCTTGGTGGAACAGCTTAATTTCTGTGCAACTCGCCGTACAGTCACAGCCTCAGGCCCTTCTTCTACAAGAAGGATGCATGCGGCATCAATCACATTTTTACGGAGCAATTGCTGTTGCTGTAACTTCACCTCAGAATAGGTTCTATAAGGTTGCGATGGCTCAGACATCATTCAATGCACTTCCTTTGCTCATCTTGGAAACATCGTTTCCTATGTGAACCATAGTATTCCATCCCTAAATGTTTGTCAAATAAAAAAGAGCGCAGCATAAGTAGATACACTTATTACGCTCTGGTTGGATGCTTATAAATGAAGCTATGTTTTGCGTTCCACGATCAATAGGCAATGCCCACCCTTGTGCGGATAAAATCGCAACTTGTCCATTGACGATAGGTAAAATCAGCTGTATCCGCAGTGGAAATTTGTGAGCCGTTTTCGGGTAGAAAGTCTTTTTCCACGCGATATACACCTGTACGTCCGCCATCTGGCAAATAGGTTGGACATACGATGGTCCAATCCAGTGCCGATTCACGCAGCAATTCGTACACTCGCCGGTGCTCCTCGGCCGCACGGGTGCTGCGTCGCCGGGTATCGGAGGACTCGTACCGATACAGGCTCGGTTCGGTCCGGCTTTGCAAAATCCCTGCCGTTCCTACCGTTATGAGCCGGTGAATGGACTGCTCCTGCAGCAGCCGGATCAACAGACCTATACTAACGGATAAGGTGGTGGTTCCATCTGTGTTCAGCGCACTGATCACAACTGCTGGCCCGCCCTTCAGCGCTTGTACTATATCCTCCGCGTTGGTGGCATCACCTTGTACAATTTGCAGCTGTGTCCCGTTTTGGGATGCAAAATCCTTCAACTTGTCCGGTGAACGAACTAGGGCAGTTACGGTATGACCATCCGTTAACGCATAATCTAATATAAAACGGCCCACACGTCCGGTAGCTCCCAGCAGCAGCAAATTCATAAAGGCCTCTTTCCCGGCATACATGCCGTTCATGTTGTTCTGTCATGTTGCATTGTCATATCACTATACTCGCTCGTTAACTCCAGGCCATTATTGATAGCAAAGAGGATAAAAGCGCGTGATGGGACTCGTCTCGCTCATAGAGGCTAGTTCACGGCGCACCAGCTCCACCAGGTGGGCCAGTGTCTCGGACATGGCAAACCTTAGCTGGTGAATACCCAGCTTGTCGCCGAACACGGCAATGCACAGCTCATAGGCTGTGCTGCCTTCTGGTGGAATCAGCTGCCAGAATTTCTCCAGCCGTTCTTCATGATGCGCCAGCAATGCTTGCGTCCGTTCGCGAAAATACCCAAACGGATTGCGGTGTCCGGGATATGCCCATGCGACCTCTAGCTCAGCTAGACGCTGCAAGCCGTCTATATAAGACTTCAGCGGCTGGGAGTCACTACCGGGCAGCAGACTGATATTAGGGGAAATCTGCGGCAACACTGCGTCACCGCACAGAATAACGCCGCTATTCGGCTCATATAAGGACACGTGTCCAGGCGCATGCCCTCCAGTCTCTACGGGCATCCAGCTGCGTCCGCCTAATTCCAGACGAGCGTCTATTCCGGTAGGAATGAAGGTAATCTCAGGCTGCGGATTCACTTGCAAATAAGCCTGCTGCATATGTAATTCCAAGGCTGATACCTGTTCCAAAGGAAAGCCATGCTGGACAAAAAAGCTGGGCAGCCTCTTCTCCATAGCGGTCGTCAATTCTGGAGATTCCCACATCATCATCGCTTCCTGATGGCTGCGAGCTGACATATGTACGCGAGCCTGACCTTGCTGCTGCATCCACCCCGCCAATCCGTAATGATCCGGGTGATGATGAGTCACCACAATGTCCGAGATATCCCCAAAGGACATGCCCAGCTGTTGGAACACATATGCCCATTCTGCCTCTGTATCCAGATTGCGCGGACCTGGGTCTACAATTGTAAAACCGTGCTGTCCCTTGAGCACATAGCTATTTACCCAGCGCAGCGGAAAAGACATGGATATTTTGACCTGAAAGCCTCCGTCTATTCGCTCACACGGCGTAAGCTCTGGCAATTTCATGGCTTCCCATCCGCCCTTCTGTTTCAAGCCCGCACACCGACAAAAATCATTCGGGGCGAAGCATCTTCTATATATTGATCTTCATCATAACTTCCGTGCACCTGTTCTACGGATAGCCCGGCTTGTTCTAGCAATTCACGGAACTTTTCATACGGATATAGCTTTACTCGCTCATAGTACACACGCGCGGGTTCTGCGTCAGCATGAGTGGCACCCAGCTCAGAGGCTGCTTCTGTGGTCGTCACAGATGCGGCTGACCGAATGGCAATTTGCTTTTTCACAAATCCATCTTCAATGACCCGATGCTCCTCAATCCAATTTCCCTCATCCTCCCGGGACGAATGCGGGACCAAATGTGCAGCTACGTAGGAAGGGTTCAAATAATCTATAATAAAACGGCCTCCCGGTTTCAATAGCCGATAAATTTCCTTTAATACCTTAAGCTGCTCCTCATCCTTCTCAAAATAACCAAAGGAGGTAAACAAATTGACCACCGCATCAAAGCTTTCATCCAGCGGCACCGCTCTCATATCCCCTTGATGCCAGCTTACCCGCCCTTCGGAATCCGCTGCATGCGCCTCTCTCAGCAGTACATTGGAAAGGTCCACACCCGTCACCTTATACCCTGCATCGGCGAGCGCAAGAGAATGACGTCCCATCCCACAGCATAAATCCAATACGCTGGAGCCTTGCGGTAATTTGAGCCAGGAGATCATTTTTTGCACTTCCTGATAGGCTCCCTGAAAGTCGCGATGCTTGTAAACCAATAAATAATCTTCCCCAAAGCTTTGCTCGTACCATTCTGCCATATCGTTTCTCCTCCATGAACTCATTTCGCTCTATTACATACTATATTAGCTTTTTCATACTGGAAACTCAAAAACATTACGAATAAGCATTTTGCAAAAGCACCAAGCTTCCTGTCATGAGAGCATGTTACAATAACCGTATTTGAGCTTAAATAATCATAGGAACCTCATACCAACTTCATGTGATTTACCCCATTTTATCATTAAAATGAATCATGGGAATGCCTTTAGAGAGGTTTCATGCAGGAAAGGAGCGGCAAAGTTATGATTCAAATTGGACTGACGGGTTGGGGCGATCACGATGACTTGTATCCTACGGGCACTAAAGCTAACCAAAAACTAAGGGTCTATGGAAGCCATTTTCCGGTAGTAGAGATGGATAGTTCTTTTTATGCGGTACAGCCTACGGATCGTATGGCACGCTGGGCGGCGGAAACTCCGGACTCCTTTTCATTTCTCGTCAAGGCCTATCAAGGCATGACTGGACATACTCGCGGCAAACAGCCTTACTTCCAAACAACCGATGCGATGTATGAAGCGTTGCATGCATCCATACTGCCTCTTCGCGAAGCGGGCAAGCTCAAAGCCGTGCTGTTTCAGTACCCGCCCTGGTTCGACTGTACACGTGAGAATGTCGCCATATTGCGAGACACGAAAAATAGGATGGGAGAGGTCCCATCCGTACTTGAATTCAGACATCAAAGCTGGTTCACACCTGATTTTCGGAAGCAGACGCTGGCATTTATGCATGAAGAAGGCTGGATACATAGCGTATGCGACGAGCCGCAGGCAGGTCCCGGGTCAGTTCCCATTGTGCCGCAGGCTACAGACAGCAACCTGACCATCGTACGTCTCCACGGACGGAACATATCAGGCTGGAATCAAAGCTCCGCGCCTAATTGGCGAGAGGTTCGTTATCTGTATCGGTACAATGAACAGGAATTGACCGAATGGAAAGACAGATTGCTGGAACTGGAGCAGCAAAGCCGTGAGGTATGCGTTATATTCAACAACAACTCAGGTGGAGACGCCGCTGCCAACGCCAAGCAACTCATGACCATGCTGGGCATGGAGCCTAAGCCTTTTCCACCTCGCAAGCCACCTGAAGCGGACCACGGACCCGAGCAGTTAGAGCTATTTTGACGGCCGGGCTGTGGGTGAAAGTTTGGACATAGCCTCTCTGAGCTTGCGATCGTTATCCAGCAAATGCGGATCATCAGGTAAACAGCGTAAAGCGGCTTGGTTGTGTTCATACGAAGCTTCCAGCTTACCTACATGGGCGTAGCAATGACTGAGTCGTACATGAGGTAACCAAGAGTAGCATGGCAGTGGGACAGGTCTCATACCAGGAAGATGATGCTGTTGCTCCAATGCTCTTTCATACCAGTATGCGGCAGTACTCCATTCATTTCTTGTGAAAAACCAGTCCCCGATCATGCAGCACAGGTCTGCTTGCGGTACCCCGTATCGAAAAGAGCGTAACAAACGATCCAGCTGTTGTTCGGGCTTCCCGAGATGGAGATAGCATTCAGCCGCTCGCGCACAAGCAGTAATGCGATCTTCCCGGTAGCCGCTCGGCTCCTCCAGCAGCTGGTCGAAGGCCTCAGCGGCCTCGGCATATGCCTTGCGGTCAAAGCATTCATTAGCGTGAAAATACAGCAGACGCCCTTCCAGCTTGCCGCTTTCGCTGATCCACCGGGCGAGAATACGTTGGTTACGGAGCGTATGGTCGTGCATTCGGCGATGTGTCACTGCTACATCCCAATGCACGATTTGCCCCTGAGGTATCACCAGATCCTCATGCAGACGCCCTTCCCAGCGGTATTGTTGCTCCCGTTTCACAAGTCGTATACGGCGTGAGGTGAACAACAGTTCGCCCCGCTCACCCTCTGCCAAGTGAAGTGGCATCACCACCGCGTCAATATGCTTAGATAATCGCTGCTTTAAGGAACGCAGACGTTCACGATCGGGTTCCAATAGCACATCGTCCGCATCCAGCCACATGATATAGGAACACGTAGCCTTGTCAAACGATTCATTACGAGCGGCGGCAAAATCGTCCTTCCATTCAAACGTATAGATCCTATCCGTATAGCGAGCTGCTATCGTCTTCGTCTGATCCGTCGATCCTGTGTCCACGATGATGATTTCATCCATCAGGTCTGCGACCGAATCCAGACACCGGGACAGAGTCTGCTCCTCATTTTTTACGATCATACACAAGCTGAGGGTCATTGGATGCTCAGTCATGACTTCACGTCATCCCCTTTACCGTTGGCTGATTCTTCCGTTGTTTTTCCGGTAGACTCGCCATCAGTATATGCACCTCTCCTTTCAGCCTGCGCCTTGTCTATCTGTTCGGTACGCGTAACCCTTTCCAACGGCAACAGTTGTTGCTCCAGTTGCCGGATTCGCTGTACCGCCTTGTCGAGTGCAGCTTTTCGCTGATTCATTTTGCGAACATGCTGCTGCTCTACCCGTTGAAACTGCTCCTCATCCAGCTTCATCCATTCATTCAGTTGCTCTGTCCCTGGCTTGGCCTCACGCAGCTCTTTCGGCTTCTTGCGACCTGCAAAGCATAAATATTTATGGTGTACCTCCAGCGCTTGTTCTGTAAAGTAAGGATACAGCACACGGGAGAGACTTCCGGCATAGTAAGTTCGTTTGTGATCGTGAAATGGATGGTATCCATAGGGTACAGACAGGACGAGCGTTCCCTTTTTATTCAACAACCGGTAAGCATGAGCCAGCAGAGTGTCGGGATGCGCAAAATGTTCCAAAATCTCTCCTAGAATAATAGTGTCAAATCCACCGGGAGGACGTTCAAATTGTGAGATGTCCTTTAACTGAAAGTGGACTCGTCCTCTGACTGGTGCAGATTCCTGACGAAGTTCTTTTTTTGCATAAGATATGCTGTCCTCTTCCAAATCAATGGCCGTTACCTCAAAGCCTTCCCGCGCGAGCAAAATGGACGTGATCCCCTGACTACACCCAACATCCAGCACGGTACGACCCTGTACATGGCGGCAAATCCAGTGAATTCTATTGCGCGTGGCTTCATGGGATTCCTCCGAATTGATCTGCCCGTAATAACGTTCGTTTACCTGATCACGGTTAGCCAACAGCGGCGCCCCCTCCGTCACCGGGTTGCCCCAAGATCACGACATGTCCACCTGTGCAATGTGCAGTCGCATTACGTGTGTCGAAGACCAGCGGAGCATGGTCAACCAACTGTTGGTAGTTCACCACAGAATGGTCTGTCGTGATGACTACGATATCTGCACTTTCCCACAGCTGGGCATTTGCCGTCCGCGATGGGATTTCTTCACCGTTCAGCTTAAAACTCGATACATATGGGTCGGTGAAGCTAACCGAGGCACCCAATTTTGTTAGATGCTCGAACAGGACAAGCGCTGGGGATTCCCGAACATCATCAATGTCCTTTTTGTAGGCTACACCTGCCAGAATGATGTTGGCTTTGTTTATGGCTTTCCCTTCCTGAGCGAGCATGGATTCGATTCGCTCCGCGATATACAGCGGCATACGTCGATTCATGCGGTCTGCCAGATCTACGAATTCCAATGGAAAACCGTGCTGCTCCGATTTCCACGACAAATATAGCGGATCAACCGGGATACAGTGTCCCCCAATACCTGGTCCTGGATAGAAAGGCATGTAGCCGAACGGCTTGGTTGCCGCTGCATCCAGTACCTCCCATATATTGATGCCAATTTTCTCACACGCCGCTGTCAGCTCATTAACCATTCCAATGTTGACACTGCGGAACGTATTCTCAAACAGCTTGGCGGCTTCAGCTACAGTTGTCGAGCTAACCGGAACAATCTGATCCAAAAAAGAACCATAAAAACCTGCTCCTGCTGCCAGACAATCCGGTGTGCAACCGCCAATCACCTTAGGAGTGTTGCGAATGTTAAAATGGACGCTGCCCGGATCGACACGTTCCGGTGAAAAGCACACATAAAAATCCTTACCCACTGTCCATCCCCTTCGCTGCTCTATCACTGGCCGAATCAGTTCTTCGGTCGTTCCCGGATAAGTGGTGCTTTCCAGAATCAACAGCGTTTGTCTACGCAAATGAGGTATAGCCTGATCAATGGCCGTCTCAATATAGGACGTATCCGGCTGATGTCCGTCCGTCAGCGGCGTAGGCACACAAATCACGACGATATCCGCATGCTCCAGCACCTTCATATCCGTAACTGGATGCAATTGCTGCCCGATCAGACCTTCCAATGCATCATCGCCAATATCTATGATGTACGACTTTCCTTGAAGCAACTTGGCTACTTTGACAGGATCGGAATCCACACCATATACATCATAACCGGCCTTTGCCATTTCCACTGCCATGGGCAGCCCTACATAACCGAGGCCGATCACAGCCACCTTTACCGTTCCTTTTGTGATTTTTTCCATAAGCTGCAAAATACCCACCTCTTTCATCGTTACTCCATACCTTGCAGTAACTCAGCAATTCCAGCGCGATCCATTAACTCATCGTCCGAGCGATATTGTTCGAAGCTCACCCGCTCCAATCCACCATATTGGCTCAGTAAGCGCTCGTCTGCTTGCTGGGGAAGAATAACAAAATAACGATCATCATAGCGATACGTGTGCGGCACCTCATAGGGTGAAATCAGCACCTCATGCAGCTTTTCCCCACCACGTATACCAATTTCCTTCACTTTTAACTTAGGCTGTCCCGCCTGTTCCTTCATCACTTCTGCCAAATCCGCAATATTGCAACCCTTCATTTTCATGACTATCGTCTCTCCACCAATCGCCGTAACAGAAGCCTTTAGCAGCAAGCCAATCGCCTCTCCGAGCGTGAGGAAGAAACGTGTCATATCTGGGCTCGTCAGCGTTAAATCCTGTCCTTCCGCGATCTGGCGTTTGAACAGAGGCACGACACTTCCACTCGTTCCGAGCACGTTGCCGCCACGAATACACACAAAGCGAGTACGCTCACTTAAGGCGTTGGCGCGGATCATCAATCTTTCCCCAATCGCCTTCGTCATGCCATATACATTCACCGGGTCTACCGCCTTGTCTGTTGAGACATCAATGACCTTGGCGACTCCCTGCTCTATGCTGGCCCGAATCACATTTTCCGTACCATGTACGTTCGTCTTGAAAGCCTCTTCCGGCTGTTTCTCACACACAGGGACATGTTTTAGTGCTGCCAAATGGAACACATAATCTACCCCGCGACAAGCCTCCCGTAATGCCTGAAGGTCCCGAATATCTCCAATCATGAAATTTAGCCGGGGATCAGACTGAAATTGCCGCTCCATGGCAATCTGTGCAAATTCACCGCGTGAGAAAATACGAATTTCTGTCGGCTCCTCCTTCAGCAATTCAGCCGTCAGGCGTTGCCCCCAAGATCCCGTTCCTCCGGTCACCAGCAGTTTTTTTCCTTTGAACAATATAATCTCCTCCTGACGGTTACGAATTGGCAATGCCTGTGCCCAAAAATTCAGCCAGCACCGCGTTCATTTCATTTTCTGAAAGTCGATCCTTCGCCGGTACCTTTTTCACCGAAGTATTGGCGGCATGAATGACATTCACATAGTTGCGAAGCGGGATCACCTCATGCGGCAGCTCCGTTACATATCCGTGCGTACCCTTCCCAGGAATAACGACACGGTAACCATTCAGAAATTCCTCTACTTGATAGCGGAACACATAGAAGGAAGGCGAGTGGTGAAACACAGGTGCCATCTGCCCCTCAACCGCATCCCACAAGTAACCCATTTGATTTACCAGCGCAACCGTATCCGGTTGAAACTTGTAATCATGTAATTGCTGTACAAAGGATTGGTGGTACAAATCATCGGAATCAATTCTAGCAATGAGCAGTTCGTCCGCGCCTTCGATATACGCATGGATACGACGCTTACTTTCAATGCTCGTACCAAAACGAATGTGCTCAGGAATGGGCTCCCGTTGGGCCAGTTCCTCTTCCACAATGTCGCTGCATCCACCCGCCAGCTTGACGACAGATAAAAAATCGGCATTCGTCTGATTGAGCAGACTACACAGCGTAAAGGTTCTGAATATATCCAATCGCTCGCTGATCCACTCACGTGTCAGGCGGTTGGGATTCATCCCATAGTTATTAAAATTAATTTCAATCACAATCTTGCGCTTCATTGATCTTCCTCCCTTTCATCCGTCTTCTCTCAAGTTATGAAGACGCTCCTGAAACGGCACGTACAGATGCAACAACTCTCGCAAAAATAGGTAGAATCGAAAAAGAATAGCCGTTCATACAAAAACCTTTTAACTTTCGACATATGATAGAATACGAAGTTTTTTGCTCTATTTGAAAAGTTGAACAAGCAGGACTGACAGGGAGGAAACAGGATATGACGGATCCAAAGTATCTGGAGATTGACGAGGTATTGAAACGTTTGAAGCTGGCACTCGATCAGCACCATCCCTTCTCACTCATACGTATTGGAGATGGCGAAAATTTGGTATTGGCTCAAGACACCGTCTGGCCGATGGAAAAGGTGTTACAGGAACGCTGGGCGGTCAAAGCCAATCTCGGCCAAAAGGGACTATTTCTGCCCAATACGGAACTACGAGACGCAGTGGCAGAGGCAGTGAACAAAGCCAGCGTCGCAGGCATTTTGCCATATGATGACGAGTCTATTAAGGCACCATCCTATATGAAGCGGGAGCTGACCGATCAGGTCTTTGCTCACTATGCTCTTTCCCCTGCGCTGACTTGCCATGCCTGCCTGAATCGATATTTGGCGGAGACACCCGCATTCTGGGACATCTTGAAAAATCGGCGCATTCTGCTGGTGACCCGGACGGCCGCTGAAGTAAAGCCTGTTCTTGAGGCCGAGCCGTACGGGCTGCATATCGCGCACACGCTCGCATTTCATCAATATGAACAGATGCCGGAAACACTCGGGTGGATCGCAACACATAAAGATGACTTTGATATTGCGCTGTTCTCTTGTGGTGTCAATGCAGTAGTATTGGCGCAAAAAACGGCAGAATTAACTGGCAAAGTAGGTATAGACTTCGGCAAGGCGATTAATATCGTCATGTTCGGCAAAGCGAATTAAAGAATAAAAGTAATAGTCTGAAAAAAATTAACTTCGTTATTGGGGCTCCGTATATCAAAAAAAGCATCAGCAAAATGAAAACTGCTGGTGCTTTTTGCTATCCATTACTGATCTAAACTTACTTAAAAATAGATTTGAG
Organism: Paenibacillus sp. TSM33; assembly: GCF_056099025.1. Classification (NCBI taxonomy): domain Bacteria; kingdom Bacillati; phylum Bacillota; class Bacilli; order Caryophanales; family Paenibacillaceae; genus Paenibacillus; species Paenibacillus sp. TSM33. The sequence continues at coordinate 122,494 of NZ_JBLZXB010000018.1, forward strand.
ATTACCTGTCACTTCTTTTACAATATTACAGAAACTAGCATTCATTCGAGATTATGAGGAGGATGTTGAATATGTCGCATAACAAGGGATTGAAGACATTTCCACTCGCAAAAGCAAAGCATGTAAAGGTTCATGGCCGAACTACGCCAACACTTACACCTCTTACTCTATTTTGGACAGGCAGCGGCATTGAATTAAATATGAAAGGCTCAGAGCTATGGATTGAAATAGAAGCCGATTATCAGGTGTATGAGCCCTGGATCAGTATTGTCATCAATGGTGTCCCGATGAGTCGTCTGATGGTGACCGCTGGTCGGCATTGGATCTGCCTTTTGAGAGGATTGAACTCTGACACGGTCAAAAATGTCCGTCTCGTCAAGGATGTCCAGCCTATGAGCTCGGACCCGCGCTGCTTGTTGCAAATTCATGCCCTAAAGGTTGACGGAGAATTACTACCGGTCCCTGATAAGCCCCTCAAAATAGAGTTTATCGGGGACAGCATTACTTCGGGAGAAGGAACGATTGGAGCGAAGGAGGAGACCGACTGGGTTCCTATGCTGTTCACGGCCCTACGCAATTATACAGCCATAACAGCCGAGGCACTGAATGCGGATTACCGAGTATTCTCACAAAGCGGATGGGGTGTGCTAACAAGCTGGGATAACAATCCACATGGGAACATACCGGCATATTATGAGCAGGTATGCGGTGTGCTCACCGGAGAGAGAAATGAAGCATTAGGAGCATTTGCCGATCATGATTTTACCTCTTGGCAACCGGACGTGGTCGTAGTGAACTTGGGGACTAATGACGGTGGAGCCTTTTATTCTCCAGCATGGACAGACCCAATAAGTGGGAAAGTGTATAAGCAACGTTTGAATGAGGATGGCACATTTAATGAAGGAGACGTACAAGCTTTTGAAAACGCTACCGAACGCTTTCTTGTCAAGCTTCGGAATTGCAATCCTACTGCCCATATTGTGTGGGCCTATGGGATGCTTGGTACTCCGATGATGTCTGCGATCTATCGGGCGGTCGATGCGTACAAGAAAAAAACGAGGGATCGCAATGTGTCTGTATTCCAACTGCCGAACACGACAGAAGAAACGATAGGGTCTCGCAGCCATCCTGGACTCCTCGCCCATACCAAAGCGGCAGACGAGTTGACTCAGTATTTGCGAGAAATTTTAAAGAATTAGCAGCCCGTAAAAGCAAATCAACTCTGTTGTACACACCATGAAGTAATCACCACAACCAGATCATTTATGTTTTCGGTGCTGTTAAGGAGCACAGACAGCCACAAGCCTGCGGCAAATGTCTGCCCCAGGCTGTGGCTGCTAGGCTTAAAGCGCAGCCGCCTAATCATAGGAAGACCATGAACAGGCAGCGAGCTCTGAACCGGAGAATACTTGTCTGATATATTTTACAAAAACGGAGTTGAAGCGATACCCGTGAATACTTCCGGACCATTGCGGACAGTAGTCGAAACACCGGAAATATAAGAAGAATATACCGTTTGTATTGCCCAGGGAGCGGACAAATCCTGTGCATTAAAAGCTTGCGTTTCATTAGCTCCATTCACGCCCAATACCCCCTCAGCGCGGTAGACTACCTCGTTCGGATCATAGTTAGCTCCACGTACAATTTCAACCGCATACGTATCACCAAGCTCACCGATCAGACCAATCGAACCACTAAAAGTCACAATCGGACTCGGCACAAGATAGGTTCGCAGCGTAATCATACCGAATCGCTCTGGTACAGGCCCCAATTGAATATCGGGGCCCTCACCTGTTTTTGATGAATTGGTGGAGCTTCTCATATCCAGAAAAAAACCCATACCTTATCCCTCCAAATTGCAAGATACTCCATGCTATGCAAGCAATTCTTTGGCGTATTGGACAAATTAGCAATAAATCTATCAATTCAGCTCCAAAAAACCGATAGTAAATACATATGGTGTAAGCTTTTGAAATGAATATATAGATAGAAAGCAGGGGTTAGATGAAACAACTGAAACGACTGAAAACATTAACACTACGCAAGAAATTGACAGCAGCTTTCCTGCTGGTCATGCTTGTTCCTAGTATTATTGTGGGCTCTTTCTCATATCAGGCAGCGTATAACCAGACAGATCGCCAATTATTGGATAGTGCGACGTCTAGCGTGACTGCAGCTGATCGCGCAGTTACTCAAACGATTCAAGCCAAAATCGCTGATCTCGAATATTACTCTACAACGTTGACGGCTAGTGATAACAGCGCTGAAGCAGATGATGCCATTCTAAAAAGATTACAAGTGTATTTGAAAATGCATGCGGAAGTTGTTGATATGTTTGTAGGAACTCCCGAAGGTAAACTTATTATTGGCAAAGCCGTAGGCTCCACAAACGATCCTCGGGAACGTCCGTGGTATAAACAGGCCATGGAAAAACCAGGTCAAACCGTAATCAGCCCTGTCGGGCTCAATACGGCCAAGGTCCCCGTTGTGTATATTTCACGTACACTTCCCGACAACAGCGGTGTTCTCGGTCTATCTCTGAATTTGAACAATTTAAAAGAAATCACAAAGCTAAGAATCGGACAAAATGGCTATATTGTGATATTTGATAGTACCAAACGCATCGTTACCCACCCGACAGCAGTCAGCGGGAGTACCGAAATGGGAGAAAAAACGCCTGAATTGTTTACCTCCAAGGAGGGTAGCTTCGATTACAATGCTGCTGGTGTAGCTAAACATCTGATTTTCAAAACCAATGAGCTGACAGGCTGGAAAATTGCCGGAACGATGGACAAATCAGAAACCCGTGCCTCCGCCCAACCGATTCTTCTCACGACAATCGTAGTGTTGGTCATTGCAGCCATCATCATTGGTGTGCTCGCAATGTGGCTAATCAACAGTATTCTTAAACCCATCCATAGATTGCGTAATTCTATGGATGCTATCAGCCAAGGTAATCTATCGATTAACGTGGCTACGAACAGCACAGATGAAATTGGTGAGCTATCAAGATATTTCCAACAAATGGTGGATAACCTGCGTAACATAATTAGAGAAATTCAAGCAATGACAGGCAATTTATCGGCGTCCTCGCAAGAGCTTGCCGCAGGTGCAGAACAAACGACCCGTGCCATCGAGCATGTGACCATAGCCATTCAAGATGTGGCTGCCGGCAGCGAACGTCAGGTGGACAGTGCTAAAGATAATCAGAAACGAGTTAGCGGCATGTCTGCTGACATTACAGCTATGACCGACACCATGGCAGAAATGACCACTTATTCCGCCCAAGCTATTCAGGCGTCGGATGCAGGCAGTGAGCATATCGGCAATAGTGTCATCTCCATCGATGGAATTCGCACTACCGTGGAAGAGCTCGATACGATTGTCAGCGCTTTGAGTGACCGTTCCGGACGAATCGGGACGATTGTTACCGTCATTACGGAAATTGCTAGCCAGACTAATCTGCTTGCACTGAACGCTTCTATTGAAGCAGCACGAGCTGGGGAGCATGGCAAAGGTTTTGCTGTCGTAGCAACAGAGGTCCGCAAGCTGGCTGAAAACTCAGCTTATTCCGCACAGCAAATTCGCGAACAGATTCAAGGGATACAGAGCGGTGTATCTGAAGCCCTGGTCGCTATGGAATCTGCCAAGGAACGCGTAACGGAAGGTATCAATTCTATTGACCTATCCGGTCGCTCCTTCTCGCGCATCCGTAGAGCAGTAGCTAAATCAGCGAAGCAGCTCGATAACGTAGCTGCTTCTACTGCGGGGGTTGCCAATGGAACGAATGCAGTCGTCAGCAGCATGGAGGAAATCACACGCATCGCTGAAGAAGCAGCATCTCATACAGAGACCGTGTCCGCAGCCGCAGAGGAACAGCTCGCCTCCATGGAAGAGATCGGCTCGTCTGCCGCAGATTTGACCCGTCTGGCAGAGCAGCTACAAGATTTACTGACACAATTCCAATTGGATGAAACAAAATAACCATTCCTACCGATAAATACAGAGAAAGCGAATTATCAAAATGAAGGAGGATGGAACATGGATATTGCAGCATTATCCACAGGTATGAGTCAGGCCAGCTTGGCTCAAGCCGTAAGTGTGAAGGTATTGGGTATGGCTAAGGATCAGGCCAGTGAACAAGGACAGGCTTTGGTACAGATGATGGAAAAAAGCGTACAGCCACATCTTGGGGGTCAACTGGACATCCGGGCATAAGTACATCCTATTCATGATGAAAGGCGATTCTACTCAGGTCTGTACAGACCCGGGCAGAATCGCTTTTTTATCTCCCTATTTTTCGTTCAGCATAAAACGTAGTAAACTAGACATATGGTCCACGACCTCGGTTCGAAGATAGCACAATATAAACACGATTTACATTTAAAAGGAGGATACATAGTTTATGAGTTATACTGAATATTTTGAAAAAGCCAGAGAACAACAACTGGGCGAACTTCAGGAATGGCTATCCATTCCGAGCATCTCCGCATTATCGGAGCACAAAAAAGACATTAACCAAGCAGCCGAATGGCTGGCGGCCAAACTGACTGCTGCAGGCTTGGAAAACGTTGAAATTATTCCAACCAAAGGCCATCCGTTAGTGTACGCAGACCATTTGCATGCACCTGGCAAACCAACCATCCTTGTGTATGGACACTATGATGTGCAACCTGTAGACCCGCTTCACCTGTGGGAAACGCCACCGTTTGAGCCATCCATTCGCGATGGAAAATTGTATGCGCGCGGAGCGACAGACGATAAGGGGCAAGTTTTCTTGCACATTAAGGCGGTTGAGGCCATTTTGAAGCAGGAAGGCAAATTGCCGCTGAACATCAAGTTTTGCATTGAAGGCGAGGAAGAAGTGTCCAGTCCGAACCTGCTTGAGTTTTTGCACACCGGCGCTGAACGCCTAGCAGCAGATGCTGTACTGGTGTCTGACACCTCTCTGATCGAAAAAGGGAAGCCTGCGATTTGCACAGGTTTGCGCGGACTGTGCTCACTGGAAGTCGCCATTCACACGGCGAACACAGATCTTCATTCCGGTTCCTTCGGTGGCGGTGTGCCGAATGCCCTGCACGCTCTGGTGTCTCTGCTGGCAACCCTGCATGACGACAAAGGCCGCGTTAGCGTCGAAGGATTTTACGACGATGTTGCTCCATTATCGGCAGAGATGAGAGAAGAATTCGCGAAGCAAGGCTTCAATGAGAGCAAGCTGCAACAAGATCTTGCACTTGATTCGCTCTATGGCGAAGAAGGGTTTAGCTTCGTCGAGCGTGTTGGGGCTCGTCCTACACTGGAGCTGAACGGCGTATATGGCGGCTTCCAGGGTGAAGGTACGAAAACGGTCATTCCGAAGGAAGCTCACGCTAAAATCACATGCCGCTTGGTAGCTAATCAGAATCCGCAAGATATTCTGGACAAAATCGAGCGCCATTTACGCGCCCACGTTCAAGCAGGAGCTACCCTGGATATTCAACAAGGTGAGAAAGCGAACGCCTTTAACATCGATCCGTCACATGCGTTTTTACAAGCAGCAGCGGATGCCTTTGAGAAAGTATACGGTGTACGTGCTCTATTTACCAAGGATGGAGGCTCTATTCCGATCGTGGAAACCTTCTCCCGTGTGCTGAGTGCTCCAGTTGTATTGATGGGCTTCGGCTTGCCGGATGAAAACCTGCATGCACCAAACGAGCATTTTAATTTGGAGAATTTTGATAAGGGTCTGCTAACGATTGTGGAGTTTTTAAAATCTGTGTGAGCACATGACAACTTCTAATGGCTAAGTTACAATAGAGAGGGCGAAAGCCCTTTCTATTTTTTTAGAGGAGTGCTGCACAACATGATTATTCAGTTCATTCGTTTACGGTAATGTGAGGTACAGTTCATGAAAACTCAACCATTTTTTCGAAAAGTGGATTGGGTTTATTTGACTGTGCCTTTTTTCATTCACCCAATACGAATGAACGAGGTGCTTTTCTATGTCCAAATGGAATAAACACGAGATGAAGGCTAGCCTGATCAGGAAGCATCAACATCTTTTTAGTTGTCCTGTATGTTCTCAACCCATGCGTATGGTGGAAGGTAAAAGCCTCCTATGTACGAATCAGCATTGCTATGATCTTTCAAAACACGGGTATTTACATTTATCTGCCCGATCCCATAAGACCAAATACGATAAACAGCTATTTAACTCCAGAAGAATCATGTGCAATAGCGGATTTTTTGATCCTTTAAATGAAGTCATAAGCAGCACCATGATCAAGTTTATGAAGCCACAGTTCGATCAAAAATCACATCTGTACTTGCTGGATGCAGGTTGCGGGGAAGGCTCCCATTCGAGCCACATTCAGGATAAGCTAACCTGGAAGGGAATTACCAAGCTTACAAGCGTAGGTATGGATTTGTCTAAAGAAGGCATTGTAGCGGCAGCCAAAGCATATCCTCATGCCCTCTGGTGTGTTGCCGATCTGGCTCATTGCCCATTTGCAAATCAGCAATTTGACGGTGTACTCAATATTTTATCCCCTTCCAATTATGCTGAATTTAAAAGGATTCTTTCGGAGGATGGCTGCATTCTAAAGGTCATTCCCGAACCATATTATCTTCAGGAATTGAGATGCTTATATAGACAGAAAAAGTCAGCTTATTTAAATGACGATATATTAAGCCGATTTAAAGATCAATTTAATATTCTATCCGCCGAACGAGTAACCTATCGCTTTATGCTAAATGCCGATCTCGTGGAGCCTTTGCTCCATATGACTCCCTTATCGTGGGGAGCTACGGAAGCAGACTGGCAGCGAATGCAGGAAATAGATTTACCGTATGTCACAGTAGATTTGCTCATCTTATGTGGTAGAAAATAACATCCTAAAAAGCATTCACGGCATGTGATTACACATGCTTTGTGAATGCTTTTTTTACATTAATAATATCACTCAAGAAAAACGAGTATAGCGCAACAGATGCAGGAGTCGATTCAGCCGTTCTATCTCCCGATCCAACTCATGCAGCGGCTTCCCCGCCAAAGCAGCGTTCGCTCTCCGATCACGTAGCGGGTTTATTTTCCGACCAATGAGTTTCAGCACCGTGGCCTTCCCCATATTATTCACCACCACATATTGCGTTAGCGGATCAAGCTCAATCCACAATACATGATGCTCTTGAAAAAAAGACAGTAATTGCTTTTTTAACTCATCCAACTCATAAGGCTCACCTGCAATTTGCGGCTGATGATGAAAGGCAACATAGCCCATCACACGCAGGTCACTTATGATTTGTTCCAAATGAAGCGTTTCGTTTATGTACACATTGTTCGTGCTGATGCGGTTTCTTGCACCATTCGTACGATTTTCCCGGATGACGTTCACCACCTGACTATCGTTTATTTTAAGGTTTATCTTTCCCCTTTTTCACTGTATCGCAATCGGTTTTAAAAAAATCAGAACGTATACAAACCTTATGAACAAAAAAACAACCGGCTTATACGCCAGTTGTTTCCCGTTCCACAAAATACTTATTGGTCATATAATGAGCCTTGCCTCTAGAAGTATCAACCATTCCCTTTTTGTTGTCGAGAAAAACAATCTCCCGGCATTTGGTGCAGTACCACTTGGTCCGCTTGAAGGGGGATTCTGTTACATACGATGTGCCACATTTGCAATCTACTTTAATTAAGGTTTCTGTTGATTTGTAAGCTTGAGACAGCTCTCTTAAGCCAGTATCCGGCTGTTGAATCGGGATAATGACCTCCTGATAGCTTGAATACTGATTGTGCACTTTAAAGTCAGCCACCAGTTCCGCATGCAGTCCAAAGTACTCTTTGCCAATCTCGGTTACAAATTTCTTGCCGATTCTGTAACACTCAAGCCATTCCTGTATCTGTTGATTAGACAAAGGCACCGTGCCCTTGATACCACTATTTAATGTGTAAGTCATGATGTATAAAGTATCATCTTGTCTATGTCCGTACATGAGAAGCCTCCTTATAATACACTTGATAATGTACTACAAAGCGTAAAAAACATCAATTTTATTATTTGGCAAAAGATTTAGGTTCACTTCCAGGAGTGGGTTTAATATATGGTGAAAAGCATACAAAAACACGTGCGAGTCTGCTAGAAAAGCAACTGACAATCTGTCAGTTGCTCTGTCTTTCCACATAGTATTTGTTGGTCATGTACCAGGCCTTGCCTGTATTCGTATCCACCATGCCCTTTTTACGATCCAAGAACACAATATTGTTGCATTCCTTGCATGACCATTTGGTTCTCTTATGAGGTGATTCTTCTATATAGGAAGCACCACATTTACATTCTACCTGAATTAATGTTTTATACTGACTATACGCTTCTACCAAAGGGTCTAGATCTACAGCTTTACGTTCCATTACAGGCTGTATCATGGATATGTGTTCTCTCTGCTCCGAGTATTCATTATGTACCTTGAAATCTGCTACCAACTCAGGGTTTAAACCAAAATATTGTTTGCCCACAACCGTTACAAATTTGCTGCCAATTCGATATGCTTTAATCCATTCCTGCACCTGTTTACTGGATAGGTCGACCGTTCCCTTTATACCGCTGTTCAGCGTATAAGTCATTGAGTGTTGGTTGGGTGTCATATGTCTTATCGTTCACCTCCGATCAAGAATATACCACAGGTAGTCCTAGGCAAAAACCCGATTCATCTTCCATCCTCCGTCATGCTGATTTGTGTTTCATTCTTAGACTATCACCAGATGCATTTCTATCTAAGTACAACTTTGTGGTACAGCTTCTACCTTAATTATTCATATAACTTATCGGCAAACGCATGGTATTTTCTTCCTTATCTATATAGTACACCACTTACACGCAAATTCCCATATATTTCAGCGGTTTAATCGTTTTTTTCGTTATATACTCACCGTTGCTAGTTTAGATATTTGTGCGCTTAATCTTCTTGAGCATAATTACTAGTGGTTTTTCAATATTTTCTGGTAATAAAGACTTTATGGTATCATTGAATATATAATCTTTTCTACTTTTACCTTTTAAATAACTCCAAGCAGGTGATTTATGCCTAATCATATAAACCGGATTTCCATCACGCTCTGCCTGTAGAAGCTTTAACCCTTGGAATTTCTACGGGCTGAGCCTTATGCCCAAGGGAGCGTGATGGAAATGAAACCTAATCAAAAAAATCGGAATCAAGCTTATTTTAGACACCACAGAAAGCGGGTTATTCGCCGTAAAAAACGACTTTCATCTCACTGGGGATGGATTGTCAAATTCGATGGTACCTTCTCTAAAGGAAAGATCCATTGTTCTTGTTGGATGTGTAGTCAAAAAACAAAACGACTCGGCTATCCCAAATCAGAGCAAGCAAGAATTGCTGGCTGTCAGGAACAGCTTCAGAATTATCGTTTCTAAACTAAAAATGATCAAAGCAAGCGAATGTCTATGGTTAAGACACTCGCTTGTTTTTACGTTTACACTTCAATTTTTAACTACTCTCCTAATTTAAAGTAAGATCAATCCACATTTATCACAAAACAAAAGCCTTCCCGACCACCCTTCATTGTTGAAGGATCATCGAGAAGACTTTGTACCCCGCAAGGAACGAGAGGTCAGATTTTTAATTCGCCAAGCCTGATTAATTCTACGACCGCCTGTGAACGACCTTTTACGTTCAGTTTCTGCATTACGTTGGAAATATGGTTACGCACCGTCTTCTCACTAATAAATAGTTGTCCGGCGATGTCACGCGTCGTTTTGTCCTGCACGAGCAGTTCAAATACTTCACGTTCACGGTGAGTTAACAAAAACTTGTTTTTCTGGTCGTTACCCTTCGTCAATTTCACCCCTCCTTGCTCGGGTTTTGTGTGGTGTAACAAGGTTAAGGGATACAGTCAACACATTTTATGTCATGTGCTCAGGTATGGTTCAATGTGCGGATAAAAATGGGCATAGGCACCTTACTTGTAGCTTTAATGACGAGTTGAACTTTGTGTCTAAAATATGTATTGACAGGCATATAGGCCAGCCTTATGATAAGAAAAAATGCGACTGATAATCATTATCAAAAAATGATAATTCGTTATAGAGATCGCGCTACAGACTATGGTTTAGGGCCAGTTTGGCCAGAAAGGGTGTTCATTGATTATGAAACTACGTTATGCCGTACCGGCCGGAGTGCTGGTCTCTTCTATCCTGTTTGCAGGTTGCGGACAAGCCGGAACTGCGGATCAGCAGCCCGCTGCAACATCCAAAGATACAGGAGCAACAACACAGACCACGACTCCTGCGGCGACTGCTCCCAATTTTGATCAAGCGGTTGCGGCTTACCGTACCTATGCAACTGAGCAATGCGATACGTTTGTGAAAAAGACGGAAGAATTCACGAACGCAGTCAAAGCTGGCGAGCTGGATAAAGCCAAGGCTTTGTATGCTCCAGCACGTATGTACTATGAACGGATTGAACCGATTGCGGAAGCACTAGGCGATCTGGACCCGAATATTGACGCTCGTGACGGTGATGTGGATGCAGCGGATTGGCGCGGATTTCACCGTATTGAGAAAACATTATGGGAAGAAAACACCACCAAAGGATTGGACGAGTTTTCCGACCGCCTGCTGAGTGATGCCAAGCTGCTGCGTGCCAAAGTAGAAACAGTTAACATTGATGCCAGCTTGATGGTAACAGGTGCAGTCGAGTTGCTGAATGAAGTATCTACCTCGAAGGTAACGGGTGAAGAGGAACGTTATTCTCATACGGACTTGTACGACTTTGCGGCCAATGTAGAAGGTGCTCAAAAGATTTATGACATTTTGAAAACAGATCTGAACCAAAAAGACGCGGCGTTGGAAAAACAAATTGGTGAACGCTTTACAGCCTTACAGCAGGAGCTGGCTCCTTTCAAAGACGGCGAAGGCTATGTATCGTATACCAAACTGAAACCGGAAGAAATTAAAAAGCTAAGTCAGAACCTTGATGCTTTGGCAGAACCGTTGTCCCAAATGGGGAAATTGTTAGGAGTGTAATGATATGAAAGGCTTTAAGCGGCAAAAAGGACAAGAAAAGTCGCAGTATGCGGAATCCCGTAATGAACAGTCTGATCTGACAGAAAAGGATGCTCAGCCAGCGGATGATGAGCGATCAGGAAAAGGTAAATCCGTATCACGCCGTGATCTATTGAAGCTGGCCGGGGTAGGTGGATTAGGTCTGCTGCTTGGCGGCGGTGGCGTGGGCGCGGTGCTGTCAGCTAGTCAACGCCTCGAAAGCATGATGACGGAGGCAGATACCAAAGATGTAGTTCCTTTTTACGGCAAACATCAGGCGGGTATTGTGACTCCGGCACAAGATTTTATCTGTTTCGCCGCTTTTGATCTAACGACAAGCGACAAGGAACAGGTGCGGAATCTCTTCAAGGCCTGGACGGAAGCAAGTGCTACAATGACTTCTGGTGTGCTGCTTGGCACCGATAATGAAAATATCAACCTCCCTCCTTCCGATACGGGCGAGGCGGCGGGATTGTCTCCGTCCCGGACGACGATCACCTTTGGGGTGGGCCCCTCCTTTTTTGATGGACGGTACGGCCTGACAGGGCTCAAGCCTGCCGGGTTCCGTGAGCTGCCTCGTTTTCAAGGAGATGCCCTAGATGAGCAATGGTGCGGCGGTGATGTCGGAATACAGGTATGTGCCAATGACTTGCAGGTAGCTTTCCATGCCCTGCGTAATTTGGCGCGCATCGCCAGAGGAACGGCGGTACTCCGTTGGACGCAGGAAGGCTTCCAGCGGACGGCACAAGCTGATCCTGCAGGGAGCACACCACGCAATTTGCTTGGCTTCAAGGACGGCACGGGAAACCCGGACACGTCCAAGGCAGACGAGATGAATCGGCTGGTGTGGACACAGACCAATGACGGACCAGCATGGATGGGCAACGGCAGCTATATGGCTGTACGCCGTATTCGTATGCGAGTAGAGGTATGGGATCGTTCAACATTAGGTGACCAAGAGGATACCTTTGGACGCCATCGCAGCAGCGGTGCCCCACTAGGCAAAAGCAAAGAGTTTGACAAGCTGGATCTGGCGGCTACAAGCCCTGAAGGCAAGCCGCTTACGCCCCCTACCTCTCATGTGGCATTGGCTCATGGGGATGGAAGCATTAATATTTTGCGGAGATCTTATTCCTATTCAAGCGGATTAGACAAACAAACAGGACAGCTCGATGCCGGACTGCTGTTCATCAGCTACCAGCGTGATCTGTTCAAGCAGTTCGTCCACATTCAGGAGAAGCTTGCACGTAATGACAAGCTGAACGAATATATTGTACACAAAGGCAGCGCGGTGTTCGCCTGCTTCCCAGGTGTGTCGCAAGGCGGATACATCGGGGATACGTTATTTTAGTGGCAGGCAAGGAAGGGGATTTATATGAATCGGCGCAATAAAAGCTTGGGGTGGGTGTTTGTGCTGGTGGCGGCTCTGCTGCTGACAGTAACTCCCTTCATATCCGGCTATGGGTCCGCCGCTTTCGCACAATCAAATGCTAAAGCTGTCTCTAATGATCAGCTGATGCCTGTGGTCGGCGGAGCACTGGTGGAGGCGGGACAAGACCAATGGACGGAAGCCTCCAAGGACCTAAAGGAATTCCGTGGTTTATGGGAAGCCGCCAAAGCAAATGGCGGAGATTCGGCCCATATCGCGGCTGTAGATCAAGCTCTGACCGATGCAGAAGAGGCGCTTTCTCATGGTGGTGGGGATTCAGCGAAAGCTGCGTTATCCGTGCTGGCACGCTCGGTCAATGAGTTCGTGACTGCTGCCGAAGGAGATCAACCGGCTCCGGCCGGAGCCAAAGCAGCGGAAAAACTGCTTCCTATGGCGAAGGGCAGTCTGGCTGCCATGCAAAAAGGCGATTGGGCTGCTGCGCGGGTGGATTACGACCGAATCGTTAAAGCCTGGTATCAGGTGGAGACCCCGATTCGTCTGGACCATTTTTCGGTATACAGTTCGCTTGAAACGAAAATCAGCCTCATTCGCATCTCTATGCAAGCAGAGCCCATACGTCAAGCACAGGCTCTCAAGGAAATGCAGGAGTTAACGACGCTGCTGTCTGATTATAGTCAGGGCAAACTTGTGAATACAGGGCAAAGAGCAGATGCAGGCAATGCTGCCGGAGCGGCGAATGGTTCAACAGCTTCCCTGGGCGATGCAGTCACCCTGCTCGAATCCGCACGCCAGAATGTTGTAGCTAATCAGCCAGAGCAGGCCGCAGATAAGGTAGGACAGTTTATCGCTCTATGGCCTTCCGTCGAAGGACATGTACAAATTTCCGATCCGGCGTCTTACACTGCGATTGAAAATCAAATGACCGAGACTTCTGGATATCTGCTGTCTTCCCCACCGAATACGGATAAAGCCTTGCAGACTCTTGATCAGATGCTGGACAGGCTCCGTCCGTTGACTGAGGAACGTTCTTATACTGCATGGGACGCCGCACTGATTTTGCTGCGCGAGGGCCTGGAGGCCATTCTCGTGCTCGCAGCTCTGCTGGCGTATGCCAAAAAAAGCGGCGAAGCCGTGGCTGGGCGATGGATATGGGCAGGAGCTGGTACAGGGCTGGTGCTAAGCGGAATACTGGCGGTGCTGTTCACCTCGCTGGTGGCAGCTGCTGCATCGGGCAGCATGCGTGAGCTGCTGGAAGGTGTCACTGGGCTGGTGGCTGTTGTGCTGATGCTAACGGTCGGTAACTGGCTGCATAGCAAATCCAATGCTGCTGCGTGGAACCGCTTTGTGGAAAACAGCGTGGGCAATGCCCTGGCACGTGGCAGCCTGTGGTCGCTCTTTGCGGTTTCTGCGCTCGCGATTTTACGTGAAGGGGCCGAGACAGCTATTTTCTATATCGGTATGGCTCCAGCCATCGAAACCTCGCAATTGCTGATCGGCATTGGCTCGGCAACAGTTATACTGGTCATACTTGCATTTGCAATCATCAAGTTCAGCGTAAGGTTGCCAATTCGCGCCTTTTTCCTAACTGCGACTGTACTGATCTACTATCTCGTATTCCGATTTCTGGGCGAAAGTATTCATTCGCTTCAGGTGGCAGGCAAGCTTCCGGGACACACTGCGTCCTCGCTTCCATCCATTAGTTGGTTGGGAATGTATCCAACTTGGGAAACATTTATCCCACAAGCCCTTGTGCTGATCTTTATGGTATGGCAGCTTGTCCGTCAGGAAATACGCAGCTCCAAATCACGTTAAGTCGATACTACAATACTCAAAATGTAAAAAACGCCAAATCACAGCTCCGATGGATATCGGCTCCTATGATTTTGGCGTTTTTACATACTTACATCACATCCTCAGGCAACGCAATCATGCGCTGATGGTGCAGCAGGTCCGTACGATTACCGTGTTCACGAATGACATGCACCTCCCCACGATAATCGAGCAGTTCTGCCGGGGTAGCATGTCCCAAAAAATATAATGGGCTGTAGCTCAATCCATAGGCTCCTGCGTTCGGAAAAGCAATATAATCGCCTTCGCGAATCGGGGGCAGCTCCGCTTTTTTCACAATACAGTCCTCGGGTGTACAAAGTGGGCCGACAATGCTTACCATCTCAAGCTCCGTGGAAACCTCTTCTCCCGCTTGTCTGCGCATAATTCGCACCGGGTAATTGTCCCTTAAGCGGCGTCCCCGAAAGGTAGCTGCGACGTAGTGATTCATGCCGCCATCAGCCACGACAAACTTCTCTCCCTTGGATTCCTTGGTATACAACGCTCGGCAGACATACATGCCTGATTGAGCGACCAGATACCTGCCGCTTTCAATGATCAGCCTAACCCCTGGCAGACTGGATCGAGTCTGCTCCGCGAGTGCATTGAGTCCGTCAATGACGTGATCCATATCGAGCGGCTGTTCATGAGCAAAATAAGGTACACCAAACCCACCGCCCAAATTGACCGTATGCATCGCCACACCATACTGAGCCTGCACCCGTTCTGCCAACTGCAAGGTATTCGCAAATGAAGCTAAAATCTGATCCGCTTTCAGCATTTGCGTACCTGTATATACTTGAATGCCTTGAAAATATACGTGCGGGCAATCTTCCAGCACCTTGAAAAAGTCATCCAGCTGCCCTTCATCGACGCCAAAAGGGCGCGGAACACCGCCCATTTTAATCGTTGCACCCGACAGGTCATTATCGGGATTGATTCGAACCGCAGCCCTGACAAACACGCCCGTTTGGGCGGCAATCTCCTCCAGTAGACGCAGCTCTCTCACCGATTCAACATGAATGCAGCCGATCCCACAGGCTATCGCCTCACGCAGCTCGGCTACCGTTTTCCCCGGCCCAGCGTACAGCACGTCCTCCGCAGCATACCCGGCCTCCATGGCGACGAACATTTCTCCAGCCGAGGCAATCTCCACACCGCAGCCTAACGAGCGCAGCAAACCAGCCAAGGCTACGTTACCATTAGCCTTGAGCGCATAATGTACACGTACGGCCGGATGTAACCGGGCCAGCAACGAGCTGACGTGAGCATGCAGCGCGTCCCCATCATAATAATAAAAGGGTGTCGGATGCTCGCCAAATCGCTCCAGTAAGGCTTGATCCTTTTGATCCATCTGCCGAATCCCCTCCTCTCTTTGCTTGGATACTCCATATTTTGCATTAATCGAATCTCACCGATTGAAAACCACGATCATACTCATATTGCATAGATCGCCTCGCCTGAGCGTGCTGCTGTATGAATAGCTTCCAGCAGTCTGACGCGTTCAGCAGCCTCATGAAATGGAATGGGCTCCGTTTCACCCCGGATGATGCTGCAGAAGGCATCCAACTGATTGACATAATAGTTCATGGGCTCAAAAACCGTTTTGCTATGCGAGGATGTCTGTGACGACATGGACAGTGCCTTGGCATCCGTTAAATTCACGGCGATATCGTTCTTCATTTCCGTCTTGAGTGTCATCTTATAAAAGCCCAAATTCGCCCGAAAGCAATCCTTTAGGGTGACTACTGCCGAATCAAAGGTCAGTACATGAGCACAGCGATAAGGACGCTCAAATGAGAAGAGGGCAGATGCCTCTAGTTCACTTGGGTAACGGGCTTGCGCATGGAATGTCCAGTCACAGCCATAAGGACCAGCGAAATCCGATTGACTGTGAAATTCCGTCTGCTCCAATCCAACGACGGCCTGAAGAAATTGGAGCCAGTACACACCCAGATCCCAAAAGCAGCCCCCACCCTGCTCCGGTCGAGATCGGTAATTGTCCGCATGCCCTTCTTTTGCCGGAATACATAGACTCGTCTCTATGGAGCATAAGCGACCATAACGACCCGATTCTACAATTCTGCGCAGCTCACGCTGCCAAGGATGATGCTGTACCATGACTCCCTCCAGCAGGTAAGCGTTGCTCTGTTCGACGATAGCTGCCAAAGGAGCCAGATCAGCCGTATTCAGGCATAACGGTTTTTCCACCAGCACGTGCTTATGAGCTTGTAAGGCTCTGCCAATCCACTCAGCATGTAAATCGTTGCTGAGCGCAATATATACAGCGTCAATATCCGGGTCTTTAAGCATATCCTCAGCATGTTGATAAACGGCCTTAACTCCAAAACGCTCTGCCATTTGTTCCGCCTTGGCAACCGTACGGTTCGCAAGCGCGGTCACGCGTGCTCCTGCAACATGTCGGATCGGTTCCAGCAACGCACGAGGGGCTATAGCAGAACAGCCAATGATCCCAAAGCTAATATCTTGCATCGCAGGTTCTTGTGCAGCCGCGGCAGTGTTCATGATCCCTGCTCCAATCCCGGTGAGCCTGCTGATGCATGGATGCTATTCACATAAGACTCAATATAACGCGGCGTCCGACTACGCAACTCTACGATCCTCCGATGCATTTCCTCCAGAATCTGAGCACTGCCGCCATAGGTTTCAATCCACGTCTCGTAGCGCATGCCTAACCCCAGACGTTCCCAAAGATCCGCATTATGCTTCTCGTGCACACCAAACGGCTCCAGCATAATTAACGGAGTAGCTGTAGCGAACGAATCAGTCAGGCTACCGCCACCAGGCTTGCTGACAATGGACTGGGCATGACATGCTCGGTCCAGCATGCAATGGTAATCCGGTCCGACCCGATACTCCGTTTCCTCACCTATTTTCACCTCTCCGACAGGTGGAAATGTATGCTCCCCGGCTTCATTTCGCTGCCATGTTCTCCACTGCGGGTCCATCCGAAAATAGCGTATACTGTCCCGCTCTTCATCTGGTTGATCCTGATCATACAACAACAGATCCAGTTCCCAGCCCGCTTCTTCTAACCGTCCAACCTTCTCACGGTAGGTGCCCATCCCCCAACCACCGCCATGTACGAATAAACGGGCTTGCCGTGCTTCAAAAGGGATATGCTCCACTGCTGGGATATCAATATAGTGGCTGACTCTATTTTTATCATTTTCAAACAGGGTTGTTTCTCCACAGTCATCAGCAAAATGCGGGTTATGCTTGGCTAGATTTTTCCAGGAAGGAGAAGGTGTCGAATCCATATACACGATGTCCACATGCACCGTTTCCGGCTCTCTGCGCTTGCGATACTCCTCCAGTACATACATCCAATGACCGGATAAGCATATAAAATACCGCCGATCCTCCTCTATCCATTGGTTCAGCAGCACTTCCATCGCTGCGGGGTCCAGTGAATTGCGCATATCCTGCGGGACCTTCTGCGACATTAAGGCCACGGCAAAATTGTCATGGTAAGCTTTCCGGCTTTTGTCGACCTTGAGTCGGGCCGATTCCGGCAGTACATTTTCAAATACATGGATCGCCGTATCCATGCCCAGCCTGCGAAGACCCGCTTGCAGCAGCAAACCAGGGGTATAAAAGCCCAATCCGAAACCGGAACACAAAATCGTTACCTTCATAAGCTTCTCCGTACTCTTACGCATGCTTATACGCCTCCCGTTTAATTCAGCACTGTAAAATGTCGCTCTGCCAAAAAACGCTCCAGCTTGGTAGTCAATCGCATTTTTTCCTCATCGCTCGCAGCAACCAGTTCCAAATAAAGCCGGCCTTTTCCTCGTGCCCGTTCATTTCCGTCAGCTTCTTGTTTACCATTCAAATCAGGCTGACTCATGCCGTTCCCTTCTGATCCGCCATCGCTGGCTCCAATCCCACTTACGCGAACCTGCTTGGCAGATGATCTACCTCTGCGCCCGGTTGCATTTCTGCTTGGCGTGGTTGTATGACCTACAGTCTTGTTCTCACCGTCTCGTCCACCTGTGTTTACATATAACGTATTGGCCCCCAGAGGCATGACACCTTCCTCACGCTCACCTGTGAATAGCAATCCCTCGCCTTTCAGCCCTTCCAGCAGTTCTTCATAGGATAGACTCCCATCATGGGATAGCGAATAATTCGTCAACGTGCCACGCATATTTTTTTCGGCCAGATAAGTATCAAGCTGATGCTTGATCAAACTCATCGACTTTCTGGCATTAATTTCGATAATGGGCTCCAGCTTCCCGCCACGAAGTGTCATGGAGTCAATACAAACATCGCCGTAATATCCATCCCGATACAATTGCTGTCCCACATCCTGCATCAAGCTAAAATATCCGTCGCGCTCCAGGCGCTCCATAAAAGCCCTATCCGGCGATAGGGATTCCCGATAGGCGAATTGAGTATTAGCTAGCCATTGCACAGATACGATGTCGACACGTCCATCATCGCCAATCGTAAATTGGCATGAAAAATCCTGCTCTTTCTCCAGAAAAGGCTCCAGCAGGAACAATACCCGTTTGCCTTTGCGCTCCTGTCCACGTAAATATGCTACAACCCGGTCCAGCATTTGTGTCGAGGTAATGTGTAGATTGCCTTTGCCCGATACGCCAAAATCATCCTTGATTAAAAAGCTTCCATCCCGCAGCAGTTTGCGCCCCGCTTCAGCGACATCTGCAAACGAAGTCAAAATATGACCGGGGTTGCGCAGACCAAGACTGCGTTTCAGCTCAGAAGAATAGGTTTTGGCATTTACCTTGCGAATCGTTTCCAGCGGCGGCTGATGCAATGTAATTCCCCAAGCACGCGCGGCCTCTTCCACATGCGGCAACCCCGCAAACGGGCTAAGCACACAGCCTTCCAGTTGAGGAAAACCTTCTCCAGCATCTGTCTTGCGACTGCTCAGCAGTTCAAAAACGGAAGCGGCCGACACATTGCCCGTCTGTTCCATTCCGTCGGTCAAATCTCGTTCGTTTACAGCCGGATGAAAGCCCAACTGCGCGATATACTGACGATGTACAGGTGAAATGGCATAACGTGTCAATAAGGCGTCTCCTGGCTGGCAAAAGCTAAATAGCAATTCATCCATGGCCGCTACAATGGCAGAAGAAGCCCGGTCAGGCAGGGCGGGCAGGGAAGCTAGCTCGGTATCTCGCCAATAAGCCTCCGCTTCGAATGTTCCCATATATAAATGACGCTGGTTCGGTATCGCATTCATATGATTCGCTTCCTTTCCTGCTTCATTATGAACCTACTACACGGTAGCGCTACTGGCTCGCGCTCGTATAATCACGTAGAGCAAACTGCCATATCAAGCGGATAATCGCCAGCAGCCAGAGAGGTGCGAGAAAGGCCCATAGCATCAAACCGGGTTCCATTTTGCCGAGAATGAACATGGGCGGAAAATTACAGATGACAAACACCGGAAGCACAAATAAGCCAATACGCTGAATCAGGTTACTGTACACGGCCATCGGCACATAGTTTGTCTCGAAAATGCTGTTGGATAGCTCTGTAACACCGTTCGTGCGGATAATCCAAAAGGCCAGCAGTTGTGGCAGCAAAAACACGGAGTATGCCGTAAGCACTCCGCATCCGAGCAGCACAGCAAATCCTCCCACGGTCTCCACATTAAATGGAAGCCCTAGTTGGTACCAGCCAATGCCCGTCATGATTCCACCGCCCACCACATTCGGTACGGTATAACCCAGCTCGAATTGACGCAGTGTCACCATAAATTGCAGCGACACCGGCTTGGTGATGAGCACGTCCAGTGAGCCCGTACGAATTTTGTCAGGCAGGCTTGTAAAATTACTGTAAAATAATCCACTGTAAAATCCGCTCATCATCGTAAACACGCCGATATATAAGAGTATGGCGTCGGGAGACCAGCCATTAATGTCCGTCCCTGCCCGATATGGAACCGAAGCGTACAGCAGCTTGATAAGCAAATAAGCCGTTTCAACTAGAAAAGCAGTTATAAAATTAATGCGGTATTCCATCTGCGACATGACGGAAAACTGGACGAACTTCCAGTACAATCTGAGGTAACGTCCAACGTTTCGAAAAACATTTTTCATGTTAACCTCCCACCGAGACAAAGCGTTTGACTCCGGCTTGCCACACCCAGCGCGATACGGCCGCCAGCACTGCAATCCAGATCCATTGCACGCCAATGCCTTCAGCGGCTTCCAGCACAGTAAGCTTGCCCGTCAACGCATTCACCGGAAAAAATACGGTGTAGCTGAACGGCAGCAAACTGAACAGACGGGCCAAAACGTCTCCAAAAATCGTCAGCGGAAACACGGTACCGCTAGCTACATAAATGACCAGCGACAGCGTGTAAAAGAGTCCTGCCGATTCCGTCACCCAAAAGGCTATGCCGCTCAGCGCGTAATAGACCAAAAAATTAAGCACAAGCGCTCCCGGCAACGCCAATATGTAGAGCAGGATATGTGACAGACTAAAGCTGATTTGTCCTTCCAAGCTAAGACATAACAGCAAAATAGCAGCCGCCAGCAGCACGACTGCGGACTGTATGACTTTGCCTCCAATAAACCGGCAAAAACGGTAAGCAAAATAATGCACAGGCTGTACCATGAATTTTGCCAATCCGCCTTCCTTGATGTCTGTTGCAATTTCGTATTCAAAGCCTGTAGCAATCAATTTTCCTGTTACTCCCGCCATGACCACATACACCAGCATTTCCGGCAGAGAATAACCCAGCACTCTTGCTTGTCCCGAGGAACCGAATACCGCAAGCCAGAGAAAAATTTGCGTCATGATCGGCAGCATGAATCCCGCCATCTGTAGCCAATAATTGGCCCGATACTCCATTTCATTTTGCATGCCAAGCTGGAGTACCTTCACATATTTGTTATTTCGCATCGGCCAGCCTGCCCCCATCGTACAAATTGGCTATCCCCTCTTCCAGCGGGACGTCCTCAATCGTAAAATCAACGACAGGCAGTGCATCTAAAATCTTTTTGGACCAAGTCAACGTATCGTCTGCATCCAGCTCAAATACCGCCTCCAGCTCCGAGTTGGAGCGAAGCTTGCCGAGTCCCGCCAACGTCAGGTTGGATACAGGAGTCTCTAGTCGAACCTTGAGCAGCTTGCGAGCACCCATGACCTCATTCACCTTGTGCAAGTCTCCGTCATACACCAATCTGCCCCCACTGATAATGATGGACCTAGTGCATAAATCCTCAATGTCCTTCATGTAGTGGCTTGTCAGCAAAATGGTCGTCCGGTGTGTACGGTTATAAGCTTTGAAAAACTCTCGAATCCGCCGCTGAGAAACAAGGTCCAGTCCGATGGTCGGCTCATCCAGTAAAATGACGCGTGGGCGATGCAGCAGCGCGGCGATCAGTTCCATTTTCATACGCTCGCCGAGCGATAGCCGCCGAACCTGTACATGAAGCTGCTCCTCCACCCCAAGCAGAGTGACCAGCTCATCCAGCGCCTCTTTATAACGGTTATCATCGATTTCGTAGATAAGCTTATTCAGCTCGAACGACTCGCTTGCGGGCAAATCCCACCAAAGCTGATTTTTCTGTCCCATCACGATGGAAAACTGACGCTTAAACTCCTTTTGACGCTTCCACGGGGTAAAGCCGAGTACCGATGCCTCCCCGTCCGTGGGATGGAGAATGCCGGACAACATTTTGAGCGTCGTTGTTTTGCCCGCCCCGTTGGGACCAAGAAATCCGACAATTTCTCCTTCGTCAATGCTAAAGCTAACATTTTGCACGGCCTTCTTGGTCAGCTGTTCTCGCTTAAACAAATTTTGCAACGATTTGCGCACGCCCGGCTCTTTTTTGTAGTACGTAAACGTTTTCGACAATTGGTTTAATGTAATGGACGGCAATGGATTCCCCTCCTCTTTCCTCTGTGCATGATACCTGGGTGAACGTGCCTGATCTAGCAAAATGCTTGAACTACTCGGATGCTTGCTCTGCCAAAGTCATCAGTTCCTCCAGCATATGCTGCTGTCTTTCAATCAAATGCAGAGCCCGTTCTGTAATCTCTGGCATCCGATGCTTACGCAATTGAAGTCCTGTTTTGTAAATATGCAAATTAAGCTTGTGCCAGTCCGCGTATAACGCCTGTGCCAATTCAATGACATGCTGTGCTTGCGGCCCCAGCGTAGCTTGATGCAGCCGGCAATAATCAGCTGTATAATCCGTTAAATGAAGAGCGCTGCCCAATCGCAGATTGTAATAGATTTCATGACAGTACGTCCGAAACTCCTGATCCTCCATGTCTTCTAACAAATGGAAGTCACCGACAAATGCACGGTACCCCGCATCTCCCCGCTTGACCTGCTGATCTGTTGCAACTTTCTCACCCGTCACATACTGACGAATATGGTAAGCACACGCAGCATGCAGCTCCCTTGGCGAAAGCGGGACAGGCTGCTCCACTAGCCATGCATACTCAATAATGCCCTGCATGAGGTCGTCGAGCCGGGCTGAGCCCACATAAGTCATCGCATGTCCCGAGGAATCGAGCAGGAAGCTATCATTCACCTGTGCCGTCCGTTCTTGCAAGTCCAATCCGCACAACTCAATCACATGGCCCCTTGGGTAATTTTTCACATATACGTCGTGATAGGTTAAAGCGGTGCTCGACGTATGCAGCATCGTACCATAGCCAGATGTGAGCACCTGCAACAGGTCGGTTTCATTGCTGACTCCTTCGATCCACGGTTCTACCCGAATAACTGGTCCGCCACTGGCGGCCATTTCTTGAAGCTGCTCAGGATATTTCTCCGGCCCGAAGCGCTTCAAATCTCCACCATACTCTGCGCACATACTCCCACACAGCATGAACAGCTCAGCTTCCGCCATGTTCACCCCATACCTTTGCAATGAAGTACGCAGGGAGGAATATACACAATGTTTCCCAGGAAGGGCGTTTGCGATTTCGTCTGCACTATGGTCAACTATGGAACCATGACGAGTCCCCATATCGGATTGCAGCCTAGGTCTTGTCTGTTCAGCGCCCTTATGCATATTTGCCCAGCAGACGCTCAATGCCTTGCAGTGTAGATAGATGCTCCAGCACCAAATCGTCGTCCTCCATCGTAATATCAAGCTCATTTTCCAATTCAACAATTAATTCAACAGCGGATAAGGAATTCAGCCCCAAGGTTCGCAGGTCCTGATCTGGAGTCAACTGTTCCAGCTCGCCGGGAGCCAGCTTCAAAACCTTTTCCAGTAAAGGTACTACATGGTATACGTCTGTTTTCATTCTCAATTCCCTCCTATTTATGAGCATCCTAATCCAGCAATGATACCTTCCAATTTGTGCGCATAAGCATCAGCTTCCTGCCAGCTGTCTGCCAAAATAAGTGTAAAAATCCGGTTCACATAGCCCCGCTTCACAGGAATACCAGACAAAGTGCCCGCCGTATAAACAAACACCCCTTCAGGCCGCTCGGGTGTATATAGCAAGCCTTCCTCCGCCAGCAACCCGCACAAACGGCTGTAGGTGAGCGGTGTAGTAGTCACGTTGCGATAATAACGGGACAAGGTCTTATGCTGTTCTCCCAAGACAGAGGACAGGAACGAGATGTAAGTAGACAGGGTAAATCTGCCGTTAATCTCGATCACTGGAACCAGCAAACCATCTTCGTCAACAAAACCATCAATGGAGGCCATTCCCGTATACCCGATGGAATAGAGATACGTTCCCAACTGATAGGCGCAGCGTCTCACTTCTACCTCCAGCGTTTCGCCAATATCAGCGGGAACCTGGGATCCGATATAGACTGTGCCGTCTACGTTTTGCCTTTTTAGTGAAAACATCGTCACCCCACCGCCCTCGTCAATGCAGAGCTGGTAGTTCAGATCCATTTGCTTATTGTGCCAGCGCTCCACCAGCCAGCCGCCAGAAGACGATGACGAGCCGCCGAAACGTCTCATCACACTCAGCAGTGTATCCAGCTTGGACAGCTCGTCCAGCATATACATGCCTTGTCCCGAGGCACCGTGCGGCTGCTTAATAATCAGCTTCACGGGCTCATCCGATAAGCCAGCCAATCTCTCACATTCTCTGCGAATTGCCGCTTCATCTGCACACACAGCGCCTTCACTGACAGCAAAACCAAGCTTTTGTGCGGTCAGGCGGCTAAATATCTTATCATTCACCTGGGCGCACACCGCAGATGGAGCGCCGATCAGCTCCAGCCCGCAACGCTCCGCAATCGCTTCCTCCTGCGGTGTGACCGCATAGGGTACGAGCCATGCTTTGGTACCACCGCTGCTATGGCCTGCATCCGCAACCGCGCGTAATCGTGCCAAAAGCGCGTCATCCGCCAGTACCAGCTCTGAAATCGGCGTTAGCGGATCAGAGGGCTCTGGTACCTCAATACGCGGCAGGCTGAAGCCTAACCGCTGAAGCATGTCCAGAAATGCCTCATCCGGCTGTTCACGGAGTACAATGACATCCTGACTTCGGCATAGCAGGAGATTCATTTCCTCCATCCGGTTTACAACCTGCTGTTCATCCCGGTCTACCATGCCCCCCTTCCGGGGGGATGGATGCCACACTTGCTCTGCGCCGATATTAAACAGCCAAATCAGGACCCCATGATCCCGTTCATGAGCAAGTGCTTCCACAAGGTTAATCGTTTTAGTTGTCACGTCTTGTCATCATCCCTCTCTCTTCCATCTAGTAGCAAACAATATCCATAGGAGATCCATAGGAAACTAAATGTATTTCAGAGAGCCTGCCCCGTGCAGATATAGTACACTGCATTTGGAGCACACCGGCGTCAATCCTTCATGGTTAATCTTTTGACGGGTTTTTTCATACGCATCCGAATTCCATATTTCCTTCAGACTGTGCTCACGCAAACTTCCAATTGTGAACTCACTGAAAAATTTGCAAGGCATAACCTTTCCGTCTGGTAAAATATCTGTTCTGGAGGTGAGCGCCAAGCAATGATTGGAACAACGGCTGACCATTTCCTCGCCATGTATAAATTTATCAATTTCCTCATAATCCAAGCCGGGCTGATAGCGCACGCGAATGTTCCATACCCGCTCATTGATCCGCTGTAATTCCTGCATCAGAGGGTCAATGTTAGCCGGGTTGATTTTATATTTGAAAGCGTGCCAGCTACTAATATTTTTTTCTTCAAGTTGTCGGAGCCAGGAGAAATTACGTGTAAAATATTCATCCATTTTAAAGGAGGTTTCTTTGGAAATGTACCAGGGGAACGTCAGCAGCACCAGATCCAGCCTCTTGTCCTCCAGCATTTGCAGAAATTCGTACATCCGTCCGATCATGTTATCGTTAATGACCGCATGGACAGTTACCCGTCCCTTGTACAATCCCTGATCGCGAAGTTCAATCAGCTTATCCATCTGCCGCATTGTTTTTTGAAAGGTGCCTTTACCGCGTATTAAATCGTGTTCTCTTTCAAAACCTTCAATCGCTATTAACAATTCCAGATTTTCAGACAAGTCCAAAATCCGGTCCAAATATTTATCAATGAGTAGTCCATTTGTACAAAAGGTCATTTCACGCCGATCTTCCGCCAGCACGTCCAAAATTTCATCAAAGCGCCGGTGAAACATCGGTTCACCACCCCACATGTACAGTCGGGACTTATCCTCCATCGTTTCGCTCAAAATCTGCCGGAGCATGTCCGGGGCAAGATCCATATTCTGTTCTTCTTTATCCATCTGGTGATGATAGCCTTCCTCGTTCCATTCAAAGCAGTGCGTGCATCTTAAGTTGCAACGGTTGGTCAGCTTAATACCGATCGTCTGGGGCATGTCCGTTTTGAAAGCAGGGTCCTGTGTTGCGTTACGAAAAGACACGGAAGCATTTTTCAGGTTACGCTTGATGAGCTTGAAAGCCTTCTCATCAATCAGCACATTGCTTTTGGGCTGCATGCTAACACCTCGTTTAATGGATTTTCAGGCAAAGTCTACCCTACGTTCAGACTGTCTCCATACCTTCCGGGTGCGGCACTTGCTCCGCATCGCTCATTTCTTGAATGTAACTGCAAAACGCATCTACTGAACGGAGATGTTCCAACTCAAAGGAATCAAAATCAATCTCCACATCAAATGCATCCTCCACTTGCAGCATGAAATGAACCAATTGCAACGAATCTAGTCCTGCATCATGAATAATGTCCGAATGTCCATTCAGCTTAGCGACCAATTCAGGATCTTCCTTGACCGCGCTGATCATTTCAATCACTTGGCTTTGCATAGCAAACTCCTCCTTGTGAATGAGATACTACTCTTCCGTCCAACGATGCCGTCTAAAAAGCTCCTAGAAAATTTCCTTGCTTGGAACTATATTCAATTATACTCCTCCATTGAAGAGACAAGTCAATAGGTTGTTTTGTAAGTAAAAATCGTAATTTGTAAATTAATGTATGATTACTTCTACAAATTTTTCTGCATTCATTATTCACTATTCTGTTGAAGCTGAACTTGAAAATTAAATCTTGTTTCTCCCCTCTTGTATGAAGAGCGTAATTTTTTTACAATATACACGAAAATATTTTTCTTTATTTTATTGAATTAAACGATACTTTTTTTCATAAAAGCATTATATAGCTAAAGGAGCACAGCCCATGTCCCCCATTCTACATACATTATCCCAGCGACTGGAGCAGTTGCCCGTACAAGAGCGTAAGCTGGCGGAATCTATCCTGCAAGCCCCGGAGGATGTGCTGCATCTCGGTATTCGGGAACTGTCAGAGCGTTGTGGTGTGAGTGCCGCAACCGTTACACGGTTTTGTAAATCACTCCATTTTAAAGGGTATCCTGATCTCAAAATGAAGCTGGCCGCCGAATTGTCCCATTCCAACCTTACAGGTGAAGAATCCTATCAGGACATTGTGGCTGGAAATTCACTTTCCCGCATCGTGCAGGCTATTCAGGCAAACCATACGGCCTCCATC
This sequence comes from Paenibacillus sp. TSM33, assembly GCF_056099025.1. Lineage (NCBI taxonomy): Bacteria > Bacillati > Bacillota > Bacilli > Caryophanales > Paenibacillaceae > Paenibacillus > Paenibacillus sp. TSM33. The sequence continues at coordinate 149,705 of NZ_JBLZXB010000018.1, forward strand.
GCGGACACGACCCGGTTGCTGGATTTCGACAAGCTGGAGCAGGCCATTGCATGGCTGTCAGCCACAAGCCGTATTGATCTCTATGGGATGGCGACATCCTCGATTGTGGCGCAGGATTTTTACCAGAAGCTGATCCGTATTGGCAAAAACAGCACCGCCTTCGCGGATTCTCACATGCAGATCACCTCTGCCTCCTCGCTCGGAGCGGAGGATGTAGCCTTTGCCGTCTCTTATTCAGGAGAAACCCAGGAGACGATTGCGGCTCTACGCTGTGCAAAGGAACAGGGTGCCAAAACATTATCCCTGACCTCCTTCGGAAACAATACGCTGGCAAGCCTTGCGGATATTGCGCTATTTTCCTCTTCATTGGAGGAAGGAATGCGACGTGGAGACATGGCCTCCCGCATCGCCCAGCTTCATATTATAGATATCCTGTTTACAGGTATGGTGAGCGCTAATTTTGACAAATATATTCCGAGATTGGAAGGTTCATATCAACAAGTGAGTAAACTCAAAAAACAACCAGGGGGTCACTAAAGATGAACATTCGCATTTTGAACAGCCGTGAAGACCTGAACGCTACTGCTGCCACTGTGATTGCCAGCTTGCTGCTGTCCAAACCACAAGCTATGCTGGGCTTGGCCACTGGTAGTACGCCGATTGGCATTTACCGACATCTTGCAGATATGTACCGCAAGGGACAGGTGAGCTTTGCACGCGCCTATTCCGTGAATCTTGATGAATACGTTGGCCTTGCCCCAGAACATCCGCAGAGCTATCGAAGCTTTATGAATAAGCACTTGTTTGAGCATATCGACATTCCCATATCTCATACACGCGTCCCTAACGGGAATGCCCTAGATCTCACAGCAGAATGTGCAGCACACGAGCAGGCCATTTTGGATCACGGACCTGTGGATCTCCAATTGCTTGGCATTGGTCATAACGGCCATATTGGCTTTAACGAACCCGGTCACAGCTTGACTGGAGCTACACATGTTGTAGATTTGAAAGGAGGAACGCGCTCGGCGAACGCCCGATTTTTTGGCGATATAGATGCAGTGCCCAGACAAGCCGTTACGATGGGAGTTGGCACCATTCTGAAGGCGAAGCAAATTATACTGGTGGCCTTTGGTGCAGAGAAGGCCGACATTACAAGGCAGGCTTTAACTGGACCCGTCACAACGGAATGTCCGGCTTCCCTGCTGCAATGCCACCCCAACGTTCTTATTTTATTGGATCAGGAAGCAGGAGGATGGTTCAAATGAAGTCAGATGAAATGAGTGGTAACATAACGCAGCTATTATATGGCCAAGTCGTCGTTGGGAATGACATCATCGACAACGGAGTTGTCATCATTGAGGGGCAATCCATTGTATACGTTGGATCAGAGGAGGATTTGCCCTTGAATTGGACCTCAGTGGTCTTGGGCAATCCGGAAGAAGGTGCCACACAAGCGGCGAATATTGTTCGTCTGGAAGGGGGTTACCTGCTGCCAGGCTTTATCGATATTCATGTTCACGGCGGTAACGGCGAGGACTTTATGGACTCTGATTCGAGGGTACTGGATGCAATCACCTCCTTTCACAGTTCACAAGGAACGACTGCTATGCTGGCTACCACTATGACCGCGCCCAAGGAACGAATTGATCAGGTATTAAGAGAAGTTCACACATACATGGCACTTCCCATGCCCCATGCTCAGTTGGAGGGAGTGCATCTGGAAGGACCGTTCATTAGTCCGAACTGGGCAGGAGCACAGAACCCGGAACATATCGTGCCTCCGAACCTCGCTTGGGTGGCAGAATGGGAGCAGCGCTATCCAGGCCTTGTTCGCCAGGTCACACTTGCGCCTGAACAAAAAGGCGCCCTTGAGCTCATCACATGGCTGCGTAGTCACGGCATCACCGCGGCGCTCGGTCATACGAATGCTACTTATGAGGAGGTTGAACAGGCAGCATCGGCGGGCCTGAACCATGCAGTCCACACCTTTAATGCCATGACTCCGCTGCATCACCGCAAGCCGGGAGCTACGGGAGCTGTACTCGCTGATCCGCGGATTGAAGCAGAGATCATCGCAGATGGCATTCATGTGCATCCTGCCGCCATTTCCCTGCTTGCCAAATTAAAGCAGGACCATAATCTCATCCTCATCACCGACGCCATGTCTGCTACTGGACTGGAAGACGGTCATTATACACTCGGCGATTTGCCAGTGATTGTACAGGACGGTGTCGCACGATTGGAGGATGGCGTCACTTTGGCAGGAAGCACCCTGACGATGATTGAGGGCTTCCGCTATCTCGTTCAACATGTAGGCTTGAGTATTCCCGAGGCATCACAAATGGCCAGCCTGAATCCAGCTCGATCCCTGAACATAGCTGATCGGACAGGTTCACTTGAAGCAGGTAAACAAGCAGACGTCTTGTTGCTGGATGCCGACTTAAATCTGCAAGGGATATGGATTAAAGGAGTTCACAAATCGTTATAGTTATATAATCCCCGCAAAAGAAAGAGCTATTCCATCAGCGTAATTGCCGAGATGGGATAGCTCTTCTTTGGATATTCACAATTAAGGATTTGATTTAGCGATGATTCATCGGTGCGGGCGTATTATTTTGTGGACGTGTTGGTGTATTTTGCATTGGACGGTTTGTATCTGCCGCAGAAGTCGGGAATACACGTTCAATCACATCCACCATTTCATTGCTCAAGCCTCTGATCGGATGACCATTTTGTACACTGCGTGTAAAGTCAGAGGTTTGTCTAACAAAGTCCGGGTTAGCCGATACATGCACCTGTTCAATGGAAGGTGCGAATTGCTTAATCTTGTTAGCAATACGGCTCTTGACTGCATCACTTGGTTCATATGCAGTTCTTGCTCCCTCGATGGTGGTATTGCCGTTATCTGTGCGATTGTTGTTGTCCGTCAAGCCACGCAACATACCGTACGAGCCTGTACCCATTGTACCAAACAAACCGTCATCACGACGTGCAGGTGTTCCATTCCCGGTAAGTCCATTGTCTGTCATTCCAGGCGTTGTAGTACCCGTAGTTTGGTTCCCTCTGGTGCCATTAACGCCATTCACACTCGGTACATTCCCGTTACGCCCAATATTATTAGTACTCGGAGCACCGTCAATACTTGGAGTACCGACACCCGTTCCGTTGGCTTGGTCTTTCAAGGAAACGGCTACATAGGCATTTCGTTCACCGACCAGCACTGTCGCAGACTTTACATCCGGCATCTCGGATATACGTTTAGACAAGTTACGATCGACTTGCAGATTACGGATTGGATGTCCGGTTCTGCTGCCATTTTCATTTAATGACATCCCGTCCATACCATTGGACTTAACCCCATAACGATTCACACCATCCATACGGTTTACACCATCTAAACCATAACGATTCATACCATCCATATGCTGTGTGCTTTGCGCGTTATAGCGTGTACTGTTTGTACGAACGTTATGATCAGCATTTCCACACCCGGTTAAAGCAGCCATGCTGGCGAGTAAAGCAGCTGAAATCGTAAAACTGATGACTTTCTTAGTTCCTGGCATGAACTCATCCTCCATACATATAAAATGTGTGACGAGATTAGCATGCGCCATCAATCTTAGGGATATCCTGACTAAAAAATGACTGAAAAAATAAAATTTTAATGTAAATATGAAATACAATTGATGATTTACCACAAGATGGCTTGTATAATAAGTTTGAAATACTTAATTTTACAAAAAGGAGGATTTACAGTTTGAAGAAGCTCACCGTTTTGATGCTCATTTTTTTGTTATCCGTCACTCTTATCCCCGCTGGTGCTTTTGCAGGCTCCACCACACCTGAAGCACCGAAAGCTCCCGCCGGAAGCTGGACAGAAGGCCCACCACCTAATCGAGTTGATCCTGCCAAGCCCGCACTATTGTTTGTACATGGTTTGAACAGCAGCGCTGGAGTGTGGACCAATAATAATAACGATATGCTTCAGCGCGCACGTGACGCCGGATACCAGACGGCTACCATTAATCTGTACGACGCGAACGGCACATCCCAGGATATGTGGGAGAATGGCAAGCTTTTAGCCGACAAAATTAAAATCATTAGTAATCATTTTGGAAAAAAACTCATCATCATCGCCCACAGCAAAGGTGGAGTGGACACTCAAACCGCTCTCGTATACAACGGAGCAGCTCCCTATGTACAACGTGTCATCACCCTCAGCAGTCCGCATCATGGCTCACAACTTGCAGATCTCGCCTACAGCAGCTGGGCTGGATGGCTGGCAGATATCGTCGGCTCACAAAATCCCGGCACCTCTACGTTACAAACATCTTATATGAAGTATTTCCGAACTAAAACCGATGCGCTCAGCAATGCGACTACAATTCCGTTCTTCACGTTTGCTGGTGACAACTGGTCTGGCGGCACCGCTTCCTACATACTGGGTGGACTTTACCTCTCATCCTTTGGCAAAAATGACGGAGTGGTCACAGTTGACAATGCTAAGCTTCCCGGCGGACGTATAGTTCAAGTCGGTTCCTGGGATCACGCCAAGGTTCGTACCGGTTCTTATGTCTTCTCCCTGATCCTCCCCTACCTCCAAGCGAACACTCCAGCATTGAATCAGGAAACTGAGGCATTTTCAGCAGCATCTTCCCTGACTGCTTCTGCTGTACAATCCACCTATAACGAGATCGATAATTCATATTTTATCCGAGGCGGCGCTTATAATGGAAAGGCCTCCGAAACCCTCACGGTTGAAAATGGTGTCCAATCCATTGATTTGGACTGGATCAGCGATAAACGTGTAAGCCAACTTGAGCTGACCAAACCTGACGGTACTAGCGAATTGCTTCATGTGAAAGCAGGTCGTGATGAAGAAATCTTTGCTGGTGCCTGGCATCATAGTGCAGTAATTACCAATCCCCAACCGGGCATCTATAAGTTGAACGCCGTAATTCCTGATCATGGTGCATATCTCCTGATTGCACGTTATCATGCCGTTCAGGTCCCTGAGCTCAAATACAATTTAAATGCAGTGGGTCCGAGACTAAATCTGAAGTCCCAGGATTCCCCGACCAGCGTCACACAAGTCACTTACCAAGTTCAATACTATGGTGATCCGCAACAAGGAATCACTACAGCTTCCAAAGGTCTGACGTTGCAGCAAAAAACCGTTACCCCTACTGGGCAAATTGAGCTTTCCAAAGCGGACAAGCCGGGCATCTATTCCGTAACCTATGAAATTAACGGTACCACAGCAGCAGGATATCCTTACCGCCGTACAGCAGTTCAATCCATTTATATTGATGCTGACGGCAACAAGTATGTTGACTAAGTAATCTACAACCTAATAAGCCTGCAGACACCTATGATAGTATGGGCGTTCGCAGGCTTATTTATCATTCCAAATATCTTTAATAGAGAAAATACGGTGTAATCCAAGCATTGTGTTCAATCCGTTGTCTGATTCCTCAGTTTATTAAGCCAATAGTAGCGATACAGCTCCATAATAAAATGAAAAAGAACAAATGCAAGCATAGAATATACACACATCAATACTGTAGCAACGAATTGTTGTGTAGCAAATCCGAGAGAAAGATTGGCTATCAAATAACCAGCTCCAGTAAATGTGGTCATCGTTACTACAGCCTCTCGCTTGTGTTTTTTCTTAACTTTTGAGTCTTTCTTATCATTTGAAGGATCTTTGAATTTCGCCAGATGATAATTTATATAGCAATACAAGGCGATTCCATAAGCGGCAAAAGAACTTATAAAATACCATGGAGTATCCAGACCCAACATACCATAAGCAAACTTTTGTGTCATGATCATGAAGCCAATAGAGCATACTAAACCAAATACACCACGGAACAAAACATAATTCAACTGCAATTTGCGTGGCATGATGACCAGTACAAGAGCCCAAATATTAATCACAACAATCAGTGGCATCAGCACATAAACATAAACTGCAATGTAGGGGTCTCCCATTAAGGGAATAGTCAAAAACAGATCAAACAGTAATAAAACAAGAATGATAACATTGGAACGAATACGGTTAACTGGATACAACTTCATATTTTTTTCAAATAATGCTCTGCTATCACTCATAAACATATAAGCCCTCCGTCACATAAGTTAAACCTACCGATAAGGATAGACAAGGCTATATCCATTGTCCACTTTTTCTATATCTCTGTCTTCAGCTCTTGCCGCAGTTCTTCAATAAAATCAACCACGATACTTTGAACAGCATCTTCACGGGACATACGTATATATCGACTCGTCTTCTGAATATCTTCCTCGAACAAATAAAGTATCCTGCTCATGGCCTCCTGATCTCCACTTTGTGCTAATTTGAGCCATTGGATGAACTCAGCATCCGAAATAACTCTTTGAGCATTTTCTTTTTCCATTTATTCACCGCCTGTTGGGTTAGTTTTAACTCTTTTGCAATCTGTGCTTCGGTTTTGTCTAGTATGTAAAGGTCAAAGATGATCATTTTTCCGATCTCAGAAGATAGAGAGTTGATAAGCTGTAGTGTGTACATATTAGAGTTTACACATTCTGTAAAAGATGGAGCGCTGACAGTTTCATTATTTTCCATTACAAATTCATGATTGGTTTGTACCCGAGCGCGATACTGGATTCTCCAGGCAATGCGATACAACTTCTTACGGTATTGTTCGACCAATGTTAGCTGAGACTTTTCCAATATAAATCACCCTTTCTCTTTGGATTTGACTATTTCTAAATCCTCATATTATAGGGTAATTTGTGTTCCTATTTTACAACCAAAACAGAACATTTGTTCTTATTTATTATACTATTTTTACAATCAGTTGTATATGGTTCTTTTAATTTACCTTCCTTTATATATGGCTAAAAAGGAGGGAAATACATTGCAGATGGATGATGCTCTTTCTCTGGTTACCAACGTAGGCTTTCCGGCTGGACTTTGTTTTATTTTATTGCGGCACATCCTGCACACGATGGAAGAAAAGTTGGATAAGCTGGATCTCTCACTTCATGAGCTGATTCAGGTTATCCAAGATTTAAACGTCAATAACAGCCAATCTTCCAAAAGCAGCAAGCCTGATGAATAACGCACACAAAAAAGCTCCACGCGGCGATTATTCGCCGTTGGAGCCTCTTTGTTCAGCTATTATAAATGTAATGATTATTGGCTAGCCTTAGCCTGGTCATGACCATTCTGTTCAGCATGGTTCACGTCAGATGCTGACAGGCCATAAGCCCAGTTGCTTTGTGGCGGCACAACCCATACGGTTTCTGGATCATCGTTAAGTGTCCAGCCCTGATAGACCAGCTGGGAACCCTCCTTACCCAACGATATGCTCAGCGTAAAGCGGTGAACAGGCTTGCTCAGCTCGGAGGCTTTGCGCAACGCCTGATTGCTGGCTAGGTTTTTGATTTGCTGTGAGAGGGAAGTCGCCGTGTCACCCGTTACCGACTTTCCGTTTAGCGTCCAAGATGCGGAAGCACTGTCTCCAGTTCCACTGTTACCGGAGGATCGAAGCATCCATGAGGCATTCTGGCCTTCCCACTCTATTCCGCTCAACTTGGTATCATCCCAATCAAACGGCGTTGTGTCAGTAAAATCATCAGCATCCAGCAGCAAACCCGAAAGTGTATCTATAGGTACGGAAGCTATCTCTTTTTGGTCTGATAGTACATAGACAGCATCTCCGGAAGGCAGCGTTTCACCGAAGGCAAAGGTGCGAACGTCACCATTCTTGGTCTTAATCTCAATTTGGTCATGGGTAGCGCTGATTCCATATTTAGATACGTCTGTGGGAGATGATTCTACAACATCACCCAACTTTACATTCTGAATCGCAGCTAGCCAATTATCTATTGTATATTGATTTAACGGGTAAGATCGTGGCTTACTCATGCTCCATTTGCCATCACGTTGGTCAAGTTCCACCGACTTGCCGTCCTTAACAGTGATCGCAAAAGACGTAATATCTCTTTGCGTAAGCTGAACGAGCTGGCGAGCGGCCGGGGCTTGTTCACGAAAGAAGTTTTGGCTCTTGGCATAGATTATACCCGCTCCCAATACGACTAACAGCAGCACTGTGGGTATCCATTTTCTCATGCACTTCTTCGCCTCCACCATAATAAGATTCCGACAATCGCAAACAGCAGCGGCAATCCGACGACAGATATGGCTAATACCGTTTTCGCTTGTGCAGCAGTCAAATAAGCTACCTTAAAATCCTGCTCCTGACGAGGACGAATAGTGAGCCCATCAGAGTGCTCCTGCACATAATTAAGACTATTCAGCACAAAGTCTCGATTCCCTCCTGTGCTAATCTCCGTGTCGCTTAGGAGGGCTGACGTTCCGAGAATAACCGCTTTGGGCTTGCCGTCTTTTCCTTCTACCGCGTAACCGAGATTAAGCGGCCCCTGTGGGTCCTTGTCATCCTTCTGCGTTTCGTTGTTCAGCAGTCCCTGAATATTCGTTTCACCATAGCTAGCTGCAGAAGATTTTAACAATAGCGTCGTCTTCCAATCCTTCTGTTCTCCTGCGTGCAAAGCAATAGATAGCGAAAGAACAGGATACAGATTAGAGGCCGCCAATTTATCGGTGATCGCATGACTGCCAAAGGTGGGAACCGTCCACAGAGGACCAAGCGTATTCGTCTGTTCCTGATCCACCACGATAGCATGAGTATCTTTCACACCATAATCAGCCGCTAATGCGTCAAGGTTTTTCCAGCTAGCCCCCATGTTCGGGTGAAATCCTAACGCCATAAAAAGCTTTCCACCGTCATTCAGATACGTACGAATACTCTTTAGTTCCGTCACGCTAATATCCCGTTCGGGTCCGACAATAGCCAATACAGACGCATCTTTTGGCACACTACCCGCTTGATTAAGCTGAACTTCCTCTGCTTTCACATTATCTTGCGCCAGCGAGCTGCTTAATTCGGTCATTTGGGACAAAGGAATTTCCTCATGCCCTGTCAGAAAAACCACTTTCCCTTGGCGGGTAGACGATAATGCCAGCAGTCCACTGGTCAGCTTTTCCTCCCCGGTAAATTGGTATGCTCCTTCACTACTCCCCTGAGCCTGCGTAAATAGACTCCCAATATCTATAACCCGCTTCTTCTCTCCTTGCACCAACACAATGGATGCTGCAGTAATCCCATATTGCTTGGCCAGTATCGGTTCCTGATTCAAATCATATTGCTCGACCTTGAGCTTGTTGTTACGCTTGGCATACTCATTCAGCATATCCGTAACATCCCGGTTCAGCTTCTGATTCTGCGAAGTGGATACGGTAAAGGCAATCAATCGTACGTTTTCCTTTACACCCTGAATGGTCGTTAACGTCTGATCAGACAGCGTATACTGCTTGCCTGCCGTCAGATCCAGTTGAAAGCCTCCCAGCGAACGCAGAAATAGCGTCAATAAAATAAAAATCCCTACAGCAGCAATCGATAGTACCACACTATTGGTATGACCCAGCCATTTTTTCATCTTCATTACCTCCACCGTTTCCGTTCAACCACTTGGATGCTAAATAGCAAAAAGAGCGTCGCCACCGTCACGTAGTACATCACATCGGCTCCATTCAGCAATCCTTTGGTGAAACTGTCAAACCGCACAGTTAGTGAAAAAGGTTCCAGCCACTGCTGCAGCGCCGCAGATGCGCCCGTTTGTCCACCAAACGAATCCAGCATCCAGAACACGAGTAAGAGAATAAAACTGACGACCGCTGACATCATCTGATGCTGTGAAAGCGTCGATGCGAATAAACCGATCGCCATCATGGCAGCACCAAGCATAAACAGACCGATCACGGATGTAAATACGAGCGTCCAATCCAGCGCCCCATAAAAGGACATCACGACCGGATACGCCAGACTGCACAGTACCAATATGAGCAACATGCCTAGCGATGCCAAAAATTTACCAATCATGATTTCCGTTACACTTACAGGTGAGGTAAGCAGGAGCTCATCCGTACCCTGCCTGAATTCCTCTGCAACCAGCCGCATCGTGAGTAGTGGCACAACAAACACCAGCATGGACAATGTGTCCCCGAGTACCAGCCGATAGTCCAAAATACTAGGCTGATACATCACAAAGTTCGTGTAAAATAGTAACCCCGTCAGCAGCATGTACACCGCAAGCGCAAAATACGTCGTTGGGGTCCATAGATAGGCTTGCAGCTCCTTTTGACAGACTGCGAACAAACGCCTCATGACTGTTTACCTCCTGTATCCTTGTCTTCATCGACCTTGTTATCGCTGGCCAAGGCTTCTCCATGATCCACCGTGTTGACCGTTGCTTCATTCTTAGAGGTATGTAGAACATGAACCGCTGGATCGCTGCCCCCATCTTCTTCCGTCTCGCGGGTCGTTAACTGCTGGAAGATGTTTTCCAAGCTTATGTTTTCTTTTTTCATTTCCATAATCGGAAGCTTCGCATCCGACAGCACAAAAAACAGTTCTTCGCGAAAATCCTCATCAGAAGCTCCTGTAAGCAACAATCCAGTCAAATCCTGCTCTGTGACAGCCAGCTTCGTATTCGCTGAAGGCAGAGTAGGTGACAAAGGTTCAACTTGTACTTTTCCCCAAGCTCGTAGGACATCCATTACCTGCTCACGCTTGCCTTTGACCTCCACCTTCACCTTGAATCCGTCTTCCATCGAACCACCGAGCGCGTCAGGACGCCCGTCCATAACCAGTTTCCCTTCGTGGATGATCAGAACCCGATTGCACAAAGCATCCACCTCGGGCAAAATATGCGTGCTGAGCAATACCGTATGATTTTCACCAATCTCCTGAATGAGCTGACGAATCTCCAGAATCTGATTGGGGTCCAAACCCGAGGTCGGTTCATCCAGCACCAGTAAATCCGGGTTATGAATAATCGCACCTGCCAGTCCCAAGCGCTGTTTGTACCCTTTGGACAAGCTGCGGACCAATTGTTTTTCACGTCCATTCAGACCCAATCGGGATATCATCTCTGAAATACGAAGCTTCTGCTCTCGCGCAGGCACGTCCCGAATACTAGCTACAAACTTTAGATAGGATCTTACAGACATATCCCCATACAAAGGGGGCGTTTCCGGCAGATAACCGATTTTCGAACGAGCCTGTCTGCCTTTATCCTGAATCGGAATACCGTCAATCGTGATTACTCCCTCGTTTGGCTGAAGATACCCTGTAATCATGCGCATCGTCGTCGTTTTACCCGCACCATTTGGCCCCAAGAAACCAACAATTTCACCGCGCTGCATTTCAAAATCCAACTTATGTACGCCCCGGTTGCCCTCATACCACTTGCTCACCTGCTGTACTTTGAGCACATGTTTCACCCTTTCTTTGTTCGTGATCTTCTCCCTGCTACTTCTCTCCCACCTAAAATGTTGCATGGGAAACAGGTAGCAGCGAAGCGGTCTCCTCGCACTTCATGCTACACTTTTAAATTCTAATAATAATCCCCCACATATAGCTTCAGCTTAACGTCACTTAAATAGAAGCTTAAAATAATGTGTCTAAAATGTGAACACGAAAATACACATCTGCCCTCATAAACTTGTACGGTTCGCCACGGCGTGGATTCGCATCTACTATCATTACAACGTGTGAAGGGAGTGTATAAAAAGCGATGACCGTATTATTTACCAATCTAGTTAATAATGGCGACTTCGAGACTGGATCTACCCTTTTTTGGAACGCCGCAAATGTAACCGTCACTAGCTTATCCGTAAAAAAGACAAACTTTTATAGTGCGATCCTAGCAGGAGGAGCCGTAGATGCATCTCTTTCCCAGGTCGTTTTTGCCACACCAGGCGAAAGTTATACGTTGAGCCTGTCAGCTGCAAAAATAGGAAACTTGATTAATCCTCAAATCAACATTTTTCTGTACTACTATGACGCAACCTTTAGTTTCCTCGGTACTGGGCTAACTACCTATTTGAGCGCAGGCACATTACCTGATGCTGTTAATGGGACCTGGCAAACCTTGTATGAAGTAACAGCTCCTGTTCCAGCTAACGCAGCCTTTGCCTTTTTGGTTATTAGCAAAAATGCCTTGGCTAACACCGCTAATGTAGCCATTGATTCCGTTGCCCTTGTTAAAGCAAGTGCAACTGGAGCTGTGGGACCAACCGGACCTGCGGGGCCGACTGGTGCTACAGGCGCTAGTGGCGATACAGGTGCTACGGGGCCTGCGGGTGCTACAGGCGCCACGGGCGCTACTGGACCTGCTGGACCTACGGGTGCCACAGGCGACACGGGCGCTACTGGGCCTGCCGGACCTACGGGTGCCACAGGCGACATTGGCGCTACTGGACCTGCCGGACCTACGGGTGCCACAGGCGACATTGGCGCTACGGGGCCTGCCGGACCTACAGGTGCCACAGGCGACATTGGCGCTACGGGGCCTGCCGGACCTACAGGTGCTACGGGCGACATTGGCGCTACGGGGCCTGCCGGACCTACGGGTGCCACAGGCGCCACGGGCGCTACTGGACCTGCTGGACCTACGGGTGCCACAGGCGACACGGGCGCTACTGGACCTGCCGGACCTACGGGTGCCACAGGCGACACGGGCGCTACTGGACCTGCCGGACCTATCGGACCTATCGGGCCTATTGGCGACACGGGGCCGACTGGTCCTACTGGACCGACCGGGCCATTTGGTCTTGGCTTTACAGGTCCAATTGGACCGACTGGACCGACTGGACCTATTGGACCTACGGGGCCGACTGGACCGACCGGACCTACAGGACCTACAGGACTCTAATCTTCTATTATTACCACATCATGGACTTAAACGAAGTGTCATACCCTATCGACAAAGCCGTCCAGCAAGTTATGGCTTTGTCAATCCTTGCCCTGCCGCAATTGCGGCAGGGCTTCTATAACTCAGACCTCTTTTAATTCAACTTTAGGTTGGACCTGAATCCCTTACATGATCCCAAAAGGAGTGATACCTAATTGATCAGTATCAGCTTGTGTATGATCGTCAAAAATGACCAACATACCATTGGTCCTTGCCTTGAATCGGTCCATCATATTGTAGATGAAATCAATATCGTAGATACAGGTTCACAGGACCGAACCATTGACATATGCCGCAACTTTACAGACCGGATTTTTCCATTTGAATGGGTGGATCATTTTGCCCTTGCACGTAACTATTCTTTTGAGCAAGCTACACAGGAGTACATCCTCTGGCTGGATGCCGATGACATTTTGAAGGAACAGGATGCTATCAAGCTGCTTGAGCTCAAGCATACTCTTGATTCCTCAGACATACCAACCGTCGATGCAGTGTCGATGAAATATCATTACGCGTTCGATGATCATGGCAATGTCACCCTGCATTTTCGTCGCAATCGCTTGGTCAGACGGTCGGCCGGGTTCCGTTGGCACGGAGCCGTGCATGAGTATCTCGCCGTAGACGGTAATATTCAACATGCAGATATTGCCATAACTCACACCAGAACACATACCCACTCCCCGGGCCGAAATCTGCGAATTTATGAGAAGCTGCTCGCTCAAGGCCATGTCTTCTCTCCCCGCGATCTCTACTATTACGCTAATGAGCTTAGAGACAATGGAAGATATGAACAGGCCGTACAGGCTTACCGGGATTTTCTGAACACCGAACAAGGCTGGGTAGAGGACGCGATTAGTGCATGCGGCAAAATGGCTGACTGTCTGGAACAACTTGGCAAGCTGGAGGAAAGTGTTACTGCGGCTCTCCATAGCCTGACCTTCGATACGCCTAGAGCGGAGCTTTGTTGTCGGATGGGCCATTATTTTTTGCATAAAAATGAGATCCCCAAAGCCGTTTACTGGTACGACATGGCAACCACTCTGAATTCTCCTGACACGATCGGCCCGGTACAGGACGCATACCAAACATGGTTTCCTCATATCCAGCTATGCATTTGTCATTTTCGGCTAAAAGACTATACACGTGCGAACTGGCACAATGAGCAAGCAGCCACGTACGTTCCCAATGACCCGCATGTCCTGCATAATCGTCAATATTTCAGCTCAATCCTGAACCCTTCCCAATAAAGTACCTCCTATAGCACCCATCATTCTTGAAGTTAATTAAAGGAGGAGCAAGCCAATGCAACAACAGAATCGGTACAAAATAGCGGTCTATGCTATCAGCAAAAATGAAGCCCGATTCGCCAAGCGCTGGATGCACTCCATGCGGGAAGCCGATGTTGTCATTGTAGCCGACACTGGCTCTACAGACGACACCGTTGCTCTGCTGCGCGAAGCAGGTGCAGAGGTGCATCGTATTCAGGTAGTCCCTTGGCGTTTTGACAAGGCTCGCAATGAGTCCCTGCGGCTGGTCCCGGGCGATGTAGATATATGTGTCTGTACGGATCTGGATGAAGTCTGGGAAGAGGGATGGCGGTCGCGCCTGGAAAACAACTGGAAGGATGGAACGACTCGAATGTTGTATGCCTTTACCCATGGACAGCCCGGGAAGGATACCGCTTATACATGGTTCTGGAAAGAGAAAATTCACACTCGTCATGGCTACCGCTGGGTACGCCCGGTCCATGAGGTGCTTGAATATATTGGGGAAGGTGAAGAACACAGCATCCGATCGGATCAGCTCCGCCTGTATCATGATCCAGATCCGCACAAGTCACGCAGCCAATACCTTCCACTACTGGAGCAGTCTGTGCGTGAATTTCCCGAGGATGATCGCAATATGCATTACTTGGGGCGAGAATATATGTATCATGCCCGTTGGGACGAGTGCATCGCTACGCTGCAACAACATCTTGCCATGCCGCAGGCGCGCTGGGCTGATGAACGCAGCGCTTCGATGCGCTTTATCGCTAGAGCGTATAAGGCAACTGAACATTGGCATGAGGCCGCACGTTGGTTATACCGAGCTATTGCGGAAGCGCCATATTTGCGTGAACCTTACACGGAAATGGCTCAGCTTGCCTATCATACACGGAATTGGCCCGCCGTCTATCATATGGTCGAAGAAGCGCTGCGAATTTCAACACGACCGGATACGTACATGCAAGAGGATTTTTGCTGGGACGCTACACTGTATGATCTTGGAGCCCTCGCTTGCTACGAGTTGGGCCTAATGCACAAAGCCTGTGAATTTGCGAAAGAAGCAACAGAGCGTTCCCCGGAAGATTCTCGTCTGCGCCATAATTATGCGCTAATTCGATCCAGGCTTCCATAGAAACCCACACCCCGTCCTGTAGGTTGAATAACTTGGTATAGAGCTTGTGGTTGGCAAAGGAGGTTATTGAGATCAAAGTTCTATTTACTTTTTATATACCCAGCGGTGGCGTGGAAACCTTGAACCGCCAACGCTGTAAAGCGCTCATTCAGGACGGGATAGAATGTCATCTTCTCTATTATCAGCAGGGGACAGGAATGCAAAACCTGCAAGGCGATATTCCGGTGTTCATGACTTCCTCTGAAGAAGAAATTCGAAAACTGGTGGAGACTCATCGCTACGATGCAATTATCGTCTCTTCGGACTATCCTATGCTACCCAGACTGCGAATGTTGGGCTATCAAGGGATATTAATCTATGAGTCCCAGGGCTTTGGCACTCACGAAGAAGCTGCTTGGGTTGTTGCAGATGCCGTTCCGTATCTTCAAAACTATGCTGACGCAGTACTTTTACCGGAAACAACTCACCTCGTACAGCTATTTTCCAGCATGTGCCCCTGGCTTAATCGTTTTGTATTTCCAAACGTACTGGATACTAATGTATTTAATTATGTACCTAACACTCCCCCGGCTAATCCGGTCATTGCATGGGTTGGGCGCTTGGAGCCCAATAAGAATTGGCGGCATTTTATCGACATTTCTTACTGGATGCTGCAAAATCGTGCCGATCTTCGGATTTGGATGTTCTATGATGACACCTTGTCGCAGCCAGAGGATAAAATACAATTCGAGAAAATGCTTGCTCAGCTCGGTATGTCCACGATCATTGAGCGTTTTAAAAGTGTGCCTCATGCGAAAATGCCTTTGTATTATTCCATGATTGGCGACTCAGGTGGGTATCTGCTCTCGACTTCGCTGGTGGAAGGATTCGGCTATGCGGTAGCTGAGGCCATGGCCTGTCGTTGCCCGGTCTTAAGCTCTGATTCAGACGGAGTACGAGCATTCATTGACCATAACGAAACAGGCAAGTTTTATCAGCAGGGAGACATTTTACAGGCGGTACTGCAAGGACTAGACCTGATGAACAACGTATCTCATCGCGAATCTATCCGCCAGAAGGGGCGAACACGGATCGTTAACCTGTTGGCGCCGGATAAATATGTGCGCTCCTTCCGGCAGATGATGAACTCATTGGGTATACGGTAACCTGCTATTGTAGTACATCCGCAAAAGCCTGTTTCATGATCCAAAAAGAGCTGACGACAACCCTATTTTTACACACGGGCCATCGTCAGCTTGAAATGGATACATCCAAGTCATGGGAAATCATTTCTAAGATACTCAATGGCACACGATTCATTCTCACTTCTCCTCATTATCTTTAACTATCATGAGAACTTCTATTTCTCCTCATTCGTTAAAGTCTTCCTCTGTCAAATCCATATTTACGCTCGCAGCGGTTCGACTGCCGTCAGCAGCAGCAAAAATTAACTGAGAAGGCATGAAGTACGAAGAGTCCCCAGCAGCATATACACCAGGTATAGAGGTTCTTCCCGCTTCATCCGTCTTAATCCCACCCGACTCTGTCCTTTTACAGCCCAAACGTTCTCCAAACGGTGCACTTTGCACAAATTGGGGAGTCACAAAGCCGCCGACTCTCGGGACTTGAGTACCGTCCGTAAAGGACACATACTCCAGATGACCGTCGTGACCGATGAACGCCGCAACCGGCTGCTCCATTACCACGATTCCCTTGGATTGAAGCCTTTCTTTTTGCTCGTCCGACAAAAATGCCTGACCGTTCGTACAGACGATCAAATCCTTACTCCAGTTCAGAAGCAGTTTGGCTGTATGATATATAGCTGGCGACTCAGAGACGAGGACAAGCGGTTGATCCCGTAGCTCCCAGCCATCGCAATAAGGGCAATTAAACAAACTTTTCCCGTAGAACGTATAAAAACCTTCGATTTCAGGGAATATCTCCTTTACGCCGGTCGCTAGTATCAATTTTCGCGCTTGAACACGAAGGCCAGAAGAATCAAGTACCTCGAATCCAGATTCATTTTTCGTAACCGAAATAATCTCGGTTTGTAGATGGTGGACAGACGGATAACGCAGTACTTCCTCATAAGCTACGCGGCGGAACTCGGCCGGCGTTACGCCGTCTCTCGTAATGAAACCGTGCGACGCATGCGTAACCGCATTTCGGGGCCGGTTATTATCAATCAAAGCCACACTTCTTCTTGCCCTGCCAAGCACAAGGGCTGCATTCAACCCAGCGGGTCCTCCCCCAATAATAGCGCAATCGTACAGCATAATACCCAGCTCCTTTTTAAAAGATATTAAAGACTCTTTATGTCTTCGATAAAAACAAAAAAATTCACATGACTGGTAACCACTCTCTTTCTATATATAGCCACTACCTTTATACTTGCGCTTGCCTTTCGGCCAAATCGACCAATTTCGTATTTTTAAGATGGCCCTCCATTTTCTCCTCCGCTTCCCTCATGACGGCTTGAATCAGACATTCTGATCCATGGACAAAATCACATTCAAACAAAGAATTCGTCCCTTCAATCGCATGGATAATGTCCAAAAAGGTAATATCGTCTTTATTACGGGATAAGCGATAGCCTCCATTGGCTCCAGAGACCGATTCGATCATCCCCGCCTTCACAAGCCTCGTCAAAATTTTTGAAAGATACGTGGGTGAGACGTTTTGGGATTCGGCCAATTGCTGAACACCTACGGGCTTCACCGACGAATCCGTAACGAGCATGAGCATCGTGTGCAGAGCATAATTGGTTGCTTTGGTAAATTTCATAACTACACCTCAATCACAGACTTATTGCATCTATAATATCTCCGAATCTGCTGGAGTGTCAAGTTATGATGACTCAAGCTGTTGCCAGTCCTTCTTTTGGTTACGCTCTAAGCGTTGTATACTGTTCATCAGAACAGCTAAGGAAGGGGGCTCGTTTTGCGTATTTTTGATATTCTACGTATATTGGTTGCTGAACAGATGGTCAACGGAGAACATTTGGCGAATGCATTGAAGGTATCCTCTCGAACCATACGAACAGATGTAAAGGAATTGAGTGCACTGTTGTCACAGCATGGAGCAGCTGTCAAACCCCTTAAAGGAACAGGCTACAAGCTAGAGATTCAGGACGAACAATCATTTCATCATCTGCTGAGACAGTTAAAGGACTATGAAAACAATGTGCCCCATCTATTAGCAAGTTCTTCTGAAGCCAGACATCGTTTTTTAATAAAAAAACTGCTGCTTACTCATGCTTACGTCAAACTTGATGATTTAGCTGAGATGCTGTATGTTAGTCGATCCACTTTACAGAATGACCTCAAAGAAGTTCGCAAATTACTAGGAAATTATGGACTATCTCTGGAGAACAGACCGTATCATGGTATTCGAGTTAAGGGTAATGAGGCCAAGCTGCGTTATTGCATTTCCGACTATATATTCAATAGAACAGATGAAATAGGCAAGCAACAGATGCCCCACCCTTCTTTGATCTCTAACGAAGATATGGAATTCATAAAAGAAGTGATTTTGGAGCGTATGGAGTATCATGATATTCAGTTGTCAGACATTGCCCTGAACAATCTGGTCATCCATATCGCTATAGCATGTAAGCGCATTCGTGAAGAGAGATATGTATCGTATTATCCTCAAGAGATGAAAAAAATCGAAGCGCAAAAAGAGTTTAAAGTCGCGACTGAGATCGTATCTGCACTGGAACAGAACATGAAACACTCCTTTCCGATTGTTGAAGTGGCGTATATTGCTGTGCACTTGTTGGGTATGAGAACTGTCGTTAAGGCCCATATGGATGAAGTGGAGATTAAAAAAATCATTGATCAAGATATCTACGAACTGACTATTGAAATTTTGAAGCAAATTGATCAGCAGTTGAACATGAACATTCAAAACGATCAAGAATTACTAATTGCATTTTGCCTTCATCTCAAACCAGTCATGAATCGTTATCAATACGGAATGAATTTGCGTAATCCCATGTTGGATGATATCAAAGCCCATTATCCGCTTGCTTTTGAAGCAGGTATTATTGCTGCGGAGGTTATCAAACAACGACTTCATATACAGATCGAGGACAATGAAATCGGGTATTTAGCCATTCATATCGGAGTCGCGATGGAAAGAAAGAAAATGGAGGGCACACCCAAAAGGTGTATGATCGTATGTGCTTCTGGACTCGGCAGCGCAAAGCTGCTGTATTACAAGCTTCAATCCATTTTCGGTTCCAGGTTGGATATCGTAGGAACCACTGAATTTTATAAACTGAGGCAAATACCATTGGATACATTAGACTTTATCATTAGCACGATCCCCATGTCAGAACCGCTTTCTATACCCATGATCCATGTGAATACATTTTTGGGCAGTTCGGATATTACTAAAATTGAACAAGCCATCTCGGAGCCAAAACTTCCTGCTGTACAATATATACGAAAAAAACTGGTCTTTCTTCAGCGGAAGTTTGATAACAAGCTACAAGTACTTGAATTCATAGCTGAAAAAATACAAGAAACAGGTCTTGTAAAAGGGCCTTTGTTGCCATCTGTGATAGAGCGTGAAGCCGTTTCCCCCACTTCATTTGGCAACTTTGTCGCGATTCCGCATCCAATGGAACCTTTGGCTGATTCCACCTTTTGGGTCATCTGTACATTACAAAAAGCGATCGACTGGGATGGCAAGCCCGTACAGTTTATTTGTATGCTGTGCATACAGCGCACTAAATCAGAAGATTTACAAAGTATGTATCATATTTTGCTTAACATTTTAAATCATGAAAAGCTGGTCCAGCAGCTTATTCGCTGCAAAACGTACACGGAATTTGTAGAGGTACTGCATAAAAATAGTTGAGGATTAATAGGACGTAAACAAAGGAGAAATCTGATGCCTACATGGCTGGAGTTTCTCTCTTTTTATGTTTAGTGATAGAGATATTAGCTAGAACAAACGATGGATTTCCGTTAAGAAGAGGAAATAATATACGTTATGTTGAAAGCGATTCCAAATTATAATAGCGATACGAGGAAATGAATGAAAGGGGTCAAGAACATATGAATCATGATGAATCAGCAGAACACGATGTGAACATGGAAGACATGGACGATACAGAGATCGTATTCCAAATTATATTATACGCTGGGAATGCACGCAGCTCGGCGATGGAAGCGATTGAGCTTGCAAAGGCGGGCAAATTTCGGGAATCCAGAGAAGTATTATCCTCAGCTAAAAAAGAACTGGTGTCCTCCCACAAAATTCAAACCAAAATCATTCGTAAGGAAGCAGCCGGTGAAAAAACAGAGATGTCCGTCATGATGGTGCATGCACAGGATCATTTGATGAATGCCATCACCATTCACGATATGGCCTCGGAGTTTATAGACCTGTACGAACGCATTGATCAGCTCGGATTAAAATCGTAGAGGGAGGGCTATCCATGGCTTTTAAAGACAAACTGGTCGATGGTCTCACATCGGTGGCAAATGCAATCAACAATTTTAAATATATAATAGCGATCAAATCGGCTTTTATCACCTTAATGCCTGTTATTATTGTTGGTGCCTTTGCTGTACTGATTTCCAACATGGTCATGGACCCGGTCAATGGACTGGCCCATTTTAAGCCATTCTCATTCCTAGCAGAGTATAAACCGATTTTCTCAAGCATTAACTATGCCAGCTTGAATATCCTTACCATTCTAGCTATTTTTATGATTGGTCTGGAGCTAGGAAAAATTAATGGAGAGAAAAACCTTTTTCCCGGTTTACTTGCTCTCATCTGTTTTATCTCTGTGACACCAACTACGATCGAGCTGATGGTTAACGGAGACATGCAAAAAGTAACGGACGTCATTGCCCGTCAATTCACGGATACTAAAAGCTTGTTTTTGGGTATTTTCATAAGTATCCTATCCGTTGAGCTATACAACAAACTGGGCAAGTCCGATAAATTAAAGATCAGAATGCCTGAAAGTGTCCCCAGCAATGTAGCCGTTTCTTTCTCCGCACTCATCCCTACCATTATTACGGTAACTGTCTTCTCAATGCTTGGATTCTTTTTTCATAAGTTTACAGGACTCTACCTGTACGATGCTGTCTATAATGTGGTGCAACAACCTTTGGAGACTGTAGTCCAAGGACTGCCGGGTATACTGGTGCTGATGCTGGTTGCGCAAATCTTCTGGGTGATCGGTATTCACGGAAACCAAATGGTAAAACCCATTCGTGAACCTCTTCTACTTGGAGCAATTTCGGTCAACATGACTGCATATGACCAAGGACTCCCCATTCCGAACATTATTACGATGCCTTTTTGGGATGTATACATGAGTATTGGTGGATCAGGAGTTACGCTGGCCCTATTGATTAGTATTATGATCGCTTCCAAGCGCGAGGATATGAAGGAAATAACCAAGCTTTCGCTTGGGCCAGGTCTGTTTAATATTAATGAACCAGTCATTTTCGGACTTCCGATTATGCTGAATCCATTGATGGCGATTCCTTTCATTATAACTCCACTCATCACAGGAACAATTGGTTACTTCTCGACGTTGCTTGGATTCGCAGGTAAAACTGTCGTTATGGTTCCGTGGACTACACCGCCCATTATTAATGCCTACCTGTCTACAGGTGGAAGCATTGGCGCCGTTGTAACGCAGATTGTTTGTATTATGGTAGCCATTATCATCTATTTCCCGTTCGTCAAAATTGCAAATAAGCGAACGACTGAATAATGCGCTACTGTAGAGGTACACCCGCAGAGAATCGCCTTGGGGAATTTATAGAATGAAAAGGAGAGGCATATCATGGCTAAACACACTGTACACATTCCGCAGAATTTCATGATGGGGGCAGCGGCTTCCGCCTGGCAGACAGAGGGCTGGAGCGGTAAACAGGAAGGTCAAGACTCATATCTGGACGTATGGTACAAAAATGACCGCTATGTCTGGCACAATGGATATGGCCCCGCGGTTGCAACCGATTTTTATAATCGCTATGCCGAGGATATTGCGCTGATGCAGCAGATTGGGCTAACTCATTATCGCACCTCTATTAATTGGTCCCGCTTCTTGACGGATTATGAGAATATTGTGGTGGATGAAACCTATGCGGATTATATGGACCGGGTCATCAATGAGTTGATTGCAAGCGGAGTCGAGCCGATGATTTGTCTGGAACACTATGAATTACCCGCTTATTTGCTGAATAAATATGAAGGCTGGTCTTCCAAGCATGTGGTGGAGCTGTTTGTGAAATATGCGGAAAAGGTGTTCGAACGCTACGGAGATCGGGTCAAGCACTGGTTTACGTTTAATGAGCCCATTGTTGTACAGACTCGTGTCTATCTGGATGCTCTTCGCTATCCCTATGAACAAAATACGCGAAAGTGGATGCAATGGAACTATAATAAAACGCTGGCTACTGCGAAGTGCGTACTACTTTTCAAAGCCAAAAATTATAATGAGAACGGAGCTAAAATAGGGGTTATTCTGAATCCCGAAGTTACTTATGCGCGATCCAGTGCCCCTCATGACCAGTACGCGGCACATGTGTATGATTTATTTTACAATCGAGTATTTTTGGACCCGCTTATTAAAGGCGAATACCCGCAAGAATTGTTCGAGCTTATGAGCAAGCATGATATTGCCTTTGAAGCTACGACGGAAGAACTGGCCTTGATTAAGGAAAATACCGTTGACTACGTTGGGATCAATCTCTATTATCCCCACCGGGTCAAAGCGCAGAGTAAAGCGTGGAACGAAAACATTCCTTTTCACCCCTCTTACTACTATGAGCATTTCGAACTTCCGGGTAAAAAAATGAACAAGTCACGGGGTTGGGAAATTTATCCTAAAATCATTTATGATATGGGCATACGTATCAAGAACGAATATAACAATATCGAATGGTTTGTCGCGGAAAATGGCATGGGCATTGAAAATGAAGCTGCTTTCAAAAATGAGGAACACATCATTCAGGACGACTATCGTATTGACTTTATAACTGAGCATTTATACTACACGTTACAAGCTGTAGAGACAGGCTCCAACTGTACAGGTTATATGCTGTGGGCCTTCACAGACAACGTTTCTCCTATGAATGCTTTCAAAAATCGCTATGGACTGGTGGAAATTAACCTGGAGAATGATCGAAGTCGGCATTTGAAGAAATCCGGCTACTGGTATCAATCTATTATCAAGGAACGCTCGTTTGTTGCTAATCTGGATGAAGAGTATAAGTAGTTCAAATGAATTTCTGGAGGCGCTCTGATATGAAAAAAATCATTCTGGCATGCTCTGCGGGGATGTCGACATCCATTCTGGTTTCCAAGATGAAAAAAGAAGCCGCAGCAAGATCCATAGAACTGAACATCGAAGCCATCCCCGAAAGCACCATTAAGGAAGAGCTGGAAGGTATGACTGATCCTGTGATTGCTATTTTGCTCGGGCCTCAGGTACGGATGCGTAAAAAGCCAGTAACTGAAATTGCAGCTCCCTACGGCATCCCTGTAGATGTCATCGACACGTTGGCTTACGGTAGAGGAAACGGTGCAGCTGTCCTAGATCAAGCCTTCAAGCTGGCTGGCGAGAACTTATAATTTCTGCTCAAATTATAATTTCTGTTCAAATCGAAAAGAGGCTGAGAGTTTCCTCAGTCTCTTTTTTGATCCTCGCGCTCTTAGCCCTACACGCCTTCTTTGCCTGAGCCCATACTGCTCACGTACGTTTCCTTTAGACCGGCAGAGATGCCATATAGCGGTTCCCAACGAAGCCAATGCCTGGCGACTGCGTTGCTCAGACAGCTATGGTGAATGTCTCCTGCCCGCGCAGGCGAATAGACAGGGCGCACAGACGAACCGTGCAGCTTCAGTAAATCGTAGGCCAGTCGATTGATGGACGTCGTTCGTCCCGTACTTACATGCACCGTGCGTTGGTCCGCTGCGTGTATAGCCGCCATATTGGCTCGGACTACATCCTTGACGTACACAAAGTCACGAGTTTGCGTCCCGTCGCCGTGAATGAGCAAGGGGCTTCCTTTTTTCAGCCGCTCCATAAAAATAGCGACGACACCGCCCTCTCCCTTCACCGCCTGACCGGGTCCATACACATTTCCGTAACGCAAAATCGTGTAGTTCAAACCGTACAACCGATAAAAAAGCCGAATATACGATTCTGCCGTCAGCTTGGACAGTCCGTAGCCTGAAATAGGCCCCACGGGATCGTCTTCCTGAATACATTGCTTTTGTAGCTCTCCATATACGCCGGATGTGGAGGCAAATATGATTTTCGACACACCCGCTTCACGACAAGCCTGCAACAAATGGATCGTCCCCAGTACATTCACATCCGCATCCTCATCGGGATGATGGATGGATTGCTGCACATCAGCCTGTGCAGCCAAGTGAAACACAATATCCGGGCTTTCCCGAATCAGCAGCGTTCTGGCCTCAGGACTGCGAATATCTGCAATATGCATGACCGCGCGCGGGTCCACATTTGCAGCATTTCCGGTCGTCAGATTATCCAGCACAAGCACTTTGATGCCTGAATCAGCAAGCGCACGGACCAGTTGAGAACCAATAAATCCGGCTCCTCCGGTGACCAAAGCCTTCACTAGCGCACCCTCCTTTTGAACCGAAGCATGTATCTTCCCTTCGCATCATGTTATGCGACGCTTTACAGCTTGGCGCAGGCACAAGCACAGGTGGAAGACAATCTATACGTGTTCCTATAGTCCCACCTCAGACATGAAGTCTGACGTTGTCCAGCATATAACGCCACATCTCATCCTGACCGTTCCATATATCCTCGGGTGGCAACGCTACTGAAACCAATCGCTCCAGTCCCCAATCCAGCTCCGTCACGCCTTCAGTCCCTGTATAATCCACGTATAACAAGCGAAAATCATGGGTAATCCTCTGTGACAACACATCATGCAATTCTACCGCCTGCTCCCGGCTGCCACCGACACGAACCAGCAGCAGACGGGAGGCCAAGGAAAATTTCGCCAGTAGACGGGCGATGCGGCGGTCAAGTGTTGTTTTGAATGCAGGATAGGAAACCAGATGTTCTGATGTATTCTGGCTAACTGGAAAATGGTGTGCTGCTGTAATCTCATAGGAAGCATCCTCAACCAAGAAGTTATGACCTCCGTAATCATGCCCCGTGACACGCAGACGATCATAATCCATAAAACTGGCAAAACGAGCACTCAGCAAGCGACTGATCTGTGACAAGTTGCCAGAAATCATCCAGTCCAGCGGACCTGCGTATGGACGTAGTCCGTTTTTATCGAGCTGAATCGAGGGTAAGCAATGCCCTCCCAGGCTAAATACGGCGTCATAATCCCCCTGCAACCGCTCAAGCACGACGACCTCCCCTTTTTGAAGACAAGGACATTCCCTCAAAAAGGACGCGCCAGTGTGGATCACTCTTGTAATTCCATACATCGGCAAACGGCATTTCCACTGCGCATACATGAGGAAGCTGCCAATCCACCTCTGTCAACTCCGTTACACCGGAACAATTCACTACTAACAACCGAAATTCATTCGCTACTATCCCCGACAAGATCCGCTCCAGTTCCTCTACTTCTTCATAGGTTCCCAGCATACGGACGAACAAGCTGCGCTTGGCCATCTGTGTTTTTGCAAAAAAACGCTCGATACGACGGTCTATCTTTTCTCTGAACTCGGGATAGGTTGCCAGATCTGCGGACGTATTACGTTCCTGCGGGAAATCGTGTACCGAGATCACATTATAAGCAATATCTCTGACCATATAATTCAGTTGGCTCGTACCAACGACACTTAAATTGGGCAAATCCATAAAGCCTGCAAACCGATTCTCAAGCAAACGGTTCACATCAGAGAGTGTGTCAGACATCATCCAATCCAGCACCCCGGCAAACGGCCGTAAACGGTTCTTTTCCAATTGAATGGCAGGTGTACAGTTTTGCCCCAGACTGAAGACCGCGTCATATTCCCCTGCCAGCTGTGCGAGTCTCATAGCCGTGCCTCCTTTATTAATACGGCCCTTCCCTCCGATCTTGTTCTTCGCTTCTTCTGTAGTCGAATAGGGGCTTCAGGCCGCGGATTGTTCCACTCTACATTACATGCACAGCATAGCAAAAAGGGTTGGACACTGGCGCGCTTTTTGTCAAAGAGGCGTACAACTATCCAGTCCACTCGAGGTCATTCTTCATATCATATAAGGCTGGTAACCTAACGGAATTCAAGGAGGCATCATGATATGTCTGTGTTTCTTTTAACCGTCGATCATCATCTCGCTTACCACAGCGCCCATATACAAAGCTGCCATGTGACCTTTTTCAACCGTGAAAAGAGATCCGTTGATGTGCTTCTGGAAATGGGGAATGACAGTGGCGTTTTCAGGCGGCAGCTTCTTCGGCTAAGCCCTTCTCCCGAAGCTGGCTCTGTACTGGAAATCAAGGATATGGAGGCAGCTCAAAATCCGTTTTATCTACGAGTGGTCACGAATATTTACAATCCCGAAACGCTGTTTATCCTGGCGGAATTTCTGGAAAACGGGAACGTAGTCGCTAAGCGGACAGCCAGTCATTTTATCGTTACACCCTAATGAACAGGCAGAGGAGGAAAAGGGTATGTTGTTAAAATATACAGTTCAAAACAAAGCTGAAGCAGGCACGTATGCACTGCCTTTTCAGGTTACCGAACAGGAGATCGTGCTCTCTACATTGATCATTCCTGCAGGTGAAGCAAAAGGACATATTGTCATCGAAGTCTCTTTGGCATGGGAAAATCCGCTGCTCAACTGGGATATTGGGGAGCTCGATATTCGATTGCGCCGCAACGATGAGCAGGGACCCGTACTGGATTGGTTGCAGGACTCCTGTTATCAGGAAGGATTGGCCGAGTTAATCTATGAGGAAGCAGCACAACACGCAGAGCCTCATGTATACTGCCTGACCGTACAATCAGCCGACCGCCGCGCTGTTGTTACGGGGCCGCTTATGATTCGAGGTTCGGTTTTTGTAGATCGAATGGATGACAACCCGGATGACAATGAGCTGAAATAAACTAAAGGCAGGTGGGGATCTTCAGCCCGACCTGCCTTTTTATATGGTCTGTATGCTCATGGCGCGAATTGTTTCAGCCGTTGCAAAATGTCAGCGTCCGGCAGCTTGTAATCTTCTGGCAACGAAATGTTAATTCGGTTCCAGATTACGTAATCCACCATCTGATCTGGATGTGACTGCTGGATTTCAAAAATGCGGTTGTACAAGTCTCCAACGATAGGAAAAGTCATGCTGTCCCTCCCAACTATCGAATCAACGCACTAGATTAAGCGCTTGCCCATAAATATTTACGAGCCGTTCAATCATAACATCCAGAGACCAGTGCGCGGTTCCCCATGCTTTGGCATGATTCCCCATAGCTATTCGTACTTCATCCTGAGCCAGCAAATGCTGCAAATGAGCTGCAAGTGCCTCCACATCACCAACCGGAGAAACCAGTCCGGTGTGTCCATGCTGCACCATTTCCGGCAGCCCCCCCGCATCTGATACCACTGCCGGAAGCCCCATAATCTGCGCCTCCATGACCGAAAATGGCTGATTATCCTGTATGCTCGGATGAACAAAAAGGTCCGCCAATTGTAAAAGAGCGGGTACATCTTCACGATGCCCCAGAAAAACTACGTCTTCCTCCAGTCCCAGCTCCTTCGCCTGTGCCTGAAGCTCTTCCCTTTTATCCCCCTCCCCGACAATCCAGCAAACCCAATCCGTACGCCTTGCTTTCAGCAGACCAAGGGCGCTCATTAAATAATGTAGCCCTTTAATATAGACCAACCGCGAAGGACAAATGATAACTTTTTTCCCCTCAGGTCGTGTCATGTCTGTTCCCCTGGCATGGACTTCCCAGAAGTGTTCGGTGTCTAAGCCGTATTGGAAAGTGGCAATCTGCTGCTCAGGCACTTCGAACTCACGCACAAGCGTCTGCTTCATCCATTCTGTAGACGTAATCGTAATATCAGCGGAAATAGCGCCATAATGCTCCAGCGCCCAATAATATTTCCACATCAGCGTCTCGCGATAACCCTCTTCATGATCCCGCTCCAGCGCCATCATGACTTCACGAGCCAGCGAGCCATGAATATTGGCTACCAACGCACTGTCTTTGCGTTTGACCCGACTTAGAGCACGAGTGGCTATGACATCTTGCGTATGAATCACATCATACTGCTCAACCCCGAAATAGGCTGCCGCCAGTTCCATACAGTATCGATCCTTTTCCACCGTCTGTACCCATGAATCCAAATGTAATACAGGGGCAGCCGATTCATTCAGCTTCGTATGCAGCAAGGGCAGCAATTGATCCTTCAGCAACTCCTTATCTTCAAAAACAATATGGTATTTAGGGGTATCCGGTCCGTTCCCCATCAAGTCTACCGTGTGACCCAGTAGCTCAAGTCTTCGTTTAATTTGCAGCATAAAGGGCCACACACCACCCAAATGAGGAATCGGCCAGTACGTAGCCAACAAAATTTTCAAAACAGCCCCACCTCCTCTGTTTCTCGTACGTTAAGCTACATTCCGTTACTTCCGTAAATTTGCTGGAAACCCGATAATGCATCTGTCCAGACCGCAAAAAAACCGTTATTCGGCACAATCGTTACATCAATAAAATTGCCAATCGTGACCACCGGAACGGGACTAATCCCGTTAGGATTAAAGGAACTGTCTGTTATTCTGAGGTTCGTAAATGTATTCCCTCCGTCCGATGATTCTGCAACAAATACATCTAATAAAGAGGCTGTGATTTGATTGGTGTAGTACACAATCTTAATTACGCCAGTCACGGGCGAAACATCAATGGCCGGGAAGAAGTGCTGTGCCCCTGCACTGGCTCCTGTCACCGATTGCGGCGCAGTCCAGCTTAATCCGCCATCCACGGACCGGGCAAGCAGCACATCCGCATACCCTGCCCGATTATCCTGCCAAACCGCATAAAGCGTACCTTGATTCGGGCTGGTAGAACGATCTATGGCAATGTTGGCCGTCGGCAATACATTAAAGCCAAAACCGACCACAGGTAGCGGACTCGGAACTGGAACGACAGAGGACACCGGTAGCGAAGAACTGAACGCCGTCCCCCCATTGAAGGACACAATGACCTGATATTGGTTAACCGGATTCGTCACAATGTACCCGACATAGATCACCCCTGTAATGCTCACGGTGATTTCCCCCCGCGTAATCTGATTGGAGCCAGGAGTGAGTACCACAGGTGTATCCCATGTGATTCCTCCATCCTGCGAACGCTGGAAGAACATGACCGAGCCGCCGAAAAAGTCGGGATTATACTGATGCGTATAACATAAATAGATATTGCCGGTATAGGAGCTGACTTGAGAAGTATCAAATTTCACGCTGACCTCTACATTATTGACAAATGTCCCATACCCTCGCTGGGCAATCACGGGTGGATCAAATGTATTGCCATTGTCTCTGGACACATAGGTAGCGATGGTACCGCTCAAGCCGTCTGCGGTAAATACGTGACAGGCTATGACGAACAAGTTGGGAAAACCGTAGCTGACGCTATGGGATTCCGCTCCTACATAGCCAGCTGGCAGCGGTAGAATTTGCTGTGTGAAGGAGACAGCGCCGTTACCTGAACGGTATACTGCTGTCAACGGCGGCCCTGTCGTAAAATCAGTAGCTGCGGCTACTATGGTACCGTCGAGCAGGTTGAAAGCCACACTTGGCTCCTGTGCCAGCCTTCCACTGGGCGTAAGCTGTACGTTCGGCATCAGGCTTCACCTCCCGGTACACCGGCAAAAATCGTCAAACTGCCAGTGCGCGTATCCGTCCAGACGGAAATGTAGCTGTCCGGCGGTACAATGGAGACATCGATATAGTCGCCGATCAGTTCTGATTCGCCCCCACCAACATTCGGGTTAAAGGAAGTTGTTGTGAGACGACTATTCGTAAAGGTGTTGCCTCCATCTGACGATTGGGCGGCGAACACATCCAGATTAAAGCCGTCCAGGCGATTCGTATAGTAGACCACAACGACCAGCCCCGTCTTGGGCGACACTGCAATCGCAGGGAAGAAATTTTGGGAACCCGGCGGGCTGTCCGTCACAATGACCGGAGCACTCCAGGTACCGCCAAAATCGCTGGATTTGGACAACAACACATTGCTGTAGCCCTGACCAAAATCCTGCCACACGGCATATAGCGTATTTGTTGTAGAAGGCACCCCCGAGCAGTCTGCTGCCAAGCAGGGAGAATTCAATACACGAAAATCATATCCGGGAACGGGCAACGGACTAGGTACCAGTGTTATGTTGGACACAAGAATATCCCCGCTAAAAGTGGCTCCTCCATCAAAGGACCGCCGGATAAAGAAAGCCGGTGTTTGCGGCCCCGTACGAATCCAGCTGACATACACGCTGCCATATTTGTCGACCGCAGGCTCGGGTCGCTCTGTGGAGGACTGGATATTGGAAAGCATTAACGGTCGATCCCAGGTCAATCCTCCATCCGTAGAACGCTGGTAGAAGGCCGCTGACCTGGCATTAAACTCTACGTTGTATTGGCGGTTATACGTAACGTAGACATGTCCTAGATAGGGACTTGCTCCTGCATTATCTGTCGTAATATTGGTCCAGTCATTATTAATGTAATCTCCATAGCCCGGGTTAATGACCACCGGAGGATCAAAAGTGGCTCCATTGTCCGTAGAACGGTAGATCACGACAGCCCCGTTCTCATTTCCCGGAAACACATGTGCCGATACGATAAAAATATTGGGGAACAGATAGGCCACCATTCCCGCCTCTGCTCCTGTATATCCTGGAGGAATCGGCAGTAAAGTATCGGTCCAGTTCGCCCCGGCGTCCAATGAGCGATACAGTCCAATCAGCGGGGGCCCGCTGCTAAAGTCAACAGCTACAGCTATAACGATATTCGGATTCAGCAAATTAACAGCAACACTAGGCTCAAATTTGGGCAGGCCGCTGGGTGTCACCTGAAAATTTAAAGACATCGCGAGCATTCCCTTCATTATATAAATATATGCCTGAAGTGTTCTATCAAAATGTACTTTTTTCGGTATAGCCTCCAGACAACCATACAAGCTTTCCTCTCCATAGATTCATAGTATAGAAGCATCCCTATCGAGGGATTCCATCATACTGTTTTGAGAGGATGATTCTATTGGCTTTTACAACTGGATATATGACCAACACGAGGGATTTTGGTACTGCCTGCTCCAATGTTGTTGTAAATTTAGTCAATGAGGACACAGTGAACGCGGCAACCGTGACCATCCAAATTTTTTTCTCACTCGTACCGGATACCAAGACACCACTGTACGTGACATCGGTTAATTTGCCTGCAAACTCGATTGCGCGTCGTACTTTCTTTATACAAGGGGTTCTTGCCTATGAGGTACAATACAACGTAGTCTCCGCTGCTCCAGCCAATGTTGTGCTTTCCAATTTCGGATTGGACCAATTTGGTAATGTTGTACAGGAGCATCGTGTCCTTCAATCTGAGTTGACCACGATCCCAGCTTTGTCTCCTGTTAGCTAAAAGCACCACCCTGCTCCAGTGTCTGATGCAATCTGTGGGTATAGTACACGTAATTCCATTCCGGCGGTACGGACTGAACCCCTCGGCCGCTGCCAATGGTCGAATGGTCATCTGTATAGTAGGAAAAGGCATGTGTATCCTGCAAAGGTCGCAGCAAATCCGTCAGATACAGCAAATCTGTCACGGCAATATAAGGTTTGACACCGAAGCATACTACAAAGCGGGTTGTCGTTTCACCAATCGCCTGAACCAGTGCCTCCTTGACAGAATAATGGGGTCTCGGCGTTACGATTAGCCGAGGGTCAAGCATCATCGTCAGAAAGGAAGAAGCGCCTTGTTCCGGCGTAAGATCCAGCAACCGCACCAAGCAATTACTGTAATGCTGCTCCAGCAGATTATCGAGCAACGGCTCAGCTTGAGCCATATCCGTAATAGGCATTAAAATGGTCATCTCAAGCGGGATACCCCGGCGAGCTCGGGCCTCATGTTTGGCGAGTTGAAATGCGCGTCGCCAGCGTCGATGTTCTTTTTGGCTGCGTAAGCTGGCCGATACACTAAAAGCAGAATCCACCCGATAATCCATCAGGATCTCCGGAATGAATTTCATGCTGCATGTCTCGGTCAGCCGCAGCCAGTAATCATAATCCTCTACAGGTTGCAGCCGATAGCCGCCGATCAGACGGGCATATTGGCTTTTGTACATAAATGACACCCCGACAATGCTGGCGTTCAACAATTCATGATGTGGCTGACTTTGGTACCGAATTAATGCTTGTTGATGCTGCTCGTCATACAACGAATTACCTGTAGCGTCAATCTGACGGAAGGTGGAGAACACAAGCCCGAGCGAATCCGGTCCCTGCTCAAGCTCCCACCGTAATCGTTCGATAAAGGATGAATGATACACATTGTCGCTGGATACCCAGGTCACATACTTGATCGCTGGATCTTTAAACAACTCATCGAATCCTCGGTTAAGGGCATGGGATACCCCTTTGTTCTGAGGGAGTGTAACCAACTGAACACGCGGGTCTCCCATTGCTGCGTGAAGCGCCGGCTCTATCATTTCCGGCGCCCCGTCAATCACAATGATGAAGCGAAATGCCCTGTAGCTCTGGGTTAGTACGGATGAGATCGCAGCTTGCAGATAACCGATATCCTGTTTGTACAGCGGCATAACAATCCCCGTATCTACCATATCAATCCCCCCTGACACTTTCAGCTTCATGAGGATAAACCGCTCAACATCTGACTGAAGCGATCTTGATAACGTGCTTGGGTGATGTTGTACTCCTGTTCCACAGCAGGCCAATATTTTTTGGTTCCCATTTCATCATGCCAGCGGTAGTTAACCAAGGACTCGTTCAGAAAAGGAAATGGATATCCTGCCAGCATCACTCGGTACCACATATCGAGATCATGGGTGTACGGCAGCAATTCATCAAACAAACCGATATGTGCAAACAGTTCCTTTCTGAACATCACCGTACATCCATTGACCGGATTCCCCTGCTGGAAAAAACGGTAAAACTCCGTCAGGGACGGAAATACAGCAGCTGCCTGATAGGTTGTGACTTGGCTGTGCTGATTGATGAAATTGAAATTAGTATGAGAGATGTATGCCCCCTGTTCGATCATAAAAGAAACCTGGTTATTAATTTTGTCCCTATGATAGGTATCGTCGGAGCTGAGCCACGCAATATATTCACCGCTGGCATGCCGGATCCCATGATTCAAGGCACTGGCTGTTCCTCCGTTGGATTTGCCCAAATAATGTATATAGGGAAGATAGGGCTGAAGCATATTAACATGTGTGGTGGACCCGTCATCGACGACAATAATCTCTAGCGGCCCATAGGTTTGCTCCAGTGCACTTTGCAAAGCCTGATCCACGTATGCACAGTTATAAAAGGGGATGACGATCGTTACTTTTGGTCTCATATCGTTCCTTCCTTTCCAGCTCGGCGGTATTGAATCATATCCTCCAGCGATTGCCCCAGCTGTATGGTCGGCTTCCAGCCCATCTCCTCCAGCTCCTGCGCCCGATATGCCTTCGTTGACGCTGGTTCGACCATATCCCCCCATTGTACGGGAATAGATATTTTCGACAGCGCGACCATACGTTCCACAATATCTCCCAGTTCCACAATGCGGCCTGTGCAGACTGAGTAAACTCGACCTGGTACTCCCTTTTCCAATAAAACTCCATAGGCGCGAACAGCATCACGAACGTCGAGAAAATCACGCTGCGCATGTCGGGAAGACACGCGGAACGGAGCTACCTCCGTTACGGATTGCTCTTTCATGCGTTCCGTCCGAACGATATACCCCGCGAGTAATGCACAAAAGCCGGTGGATGGACCCGGGCCAATCAGGTTGCAAGGCTCTGCCAGCATGACAGATTGCTCGAACAGCGCGCCCCACGAGAGCGCGACTGCCTCTTGAATGCTTTTGCTAAGGCTGTATGGATGCGTTGGATGATACGGAGCCTGCAAAGCCGTCTTTAGCCGAGAACCCGCGACAACAATTCTGGCTTGGGGGAAAGGTCGCAGCACATCGAGCAGATACAGGGTGGACAGTACATTGGATTCCATGTATAGCAATGGACTCTGCCAAGATTCAGGTACGGAATTTTTGCCGCCCAGGTGGAGCACATAATCCGGAGTAATTTGTTGAATCACTTCGCCCAGACGTTTCTTGTCGAGCAAGTCACACACATATGGCGTAATACAGCCACGTGTACCCACCCCTGGAGTGGAATTTCCATCATTTCCAGCCCATGAGGTCAATTCTGAAGCAGAAGCGGCAGTGCGAGTCAGCGCTGCCACCTCCCAGCCGAGTCTTGCAAAATAGCGACAGGCATGCATCCCGGTATAGCCTGCCGCTCCAGTAATGGCTATAACTGGCCGACGTTGTTCCGCTGTGCTTCTGTCCATTCCAGCAGCTCCTTCAGCATGATGCTGTAGTGAGGAACATCGTAGAGCAGATCGGCCCGGGTAGAACGAAGCGTCCGGTCCTGCACCGGCTCATCCTTCGGCACGATCCGAATATCCTCTCTCTTCCAGATGTCTTTGAACAGAAGCAGCAAATCATGCTTGCTGATCGGTTCAGGGTGAACCAGATGAATGAGTCCGTCCAGCGGCTCATTCATCAACACTTGTATCGCTTTTGCTAATTCCAGCGTTGTGACCCCGTTCCAAAAGACCCGGCGGTATCCGTCAACGTCTCCGCTCTGTTGCAAGAACCAGTGCAGCAAACCAATGCCGTCCGGCCGAATCTCCGGTCCGATAATAGAGGTACGGATGGTCAGATGTCGTGGCGCCTTTACTTCTCCGAGTATTTTCGTCAAAGCATAGGCACTTGTCCCATCCGGTTGATCTGTCTCCTCATATAAGCCAGGAACCCGCTTTCCTTCGAATACGCAATCCGTGCTGATATGAATTAATCGGGCACCGATACTGTCCGCCGCCTGCCGGAGAAGATGCGGCAGCAATCCATTGATTTGGTATGCCGCAATCTGATTCTTCCCGGCATGCTGATTGAGCACGCCAACCGCGTTAATAATTACGTCTGGCTGTACACTCCGTACCAGCTGCTCCACCATAAAGCTGTCCTTTACATCCAGCAGGAGACCGCCTTTATTTGCGGAATCACGGGTGGTGTAGAACACGTTATACCCACTCTGGTTTTGAAAATACCTAACCAGAACATGGCCCGCCATGCCGTTCCCGCCCAAAATAAGCAGCTTCATTTGATGAACCCCCCGCTTTGGAGAATGCTTCGAATCTCCTCTTTTGACATCAAATTGAATTCCGAACTAAAGCTGCTGAACGACACCGGAGGGCACTGATTATAACGATCCTTTAATTGAGGAATATTCAGGGTTGGGAGAATGACCAAATATTGCTCGTCATATACTACCGTTGTCAGGCTTTCAAAGTCGCTCATCAAAATCTCATGAATTTTCTCGCCGGGACGGACGCCTTTTTCTATAATTTCTACATTTTCCACGCCCGAATCCTCAATGAGCACCTCAGCCAAATCCACAATACGGCAGGTTGGCATGGTCATGATAAAAATTTCGCCTCCGACGCTTTCTACGGAAGCTTTGAACAGAAGACTGATGGCATCACGCAAGGTCAGGAAGAAACGGGTCATGTTCATATCTGTGATAAAAACCTTGCCCTTTTGGCGAATCTGGCTTTGGAACAAATGCACCACGCTTCCGTTTGTGCCCAAAACATTACCGCCGCGCACCGTCACGAAACGTGTATCACTATTCAGCAAATTGGCGTAAACAATTAGTTTTTCTCCAATCGCCTTCGTCATGCCATAGAAATTGGACGGGTTAGCAGCCTTGTCAGTCGATATATAAATAACTTTCTTTACCTGATTGGCGACAGCGGCCTCGATCACATTTTGGGTGCCTACGACATTGGTTTTGAGCGCCTCATAGGGCTGATCCTCACAGACAGGCACGTGCTTGAGAGCCGCCAAATGGAACACATAGTCTACTCCTTGGCAAGCGGTAGTCAGCGCATCCTTATCCCGAATATCTCCAATACAGAAGCTGAGTCGTTCATCCTCAAACTGCCTGTTCATTGCAACCTGACTCGATTCTCCGCGTGAAAAGATAATGACCTCTTTGGGGTTACGCGGCAATAACTGGGCAACCAGCTCATGCCCCCAGGAGCCGGTACCGCCGGTAACCAAGATACGTTTGTTTTCAAACATGCCGTTTCCCTCCAAGCAGAAATTTTACTACCTTATCTGACACATCTTCCGCCAGATAGCCAGCGGGACATTGCCACTTATGCTCCATCCCGGTCATTAAGTCTACCGCGTTGGCTATAACCTCACCATCAAGACCGGACACGATATTGCTGCCGCAATCTACCGTTTCCGGTCGTTCGGTCGTGCGACGCATCGTGACCGTCGGCACACCCATGACACAGCATTCTTCCTGTACGGTACCGCTGTCTGTCAAAGCGCAGCGGGCATGTCGCTCCAGCAGAACGAAGTCAAAAAAACCGAACGGTTCGTGAAATTCTACCAACGGATCAAGCTGGATCGGCGGGTGGCTTGCGATCCGGGCGGCGGTACGGGGATGAATACTACAAATGACCCGCTGTCCGAACTGCCTGGCTACCCGGTTAAGACCATCCAAAATAGCCAGCAAATGCGGCGGATGGTCAACATTTTCAGCTCTGTGGGCAGTGACCAGGAAATATTCCCCCGGCGACAGCCCCAACTTTTTTAGAATTTTGCTGCCAGATATCTCTTTCTCATAGTGTTGCATTACTTCATAGATCGGATTTCCAGTCAGTATAATTCGTTGGCTTGGAAAGCCTTCGCGTAGTAGGTGCTGCTTGCTTTGCTCTGTATAAGGCATGTTAATGGAAGAAATCGCGTCAATGACGCGCCGGTTCTTCTCCTCTGGCACATCCAGATCATAACAGCGATTCCCTGCCTCCATATGCACAACCGGGTAACCCATACGTTCCGCAAGCAGGGCACATAAGGCGCTGTTCGTATCACCGAGCAATAGTACATGATCTGGGCGTTCCTTGTTTAAAATATCCTCCATCTGCGAGTACATGGCAGACAGTTGTTTGCCCAGCGTTCCCGCTTTCTCCTGAAGCACATAATCCGGGGCGCGCAAACCCAGCTCGCGGAAGAATTGTCCGCTCAGGCTTTCCGTATAATTTTGGCCCGTATGCACAAGCACATGTTCATCTGCATAGTGGTCCAGCTTCGGAATAATCAAGCTGAGCCGTATAATCTCCGGTCTTGTGCCGAGCACGGTCAATATTTTCATGGTTTTGGAACCCACCTTTGCTGTCGTTGTTTCATAGAACTGTAGAGTTCAATGAATAATAGCCATCCAGCAGACTGGCTGTGCTCCGACTTACGTTCATCTCAACGGTCCGGTGTATGTTCACCCGGACCGTTGTTTGGAATGCTGTCTGGCCTTGAGTGCGACTCGCTTCTGCTTGTGCGCTTTGGATCGCCGTGACAGGAGTTTGAATTTCTGCTTGAGTTTCTGTCTGGACTTGGATCTTCGATATAATGGGGACCCGTGAATTTTCTTGAGACGGCTTCTGCCAGCGCTTCTCTTGTACCTGCGATTCCGCAGTCTGGTATGCTTACGGCCCTTTGGCCATCTTGCCCGAATACTACGCTTGCGGCGAGGCAACTCAGATGTTGCCTCAGGCAAAGGAGGAGCTGGTTGTGGCAAGCCCTGAATAGCTGCATATTCGATTGGCGGCAGCCCCAGCACCGGCAGTTGATTAACCACCGATTCGGGAAATTCTCGAACGGTGTTGATATAAGCCTCAGGTATAGCAATGACCTGACGCAGCCCTTCGCTTTCCCTCGTCCATACCGGTCCACCCGGCTGCTGAATCAATGGGAACCAATGCGGATGATGACATACCCATTGACTGACCATGACGTGCAAACTGCTTCGGTAGGAATCGGGTCCGTACACACGCGTAGCCGCACTGTTGTTACGTACACCAATTCGTTCCACTTCCTCGGGATGATCGAGCAGGTAGCCTACTTTTTGCGCCAATATGTCGCTGTTTCCCGGCTCTACCAAAAAATCTGTATTTCCGGTCGACTCCATCAATTCCACAAGTCCGCCCTGCGCAAAGGCTATCACGGGCTTGCCGTACACCAGACCCTCCAGGGCCGTCATACCAAAGCCTTCCTCCACCATGCTAGGGATTACAACAATATCCATTGCGCTATAGGCTGTTGAGACGGACTCCTCGAATGAACTGAACTGGAAGCGGCGGCTATAACGGGACTGGCGAATCAAAGAGACACATTTTACGTAATACTCGGAGTCCACTGAGCTGCCGATGATCCAGAAACGACACTGCGAATTGGTTTCGCACAGCTTTAAAGCCATTTGGACAAAAGGCAACAGCCCTTTGGCTTCGTAAATAAAGGATGAAATATAACCAATGCAGATATGAAAATCCCGCAGTCCCAGCTTTTCACGTTTCCTCTTTCGTTCCAGCACATGCTCTTTGGGAGACGGCATATCCATATCCCGGCATGGAGACAACACTGTATGTTGACGTGTCAGTCCCGCGCCATGCAAAGGACGCATAACTGCTTGCGAAATGCCGATGACCCATTGGCTGTAACGCTCAATAATGGCAACAGAAATTGGCGTATGCGCATTTTGGTTAATAACCTCGGTTATTTTCCAGATCACTGGAATATTAAGCTCATGGGCGGCCATCGCTGGCATGACGTTCACACAGGTATTGACCAGCACCACATCAGGCCGAGCTTGCCCAAGCATCTGGAGCAACGGTGCATACGCCACATGGTTCCGCAAATTCTCCGCATCCTGCGCCAATCCCTCGTACGGGGTATACATGCCGTGCAGCATGAACAGATTCTGAATCTGAACAGTGATCCCACGCTTGCGGGCCATTGAGGTAAGCCGCCCTTCACCAGGCGTTACCAGAATGCAATCGAAATACGTACGAACGTCTAGGCAAAATTGCAGCAGCAGCTTTTCCGCTCCTGTAATACTGCGAACGTTGCTGACATGGCTGAATAGCATCATTTTCGGCTTGATCGGAGTTCACCTCCTTTAAGATAGCAACCATCAGACGTGTGAATGGCCTTATGGGAATATGACCGATAGCAGTTGGTCAATCCGGTGACCATACGTGTGCTCCCGCAGCGTTCGTTCCAGCGCACGCAGAGCAATCTCACGGCGTTCCTTCTCATGCGTCAAATAAAACTCAACCTTCTCCAGCAGTTCCTGCTGAGAACTGTAAGTTTCAATCTCTTCTCCTGGCTTGTAAAAACGAGCCAAATCATCTCTTGTATCCGTCAGTTGCAACGTGCCACTGGCGGAAATCTCAAATGTGCGAGGATTCGGCGAAGCCCCCGGAATTTTCAGTGAGTTGTTGTTCACCGAATCATCCTGATGGGAACGATGAAGATTAATTACG
This sequence comes from Paenibacillus sp. TSM33, assembly GCF_056099025.1. NCBI lineage: Bacteria > Bacillati > Bacillota > Bacilli > Caryophanales > Paenibacillaceae > Paenibacillus > Paenibacillus sp. TSM33. Next base: position 189,489 of record NZ_JBLZXB010000018.1, read on the forward strand.
ATTTTGCTGCCGTTATACGAATCATTCGTCTCAACCGGAGACATCCAGCGACCCAGCTCAATTTTGTCACCATACGACTGATAATCCGGGAGACGATCCCACCAGATTCCATTGATTTTAATATTACGTGCCATGAGCTGCGGCATAATTGGATTGAAGAAATAGATGCGATTCCAGTAGGCTGAGCCTGGGAATGCAATCTCACGTCTTACTGACGCGGGCGAGCTGAGTGGGAAATAGTGAGTCAAAAATGCCCCGAAGGGCAAATAGTGCACAGACGTGCAACCCAACTGACGATACAGTTCTATACAGTTCATTTCCAAGGTGAACACATAATCATAATTCGTCACAATTTTGGTTGTCGTATCGGTGTAATAGGGATCGTCCGTCAGCCAGATGGCAGTAGGAATGCCCAACTGGCGTACTGCAGCGACCTGTTCTAACGGTAGATCCATTCCATCCAGTGCCAGCATCAGATTCGGACGAAGCTGAGCGGCAATATCTCCTACCGGCTGACGTGGGTCTGTTACGGTAACCTGAGCCGTCATGCTCTGCAACGTGGTAATGACTGCCTCATCCAGCGGAGAATATGGAAGGCCTTTGCCCGAGACGACATACAGTACATGGATCTGTCGAAAAGGGAACGTTGCTTTGGTTCGCGACACAATCGCGTTAGCACGTCCGCGCAGGTATCCCTCGTCGTATCCGTCATGGATTCCCGCAGCTCTCCCCTTTTCCCAGGAGGCCGCCGCCGTCTGGTGAACAGCTGGGTCATACGGTCCTGTCGTAGATATCGTCATCACTTTCACTCCTCACTGTTTATGGTGTTTACTTTAGGCCATCGCCTTGTCCAGCAATTCTTCCATACGATTCGAGTACCTATGATTTTGCATGGTTGTGTGCAGTGCGCGCCAGGCTATGCGTTCGCGTTCCCAGTCATGTTTGAGATAATAGTCCAGCTTCACTTTCAGTTCCTCTGCTCCCGAGAAGGTCTCAATGTCATAGCCTGGTTGGTAATAACGGCTCAGATCCTTCCGCACATCCGTCATTTGAAGCGTCCCGCAAGCAGAAATTTCGTATGTCCGAGGATTGATAGACTCGGCTGACAACTGGTGCGTATTCCGATTATCCAGTCCGGGGTCTGTCGGGCGGTGCATATTGATGACAATTTTGGAGCCGTTATAATATTGAGCGGTCTCTTCCGGCTCCATAAAACCCGGACGGATGAAACGTTCCAGCACATCCCACCGGGTCAGCCGATCCCAGTGCCCACCTACGATCAGCACTCTTTTGTCCGCCAAGAAGGGAGCAAGGTAGTCGAACAGCTTCACACGATTCCAGAAGGCATTTCCAATGAAGCAAATATCATGCTGATGCTCACGCTTTACCCGCCGGGGATAAAAGATACGAGCTGACACAGCGAGCGGCAAATAGTGGACCCTCGTTACTCCCTGATCACGATAAAACGGCAGACAAGAAACTTCATGCGTAAAAACGACATCGTAGGATTGACAGATCAATGCCGTATCCTCCGTAAAGTAGGGATCATCTACAAACCATATGGCCGTCCGAATGCCCAGGGCTCGTATTTGTTGTACCTGCTCCAGATGATCTGCCGGAAAAACATGCAGCCCGTTCATGACCAGTACGAGGTCTGGACGATGAGCCTCAGCGTCAGCCAGCATCGTGGCAGGAGTACCGATGACGCACGAGCTGCATATTTGGCTCAATGCTTCTTGCACACCTGTGTCTATAGCTGCGAAACCTTGCGGAATATACAACACTTTCAACTGGCGAACAGCAGGTTGTATTGCCACGACCTGTGACAGAGCAGCCGTGCAACCGCCCATTCTGCGTCCTTCCCGATAGCCACATCGGTATGCTTCGCGTTCATTTCCGCTTCGTTGATCATTCACATCCTTCACCCTGTCCTGTTGTAGGATAAACTTCTGTCACTCCTAAACTATATGCACAGGGGTCAAACGCATCATGGACGACTGCCACTGCCCGGACAAAATTGGCGTTTGCCCGTCCAACTGCCCAAACGCAAATAACCCCGAAGCTGCTAGGCTTCGGGGGGTTAACCGTAATAGATCATTTTCATAGTTACTGTGCCTTGTAAGCGACCTGGTGGCCATCTTCATAACCTTTGGCAAAGCCTGAATTGAAACCCTCATTGTAAGCTGCATCATATCCTTGCTGGAATGCCTGCGGGTCATGCTCCAGAGCAACAGATCCGGGCTGTGGATTCTCAGCAGAAGGAGCTGCGGCTGGGTTAGCTTGAGGTTTTTTCCGTCGCCGCAGAAGAGAACGTCTTCTACGTACAGAATAAAGCCCCCTTTTACGGCGTCTAAGAGCAAGGAGATGTCTTCTTCTCCGTTTTAATTTGCGAATGCTAGAACGCCGGGCATCTTTACGTCTTTTGCGAGCCTTGTCTCGAGTGATGCGTTCCCACCTTGTACTCATTTTCATTCCTCCTTTGCTTTCTCGTCTGGGTTTCATTTTTTTGAACAGGCACATGAATCCACGGCTTCGTCGGTTTCCCATATACCTGTCTTCTTAAAGGAATACCAGCCAACATTTTCGTGATTTCTCCCTGGTAGTTGCTGAGTATACGGATGGTCTCTTCCAGACGGGGAGCCGACATATCCGCATGGGGCGTCAAGTCCGCAAGACTGGTCAGCATCCGGGCAACGGCGTGCTGGCTGGCAGCAATAGACTCCATCATATCCAGCTTAATCTCACGTTCACGCCTCATGCTCATTAGTTCATATCCCCCGAGCCCATGCCTCCCATCATCCCTTCCATTCCGCCACCCTGCTGCTCATCCTGGTCCAGCAATGCTTTGAGATTGCTGCATAGTCCAGTCTGAAGCCGGGTTAATCCCTCCAACATTTCCACCATCTGCTCGTGAATTTCCAAAGGCCGCCCCAGTTGCTCTTCATCGGTGTCAAATGCGTGAGGCGCCAGATGGTTCAGCGTCCAATTACGCATTTTTTCTGCTTCGACCGCTTTGGCCTCCAGGATCATAGACACATTCCGCTGCATCTTGGAGGCTGCGTCCAACATGTGAATCATTGCTTTTTCCCTACTCATGTGTTCACTCCCTACCCTCGGTTGTTACGCTACTCCTCTTCCGGGTATGCCGTCTCCTTCACGACACGAACCAGCATTTCAGCCATTGCTTCCTGAAGATCGGCAATACCGTTCAAATAGGCAACAATGCTTTTGTTTACTTGTCCCGAGCTATCAATAATGCCCGGAATTCCATCAAAACGCGGCTCCTCATCCGGCAGTTCATGTATGATCTGTGCCATGCGCACGACCACCTGCCGTTCCGCATCCAACAGCCTAGACATCTGCTGCTGCGAGTGCGAAATATGGATCAGCAAATCATCTAACTCGTTATGCATAAGCCCCTCCTTTATGTGCTCCGCCGTGCGGAACGCACGAAATACCTACGGGCTTTCCGCTACTACAGCGTATGCCGCAGCGAGTAGTCGGTTCCGCCTAAATAAGCCTATTCGATCATCACAAATGCCCTCGCAACACTGGTGGAGCAATAATAGGCTGCTTCTCCGTCAATGCCGACAATCCTTCGGGGGACAAAAATTGAATTGGATAGTCCTCAGCCCGCCAGCTCATCACAGCGTAGAGCGTAAGGAACGGTCTTTTCCAGCCGTTGCCGATTTGGTACAGTTGCCCACCTTCAGCATACAGTAACTCGATCCATCGCTTGCGTTGAGCCGGGATATGAAGTGTGGGCAACATGGACATGTTCCCCAGTTCAGGAGCCGCCAGCACAGGCAAGGGTTCCTCAGGCGCCACAGCTACAGGGGGGGCGTCAGCGCCACCGGAGACCGTCGCCTCCGGCTCACCTGCCAAGGGAAGCGCCAACAAATCGAGCTGAGACACTCTAACGCAACGCGCGTATTCACCTCCCCCAGCACTGGCTCCATGCAGCAGCCGCCTACTTCCTGGCTCTATCCGAAATACAGCACCGGACGGTCCCTGAACAAGCGCTCCGACGGGATAAAAGCTTGCTGCTGATAAGTGTGCCTCCTTACTTGATAATCCATAGCCGTCCGGTTCTGCTGTTCCAGGCTCCCGGTCGTGGAACAGCTTATCTGCATCCCCCCACTTTTGGACAAAAAAGGATCGGTTCCGGCTTCTTTCCTCTATTGAACCGATTCTTTCAGTCGTTTGAGGAAAACCATAAACCGTATCCCGATCACTTTCAGCAAAATGGACAAATGCATCTCCGGCAATTGCCATACGTATCCCCAACAAGCGTACACGCAGCAGCCAGTCTGCATGGGCTTCCTCCATACTGTGGCAGCCTTCATCCCAGTAGCCCGTCTTTACCAAAGTTTCTCTACGTAGTAGTAGACAAAATGCGGCCAGGCTTTTAGTCTCTCGCCATGCATCCGGGTTGGGGATATTGTGGGCCATGGCAAATGAACGTACTTCGTTTTCGTTCATATCAGGGACCTCAACCTGCTGTTCTCCGAATGGACCATTCGTTACAGGTCCGACCACTCCCATACGCGAATCGCTGTATAAACAGCCCATCAACTGGTCCAGCCAGCCAGGAGTCACCATCGAGTCTGGGTCCAGTACAACAATAGTTGTACCTTTTGCCATCATCAGTCCCTGATTGAGACTGCCGATCTTCGGAACATCCTTTGTTAACAGCGCATAACGCACAGCGATGCTTTTACGGAGCAAATAGGTAGGTGTTCCGTCCGTCGAGCCGCAGTCCACCACAATAATTTCGTGAGGATGGCTCGTATTCTCCTCAATATGGTGAATGCAAGCACGGAGCCGTTGAAGCTGATTGCAGGACGGAATGATAATACTTACGCCTTCAAAAATCTTGCCGAACGAAGCCTGACCCAACCTCCTGCCTTGCTCCTGGCCCCTGTTATATCCTGACCAATAGCCCTTCTTTCCGAGCCGTTTGCTGTGTTTCCGTTGCGTACTCAGGCGTTTCATGCCGTTCACTCCTCCGGGTGGCATTATGCCTATACTATATGCCTGGCCCGGCTGGATGGTGTTTCATTGAAATCAAGGTAGAAGATCCTTCATTTTCACTCCAGCTTCCTGAAGGGAATCAAAGGTTCCTGCGTCGCTCCAGTAGCGCCGTAAAATATCGTATTCCAGCTTGCCTTCAGCAGCATAACAGTTGTTAACATCGGTGATCTCAAGCTCACCACGTGCCGAAGGCGTTATTTCTCGGATCTTATCGAATACGGCAGTATCGTACATATAGATACCCGTAACGCAATATTTGGACTGAGGATGCTGTGGCTTTTCTTCAATCCGCGTAATGCTCTCCGGGCGCTCGGGATCAAACACGGGTACCCCGTACCGACGGGCATCTGCCACCTTTTTCAGCAAGACTCTGGCACTCCCCGGTGGCTGTTGTTTGAAACGTTCGATGACAGGTCCCAAGTCTTCCTTGAACAAATTATCACCTAATAAAACAGTGAACTTCTCCTCTGACTGCATGTAGCTTCTTGCCAAATCGAGTGCTTCCGCAATGCCACCCGCTTTTTCTTGAATCCGGTATGTCAATTGGACACCATAATTACTGCCGCTGCCTAAAAAATCAGTGTACAGTCCGGCCGATTGTTTACCAATAATAATGAGCATATCGGTAATCCCCGCTTGCCGCAGCCTTTCGATACCATATACGATCATAGGATACTTGCCGACCGGAAGCAGATGCTTGTTGAGTAATGTAGTCAACGGATGAAGGCGCGACCCGGTTCCTCCTGCGAGAATAACCCCTTTCATATCTTCCTTCCTCCTTCGACTTCATGTTCAGCGCATGGGATCGCAGCGTTTCCCGTTTCGATAAACACTCTGGGATCTATGCTCCATTTTTCTATAAATAATCGATAATTCCGCTCGATCAGCTCTTCGAGCCAGGAAGTGTCCGAGCGCGAAAAGCTCGCATTTCCCTGGTGATAGACAAAACAGTCGTTGCACATTAGCAGCTTGTAGCCATGCACACGTGCACGCAGACAATAATCGTCATCCTCATAATGTCCGGGGCTGAAACGTTCATCCAACAATCCGATCCGTTCCATCAGCTCACGACGAAATAACAGGCAAAACCCGACCAACCGCTTAACCTCTTGCCATCTGGAGGGATTACTCGCATTGTTCTGCTCCGCATATCTCAGACAGCTGGCCATATCTCCTTCTATTCCGTGAATCTGCTGAATACCGCTGACGTAATTCGTCACCGGTCCCACCAATCCCACTGTGCTCTCACTGTGCAAAGCAGCCAACATATTTGATAGCCATCCCCGTGTAACCGTCACATCATTGTTTAAAATGACGAATTGGTCACCCGAGGCCAGACGAAGTCCTCTGTTACAAGCTGCCGGAAAGCCCCTGTTTTCAGGAAGACGTATGCTGATTAGACGCTCGGATGCGCAAAAATCATCCGTCCCGTCATTTGAAGCGTTGTCCACAACAATAATTTCATACGGTGCATCTATCGTATGTGTTCGAATCGCCTCGATACACGGCTTTAATAAATGCAGGCCATTATAAGTCGGAATAATGATGCTCGTCAGACTCATCGTGCATTCCTCCCTTTGGCAACGTCTACCCGTGTTGGAACAGGCCCGAACGGAGAATACCCGGCTACCTGAAACACGGCCGTCAGCGCCTCTGCATGATCGCCGATGATTAATTGCTCCATAGCGTTCCCTTTCCCGACATTGAAGGTCCGCTTGCGGTTTGTTTTAATCACATCGACAGCATGTACTGCTGCCACGATCATGCCATGCAGAATCGCTATCGCGTGGGCCTTCGGCGGTACTGCAAGCACGGCTGGACCAAGTTGATCCAGCACACGCCGTGATAATGCATGCGGAACAGCGGTCAATGAGCTTGCTCCAAGATCCGACCTGCGCAGTACGCGATTCAGAAACCCTTTGCACCGTGTTACGCTGTCCTGCTGGGTATAAGGCGGCAAATGTCTGCCCAGATCATTAAGCGCCACATCTGTTCCCTGATCTACCGCTTGAAGAAAAGGCAGCAAATCAGACGCTGGGATCGGCAAATCTCCGTCCACGAACAGCACAATATCAGCCTTCGTCAGACGTGCGCCTACCGCACGGCCAACATCATGCCCCAGGCGATCCGGTACGTTGACGAGAGTCACACTAGGATGACGTTTGGCTACGACGGAGCGCGTACCATCCGTACAACCGTTCAATACGACCACGATATCCGCAAGCGGAAGCTTCTCCAGCTCGCCCAGTACCCGGTCAATCGTATCCTCCTCATTACACACGCTGACCACGGCTGCTGCAGTTCCCTGCAATACAATATCATTCGGGGCTTCGCGTTCCTCAGTCAGATTAACTTCGGGCATTTCTTTCGCCCGAGGTGTGGGTTTTCTCACTCTGCGGCTATGCATCGAAGCCGTCGTGTCTCGTTTTCGCTGTACACGTCTTAGCCCCCAGCCTGGGTCTTCACGCTTTCTTCTGCGATACGCTCTAGTCACGTTTTCACCTCGTCTCTGATCCGTTTGCGCTCCAAATCCGTATATCCCGCACGTGCCCCCAAACGTGATGTAAGCCAGGCAATGGCATCCAGATGATCCTGGACAATTACACCTGCCAGTGGGTCCTTGCCGTTCTGCTTTTTACGTGCTGCATTCATTTTACCGACAGCTATTCCATATACAGTCACTACTCGTAACCCGGAGACGATGGACATCACTTGAAATAGCGGAGGTTTCTCCAAGGACTTTAGACCTATTTCTTTTAAAGCCTTTTGACTTATGGCGTGTGGAATACCAGTCATAGAGGCTCCCCCTAAATCAGCACGATTCGACAATATATTCAATACATGCTTTGCCTCAACTACAGGATGTATGGGCGTGCGATTCACAGGCCCATGGTAATCATTCAGCACCACATCCGCTCCTGCACATACAGCCTGTATAAATGGCCGGAGTCTGACGCAGGGAATGACGATATCACCATCCAGAAAAAGCAGGATCTGTCCGGATGCCGCCTCCGCTCCAATGCGACGGCCAACATCATGTCCGAGCGGTTCCGGGAAGGAAAGCACACGGGCCCCCGCCGCCGCAGCCACCTTCGCCGTTCTATCGCGTGATCCGTTCTCAACGACGATAACCTCTGTATGTGGATGGACATGACGCGCTTCGCGAATTACAGCTCCGATTGTTCTTTGCTCATTCATGGCCGGAATAATGACAGATACGAGAACCTTTCCCACTGATGAGGGTTCAGATGACCGCGCTTCGCCGATCTGTGCCCCTCTCTCCGTTTCGGGCATATCGCTCTTGTCAGGGTCTATCGGCTTCTTCCCCATGTTCGGCATTCGGAATGGCAGCCACATCTTAGAATGATAATAAGCCCTTGAATGCCGCCTCCGATTGATCTTGAATCCAGCTCTTCCACGCTTTTTCATGCTCCCGTCTCACCTCCCTTGCTGCTGTATAGATGAACAGCATGATTAGGACAGTTCAACATAACCTATGCGGTCCAAAAGCCGTGTGTAACGGCGAGCGTGGAGTCTTTTCGACACAGCAATTTTCGACTTTATTTTACAAAACATATTATTCATATTAAATAAATTGGTTTTTAGGGTCTAAAGAATCATTTTGGATAAATTTGTTACATAGATCTTCTCGTCCGTCATTCTCTGTGCTAATATCAGAGCCAGATGATGGGAGTTCGAAAAATCAACTTTTGTTTTTTTTGCATAAGGCAACTTTTTTCCATTATCCGCTATTATTCCACTATCTTTTTATACGACAGGAAGGGAGGAGTTTGTTACCTTTTTAGGCTATTTGCTTCAAATGCAGTACCCTCTTTTCACGTACGCTTCATGAAAAACACTTCGGTATTTCTCTTCATGTTCCATTCTTCTATTCCAGACGACAACACGACCTACATAAATGGCGTAATGCCTTATTCAAAGCAGGATGATTTATCCTGACATTAATCGAGGAGAGTGAATTTTTATGAAAAAAGTATGGTTTTCGCTTCTTGGAGGAGCTATGTTATTAGGGTCTGTGGCGTCTGGTGCATCTGCGGAGAGTTCCGTTTCGGGACCAGCACAGCTTACACCGACCTTCCACGCCGAGCAATGGAAAGCCCCTTCCTCGGTATCAGGGGACGACATTGTATGGAGCTATTTGAATCGACAAAAGAAATCGTTGCTGGGTGTGGACAGCTCCAGTGTACGTGAACAATTCCGAATCGTTGATCGCACAAGCGACAAGTCGGGTGTAAGCCATTATCGACTGAAGCAGTATGTAAACGGGATTCCCGTATATGGAGCTGAGCAAACTATTCATGTGGGCAAATCTGGTGAAGTCACCTCTTACTTAGGAGCAGTGATTAATGAGGATCAGCAGGCAGAAGCTACGCAAGGTACAACTCCAAAAATCAGCGCTTCTGAAGCGGTCTACACCGCATATAAAGAAGCAGCTGCACGGATTGAAGCCCTCCCTACCTCCGACGATACTATTTCTAAAGACGCTGAGGAGCCAAGCAGTGTAAGTAAAGATACTTACGCCGAAGCAGCTAACAACGGAAAAACGCTTTCTGTTGATAAGGACGAGCTGAGTCTCGATAAGGCATCTGTCCTGAAAGATAGCAAAATTGAAGCAGTGGAGGCAGAAAAAAGTTCCATTGCCAAAATCGCTAATCTGCAGCCTGAAGTAGATCCTAAAGCAGAGCTCTACTACTACCCTAAGGGGGATGACCTGCTGCTGGTTTATGTGACAGAAGTTAATGTTTTAGAACCTGCCCCACTGCGTACCCGCTACATTATTGATGCCAATGATGGCAGCATCGTATTCCAGTATGACATCATTAATGAAGCGACAGGCACAGGTAAAGGTGTGCTTGGTGATTCCAAATCGTTCACCACTACCGCTTCCGGTAGTAGCTACCAGTTAAAGGATACAACACGCGGTAACGGTATCGTGACTTACACGGCCTCCAACCGTCAAAGCATCCCAGGTACCCTGTTGACAGATGCTGATAATGTATGGAATGATCCAGCTGGTGTGGATGCCCATGCGTATGCTGCCAAAACCTATGATTACTATAAATCTAAATTCGGACGCAACAGTATTGACGGACGTGGTCTGCAACTTCGTTCGACGGTCCATTACGGCAGCCGCTACAACAACGCCTTCTGGAACGGCTCTCAAATGACGTATGGAGATGGAGACGGTAGCACATTTATCGCCTTCAGCGGGGACCCCGATGTAGTAGGGCATGAACTTACGCACGGTGTCACAGAGTATACTTCGAATTTGGAATATTACGGAGAGTCCGGCGCATTGAATGAGGCTTTCTCGGACGTTATCGGTAATGACATTCAGCGCAAAAACTGGCTTGTAGGCGACGATATTTATACGCCAAACATTGCAGGCGATGCTCTTCGCTCAATGTCCAATCCTACCCTGTACGATCAACCAGATCACTATTCCAACCTGTACAGAGGCAGCTCCGATAACGGCGGCGTTCATACAAACAGCGGTATTATCAATAAAGCCTACTACTTGTTGGCACAAGGTGGTACTTTCCATGGCGTCACTGTAAATGGAATTGGCCGCGATGCTGCAGTACAAATTTATTACAGCGCCTTTACGAACTACCTGACTTCTTCTTCCGACTTCTCCAACGCACGTGCTGCTGTGATCCAAGCCGCAAATGATCTGTACGGGGCGAACTCAGCAGAAGCAACTGCAGCTGCCAAGTCTTTTGACGCTGTAGGTGTAAACTAAACCATATACATTATCCTCCTCATATTCTCGTCCGTAGACCTTTGCCGTTAGGCACTGTCATTTGGCTCTGCCCTACCATGGACGAAAAATAGGGGTGCAGTGTACAAGTCTGCACCCCTTCCCCCCTTATTTATGGCGCCCCTTTGAGGGGGCGTCCTTTTCTCTTACAAAAGTAATCCTGTGTCTCTTGCTTTTTGCACGGCTTCTTCTCGATTGTTGACTCCCAGCTTGTCATAGAGAGTGGAGGCGTAATTTCTTACTGTGCCGTTTGATAAATAAAGTTTCGAAGAAATTGTTTTATAACGGTTTCCTTGAGACAAAAGATTCAAAATCTCTAGTTCGCGTTTCGTTAAGCCATACTCTTTTCCATCTGACCTCGATTCGACTGACTCTTCTTTATCATTTTCATCCCACATTCTATGGAACAAATCTTGGTCAATTATCGTGCCTCCCCGATAGACGAGGCGAATCGTTTCAGCCAGTTCACGCGACTCTATGGATTTCAGCAAATACCCGTCAGCACCGCTTCGCATGATTTCCTTCGCCCTCTCTGTATCCTGAAACGTTGACAAGATGAGGACACGAGTGTCAGGCCATGTTTCCTTGATTATTTTGGTTGCACGAATCCCATCCTGATTGGGCATCTCCAAATCCATTAGTATTAAATCTGGCTTCAGGCTTCTGCACAATTCCACAGCTTGTTCTCCATCTTCAGCCACCCCTACTACCTGTAAGTCCTCCTGCCCGTCCAAGATTGTATGGAGACTGTCTCGAATAAACGAATGATCGTCGACGATACACAAGCGGATTCGTTCATCGGACAATTGTACCAGTCTGGGTAACACACATGAAATGAACGTCCCTTCGCCTTTTTCGGAGTATACAGTGACTCTTCCTTGTAACTGTGTCGCACGTTCTTTCATTGCAGTTAATCCGAAGCCATCCTTCCACTCCTCCACTCCGTCGCCATTATCCTGCACATCCAATCTCGTTTGTTGCGGCTCAAAATGCAGTGACACAATGATTTCAGTGGATTGTCCATGGCGCACGGCATTAGTCAGCGATTCCTGCAAGCTCCGATAGAACGTCATTTTCGCTTGTTTGGAGACTATGTACTCTTCCCCTATTATTCGAGTGCGTACATTTACTTGTGCATGTTTCTGGAACTCCTCTGCTAATTGTTGCAAAGTAACAGTCAAGGGAAGTGATTCTTGTGGTGAATCTATTTGATGCAAATAGGCTCTCACTTCCTCCATACTGTTACGGGCCAATTGCAATAATGAATCGATTTTTTGCTCTCCATCTTTTGTCGCTAATTCCGTACGCAATATTTCCAACCCCATAATGATCGAGGTATAGGAATGCCCCATTGTATCATGCAAATCTTTGGAAAGCCTATCGCGCTCCTCTAACAAAGTAATCCGCTCAATCTGAGATAGGTACTGTTCCAGCACAAGCTTCTGATTGCGAATAATTTCATTTTGGCGGTAATTAGAAACGAGTAAGTGAAAGGAAAATCCCATCGCAAAAGCCAGACCAATTTGTGGGATAATCGCCCATAGATCTGTTCCTGGGGAAAACATTGCAATGAGCAACGGAAACAAAACAATTGTGATAGAACCCGACCAACGGAATGATTTATGAGCACTATTTGCCGCGATCATAAAAGTTGGCATTAAAAATGCAAGATACGCCCCCGGAAATAGCAAGGTTAAGTAAAAGCAGACTCCGCCAAACAAAACCATCTCAGTAAACAGATAGTAGCGATAACTGAACATTAAACAAATCCAAGGTACTGAAAATGAGGCGACTTCCCAAAGAATGATGATCCAAAGGGGCACAGTTAAATGGTCCTGGTGTTGGATCGTAGTTATCATCAATGAGAACCAGATGACAAAACGTATACAAAGCAATAACCAGTCATACCAGAGCCATTGTTTCCAGGTTGTAAACAAATTATCACCCCTTAATAGCTTTGAACATGTAACGCGTGTACATTCCAACAATTTGAACTAGGCTGTTTCCAATGCGAGTATTGATCCAGACGAGAATACACCCAGCGAGCATGACACATATAGCCTTTTCCCATGAATCCACAGCGAATCCCAATAAGTATAGCTCAATATATTGAAAAAGTATCGGTGTAACGATAAATACGAGCGGAACTATGTACAATATAACGGCACATATGAGACTAATCACCCCAATAAAAAATTTCTGCATAAGCCAAAAAACGGCCCTCCAATTGCTACTATTAAGAATTGCTTCTCTCGCTTTCATCCATTTATCCCTCCCACCTTTTGTCCTTGTCAGGATTGGCTCTATCGATATATCCGTATAAACCTTCGTCTGAATGCGTTCATATTGGACAAATGTGTGAGTTGTTCGCAACACACACGCCAACAAGGGAATACCCACGAAGATAACCGTCATCGCCAACGCAAATGTAATGCTGGCCAAATAGAAGCAAAAATAAAACAGTCCAGATCCGAAGGTAAACAACAAAAAGTAGAAATCTTGCAACCTTTTTCGAGCTGATTCTTTCGTCATTTGAATCTCTCCTACTCTTTCTTTTCTTTGCTAATACGTTATGAATCGCCCTTCGAATCTAACTTATTATCTGTCACATACAGTAGTGTCAAAGTGTCATGATTTGTAGGTCATGACTATAAAACAAGCCGTACTACGCTCTATTTTTGATGTCATGCATTAGAAGACGAAAGGTCACTAGCTACTATGACTTGCCGCTTGCTACACTCGGTTCATACACGGGTGAGTCGACAACTCGGTGTGCTGACAAGAACATCGCAATCAAAAAAAGGAGAGTTCGAAAATGAAAAAAGCAATAAATAAAGCAAGCCTCGCACTGCTACTCATTTCTACCAGCATGATCTCTGCTTGTTCCCAACAATCATTAGAAGTTGGAGAATTAAAACCATCGACATCCACGGCCAATATTCAAATGACGAAAGCTCCCAATAATGCAAAAGAAGTAGAATCTTTTGCTGATCCATTATTCGTGGAAAAAATGAAGAAGTACAATGTGAACGGTTCAAGTTTTGTCGTCGTCCATGATGGAAAAGTCGTCGTTAATAAAGGATACGGTTATGCAGATAAAGAAAAGAAGATTCCGGTCAATAAGGACACGGTCTTCCAAATTGCTTCGGTTTCGAAAACTTTTACCGCCTTGGCCGTGATGCAACAAGTCGATAAAGGAAAGCTTAAGCTAGATCAAGATGTACAACGGTATCTCGGTGGGTTGAAAATACCCAATAAAACAGGAAAAGCCCTCACCTTATTTGATATGTTGACCTATACCAGCGGCGTAGATTATCCCGATATCACCACGATAACTGGACCCGAATACGTTAATCAAAATATATCGATGAAGGAGTTTATTCCTAAACATATGCCGACAGTGGTACGGTCGCCCGGTGAAGCTTATACGTATGACAACTTCTCATTTTTACTCGCAGGATATGCAGTAGAGAATGTTACGGGCATGCCTTTCTCACGATATATGGAAAAGAATATTTTTAAACCATTAGGCATGAAATCTACCAGTGTGCGCTTTACGCCTGACCTTCTCAAGAGAATGGCTACACATTACAGTCCCACTGGCGATCCTCATCCAACCTATGGGCACGCTCCAACTGATGGACCACAAGGAAGCATTTTGTCTACTGGAGAAGACATGTCAAAGTACATGATTATGCAGCTACAGAATGGAAAGTTTGGAGGTAAACAAATCGTAAGTAAAAAAAGCATGGATATGATGCATGCCTACCAAGTTTTCGCAGATAAGACGATTCCTATTGCGACAGTTGGATTTGAGACATATTTCAACGACTTTGCCAACGGTCAACATGTGGTATTAAAAGGCGGAAACATGCCGGGACATTCTTCGTTGATGGTTTTGGTGCCTGAACAAAAAACCGCATTTTTCATGTCCTACAATAATGATTCCATGATGAGTCTAGATGTGTACGATGCGTTCATGGATCATTATTTCCCTCAAACTATCACTGTGAAGAAACCAACGTACCACCAGTTAGCGGAAAAAGAAGCGCAAAAATACGTGGGTCTGTATCAAAATACACGTGTATTCGCGATTCGTACCCACTTTTCCTATGAGAATGGGGCGTTGGTCATGGAAGATGAAACTGCGGGAAAGCAAGTACTCAAAATGATTCACCCATTGTTGTTTGAAGATGCAGAAGGAAACAAGCTCGCTTTCCAGAAAAACAAAGCTGGAGAAATCGCGTATTTTTATTACACCAGCCCTAAAGGTCTAGGGGTTGTAGCTCAATCTCAGAAAATCAATCTCAAACCGTCTTTTGCAGATGTCCCGCAAAAGAGTAACTATAGAAGCCATATAGACAATCTTCATGCTTTAAACATCATGAATGCTAAAACAGGTAATCTATTTAACCCGAAGGGCACGATGACACAAGGGGAATTTGCTGACGCCTTGTTGCTCGCACATGGAGGTTATATTTTCCCAGACGAAATCGAAAAAATCAAGAAGCAACTCAAAGTAGGCATACCAAAATATGATCGCGCAACTCCGATTACCAGACAAGTCGCAGCAACCATGATTCAAAACTTGAAGCAGATTCAACCTGACCAAGCCACTCAGGTGAAATTGCTCGACGCTGCAGATGCCTGGGCGGTCCAGTCCATTCAAGCCCTTGCCTCACAGGGAATCGTAGATCCGGATACCATCATCAATACTGATGGCTCCTTTACCTTCCGTCCAAAGAACTTATTGCTGCGTCAAGAAGCGAGCGCCTTGCTCGATTTGGCTTTTGGCTATCATGCTTTGCCTATTAAACAGAAATAAAAAATGCCTTCACCAATTATCTGACGTCCCTTCTAACTTCTCCACCGCGTTGCCGCCTCCACCCTTATGTATAAGGCGTCCCATTATGGGACGCCTTTTTTCATTATGAAGTTGATTTGCAACTTACATTCTGGCCTTTGACTAGTGTCCCATCGCAATCCAATGAATCCATCCCTCACATGTCGGACCCGATTGTCTGCGTTCTACTGTAAGCACTGCCGAATACCTCTGTCGCTGGGTAACAGATACGATCACTCCCGGTACGCTCGCATTGGCGGTGATGGCATATTGTGTGTCTATAAAAGGCTTCTCAAACACAATGTTCACTTCGCTTGTAACCGCTTGGGTAGGAAGATAAAAGGAAATGCTGCCAAATTGAGTTGAAATCACTTCACTGTCAGTAGTCCCGTCATCGATCGCTAAGCCATCTTGAATGGCATTCCGACCTAATTCTTTTTCAGTATGAAAAGCTAGATTGGTATCTTGCTCGGGCAGGCGCATTCGCTGCTTTGGGCGCTGTCTTCCTTCCGCAATGTGAATACTGGTTATGGAACAATCCAATAACGAATCTTGCTCGGTCTGACCTTCCGTCTTCATAGATGCCATGTCGTGTTCCGTGCCGTATTCGGTATCTGAGTCAGGCACAGACAACAGCAGCACAGATGCTCGATTCATCTGCATCGCTTCTTCCAGCGTTTTGGGAAGCTTATGCTTTTTCCATGCCGCTTCCTCTACAGTTTGAACCGAGGTATTCTTCTCTACGGGGACTGGTACACTTGCCGTTCCACGCCGAGTGGGTCTGTGACTACCAGCAGGCGAAGCCGTTTTCTCCTTATTTACACGGGGAGAGGGGACTGTATTAGAAAGATTACGCCGTGCTATTTTTTTATCCTTAGGGCTATGGTTCGTGCGATGGTTCATGATGACCGCTCCTTTGACACAGGAGTGAACCAGCGGTCGCTCCGCTTCATTCACCCAGGTGGGAATCATGGCCTAATGCCTATGAGATAGCCTATGCACGTAACCGCGATCACGTCACTCCGTTGCGCAGTCTGTTATGATTTGAGTCCAGCGTTGGGCGGAATGCTGCCATAAAAATCGCCTCCGCACCTCGTCTAGTCCGGCTTCTCCCATCCGTTGCCGTAAGCCGGGCTGCTGGAGCAACCTGATGATGGCGTCGGCCATTTCCTGCTCACCGCGTGACGGATAAACAAGCCAGCCTGTCTTGCCGTGTTGCACAACTTCTGGAATACCACCGACTCGTGATGCAACCACAGGCACTCCTGCAGCCATAGCTTCCAGATTGACCAGCCCGAAGGCCTCATCCTCTATCGAAGGAACAGCTACCACATCAGCTAACTGGTATAACGAGGCCAATGCCGGATGCGGCACATAGCCCAGGAAGTGCACATGCCTCTCCAACCTTAGTTTGCGTATCTGCCGATGTAATGCTGCTGTGTACGGTGTGTGACGGTCGTGACCGTAATAGGCACTGCCTGCTATGAGCAGCAGCATGTCCGGACAAGTATAGACGATACGCCGTAGTGCCTTCAGCAGCCGATGAACTCCCTTCCCTGGCTTCAGTCTGCCTGCATATAACACGATTCGGCGGTCTGACCAGCCGAAATCGTCCAATCGTGCCGACCTGATCGCTTCTGCTGCAGGAGTCCACCGTGGCAGGAAATCACCCGGATGAATACCCAGCTTGTTGATGACGATGCGTTTTCTCACCGCATCGGGACTGTCAGAGGCCACGATTGCCCCCAAATACGCACTGTTCACAATAATACGATCCATTGGCAACAGCAGCCTACCCATGTCCTTCCGTTTGAGGTGAGGCTCCCGAATGAACGTGGTGGAATGCAAAGTCAGCACAATTTTGCTATCGGGCAAAGCCTCGCGAATGGCATGCGCAACTGCGGGACGGTTGTGTACATCTATAGCCGCAGGTGACCATCTCTTCAAATTAGCGATTACCTCGGGAATATAACCTGCTCCCCGCGTATAGCGCATACAAGGAATTCCGTCAATATCGCCGTGATCCGGTGTTTCTGCCCCTTTTATGCCATAGATCTGTGCCTGAAGCTTATGGCTAGCCAGCGGTACCATACGAGCAATTACCCGCTCCACTGAACTGCTGCGGGGCGAAGGTATAACAAAAGAGCCCGGTGTAATGACTGCTACCTTCAGCTTTTGCATCACCTCACCTACTTTCCTCACCTTATTCCCTCACCCTTCAACACTCATCTTGTATCATATCGTTTCTTGCTCTGAAAGGTGCTTGCCTTATGACTTTGGGCATATCGCAAGGCTAGCGTCCATGCCTGGCCGATCTTTGATACATATGATGGACTAGAATCACAATATGGTCAGTTGGATTGACGATAAGGAGGGCGGACATACTCATGTTGCATGTCGGCGTCATGCTCAACCCGGCAACTTACCGGGGCATTCCCGTCATGAGGACGCGTTATGAATCTATCGCCAATTACGAGGAGGCCGGGTTAAGCTACGAGCTGATCCCCTGCTTTCTTCGTCTGGAAGATATTCATATATCGACCGGAACATGCCGGGCTTTTGTTAAAAACGGCAACGAGTATCGGCAGATGACTCTTCCGTTGCCGCCAGTCATCCACAATCGCACTCTCTATCGGCAAAATGAAAATGCCCGCGATATCAACAGGCTGGTACACAAGGGATTCTATATTTTTAATGAACAAAACCGTTTCGGCAAAGACCATATACATGCAATTCTACAGGAAGATCCTCTGCTACACCCCCACCTGCCCAAAACATTGCAAGGCAACTCGTCCTCCATCCGTACCTTGATGGAGCAAACCGGGGATGTTGTAATTAAACCTAGCAGCGGTAGCGTGGGTAGAGGTATTATGCGGCTGAGGCATTCCGGCGGAAGCTGGACATTGCAATGTGCTCATCCAACGATACCTGAACGTTGGTCCACACTACGGTTAAATGTCGGAGAACTCCCTTTATTTCTGCATAAGCGACTGATGCATGTGCCTCATATCGTTCAGGAAACCATTCCGCTTGCTTTGTGCGACAATCGTCCATTTGATATCCGTGTGACCGTTCAGCGCGGATATGGAGGTATCTGGGGCGTGACAGGCATGTTTGCCAAAATTGCTCCATCCCACACTTTCGTCTCCAATGTAGCCCAGGGCGGTACGGCCCGTTCCCTACCAGAGGTGTTATCACGAACAGAGACGGTGCAAACCTCAAACATACCCCGGCTGATGAATGAGCTAGAGAGACTCTCATTGCAAATCGTTCACCGATTGGCACTACACCTGCCCCGTCTCGCCGATGTCGGACTGGATCTGGGAATTACCCATGAAGGCAAGATTATTTTTATCGAGTGCAACGGTCGTGATCAGCGCTATGGCTTTAGCCAGGCAGGCATGAGTAATGTCTGGAAAGAAACATACGCTCAGCCGATGGCTTACGCTCGTTGGCTTCTCGAACGAATGTCTTCGTCAGGCACCGAACGTTCACCAGGCCGTCCCCTGTATTGATTTACGTCACATTCTGTGTCAATATAGTTCAGAGCGGCCGGACAGGTTCCGGCCAAGACGGCTCGGAAATGAACAAGGGGGATCTGTAATGGCAAAACAGTGGCTGCGGCTTATGACGGAGCTATCATCGCGCAAGTGGGTGTGCCGGATTGTGGGCTCCTTCGCGCAAAGCGGTGCAAGCCGACTTTTTATCCCCACCTTTATACGTACGTACCAGATCCAGACGCATGAGGCGGAACAGGATTGGAAAGAATACCGCTCCCTGAACGCCTATTTTACACGCAAATTAAAAGCGGGCATGCGCCCGATTGATACGAACGCCGAGGTGATGACCAGTCCGGTGGATGCACGGATTACGTTTACCGGCCCAATTACGTCTGGCACTCTTTTGAATGTCAAGGGGCAAGACTATACGCTGGAAGAGCTTCTTAACCGCTCTCCGCGTCTTGAGAAGTACACACACGGCTATGCTTTTGTGCTCTATCTCAGCCCGACAGATTACCATCGCATTCATGCACCGGTATCCGGTACACTGGTAGAAAAGGAGCATCTGCGCGGCAAAGTATACCCAGTGAATGACTTTGGTTTGCAACATATGAGGGGAGTTCTTAGCCGCAATGAACGACAGATTACGTACATGGCCCACGAATATGGTGAGGTGGCAGTCGTCAAGGTTGGCGCAATGAATGTGAGCAGCATCAAATATACGGATGAACAAGCGACTTCATGGACAAAAGGTGACGATCTCGCCTATTTTGAATTTGGCTCAACCGTCGTTTTGCTAACTGAAAACGGCACATTTGAGCCCGACCCCGCATTGAAGCTGGGGGATGTGGTGAAAATGGGACAACGTCTTGGTAGCTTTCGACACGATCCTAAGGCATAAATGAAGGATTGCAACAAAAAAACAGCTGTACTTTGAGCATTGGGATCGAATGATTCAAATGCTCAAATGAAAAAGGACCCAGCGTAACTGCTCCGGTCCTTTTTGATTTATCTTTTATATTCGTCATGCGCTAATAGCTTATCGAATCTCAGACGGACTTTTTCCTGTATACTGCTTGAATTGGCGGCTGAAAAAAAAGATGTCGCGGTACCCCAAAGCCTCCGCCACCTCAGTTACATTCATTCCGGCATGTAGCAACAGATGCTGTGCGCGCTCAATCCGCATGCTGATAATATGAGATTGCACGGAAACACCTAGCAGCTCCTTGAATTTTATCGAAAAATAACGCGGTGACAGCCCTGCACGTGCTGCCAAATCCTCGACTCGATGAGGAAGTCCCGGATGCTGGCGCACGTAGTTGGCCGTTTCTCGGATGACCTCGGTGAGCTGGTTACTGGCCTGTTGCTCCTGCGGTTCCCTCCGGTCTGCACGCAGCAGATGAATCATCAGTTGCTTCAGGATCAGCTGGCCCTCCTCATCAGCCCCATAAGCACGCTCCAGGCGCAGACGCACATATCTGGCAAGCATATGCTCCACCTCGAACGTTTCCTCCAGCATACGGTAGCTGGCTGGAATTTGCTTGGGTTGTTCGGTGAGATCAAAATGAATATAAGTAAGTATGAGCGGCTTTTGCGGATTATGTGTGGCACGGGTATCGTCTCCCGGTTTGAACAGAAAGCAGCTGCCCTTGCTCACCGGATAGGATTCCCCGTTTAATACAACCGTTCCTTCTCCACTCCATACATAAAATAAATCATAGTTTGGCATCGGCTTTTCGCGTACCTGCCATTTCCAGCCCGGCTCGCACACAATTTTGGCAAAGGCCGGCAGCAAGATAAACGATGACGCAGATGTATCCAACAAAATCTGCACCTCCCTTGGTTCATCTCTGGTTGTCCTGTTATCCCGTTATTTTATAATATAAGCGCAGCACCACGATTAAGCAAAAAATACATTCTTATGCCCCCTAATGCTTGTGCGTGACGCTTACCGTGTGTAATGCTATAATATGTAATCAAAATGACTTGGAAGGATGAAACGGGAATGAATCCACTGGCAGCGCAGTTAAATCAAAACATTCAGACAGGCAACGAGCATGTATATCAAATGCTTTCTCTTTTAGGTAAAGAGATTTATTTTCCAAAAGAAGGGATTTTGAGTCAATCCGCTGAGGCAGGGAAACTTGCCAAAAAGTATAATGCTACGATCGGGATTGCTACTGAAGGCAATGGTCCTATGCATTTGGAGGTTATTCAGGAGAAGCTGTCCGCTTACAGTCCCAAGGATTTGTATCCTTACGCTCCCCCTGCGGGCAAGCCTGAACTTCGTAGCGTATGGCGTGACAAAATGCTGAAAGAAAATCCTTCACTGGCTGGAAAAGGCTACGGCCTTCCTGTAGTTACGAACGCGCTGACCCACGGTTTGAGCATCGTTGCCGACCTGTTTACGGATGAAGGAGATGCTGTCATTTATCCAGATAAAAACTGGGAGAACTATGAACTGACTTTCGGTATTCGCCGCCATGGACGTTTGGTGAATTTCCCGTTGTTTACAGAGGATCACCGTTTTAATAGTGAGGGATTACGCGAGGCGCTACTGGCGCAGAAAGAATACGGTAAAGCGATCGTTGTACTGAACTTCCCAAACAACCCGACAGGCTACACACCGGGCCTTGAAGAGGGTAAAGCAATTGTCGCTGCCATTCAGGAAGCGGCGGAAGCAGGCATCAATGTCGTAGTTGTGACAGATGACGCTTATTTTGGCCTGTTCTTCGAGGACTCTCTGCATGAATCACTATTCGGTCAGCTAGCCGGGCTTCATCCGAGAATTTTACCAGTCAAAATTGACGGAGCTACCAAAGAAGAATTCGTTTGGGGCTTCCGTGTCGGATTTATTACCTTTGCTTCGGAGCATCAGGATGTACTGAGCGCACTGGAACAAAAAACACTAGGGATTATCCGGGCAACGATTTCGAGCGGTCCTCACCCATCTCAAACCTTCGTACTGGATGCTCTCAAATCAGCCGATTTTGAACAACAGAAAAATGAAAAGTTCCAAATTATGAAGGGGCGGGCTAATAAAGTAAAAGCGTTGCTCGATAGCGGAAAATACGGAGATGTATGGAGCTACTATCCTTTCAATTCAGGCTATTTTATGTGTCTCAAGCTGAACGGCTTGTCTGCTGAACGACTGCGTACACATTTGCTAGAACAATATGGAGTCGGCACGATTGCACTGGGTGAATACGATCTCCGTATCGCGTTCTCATGTATCGAAGAAGAGTATCTGGAAGACCTGTATGACATTGTGTATCGTGGCGCACAAGATTTGTTGAACGCCTAATTTATATCAAGCTAAATATATAGATAACTAGCGGTATGCCGGATATTAGGGCATACCGCTTTTTGGGTCGGCTGACTATTGCCTATCACACGTCCAACAATTACCCTTCCGCAGCAAGCAGAGATTCCTGTGCCAGTGGCAGCAGGATGACGACCTCCGTTCCGACTCCGGGCTCACTTTCATAGCGTATACTTCCGTTCATCGCTTCAATAATTCGAAAGGAAACGACCGTTCCCAGTCCTGTTCCTACCTCTTTGGTTGAAAAAAACAAAGTACCCACTCGTTCGAGATGCTCCTGGCTCATGCCTTTTCCAGTATCCCTGATACTCAGACATGCCTGCTCTTCCTGAATCGCCAGCTTTATGTATACACTGCCTCCATCTTCCGCAGCTTCAATCGCATTTTTCGTCACATGTATTAACGCCTGTAACAGCTGGTTACGATCTGTATGTACGTAAATTTCATTCTTTAGCTCTGTATACAGCCTTACGCCTTGCTTGGTCGCCATTGGCTTCAGAAGCAAAACGATCTGCTGAACCATGCCAGACAGATCCATTCGTTCTGTGTTCCCAATCTGCGGTCTGGATAAGTTCAGATAATCGCTAATAATTCTTTCAGCCCGATCCACCTCTGCCAGTGCCAAAGCAACATATCTGCGATTTTTCCCTTCTAATCCTGACTGAACCATTTGCAGGAACCCTTTTACGACGGTTAAAGGATTCCGTACTTCATGAGCCATAGAGGCTGCCAGTTCACCCAACGTATTCAGACGCTCGGCATATTTAATTTTTCTTCTCATTTCTTCCCGCTCCAAACTAAACTCCATCCAGAAAGAAGAGGCTCCAATACTTAGGAATTGAATCACACCGAACCAGAGTATTGAGCGAATCAGCTCAATCTCATCCTCATCCAGTCTGCCATTGATCCAAGAATGTATTAAAAGAAAAATCAGCATAACTCCAGTGATCCATATACTCATTACCATATTCATGCCCACTCGAAGCAACATGCTTTTGAGCCTCATAAATTTTTTTCTTACCAAGAGAGGTCCCAAATAACACAACATCATGCTCGGAAGCCCCACCACCATAGACTCTGGGCCTACATACATACGCGCCATTACCATTAGCGTCACATTCATTAGACCTGCCTTGGGACCAAAATATAAAACAGAGAGAATCAAAGGAACATACCGAAGATCCCAATATAATCCGTACCAAATGTACGAAAACATAAGACAAAGCACAGAAGAAACACCCAGCACCCCTCCCATAAGCAGCGGGGTATGCTTCCTATGCCGATGATCCGACAAAGCGCTATATACGAGTAACGGTACAAACACAAGAAATATGTTCACGAGCAGCTTATCTACCAGCATCTCGTCTTTCCCACTTTCCAAGTGATAATGATTACATACTTCTTCTATTCTCGATAATACGTACCTTTTCCTCTCTCATCTCCTGCATCTGATGAAAAATATAGGGCGATTCGGCAACACACCAGAACATTGGCCCACGCAATCCGGAAACCCACTTCATAAGATACGATGTATCCTTTATCACAATGACCGAGAGGAGAATGAGCATGGGAGCAGAAGAAACAAGAGGCGGTTACGGTGGTTACGGCGCATTCACAAGCACAGGAACAATTTTGGTACTGTTCATTTTGTTAGTTATCATCAGCAAAACGATCTTCGTTTAAGCAGACCGATATCTGCACCCACGACTACCATAAGCAGTGAATGTACAAAAAAGGCTAATCCTCAGGCAGCTCAGCTTTTGCTGCTTGCGAATTAGCCTTTACTTTATTGACACAGATATGGATCACACTTCTTCCTCATCCTGTCCGTCCAAACGCCATTTTTTGGCTTGAGTACCCCGGAGCAGGAACACAACAAGGACTCCTCCAACCAACGTGAGCAATGTAGACAGTAAATCCTCCGTTCCTTTTGCCAGAAAAGGAAGCCACAGCACCACCGCAGCCGGCAACGTCAACCGAACAACAAAGTCAAGAAAAGACGCACGGCGACTATGTGCAGGAATCGGATATAGCTGAAGCCACAACGAATCCTTGTGATACTGTCTTAATGATGTAATCTGAACACCTATGAGGAATATAAAAAACAAATATACGGCAATACCAATCCAGCTAGCATGGGTGATATATATAATTAACAGACCCAGAATACCTAGCCGAATGACAATGCCTGCTGGCTCTGTACGCAAGAACGTCTTAAACAGCAGGTAACGATACGCTCCCCTCCTGTTCCAAGGTATGTTGCCACCCAGCCAGGACAGCCAGCGGCGCGGCGTCACTCTCTGTGTAAGGGCAGGCACATCGACAAACCAGCCCAACGTACGCATCACGCGGGCAGCCTGCATAGCCTCTGTGCGGATCAGTTTTTCCCAAGCCACTAGCAGCTTGACCGGCAAACGCAGAACAAGCATGTACACCACGCCAACCAATACGATAAACGGCAAGCTGTGTAGCGGGGGCTGCCATAGCCATGCGGCTATCATCAGCACAGCCAGCACCCACCGCAGTAGTCGATAGCCTACACTCGCGCCAACCGATACCATGCGAAGCTCCTGCCAGCCGCCGTAGCTAAATAACACCTTCAGCAGCACGAACAGCAGCAGAGTCAGTAGCAGCGGCTTAGGCGCAGCATCACTGCGGATATACAGCGGCCACAAAATAATGGACAGCAGCAACAAACCAAATATTTTATATACCACGCCTCGAATCCGACTGGCTTTAAAATACTGTGGCATCGCGTGCTCCTGGGGACGAAGGAAGACAATATCTGCGGCATTCAAATACGTTCGAAAGCTCGCATGCGCAATTGGAATAGCTACAATAAGCATGATCCAGCGGATGGGCAAATCCGGCGGAATATGCATCAGCAGCGACGTGTACCATGCGGCAAAAGCAATCAGCGCAAAGCCGAAGACCACCGCCAGGCCGCTCTGAATGACATAGCCCAAATAAGGCAGCACCTGTCCCCAGAACGCTAGACGTCTCTCTTTATGCAAACGTTGCAAATCCATGCTCATTCCCTGCCCTGTACCAGCTCATAAAATGCATCTTCCAGCGGCATGCCCGGCTTACCCGCCTGTGCTGTCACTTCGTCCAGTGTACCCTGAGCGATAATGGCACCCTGATGAAGCACAATGAAACGATCGCAATAATTTTCAATCGTGGACAAAATATGAGAACTGAGCAAAATAGACGAGCCCGCACGCTTCATCTCCATCATAAAGTCAAGCAGGGAACGAATGCCGAGCGGGTCCAAACCCAAAAAAGGCTCATCTATGACATACAACGGCGGCCCCGCTAAAAATGCGCACATAATCATCACTTTCTGGCGCATCCCTTTGGAGAGATGCATCGACATACTTCCACTTTTATCCCGCATACGGAACAAGTCCAGCATTTGATCACTGCGCGTGCGAAAATCTGCTTCGCTGACTCCGTACGCTCTGGCCGTGAACTCCATATGCTCCATCACTGTCATTTCAGGATACAGCTCTGGAGCTTCGGGTACAAAAGCAATAGCTCCCTGATACGCCTCGGGATTCTCATCCTGCTTATGCCCCTGTACGCGAATTTCTCCGGCCTGTGGTGTCATCAGACCCAAAATGTGCTTCATCGTCGTACTTTTCCCGGCCCCGTTAAGACCGATCAATCCCACCATTTCGCCCGGCTTCACATCGAGCGAAATCTGATGCAACACCGGGCGTTTGGCGCTGTATCCACCGGTCAGTCCGTTAATTTGCAACACAGGCTGTTGTTCCATGGCTCCCCCTCTTCTCCCTTACTCGTTCGGTTTTGATCCTTTTTCCTTCAGCCATCTTGGCGCACCCTTGTTTTTACGATCACGCTCGCGCTGTGCCTTTCCTGCTTTGGACAAGGCTGCTCCTTTGCTCTTGCCTGGAGCTGAACCGTTCACGGAATTCCTGCCTGGACGTCCTGCTTCAGTCCGAACAGGTGTCTTGCGGTTTTCCGTCACTGTTCCATTGGAAATGGATCTAGTCTCAGACGGCCTTACAGGGGCACGTTTGGCATCCGCCGGGCGCGGCACCACAACTCGACCTCCATACAACGCACGCTCTGCAATATCGATTCCCAGTTCACGGGAAAACTTACGCATGATGAACGTTTCGCGGTCGGTCACAACCGACACCACTAATCCTTTGCGTCCCATACGTCCTGTCCGCCCTGCGCGGTGAACATAAGCTTGACTATCCGTAGCCGGGTCAAAATGAATGACCATTTCAAGCCCCTCAATATCCAGACCACGGGCTGCCACATCGGAAGCGACCAGCACTTTGAGCTTGTCCTCTCGGAATCGGGCCAACACGTTGCTGCGCGTGACTTTATCTGCATCTCCATACAAGGATGCCGTAGTTAGACCCATATGCTTAAGCTTGGCTTCAATTTCTCCGATGGCATTGGTTGTATTCACGAACACCAGCGCTTTTCTCGGATTAAAATGTCGTACCAGACGGCGCAGCATGTCCACCTTATCCCGTTCTTCGGATACAAAGTAATAATGTTCCAGTCCACTGGCCGTCTTCTGGTCGGGATCAATCCCTATTTCTACATAATCAGGCATCTCCCGTTGTGCCAGCGACTGAATTTCATTATTCAGCGTGGCGGACAGGAATACCAATTGACGGTCACGTTGGGCAGAGCCCAGTATATGGGTCACATCGCCTGCTCCGCCGAGCTGGAACATCTGATCCACCTCATCGATGACAATCGTTGTAATATTGTGCATCTTCAGCTTTTTCGAAGCGATGAGTTCCCGTACACGTCCTGGTGTGCCTACCACAAGCTGTGGGTGATCCTTTAGCTTTTCGATTTGGCGCTTGATGGCCGCCCCACCAATCAGACCCAGTACACGGATTCCACGATGCTCTCCGTAGCGTTGACCCTCACGTACAATTTGCATGGCCAATTCCTGGCTTGGAGCCAGTATCAGCTTTTGCGTCGCCTTTTTCTGTGGGTCAATGGCTTGTAGCAGCGGTAGCAAATAAGCCAGTGTTTTGCCTGTGCCGGTTTGCGAGCGCGCCAATACATGTTTTCCCTTCATTATTTCCGGTATAGCCTCTGCCTGAACAGGCGAAGGCTGTGTAATTTCATGCTCAGTCAGTTTGGCTAACAGATCTTGTTCAACGCCGAGCGCTTCAAAATTCAATGTCATGAAAAGGTCCAACCCCTATACGTAAATTCGTTACTCTCCATTATATGCGAAAATAGCCTTGTTACCAAATCACAAAAATAAAAGATGTCCCTCACCACACCTAATGGCTACGGGACATCTATTATTTCTTATTCATCACACCATGCCACAGCCTGTCGATCAGTCTGGGAGCTAATTGATACAGCTTGAGAAAAGGAGATACCCACTGTGGCAGATTAACCTCCTCCTTGCCAAGCTCCATCGCTCTTACGATATGCTGTGCTACCTTATCAGGTTGCAGCATAAACCAGCCAACATTCCGCACATAACCCCCGGAAGGATCTGCCAGCTCAAAAAACGGTGTATCAATCGGCCCGGGGTTAATCGTCGTTACGGTCACTCCACTTCCGCGCAGTTCTTGCCGGAGCGCATTACTGAAACCGAGTAACGCATGCTTCGTGGCCGTATAAGAAGCCGATTTGGCTGTCCCGATTTTCCCGGCCATCGATGCTACATTCACAATCTGCCCACAGCTCCGCTCTGTCATTTGCGGCAGAAACGCCTTAATGCAGCGAACGACCCCCATATAATTCACGTCCATCATTTGTTCAAACTCTGACAAGTCGGTTTCGTGAAAATACTCAAACTTTCCGTACCCCGCATTGTTGAGCAATATATCAACCCGTCCGTACTTTTCCAATACTCGTGCAGCAACAGCCTCTACCTGCTCCTTGCAAGTTACGTCCAGCGGGATCAGCTCATGCCTGCCGCTAATTCCCGCAGATACTTGCTTCAATCGCTCCTGCGAACGCGCCGTTAAAATAGGAATTGCGCCCTTTGCGCTCAGCAATTGAGCGCAAAGGGCACCAATTCCACTGGATGCACCTGTAATCACAATTACCTTATCCTGCAATGTACTCATGGACATCCCTCCACATTAAAGAAACTTGCTCCTTTAATATTAAGAGATCATCACCTGAATATCCAGCTCACCGATTCCTTCCACGGATAGCGGAATACAAAGAGCACGCTGAGGCACAAAAGTGGTCAGGTTTTCTGATTTCATGACCTGCGGAGGAGTGATATCCACGACAATTCCCTGACTGGACAAAATGGTACTGGCATTGCCACTAATCATATTGCCCAATTCCGAAATTGCGCTTTTTCCCATCTCATCAATTTCAGTCAACACAAATCCGCCCATCATCGCTGATACCATACGTAGCGCCACCTGTTCATTTAGGCCGAACACAATATTTCCGCTAAGCTGTCCGGTCATCCCGATCATAATCCAGATATGGTCGTCCACCAGCTCAACATTTTTCACACCGAGATTTCCGGGTAAAGGAGATACTTGGATCAATTGTTCAATGACCCGTCTCGCCGACTCCAAAAAAGGATTTATCACTTCTGCCTTCACGATCATTGCGCCCCTTTACGATGGGCTTTTAGACACACAACAAAAGTCCCATTTAAATTTGAGTTTTTATTTAAATAATGCTATATAACGACTCAACCTGCAATAAAATGCTCTCTATATCACTTATCGACAGCAGTTCGGCAATTTTTTATAGCTAAAGCACAAAAAATGTGAATAATGTCCTATATCTTTACTTCATACCGAATTTAGACTGGTTATTTTTAAAGTATATCAGGACTTTAGTCTTTATTTCCCAATATACCACACTTTACGGTGTACTGCTTCGATTCATTGCCCTTCCTGCTCGAATAACCTATAATCTAATGAAATAAAGCATAACGATGGTTTTACATATTAACAAGTAGATTGGCTAAACTCAGTCTATACAGCTGCGACAAGCTAAAGAAAAGAGAGGAGGAACTTCATGAACATCAGTCAACTTGAAACGCTTATCATGATTTCCAAAACGATGAGCTTCCGTAAAGCCGGAGAGCTTCTCAATTTGACGCAGCCGGCGGTGTCCGCCCAAATCAAAAGTCTGGAGGATGAGTTCAAAACCATTCTGATTGACCGCAACCAGCCCGTCACCCTGACCGACCGGGGAGTTGTTTTTTTGGAACACGCCGAGCGCATATTGGAGGTAGTTGAGGAATTAAGACAGAGATTGTACGACTTAAACGAAACACCGCAAGGTCACATTGTGCTGGGTACCACAACATCCATCGCCATTCAAATTTTACCGCGTGTGCTCTCCTACTTTCAGGATCAGTTCCCTCTCATCAAAACCTCCATTCAATCGATGGCTTCCTCGATGATCTATCAGCAGGTGGAGAACGGACTTATTGATGTGGGTATCGGTTATCTGATCGAACGTAATCCCAATTTAAGCACTTCAGTTCTGTACTATGATTCCTTTGAACTTGTCGTGTCTCCTACGCATCCGCTGGCCTCGCAACCACACGCTACCATTGAAGCCCTTCGGGAAATTCCGCTCATTCTGCTCTCTCCCGATACGGTGGGACGGAAATTCGTGGACGATGTTTTTAAAAAGCACCAAATCGTGCCCCATGTCGTGATCGAGTTGTCCAGCAGTGAGGAAGTTAAACGGATGGTCGAAATCAATCTCGGGGCTGCCATCATTTCCAGACTGTCAGTCACTTCTGAACTGCGTACAGGCACATTAAAAATGATCCATATCCCCGAGCTGGAAGTTAGTCATCCAGTAGGGGTGATTTATAAGTCCGGCCGTTATCTAAACTCAGCAATGCAGCAATTTTTAAGCGATCTGAAGGGGATGCCGGAGACGAATTTCACCAGTTCTGAATAACGTAATTCGCTATGAACAACATACACAATATAAACCTTGGTTACGAAAGGAAGACAGTCCATGAAATTTGATCTGCACACCCATCATTTCCGCTGCGGTCATGCAGACGGCAACATTCGGGATTACATCGAAGCAGGTATTCAATCAGGCTTACAAGCTATTGGTATTTCCGACCATTCCCCCTTCCTATGTAGCGAAAAGGATCAGGCTTTTCCTAAAATTTACATGGCCAAGTCAGAGCTTGCTGAATATGTAAAAGAGGTGCAGGAGCTTAAGAAGGAATACGAGGGCCGTATTGACGTGCTTCTTGGATTGGAAACGGATTATTTCCCTGATTTTGCTGAATTGTATCGTTCTACTTTGGCTCCTTATCCATTTGATTACCTTATCGGGTCGATTCACAATGTTGAAGGGGACAGCATTTTTAACCGCAACCGTTGGAAAAAACTAAGTGACGCTCGTAAAGTCGAGGTCAAACAAGCCTACTATGCGCTCATTCAGCAATCTGCGCGAAGCGGCATGTTTCAGATTTTAGGTCATATTGACGCAATGAAAGGGAACTTCCCTGCCTTTTCAGACATTCCGGCCGATGAAGCCATTGACGAAACCTTGCAAGTGATTGCAGCATCCAATGTGGCGATTGAAATTAATACTTCAGGTAAAACCAAGCTGAGTGGCGGATGGTATCCGTCTGCTTCTATTTTAGAAAGAGCGCATCATTTTGGTGTGGAGGTTACTTTTGGTTCGGATGCCCATAAGCCTTCGCGGGTAGGCGACGATTGGGAAGACGTAAAAGCAATGCTGAAGGATATCGGCTTCCGGGAATGGGTTTATTTTAAAGAAAAACGTAAAATTCCTGTGGCGCTTTAAAAGGCATGAAAGGCGGGAATCGCTGTTGCAATGGGATGCTTAGGTATTCTTATATATAGCAATAATCCCATTGCAAAAGCGAACGCTATGCTTCTCCAGATTCAAATCCTCGCTCTGCTACCAATCGCCTTAAACCGTACAGCTCCATTATTTTAATAAACAACATCTTGTGTGAGGAGAATTACATATGCAATTGGAAGATCCTATGGACAAGCTCAAAAAGCTAAAGCATGACATCACGCGATTTATGCTCATCTATAAGTTTGCGCTCGACGAAATGGAAACCAAGATTGAAATATTAAAACAGGAATTTCAAGCGTTGCACGATTACAGCCCTATTGAGCATACCAAATCACGTCTTAAATCTCCTGAGAGCATCATGAACAAAATGCTTCGAAAAAATAGCGAGTTATCGCTGGATGCTATCAAAAATTCTATCAAGGATATCGCGGGCTTGCGTATTACCTGCTCTTTTATTTCTGACATTTATGATGTCAGTAACATGCTTCAGAGACAGAGTGACCTCAAGGTGCTGGAAATCAAGGATTACATCAAGAATCCCAAGCCAAATGGTTATCAGAGTCTACATTTGCTGATTCAAGTTCCTGTATTCATGTCAGACTGTGAGGAACTAGTCTGCGTAGAGGTGCAGATTCGAACCATTGCGATGGATTTTTGGGCAAGCCTGGAACATAAAATCTTTTATAAATACAACCAGTCTGTTCCCGAGAGTCTGACACGTGAATTAAAGAACGCAGCGGATTCCGCCAATGCGCTGGATCTGCAAATGGAACGTCTGCATCGTGAAATCAAGGAGATTAAAGATGCCAGAGGTGAAGAAGACTCTATGGAAGAGCTTCGAAAGATTATGATTAATAATCAGCAAATTACGGTGCCAGCCAATTTTTTGAAGCTTCTAGGGGAATAATTTTAATCAACCAATAGCATAATTATTCAAAAAATGAAGAATAGAGTCATTGATTAAGATGGGCTGCTCTCTAAGCATGTGCGGTCGATGACTACAAACCGGAGCAACTAGATAACGTGAATCTTGGACCCATGAGCATAATTCCTGAAGCTGCTCTTCTGTGGCAAAGTCGTCATGTTCACCGGCGATAAATAATGCAGGTCACGTAATGCGGCTTAACTCATTACGTGTCAATTGCGGATATTGGCGCCAATCCTGAGCGCTCTGACGCATAAATTCCTGCCAATTACCTTGATGTGCTTCCTCATGGCGTTCCATCATTTGATGGATCATTTCAACTCCACTACAGCCAATGGTGGGAACGGTGTCCTGTATCTTTTACATTCCTTAGTCCGTATATCTTAATATAAATGAAAACCATTCCGTGGGGAGTGATGTAAGTATGAAAAAGGTACTTGTTTTAGGTGGAACGCGCTTTTTCGGCAAGCGACTGGTGGAACGTCTGCTGGACAGTTCCGAGAACTCCGTTACCATTCTCACGCGCGGTCACACAAACGATTCGTTTGGTGACCGCGTTCAACGGATCTGTGCAGACCGTACAGACCCGCAAGCGCTCGCAGAGGCGGTAGGTGAGCAAGTGTGGGACATTGTTTATGATAATATTTGCTATTCCCCAGATGAAGCCAGCGAAGCCTGTCGTATTTTTGATGCTAAAACCCAAAGGTATATTATGACCTCCAGCCTATCTGTCTATGATTCAAGCCCGGAAGCGGTAACAGAGAATATCTTCGATGCTCAGGCTTATCCAGTTCGCCAGGGCGAAAAGGACGATTTTACATATCAAGAGGCTAAACGGCAGGCTGAAGCAGTTTTTACGCAGCAAGCTACATTCCCTGTAGTGGCTGTTCGTTTTCCGATTGTATTGGGAACAGATGATTATACGAAAAGACTTCATTTTCATATTGAACATGTTCGTGCAGGCCAGGAAATCGGAGTACCTAATCCCACAGCCCATATCTCATTTATTCGTTCCGATGAAGCCGCAGATTTTCTGCTTTGGCTTGGGTCTGCTCATTTAACAGGCCCTGTAAATGCTTGCTCCGACGGTACAGTAAGGATTGGAGATATCATTTCCATTATCGAGCAGGTCACGGGAAAACAAGCTGTGATCCAAGAAAAAACAGCAGACGAGCATATGTCTCCATTCGGTATTACACAGTCGTGGTACATGGATACATCCAATGCCCAGTCAGAGGGATACTCATTCCTCTCCCTAAACGAATGGTTACCAGAGCTGGTAATCAGCCTGAACCGTACCTATGAATCATAAAAAAAGAGGACCCGAAGCTTCGGGTCCCAGCAATATATATGATTCAAAGGGGGTCATGTCTATGTTGTACCCAGTCTATATTAAAGTAGTTTTGCAGTTATATTTCATTTTTGTTACAAAATGAAACATAGACAGGATCTGTCCAATCCATATTATCTCGAATTAAAGAACCAAAAAAAGAGGACCCGAATGATCGGGTCCCAGCAACATATATTATTCAAAAGGGGGTCATGTCTGTATTGTACCCGTCCTGTGTTAGAGTTGCTTTGCAGTTATATTTCATCTTTGTAACAAAATATTCCAATGTCATTTCTAGGCATAATCCCCTTGGGTCATCGAAAATACCAATACACTCGGCACCTCTCCTAAGGGATCATAGGCACCAATGGTCCGCAGCAGGCGCATCTTATTTTTCATAAGCACACGCATCGAAGCGTGGTTATTCTCTTGGCAACGACTTTCGATCCGCTTCAGCTTCAGAGACTCGAAACCAAAGTTCAGCATTTCTCCCACGACTTCTGTAGCCAATCCCTGTCCCCAAAAAGGCCGATCCAGAATATAGCCCAGTTGTGCCTCACCCGTCCTTTCATTCCATTGCTGAAAAGAAACGATACCGAGCAACGGTGAGGAGGTCCGTTTGTTGAATTCATCATGCAGATTGCTTTCTCCTGTATTTCTCCGATGCCATTCCACTGCGAAATGCAGAGAATCCAGGGAGTCAGCAGATATTTTAATTTGCGCAACCAGGCGCCTCATTCTGGCATAGACTGGCTTGCGAATTCGATTCACATATTGGATTACCAATGGATCGGATAAGATCCGCTCCAGCGCAGGATAATCCTCCGCTCTTAGCTGGCGCAATCGGACTCGGCGAGTGTAAAGCTCCGGCAATCCGAGACGAAGCATTTCTCTGGTCAGCACAATGTTCCCTCCTGCGGATGGATTCTGCTTTTAGCTATGCATATTTCCATACTTAATCCAGGTCCTGAATTCCGCGGTAAATACCGGTACGCAGTTCTCGAATATAATATGCCAAGGAAGGAACATCTGCCTCCTCTGCTTGTTTTACTGCCAATTCTATATCATAGGGTACACGTACAAACTGAATGGAAAAAGGCGTGAGCTGCTCCTCTCCCCATTGCCCCGCTAAAATGCAGTAGGAAGCCTGGGTGATATCCAACGGATTCCCGACACTCCCAACGTTAAAAAGTGTTTTCCCCTGAAAATGCTGAATAAAAGCATTATGCACATCACCATATCCCACGACCTCTGGAGCAAAAGGTACTTTTCCACTTTCCTCTGCTAGTGGATCAAACATGGCAAGCCTTTTGGCCGGCTCATCCCATGGCTGCACACGGTGATACACACTTTGCGGCGAGGCATGCACCAAGCGGATACGACGTCCGCTCATTCTGAAATCATAATGAAACGGTAACTGTGCCAAATACTGTACTCGCTCTGCACCCAAACGTTCGGCTTGCCAGCTAAAATGGAGATCATCGGTTATGCTAACCAACTCATCCCAATTGCCTCTAACGACGACTTCACAATGTTGGCGGATAGCATCCAGCACCTCGCACGGGCTAGGCCCTTTGCCGATCAGATCCCCCAAACAAAACACACGGCTAATGCCTCGGGAAGCAATATCCTCCAGCACCGCCTCACAAGCAGGCCAATTGCCATGAATATCTGAAATGACAGCAACACGATCCATCTGAATCTCACTCCTTTGTCCCGAAACGACTACATCTCTACACTACATTCAAGCCAACATTATGTAGTTCCAACATATATGATGAAGATGAAAAAAAAGATCATGGCCTATTGGCCAGATTTTAACGTAATCACACTAAGCTCCGGTCTGCACAGCACCCGTATCGGCAAATGTGTCATCCCAATGCCGCGGCTGACATACAGTGGCATTCTATCCGTCCCCACATGAAACAATCCCTGAATGTACTTGCGTCCACCTGGGGGCGGCATCGGTGCTCCAATGACCGGCAAACGTACCTGTCCCCCATGTGTATGTCCTGACAATTGAAGATCAAAGGACATTTGTGCCGCCACATCTGCATAGTCCGGCTCATGCATCAGCAGCAGCTTGCACATCTCATCAGGCAGTCCGTGGATAGCACGCTGCGGATTGGGCTTGCCCATGATGTTATCCTCTAAACCGACAATGGCCACACGTTGTCCCGCGCGCTCTATAACCGTATGCTCGTTTCTCAGCAGCGTAAACCCAGTTTTGGGATATAGCTCCTGAACGCCGGCTGGCAAGCCTCTATAATCATGATTGCCCAGAATAGCAAACTTGCCAAGGGTAGCGTGCATGGAAGCCATAACTGGAACAGCAGCCTTCATAGATACGGAATAATCATCTACAATATCTCCTGTAAAACAGAGCAAATCCGGCTCCAGACCTGCTATCTGGTCCGCCAGCTCACGCAGATCCTGCTCATCCATATGAAACCCCAAGTGTACATCACTGAAATGCACCACCCTAATTCCGTCAAATGCAGACGGAAGACGAGGGAGAGACAAATTGAAGCGTGTAATCTCCAAATGATTAGGCTCCCACAAGGAAGCATATCCTCCAGCCAGAAGTGCAGTTCCTGCAGTGGCCAAAGCCGCTTTCTTCAAAAAACGGCGGCGGGAAGGATTGGCTGGCTCATTTGATAAGGAACGCCGCGAAGAACCGGGAGGGATAGCGGCCTCCTGTTGTAGGCCATCCTGACTCTCGCGGCGGATTTGCGGCCTCTTCTCCATATGCGTTCCCCCTTTGCGATCTATTCCTCTATCTCATTTGTCAGAAATTTTTACTGTTCACGAAAGCTTTAGCGATGAGTGGATAACCACTGCTCTGCATAGTCAACCAAATCCCGTTGCCTTGCGAAAAAACATGAAGCCTCTCCAATGTTCACCCGCGTAAAGGATGTGGGACATTCCCGTTCAAAATCAAGTCCCAGCTGCTCAAAATCATCCGAGGTAATATTATAATCCTGAAAAGACACCCACGCTTTAGTCCCATCCACCATCATAGGGGCTTGATTCGTGACAATTTCACGTCCATTGTAGGCTGTTCGATATTCTGCCAAATGTAAAGAGGTGTTACTGTCATGTCCGCAGCCCAGCAACAGTACATAGGCATCTGCCTCATACAGCTTTGCCAAGGGCGAATGCTCACCCAGCCCAAAATCAAGCTCGTGCGCTTCCAGCAAGCCTGAAGCAGCAGGTCCACGCGCCGCCAGAGAGACGTGTGGATGCGCGCTGCGCACTGTTCCCGGCAGGCCACGGAACGTTTCTACAATGACGCCCATCCCTCCGGTCAGCGTCCAGGCTGGATCATAAGCGGGCATTTCCTCGCGTACCAGTTCCCACCATGACTCCTCCAGAGGCGGGTTCATCCAGGTGGATGGATCTGTCAAGTCGTGTGACTGTGTTGGCATCACCAGCGTCCCTTCC
The DNA here is from genome assembly GCF_056099025.1 of Paenibacillus sp. TSM33. Classification (NCBI taxonomy): domain Bacteria; kingdom Bacillati; phylum Bacillota; class Bacilli; order Caryophanales; family Paenibacillaceae; genus Paenibacillus; species Paenibacillus sp. TSM33. The sequence continues at coordinate 226,474 of NZ_JBLZXB010000018.1, forward strand.
GGACCAATCGCTTCGGTTAATGCGGCAAGAATGGTGGAGGCCCCGCCAGGAACAAAGCGTCCAAAGCTGCGCATCGACGAGTGAACAAGCAATGTCATGCCGCTCCGAACTCCCAGCTCCTTTAATCCTTTCATTACATCCGACCTCGTGACGGGTCGATTCGTTATCGGTTGCACAGTCACCTGTCCAGCCTCCTTTTCTCCAAAACGATACACAATACTATAATTATACCATAAGTGCTATCCCTCGCTCCTTCCTCCATGTTACCCTCCATCCTTCCTGAGCGCAAAAAAACAGGCTTTCTCCGGTTTGGGGAGAAGCCTGTTTGAGTACAACCTATGGGCTGGCTCTGCTACACTGTCAGCCAGCGCTTGAACATATGCTTGGTCGTTTGCTTATTCATTTCGGCAATAGAAGTTGTCAACGGAATACCTTTCGGGCAAGAGCGTACGCAGTTTTGCGAATTACCACAGCCCTCCAGCCCATCATCTGTCATCAATGCATCCAGGCGCTCCTCCTGATTCATTTCCCCTGTCGGATGGCTGTTAAACAGGCGAACCTGAGATATCGCCGCAGGTCCGATAAACGTCGTCTTCTCATTGACGTTCGGGCATGCTTCCAGACAGACACCACAGGTCATGCACTTGGACAGCTCATACGCCCACTGCCGCTTTTTCTCTGCCATTCTAGGACCCGGTCCCAGATCGTAGGTACCGTCAATCGGAATCCACGCTTTGACCTTCTTGAGCGCGTTAAACATCCGGCTGCGGTCAATGACCAAATCCCGTACTACCGGGAATGTGCTCATCGGCGCAATCGTAATCGGTTGCTCCAGCTTATCGACAAGCGCCGCACACGCCTGACGCGGCTTGCCGTTAATCACCATGGAGCAAGCTCCACACACTTCCTCCAGACAGTTCGACTCCCAGCACACCGGAGCCGTTTCTTTACCTTGGCTGTCTACCGGGTTACGCTGAATTTCCATCAGCGCGCTGATCACGTTCATTCCCGGTCTGTAGGCCAATTCGAATTCTTCCGTATAGGAACTAGCATTAGGCTCATCCTGACGAGTAACCACGAACTTCACTGTTTTATTCGACTTCACTGCTTGCTCCGACATCTAAATACACTCCCTTCTGTTATTTACTCTTGGAATAATCTCGAACACGCGGCTTGATCAGTGAAACGTCGACCTCTTCATACGAAATTTGTGGTCCTTCCGGTGTCCAATCTGCTATCGTTGTTTTCAGATAATCATCATCGTTGCGGTCCGGGAAGTCCGGCTTGTAATGGGCCCCGCGACTTTCGTTGCGCAGCAGCGCCCCTTTGGTCATCGCTTCGGCCAGCTCCATCATATTCCACAACTGCCGTGTAAACGCCGCCCCCGCATTATTCCAGCGCGATGCGTCATTAATGTTAATGTTCGAGTAACGCTCCTTCAGTTCCTTGATCTTGTGAATCGTAGCTTCCAGCTTGTCATTATAACGAACCACGGTCATATTGTTCGTCATCCACTCACCCAGCTCTTTATGAAGAACATAGGCATTTTCTTTTCCGTCCATATGCAAAATACGCTCGTACTTCTCAGTCTGCTGATGGACTGCCGCATCAAATACCGAAGAAGCTACATCCTGGGCAGACTTTTTCAAGCCCTTGATATATTCCACAGCCTTTGGTCCAGCCACCATCCCGCCATAAATAGCCGACAGCAACGAGTTTGCACCCAAGCGGTTCGCTCCGTGATATTGGAATTCACATTCACCAGCTGCGAACAGACCCGGTATATTTGTCATTTGATTATAATCGACCCACATACCGCCCATTGAATAATGAACAGCCGGGAATATTTTCATTGGGATTTTACGTGGATCGTCGCCGACGAATTTTTCATAAATCTCAATAATGCCGCCCAGCTTTACATCCAGCTCTTTTGGGTCTTTGTGAGACAGATCCAGATAGACCATGTTCTCGCCATTAATACCCAGCCCCTCATCAACGCATACGCTGAATATTTCACGTGTCGCAATGTCGCGAGGGACCAGATTTCCATAAGCGGGATACTTTTCTTCAAGGAAATACCATGGCTTCCCGTCTTTATACGTCCAAATGCGACCGCCTTCCCCCCGTGCCGACTCGGACATGAGACGCAGCTTGTCGTCACCGGGTATGGCCGTTGGATGAATCTGTATAAACTCACCGTTCGCATAGCGAACGCCTTGCTGATACACTGCACCGGCAGCCGTACCGGTATTAATGACGGAATTTGTGGTTTTGCCGAAAATAATCCCGGGACCACCTGATGCCAAAATAACGGCATCCGCTGCAAAAGTCTTCACTTCCATCGTACGCAAATCCTGCCCGCAAATCCCTCGGCAGATGCCTTCATCATCCAGTACAGCCTGTAAAAACTCCCAGTTCTCGTACTTGGTCACCAAACCAGCAGATTCCCAGCGCCGTACCTGCTCATCGAGAGCGTACAGGAGCTGCTGTCCTGTCGTCGCGCCAGCGAAGGCTGTCCGATGATGCTGGGTACCGCCAAAGCGTCGGAAATCCAGCAGTCCTTCTGGTGTCCGATTGAACATAACACCCATGCGGTCCATGAGATGGATAATTCCCGGAGCCGCTTCGCACATCGCTTTTACCGGCGGTTGGTTTGCCAGAAAGTCACCGCCATAGACTGAATCATCAAAGTGAATCCAGGGTGAGTCTCCCTCACCTTTGGTATTTACCGCACCGTTGATGCCGCCCTGCGCACAAACGGAGTGGGATCTTTTGACTGGAACCAAAGAAAATAGATGAACGTGGACTCCTGCTTCTGCCGCCTTGATCGTAGCCATTAGACCTGCCAGACCGCCGCCCACGACAATAATGTTGGATGCTGCCATTTCTGCTCACTCCTTCTTTTCAGGATTTGTACTAAATCCCCTTTTACAAATCAGAATAAAATCTCAACACGATGTATAATTAAAATAACTCGTTTACAGTAGCTGTTTAAAAGGGCTGCATTGCACCAAGGCTGTTGCCGTTTCCTGGAATTCCGCGCTGCGAAATGCAAGCAGGGAAGCAACGAAGCCGATAGACACCACCACGAACAGGGTCATACAGATGTAGGAAGATACTTTTTGGGCACGTGGTCCCACGGTAATCCCCCAACTGACCATAAATGCCCACAGTCCATTAGCAAAGTGAAATGATGCCGAAACGACACTGATTAAATACAAAATAAAATAGACTGGGTTCGTCACTATGCCGTGCATTACGCCGCCTAGCTCCTCATGAGTTACATTACCCAATGCCACCTGAAAGCGTGTGTCGTATACGTGCCAGATAATAAATACAAACGTAATGACGCCGGAAATACGCTGGAACAAAAAGCGCCAGTTACGCGAATAGCCAAACCTTTTGACATTCGGGTCAGCCTGATAAGCGATATACAAGCCATAGATCCCGTGGAACAGTAATGGCAAGTAGATGAATAACGTTTCTAACACAATAACCAGCGGCAAACCATTCAGGAAGGCCACGCTGCGATTAAATCCTTCCTTGCCGCCCTCCACCGCTGTGAAGTTCGTCACCAAATGCTCAACAAAAAATAGAGCCAACGGAATGACGCCAAGAAGCGAATGCAGCTTTCTGGAATAAAATCCTCTCATCTAGGTCATGCTCCCTTCTCCCAATAATAGCGTTTTCAATAGTAATATAACATATAAAATGACAGTTCCCGACAGGAAATGTCCAACAAGGTGTCCCTTATAAGGAAAAACAAAAGTGTGAACATCTTGTGTCGCTTTTATGTTACTCCTTTTCGGCTTATAATGGAATTGCAATATACGTATTAATTATTATGTCTTTTTTGCATATAGAGAGGAAGTGGAAGATTTGTTTGAGGATTTGAACGCTTTTGCCGTCATTGTCGAGCAGTCCAGCCTGAATAAAGCCTCCAAACTGCTGAATCTGTCCCAACCCGCCCTGTCCCGCAAAATTGCCAAGCTGGAAGAAGAGCTGGGTGTCCATCTATTTGATCGTCGGGGCAAACGGCTCGAAATTACATCTACTGGCCGATTTGTATATACTTTCGCGCTAGAGCAACGGCAACGACAGCTTCGCTTCTTACAAAAGCTGTCCCAGCACAAAAATGAGGCTCAGAGCATGCTTACACTGGGCGCCAGTCTCACGACCCTCCAAACGACGCTGCCTACCCTCGTCGAGGCTTTCATGAGCAAGCATCCTCAGACTGAGCTGAAGTTGCTCACCGGCAAGACGCATGAAATCGTCGCCTTTGTACGCGACAAAAAGGCAGACGCCGGCGTTGTCGGGTCTGCCATTCATGAAGCCGGACTGCGTTGCATTCCGTTATTTGACGATCATTTGGAGCTAGTCGTTCCCATCGGACATGAATTAACAGTCAAGACAGGAACGGCCTCGATGAAAGATCTGCAAGGATTGCCGATGATTATTTTCTCCAAAGGAACCTGGTACCGCAGTCTGACGGATGACTTGTTCCAGCGTAGCGGCATTATGCCGGATATCCGTATGGAAATCGACTCCTTCGAGGCGATTGTACGCCTCCTTCCCACTTGCAAGGCATCTGCTTTGCTGCCCAAATCCTATTTGCGCAGCGAACTGCTGCGAGATAATGGACTTACTGCATTGTACTTGCCTGATTTGAAGGAAACACGCCGAACGACCTCCCTCATCTACTCAGAAACGGCCGATCTCGGCCCAACGGCACGACGCTGGATTAGCGAGACACGCGCATCGTTTGCAGGCTACCGTATGGTGTAGAGGATCTAGCCCTCTTCATTGATATTAACGACCTCATCCTCAAAGCGGCCGATATTGTCATTGGAGCCGATAATGACCATAATATCGTCTGCTTTCAGCCGATCCATAGCTGTCGGTGCGATCAAGATACCATTCGCCGTATGAAGCGCAACGATGCTGCAACCAAAGCGGGTGCGCGCATTTAATTCTGCCAACGTTTTGCCATTCAGACATGCAGGCACATTAAGTTCTACAATGCTGTATTCCTTGGACAGCTCCAAATAATCGAGCAGATTAGGCGTGACCAGCTGATGCGCTACCCGAATACCCATATCCCGTTCCGGATAAATGACTCGGTCCACCCCAAGCTTCTCTAACGCACGCCCATGCAGCACAGATATGGCTTTGGCTACGACTTTTTTCACACCCAGCTCCTTCAGCAAAATGGCGGTCAGGATGCTTACCTGAATATCATCACCAATCGCAACAATGCCGCAATCGAAATTACGGATGCCCAGTGACCGCAACGCATCTTCATCTGTAGCGTCTGCCACGACAGTATGTGTCAGGATCTCACTCATACTGTCCACAACATCCTCATTCCGATCAATGCCCAGCACCTCGCACCCCATATCCACTAATTGCAAAGCCAGGCTTGAGCCAAACCGTCCCAAGCCAATGACTACAAACTGCTGCGTTTTCATATCTACTCGAAAACTCCCTTATCCTATAATTATTTTGCCTTCTGGATGACGATACAATTCCTTACCCTTTTTCGGTCCAAGTGCATAAGCTAGCGTGAGTGGACCCAGCCTGCCTGCAAACATCGTTAGGGTAATCACCAGCTTGCCTACAACTGTCAAATCAGGTGTAAGCCCCATGGACAGTCCTACCGTACCAAATGCAGACACCGTCTCGAACAAGATCATCAGAAAATGATGATCTTCGGTTGCGGACAGAATCATCGTCACCCCGATCACGAACAGCAGCCCCAGCAATGTAATGGTCAAAGCCTTATAAATGCGTGCCTGCGCAAGTCGGTACCGAAACAGCACAATATCTTCCCGTCCCCGCAGCATCGAAAACACCGCCCCAATGAGCAGGGCAAATGTAGTGGTCTTAATCCCGCCTCCAGTAGAGCCAGGCGAAGCCCCAATAAACATGAGTATGATGATAAAAAACTGCGTAGCCTGCCGCAAACCTGCAATGTCCAGCGTGTTGGCACCTGCGGTGCGAGGGGTAACGGACTGGAATAAAGAACCCAGCAGTTTACCACCCCAATCAAGCGAGCCAATCGTCTTCGGATTTGTAAACTCAAACACAAAAATGACGAGCGTGCCGACGATAATCAGAGCAGCTGTCATGCTGAGTACCACCTTGGTATGCAAGGCCAGTCTCTTACGCTTGCGATATTCTACCAGGTCTGACATCACTACAAAACCAATGCCACCCGAAATAATGAGGAACATGGCTGTAAAATTAACAATCGGATCATATACATAACCTGTCAGGCTGCGAAATTCACCGAACAAATCAAAACCAGCATTATTAAACATGGAAATAGCATGCCATATTCCAAAATAAATCGCCCTGCCCACAGGCATATCAAACGACCAGCGAATCGAAAAAATGATTGCACATACGCCCTCAATCATCAGCGAGTACCATAGCACCTTACGGATCAATCCGACAATCCCTTCGACCGAGGTCTGATTCATCGCTTCTTGCAAAATAAGGCGCTCCCGCAAGGAAATCCGACGTTTGAACACCAGCGCGATCAAGGTAGCCATGGTCATAAAGCCAAGTCCGCCAATCTGAATCAGCGCAACGATGACGATTTGACCAAAGGTTGTAAAAAAGATCCCTGTATCCTTAACGACAAGCCCGGTTACACAGGTCGCGGAAGCGGCAGTAAACAGAGCATCTATAAACGCAAGTGGTTTTCCTGTTGTATTAGAGATGGGCAGCATTAACAATAAACTACCTATTAGAATGATAATGGCAAAGCCTGCAACGAATATTTGCGGTGGAGAAAGCCGAAGCCAGCTTGCATTGGGATTCATTTATTCATCACTTCTCCTCCTTAGTGAACTATGAGCATGGAGATCGCTCAGCTCATAAAATCACCAATTCTTTTCAGTTTCTTTCGTCCATTTCTTTTTTAAATCAGAAAAGTATCCGCAAAGCGGGATACTTTTGCCTTTCAATACTCACTACACTTTATACGTAACTACCTCATGGAACGTTTAATGACTTTAAGGCGGGCAGCAGCGATAGCGCTCGCCTTTGACTCTGAATTTTACCCTTATCAAGGTCTAGAAAATCAAAAAAATTCAGTGGCAACAGCGATTGGAAGACCAAATGGAACGCGCAGCGTCCTTAACTCAGCAAACTTTTATTCACACTTATACACACAAAAAAAGACACCGGAAAACCGAGTGCCTGACTTGGTTCCTGTCCACAGCCTACGAGGTTAGCTGACGGATTCGGACAGTACAGTATGCCCTATTTACACTTCCGGTCCATCAGGATCGGGTGTAAAATTCACCCCTATTAACATGGTTCCCCCGTTTTCTCATAGAAATTCGGCTTATATGTATATCATTACCCATATATTTCATAGGCATTGCCTTAAGATTATAATCCTTCTCTAACCAGATCACAAAACTGATTTCGCCGAAAAAACGTGAAATTGGCTTTAATTTGTTAATGGGCATCGCTTAATCATAGCTTATCTAATTTTATTAAAACTTTAAAGTGCTTTCGCTCTGTTTTCATGAATATCGCTGGTCTGTTGGCGGGAACCTGTGCAGTATGATATCTTTAATGGATGTTCTTATTTACAGATTAAGGAGGAAACTCATGAATCCTATCGGGAAACCGGTCGTGCTCACGGCCAACTTCAAAAAATTAGGCTTGCTGGGCGGGGTTGGCCTGATTTGCTTTTTTATCTTTCAATTGCTTATCCCCTCGCTTAGCAATCCAAGTCCGGAATCATTGATGAATGCAAAGGTTATCAGCAAACAAGAAGCGGTCATACACGCCCTGGACTTTGCCCGTTCCCAGCTGGGCTATACAGAATCACAGCCAGAGAAGCCTGTCGTGACCTATCAGGCTGAAACGGATTTGTACGGTTATTTATCCAGAGAAAAACTGCTTCAAGAGTACGATCGAACATGGAAAAAACATTATCCTTATGAAACCTTTCGGGTTGATCTGCCTGACTCCTCAGCGAAGGGCAAGCTGCAAATTCATGTGGATTTATCCACTGGGAAGGTCGTTAGCTTTAAACGGATCACCTCCAGCACCAATTACACACAGGCTGATGTTTCTACAGATGAACAAGCACGAAATAAGCTTGTACGTATAGCTGAGGGCGACATGACGCTCGAAGCTAAGGAACAGGCTGCAGCAATATGGATCAAACGCTTTGGCTTTAAGCCATCGGAATTGAAGCTTGCGACCACTCAGGGGGAAGGCGGATTAAAATATACCGTGGACGAAAAGAAAATCGGCGCCTCGGTGCTTACGCTGGCTTTTACTTTTGAAGACGGGGATGTTCGCTCGTTTACCCAAAGCTTTGCTGCCCCTTCATCCTATACCGACTATGTTAAAAAGCAAACATACTGGGCGAATTGGATGACTTATGCGGGTTATGCCCTATTTAGCTTTGTCCTGGGCGTCCTTGCCATTGTGTATGCGTCACTCACCCGACGACATACTTCATTTGTACGCGGTATTGTTCTGTCCATTGTATACTTTATTGCTAGTATAGCTGGGACCATGAACATGCTGCCTTTATTACAAGCAGAAGCAGGCAGTAAGGGCATGCTTATATTTCTTATGATATTCCAGGTCGGTGTTACCTTCTTTATGGCTGTTGCCCTCTATTTCTCCTTGGTCGGCGGTGACGGGCTTATGCGTCAGGTTGGACTCAATGCATGGCCACGGGCCAAAGAGCCGGGCTACGGGCTGTATGTGCTTCGCAGTATGTATGTCGGTTACTTGTGGGCCTTCATTTTACTCGGCGTACAATCCATTTTGTTCTTTGTACTGGAGCGCACATTTAATACATTCTCCACTACAGACGCCACGCAATCCCCTTACAATATGGCTTATCCATGGCTACTGCCGATTATGGCCTGGATGGCAGGTATTGGAGAAGAGACTGTTTACCGTTTATTTGGTATTCCGATGGTAAAAAAAATAGTCAAAAATACGTTTGTTGCTTGTCTGATCACTACGCTTATTTGGGCACTGGGACATACGCTTTATCCAATCTATCCAGTGATTTCAAGACCTATTGAGCTGACTTTTCTTGGTTTGCTGTTTAGCTTCGTGTTCCTGCGTTACGGCTTTATCGCTGCCATGTTCAGCCACGTTATTTTTGACAGCATACTCATGGGGCTTAGTGTGATAAGTCTGGGAGACACCGTGAATGTGAGCGCCGGTCTATTCTGGATCTTACTTCCGGCTATTGTCGGTTACATCATTTACTGGTTTAGTCCTAAAAAACCTAATCGAATCATGTTTGAACCCATGAAAAAAGAGGAGCCGTATTCTACGACTCCTCCTCCCGAAGGGCAGCTATAATCTGACGAGCAAGCTTATCCCCAATAGAGAGAGGCCGGAAGTCTTCGACGCTGGCCTCTCTTATTTTTTTGAGCGATCCAAAATGCTTGAGCAGCAACTTACGCCGTTTCTCGCCGATGCCTGGAATGGAGTCCAACTGGGAAGTTACCATAGATTTGCCGCGCTGCTCGCGGTGGAACGTAATGGCAAAACGGTGAACCTCGTCCTGGATCCGTTGCAGCAGATAAAATTCCTCACTATTGCGTGCAAGTGTCACGGCCTCAAATGTTTCTCCCATCAGTAGTTGGGAAGTTCTGTGTTTGGCATCTTTCACCAAACCACACACAGGTATAAACAAACCCAACTCATTTTCCAATACATCGGTTGCCGCTTTAATTTGTCCACGCCCACCATCGACAATGATCAAGTCGGGACGTTCAAGATTTTCCTTCAGCACACGTTCATATCGACGCCGAATAACCTCACGCATCGTCTCATAATCATCTGGTCCCTGCACAGAACGGATCTTGTATTTTCGATACTCCTTCTTGGCAGGCTTGCCATCAATAAAGACGATCATGGCCGAGACTGGATCAGAACCCTGAATGTTGGAATTATCGAACGCCTCTACCCGATGCAGACTATCCAGCCCAATGGCACGTCCCAGATTGCTTGCAGCTTTGGATGTCCGTTCCTCATCCCGCTCGATCAGCTTAAACTTCTCATCCAAAGCAACACGTGCATTTTCCGTCGCCATACCTGTCATTTGCTTTTTCAGCCCGCGCTGTGGCACAAGTACTTTTACATCCAACCATTCAGCCAGAGCAAGAGCTGCTGCAGATGGGTCCTCCAATCCACCGGATAGTTGAGTTTCAGTTTCCTCGGTTTCTTGGTCACCAACTTGGGCTGAATTCGTTCCTTCTGCATAAGCTGCTCGTGCTTCGGCTACCAGCAATGGGTCAGCAGAACGATCTGACTCCGTTTGTACTGCCTCCTCATCTGTAATCCCGGTAGTCTCAGCCGTAGTTGCACTGTATAGTTCAGTTTCTGTTGCAATCGGTTGATCGACATCAGTCGATTTTGCTTTCATCAGTTTAGGAGAATCCGGCAACAATATTTCCTGCGGTACTGCCGGGTTGTCGCTGTAATATTGCGTCACATAAGACATAAAATCACTGTAAGCTTCACCATAGAAAGGGAAAGTCGACATATGGCGCTCAATCATTTTACCCTTACGGACATATAGGATCTGTACACACATCCAACCCTTATCTACCGAAAAACCAAATACATCTCGGTCCTTCGCATCAGATGTGGTAATTTTCTGCTTTTCCATCATCGCGTCAATGCTAATAATCTGATCCCGTAGCTCCTTGGCACGCTCAAAGTACAATTCCTCTGCGGCCTCCTGCATTTTACGCTGAAGATCTTTTTTAATTTCCTCATGTCCCCCGCTCAAAAAGGAACCGATCTCCTGACTAATCTGGTCATATGTTTCCTTCTCGACCTCTTTCACACAAGGTCCCAAGCACTGATGCATGTGATAATACAGACACACTTCTTTTGGCATTACACCACACTTACGTAACGGATACATACGATCCAGCAGCTTTTTTGTCTGATGTGCCGCGTAGGAATTGGGGTACGGTCCAAAGTATTTCGCTTTATCTTTCAGAACGCGACGGGTTACCTCCAGCTTGGGGTGTGCCTCGTTCGTAATTTTCAAGTACGGAAAAGTTTTATCATCCTTCAACAGCACGTTATAACGCGGCTGGTGCTTTTTAATAAGGTTGCACTCCAGAATGAGCGCCTCCATATTGCTGCCTGTAACGATATATTCAAAATCACGAATATCGGCAACCAGTCGTTGCGTCTTGCCGTTATGGCTACCTGTAAAATAGGAACGGACCCGGTTTTTCAACACTTTGGCCTTGCCGACATAAATGATGGTGCCTTCGCTGTTCTTCATCAGGTAACAGCCTGATGCATCCGGCAGCAATGCTAATTTGTGCCGTATATTCTCCAGCGCCTTCTCCTGATTCTGCAAGTCCTCCGCATAGGTTTTCATTCGCCCGGTTCCTCCTTCCATTCTTAATGATTGCTCAACTTACTACTTATATTATATAGGAATAATGCACAAAAACGCCCCCGGTATATATAACCGGAGGCATTGACTGTTCATGGCGCTCCACCAAGCCCCCGCAGGAGCATGGGTCACATTCCATGATTATTGGTGTTTAGTAAGCATGCTTTTCAGTGCTTCTTTGGAGTTCAAACCTACCACTTTATCAACAGGCTGTCCGTCTTTGAAGACGATCAGGGTAGGAATACTCATCACGCCAAAACGGGAAGCAGACTCTGGATTTTCATCCACGTTCACCTTTGCGATTTTGACACTATCGCCAACTTCTGTAGACAGATCCTCCAGAATTGGAGCGATCATTTTGCAAGGACCGCACCATGGCGCCCAAAAATCAACTAAAACGGTTCCTGTGCCTTCGACTTCTGCGTTGAAGGATTGATCGGACACGTTAACAATTGCCATTGTATGTTCCTCCTTTATAGAAAAGTCAAGATTATTATAACCTGTAATGTCTGTTTCGACACCTTTTAATTATATCACAATAGTCTTTTAATTGTAAGATATCAAAAGAGCAGACAAATACCGCTTATCCTCGCTGATTTTTCCCCTTGACGGTAATGACATCCACAAATGGACGAATCCGGTCCATCAAGCGTTGTCCCTTATACATTTCTTCTCCGTCTTTGCTTGTAAAGCTAAGATGCTTCTCTAGCCCTTGCAGTGAGTAATTGGAAGTATAAAAGGTCGGTTTGCGGTTCATTCGGTAATTCAAAATGGAGCCCATTACATGATCCCGTACCCATGGACTCAAATTTTCAGCACCAATATCGTCAAATACGAGCAGATCACAATTTTTAAGCATTTCGGTCGTTTCCTTAAGCTTCTGTCCATCCTGAATCATGGACTTTAAGTCCTCCACAAAATCAGGCATGTACACAATCACACCGTTAAAACCCGACAGAGCCAACTCGTGCAACAGATAGCCCATCAAAAAGGTTTTGCCCGTACCAAATGTACCTTCCAGATAGAGCCCTTTTTTTAATAAACCCTGACTTTTGGTTTCTTCAATATAGCGGAAAACCTGGTTGACTGCGGGCACGCGTTGCAAATCTTTGCGCGCAATTTCCACGGCATTATATCCTTCCAACAGCGCGCGCTCATCCACATAAAAGCTTTTAATTCGCTGACGCACTCGTTGTTCATGCTGGGAGGCAACTAGCTTGGCGCACGGGGTCCGAATGTCCACCATTTCCGCTGTTCCATTGGGGTACTCCACGCCCAGCTTGCAAAAGTGACCCTGGAAATCGTTAGGACACCGTTCCAGTCCCGGACAGTTGTCGCAATTTCGACGATCCCGGGTATACTGAAAGAGCATACTCATATTAAGTCGCAATTGCGCTTCGTCCACATCAGGATGGGCAGCACAAAATTCCTGCACCAGCGGATCATTTAGAACCTGATCGGCTACGCTACGAGTACGTTGGCGAAACGAAGGGTTCTGCATCTGCTGAAGCAAATCACCGAGTGATTCCAAGAATGCTCCTCCTTTCTAAAATGTGCAGAGTTTGGAGGGCGATGGCGCTCCGCTGCCGACCGCCATAAAGTCGACACATTATTGCATAGGCTTCGCTCAATTTTTATAAAACCTAAATAACTTTAACGTGAGGCTTCCATTACACCTTTTTCTGTTTACCGGATTGCATTCGTTCGGCCAAGCGAAGCAGTTCATCCAGTTCCTCCTCGGATACGGATTCCTCGGAAGGCTGATCTTGTACGATCGGAATAGACGGCTTAGCAGGGCCATTATTTTTGGCATACGTGCGGGATCGGCCCCCGGAAGAAGCAGTAGACTGTTTTCCTTTTATCTTGGCTTGATCCCTTATATATTGAACGGCTTTTTCGTAAGTGTTTACCTGCTTTAGCAGCATGTTGGAGGCAACGGCCTCGACAAAGTTGCGGTTAATCCGCTGATCGCTCCCGGATACGAGTAGTGACATTAAATAATGGATCAGCACATTGATGACTTCACCAGGCAACTTATAGCTGATATCAATCTTCTCGAATATATCCAGCAGGTTGCCGGGAACCGTGCCGGGGAAAAAGGTTTGCAGCAAACGGCGATAAGGCTCGTTGCGCAACATCATATTATATTGGTGAATGTCACACTTGGCTGTGAATTGTGGAGGAACCTCCACATAAAACTCCATTTCCACAGCCTGTTCTGCAGGCGGCTCTTCAGGTGTGGAAGTTTCCCTCTGTCGCAGGGCAACCACTTTGGCGGCCTGCACTTGCTGCTCCTCCTGACGCTTCCGTTCCTGCCTGGAGTGTTGGCTAGCCCGAAGCTGAAGCTCGTCAAGCAATAAGTCACCTGCTTCGGTAAAAATGCCGTCCTCATCCAGCAAGCGGCTGATATCCTGTACAGAGAGATCAAATTTACGGACCACGTAATTGACCATACCTAATTGCTCGTGCTCAAATCGAAGACGCTCCACGTGCTTGCGATTGGCGGATTCACGCGGAAAACGAAGAATAATATCGGCATAGTTCAATGCTTCCTCCGATTCGGACGCTAATGCTCCAGTTTGACGGCTCGTGGACACCTCAGACAGCGCCTGTTCCAGCTCATAATCTATAACATGGGTGTTCAGCTCAAACAGTTCATAAAACGGAACCGAAATATTCTCTTTATTATGGGAAGATTGTGACCATTCGCTAGATTCCCTGCTCCACAACGATTCTCTCAGAGAAAGCACTGCAAACTTACCGATTTTGTCTCGCAACAAAAGGGTGAGGTGCTGCGTTCTGAAAAATTCAGCAGGTGCGAGCGGTGGCTGCATCTCATATTCATACATATAATCGTCCGTTTCGGGCGCATACAGCCTGGACGTCTGCAACAGACCGACAGCCTCCAACTTGGAGGTCTGTTCAATCAAATACTTGCGTCCCTTCTCACTTGGCTCCAGTCCCAGTGTCAGAAAAAGTCGACGTTGCTGTTCCAACGGCGAATAACCGATCTGTCCGACTGGCACATGCTGGAACAACAGTCGATATAGACTGACCGCAAATGCGCCTACCATCGGCTGATAGACACTTCCCAGCATCAATTCATCCAACGCGCTCAAGCCAAATTCCCGATAAACGCAGTAGCGGTGGTTCTCAGTATAGTGCAGCAGGTTTTTCATCCGCATTCCGACATTCTTCCTTTCCTGACATAACGTTCTCCAAGATGTTTTTCTATTCTATCATACTTGCCCTCGGGTGGGACCAACAAAATAAGGGCAATTGTCCTCCTTTTTGGCAGCTGTATTCGTCCGAGTTCTTCTTTTTTCAAGAATACTAACTATTTTATGACTTTTGTGACCTGCATCATGGAAAAATAATATTCTTCACACTTCTTTCATTGGTGAAAAGCTCCAAATTGAGCTACAATATAATGGTTAAACATCACGTATTGGATACAGGAACGATATACAGAAGTACACATATTTCGGCTAAGCCGATTACATTTACAGATCGTAAAGGAGTGTAGATCGTGAATCAACATCAACCTCAACAAACCCCAGCAACACCCAACGAAGTAACTTCCACACTGGAAGGCTGGTATGCGCTTCACGATTTCCGGTCCATCAACTGGACGGCATGGAAAACCGCCGATGATGAAGAGCGCGCGGGAGCACTGGACGAGCTTCAAGAGTTTATGAAGGAATGGAGCGTTACCGAGGAAGCAGGTCTGGGCAGCTCGGCTGTCTATACTATAGTCGGACAAAAGGCTGATTTTGTTATGCTACACCTGCGTGAAACGCTGGAAGACCTCAATAATTTGGAAAATGAATTCAACAAAACAACCTTCGCCAAATATACGACCAAAACTTATTCTTATGTAAGTGTGGTGGAACTGAGTAATTATTTGAGCAAGGAAGAAGATCCAATGCAAAATCCACAAATTGTCGCGCGCCTGAAGCCTGTATTAAACAAGGCTCGTTATATTTGTTTCTATCCAATGAACAAGAAACGTGATCTGGACGACAACTGGTACATGCTTTCGATGGACGAGCGTCGTACCTTGATGCGCAGCCACGGTTTAATTGGACGCAGCTATGCTGGCAAAGTAAAGCAAATCATTTCAGGTTCCATCGGCTTCGACGATTGGGAATGGGGCGTAACCCTGTTCTCCGACGACGCACTTCAATTCAAGAAGCTAATTTACGAAATGCGTTTTGATGAAGTGAGTGCCCGTTACGGTGAATTCGGCTCCTTCTATGTCGGCAGCGTGTTGAACGAAGAAACATTTGAAGACATGCTGAAGCTGTAACCACAACCGTCAGTAACATATCGCAGCATACAATTAAGGATTCCGTGAACTCCCACTTTCGGGACGACGGAATCCTTTTTTTATAAGACCTAAAGCTATAATAGAAGAGAAAAGGCCCCTCACGGGTGCCTGATTAAATCGTATTCTTTATGATTGCCAGGCCATAACCAAGGAATAATATCTCCGATTATTGCAGCACAGGCTCGCCCCCTACGGATGTATCCTCACTTTTCGCCAGCTTTCTTTTCTCCAAAGCGATCAGGATAAAGATAATAAGCAGCAAACCACTTAGTAAGACCAAAAAGCCTCCCAACTCGGGAATAAAATATTTTAAGTTCCCACCTTTGAAGCCCATACCTCTCAAAAACTTGAAATGCCAGGTCAATGGGAGAATATTACTAATGTATTGCAGCGATGTAGGCAGCATAGCTACTGGCAATTGAGCGCCGCTCAGTAAAAACGAAGGCAGTATAATTAGCATGAGGCGTGAGGAAGCTTTTCCCGGATTCGCCGCATTCCATCCCAAAGCCATCGCAAACAAACTCAACGTAATCGTGTACAGGAGAAATGGAATACTGAGCTGCCATACATTCGCTTCAAAGCGCAGTCCGCCAATTTGCTTAAGTAAACCAATGGACAGGTAAAAGGAAACACATCCTACTAACGCATACGGCAACACCCTAAGAATCAAACTATACGAATGCTGAAGCTCCTCTTTTAATCTTCCTTGCTCCCGCAATCGCGGGACAATTGTCAGTACAGTAGCACCAATCAGTGAAATCATGACCGTATTAATGAACCCCATAACCGAGGTCATCAAAGTAGCATTGGTAGGATTATATAACAGGCGCTGCTGAAGCAGCATATTGGAAGTAAGCCCTGTAACCTGGCTGTCACTCATTCCCATCCCCTTTAATCCACCACCAGCCAGCATCGCATTTTCCGTCGCCATGATCTCTGTGACTGCCGAGCGTAAATTTCCAGTAGCCTGACCTACCGTATTATCTACATAAAAACCGATGTTGCTCTGAACTCCTTTAATCCTATTTTCCTCCAAACCAGTTGGAAGGTAAATCACCGCAAAAAACTTTTCATTATATAAAAGTAAATTCGGATCGGCTTCATTCTCTTGCACATGGCGTACATCAATATACTGCGATGCATCCAATTTATTAATAAGTTGTCGGCTATAACTGCTATGATCTAAATCGACTACAGCTACAGAGGCATCGTTAAGCTGATTATTTTTAAAAACAAATCCAAAGGCTACAGCTACTACGATAGGAACGAGCAGCATGATAAAAACCATCTTACCGCTGATCATAAGCTTCCATTCTTCTATAAACGCCTTCATTTCGTCACAACCTCTACCGTCATTCCAGGTAATAATTCAGATGTTCGCTGTACATCCACCCGCACTTGGAAGGAGCTTATATCCGACAGACCTTTGTCCCGACTCATTCTCATGTTGGTATACTGAGGGGCAGAAGTAATGTACCTCACCTTGCCTTGGACATCTTTATCTAAAGCTACGACATGCGTATTCACATTTCCCCCAGCTTTAAACTGTGACATGGAATCCTCGCCCACATAAATATCGTAGTACAGCTGATTGGTTTCAATAACGACCCCCGTTGCCCCCGTAGAAACGATCTCTCCCATTTTAGGTACAATACGCGACACCTTACCATCTGCGGATGCCTTCAGCACCATACGTCCACGCTGCAATTCCAAAGTTTTGAGTTGAACACTTAATGCCTGCTTTTGTTGAGCCAGAAGATCCACATTGTATTCGCTATTCTTAACATCTTTTCGTGTTTGCGAGGTTTGAGTCAAGGCTTCTTTGGCTTTTTCTGTTTTGATACGAGCCTGCTGACGTTCCTCAGCAGTTGCGCCAGCCTCCATTTTATCCAAAGCGGTTTGCTGCTGAGCGATCCCATTTTTAGCAATGTCCGATTGTTTGCTAGCCGCTATAATCTGGTTATTGGCAATTTCAACCTGATCTTTAGCTGTATCTAACGCGATTTGGGCATTATCCAGTTGGTTCTTGGCGTTATCCAATTCTGCTTTGGTTCCAGCTCCAGCATCATATAACGCTTTGATACGGTTGTAATTTACTTTAGCCAAGTCCAGAGCCTGTTGTCTAGATGATACTGTTTTTTGCGCGATTTCCGCATTTCTTTTGGCTGTCTCTACTCCTGTCAGAGCTGCGTCCAACGATTGCTGTGCTGCTTCAATAGCCAGCTTTTGTCTTAGAATATCCTCCGCACGTGTGCCTTGATTTAATAAGGACTCTCCCACTTGTGCGGCTTGAATGTCCAACTGTCCCTGTTTTTCTGAAGTTGTAATTTTCTCCGACTGATTTTGCAGCCCGTCTTTAGCCTGTTTTATTTTCACATCAGCCTGTGCGATATCCGTTTTTAATTTCTCAATTTGCAAATCAAGGTCTACAGGATCGAGGGTCATGAGCACATCCCCTTTTTTCACCTGTTGTTCTTCCTTTACCTCAATCGTGTTTACTCTTCCTCCTACGCCCTGAAAAGCAACATTCACGGTATCTGCCGTAAGCAGTGTATTTTTTTGTTGGGCTGCCATACTCACAGCATCCTTGCCGCTCATTGCCATCAGCGTACCTCCAGTACCTAATGCGGCAACAAGTAGCAAGTACACAATGATCTTTTTATTCATTGCAACAAACTCTCCTTCATGATGATTTAGCCAATAATCGTTAAAAAATAATAGTCAAAAACAAATAAGTAACCTGATAATACGACGTCTAACTATTTAAGCCGGGAAATTTGATCATTCCCGTTTTATCCGTTCAAGTCCTGAGGAAAGCTTATTTAATAACGTAGCAAATAGAACATGATCTTCCTTTGTAAATTCATTCATTAAATCCGAAAAAAGCTGGATGAACATCGGAATTTTTTCCGTCATTAACTGTTTTCCTTCATCAGTCAAGGAAATCGCGGTCATACGTCGATCCGTCAGCGTACTTCTTCGGATGATGCCGTCCCGTTCCAGCTTATCAATTACGCTGGTTACTGTTGAACGAGTAACCCCTGAATATTCAGCCAGCTCTGATGGAGTCAACGCACGTTCATGTAAAAACAATGGCATTAAAATTTTCAGATTGCCTACAGATAGCCCATATTCCGAGAGTCTGGAAGACACTCCATTGTACACTTCATGTGCTGCCTGCACGAAAAGTACCCACGTATTCAACGATTGGGAGTCCACATTTGGAAACTTTTCAGTCAGTAAATTTATTCTCCTGGGATCGGCATTGATTTTAAAATCAGAATTCAATGTGAAGCTCCCCCTCTGTAATTAGTAATCATACTATACGTCGTCGAATAGTTATGAGTCAATATCTTTTTTTGTTCATTGAAATAAAAAAGGCCTCCAAGCTCCTTTTTAGGAGTTATGGAAACCTTTTGGCCTTAGAAAAACCGTCCCTTTTTCAGTACCAGTGGAATTCCGCCAATGATGAACAGATAGCGAAGATCCACAAGTTTTTTCAACTGTGCGGCCACCCAGCCTTTCATTTTGCGTTTACCTACTACAGCGACGGCTTCACCTTTTCCAAGAGATGCAACTGTACCCTTGTTGGAGAATACGAACTTGTGCAGCTCCTTTTTACGAAGCGTAGCGGCTAGATTCTTGGCACAAAGCACCCCTTGTTGCATTGCAATTTGGGCAGTCGGTGGATAAGGGCGGCCTTCCGGATTAAACATCAGGGAACTGTCCCCGATAATGAAAATATCATCATGACCCGGTGCACGCAGAAAATCGTCGATTTTCACCCTTCCACGCATCACTTCGAATCCGGCTTTCTCGATCAATCCGTTTCCACGGATTCCGCCTGTCCAGACGACCGTGCAGGCTTCAATTTTCTCACCTTCACCAACGATTACACCATCCTGCAGGCATTCCTTAATCGGGACTCCAATACGGAAGTTAACCCCTTTACGCTTGAGGACATCCATCGCATACTCCACCAGTTCAGGGTCAAACCCTGGTAATGCTGTAGGGGCTGCCTCGACGTTAATGATTTGAATTCGGTTAAAATCGATGTCGTAAGCTTTAGCCAGCTGTGGCAGACGATCTGCTAACTCCGCTACAAACTCAATGCCACTAAAACCAGCGCCCCCTACGACGAAATTTAGACGACCTGGCTTACCGTCATTTTTATACAGGGCAAGCTGGTATTCAATATGCTCACGAATCAGGCGCACAGAGTTAATACTGCGAATCGTCAGCGCGAATTGATCCATCCCTGGAATACCGAATGTCTCCGGCTCCCCCCCTAGTCCGATGACCAAATAATCGTAGGATAGCGAGCCATCCTCCAGCACGATTTTTTTCTCTTCTGGTATGATCTCCTTAACGGTTCCTTTGACTAAATCCACCTTGAACTCATCAATTAGCTGCGCAATCGGAACCCTCGAATGCTCAATCGTATCCGTGCCTGCCGCAGGCATGTGAAGATGTGTCGTAATATAGTGGTAATCATGACGGTTGATTAGCGTGACAGTTGCCTCATTGTGCTTGAGCTCCTTTTGCAATTGCTGAGCCGTCAATATACCGCCATATCCGGCGCCCACAATGACAATTTTGGGAATACTGCTCATGCTTCTACCCCTTCCGATATACATAATCATTCAATATTGACAGCTTTTCTCTCAACACGGTTAATTTATACTCACCGGAAAGTCTTCATCAAATATTAATCGCTTTAACTTTGCAAGAGGAACCTAGCAGTTTATAATGATAAGCAGTGAATCATACGTCCGGCGGCTATCTGAACCTCTATGCGGCTGATTCAATATCTACAATTCATACTATCCCTTTCGGAGGTGTTTTTAGAGTGACAGCTCAATCCACAGGTGCGGAGATCCGCGATCTGATCATAATCGGAGGCGGTCCAGCCGGTATTTTCGCCGCTTTTTACGGAGGAATGCGTCAGGCATCCGTCACCTTAATTGAAAGTATGCCCCAACTGGGCGGCCAGCTTGCAGCCCTTTATCCTGAAAAATATATTTATGACGTTGCTGGTTTTCCTAAAGTGACTGCACAGGAACTGGTCAACAATTTGGTTCAACAAATGAACCATTTTAATCCAGAGGTGCAGCTAGAAGAGAAAGTCGTATCGTTAGAGAAGAAGGAAGAACGCCACTTCATCGTCAAAACAGACAAAGGTGGCGAGTATCATGGTAAAGCGGTTATCATTACCGCTGGCGTGGGTGCTTTCGAACCGCGCAGACTGGAGCTTCCAGGTGCCGACCGTTTTGAAAAAACGAACCTGCATTACTTTGTCAGCGACCTGAGCAAATTTGCAGGCCGAAAGGTGCTAATCAGTGGCGGCGGTGACTCTGCTGTAGACTGGGCCCTTATGCTGGAACCGATTGCAGAACAGGTTACATTGATTCACCGCCGTGACAAATTCCGCGCGCATGAACACAGTGTCGAAAACCTCCTCGCTTCCAAAGTAAACGTGATTACACCAACGGAAATTGCAGAATTGCATGGGGAAGATACGATTACAAAGGTCACTCTTGCTCATGTAAAAACCAAAGAAACTCAGGAAATCGAAGTGGACGATGTCATCGTTAACTTTGGCTTTGTATCCACACTTGGCCCGATCGCTGAATGGGGAATTGAAATCGAAAGTAACTCCATCGTGGTCGATTCTCGTCAGGAGACGAATATTCCCGGCATTTTCGCTGCAGGAGACATCACCACCTATCCAGGCAAGCTCAAGCTGATTGCGGTTGGCTTTGGTGAAGCCCCTACGGCAGTCAACAACGCCAAGGTCTATGTAGATCCAGACGCCAAGTTGTCTCCGGGACACAGCAGTAACATGAAATTGTAGTTAGTTTAGACTATGACAAAAAAGGGTATTTTACTCCAGATTTGAATCTTTGGAGTGAAATACCCTTTTTTACGGTGTGCCTATTCGTTGCAGTGATTGTCCGTAAAGTCATTCGAACCCTGAATGACTTTACAGTCGCAGTACGAGAGCTTGTCCGGTCTAATGAAGGACTACGGCTGTATTCATCTCTAGATTTCTTTTGTGAATTTCAGCCAGCAACAGTGCAATGAAGTCACATTCAAGTTTAAGCTCGATTGCCATCTGATAGGAATCCAAAAGCATTTCATCCGTCAGCATAGCCATCCTCGACACAACCTTTCCTTTTATTTCAAAATCTATTCTATCAAAATACCAAAAACGGAACAAGCGTTCTGTTATCCACAGTCAATTGTGGAAATCCTGTGTATAAATTGTTGGTAAGTGTCGTTAACCCTTATATGTGACAGGGGATAATGTGGACAATATTTATACACAGAATTTTGGCGATTAAACGCAAAAAAAATTTTTTTTATGTTTATACAAATATATTATATTTACCATCTTGTTAATAGATTTTAATGGAAACTTTTTGAAGAAAACCTAAATTTATTGAGGTCTTGTGTTTACCTCTAAAATCCATACCCGTCCATTCCAATCAAGTCCGTAATCAAATCCCAGTTGTCCGATCCCGGGAAATCTTCTTTCAAGTATAGGAATACAGTGCTGTGTAAGTTCAACGATCTCCCGCCGCTTTCGTCTAGCTAGCCGTCGCGGATATATCATTCGAAGTGCCTCTGTTCCCTTTAGCAAAGTTCCGCCTTTGCACAGATTCGTTATGACCAGTCCGGGACGAGCATGACGCGCCACCACTGCACGCAACTCCCATTTTTCCCCTTCCTTTACGACTTTGACTCGATAGTCAACAGGTCTACCTTGGATACTTGCTAGTTGAATACCTTGCTGAATGAGATACGGACGTTGGATTCGGAGCTTATTGATTCCGACCACAAGCGCGCTAAAATGGCTGAACCGATGTGTTTGTTCCATACGCGTACAGGTGTAGCCCCTCCCCTCATGTGCCACGCGCATGACTCCGACCCCTCCGCCTCCTTTTACGGGTTTTATAAATACAAAAGCATGCCGCCGCAGCATCATGCGCAATTGTTCTTCACTATATAGAGAGGTTTCCGGTATATAAACGGCGGTATGTGGATGATGGAGCAGCGCCTTCGTCTTTAGCCATTTGCTTGCAAGTTGTCTCATCTAATTCTCTCCTTTCGCCGTCAGGTATACTTATACATACTCAATAGGGGTGTGCTATTCTTGGATGATTGTCAGGATCATGTGTCTATTTCGACAAGATCATGGCGAACGGTAGCATGCACCGGACAACACTGGTACAATGACAATAATCTGAATACCACTTAGAACGGAGCAGTTGAATTTGCTGTAAATTGTTTCTTTCAACAAGGAGGTCAACTCATGAATAGCAAAATTGGCATCATGGACATTGGCTCAAACTCCATACGTCTCGTGATCTATGAAATGACAGAGATAGGAGCTTATCGAATTGTGCAGGAATGCAAAGAAGCTGCCCGACTGAGCGAAAAGGTTGGGGCCAACGGCCGTATGGAACGAGAAGCAATCCGCAGCATCGCTCCATTGCTACGACAATTTATGGAAGTTTGCCGTATGCACGGGGTTGCTCGAATGCGTGCAGCAGCAACAGCGGCCATCCGCAATGCGGCCAATTCGGACGAAATTGTTCAATGGATTGCGGAAGAGACCAATCTAACATTGGAAATCCTGAGCGGGGAGCAAGAGGGGTATGCCGGTTTTCTAGGCGTAGTGAATACAATGAATGTGAGTGACGGAATTATTATTGACATCGGGGGCGGCAGTACCGAAATTACGCTGTTCCGGGATCGGACGCGACTGCATACGGTTTCATTTCCCTTTGGCGCAGTCAATATGAATTGGCGCTTTGGACGTGAGGTTAAGAATGGCGAATGGTCTCCTGGACAGATTGAGGAAATGGAGAGCTTTGTCCGTTCTTCACTGCAAAACCATGATTGGATCTTCTCCAATCCGGGTCTGCCGTTTATCGGTCTGGGTGGAACCCTTCGTACTTTGGCTAAAATCAATCAGAAACGGCGGGATTACTCGCTTCCTGTGACACACCATTACGAAATGACAATAGAAGATGTCGATTATTTCTATAGCAGTCTGCCCCATCTCTCCTATGAAAAACGCAAAAAAACAGCCGGCCTGTCCAAAGACAGAGCCGACATTATCGTACCGGGTCTCATTATATTGAAAACAATCTTTGAAGCTGCTCAAGGTTCTGCATATTTGGTCAGTGGAGCGGGTCTGCGAGACGGCCTGTTTCATGAGCTAGTCAACGCTGAACAGCCTGTGGTGGCTAATCCGCTCATCGCGTCCATTCGCAATATCCTGTCGTTTGCTGTCCCGGTTAGCGAAGCACATGTCAAGCGGGTTAACGAGTACGCCGTCCGGCTCTATGACACTTTAGCTGAGGGACCCTCAATCGTTATGGACAAACGTTTGTTACTGGCCGCAGCAACTCTTTACAAAACAGGCGCAGCCTTGAATTACTATCACTTCCGCCAGCATTCCGTGTTCTGGATCTTGCACGCAGGCATCGGCGGTTTATCTCACCGGGAAACGGTGCTAGCCGCGCTGATCGCTGATTATCATCCCAAAAACCGGACCCCCCGCTTGCTGCGCACACATGCAGATATTTTGGAGCCTTCCGACGAAGAACGTGTACATCGGCTCGGCTCGCTGCTCCAGCTAGCCATCGGCATGGATCGTAGCGAATCCGGTATCATCACCAGCATCCATCCCACGACAGGAGACGATGCGCTGCATATTCGTCTGGAGAGCAAAAGTGAACCAATTCTGGAGCAACGGGAGCTGGTCGCTGTCGCAAAAGATTTTCAAAAGGCCTGGAATCTTACGTTGTCGTGGTCCATTCTTCCTTCTTCCAGTTTTTAACCTTCATCGCTTCGAATTGGCTCCTGATGGGAGCCTCTTCGTTGTTTCTTGCTACAAACTGATAGCTACCATTAGGCAAAAGCTGGCGCGCCTTCACATTATCTTTCAAGGATAAACGTAAAATATCCACCAGCATTTCTTTGATTCGGTCGTCATAAATCGGGCACATCAGCTCAATCCGGCGAGTCAGATTGCGCGTCATCCAATCCGCGCTGGACAAGAATAGCTCCGAATGACCTGCATTTTCAAAGTAGAACAGTCTGGAATGCTCCAAGAAACGGTCGACAATACTGATAACCCGAATGTTCTCGCTAAAGCCCTCCACTCCAGGGCGTAAACAGCAGACTCCTCGAATGATTAAATCAATCTTTACACCTGCCTGAGAAGCCGCATATAGTTCATCAATCATTTCCTGATTGGATAAAGAATTAATTTTAGCAATAATACGGGCTGGCTTGCCTGCAAGTGCTTGCTCCGCTTCCCTGCGGATCAGCTCGAACAGCTTATTTTTCATTCCCGTCGGAGCTACGGTGAAAGCTTGCGGAGCCTTGAGCGCCGAGAAGCCCGTGATTTCATTGAACAGCTCAGAGGCATCCTCACCCAGCACCGGATCCGCTGTGAATAACCCGATATCCGTATATACACGTGCCGTGCTTTCATTGTAATTGCCAGTTCCCACATGCACGTATCGTTTGAGCACATTACGTTCATGACGTACTATTAGAATAATTTTGGCGTGTGTTTTCAAGCCGACCAACCCGTATACTACATGACAGCCAGCTTTTTCAAGCGTACGCGCCCAAGCAATATTACGTTCTTCATCAAAACGTGCCTTCAGTTCGACCACTACGGTCACCTGCTTGCCCGATTCGGCTGCACGTGCCAGAGCCGGAATGAGCTTCGATTCTCCATTGACACGGTACAGGGTCATCTTAATGGCCATCACATCCGGGTCCTCTGATGCCTCAATGATAAAATCAGTTACTGCATCGAACGATTCATACGGATGGTACACGAGCACGTCCCGTTTGCGAAGTACGTTAAAGATATCCTCTTGCGGAGGCAGTTCTTCCGGATACAATGGTTTGATTGCCGGAAATTTCAGATGCGAATACCCCTCTAAATGATCGGCAAAAGACGACAAAAACGTCAGATCTAACGGCCCGTCGATCTCAAATACATGATCAAACAGCTTGAATTCGCGTTGAAGTTCCGTCAGGGCAAAGGGATTAATCCCTTTTTCCACTTCCAGTCTGACCGGTGCTCCCCGCCGTCTTCGACGCAGTTCTTTTTCAATCTCTTCGAGCAAATCTTCGATCTCTTCTTCATTAATGGACAAATCAGAGTTACGCGTAACCCGAAAGGCATGAACCGCCTCGGGAATATATCCGGAAAACAACGTTTGTATATGATGCTTAATCAGTTCCTCAATTAAAATAAACGATTTCTTCTTGCTATTGGAACGTAACGGCACCGAAACAACACGCGGAATATTGGAAGGCACCTGCACAATGGCAAAAAGCGGCTTATCCTCCTCCGTATCTCCCGGACGTTTCAAGACAACTGCCAAATATACGTATTTATTGTGAACCAGTGGAAAAGGACGGCTCTGATCGACCGCCATCGGGGTGAGCACCGGAAATATAATTTCATGAAAATATGCATCCAGCGACTTGCGCTGTGTCGTATTTAAGTCATTATATTCAAGCAGCAAAAGACCTTTTTTCGTCAATAGGCGAGAAATATCACGATAGGTCCGGTATTGCTCGGATACCATCGAGACGGTACGCTTGATCAGCCGCTTGTACAAACCGGAGGGGGTATATCCCGTAAAATCCTTTTGCATAAAACCAGCCTTGATCTTCTCGCGCGTCTCTGCAACACGAACAGCCATAAACTCATCCAAATTGCTGGACACAATTGCTAAGAATTTGGCTCTCTCCAGCAACGGTGTATCTGCATCCTGAGCCTCCTGAAGCACACGGCGATTAAATTCAATCCAGCTTAAATCTCGGTTAAAGTAACGTTCTGACCCGGCTTTATCCTTCTTCTGACTCTCTATCAACATATGGCCTCCATCAATTTCATGCAGTATAGTTACCCTTTATTGTACTATTAGATGAAACGCACTAGCATCACAGAAGTGTAAACGCAATGTAAAATGTGTGTAAACGCACAATGGATGTTGAAAAGGTCAAACGGATGCTTTACAAAAATAGCATTAAGCGGTACAGTGTTTACGTCTGTTTCATAGAGTAGAATGACGAACCGTACCTTTTTCAGTTGATTAAGTTCATTATGATGTGTAATAACCACTTAGTAGCCACGTTCAATTGCTGATTTTCAAATGGCATGATATAGGGAGGATTTACATTATGGAACCCAAGAAAACGCCACGCGTACTGCAAAAAAACATCGAATTTTTTACCGCGGCGCTGTCTCAACACCTCGTTTCGGTCTGGCAAGAGGACCCTGCGGGCGTATACTGTGAGATAGGCTGTGGTTATATCGAATTGTTCAGTAGCGAGATGATTCGGGTGCGCAATCAGGATGGGACCCCAAGCCATTATGACCGCAATATCACCATGTTTCAGCTAATCACGAAGGATCAGCCGATATAATTATTATATGCTATGTCTGCGCTGTTCTTCCAGATTAGAATGGTTATATGTTTAATCTACCAATTTTCATATCTGTTGAATCTTGCAGTTTTCTCCGAAAAAGCGCCATAGAGCGCTTTTTTTGTCGACTTTTTTTGAACATCGTTTGGAAAAGCAGTATGATAAGAAAGCATATTACCTAAATTTAAAGGGGAATCAACCGATGGAGCATACAACATCAGATGGGCGCATCCTGGTCATGACCGCGGTTGAAGGCGAACGAGAGGCTGTGCTGCGCGGCCTGAAAGGCGACACTCGCTTTGTGGTCGAGCTGGCTGGTGTAGGCGCTCCGTCCGCAGCGGCTTCAACCGCGCTGGCACTGGCGACTGGCGGCTACCGTCTGGTCATTAGCGCTGGAATTGGAGGCGGCTTCGTGGAGGTCGCTGCTCTGGAGAGCGTCGTCGTTGCTGACACGATTATTGCCGCCGACCTGGGGGCAGAGACGGCAGAGGGCTTCAGCAGCGTGGACGAGCTGGGTTTTGGCTCCAGCCGCATTGCCGTGAACACTGCCACCGCGCAGCGATTCGTTCAGGCGTTGCGTGACGCTGGCCAAGCGGCCGTCACCGGACCGATCCTTACCGTCTCGACGGCCACCGGCACAGCGGCTACAGCGGAACGCCTAGCCAAACGCGTTCCCGGCGCTGCTGCCGAAGCGATGGAAGGTTACGGCGTAGCCGCGGCGGCTAACAGGCTGGAGCTGCCGATGATGGAGATTCGCACGATTTCTAATGCTGTTGGTCCACGTGACCGTGCAGCCTGGCGAATCAAAGAGGCTTTGCAAGCGTTGGAAGCCGCATTTTCTACATTAACGGAGGTTATATAGATGCAAATTGCTTTTTCACCTTGTCCTAACGACACTTTTGTCTTCCATGCCTTGGCGCATGGATTGATTCCGGGCGCACCCGCGTTGGATATTACATTCGCCGATATCGACATCACCAACAATCTGGCGATCACACCAGACGGACTGGATATTATGAAAATTTCGTACGCTGCACTTCCTTGGGTGCTGGATGAATACGCCCTGCTGCCTTGCGGCGGCGCACTGGGTCGGGGTTGTGGACCGCTCGTGCTGACTAAGGAAGGTTCCACTGTCGAAGGTCCGGAAGCCCTGTCCGGCAAGCGTGTAGCTGTTCCAAGTGAACGTTCTACTGCTTATCTGCTGTTCCGTCTATGGGCGGCCAAACATGTGCCTGGGGGTGTCGGCGAGATCGTCGTGATGCCGTTCGACCAAATTATGCCTGCTGTCCGTGACGGAGAGATAGATGCGGGATTGGTAATTCATGAAGCACGTTTCACATATCCGTCCTATGGACTCAGCAAGCAAGTCGATCTGGGGAATTGGTGGGAAGAAGATACAGGGCTGCCAATCCCGCTCGGAGCTATTATTGCCCGTCGTACGCTGGATCTGGACGCGATCACCAACTGGATACGTGCCTCTGTCGAATATGCCTGGAAACATCCCGAAGCTTCGCGTGAATATGTATTGTCTCATGCGCAAGAGCTATCACCCGATGTCGCCCAATCGCATATCGACCTGTACGTGAACGATTTTACTGCTAATCTGGGTGACAGCGGTTATGCCGCCATCGAAGCCTTGCTCGGTCGCGCCGCGCAGGAAGGGCTGGTGCCTCCGTTTGATTTAGCCAAACTGCGCCTTACGTCCACAGCTACACGTTAAAAGGTGCAGACATGTCATGCACGTTATCTCCTGAATAGAGCAGCTTAAACATATAAAACCTCCCGAACGAGCACATTGCCTAACCATGCGCCCCATTCGGGAGGTTTTATGATTTCATCTCATCATGCAATCTTCATGAGATCTCGCTTGATCCTTATTCTTAGCTCTGTTCTTGCTCCACGACCTCGGTCTTAAACACGTTATCCAGTTTGGTACCCAATCGTTTGACCAGCGGCACCTTGATATCCCGACTCAGCTCCTTGAAAAAAGCGTCCATGTCACAATTAATCTTATCCAACACGACCTTTACGGTGCCCTCTTCCAAAATCTGCTCATTCAGCTCCTCAGGTACCGTAACCGAGATATCATACTTCTTGCATAACGTTTTAATGTAGCGGCTAAAGATTTCGATAAGCTCCTCATTGTTGAACTTCTCAACTGCAACTTGCCCTTTGTTCGTAAATTTCAAATTCACTCTCACGTTAGCATTTCCCCTTTTCCTTTTGACCATTTATTTTGGATAAACGTTGAACCCTTCAGAGGCTCTTCAAAGAAAGGGCCTTACCGGTCGTTTTAGACTCTTGTCCTTTGATATACTAAGTATAACACATTAAGTCCGTTTTCATTTCCCAACTTGTCGTTTTATGATAAAAAATGATACATTTTGCGCATTTTCAGCATAATTTCTTTCTTTTCATGCCAATCATTAGGGATAGTTTATACACAAATACACAAGAAAACGCCTATCTCGCAAAAGAAAGACGTTTCCGTGTAGTTGCTTAAGCAATTTGTATTTATAGAGGTTTTGTACATTCCCAACCGTGTGAGCGATACTCACGCACAGCATCTCGTATATCCTCAATATCATCTGTATGCAGCAAAACAGCAGGTAGAATTACCCAATATTCATTCGCCTCTAAATCAATAAATACGTCCTCGACATCATAATATTGCATATCGCCAAATGCCGTATCCCTGATTTTCTGTCCAACCAAAGGTGTAAAAGGGGAGTCAAATGTTTTGGTCACCTTCGTGTATTCCTTCACTCCTGTTGCCGAGATTTGCTGTGAAATAATGACGCTCAATGGTGTTACCTCCCTGACCTAATAATGCTCATTATAACCTTCTCTCAGACCTTCTACAAAACCATGCGCGAAAAAAATCATAAAAATCAATAGGCCAATGCCAATGGCAACGGAGCTGATGACGATAATCAGGATGCCCTGCGTGTTTCTTTGTTCCATCTTTCTAGTCAAAATTCCGAAAACAAGGCCTATAAGTCCAAACAAGCCTCCAATGACAAAAAAACTAAATACGAATCCCAAACCTGAAAAAATCCAGCCAAACAGAGCGAGTACCCAACCCTGCGGCTGCGGCTCACTCTGTTTCATCTGCCAGCGTTCCCTCGCTGTAGGTGTGTACCTGTCCATCTCCTAGCTCCCCCGCTCAATTTGTATACTTAAGACAAAAATCTGTAAAGTCCAGCATCGGATTAACGTTAGGTTTCTTCTATTTCTGAGCGGTGAGCTTAAAAGTTCCGCCCTCCCGCTTACCAAGCGGATAATTTTGAACCGTCATTTCCACCTTCGTATTCTTATCCCAGATCGGAAGCTTGTCAGATGTACTGTACTCTTTCATAGCTATGTCGATGACTTCCTCTGCCTTCTTCGTCAATGCAGCAGAAGACATATTATATTTGCCATAACCTTGATAAGCACCACCAAAACCAAGATTAGGCTGGTTGTTCACATTCAGTAGCACACCCTTCAACTTGCCATCCTCTGCCACATCAAAAGTCACTTTTTCCAATACAAAATCATCAGTAACGACAGATGTCTGCTCTAACAGATGCGTTATAGATGACAGGTTGGCTGCTAATTTAACTTTTCCCAGTAGGGCCTCTGTATCATTTTGTTGCTTGGTTAAGGCTTGTGTTGTCTGTTTTAGCGATGCATTCGCTATAGTTAAAGAATTGACCTTCGTGTTCAGATTGTAGTTCCATACCGCCAAGGCTATACATCCTAATACAGCTACTCCTGAAATAACCGTTGCTACAACTGCCAGCTTACGAATAGACTGTGGTTGCGGCTCCACAGACTGAGTATCGCTACTTAACTCTCCCATGCCAAACTTCCTCTCTATTCATATAGTCATATTTTACTATTCCCCTCTCTGATATTCTAGTATATTTTTCCTAATTCTATATTTTCTAAGTATTTGTACAGGAATTCGTTTCATCAGCCTGCGAGCTTTGGTTCGCTCGCTTTCCGGGAGAAGCTGTATTTACCAAATACACACTGCCTGCAATCAGTACCAATCCCACTACAAATGTCAAAGTGAGGGACTCTCTGAGCATGACCATACTAAAGAGTGTGGATAGCACCGGAATCATAAATGTATATGAGCCAACGGTGCCAGCATCCCCGTTGTCGATTAGCTTAAAATAAATCATCCAGCCCATCGCAATCACGAATATTGAAATAAACAATAGAATCGCGGTAAAGGAGGCTGTCCAGTGGATATCGCTCCATTTCTCGGTCGCAAACCCAATCCCGTTGAGTATGATCCCTCCCAAAATGAGCTGCATCGTCACCGCCCAAATGGAGTCCAGTTGTTTGCTTTTTTTCTTCATATAAATCGTTCCGAGCGCCCAGCACAATCCTGAAGCTAGCCCCAACACAATGCCCAGCACAGACAAATGACCTGCCATTCCGCCTGAGCTAATCACGATCACTCCGCCAAAACCGAGTACCAGTCCTATGACCTTCAGAGGAAACATACGCTCTCCCAACCACAGCCAGGAGAATAATCCCAACAAAATCGGCTGAAGAAATACTAAAGTGGAAAATAACCCAGCAGGCAAATAACGCAGTCCTACCGTCTGCAAGCCATAGTAGCCTGCAATATTAAATATAGCCAGCACAAGATACGTCCACGCATTTTGTCTAAGGCGTAAGGTTTTCCGATTACGCATAGCGAACAACAGCAGAATCACACCACCCAGCAGCGTGCGGATTCCCGAAAAAAATATCGGCGGCGTATCTGGCAAGGCCAGCTTGGTCAACGGCCAGTTGATCCCCCATACCATCACTAATATCAAGACAAGCCACAACGTAGCTTTAGGCGTTAATTTTTTCATAGATGTCTCTCTCCTTAGATTTTCATTGCGCATTGCTTACGACTAAAATCTGAACAGCCGTTTGCAAAGTTTTGCTTTACTAGCTTATACTGTGGTCACTAATAAATAAAATGAATGTTTTCAATAAGGGAGATAACCTTTCACTTATGACTATTACTCAGATTATGATCTTTGTTCGCGTAGCTGAAACACTAAACTTTACCCAAACTGCTCATGAGCTGTATATGACACAACCTGCGGTCAGCCATGCCATCGCCAGTATCGAGAACGAGCTCGATGTCCAGCTATTGCTGCGCGACCGAAAAAAAGGCGTACTCCTGACAGATATCGGACACAAGGTGCTGCTGCAATTCCGCATGATGCTGCAAAGCATGGAAAAGGTGCAACAGCAGGTGGCCGCTGAAAAAGGCTTGGATGTGGGTACGATCACGATTGGTGCCTTTCCTTCTGCATCAGCCTATTTTCTGCCGCCAATTATTCATCATATTCGTCAGCACTATCCGAACCTTGTTTTCGATTTACATGAAGGCTCCACGAATGAAGTCAAGGAGTGGGTACATACCAGAGAAATTGAAGCGGGAATCATTCTATTGCCAGACCCTGAGGTAGATGTAATTCCTTTATGTCAGGATGACATGGTTATTCTCCTGCCTGACGGTCACCCTTTTCAATCGCGCGACAAAATCGCCATCCGAGACTTGAATCAACAGGATATGATCTTTTGTAAAGGTGGACACGAGGTAGCCATTATGGAAGGTTTTGAACGCGAACAAAGTCAGCTGCAGGCACAATTCATTACTCACAATATCAGCACCCTGGTCAGCATGGTCCGACAAGGACTAGGTATGGGCATTGTCTCTTCACTCGCCTTATCCACGTTCCCCCATGATCTGACCGTCAAGGAAACCACGCCTCTGATCACGCGTCAAATTGGTATCGCTATCCCCTCTCTACACAATGCTTCACTTGCTGTACAGTTATTTGTGCGTACTGCGCAGGAGCTGTTTACTGATTTGAAGCAATAGGGCATATGTGCAGAATTATCGAATCATCGAATACGAGGAAAAGCTGCGTGCGACAACTATTGAAAATGAAATGTGCTATACACGTATTTGGAACAATATAGATGGGGCGTTGAAGATCAATTCAGGGCATTGTAGCACGGTAAAATAGTAAAGCCTAACACCACTTGTAGAAAAGGGAACAGCCCTTTGTTATACTGGAAACAGAAGCTATACTATGTACTACGTGTCATATACCCTCACCATCAACTTTGGCTAAAATGTCTAATGGAGAATTTGTAGCAATGAGTGTCATTGCACGTATATGTGAGGAATTGGACTGTAAAATTGAAGAGGTTGTAGAGTTTATAGAGCAGCAACCATTAGATACAGCAAAAGAGCGCTAGCCTTTTTAGGGATAGCGTTCTTTCTTTTTTATAACGCAATCAAGTAAAGCCGATCATGTGTTACTACCGACAATTCATCAAGTGGAGAGTAGAAGAACCACTTAATCGGCTCCCTCCAGTGATGGGTTAGTGCATATCATTTTTTAAAGCCACTTCTTGTCGTTCTTTTTATAAGAAGATAAAAACTCTACATTCTACTAAATATATATACTTTCCGTAGTTTAGAATCCAAGTATACGCTAATCTCTCTATTTTACGTTTCATCTATATAATATTCCAAATATATATAATATCATATATTTTTTAAATATATTCATAAAAAAGAATTAATTGTATATTTTAATAGAGCTCAAATCCAATCATTTCTAGAAATGACAACAAGAATTACATAAAAATAAAATATCTTTTCAATAAGGAGATGGATTTTTTGCATATTTACAAACACTTGTTGGTAGCTCCTATCGTTCTTTCATTAACGCTAATTGGATCCGTTAATGCATTTGCAAGTGGTGAACCTTCCAATCTATTGGATTTAGAAAACTTAACACTTCCTAAAGATCATGTGATTACTCCACAAGCTTTACTTTTGGATAACGACGTTACTTTTCCAGGAGAAGGAACCTCATATTTTAATTATAACGGAACAGCTGATCTTCGGTTCTATAAAATAAATACAGGTAATAAAAGGATTCATGTTGAACTTAACTTCCCTGGAGGTTCTCGGAATTTAATGAGAATAACACTTGCTCCAGGCGAATCTACTACCAATAATTTCCCTCTATATGATGTATATGGTCCTAGTACTAACGGTCAATACTCTGTATACGTTTATAATGATGACGGTTCTAGAGGTTCATATCATATTTCAGCTCGGACGTTAGAATAAGATGTTTTTCCTTGAAATGTAATGTTTAATGTTATATTTTTAATAAATTACATTCAAAAATAACTAATTAATCACAAAAAAAAACAGGTGTCGGTATTTAACCAACGCCTGTTTTTTTATTTACATAAGCCATTTCAAATTAAAATTTTCCCTGAAACGTTCAGCATACAGTCCCTTAGTTCCGATTAACAAGGTTCTTCGCTTGGTTTCCCTGCATCTGTAGCTGTACGGAAGCTTGAACCGCAGCCGCATGTAGCTACAGCATTCGGATTATGAATCGTGAAACCGCCAGACATACCAGACTCTTCAAAGTCGATTTCCAGACCGTCCAGATAGCGGATACTATCCTTTTCCACGACTACTTTCATATCCTGTACATTCATATATATATCCTGATCCGTCTCGTTGTCGTCAAAGCCCATGGCGTACGAAAATCCGGTACATCCACCTGGCGTAACACCCAGACGTAAAAACATATTCGGCGTTTCCTGCTGCTCCAGCATTTCTTTCAGGCGTTCAGCAGCGGAATCGGTGATGTTAATCATAGCTCCATCCTCCTCTTTTACTTCATGCTCCCCTTCAGTATACTCTCTTATTTGCAGGTGCTCAAGTCATGGAATGTCCTTCCGTTACAGGCTTAAACACCTCTTTTTCTACTCGTTTGTATTGAACACCAGTGGTGTGAGGTTTATAATAGGTGAAGAGTGTGTTAAAGAAACTGTCGGAAATTTGTCATTTCAAAGGCGAAATTATGAGACATCCATCATTGTAGCCTGGCATTGTAACATTTTTCACATATCGTATATCCGCGCTGCCGGATTTTACCGACGGAACGGGACATCCTGTGCGCATCAAGCGCTTGTGCCGCTAATTCGGCGGACAGCCTCGCACAGAGCAACTTGAAGGAGGAATAGGCATGTCCACATTAGTTACACCTTTTACAGACCGCAGAATGGCGGAAATTGTAGAAAAGGTACAAAACGGGATTCGTTTGAACCTCGAAGATGGTATATATTTGTATGAAACTGACGATATTCTCACACTGGGCCAGTTGGCTAACGAAGCTAATTTACGCAAGAATGGTAAAAAGGTTTATTTTATCGAAAACATGAGCCTGTACTTCACCAATGTATGCGAAGCGCGCTGTGCGTTCTGCAATTTCCGCAAGGATCAGGGGGAGGAAGGCTCTTATACGTTGTCTGGGCAGGAAATGATTGATTATGTAGAGCAACATATCCATCCAGGCGTAAGAGAATTCCATATCGTCGGCGGTCATAATAATCATGTGCCTTTCCAATACTATGTAGATTCATTGAAGGCACTGAATGAAAAGTATCCCAACGTTACACTGAAAGCATACACTGCAGCGGAAATTGACTTTTTCACACGCATAAGCGGCTTGAGTGTTAAAGAAGTTCTTCAAGAGCTGCAAAAGGCAGGACTTCAATCTTTGACTGGTGGTGGCGCGGAAATCTTATCCGATGAATATCGGAAGAAGATGCGTGTTACCAAAGCCAATGTAGACCGCTATCTTGAAGTACATCGTACGGCCCACAATCTCGGTATGAAAACTCATACGACGATGCTGTACGGTTCAGTCGAAACTTATCAGGATCGTATTGAGCACATGCTGCAAATTCGTGAATTGCAGGATGAAACAAATGGATTTATGGTATTTATCCCACTGTCCATGCAGCCGAAAAGCAAAAACGCCAACATCATGCGCCGCAACTCTGCTTACGAGGATCTCAAAACCATTGCGATTAGCCGTTTGATGCTGGACAATATCGACCATGTTAAAGCTTACTTCATTAATATTGGTCCGCAATTGACGCAGGTCGCTCTTACCTTTGGCGCATCTGATGTCCATGGCACGATTGTGCGCGAGCAGATCAGCCATGCCGCAGGTGCGTTGACTCCTGCCGGATTGACCCGCAAAGAGCTAATCTGGCTGGTCAAAGGTGCTGGACGCATACCTGTAGAACGTGACACCTTCTATAACGAAATCGAAGTTTTCGAATAAGTGTAACATCGGATTCAGATTTCCCGCGTGCATTTTATCCCCATTACTCACACCAAGCAGCCTCAAGCTGCCCCGGAACACGTCGGTCTGTCTGCTAAAGGCAGGCCCCTTTCCGGGCTTTACAACAACAAAACTTGTGCTATATCGACAAGACACCAGACCATTTGCCGGGGACACGGTAACGAAAGGACGGCGGATTTTGATGAAAAATTTCGTTATTCTAGGGGGCGGCTATGGCGGCCTTACCATTGCCAAAGAATTGCTGGATAAACACATTCCCGACGATATTCAAGTTATTTTAGTGGATCGGATGCCCTTTCAGGGGCTGAAAACAGAATACTATGCCCTTGCGGCAGGTACCGTATCTGATTTTGATTTGCGGGTACACTTTCCAGATGAACAACGTCTTATTCGCAAATACGGAGAGGTCACTTCGATGGATCTTGAGAATAAAATGGTCCATTTTCAAGACGGTGAGCCTTTGCCCTATGACCAGCTTGTCATCGCGCTAGGTTGTACTGACCGCTTTCATAATACACCGGGAGCTGAAGAATACAGCTGTACGATCCAATCCTTTAATCATACCCGCCAAACGTATCTGCGCTTGAATGAAATCAAGCCTTATGGACATGTCCATATTGTAGGTGGCGGTCTAAGTGGGGTCGAGATTGCTGCGGAGTTACGTGAAAGCCGCGCGGATTTGAATATTACTATTATGGATCGGGGCGAGCGGGTGCTATCAGCATTTCCGCAACGTTTGTCTGCTTATGTACATGCCTGGTTCAAGGAGCATCATGTGAACGCACTAAATCATGTTGCGGTTTCCCGCATTGAGCCAGGGGCTATTTACAACCGTGACGAGCAAATTATGACCGATGCGGTTGTATGGACAGCCGGGATTCAGCCCGTTAAAATTGTGCAGGATTTAGCAGTTCCTAAAGACCCTCAGGGTCGCATCGTGCTAAATGAATATTATCAAATACCGGATCATCCTGAAGTGTACGTCGTCGGAGACTGTGCGAGCCTTCCTTACTCTCCAAGCGCTCAGGCGGCAGAGGTGCAAGGTGAGCAGATTGCCCACATTGTACGCGACCTGTGGAAAGGACAAACGCCTCACCCGCATCCTTTAAAGCTACGTGGTACATTAGGTGCACTTGGCAAGAAGGCCGGGTTTGGTTATGGCTTTATGGGCAGTACCTCTTTGCGTGGACGAGTGCCGCGTCTGCTGAAGAGCGGTGTGCTCTGGAAGTCCAAACGCCATTTTGGCTAATTGGATACTCAACAACAAAGAAGACCTGCTTCCAGAGCAGGTCTTCTTTGTTTGTTGCATCTATGAATAATACATATTTCCTACAAGAGGAAGCTGGCTTGCCGATGACTTCTATTTTTAATCCAAATCCAGGTTGTCCCATGCTTCGGCTTCTTTAATTTTGTTTAGAATCACTTCGTACAGAAGCTCTGCTGAATCTGCGGATACAATTTCACCATTAACCATCGCATAAGGCTCAGCGTTACACTGACCGCAATTGCTTAGGCAGCCGTATTCAATCACATCATAATCCGGGTTCTGTTCTAGTTTGGACATAATCTCATCGGTACCAAAATGCATATTACTGGTGCAAAATTCAATAATAGGTCTTAACATTTTTTTCACCTGCTTTGAATGACGGGCATTTTAATTTGGCCCGCTTTGTAATATAATAAATAAGGTATAGGAAAGGAGTTGAATTCTAATGAGCGAAGCACAAAGCGTTCAAATGTATGATGAAGTAGCAGACGTACTGGATAAGCTCCGTCCGTTCCTGCAACGCGATGGCGGTGACGTTGAGCTGGTTGACGTTGAAGATGGTATCGTTAAGCTGAAGCTGGTAGGCGCTTGCGGCAGTTGCCCAAGTTCTACAATTACGCTGAAGGCAGGGATTGAACGCGCTCTTCTCGAAGAAGTCGAAGGCGTCCAAGAAGTGGTACAAGTATTCTAATGCTTGATGCATAATGATCAGAGAGTCTTGACTTCGGTAACGAAGCTCAAGACTCTTTTTTGTGTTACAACGTCTAAAGGATCTCTCGATCTTATATGGTTGGCCGAATGGGGTCCAACCCTCCGGACACATCCATAATATTACCCGTTATAAAATCCGAATGCTCCTCACACAAATAGGCGATCACTCGCGCAATGTCCTCTCCGCTTCCTGGACGCCCACGCGGTGTCTCTGTATCCTGCATGCCGATGACATCGGCAATCGACTTTTCCTTGTTCGCTCCTCGGATATCCCCGGGACAGATCATATTGACCGTGATGCCATGGGGAGCTTCCTCTACAGCCAGTGACTTCGTAAAAGACACCAGCCCCACCTTAGCAGCTGCGTAGACGGCGCGATGCGGCCAAGCCCTTGCTTCTCCAGCATGACCAAAGCCAAAATGAATAATACGTCCCCATTGCTGGCTACGCATGTGCGGCAATACCAAATGATCCAGCAACATGGTACCGACCAGATTCCCCTGTATCATGGCATGAATCTCAGCCACACTGTAATCCGCAAACAGACGGCGTTCCCGGATGAACGGTCCAGCATTATTCACCATAATATCGACTCCGCCCAGCCGATCCTGCACTTCACCGATCAGCCTGGTGATATCTTCCTGAACCGAGATATCTGCTTGTAAAGACAGGCAGCGTACTCCCTTAGACTCAATTACCCGCTTAAGCGCTTCGGCTTCAGCCTGGCTATGGACATAATTCAGGGCAATGTCACAACCTTCATCAGCCAGACGCAGAGCGGTCATTTTACCTAAACCTTTGGCACTACCCGTTATGAGTGCGACTTTGTCTCTCAACAGTTTTCCTCCTCTTCACAGAGAACGGTCACCCCCAAGTATAAAATATTTAAGCAATCCCTACAACTCCAACCAAAAAGAAACCCCAGTCCTCTTGTTCAAGAGAAGCTGGGGTTTACGTTCAGCGCATTCTTAGTTTCTGCTTAAAATGCAGGGATAATTGCGCCTTGATATTTGTCTTCAATGAATTTTTTAGTTTCTGGAGATTGCAAAGCTTTAAGCAGTTTTTGGATCGCTTCGGAATCTTTATTATCAGGACGTGCTACCAGCACGTTAGCATATGGTGAATCTTTGTCTTCCAGTGCCAATGCATCCTTGGTCGGATTCAGCTTGGCTTCCAAAGCGTAGTTCGTGTTGATCAACGCAATATCCACTTCAGGCAACTGACGTGGCAGCATAGCTGCTTCCAGCTCCTTGAACTTCAGGTTTTTCTTATTTTCAGTAATATCTTTTACAGTAGCTTCAATGTTGCTAGCATCTTTCAGCTTGATCAGACCTTGTTTCTCCAACAGCAGCAATGCACGACCTCCATTGGTTGCATCGTTCGGAATGGCTACTGTTGCACCATCTGGAAGTTCATCAAGCTTTTTATATTTTTGGGAGTAGATCCCGAATGGCTCCAGATGAACCGCGCCAACAGAAACCAGATCCATTTTACGCTCTTTGTTCATCACATTCAGGTAAGGTACATGTTGATAAAAGTTAGCATCCAGTTGCTTGTCAAACAATTGCACGTTCGGCTGTACATAGTCGTTAAACTGAACGACTTGAAGACGAACCCCTTCTTTTTCCAACTGAGGCTTGATTGCTTCCAAAATTTCCGCATGAGGCACAGGAGAAGCTCCAACTTTCAGTTCGACTTCACGGGGTGACCCGCCTGTATTTTCGGCCGCATTGTTTGTATCCGATGTTGTGCTCTTTGTACCGCAAGCAGCCAGTACCGCAATTAATGTCAAGCTCAATACAGCCAATACCCATTTCTTCATGTTGTTACCCCTCCAATAATTTGTAATATTCAGGATCAGACGTCCTGATCAATAAGGATATCTATATGTTTTCCCTATTTTCGAGTATAATGCCGCACAAGGCGATCTCCCGCCATTTGCAGCAATTGAACCAATACGACCATCAACACGACCGCAACGATCATTACAGCCGTTTCGTAACGATAATAGCCGTAGTTGATAGCCAGTGTACCCAGTCCACCGCCCCCGATCATCCCGGACATTGCCGTGTAGGATACGAGTGTAACGACGGTAATGGTTAATGCGGCGAGCAGGCCCGGCAGTGCCTCACGTAACAGCACACGCCGGATAATTTGTCCTGTCGAAGCCCCCATCGCTTGTGCAGCTTCAATGACACCCTTGTCCACTTCACGCAGTGACGTTTCGACAAGACGTGCGAAGAAAGGAGCAGCCCCGATAACCAATGGCGGAATGGTTCCCAGCACCCCGGTCGAGGTACCTACCAACGATCGTGTAAAAGGAATAAGTGCGACGATCAAGATGATAAATGGTACGGAACGCAAAATGTTAACGACGAAAGATAATACAACGTATATCACCTTCATCAGAGTCAACGAGGAACGGCTTGCCAGAAACAACAATATACCGAGCGGCAAACCAATAACGAGGGTGAACAATGCAGATGCCCCGAGCATCTGAAGGGTTTCCAGAGTAGAATTCCCTAGCTCTTCCCAACTCACTTGCGAAAAATCAAGTTCGCTCATTGTCCGATCACCTCCACATCGAGTCCTTGCCCTGACACTTCGCGCAGCGTATGTTCTATATCTGAATGGTTTCCTTCAAAACGAACGATCAGCTGTCCATACGGTACGTTTTTAATCGTAGAGATGGTGCCCTGTAAGATTGCAAAATCAACACCTGTACTTCGAGCCGTACGCGATAGAATTGCATCATAAGTTTTACTGCCCAAGAAGGAGATACGTACCACCTGTG
This sequence comes from Paenibacillus sp. TSM33, assembly GCF_056099025.1. Taxonomy (NCBI): domain Bacteria; kingdom Bacillati; phylum Bacillota; class Bacilli; order Caryophanales; family Paenibacillaceae; genus Paenibacillus; species Paenibacillus sp. TSM33. The sequence continues at coordinate 267,667 of NZ_JBLZXB010000018.1, forward strand.
CCGATTCGCCGCTTCCTGCGGCAGCAATCGCTGCTTGTAACTCCTCGGGATGTTCTGCCTCCCGCTGGATAAAGTCCTTAGTTACCTGGTGCTGTGGCTTCAAAAACACTTCCGCCACCGGACCTTGCTCCACGATATCGCCCTGATGAATGACACCAACTCGATCACATATACTTTGAATGACATGCATCTCATGAGTAATCAATACGATGGTCAAATTAAAGCGCTGGTTAATATCCAACAGCAATTTCAGGATAGACCCTGTCGTCTGCGGATCAAGCGCAGACGTCGCTTCGTCACACAGCAGCACATGCGGATCACTAGCCAGTGCCCGTGCAATCCCTACCCGCTGCTTCTGTCCACCTGAGAGCTGTGACGGATATTTTCCACTGTGTTCTTTTAGCCCCACCAGTTCCAGCAGCTCGCGAACTTTCTTGTCCAGCTCCTGCTTTGGGGTATTTACCAGCCGCAATGGAAATGCAATGTTGTCATACACTGTCGCCGAAGACAACAAATTAAAATGTTGAAAAATCATTCCGATTTTTCGGCGTTGCTTCTGTAACTGGGCTTGACTCACAGTCACAAGGTTAACCCCATCTACCCATACTTCGCCTGAAGTAGGGCGTTCCAATAAATTAATACAGCGGATCAACGTACTTTTGCCCGCCCCGGAATGACCAATCACCCCGAATATTTCTCCACGCTTTATAGAAAGGTTCAACCCGGACAACGCATTAACGCGTCGGTTACCTTTACCATAATGCTTGGTTAATTGCTTAAGCTCTATCAACGTGCTGCGACCTCCTTCACTTCTTTCTTACCCTGTTAACCAGTTGTCATCTCTCGGGATTGTATAAAATCACTATTTATTTATACAAAAAAGAGCCCCTTTCACAGAATGAAAAGGGCCCCACCTTGCGAACCTTTTCTCATCTGCCAAAATCGCTATAACTCTAGCGGTTTTGTAGGAATTAGCACCATATGTTCCCTCCCGGTGCATTACACCGGGAAAGAACGGGTTGCCGGGCTTCATCGGGCCAGTCCCTCCACCTCTCTGGATAAGAAAAATATGTTAAACTCCAGCTTTAGCTGTCCGTTAAGTTTATATAAAAAAATAATTCAAGCATTTTTCTGAAACTAGGTTTCAGTATAGATAGTTTACATTGCTTTGTCAAAGGATATTTTCTGTCATAATTATGGGCGCACTGCCCGGTTCTCCCATTGTTTCGCAGTATAAGAAAATGCGTTTGATAGCGACCGGCATACCATTTCCAAGCCCTGCTGCAAATCTTCCAGATGGTGATCAAGGTCCTCCAGTTGGATTTTGCCATATAAAGCACGGTGACGTTGCCAGAGATCATCCTGCATTTCCGTGTTCATATAGTGTATTTCCGTATTTCGACGCTTACGCAGGCGATTGATGGCATCGTTGTATGTGTCCTTAATATCATTCAAATTATCAGTCAATACAGGATGCATTTTGAGATATTTGAGCTGTCTCAATACAGTAAAATAAGAATAATGTACCTTATACTGCCCTGTTTTTAAATCATATAAATCATTCATCCAGTTACCAAGCTTATCCAAAATAGAGAATACCCGCACAAACCCATCCTTATAAAAGAAAACATACAAAGCATAATCGGATTTTTCATCCTTGCTCATATCTTCAGCGTATCCGGCTTTCACTTTCATACGGAAAAAGGCGGCAGCATGATGGCTCTGCTCCAGTTCATCCAAAGACGACATCAGACCACGTGTTAAAATATCCGCCTTCCGAAAGTCATGGGTAGGATCACCACTGGCCTGGATTTGCCGTTCCAGCAAATGTAACATGTCTGACATGCTATTCATGGCATCCAGCAGGACGCCATGATTTTCACGTGGGGGCTCGCCCAACAGCTTGCGTATCATGCTTCACGCCTCCTTCATATCTGTAAAATCCGGCTGTTAGATGCTTGAATAGGCGTCAAGCGAAATAACTCGTCCACCGTTGATCTACAAGCTTAACTATATCCTCACGCGGTAGCACCTCATCAGGGTAGCCTGGCTTCATACGTGCATCCACTACAATCGGCAGCTTATAGTTCAGGTGATGCAAACGTACTTCGCTGTCGGCGTACATATCTGTAGCCGGGTTAAAGCGTGTGAATACCGTCCACAGGAACGAGGCTTGGGAGCGAACAACTTCTTTGGCATCGTCCACGATAAAGACAAGCGGCCACTCTTGCTCACCCGCAGCTAATCGCTCCAATACACGCGCAGCGAGTTCAGGCTCCTGCTCAAAGGACGAGCCGGATATAACGAGGCAACCTCCGCAATAGGGTTCGATTTCACGAATTCCCGGCAGATCGCCGCCTTCATAAACGCGAGGCAATTCACGCACAGGCTCGCCTACCCCCATCAGAATCGCCTTGCTGCCGTGATTCAGCTTGCGGCCCGTGTAATCGAGTGTATCGTGAGACGTATGGTTAAAAATAAACAGATCTCTGGCTGGATTAAATCGCTCCAAAATGGTTTCTAGCAACAGGTTAAAGTCGGATAAATCGATCACCCGATCCGTCAGCATCAGGAATTTGGTCAACGACAATTGACCTTGACCCAGAATGGTAAAGCCGGATACCAGCGCTTCACGGGAGTAGCTTTCACGTACGACTGCCGCTGCCAGCGCATGTACACCTGTTTCTGCATATGCCCATAACGACTTGACAGAAGGCATCACAAGCGGATAGGCGGGCGACAACAGACGTTGCAAAAATTCGCCGAGATAGTAGTCTTCCTGCCGTGGCTTACCTACAATGGTTGCCGGATAAATGGCATCTTTGCGGTGATGCATATGTTTGACATGAAACACAGGGAAATCATGTTGTAATGAGTAATAGCCAAAATGATCGCCAAACGGCCCTTCCGGGCGACGTTCATGAGGCGGCACATAGCCGCTGATCGCAAACTCGGCTTCTGCCGGAATGCGATGGCCTCCAAGCGGGTCTTCTGTCATGGGCAGCTTGCCCCCCATAATCAGAGAAGCCAGCAACAGCTCTGGCAAGTTTTCCGGGGCAGGAGCAATGGCAGACGCAATCAGAGCAGGCGGGCCACCGATGATGATCGTCGTAGGCAACGGCTCATTACGCAGCTCTGCCTCATGATAATGGAAGCCGCCGCCTTTATGGATTTGCCAATGAATCCCTGTCGTCTGATCATCATAAATCTGGATGCGATACATCCCCAAATTATGGTCCTTGGACTGGCCTGGCTTTTCGGTATACACGAGCGGAAGCGTAATGAACGGTCCTCCATCCTCGTGCCAACTGGTTACTCTAGGCAGCGGAGCCAGCGGAGCATCCGTACGGCGAACGCCCAATACAGGAGCTTCGTTATGAGATACTGTTTTTAGTCCTACTTTTAGCATGTCCTTAATCAGGCCACGTTCATTCCACAATGCTTTGGGTGTAGGTGGAAGCAACGTTTTAGTTGCACCTACAATTGCATCCATCAGTTGCTCTGGACGAGGTCCAAAAGCCATGTCCACACGGCGATTCGTGCCGAACAAATTACTGGCTACAGGAAACGGGGTTCCTTTGACATTGGTAAACAGCAGTGCCGGACCCTCTTCCTCAATGACTCTTCGGTGGATCTCAGCCAGCTCCAAATAAGGATCGACAGGTGCCTCTATAATTTTAAGATCATTTTCTTTTCGCAGCGCTTCAATAAATTGGCGCAAATTCTGGTAGATCAACTGGATGATTCCTCCTAAGCAAATCAAGCCCTCGAGAAACTCGTGGGCCTGGTTTGTTTCTTATGATGTTATTATACGTGTTTCAACGCCTCTTGGGCAAAAATACGTTTCATAATGATCTACGAAATGCCTAGGTACGCTGTGCTTGGGTCGGAACAAGCTTGCGGTCCGGTGACAATTGCCATACACGATAGCTCAGATAAGCCAAAATGGAGAACAACGATGCAATCACCAGCATATGTCCCAGCACGATAAACATATAAATTTCAGGTCTGTTGACGTACAGCAGGATAATGCCAATCACCACTTGAAGTATGATCAATACGACCGATACGACACCTAGGGTACGAATATCCCGGTGATTCGGGTGATAACGGTAGGAGTAGTGACCCACAGCCAAAATAATGACGAACAGCAGTCCGGCTGAAATCTGATGAAGCAGCAGTGGAGATATGAAGCCCCCAATATTTACAACCTTCTGGATGACCGAATGACTAAGCAACGCTCCTGAATAAACAGCAATATAGGTATAGATCGTTGATAGCCATATAAAGTTACGATAGCCCCGACTGACACGCCCTGGAATCAGACGTGGAGTGTAGCGTGAATCCGCATGCTCCTGCCAGGCTCCCAGCGTCATCATAGTCGCACTGGCAAAAGCGATAAGCGCAAAGCCAAAATGCAGTCCCATGACTGCAGCCGATTGGGAGAAGATGACAGCCAACGCCCCCATCGCACCTTGTATGATAACAAACAATAGCGTAAGCAACGAGAATAGCTGTAAATCCTTCCGATGCTTCATAAACAGCAAAAAGCCGACAAACGAGGCGATAGAAAGAATTCCGGCCATGGCACTGACGGAGCGATGAGAGAACTCAATAAGGGACGCGATGGTATGTGCCGGAACCAGCTTACCATTACAAAGCGGGAATTCTCGTCCACAGCCGAGACCCGAATCCGTTCGCGTCACGACACCTCCACCGAAGGTAGCCAAAAACATGACAATACATGTTACGAGTGCCAGCCATTTTAATATTCTAATTTTGTTATTCAATGAATTCACCCGTATCCTTCCAAATATAATATTTATTCACTTTAGATGTTGTGAAATGATCACTTAAAGTAATTATAACTGATATATCGTTCCTTGACATACGAGCTTTGTTGACAAAATGTGAACGTGTCCGTAAGAAAGCCGCCTCCTTCGGAAGGAAGCGGCTTTCTGTATATCGTGATGATCAGGTTTCCCTTCGGAGCCCTCATACATACCATTATCAATTATTTTGCCAAGTTAGCATGGACTTCTACAGCCCGGTCCAAAAACTGCTCAATTTCCTCCCGGGATTTACGCAGTCTGTTCACCAGACGTACCAGTTCTCGCCCTTCACTGTAAGCGATAAAGCTGGGAATTCCTAGAACATTTTGCTCTTGACTAACACTTTCGGCCTGTTCTACATCAATCTCAATTAATGTAAGCTTGTCTGCATATTGTTGTTCCACATCAGGCATGAACGGATCAATAAAATGACAATCCCCACACCAGTCCGCCTTAAACACAGCTACCGTTACACCTGGAGTGGATATTGCCTTATTAAAGTCTTCATGAGAGACGATTTTTTGCATACCTAATTCCTCCTTGAACTTCATTTATGCAGGAAATCCTGTACTTTCCATTGTAACGCCAAGTGAAGTTTTTGCACACTCCCCTATTCTGCTCACATGCCGATTGGAAGCCCTCTCATTGAGGCATACTAAGATATACTTAAGAATCCACATAAGCGACGACATTCTAACAGCATACCCAATATACTTGGTGGAATACGGGAATGCCTGCACTTGAAAGGAGGTTATTACACATGTCTCTCACCGAATGGCTCCATGTGGCATCTCGACAGCTCCAGGGAGGGCTAAAGTTACTAGGCTCCGTTCCACGTGTTGCGGAGGAGGCGTGGGAAGGCAAACGTGCGGCCTGGACCGAATCCCGTAAACTACGTTATCCCTTACGTGATCTGCCGTGGGATTATCATTCGGCACAGGCTGCCATGAATGAAGCTGAAGCATTAATGCTGCTGAACAAACCCGCTACGCGTCCCTCTTCTCTCAATATGCCCTTATGCGAAACAGACTGTGAGCTGCTGGAGCGGATCAAGAACGATACAGCACAGGAGAATCGCAGCAACATCACGCGAACTGCCGCTTACCTCGAATGCTATCGTGGCTACCCGGAATTACACTGGGCATTACTGGCCCATCTGGTTTCTCGTAATGGCGGCTATAATATGACTGATCTGAAAGGGGAGCTCATTGGCAACCTGTTCGGCGAACAGGAAAAGGAGTGGCTGTATCGACTACTTGAGCGCAGTAACGCCCTTATTTTTCAGGACGCTTACCCCCAGTTGCAGCTTTACATGCACAGCCGTCATTTGGGACGAAGTTGCTTCCATTTGTTGCCTTACTTTCACGTTTCGCCATTCATGAGGCCCTTTTGGGAACGTTTCTGGGCTTGGCGGGATAGTTCTCTTTTGACGGTGGCGCTTATTATTAATGAACAAAACTATATTGAAGGACGTGTCGTGAAAGATCCGTATTTTCAAAAATTTGTGACACACAAGCCGGGCTTTTATTTGCATGACTGGCTACAGCTCAATCAAATTATATTTCCGCTTGGGCTAAACGGTGGACTTGCCGGACTTGTCATGGAGCGTTTTGGCCATCTGGACGAGCGAATCGGCTTTGGCAAAAGTCTCTACGCTATGTTATTTGGCCATCAGCAGGTACTGGAGCAGGTATCCGCATTTGCTGCCAGCGTGCCGCATACCGGTTCTCGCAGCGACTATTGGCCCGGTCTATTCACTCCAAATGAACAAAAAGTGCTGCGCTCTCCAGAAGAGAGTGCAACGCTTTTAGCACATGAATGGCTCCCGCCAAGTCAACGTCTGTACAGCCCGGAGCTACACGCCGTTTGGTCAGATACAGCCTATGATCCGATTCCCCGTTATGACTGGTTTCAGGACGGTTCTACGCTTGGGCATATCAGTGAACCAAGACGGCCTCTGTTATTTGCCATGCGCCATGAGCATCGCCACGGCATTCAAAAAACAGCAATGGCCCATGATGCCCATAACAGCTTGCGGTCCTTCCACTGAACAGATCGAAGACTCTATTAGCCTCGTTGTCCAGTGGACCCACGCTGTAGGCGCATTAACGGACGCAATACTCTCTGCAACACGCGCGGGTAGTTGCCCAGCTCGTCCCTACGCAATACACGCAGTACAACCAGCAATATCAAGTAGCATACCAGTACAACCGCTCCGGCAATACAGCACGCGATCAAGAAGGCTACACGCGCTGGCATCAGATGTACCAGCAAAATGCAGGCTTCATTGACCCCGTACCCGATAGCTCCCGAGACTACGACAGCAGTTAGGAAGCCTGCCCAGCGACGGCCCATGATTGAGAAGGAAACAATACCTTTCAGCACACGCAAATTCAACAACGTAATGACGAGAAAACATAATCCGGTGGCGGCAATAATTCCGTAAATTCCAAGCCAACCAGCCAGCAGCCAGCTCGCTGCCAACTTCACGACGATACCAACCATCACATTGACCATTGAAATACGCGGCTTGCCCATACCGATCAAAATCGAGTTAGAGGTCATCATCGTAATCTGAAAGATCGTTCCGAGTGTCAGAACAGCGATAATTCCGCTACCTCCAAGCGAACTGAACAGCAGACCATTAATAGAATAGGCAGTTACACATAAAGCCAGCACTATCGGCATTCCAGTCAGAATAGAAATACGCAAAGCCAGCGTCATCTGATTTTGTAAATGCTGTTCATCCTTACGGGCAAAAGCTGCCGAAATGATCGGAATGAGTGATTGACTGAGTGCAATGGCCAAAATCGGAGGAATACCTGCCACACTCTGTGCCCTAGAGCCTAGATAACCCAACTGAGTAGTCGCCTGATCCAATCCGACTTGTCCAGACAACAGTCTGACCACAATCGACGTATCAATAAAGTTAACCGCTGGAACCGTCAGAGACGACAATACGATGGGAATAGAGAGTTTGAAAATATCCTTGTAAATGCGCATCATCGGCAGCGCGGATCTTTCTTCTTGGAATTGCTCTTGACGATCCTGGCGATCCTGACGACGCAATTTCACCGTGTAATACAGCATGACCGCCAGAGCGCCAAGACTTCCCATGACACCCCCAAAGGAAGCCCCCGCTGCAACCTCACGATCTCCATAGCCAAGCTTCAAAATAATAAAGGCGAGCAGAATTGCGGTTGCTACCCGTGCGACCTGCTCCACAATTTGTGAAATACCGCCTGCGGTCATATTACCGCGTCCTTGGAAGTATCCGCGCATCATGGCAATGGCAGGAAACAACAGCAATGCGGGTGCCAAAGCCTGAATAGCCAAAGCAGACTGCGGAACCCCTGCTACATGCTCAGCAAAATAAGGCGCTCCAAAATACAGCAGTGCCGTAATGATGACACCAGCTACGGCCGCGAATATCAAAGCTGCACGATACACACGTCGCGCTTCCGCAGGCCGATCCAGTGCGTAGCGTTCCGAAACCATTTTGCTCAGTGTGCTGGGAATACCGGCCGTAGCGACCGTGAGCAGCATCAAATAAGCGTTGTTCGCAATGGTGAACGAGGCGTTCCCGACGGAGCCGAGCAAATGCTCCAATGGAACGCGCTGCACCAGACCAAGCACTCTGGCTACCAAGGCGGCAGCGGCTAAAATAAGCGTCCCTTTAAGGAATGTTTCTTTATTGGACAAAATGCGTTCCCTTCTTTCTTGCTGTTCACATGCATGCAAAAGCTCCGCGAAAAACAGTCATGGCCTGAGCCATCACCGGTGCGGAGCCGCATGTCGATTCTGTCTCTGCAAATCTAATAAACGAATCTCAGGTTAAAACACCCAAATTAAGAATACAATAATCATGGCAAGCTGCAAAATTACTTTCATCACGGTGCTGGTAAACAGGCCTAAGACAGAGCCAAAGCCCACTTTTATAGCTCGATCCAGCGGGGCTTTGCCAATTAGCTCACCCAGCACAGCACCGATAAATGGTCCCAAAATCAAACCGAATGCTGGAATAACAAAGGGGCCAATAATAATCCCGACAGTACTGAGGATCGCTGACAGGCGCGAGCCGCCAAATCGCTTGACTCCCCACGCATTCACAGCATAATCCGCAACAAAAAGGGCAACGACGATGAGTGTTTGTATAATCCAAAACAATGCATTGTATGGAGCAAACGAGAAAAACCAGCCGTATACAAAAAATGCAAAATAGATGGCGAGCGCCCCCGGCAATACGGGATATACCGCTCCCGCCATGCCCACAATGAACAGTACAATGACAACAATCCAGCCTAAAACGTCCATGGGCCTCCTCCTTCTCGTCTATTCATCTTGCTTGTGCACCATTCATTTTATTATACAAGCACATAATCACGAATCACTTCTACAATGCCGTCCTCATTATTCGACGCCACGACCACATTAGCGGCTTCTTTTACCGTATCCTGAGCATTCCCCATCGCTACACCCAGTCCAGCCGCTTGAATCACAGCCAGATCATTCAAACTGTCTCCTACGGCAACCACCTGCTCCATGGTAATGCCGAGCAGGTCGCACACTTCAGCGATGCCACTGGCTTTGGATATACCAGCCGGATTAATTTCCAGATTCGTCATCGAAGAATTAGAAATTTCAAGTCCCCCCATCTCCTGAAGCTTGAGCAAAATTTGATGGCGAATTTCATCATTTTCCGTATTATAACCGAATTTGAGCCATTCCTGTGTGTCCAATGTGTCCGGCCAACGATCTCTGTTATATAACTCCTCGGTTGAGTAAGCCCAGAACCAGGAGCCTGTTTCTACGGCAATCTGGTGCATCTTGCGAATAAGCTCCTTATCAAGTAAATAGCGGCGCCACAATTCGTGAGGTGATTTCCATACTTCACTGCCGTTTACAGTTACCATTGGCGTCTCCAGGCCTAGTTGCTGGCCGTAAGGCAAAGCATGCATCGCTGCACGTCCGGTGGACAAGCATACATGAATCCCTTCCTGAATCGCCTTATTAATCCAGTTAATCGTTTCCAAGCTTATTTCATGATTATCGTTCAGTAAAGTTCCATCCATGTCGAGCGCAAGCAGTTTGTATTTATATTGGTTTTCTCCCATGGTCTCTCTTCCTCCTGTTGTCCCTTATGTCCAACGACATTTTACCATGAAAAAGAGAAGCCCACAAAAGTATTCAAGTCCTTAATTCGCTGCAAGAGGCTTTTTGGGAATACCATCAAGCCCGTATACTTCGTCATACGCATCAAATATTTTACGCGCAACCGGTCCCGCGCTCGTCGCACCAAAGCCCCCCTCCGGGATGATAACCGCTACAGCCAGCTTCGGATTTTGGCGCGGAGCAAAAGCGATGAACACACCGTTATCTTTAACCGTACGTCCGACCACCTGCTGAGAAGTCCCCGTTTTGCGGGCATAATCATAGGGAAATCCGTTAAAGGCTTTAACATCGGTAGCCATGCCGCGAATCACAGTATCCCAATACGTATCTGAAAAGGCGACCTCATTCAGCACCTTCGGCTTAAATTCACGCACAATATTCCCCTGGTCATCCACAATTTTACTGACCAAATGAGGCTGCATGCGCTTGCCCTTGGTTGCCAGCACAGTCGTATACTGGGCCAGTTGCATGGCCGTATACTTTCCCTGCTGACCAAAGGATGCCTGTACCAAACGTGTCAGCGCACTTTCATGCTTGCTGGTGTACTCCAGTCTGCCTGCCCACTCGCCCGGCAGATCTACTTCAGTCGGAACGCCTAATCCAAATTCTTTCATATACTTGTCCCATACATCAATTCCCTGATGCACCCCTGCATTACTTCCGTATTTGGCATACAGCGGCTTGCCGATCATATCCACCATAAACGTATTCGACGAGACCTCAATTGCCCTGCTAGGTGTCAAAGTACCATACACATGTCCGCTAGAGTTCCCAACCCGGCTGGAGCGATTTTTGCCGTAGTACGCACTTCCCGTATCCTGATAAGTCTGTCCGGGAGAAAACAGGTTTTCCTTCAACCCGATCAGCACGGTTAGCGGTTTAATGGTTGAACCCAGAATCACCGAGGATTCTGGATGTGGACCCGCTTTTCCGCTAGGTACGGATTTAATTGTTCCATTTCCCATTTTGTGCTGAATTTCGTCATACACTGAAGGCGACGCACTTCCCATTTTCCATACATTCGAGTCATAGTCCGGCATGCTGGCCATTGCTACGATATGTCCGGTCTCTACCTCCATCGCTACAGCGAAGCCAGTAGTTGCATCCGGATGAAGTTTCCCCGATACGGCATGGGTACGAAGCCAGCGGAGTTGATCCATAATGGCCTGTTCGGTTTTCTGCTGAATTTCCTTGTTGATGGTGGAGTATAGATGATGTCCTTTTTCCGGAGGAGTAATGGATTCAATACCCTCCGGCATGCTGCGCGGATTGACTTCTACAGTTTTATATCCGTTTTTTCCTCTCAACTCATCCTGGTACTGAAGCTCCAAGCCATCATATCCGACCGTTTCACTTTCCGTATACGCCTGTGCCGGTTTTAAAACCTCCGAATTAGCTTCATATAGTTCTTTATATTTGGGCCGGTTCGTTCGAGCTCCTTTGAACTTGTACATATATCCAATCGTTTGTACCGCCACCCGATCCGGGTCATAATGGCGTACACTTTCTTCTACAACCTCTACACCAGGGAACTCTGTCCGATGTTCCAGAAAATAAGCGATTTCCTCCCGACTCAAGTCGGATTTGACCAAACGCGGGGTAAATCCCCTATATTGATTATAGTCCGGGTCCAGTCGCTTTTTTATTTCCTCTGCATTAAGCTGCTCTCCTTCGGTACGACCCAGTTCGTTTAATTTGGCAGCAAGCTTGGCAGCAAAAGCATTAAGCTCAGGGAGCAGCTTTTCCCCCGGTTTGCGATCTTTCTCCGTACGTTTGCTATAATCCTTAGATAAAGTTACATACAAGGACTGTACTGGAGTCGAATACGCCAGCTTAACCGTACCTGTGGAGTCATAAATCGTGCCGCGACTCGGGGTTAGGGGAACATTTTTTGTATTTATGGATTGCTGCTCGCCCTTCAGCTCCTCTGATTGTATAAACTGCAATACAGCTAGTCTGGTAATGATCAGGGCAAACAGCACAAAAGCACTAAAAAACAGTAGGTTGGTTCGTAAAACCGTCCGTTTTTTTCGTGACTCTTCATTCTCTTCAACATTTTTCTTTTTAAATGAAAACTTTTTATCCAAACTTCCTCTGTCCATATTAGCTGGTCATTACTCCTTTCAGTTAGGTTTTTATATTCCTGATCCTACCATATCCAAAGCAATAAAAGATGAATTCCCAGATGACAATTTTGTAAGAAAACGTAGAAAAAACATAAAAAAGCTTCCCTCAGCTCAAAGGCTAAGAGAAGCTTTCATGAAATGATATCGTATAAAATGATTATGGCTGTTTGATTGCGTTAGAATCGGTTGCTGTGGCATCCTTTTTCTTAGGTACCCCGTCCAGACCGTACACTTCGTCGTAAGCATCAAATATTTTACGTGCCACAGGTCCGGCGCTCCAAGCTCCGAAGCCTCCTTCAGGAATAACAACGGCTACTGCAAGTTTAGGGTTCTGACGTGGAGCAAAGGCAATAAATACCCCGTTATCTTTTAGTTCTCTGCCTACACTCTGCTGAGATGTCCCCGTTTTGCGAGCAAAGTCATACGGAAAACCTTTAAATGCGCTAACATCTGTTGACATCCCGCGTATGACTTCATTCCAGTATGCATCAGGAAATTTAACTTCATTTAACACCTTCGGTTTAATTGTCTGAATTACATTGCCGTTAGTATCTTTAATTTGGCTGACCAAATGGGGCTCCATCCGTTTGCCCTTGGTAGCCAATACTGCTGTATATTGTGCAAGCTGAAGCGTTGTATATTTACCCTGCTGACCAAAAGAAGCATATGCCAGTTTAGATAATGAGGACTCTTTCGAATTATGAGCATACTCTCTGCGACCAGACCATTCACTTGGTAAATCCACACCCGTAGACACACCTAGCCCAAACTCCTTCATATAGCGGTCCCATACATTCACACCCTGATCTTCCTTGGCATTATTAATGTATTTGTTATACAATCTCTTACCTACCATATCGACCATAAATGCATTCGAGGAATGCCGTATGGCAGAAGCCGGGTCCAAACCGCCATACACGTGGCCAGAAGAATTCCGTACTCGTGAAGAATTGTTACGCCCAAAATAGGCTGCTCCTGTATCCTGGTAGTAAGATGAGGTACTGAATAAACCTTCCTCCAGACCTATTAACACTGAAAGTGGTTTAATGGTGGAACCGAGCAGGACAACTGACTCTGGATGTTGTCCCGGTTGACCTGATCCAAAGGAGCGAATAGTACCATTCAAATACACATTTTGAATTTTTTTATAATTATCACTGGATATATTTCCAGTTTGCCAATAATTCGCATCATAATCTGGCATACTAGCCATAGCAACCACATTTCCTGTATCTACTTCCATCGCTACAGCGAAGCCTGTTTTGGCATAAGGATGAGTCTTGCCAGACACAGCGTGTGAATGGAGCCATCTCAATTGATCCGTAATGGCTTCTTCTGTTTTAACCTGAATCTCTTTATTAATAGTGGAATAAATGTTGTTCCCCTTTTGCGGAGGAGTAACAGAATCTACACCCTCCGGCATATTGCGCGGATCAATCGGAACCGTTTTATAGCCATTTTTCCCTCGTAATTGTTCTTGATATTGATACTCCAGTCCATCAAAGCCAACAGATTCGTTGTCCATATAAATGAGGCCCGGATCATTTTCAGCTGACATGGATTTTTGAATATTCTTATATTTATCCAACGTTTCACGCGCACTTTTATAACTTTTAATATAACCGACCGTTTGAACAGCTACCGTATCAGGATCGTAATGACGTACCGTTTCCTCTACGACATCTACGCCTGGAAACTCACTTTTATGCTCCATAAAATAAGCGACTTCGTCTGGAGTAAGATTGGTTTTAATCAGACGCGGCGTAAAACCGCTAAATCGCTGATAGTTCCGGTCCATAGCATCCATAATTTGCTCTGCCGTCATTTTTGGCTCATCTTTATTGCCATATAGAGCAAATCCATTTGCCAGCTTTTGTGTCATCTTTTCTAGCTCAGGCAACAGCTTCTTATCTGGATTACGCAAATTCTCCATGCTATCACTATAGTTCTTGGAGAGCGTGATATACAGCGATTGTACAGGTGTGGAATACGCCAGTCTGTTCTGCCCGGTTGAATCATAAATCGTTCCGCGAATCGGCGTAAGTGGTACATTTTTGGTAACATTACTGGCCTCCTGCTGCTTGAGCTGAGGTCCATCTACAAATTGAAGTATCGCCAGTCTTACAATTATGACTGTAAATATAATGAACGAGCTGAAAAAGAACAGATTAATCCGGAAGCTAAATCTTTTTCGGTCGGATGTCTCATTGTCTTTTCCTTGCTCGTTGTCCATCTTTCTCATGTGCCCTTTTCCACTCCTTCTTAAATCACTTTATCCTTAATATGTGTTTGGGCAAAACCGGGCGGATTAAACCAGTCTCCACTTTGTGCCCAGGTCGGGTCTAACGGAACCCACTGATCCTGTCCGCTCAAATACACCTCATTCCAGGCATGGGACCCGTACCCTCCCTGTCCGTTGTATCCAAGACCCGTAACGACCTTGACCTGTAGTCCCTGCGAACGAGCCATCATTGAGTACAGGCGGGCATAATCAATGCACACTCCTTTACGTGTATCAAACGTATCTCTGGGAGTCTGTTCATGCCAGTCACCACGTTGCTCATAGGCTTCCACCTTACTGTAATCATAGCTAATGCGGGTGCCTACCCATTCATACAAGGCTCTGGCTTTTTGTTCATCACTGCTAGCCCCTTCTGTAATCTTGGCCGCTGCCTGACCGATATCACTTGGAATGTCTCGGTCAATTATTTCGTATTTGCGCTGCATGATACCATTCAATTCCTTGGTAACAGCCTGCGTAAATACGGGCAGCTTATCCTTAATCAGAGTCCCGGACAACGGCTCAATGACCGATTGCGCACCTTGCTTATAAATCGGCGAAGCTTGTACGTAGCTGCTAAACCCGCTGTCCGGGTACAGACTTACGCCTATGAACAGCAGGGCTATGATCATCATGGCGCGAGCTCCACCAATAAGAGTACCTATTCCGGCCCCTGCCACCCTGCTGAAAAAGCCCGATTTTTTGGGATGCTCATGGAGAGTGGAGTCTGATTTGCCACCTACCATCAGCACATAAATGGCACGCAGTATAAACTGGGCGATAGCATAACTGAGCATGAACAATACGGCGAATCGCAGCAGCGGAAAACCCTCTATCCCCGCCACAAGCGTATAATAAAATTGCTCAATCCCACTTAGTTTTCGCTGTGGCAAATGCTCCATGTAAGCTGCCAGCCATTGTTGCACCTTCGGTGAAAGCCACATGGCTAATCCGAGCGAGCACAAAATACCCGCCACAGTGAGTATGCCATCCACAATGAGACTAAACAGCGCACCTACAGATCTGGAGGCCCCTCGCCTCCACCCCTGTATCAACGACAATGCTACGATGGCGATCAGAAACACCGTCACGCCATTCCAATGAAGAATAGACTCCAGCAAGGATGGGTTCATTGTGTTCCTCCTGTCTTTACGGCGACTGTGGCGGCTGTGCAGCAGCCAAGTCTTTCGCGCTTTCGATATATTTCTTGACTGTGTCACTCATACTCCATTCGCCCAGCGACATTCCCTGAAACCATACCTTGACCTTGTCCCCCTCAAACGGACCTTTTACTTCCAGGTTGGAACTGGTCACTGTAAATGTACCATCTCCGTTGGAGGTGTATTTGGCATTTTGCCCCTCTTTTATCATCATGTTCAAAGCCTCGCTCTGAACCTTGTTAATTGCATCATCCTTTGCCTGAGTCACGACCTTGCCAACCTGTTCAAAGGAAATACCACTGTAGACTAGCAAGCCTACAATCACAACAATGACGATCAGCCATTTTACGAGAGTTCTTACGACCTTCAAAATCACTAACAATAGGACAAGCCCAATCAATATATACAGCCAGTTATCCTGAACGATCTGCCAATTATGTTCCAAAAACTCTGTCCAGACGTTCTTATCCATTTCGCTACACTCCCGTTTTCAACTGCATGATTCAAATTGCAAATTTGTCTCTGTAATTATACATGATTACGCAATGTCCTGTCAGCTTAGGTCTTATACATACCTTGTCTTTCAATTCTTGTCCATACAAAGTGGTCTATGTTCGTCCAATCCGGCGTACAACTTAGGAAGGGCCAATACGAAGTAACATGAAAGTTTACATTAGGGAAAGGGGGTCATTCAACATGAAAACAGCCCTCTGGCTGTATCTCTTTTTATTCATTGCCTTTTTTGATCTGCATGCACAATATCCTATTTTGACGCCATTCGCCATCTCTCTAGGGGCAGCTCCTACCTTTATCGGTTGGATGATGGGGATTTACTCTCTGACTCACCTGCCTGGAAATTTGATGGCAGGTCCCAAAGTCGACAAACACGGCAGTCGCCGATATATTATGTTCAGCCTGACAGCTGCAGGCCTGATCCTGATCATTCAATCGTACATCCATACACCGTGGGAATTACTTTTTCTGCGTGCGATTAGTGGTTATGTGTTGGCCTTTTTATCTCCAGCCTGTCTAGCCATGCTGGCGCAACTGTCCGATCATCCAGTTACGCAAGGCAAATATATGTCGGGACACGGTGTCGTCCACACGTTGGCCTCTGTTCTATCTCCAGCCGCAGGCGCATTTATCGTAGCCAGCTTTGGCTTTAGCGAAACATTTAGTTCCCTTGGCATCATTCTCGTAATCACGGGTCTTATGGCTTATTTTACCTTACCCAAAAAAGCACCTGCTCCGCAGGCCCAATTATCTGATGGTCATGCGACACCTGCTCCACTGTCGGCAGTACAGACGCGGTTACCATTCAATTGGCGTTACCTGCTTCTACCTTTTGTTTTGGCCTGCGCACAAGGCATTTTATTTTACGAGATCCCATTACGCAATAACGGTTCTGCGTCTATGATGTCCACCGGATTGCTCTTTTCCATCATCAGTTTGGGAGCACTCTGTACGCTCAGTTTGCTTTTTCTGAACAAATACTCACCGATGGTAAGGCTACTTTGTGGCATTATTCTGATGTCTTTAAGCTTCTACGCACTCGCCACCACGCCCGAAGCGACCATAGGGATCATCCTGTTTATTTTGGGAACAGCCAAAGGCGTCATTTTTCCAGCGCTGGCCTCTCTTTTCATACGAATCGGAGGGGCACGATTGGGCAGAACCTTTGCCCTGCAATCCATAGCAACGTCTATCGGCTCCTTTGCCGGGCCTGTACTGGCGGGTCAGCTTCCGGATCACATTTCTCCTTTTTTTATCGCATTTCTGATTCTGATGACTGGTCTGTTATTCGTTCCCTTTCAGCGATTATCTCCTACACCACCACTGTCTGCTTCGGGTCCTTACCACTCCTAGTTACAACTAAGGGACATGCTGGGATGTTACTTTTAAAGCCCAAAATATGTTCTAGAGGGCGCATGCACAGTACCTTATAACCCACTCAACATAGATTAATTTGACTGAACAATTCAATACAAAGGGAGGTGCAGCCCGTGAGCCACTGTCATCCTGTAAGCCCTTGCCCTGTTTTTGGAACTTCAACTGGTACCATTCTTGTTCTTTATATTCTGCTTGTCATCATTCTTCGTACTTGCTGGTTCTAATGTCTGATGTGCCCTAATATGTCGGATTTGTACCCATGCCTGCCACTTCTGGCAGGCTGTTTTATTGTTTTTTGCATGAGACCCCCGTTTAGAGCTAAACTATACACATATTCCTTCATTTCCCGGGGAATTTCGAGCATAGGCATCAAGCAAGGGGTGAGCAAAATGGCGATAACCGTGATCGTCGAAGGAAAAAATGACCGTAGTAAACTTCGCCGATTACTTGACCCGGAGGTCAATATTTTATGCACCTTCGGCACACTGAACTCTATAAAACTGGAATCCCTCCGCCAACGGACCAAGCACGACGAAATATATTTATTTATGGACAACGACAGTTCAGGAAAAAAAATAAGAGGTGTGCTTGCAGACGCCTTTCCAGATGCACTTCATATGTATACTCGCAAAGGCTATGCTGGCGTAGAAGGTACTCCGGATGAATATGTGATCGCCCAGCTGGAAAAAGCAGGGCTTGAGGAATACATTATATACCCTCCTGTTCTTTAGTCCTACAAATAACAAAAAAGCTGTCCTCAGGCCAATTTTAGCGCCTGTTGGACAGCGAATATAGTGTAACATCACCAATGCTACTATGATTGGTATTAGAATTTATGAACCGTATCAACGATCATTAGTAAAAAGCTGAGTGTCAGATGGTTAATGGAAAAGAAAAATACCTTTTTTGCCCAAGAATCTGTTTCTTCTTCCTTAATCGTAAAGCCTTTAAACGCATAAAACGCCCAAAGCACGGACAATAACACGGACACAATCATAAAAATCATACCGGCATATCCATAAGCATACATAAGGATGGGTACCGGAATCAGTAGCACAATATAAGGAATCATCTGAATTTTAGTCCGATGGATGCCTTTCACGACTGGCAGCAATGGAAATCCTGCTGCACGATATTCCTCGACTCTGCGAATGGCAAGTGCCCAGAAGTGTGGCGGTTGCCATAAGAACAATAGTGCGAATAAGAGCCAAGCCCCCATGTCAATACGACCTGATGCAGCCACATAACCAATTACTGGAGGCATAGCCCCAGAAATACCGCCAATGGATGTACTCCATGTAGACGAACGTTTCAACCAGAGAGTATAAATACCAACGTAGACAAACATACCTAATATGCCCAATAGTCCTGCCTTCACACCAGAGAAGGAGAATAAAACAGCCAATCCGACGATGCCCAAAATAATAGCGTATGACAACACCGTTGTAGGGGTCAGACGCCCTGTTGGCAAAGAGCGATTACGTGTCCGCTCCATCTTCAAATCCAACTCACGGTCAAAGTAGTTGTTAAAGACACAAGAAGACGCCATAACCAGCATTGTACCTAAAAGTGTAAGAATTAACTTTATATAGTCAACGTCCCATTGCGATGCTAACCAAAAACCACCGAAGGCTGCAACCAGATTAGTACGAAGGATGCCTGGCTTAGTCACTGTAATAAAATCTTTCCAAGTGCCCGCCTTGCCGGGTGGTTTAGATTTTACAGAATAGGTAGCCGCATCCGAAGAAGTCTTATAACCAATATTATCCATTGTGAGTAACTCCCCCTTAGAGATGTATGAATTCGGGAGTAAGTTGAACTCCGATATAAATTTTATCATATACCCACCCTAAAAAGTTTGACAGAAAACGCACAAAACGTTCACAATTCAGATGGCAAATCGCCCCTGCTGATCGTTTACAGTAAAATTGGGTAGTAATAAGTACAGGAAACAATACAAAAGGAGCGACAGATATGGATACAGCCACACACTTTGTCATGGGAATCGGATTGGCCGGGCTGGCCTACACTGATCCTGTCGTCGCCGGAGATCCAAAGCTGGCCGCAGTCGTACTGCTCGCCACGGTCGTAGGGTCACAAGCTCCGGATTTTGACACTTTGCTTCGGTTGAAGAACAATGCAGCCTACATTCGCAATCACCGTGGACTGTCGCATTCAATTCCCTTCTGGTTGATATGGATCTTGTCCATCACGGGACTGATTTGCCTGATCTTCAGGGATGTGCCCTCGGGTCATATAGCATTATGGGTAACGATTGCCGTCTGCCTGCACGTATTCACAGACTTATTCAATACGTACGGAACCCAGGCATTTCGGCCGTTTACGAATAAGTGGATATCTTGGAATATCATCCATATTTTTGACCCCTTTATTTTCGGCACCCATGTTGCTGCGATCATGCTGTGGATCACCGGATTGGTTCCGCCTGCTCCCTTATTTATTACGCTGTACGTTATTATTGGCCTGTATTACATTTGGCGAACCTGGAGTCATTTTATTACCAAAAAAGCGGTACGTGATATGGACAATAAGCGTCAGGAGGGCGACACCTATTATATCATTCCCACCGTATCATGGAACCGGTGGCATGTGGTAAAAGCTCATCAGAATGGAAGCTATGACATTGGCGGATTAAATGGTAAGCATTTATTTTGGACAAAACACGCAACTCCATCCACACACCCAGCCGTAGAAGCCTCCAAAGCCTATCGCGATGTGCAAGCATTTCGCTATTTTTCCTCCTTTGCCGTTGCCGAGGTGGAAGAACTGGAGTGGGGCTATATTGTGCGATGGGGAGACGTCAGATATCGACACCGGAGGCAATATCCATTTGTGGCGGTGGTCGCGATGGATAAGCAATTCGGACTGATCAACAGTTATATTGGATGGCTCAGTGACGAAAAAATGCAAAAACGTCTTTCCCTGCATACGAATTAAAAATATTTACAAGCTAACAATAAGCCGAGTTAATTACAGACAGCATGTCTCTTTTAAAAAGGGGGCTTGCTGTTTTTTTTGACCATTCTCGTAAAAAAAAGCATCTCATGTAAGCGCCCTCTTGACGAAGCAGACTGACGTGATTCACAATGGTCATAAGCATGCGCAAAAAAATCCGGAGCATGTTCGCTCCGGATTTTCTTCATCACAGCTGCCAATAATACAGCTTCCAAGATGGGAGTGTTAATGGTATTACTGCAATCGGCTGCTGCCCGACAAGGATTGTTCTGCTTGTTGGACCAGCTTTTTCGTGATGTATCCCCCAAGAGAACCTGTTTCGCGGGAAACGACATTACCGAAGTAACCGTCCTGAGGGATGGTGATGCCAAGTTCTTGAGCTGCCTCATATTTTAATTGTTGTAAAGCGGCGTTGGCCTGCGGTACTTGCAGGTTGTTTGAACGACGTCTGCTCATATTTGAATCTCCTTTCAGTTCTTTGTGAGTGAGGTTCATTGCAAGCTTGCAAGATTATTATGGCTCACTTACATCTACTTATTCCTGAAATTCAACATTCGAAGGCTGGAGGTTTTTACCATGAGCAAAGGTCTATCCCTATGGTTCGCCGTATCATCCATTGTCCTGCTGACAGCAGCCGCTATCTCCATCAGCTATTCTGCATGGCTTGCAATATTACTGGGACTTTTATCTGTCGGCAATATCGGCTGGGGCTTTGTAATCAAGGCCCGACAACGTCGCTCTTAAGTCAATTTGTAAAAGACCCGATATGTCTTGTTTTCAATAACCTCTAGCGTAGACGTGGCAAAAAGCCCATGCGCTCTTTGACCGCAGACAGCGTGACTTCAGCAGCTTCTTGAGCACGCTCTGCGGATTGGGCCAAAATATGCCCAATTTCACCGGATTCCCGGATATCGCGATAGCGCTGTTGAATCGGTTCAAGCATAGCTACAACCGTCTCTGCCAGTTCTTTTTTAAATGTCCCGTACATTTGGCCTTCATAGCGATCCTGCACTTCTTGGAGCGACAAACCAGAACATTGGCTGTAAATGCCCATCAGATTACTAATTTCCGGTTTATTGGCCGGATCATATCTAACCTCACTGCCCGAATCGGTAGTAGCGCGGCTGATTTTTTTGCGTATGACTTTTGGATCGTCCAGCAGCGCAATAAAACTGCCTGCATTCGGATTACTCTTACTCATTTTTTTGGATGCATCATCCAGGGACATAATTCTCGCCCCTACTTCAGGGATATACGGCTCGGGAACAGTAAAATAATCTCCATAACGGTGATTAAAGCGGCCCGCCAAATCACGTGTCAGCTCCAGATGCTGTTTTTGGTCGTCGCCTACTGGGACAAGGTCTGCATTGTAGAGCAAAATGTCAGCTGCCATCAATGACGGATATACGAACAGCCCTGCTCCTACAGAATCCTTGCCAGCAGCTTTGTCCTTAAACTGAGTCATACGCTCCAGCTCGCCCATATTCGTCAGTGTTGTCATCAACCATCCCAGCTCAGCGTGCTGAGGAACATGGGATTGTAAAAAGACATTGGATTTCTCTGGGTTAATACCCGCTGCGATAAATAATGCCGCTACCGCCTCCGACTGCTCACGTAATTGAGCTGGTTCCTGCGGTACAGTAATCGCATGAAGGTCTACGACCATAAAGTAACATTGATGATCCTCTTGCAATTTGACAAAGTTTTTCATTGCGCCGATGTAATTACCCAAAGTAAGTTGCCCACTAGGCTGAATACCTGAAAGTACGGTTTTCATATTCTTCCTCCTTCGATTATTTCAATATTTTAGAACGCAAAAAGGCCCCGCATCCTCAAGGGACGCGAGACCGTGGTACCACCCTTATTCATTGCTGTCAGCCTATGAGTTGTCGGAGCTATCCTCCGTGGCCGCTGCAATCTTGAAGCTCCGTTAACGAGGAGCAATCGGCCGTCATACTGAGGAAAGTAAAATCCTGTTCTGTACGGCACTCCAAGGTCCATTCAGCAGTGCAGGCTCACCGGTTCTCATCCACCACCAGCTTTCTGAAGAGCTTATGCAAAAGCTTACTTGTCCTCATCATCGTGTTAACCATGTCATTTCTTTCTAAGCTACATTAATGATAATTCCGCTTACTGTTATTGTCAAATGACGATTGTGCCATATGACCAAAAATCTGTTATCATAATGACACGAAGCTTCAACCGATTATAGTGGACAAAGGAGCATGAATATGAAACAAGTGACCAAAGAACACTGGAACGGTTACGACACGTATGTTTTACATAGTGGTGAATTGGAAGTTACAATGATCCCCCGTCTCGGAAATAATATTATCTCCGTGCGTGATCTGAAGCTGAACCGGGATATCGTACGTAAACCTGGCGAGGAAGAATTGGCATTTTATTTACAAAAGCCATATCATTTTGGCTTACCTATTTTGATTCCTCCTGGCCGAATTCGCAAAGGACAATTCGAGTTTGACGGCATCCCATATCAATTCGACCGTAATACAGCCAACGACAATCATATACACGGTCTGCACCGCAATCAATCCTGGCGTTGCAGCGATATTGAAGAGGATGAAGAAGGTTGCAGTGTAGCAACCGAGCTTCTGACAGAAAGTGATCCGCACTGGATGGAACAATACCCCATTCCTTTGCGGCTAGAAATGACGTATCGTTTGCAAGGCCCCGTATTAAGTCAAACGCTGCGCGTCACAAATGTAGGTAAAAAAACAGCTCCTTTCGGCTTGGGATACCACACTTGGTTTATGGTAGATGGAGAGCCTGAGCGCTGGCGTCTAAAGCTGCCGGTGAATGGAGTATACGAACAGGATGCCGAGCAGCTACCTACAGGTGTTATTACTTCTCTAGATCATTTGGAACAGCTCTCCTCAGGTCTATCTTTGAAAGGAACAAATTTGGATACGGTACTGCGAGCAACGGAAGGCCCTGCTGAAGCTGTTTTGACTCGTGATGATGGCTATCAAATCCGCTACACAGCAGATGAGCAATACTTTAAGTATTGGGTACTGTATACCAAAGGGGAATGTGATCAGTATCTTTGTATTGAGCCTTATACCTGGCTGTCTGATGCTCCCAATTTTCCTGACCCAGTCGCAGATGGTGGGCTGATTCGTCTGGAGCCTCAACAATCCATCGACCTCAAAACTCAGATTCATATCATATATCCGTAATTTCCCTATAGTCACTTTTCTTCCTTCGGCGCATATTTTCATAACTCTGTCGCATACTAACCTCATCACAGCCGAAGGAGGTGACTACACATGTATGAAGCCAATCAAGGCAGAGGACGTCGTAGCAATACTCTGGTCGTTCCTCAAGCCAACAACGCATTGCAACAATTGAAATATGAAGCTGCGCAAGAACTGGGCATCACCATTCCGGCAGACGGTTACTATGGTGATATGCCGTCCCGTGAAGCTGGGTCTCTGGGAGGCTATATCACTAAACGCTTAGTACAGCTGGCCGAACAGCAATTATCAGGTCGTTCAGGTCAATAAGCGTCATTATTCCACATGAGCATTCCGTTATCGTAATTTACCAAAATGCGTTATAACGGGTATATAACAAAAGCGGTCTTCCTTCGGAAGGCCGCTTTTCTTTGCTCTTTTTAGTATCGATGATTATTCAGATTTAGCCGCGCGATATGTAGGCTTGTTATAGCGGATCATGAGATTCGCCATGTTGTAGTTGGACTCTAATGTTGCATCTACCAAGATTGTTCCTTGTCTGATGGCAAAATCGAAAGCAATCTCACCATGAGTCCAGCTACGCTTGTGATTTAGCGTTTCCAGGGCCATACGCCGAAAATGGTCCCGATGCTGTACAGATAACCCTGGTTCTACTGCTGCAAATGTGCCACCTTTGCCTGCAATTGGATTATGCCGAATCCCAAATTTACCAACCACATTGTTCCGTATTTGTACAAATACGATACCTGACGATAAACCTGCCAATTCATTATCCAATTCTTTAAAAACAATATCCATCTGCCTCGCCAACGACAATTGACCTACTTCTTCCATCTAAAAACCCTCCTATATACCTTATATAAAAATATTTAATAGGTCTTACGACTCAATTATATGCCAATGTTTTTAAGCTTACAATCAAATTCAACATAATTGGGTATTAATAACTATTTTCTAAGTATATCCATCATTTTAAATTTCGCTAACAGGTAGTGTCAATTGTACTTCGACATTTTGCGACTTTATTCATCATCCTCTGCAAAAATTACAAAAAAGGCCCCCCTTACGGGAGACCTTCCAAAATGTAACTCGGTTATTTTGTCATTTGCAAAAATTGCTCAATATCCTGAACAGTAACTTGTGCGGCGTTGCGCCAGAAGTCAGCCTGTGTTAAATCGCTACCCATGTGCTTGGAGGCCAGTTCTTCTACTGTCATGCGACCTGTATCACGCAGCAAGGCATCATATTGGTCGGCAAAGCCATCCGGATTTTCCTTCGCAAAAGCGTAAATCCCTGCACTGAACATATACCCGAATGTGTATGGGAAGTTATAAAAAGGAGTTTCTGTAATATAGAAGTGCAGCTTGGAAGCCCAAAAATGAGGATGAGCCTCATCCAAAACCCCACAAAACGCTTCACGCTGTGCTTCTTCCATCAACTCGCTTAATTGCTGTGCTCCTACAACACCTTTTTTCCGCAGCTCGTAAAAGCGGGTTTCAAACAGGAAACGGGCATGAATGTTCATAAAGAAGGCTACACCACGCTGAATTTTATCCTCCAGCAAAGCTATCTTCTCCTGACCCTCAGCAGCTTCCAACAAAGCATCTGATACAATCAGTTCTGCCAGCGTCGATGCCGTCTCAGCCACGTTCATAGCATAATTTTGATTCAATGGATGCAATTCATTCATCACATGCTGATGATAACCGTGTCCTAGCTCATGGGCCAGTGTCGAAACGTTAGATGGTGATCCGGCATAGGTCATAAAAATACGGGTTTCTTTGCTTAGACGTAGAGATGTACAAAACCCGCCCGGACGCTTGCCTGGACGATCCTCTGCTTCGATCCAGCTTTTCTCAAAAGCCATCTGGGCAAAGTCAGCCATTCTCGAACTAAATTTACCAAATTGCTCAACAATCGTTGCAGCTGCATCGTCGTAAGGGATTTTAGTGGTCGATGTTCCCAGCGGAGCTTCAATGTCATGCCATGACAGTTTTTCTAAGCCTAGCAGCTTGGCTTTCCGCTCCAGGTATTTGACTACAATAGGCTTTGTTTCATTAATCACCTTCCACATCGTATCCAACGTTTGGGCTGACATACGACTGATTTCCAGCGGTTCCTTGAGCACGTCTGTCCAGCCTCGGTTTTCATATAGCTTGAGGCGAAAGCCTGCCAGATGATTCAGCGTATCGGCACAATAGTCCTCCACCTGAGTCCATGCCTCTTCCCAACGTGCAAATACGTCCTTACGTACGCTGCGATCTGCTTCATCCAGTTTATTCGCTGCCTGACCTACAGACAGGTGTACAATCTCACCGTTTTCAGGCACCGGGATCGTCATATTTTTGACAATGGTATCATAAAAGTCACCCCAGCCATGGTAACCATCCACTGCCAAATCCAATGCAAGGCTTTCCAGCTCAGGAGCCATTTTTTCGCGCGCTTCGTTCCGGTATTCCGTCAGGACAAAAGAAATTGGCTTGATTGCTTCGCGCTCCATCCACTTCTGCCAAATGTCTTCACTGGTTTGTGCCAGCAAGTTCTGGAAAGCGACTAAAGCACTTTTTCCTTGGGCATACAACGAATTGACACGCGCCCCCAGTTGAACAGCCAGCTTGTCATGCTGATTTTGAGCAGTTAAACAAGATACAAAAGAACCTGCCTGCGATGCTCCATTAAACAGCTCCTGTATGCTATTCAGAACACTATCCAGACGCTCGGTATCCAACACCGTTTGTGGCACTTTGGCTACTTTAAGCTGGGATTGCAGCTGTTGGACCTTGCTCTCCAGTTCTTCCAAAAATGCATGAAATGAGGCAGAGGAAGAGCCTCCGCTAAAAATTGATTCCAGATCCCATGTTTGCTTTAACGGTGTTTTCATAATAGTTCCACCTTTCTTTTTTGGCGAATTCATGTGGTTTCATATACAATAAAGCTACATCGTGATGGTACAATCACTACAATTAGGAGGAAAACAGGATGAGACCCTTACAAATTTCGCCGGAAACGGCTGTGAAATTATCCGAAAAACTCGGCATTCCGCTGGAACACCTTATGCATACACCCCAGCACATTTTGATGCAAAAGCTGGCCGAACTGGCTAAAGAAGAAACCGCTGGCTCGAACGGCGGAGAATCGGACAAATCATGATTCCTTTTGATAAAACCTGGCCTTATGACATTGTCATGGGAGATGTTTATGTACAGTCTTGTCCGTTTTGCAACCACGATAACGTCTTGCTGCCCCTGAAGCCCAAAGAGCTTAAGCTCATTCATGAAGGCATGAAAAAGCTGCTTGTGTTTCCATGCTGTCATAACAAGGTTACTTTGGTGGATTGTGACGACGATTATTTGCTGTCAGATACCACGTTGCGCCATCATTAATTATGAGCAGTTGCAAGATAAAATAACTCGTTTTACAAACAAGGTGTGAACCATGAGCCTAAATTGGTCATAGTGCACACCTTTATTTCTTCAAGAGGAGCTTGCGTTTTGCATTTCCTCAGGTAGCTGGAAGTTTTTTGCCAGCATTTGTTCACGCAGGACAGACCACTGTTCACGAGAAGCTCTAATCATCGCTGCATCCATAATTTTCTTGTCATTAATGACACGCGAAAACCAGCGCACTGCTTCGTTAAAGTTACCCGTACGTCGATGCAGTTCACCAATCAGATAAAGCAGTTTGGCATTATTCGCACCGACACCCTCCAGCTCATAGACTCGAACATAGGAATCCAAACTAAATTTGAGAAAGCGAAGTTCCTGCTCCTCATTCCCCTGGTATCTGTACATCCATGCAATATGCTGCAATAGACTGGCTACTACGCGTTCCTTTTCTCCGATGACCTGTGCACAGAGTAAACCCAACTTGTACGTTTCTAACGCCTCTTCCCAGCTACGATGCCCGCCATATTCGCGAGGCTGCCAGCGATTGCCGATTTTATTCTTAAATAACTTGGTTTGCTGATCGCTTAACTGAACGGTAGAGTGCTCTGTCGAAGTAAATCCACAATGAGGACAGACCCGTACGACATAAAAATCCGGATTTTCGTTCTTATAATAAGCGCAAAAATCTGAATCGGTACGAATAGCCTTCTTTAGGCTTGGTCTGACACGGGATGTCTGAAATTCTTGTTCGCATTGCGGGCAGACGATTTTGATCTGATATAACGGTTCAAGTTCCAATGTTTTTACAACCCTCTCCAAAATTCGGCAATCCCCGAAAGCTTACGGGGTATTTACAAAATGATGCGCAGGACCGGACAAACGACTAAGTATGATGGAACGAAGCGGCTCCTCAATTCCCGTATCCGTTAACGCATCTGCCATACAAGACAACCATGCCTCTGCTCGCTCCTCCGTCACGGGGAACTTCATATGTCTGGCACGTAACATCGGATGACCATATGCATCAGAAAAGAGGGACGGCCCTCCAAAAAACTGGCTGAGGAACATAAACTGCTTTTCCTTTACCGGCTCCATGTCTTTAGGAAACAGGGGACTTAACAACGGATCTTTATAAACTCTCGGGTAGAAGGCCTCAATAATAGCACGAATACCTTCCGCACCCCCAAGGTTGTCATAAATGCTCAGGCTAGGATTCACTTTTCCTCCAACTTTCTGTGCTATGGTAATAAATATACACTCGTATTATAACAAAAAACAAAAAATGACGCTAAAAATAAGCGTCATTTTATCAATTTAACATATGAAGAGGTTTGCTTCGCTGCTCATCGCTTCGTCATCATGAATACTACTAATAACTCCGCCAATCCTCTTCACCGGGATGGACGAGAGAGGCACGAATTACATACACAAAAGCACATACAAACAGACCGGCAACGATACTCATCCTGATCACTCCATCCTTAGGGTTATGGAATCGTTGTTTTTTTATTTTAACATACTCTTTACAAAAAAACAGCATTCCATGTAATCGTTTTCTTTACTTTTTTGTACTCTTTGTCCATCCCCGCGACATAGGTATAATAGTACAACTCCAAAGGAGGGGCCTCTATGTCGCTGTACCGCCGTTACTCGCTTCCCCTGCTCATTCTTATGCTGCTATTCCTATTCATACTGATGGCCGCGTATCCGCAATCTTCTCTGAGTGCCGGGCTTCGGGGTCTTGCCATCTGGTGGGACGTGCTATTCCCGTCCTTATTCCCATTTTTCGTTATTTCCGAGCTTCTTCTCGGCTTTGGAATTGTTCATTTCATAGGTGCGCTACTGGACCCACTGATGCAGCCTCTATTCCGTGTACCTGGCTGCGGGGGGTTTGTCGCTGCGGTCAGCTGTGCATCAGGCTATCCTATAGGAGCCAAATTAACCGCTAAGCTGTGGGAGCAAAAATGGATCACGCGCATTGAAGGTGAACGTTTGGTCGCGTTTACGACTTCCTCTGATCCGATATTTCTGATCGGTGCTGTTTCTGTCGGCTTCTTCCACCAACCCGAAATTACACTCGTACTGGGAGCGGCCCATTACGG
The DNA here is from genome assembly GCF_056099025.1 of Paenibacillus sp. TSM33. Taxonomy (NCBI): domain Bacteria; kingdom Bacillati; phylum Bacillota; class Bacilli; order Caryophanales; family Paenibacillaceae; genus Paenibacillus; species Paenibacillus sp. TSM33. Next base: position 296,807 of record NZ_JBLZXB010000018.1, read on the forward strand.
TGGCGTACTCATCATCGGACTGCTCATGCGCTTCCATGGTTCCCGTTCAGAAAAAAACGATATTCGCAGCGAGCGCTCTCTACCTCCTCAAAAAGCCTGGTCGAAGTCTGCTAACATCATAACAACAGGTCGCAATAAGCAGCCTGGACCACTCCGCCAAGCATTATATGCCATGCATACAGCACGTTTGGAAGACGGCCGTCCATTGGGTGAGTTGCTTCGTCAGGCGATTGCTTCCTCCCTACGTCTTATTATTGTCGTAGGAGGGCTGGTTGTATTCTTCTGCGTCATTTTAGAAGCTTTGACGAACTCCGGCTTAATGAGCGGGCTTCATCTGCTTACGGCTAGCCTATTGTCTGCCTGTGGTCTTCCTCCTACATTAACAGAGTCGATCGTAGGTGGTATTTTTGAAGTCACGTTAGGTGCGCAAGCTGCAGGCGAAGCCGCAACAGCGGCATTACCGTTCAAGGTAGCCGCAGCAGCTTTTGTTCTCTCCTGGGGCGGGCTATCGGTTCATGCACAGGTTGCAAGTATTTTAAATATGACGAATCTCCGCTATATGCCATTTTTGCTGGCCCGAGCTGCGCACGGGATCATCTCTGCACTGCTTGCTCTCGTGTTATGGCGCCCCTTAATGGGGCAGGGAAGCTCTCCGGTGTTTTCTCCTGCACACGATATTGCATGGTCCCCTGGCTTCTCGTCCGCTATGCTGCTGCAAAGTCTGTTGCTTCTTGCCTGTATACTGGCCGGAATGCTGGCTCTCTCCTGGTTAAGCGTGGGTACACGTCGCTTATTCATACGATTGAAAGGCGCACACCGGCAATGAACGATTGTGTTCTTGCTCATAATTGATTATGATCGATATATACCCATGACAAAGGAGCTTTTCATCTTGAGATATTATGTTCTGGATCGCGGGGATCAGCACTCCATGGACTTGAGTCAGCAATTTCACCGTCTTGCCCAAGAAAAGAATTTCAAGCTGGATGCCGAATCGCCGGAAATCGTCGTGTCTATTGGAGGCGATGGTACGATGCTTCATGCGTTTCATACCTTCATTGACCGCATTCCGGATATTGCCTTTGTTGGTGTACATACCGGACATCTGGGCTTTTACGCAGATTGGCGTGCGGACGAGCTGGAGGAGCTAATCCACCTGATGAGCCAAAGCGGATCTGAGGGCCCGCTTAACCCGAGAATCGTTAAGTATCCACTGATTGAGTTGGAAATTCACAAGAAGTCAGGCAATGCTTCTTTTATTGCCCTAAATGAGTTTACATTAAAAGGGGTAGATGGCACGGTCGTTGCCCAAGTAGATATTAACGATATCACTTTCGAGATGTTCCGTGGTGATGGGATATGTGTTTCTACACCTTCAGGAACAACCGCCTATAATAAAGCACTTGGCGGAGCTATGGTTCACCCTACCATCGAAGCATTGCAATTAACTGAGATCGCTTCCATTAATAACCGTGTGTATCGGACACTGGGATCACCACTGCTACTACCAAAACATCATCATTGTGATATTTTTTCACGGAAAGATCAGCGTCTTTTACTGACAGTAGATCACCTGAACTTTCCTGTGGATGACTTAATCTCTGTTCGATGTCAGGTGGCAAGTCAGAAAATCAGCTTCGCTCGTTACCGTCCTTTCCCATTTTGGGATCGGGTACGAAACGCTTTTCTCAATTAGAACTTGTAAAAGAGCCGACCTCGGCTCTTTTTTTAATCGATCAGGAGGACAATCCCCCACTTTAAAACATGCAAAAAGTTGGTCATATACCATTGCTGGCTTAGGAGAAACTTACAAACAAAACGGCTCCTGAAATTCAGGAACCGTTTTGCTGTGGAGATGTGAATGTTTTATTTTTTTGACGCTGGCCCTCGGGTTCACGCGAGACACGAACTTGCCGTCCCTCCCGATTTTCCTTTGGTTGGCGATCATAGCGTGGCCCACGCGATTCTTTTTTATCGAAATTTCCTTGCGGATTGCGTTGCCTACGTGGTTCACGGGCTTGCTGCCCTTCCCCCGAACTTCGCCCATCCTTTGCTTCACGCGGTTCCCTTGGCTGGCGCGAATCACGTGCTTCACGCTGCCGATTTCCTTCACGTCCTTCTCTGGATGGGCGACTTTCACGAGCTTCACGCGGCTGTCGTTCACGTACATCCTGAGCATCCTTCGGTTCCCTGCGTTGCAACTCGCGTGGTTCGCGGGCTTCTGAAGGTTGCTCCACTCGTGACTCCTCTGGAGTTGTGGAATCCTGCTGTGGTTGCGGCCATTCCGTTTGTCGAGCTGTAGGCTGCGAACCTTCTTGACGCTCTTCGAAATCTAACGTCCCCGCTTGTTCCCTTTGAGCATCTACCAACTGCTGGATGTCGGGAGGAACGAAGTCATCACTGGTGCCATTCTTATTTTCAACTTCACGGCTTTTTTGCAGCACAAAATAGGCACAGCCAAAATTACAGTATTCATTAATATAATCGTCCAATACCACAATGGATGTATCCTTATTGGCTTTGGGGTGCCCCTCTCGATAAAACCCCTTCAAACGCAACTGATTGTAACCCCAATCGCCAATAATATAATCATAGCGATCCAACACTTCACTATATCGATCACGAAAAGCTTCGGGATTCCATCCGTTCTTGTGATCCTGCAACACTTCATAGTTTTTACCACCGATTTGAAACAAGCTATTCTGACCGCCTTTCCCGGATCAAACCTGCGAAAGGGCGCTTTCTTCCTTATGCTGAGCGGCCGACTTCACCTGCTCATGCGCTTGGTAGGAGCTGCGGACCATCGGACCGGATTCGACGTGGCTGAATCCTCGCTGTAATCCCTCTTCCTTTAACTTCGCAAAATCTTCCGGTGGATAATATTTTTGCACATATAAATGTTTCTCGGATGGCTGCAAGTATTGGCCAATTGTCATAATGTCACAATCGACTTTACGCAGATCATCCATGGTTTGTAAGATCTCGTCCCACTCTTCTCCGACACCTAACATGATGCTTGATTTCGTTGGGATCTCCGGATTTAATTGCTTTGCACGTTGAAGCAGTTCCAGAGAGCGATGGTATTTTGCTTTAGCCCGAACCTTATCGGACATGCGCTCCACCGTTTCAATATTATGATTCAGAATATCCGGCTTGGCATCCATGACGATTCGCAGCGACTCAATGTCGCCCATAAAGTCAGGAATCAATACTTCTACACTGCAAAGAGGTAATCGGCGGCGAATCGCACGAACCGTTTCTGCAAATATTGTAGCGCCCCCATCTTTCAAATCATCGCGGGCCACACTGGTTACGACACAGTGTTTTAAATTCATGTTCTCAGCCGCTTCCGCGACGCGTTCAGGCTCCTGCAAGTCCAGTTCCGTTGGCATTCCCGTATTTACTGCGCAAAAACGACACGCACGCGTACAAATATCACCCAAAATCATAAATGTAGCTGTCCTGTTGGCCCAGCATTCATATATATTAGGGCATCGTGCCTCCTCACATACGGTATGTAATGTCTTGGAACGCATCATGCTCTTGATTTCCTGATAGTTATCGCCTGTCGTAAGTTTAATACGAATCCAATCGGGTTTAGCTTCCTTCACTTTTTTAGACAATGGCATAGACCTTCTTTCTGATAAGCTTAAGCTGTCATTGCCATACATTATAGCATGAAAGCCATGGAAAAACCTCCATTCATTGTTCCCTTTTTGATATGACATTGATGCCGGAAAAAGTAAACTTTTGAGATGGATAAAAGCGGCGGATATGGCTCAATCTAATCAAAAGCGCCCTATTTACGCGAATACGGGCCAAGAATTAACCGGGCGCTTAAGCCCTTTTATAGGAGGTCGGTTCACGTGTCTTACCCTACGCGGGCAGTCCGCGCTGTTCGTCTGTTATCGCTGCTGTTGTGCGCTACTACACTGACAACGGCTTGTCCGCTTCCTGCTCACGCCTTTACCGAGCACACAAAGTCCTCGTCAGCCGGAAATAACCTGACAACAAATATGGATGCTTCACACGCTTCGTCTTCATTGTATACGTCCAGACTTGCTTTATATCACTCCATCGAAGCCCTGACAGGAGTCCCTTGGTACAGACTGGCTGCCATCGACCAGTACGAACGCACACTTACAGTGGCTCATCCCAAGGATCGCAAGCATGCGGAACGGATCATAGGTATTTTTGTGACGGGACCAGTATGGTCCGGTCTGTTGAACCCTGATTCCGAGGATCAAAATCCGCGTTCCATTGAACTATTTTCCGGGCTGGGGCAAGACGGCTCAGGTGATGGAATCGCTGACCGCAATAATGACAAGGATTTGCTGTTCAGCATCGCTTCTTATCTCGGAAAGTATGGAAATGACGAGGATGAATTTGGTATTGCCGTGTGGGAATATTACCATAACAGCCGCTCGGTTCAAAGAGTTCAGCAGTTTGCCAAGCTGTATCAGACGTATGGCAAGCTTGATCTGGTCAGTCAAGCTTTTCCGCTGCCTCTAGGCAGCATTTATAGCTACCGCAGCACTTGGGGAAGCCGTCGCAGCTGGGGGGGCTACCGTATCCATGAGGGGACTGACCTGTTTGCTGGCTACGGAGTTCCGGTTCGCAGCACCTGCTACGGTGTAGTTGAAATGAAGGGCTGGAATCCCTTTGGAGGCTGGCGAATCGGTATTCGTGATCTCAACAACCGCTATCACTACTATGCACACCTTTCCGGCTTTGATAAAACCGTTCATAACGGAGACATCGTCACACCTGGTCAGACGGTTGGCTGGGTGGGAAGCTCGGGCTATGGAAAACCGGGTACCCAAGGCAAGTTTCCACCCCATCTGCACTATGGTATATACCGGGACAATGGCTGGACAGACTGGTCCTTTGACCCATATCCGTTATTAAGACAGTGGGAGCAGAGCGAACGTAAAGCGCTCAAATCAGGAAAAACCAAAGGGACCTCCTCATAGGTCCCTTTGGTTTTTCTAGATAACTCACGCCAATCCCCTCTTCCTTATGGCGTTGGGGATTGATTGAGGGAATTTGGGTCTTCCTGTATCTCTGGAACACTTTCTATGCTGGAATCTACAGCACCGCTGCTCTCTATGGAATGGGCAGGCAGTGCCAACTGCGGAGCGGTTGCGCCATTTTTGCCGACTGGTTTCCCCTGATTGTCATAGTAGTACATCGGGACGTTGCCCACCACCAACAAATAAGAAACCGGAATTTCCGTCTCCACAATCTGAGGTTGCATCTCAAATGGTATAACCACAGACACTTCCGTCGTAATTCGAATGTACACTTCCACCAAGATCATGTTTATGCCCGCATCCTGCTGACGTGTATTGATATCCACCTTGATTGCTCCATGCGGCTCCACCTTTAGAGGGACCTTGGGTCCATAAGCTGCCAGCAGCGGACTCCCTAATGCCTGACCAATCGGAACGCTCTCGTCAAAATGACTCATACTGTCCATCGTTGCCTTGACTGCTTTGAGCGTGTCTGACGTAATTCTCATATGCTCCGCATAATTTAGGACAAATCCAGAGGTTCTCCCCTGTGTATCCGTTCTCCATTCGATCAAATTATCAGCAGTCTTCCCCTGCTCTACCTGCGCAGTAATGGCTGAATTAATAGCCTCTGTCGCCATTTGTTTGACCCGCACTTTGGCCAGATGCATCATGGGCGGCTTCAAATGCTGTTCCACATAGGCAGCCACCTGTACGATTCCTACCAGCAGCGCCAATGCCACAATGAGCCACATTCTGCGCCTGCCACGTCGCCTTCTGCTCGGTCTGCTGTGCCATTGCGGTTTTCTATTCATTCTGATCCCCCCGCAGCGATGAACTTACTTTAGAAGGATATGCCGCAAATAAACGAAAAAGAAGCCGCCCGTCCGGCAGCTCCTCCTGTAGTAAACATATATAATTTCAAATACGATTCAACTCAACATATTATTTGAAAATGTGGTCAATCTTTTCGATATCAGCCTGGCTCAGTTGCACATTCAGCGTTTTCAGATTCGCCAGAACCTGCTCCGGTCCCTTCGCACCTGGAATGAGGGCATCAATCGAATCGCGAGTCAAATACCATGCGAGCACTACATGAGCAACCTCTGCATTCAACGCATTAGCGATCTCCCGTACCTGCTCCACTTTGTCCAAATTACGAGCAAATGCCTCTCCCTGAAACAATGGATCTTTCGCTCTGATGTCCGTGAAGGTCATGTCTTTTGTATACTTACCACCCAGCAGTCCCGAAGCTAGCGGGAAATACGGTACAAACGAAATGCCATTTTCCTTAGTATAAGGCAGCAGATCCTTTTCAGCTTCCCGTTGCAACAAATTATAATGGGATTGAAGCACATCTACATAACCGTCACTATTCGCATCTTTAAGTTGTTCAATGGTGAAGTTAGATACACCAATAGCTTTAATTTTCCCTTCGTCCTTAAGCTTCTTCAGTTCTCCAACTGCTTCTGCCTTCGGCGTAGCTTCATCTGGGAAATGGATATAGAACAGATCTATATAATCCGTTTGCAATCTTTTCAGACTGGATTCTACGGATTCACGTAAAAAAGCAGGCGAGTTGTCAAAGACTACCTCTCCGTTCACAAATTTATGGGCTCCCTTGGTCGCAATGACAGCTTCCTCACGTTGGCCGCGCTCTTTAAGTACCTCACCGATCAACCGCTCTGAGTGCTCAGGTCCATAAATAAAAGCTGTATCCAAGAAATTGATGCCGTTATCCAAAGCTATGCGAACGACTTCTTTGCCTGTTTCATTGTTCAAACCGGAAAAAAGATTATGTCCTCCTACCTTATTCGCACCCAAACCGATTGGTTTTACATATAAATCTGTTTTGCCAATACGCACTTGCTCTGCCAATTCACGTCATCTCCTTTTCGAAAGTTACTTCCATTTTATTATTGAATTCCAAAAAAAGCAAAGTGCGTACCTGGCTGCTGCTCTTCTCTTATCCCTTGATCCCCGTCAAGGCAATGCCTTCCATAAAATACTTCTGTCCTATGGCAAAAAGAAGGATAGCGGGCAACACGACAATTAAAGAAGCGGCCATCAGAACACCCCATTGCGCCGAATATATTCCCTGAAACTGCTGTAGCCCAATCGCCAACGTAAATTTGCTTTCATCATTAAGATAAACGAGCGGGCCCATAAAATCATTCCATGTGTTCAAAAATGTAAACAATCCGATGACCAAAATCGCTGACCGGGACAAAGGTAAAATAATGCGAGTAAAGATAGTAAAATGGTTGCCCCCATCCACAAATACAGCTTCATCCAGCTCTCGCGGAAGAGTCATGTAAAATTGTCTGAGCAAAAAGATATTAAAAACGCCTCCACCAAAAAACGAAGGTAATACCAATGGTACGTAGGAATTAACCAGGCCTAATGCCTGCCAACCAATAAAAGAAGGAATCAGCGTAACCGCAAACGGCAGCATCATACTGCTTAATAACACGGCAAATACCTTATCTCTTCCAATCCATCTCATCCGCGCAAAGCTATAGGCAGAAATGGTACTAGACAAAAGTACACCTGCTAAAGTACCTGCAACGACGATAAATGTATTTACAAAATAGCGCCCAAACGATAACTCTTCAAACGGCTGTAAGAAGTTCTCAAGTACAAAAGGCTCTGGAATCCATTTGGGCGGGATCAGAAAAATTTGGCTTAAATCCATCATGGAGCTTCTGACCAGCCAGTAAAAAGGAAACATGCAAAAAAGTGAGCCTACAATCAGCACTGTGTAAAGTAATACTCTGCTCCAACGCAAACCGCGTTTTTTCATCCTTATGCCCCCCCGCCTTCGTAATACACCCATTTGCGGGCCGTCTTGAACAGAAAGGCAGTGAATATTAAAACTACAATGAAGAGCACCCAAGCAACCGCACAGGCATAACCCATATTCGAAAAAGTAAATGCCTCGCGGAATAAATAAAATGTATAGAACAAGCTGGAGTTATTGGGTCCACCCTGAGTCATGACGTAAGGCTGGACAAACACCTGAAATCCACCGATGAAGCCCATAATCGTATTAAAAAAAATCGTAGGCGATGTCAACGGAATTGTAATATAAACAAGCTTATGAAAAGCGCTGCCTCCGTCAATTTCAATGGCTTCATAATAATGCCTAGGTATATCTTGCAAGCCGGCCAGAAATATAATCATGGTTCCCCCAACGGTCCACAAACTCATTAAAACCAGCGTAGGAACTACCGACCCTTCACTATAAATCCATTGACTTTCCGGCAAATGCAGCGCACGCAGCACCACATTCAGCAAGCCAAGATCCGGATCAAACAGCCACATCCAGATCATAGACGATGCTATGAGTGGCACAATCGTAGGCAGATAAAAAACTGTTCTGAAAAAAGCCAAACCTTTTACCTTTTGATTGAGCAATATAGCCAAAAAGAAAGCCACTATAATTTGCAGGGGCACACTCAGAAACACATAATAAAACGTAACCCCAAGGGATTTATAAAAAAATTGGTCCGTACCGTCAAATAAGTGAACGTAATTATCCAGACCGATAAAATGGGCTTGTGAAGCAATCTTGTAATCGGTAAGACTGAACCAGAGACTAGCGATCATCGGTCCCAGAACAAAAATGACAAAGCCGAGAATAGCAGGGGCGGCAAAAAGCCACCCCAACCAATTTTCCTTCTTACGAATAGAAGATAATGATTGCATTCTACCCCTCTCTTTCTGTCAAAGCCCTCAACTTATTCTTTCGGATATGTCCCCTTAAATTCAGCGTTGGCCTTGGCGGAAACCTCCTTAAATGCTTGCTCCACCGTTTTCTTGCCCAGCCATACCTGATCCAGCGCCGGGTTAATAATCGCATTGATTTTTTCCGAGTTTTTTAGATAGTAGTCGTAAGAATTGACACCGTTATGCAGCGTTTGGTTTATGACTGCATCACGATATCCATCCGCATGGCCTGGCTTGACATCTGCCCATTTGCTAATCAAGTCTGGTTCGGTGTACCACTTTTTCATGACAGGCATCCACAATCCGCTGGAATGCATGTCAAGCCCGCTTTCAGCATCCAGCAAGAATTTATAAAACATCCATGCTTCTTTCGGATGTTTGGTTTTGGCAGAAATCACTTCCGGTTCGCCAAACAGGATCGTTTTGCTGCTTTTCAGTTTGGGTAACACGCCCACACCAAAATTCACCTTCGATTCTCCAAGATCCAATTGGACCCACTGCCCATCCAGATCCATCGCTACACGTTTGCTTTGCAGTGCTACAGCTGGGGAAGGGATATTTTTGGACTGCGTAGGCGACGGTGCCACATGATACACGTTGATCAGGTCCGCCATCTTTTGCACGGCTTCAATCACATCAGGGTTTTCAAGATTAAGCGAGTCCCCTTTATCTGAAATAACGCTTGCGTTGTTGGAAGGTACTAGCAGATGCCACATCCATGTGTCAAACCGAACTCCATACTGTTTGATGTTACTTGCATCGAAATTGGGGCTAAGCGCATTATTTCCCGCTTTATCAATGGTGAGCTTTTGCGCTGTCTCTAAGAACTGTTCCCATGTCCAAGCCTCTTCAGCTTTGATTGGCGGCAAGGCAACACCAGCCTCATCAAACAAATCCTTGTTGTAATAGAGCGCAAAAGCTTCCTCCGTCACCTTAATCCCTGCCACTTTATCCTTATCCCAATAGATGACTGAATTAGGAATGAGACTCTCCTTCGTTAGCTCCTTATCCTCCTTCAAAAATTCATTTAAATTATATAGTTTGCCTTGTTCAGCCCATTGCAGAGCCTGTGCTTTATAAATAGGAAATACATCTGGTGCCTGATTGGCGGCAAACATCGTCGTTAATTTGGTGACGTAATCCCCGGGGATGTGCATATAGTTGATTTTGATCCACGGATATTTCTCAGTGAATTTTTTGGCGATTTCCTGTTGAACCTTCTTCTCATCGGTGCTCCCCCAACTGGCATAGGTCAGTGTCACTTGCTCGTGCCCTTGTAAATCTACTGGCTTACTGCTGCTCTCATTTGAACTACAGGCTGACATCAGTCCAACGATCAAGCACATGCAGACAATCCATAACTTTCGTTTTAACATGAGTAACGCCCCCAAACCGTTTATTTTTTATCTTTTCGTTTGTTGCTTCGTCACTAAATTTATTCTAGCAAACGCTTACATTTTTGAAAGTCGCACTCTCATTGGATTGGTGTCATTTGATTAGATCTATGTGTTTCTCCGATTCGGATCAGGACAAATGTCCCTTTATCTTCTGGTGAGTGGAGCGCAACCCCATATTCCATCCCATATAACAGCCGTACTCTTCTGTCTACATTTTTAATGCCCGTTGACCGGATTTCTCCAGCTTGAATGCGGCGTATATGATCTTCTTGAATTCCTAATCCATTATCCTCGACTTTAAAACACACCAATTGCTTTTCGATCCAGGCTGTGATCTTAATCCGACCACCTGATTCCATTTCGGCGAAGCCGTGAATAATTGAATTCTCCACAAAAGGCTGTAAGAAAAGCTTGGGAACCTCCATCTGAAGCAAAATGGGATCAATATCATATTCCACCGTGAACTTGTTCTCAAAGCGATTCTGCATAATATAAATGTATTTTTCCAGCCAATTCAGATCGGTTTCCAGGCTCCATGTATCGCTTTTGTTTCGAGTCGTAATTTGCAGCATTTCCGCCAGACTAATGATCAATCGGCCCAGTTCCTGCTGTTTATGCTCTAGTGCAATCCAATACATTGTCGTTAAGGTGTTATACAAAAAATGGGGATTAAGATGTAAATTAAGTGCCATTAACTCCGACTCTTTGGCTCGCAGACGTGATTTGTAATTTTCTTCGATCAAATCTTTAATTTTCTCATTCATTTGATTAAATCGGATCACCAGATCCCCCAATTCATCATAGCCACGTTCAGGAATTCGAATATCAAAATGTCCCTTCTCCATTACCTTCATCGCCTGTTTCATATCCGTGATAGGCTTACTGATGTATACAGACAGCAAATAAGCAAGGATAACAGCAATGAGCATCATAAAGCCTAAAAAAAACAAGGTGTAGGTACGAATCGTTGACAGATGCCCCAGTACATCTTCCATGGGAATGGCTATATACGATACCCAGCCCGTCGTCTTCATCGCTTCGTAAACCAGTAGTATGCTTTGACCCTTAACGTTTACCATTTTCGTCCCTTGTTCCGAAGTAATGGCATTCTTCAACCAATCCGCCACAGGCTCCCCCGCTTGTTGCTGTCGATCTGAACTCATGACTATCCCGTTGTTATCGTGAATCATACCGTAGGATAGATGTGCAAATCCGCTGCGAGCTGCATAATCTTCAAAACCGTCCTTTAACAAATCAGGCCGGAAATTCAATACCAGTATAGGCTTTTCCTTTCCTTCAGGAAGCGTATGAAAGGTTCCAGCATCATCTAATGCAGTCAAATGAAGCTGCTTAACCACAGCAAATAAAGAACTAAAATCATAGGAGCCTTGTTTTAAATCCTGCTGATGAAAGGTATCGGCATACGAATAGGCAGGAATCCACTTGGTAGCTCCCTCTGCTTGTACCGCCGTTGTCGCCAAGGGAGAAGAATAGAACGCCAGAGCGGGAATATACATCCGCTCTGTACTTCCGTATGCATACTTTTGCGTCATGATTTGAGAAGCGTATACTTCCTCTATATTGCCAAAGTATCTGTACAAAATTTTCGTAATGCTGCGATCAGTTCGTAAAAGCGATGAAGAATCTGTAGTATCTACGTCCATAATGGTCTGTAGAAGATCATGATCAATCAGAATCATATCTACGGTTTTTTGAATAGCTGACAGCTTGTTATCCAGTAGCTGGTTATTACTACGCAGTACACTTGTAACGCTATCTGTTACGTTTCCAGTAATATTCCGCGCACTGGTTTCGAAGTAGACAAAGCCAAGGATCAAAACGATAAAACCAGACAACAAAAAATAGGACAGCATTAACTTCGTACGAAAGCTACTGTCCAAAAATTTTTGATATATATATTTGACTTGGCGCATTGTACCTTCCTTTCACCTAACGATCAATTGAATTTCCTGCGAAATTCTTCAGGTGTGTGCTTTACGTTTTTTTTGAACACTTTAAAAAAATACTTGATATCTTTATAACCAACCTGTCTACTAATTTCTGCGACCTTGGCGTCTGTATGCAGCAGTAAGTGCTGAGCCTTTTGCATTCTGAGCTTGACCATATATTCTGTGAACGAGAGCCCAAAATAGTTTTTGAACAAAATGCTAAAATAGGATGCATTATAGTGAAAGCGCCGAGCCACAATCTCCAGACTTAGGTCTTCATGAAGATGTGTATCCAGAAATTCCTTGCATTTTTTCATGATGGGTTCACCTTTGGAGCTGCCATCAAGCTCAAGAATCAGCTCTTTTAACCATGCTGCAATACAATCCTCAAGATTTTGAAGACATGTGGCCTCTTCGACAGCTCGGTTCAACTGTTCCGAGTAACGTGAGTAGACTTCCTCACTCCACCCTATACTTAACCGTGGTAAACTAACTAGCAGAAGCTGTATCAATTTAGCTTTAAGTGCTTCAGGGGCAGGATACCCTTGGGATATTCGTCCAATGAAATGTTGCACTCGGCCCAATAGCTGATCGATCTCTCCATTGTAGATAGCGCTTTCAATGAATTTCAGAAAGGCCATTTGTTCGTGGGTGCTCATTTCCTGTACCGGCTGTTCATCATCTGAAACGACAAGGTTCAAACATCTGGTGTGAGGTGTATAAAACCGCATGGAGATAAGGCGGACAGCCTTTTCGTGAGACGGGCTTATTTGCATCTTATCGAAGTCAAATGGCTGACCCCAAGCAAACCAAATGGAGATAGCTTGCTGCTGCTCCACCTTTTTCAGTCCAGCTTGAAGTGCGCTTTTGGCCTTCTCGCCTTCAGTCCTATCCCTCCAATTCACCACGGCGACCATATGCTCTTTAGGGGTTTCAAGTGGGAACACGACAGAAGATGCCCACGGTCGCAATATTTCAACAACCGCGTTTCGTAGCTTAGAATCCCACGCATATATATCCTCCGGGCGGGATGCAGATGTCCCCAACGCAAGAACTTCTCCTATCCCCTGCCATCCAAAGTAACTCTTTAATAAGCTTTTCTCGTTAGGCTGTAACTTGTCTGTCACGCATCTGCTAAACAAATGCTCCACAAATGCAGGCATGCTTTGCTCGATCTGATTCAACGCTGTTCGATTTTCACCGAGTGCTCCCTGCTCCTCTACAATGATCTTCTCCATTTGTTGAATCACTTCAATAAGTTGCTGTGATTGCACCGGTTTCACCAAATAATCATTCGCTCCGTACCGTACCGCCTGCTGTGCATAGCTAAATTCCTGGTAGACTGTCACTAAAATAACTTTGGTCTCATGCTGACCCGATGTTCTCAATTGTTGTAGATATTCAATCCCATTCATAATCGGCATTTGAATATCTGTAAAAACGATCTGGATCGGCTGGGATAATGAAATGGTCAAAGCATCTTTCCCATTCTTGGCTTCCCATACTTCGTATTCTGGACGTAAATCCCGGATCATGGCAGCCAACCCACGACGCTGCCTAGTTTCATCATCTACAACAAGTACTCCCAGCGGGATCGAATTCACAGACTCCCCTCCTGTCGGTCTTATACACGTATGTTTTTTCAGTATAACACTTACAGGCGGGGACCCATCCTATTTTCTTTTTCGCTTCATACTACGAATGGTCGTTTTTGTGGCCTGATCCACCCGGTATGATTCTGTGATTTTTTGCAGAGCTTTGTTGAAGGTAAAATCATCTAATGTATTATGATTTAAATACGCCATGGTTGCCTCAGGCAGCTTGATATAGCAGATAGATATCGCCCATGCTACCGCCATTTGTACATAATAGTCCTCACGATAGGTCTGGTCTAGCAAAGTAAGCACACGGTTAATATACTGTTCCTCAATATAAAAATTCAGAAGCATAACCACTCCAAACCGAATTTCATATTCTTTCTTAGAGAACAGATAGGGCTGAATAAAATCCCATACTCTTTCTTTATGTTGCTTCGTAATTTTCAATCCGGCACAGAAACTGTCACATACGGACCAATTATCAATTTTAGGAACGAACTTGGCGGTATACCTCAAAACTTCCTCAATATCTGTTTTAACAGAACCAATCACCATACCTTGCAGCATCACTTCTTCAAAGTGTTCACTTTCAGCGGTCTCCAGATAGAGGCGCCAATCTCCCTTGGCAATATCTTGAGCAAGCTTACGCAGCACTGGCAGACGCACACCCAGCACATTATTAATCGTCGGAAGCAATGCAGCCGTAAATTTCTGAAAATCTGTATCCACGTGTGACAATATCTGTTCTCTGATGGTCTTCTCCATATTTTCCACTCCCTGTTTGTTAACGAAATGAAATGCTCCACAAATAAATAGAGGCCACTGAACCATAAGGCGAATACACTCGGCGATACTCCTCAAATTGCTGCTTGGTCAGTGTATCTAAATGGTACAGCTTCATCATTCCCCGCCGAATAGCCATATCGCCCCAACTGACGACGTCCGGACGTTGCATGCAATTAATCAACATCATTTCAGCTGTCCAAGGGCCTATCCCTTGCAACGTGGATAATTTTTGGATCACCTGTGTATCGGAAAGCTCATATAATTCCTGTAAATCCAACAATCCCTGCTCGATCGTTTGGGCTATATTCAGGATACATGCTGCCTTTTTCATGGTGATCCCACAGCTTTGAATATCTTGAGCTGTCTGAACGGCTATATTTTGCGGAGTGATCGCGCCTAATTTCTCCTGCATCCTTGTCCATATGGTCTGAACCGCCTTGGCGGAAATAAGCTGCCCCACAATCGCATGGACAAGCGCTGCAAACAGGTCGGGAATGATTACGCGTTCTACCTTGCCCATTTGCGTTATAGCTGTACCAAGTACGGTATCTACCGTTTTTAGGTAGTTGATTTCCTTTTCCCCATAGTCAAAGTTCTTGGTCATTACCGTTTCCATTGGTTCTCCCGCTCTCCTTGTAAGGTGCACTCTTCATTTAATGGCATAGTTGCTTACATATCAGGGTTCGAATCCTTCTTTGCTCACATAGAGCTGTTCTTTCGGAAAAACCTGAAGAAAACGCTCATAAACCGCCTTATACGCAGCAGGGTGATACCATTCCTCCAGCCCCAATGACTCATACAGCGCACCAATGTTCAAGCTACGCGTCCGTCTTCCCCCGCTGCCGTCTCCCATAAAATAATCATCTATACAGACACGGTTGACCAGAGGCACGAGCTTGTCTGCAAAATGCTCACTGCTTGGCAGCATCGGAGCAATGGTAGCTTGCGTCGGTACACCTGCCTCTTTTAAAAGTTGCAGCGTTTGAAGACGAGCCTGGATGGGGGGAGCTTCCGGGGTGAAATGTTTGCGTATATCCTCGCGGTCTGTTTCTACAGTGATACTTACACGTACACGTTCCTTTAATTGAAGCAATAGATCAATATCCCGTCGTACAAGCGGACTACGCGTCTGTACAAAGAGAAAATCCGCCGGATCTTCCACCATCACTTCCAGCAGAGATCGGGTCACCTCTTGTTTGTACTCGGCCGGCTGATAAGGATCTGTGCTTGACGACATAAAAATCGTAACTTTACCTTTGGATTTGGCCCTGCGAAGCTCCTTACGAAGAATATCTGCCGCCTCTTTTTTAATATCAACCCATGTTCCCCAAGCTTCCCTCCGAAACGTAGAGACTGGCAATTGGCGTACATAACAATAAGAGCAACCAAAGGTACAGCCGGTATACGGGTTCAACGAGTGTGTATACCCTGACAAGAAGCCTGTCCCTTTATTCAAAAGAGTCTTGGGGGATTTGTAATACTCATTTTTCATACCTAACCTCACTACTATATTGGTTTGTGTGTGCAATTCTTTTCAAGCTGCAAAAGCTTCACCTTCATGTCCAGCCCCCCACGATATCCGGTCAAAGCTCCATTCTTACCAATGACCCGGTGACAAGGGATGGTGACCAAAATCGGATTAGCACCAATAGCAGTACCTACCGCACGAACAGAGTTCGGCTTTTGAATAGCGTTGGCAATGTCTGAATAGGATTGTGTCTCCCCATACGGAATATTACACAGCGCGTTCCACACAGCCATTTGAAATGCAGTTCCCTGAAAGTCAAAGGGGAATGTAAAACGTGTGCGCTCCCCTTGCAAATATTCAATCAACTCCTTGGCATAGGGCTGTAAAATGGTATCCTCTTCAACTAAAGGACTGCCGGGAAATCGACTTCCTGCCCATGTAAGCAATTCCTCTACAGGTTGATTAAGCGAACCAACATAACATAATCCTTCCGATGTAGCTGCAATATATAAATTCCAATCCTCATGCACCAATAATGACCAATAGATCGTTTTATTCATTTGATATACCATGCTGTGTATCTCCTTTTTGAGTTGCTATGGATTCGAGTTGGCGATATTGCAATGGAGTGTAGCCTGTATTCTTTTTAAACAACGTAATAAAGTAAGGGGTATTGGACAGGCCTACGTTCTCCCCCACTTCCGCAACAGATTGTTGTGAGCAAATAAGCAGCTTCTTCGCTTGTTCCAACCTAGTACGCTGTATATATTCCATCGGAGTTACATGCATGATTCGCTTGAAGGTACGATGTAAATGATACGGACTTCCATGACTGATCTCTGCCAGGACGTTCAATGTTAAGCCCTTCATATAGTTCGAATCTACGTATTCTGCAACTCCTGCGATCCAGTCGTGATCAGGCAATCGTTGTCCTGTCGGTTTACATCTTTTGCATGGACGAAAATGCTCAGCCAAAGCCTGCTCTGCTGATATAAATAAACGGATGTTCTCTCTTTTAGGAGGTCGGGATTTGCAGGAGGGGCGACAAAATATTTTCGTTGTCTTTACAGCGTACAAAAATACCCCGTCATACGACTTGTCATTTTCTATAATAGCTCTCCACTTCTCGTCTGTTATGGATAAATCGGATGTTCTCATTTCAATCTCCCCTCTTGTGCAATGTACCCTGCCTCATACCTAAATTATAAACTAAACACTGAACATATGTACCCCTTTTGGAATGTAAAGGCAAGATAATGAAAAAAGATGACTCCATGAGGAGCCACCTTTAAATGTAGTAATCTATCTTAATTAGGCTTGGAGCTTACCTGGTTCAACCGTGATCTTCAACTCATCTGAAGGATGCTGATATGCCTGTGACCAATAATCTGCATTTGAAATTCCCGCCTGCTTCGGGTCAAATACCGGGTCTAGCCCTTGGCGCCGTTGCCGCTCGTAATCCTTAAGCACGAGAAGCGCAGGCTTGGCCAAAAGGATCATAGCAATCAGATTCACCCACATCATAATACCGACGCCCATATCCCCTAGTGTCCACGCCAAGGCCGATTCTTTGACGACCGTTCCATAAAACGTCGAACCCAGAATAACCAACTTTAACAGGAACATAGGCCATTTGGCTTTACGGTCGGCAATCAGGTAGGCCATATTGGTTTCAGCGATGTAATAATACGCAATAATGGTGGTAAATGCGAAAAAGAACAAGGTTATGGACAAGAGACTTGAGCCGAAACCCGGGAATACCGATTCAATAGCAGCCTGTGTATATTGTGTTCCTTCTTCAACACCCGGGAGATGCTGTACAATATAACCCCCACCCGGTCCCTTCACGTTGTACATCCCTGTAAACAAGACCATGAAAGCCGTGGACGTACAGACTAAAAAAGTATCTACATACACGGAAAAGGCTTGAACCAGCCCCTGTTTTGCTGGATGGGACACTTCTGCGGCTGCTGCCGGATGCGCACCAGAGCCTTGTCCCGCTTCATTCGAATAAATGCCTCGTTTTACACCCCAAGCAATGGCTGTCCCTGCTATACCGCCGAACACTGAATCTACACCAAAAGCACTGCGAAAGATCAGGGCAAATACCTCGGGAAGCGCAGTAATGTTCGTCATCATAATATAGAAAGAGACAAGGATGTAGCCCAGTGCCATAAACGGTATGACTACCTGAGCCACATTGGCAATTCTTTTGACACCGCCAAAAATGATAAGCGCCAGCAATACGACCACTAATATCCCAGAAACCTTCATATCCATACCAAACGAACTATGAAAGGCTACGGCGATGGAGTTCGACTGAGTTCCCGGCATCAGCAAACACATAGCGACCAACGCTACTACCGCAAAAATAACGGCAAACCATTTTAAGCCTGTTCCTTTTTCAATATAAAAAGCCGGGCCGCCTCGGTACTGACCATCACGCTTTACCTTATATACCTGAGCCAGTGTAGATTCAACAAACGCGGTGGCCGATCCGATAAAGGCCATGACCCACATCCAAAATATTGCCCCAGGTCCCCCCATACCGACTGCCAATGCAATCCCAGCAATATTCCCCGTCCCTACACGTCCCGATAGCGCCATCGTAAAGGCTTGAAAAGAAGAAACACCTGCCTCTGAGCTTTTTCCTTTAAAGACAAGGCGAATCATCTCTTTGAAATGCCTGATTTGTAAAAATCGAGTCATGATCGAAAATAATAGCCCCACGCCCAAACAGACATATACCACAGGATTGCTCCAAATGACGCCATTTACTGCCTCTGCCCACTTCTCTAACATTCCTTGTATTTCCCCCTGATCCATCAATTCATCTAGTCTATGTTTTCAGAAAATTTGCATAATTACAAAAAATTATAGATTAGTTTTTACAACCGTACAAGCTAATTTAATTGACATATTGTCAATTACAAATAGCCTTATTCGGCATCATAGGACGACAAAAAAGCTCTGATGATCCGAGAATGTGGATCATCAGAGCTTGGTCCTTACTTAAGGCAATCAGGCGATACCTTCTTGCTCATTATGAGCGCTAGAAAGTTTCAATAACGGTGCCTGCTCCGTTACCTGCCCTTGAGGGATGGGGAGGATTTCTGTATATTCAGAAGAATTTGTAATGATAACTGGCGTAATCGTAGGATAACCCTCTGCCTTGATTTGCTCAACATCAAATTCGAGTAGCAAATCTCCTGCTTTTACTTGATCGCCTTCTTTGATATAGGAAGTAAAATGTTTACCGTCCAGCTTGACCGTATCTACCCCGACGTGGATTAGAACTTCTGCGCCATGATGTGAAACCACTGCAAGCGCATGTTTTTTCTTGAACGCTACAGTAATGGTTCCGTCGAACGGTGCTACAACTCTACCCGTTGTCGGTTGGATGGCGATACCTTTACCCATAGCTTCCGCAGCAAATGCTGGATCGGGAACCTCCGACAGAGCGACCACCGTTCCTTCAATCGGGCTTAGTACCTCTTCATTAGAAGCTACAACTGTAGATATCGATTCTTTAGACGAATGGTCTGTGGTTTCTTCCTCTTCAACTGGATCTTCGAAGCCTAAAATATAAGTCAAGATGGCCGAAACCAAGAATGAAACGGTAATCCCTAAAATCAATCCTGGGAAGCCTTGTCCGCCAGGACCGTAAAAGATCGGCAAGGTTAGCAATCCAGGTGCGCCAGAGGCGAATGCTTGCGTCCCTGCTTGACCGATAATGGCACCACCGACAGCACCGCCGATAACACCGGCAATAAACGGGCGCTTCAGTGGCAGCGTAACCCCATAGACCGCTGGCTCTGTAATACCGAACAAAGCGGTAAGTGTAGCAGAACCTGCCAGCGTTTTCAGCTTTTTATTTTTCGTTTTCAGCATGACACCAAATGCTGCACCGGTTTGAGCAAAGATGGAAGCCGAAGCAGCAGGTTTAATACCGTCTCTGCCGTTAACAGCAATGTTATTAATAAATACAGGTACAAGACCCCAGTGAACACCGAAAATAACGAGCAACTGCCAACAAGCACCAAGAATTGCTCCAGCCAGCAGCGGACTAAAGCTGAACGCAGCAACGAGCGCGGTGGCGATTGCATTGCCCACATACACCCCAACTGGACCAAAAACCATCAGAGTCAGAGGAAGCATAATTACAAGTAGAATCAAAGGTGTAATAAAGTTTTTGACGCTCTCATGGATCAGTCGATTGCACCATTTTTCCAGCTTACTCATGACGATAACGGCTAAAATAATCGGGATAACGGTTGATGAATAACTCATCATCACAATAGGAATTCCGAAAAAGTCTGTTGCTGTACCTTCTGTTTTCAGCGTGACAATCGTCGGGTAAAGCAGCCCTCCGGCAATGGTCAAAGCAACGAAGATATTACCCCCGAATTTCCGTGCCGTTGTAACCGCTAACAAGAGCGGCAGGAAATAAAACAAGCTGTCGGCCGCAGCATACAAAATCATATAAGTAGTGTCTTTCGGAACCAGCCAGCCAAGGTTGCTCGCAATCAGCAGCAGGCCCTTCAAAATACCGGACCCCGCCATAACTCCGAGCAATGGTGCAAAAATGCTGGAAATTACGTCAATTACAGCGCCAAATCCTTTTTTGCCTTTAACTGAGTTCTCTTCTTTTCCAGTTTCATTCAAAATGTTGGATACTTGGCCGATGGCACTATATACTTCTGGTACTTTGTTGCCGACCACAACCTGGAACTGGCCACCGCTCTGCTTGACCGTAATAATTCCGTCGGTTTTCTCCAGCTTTGCCTTATCTGCTTTCGCCTCATCTTTTAGCACAAAACGCAGGCGCGTGGCGCAGTGTACGAGCGATACTACATTTTTTTCGCCGCCTACCAGGTGCACAATTTCTTTAGCCAGTTTTTCATAACTCATGATGGACACCTCCATGTTCTAAGGGGCTTTTTACATATTTAGGCACACAAAAAACCTAAGCCTTGAAAAATGGTGGGCACTTGAGTCCCGCAATTTTTCATGACTTAGGTTTTGCCTGCATAACCAGTAACAATCCCAGTTAAAACTTATTAAATTCCTGTTACTCACATAATACATTTAATCTACCATATTTGTCAACAAAAACATTTAAACTTTTGTTTTGATTCTTTTCGAATAGAAAGTTTAGCTTATCTGTTCACCACTCGTTCAATGTGCACAGTCAAATACAGCTTTTCTTCGTTCGTTAATTCATGATTGTATTCTTTTTTAACGAAAGTTCCGATTTTCTCCGTACAAGCGGCTGCATCCTTGTGCTTTTCCTTAATCAAGTCATATAAATGATCATAGTTATTTTCATAGTGATTTCCCTTAAATACGCGCTGAGCGAAAAATTTCAGATGCGTAATAAAGCGGAAATAACTTAGAGAATCCTCGTCAAAATCAACCTTAAAGTGGTATTTTGCGATATTGATAATTTGCTGGATAAACTTCGTAATGCTCATGGTCGTAATGACTTCCTCATTCATTTCAGCATTCACAATGTGAAGGGCAATATAAGCCGCTTCATCCACAGGCAGTTCAATACCGAGCTTTTGTTTGATTTGTTCCAGCGTTCTCAGACCAATCGCGAATTCTTCTTTGTACAGCTGCTTGATTTCCCACAATAACGCGTTTTTGATCTCCAGTCCTTCCCGGTACCTTTCAATAGCGAAATTGATATGGTCGGTCAGAGAAACATAAATATTTTCGTTAAGCTTTCTGTTCAGACTATGCTTAGCGTCATTAATGACTTCCTCCACAATCACGATCAAATCCAGCGGTACCTCACGCAGCAGCATCTTGAAGTTATCGGATGTCTGCTTGTTCTTCAGCGCAAATACCTTCTGAATTCTGGTTTCATCTACTTTGTCTCCAGGCTTTTTCTTAAAAGCAATCCCCCGGCCCATGACCACGAGTTCAGTACCGTCTGTTTGGTAAACACTAATTACATTATTGTTGATGACCTTTGCTATATTCATCTCGATCCCCCGTTCCATATGCCAGCAAGAGCCACTCATGCTCCATCCACTTTATTGCAAACAAAAAAACCGAAGCACGCCAAATAAACAAGACTGTAAAATCCGCTTATTCGTGGCTTAGGTTTTGCCTGCTATGCAGTAACAATCCTAAAAATGATGGAATTGCGTCAAGTATAGCCCGAAAAGGAACGATTGTCAACGCTTTCAATCTAGAAACAAAGATCGGAAATCCCCTTTGATCAGGGATGTCCGATCCTATTTTCTTGTGGTACGATTATTCGCCGAGATTTTCACCGTCGGAATGAATTACGTTTTTATACCAATCGAAACTTTTCTTTTTAATACGTTTCAACGAACCATTGCCTTCGTTGTCGCGGTCTACATAAATATAACCGTAGCGTTTTTTCATTTCCCCAGAGGAAGCGCTGACAATGTCAATAGGTCCCCAGCTGGTGTAACCGATAATTTCGACGCCGTCTTGAAGAGCCTCACCCATTTCGGCAATATGCCGCTTGAGATAGTCGATTCGGTAATCGTCATTAACTTCTCCTTCAGGCGTAACCACATCATTGGCACCAAAACCGTTTTCCACTACGAATAAAGGCTTTTGGTAGCGGTCATGCAATTGGTTGGCTGTAATACGGAAGCCTTTGGGATCGATCGTCCAGCCCCATTCGGACTTGTCCAAATATGGATTGGCCACGGAGCCGAATACATTACCGCTGGTCATATTTTTTACAACTTCCGGGTCTGTACTGGTTGTCCGGCTTGAATAGTAGCTAAATCCAATGTAGTCGACGGTATGATTTTTCAAAATGGCTGCGTCGCCGGATTCCATCTCGATGTTTAATCCATGATCCTTGAAGAAGCGCTTCGCATAACCAGGATATTCGCCGCGTGACTGTACATCGATGAAGAAGTAGGACTCACGGTCTTTTTCCATTCCCTGATACACATCTTCAGGGTTACAGGTATATGGATAGAAGCTGCCAGCAGCAAGCATACAGCCAATCTTCGCATCTGGAATGATCTCGTGGCATGCTTTCACAGCCAGCGCGCTTGCAACAAGCTGATGATGCGCAGCCTGGTACTGAATTTGTTTAATGTTTTCACCTTCTTGAAATACAAGCCCCGCGCCGAGAAACGGCAGATGGAGCAGCATGTTAATCTCATTAAACGTCATCCAGTACTTTACTTTATCCTTGTAACGAGTGAATACAGTTTTGGCATAGGTTTCAAACAGACCTACCAATTTCCGGCTGCGCCAGCTTCCATATTTTCCAATCAGAGCTACCGGTACGTCAAAATGAGCAAGGGTAACGACCGGCTGAATGCCATGTTTATGCAATTCGTCGAACAAATCATCGTAGAATTGCAGCCCCGCTTCATTGGGAGTAGCGTCTTCTCCAGTTGGAAAAATACGAGCCCAGGCAATGGAAACACGCAGCGCCTTGAAACCCATTTCTGCAAATAGCGCAATATCCTCGCGATAATGATGATAGAAATCAATGGCTTCATGGGAAGGATAGAATTCGCTTTCAAGTGGGTTCAGCGAAGGAACATTCCCTTTCATTATGCCTCTTCTCTTCTCTCCGGTAGGTAACAGATCTACCAAACTCAATCCTTTACCGTCTTCCAGATAAGCCCCTTCGGCCTGATTGGCAGCAAGAGCACCGCCCCATAAAAAGTCTTTAGGAAAAGTATAACTGGACATAAATGTTCTCCTTCCAAATGTGTAATAAAAGGGATACAGAAAGGGTGATAAACAATAAAAAAACCCAAACCAGCCTGATCACACTTACAGTGTAAACAAGCCAATTCAGGTTATGCCCTATCGGTAACATCCCACGAAAAGGTTATTCGTATTTGATTGAAACTCTAACAAAGATTTAGGAGCCTGTCAAATTCAAGTTGTAAAACTCAGGAAATATATCTCAATTTGATACGTTTTGAGGCTCTGTGAAGCGAAGACTTTACTGAATTTTCACTCTTATTTAAAATTCTAGCCGTTTCTTTTATGGAGTATCCTTGGACTACACGCAATTTAAGTACCGTCCTTTGCTCGGTATTACTTGCCATCAAAAGAATTCGATCGACCTCATCCTGAATTTCAAAATCGAGGGTATCCCAGTGATAGTAGACTTGCTCCTTACGTAAGAAATATTCCTCCATCTTTTTTCGTTTTCTTATTATATCTATGGCTAAATTTTTAGCAATTCTCAAAAGATAAAATCGGATACGATCTTCGGGCAAATCAGGGGAAGCTCTTATAAACCGAATAAAGCATTCATGCAACAAATCTTCGGCATCCTGTTTGTTATGCACTATTCTCAAAAGATAGCCAAGGAGTTCTGATTTATGAGATAAATATAGATTTTCCAGATCTTTAATGTCCATATTATTGCTAATCCTTTCTGTTTCGATGGGTTACGGTGTTCCCCTTGACTTAAAATACACTGGCTACTTTATAGTCTTAAATTCATATCCCTGCTTTTTTAAATATGTTATGATTTCAGGCAAGGCTTTAGCTGTTTCTTCCTTCCCGTAAGTGTCATGCATGAGTACCACTGCTTTTTCTCTAGTCCCAATGCTCTGCATAAATTCGTGTATTAATTCCTCGGCATTCTTAGATGTACCTTCCGCATCTTTAGGCAACACATTCCAGTCAATCTGATGATAATCCTTATCATGTAAAAATTTATCTAACGCTTCCATACCTTTGGGATCCTTTCTCTGCCACGTCAAATGGCCACCTGGAAATCGAATCACTCTTGTGGAAAAATCCTGTCCCAAAATTTGCTTTAAAATTTGATTTGTTTTTTCAATATCGCTCATAAAAATGCTCGAATTCACAGTCTGATTAGGATATAAATAACCATAATCATGTGAGTAGGTATGATTTCCGATAGCATGCCCTTCTTTAACTATTCTTTTGGTTAAATGTTTAGTACCTTCATTTTCTTCGACTGCTTTTCCGACCACAAAAAACGTCGCTTTTACATTTTGTTCTTTAAGAACATCTAAAATCTTAGGCGTCACGGTTACTGATGGCCCATCATCAAAAGATAAATAGACAACCTTTTTACCGTCTATCCCATCGGGCTTTTGACCTTGGATTTGCTGATTTAAGTACTTTTCAACAAATGCAGCATCCTCAACACCCGAAACATTTTTTACAGGGAATTCGCTCCCTTTGGATTCGTTATTTAATTTGTCGGTTGATACGGATTCTATTTTTTCTGCAAATTCAATCGTTTTGACTGGTTGTGGTTTACTACTGAAAATGTCAAAGAGTTTTAAAATAATTAGAACAATACAAATGATAATAATAAACAGTAGTCTTCTTCTCTTCCTCTTCATCCGATGAGCTCTGGTTCTATTTTGCACATAGCTTTTTTCCATAGTATATGTTCCTCCAAAATCTAGAAGCAGTTCACGTTTTATGTTGCGACCATGTGCCAATTCAATTATTCGTATCTCAATGCATCTATTGGCCTCAAACTTGCTGCTTTATAAGCCGGATATACTCCGAATAGGATGCCTGTGCCCGCAGAGCTAAGAAACGAATATATGATAGGCGAGATTGTAAATTCAATGGTCATATGCGCAGCCGCCTCAAGTATTTTGGATGCTCCTATACCTGTAACAACTCCGATTGTGCCTCCTAACAGACCAAAAATGATCGCTTCAGACAGGAATTGAATCATAATATCTCTCGGCTTGGCACCAATGGCTTTCCGAATACCGATTTCTTTTGTACGCTCTATAACTGAGACCATCATAATATTCATAATTCCGATTCCCCCTACCACGAGGGATATCGCGGCTACCCCACCCAATAGGCTGGTCATAATACTATCTACACCAGAAGCTGCACCTGCTGCCTCTGACAGACTCATAATTTGAAATTGATCTGGTTCCGAAGGTTTTAGCTGGTGTGTCACACGCAAGCTTTCCAAGATGTCTAAGCGAGCCTGATCCATCAAGGCTGGTGACTTGGCAGACACGTCCAATCCGGTAATATTCTTCTCACCCAGACGGTTCATCATGGTTGTAGCAGGGATGTAAATTTGTTCATTACTACTGTAGCTTAAGTTCGTAACTGGCTGAGTATCCAATACTCCGACTACCTTGAAAGGGATCTGCTTAATTTGAAACGTCCGTCCCAATACATTTTGGCTATCTCCACCAAAAAGACGTTGAACCGCTTGGCTTTCAAGTATGGCGACATTCATGCGTTTGTCCATCTCATCGTTGGTAAATGTTCTACCCTCGGCAAAGGAAAACTTTTTGACCTTATAGAATGAAGCGGAAGTTCCTACAATAGTGGCGTTATAGTTATATCGCCCCCACGTAGCTTTTGAATTGCTCGTTATATTCGGCATTAATGCATCTATAGACTTCTTTTGTTCCAACGCCTCGACATCAGCCCAAGTAAATGATGGTGTGTGGTCATAATCTATTTCACCATCGACCATTGTCATAGCCGGCGCAACCATCAATACGTTATTTCCTAATTTATTAATTTCCGCCTTTATGCGGGCTGTAGATCCGTTTCCGATCGCCATAATGGCAATAACTGCTGCCACCCCGATAATAATACCGAGTATCGTTAAAAATGAGCGTAGCTTGTTAGTGAATAAGCTATTCATGGATACACGGATGGTTTCCATTACATTCATAGGCTTACCTTCCTTGATGAAATTCGTCTATTTGCAATAGGCTCATCTCGTTCAATATTACCATCCCGAAAGCTGATCAATCGTTTGGCATATTCAGCAATCTCCAGCTCATGCGTGACCAAGACGATGGTTTTCCCCAGCTCATTCAAGCCTTGAAATAATTCCATAATTTCGATACTTGTCTTCGTATCCAGGGCTCCCGTAGGCTCATCCGCCAGCAGAATAACAGGATTATTCACCAATGCCCGGGCAATGGAGACACGTTGCTGCTGACCACCAGAAAGCTCGTTAGGCTTGTTGTACATCCGTTCTGCAAGGCCAACGCTGCGTAGTGCCTCTACGGCTCTTTCCCGACGCTCCTTGGCAGGTACACCTGCATACATCATAGGCAGCTCTACATTTGCTAATGCTGTAGTTCGGGGAAGTAGATAGAATTTCTGAAATACAAAACCCAGCTTCTGGTTTCTAATCTCCGAAAGCTCGTTCTCTCTAGCATCCAATATGGAGTACTCATCCAGGTAGTACTCTCCGGTATCGGGATGATCCAGGCAGCCAATGACATTCATCATGGTAGACTTGCCCGAACCAGAGGGCCCCATGATAGCAACAAACTCCCCTTCGCTAATAGATAAATTAACACTGCGCAGAGCCTGAATCTTCTGTCCGCCTACCTCATACATTTTTTTCAGTTCTTTAATTTCGATTACAGCTTTATGGGATTGAGTTTCACTCATTGTGCCTGCCCCCCATCAGGGTCTTGACCCTCTGGACTGCCATTCGAACCAGCACTACCACCCTGAGGTGGGATCACAATGATCTCACCGTCCTTGACACCAGACTTGATTTCCGCCTGATCTGCTGTATAGACACCCAGTTTCACTGGTCTAAACTCATAATCCGCCGGATTCGCCGCGTTCTTCGCCACATATACTCCATCCACACCGCCTTCAGATCTCAGTGCAAACAGCGGCACAGATAACGCATTTTTGTGTTCAGCTAACAGAAGGGATACATCCATATTCATCCCTGGTTGCAGCCTTATCTTTTGGCTATCCAAAGACAATTCGATTTTGTATGTAGTCACATTGGATTCGGTAACCGGCTCTGGAGAAACAAAGAGGACTTCGCCTTTAAATTGTTTGTCCGGAAATGAATTCGAGTGCATTGTCGCCTGAAGTCCAGTCTTCAATTTAGCAATATCACTTTCATTAACCTTGGCAAGAACCTTCATAGCCCCTGTATTTGAATTATTCATTACAATAAAAGGTGCAGTAGGACTGGTACCCACATCGCCGTTGACCTTCAAAATGATCCCGTCCCACGGCGCCGTAACCTGTAATTTACTCAGGACACTTTTTTTCTGCTCTAATGCCGTTTCAGCCTGCAATAAAGAAGCCTGTGCGGATTGGATGTTGGAAGCTTCGGGCGGGGACTGTGCAGCCTTTAATTGTATTAAAGCTGTTTTATAGCCCATTTCCGCCTCTTCGATCGCCTCAGTTTGCTTGGTCTGTGCCTTCTTGTACTGCAGCTCCACATTGCTCATATCCAATTTTGCCTTATCCAGATTTTGCTTGGCTGTTGCCAGGTCACTTTCTGCTGCCGCATCATTCTGAACCAGATAAGCCTGGTCATCATAATCCTTCTGAGCCTTATCCAAAGTCACCTTGGCCGACTCCTTTTGAGCAGCGGCTTCTTCCAGCTCAATGGAATCCTTGGCTGTTTTAATCGCCATTTGCGCCTTTAGGACATTTGCCTTCTGGAGCTCAATATCACTGGGCTTTGGTCCACGCTTGGCTTCCTCCAGCTTGGCTCTGGCAATCGCTACATTGGATTCAGCATTCTTAATTTGTAACCTGGAATCCGAATCATCCAAACGTGCCAAAACCTGACCCGCTTTAACGCTATCTCCTGCTTTGACATTCACAGCGACGAGCTTGGCACCCTCTACATTTGTAAAATTAATATTCACTTCTTTGGAAGCCTGAACGGTTCCAGTTACTTTAAGCGATTCGGTCATGTTTGTTTTCTGTACCTGTACGATCTGGTTGGCAGAGCCCTGCACAGGCTTTTCCTTATTCCTATTCATATAAACCGTACCGCCAATCCCCACAATAATGATCAGGACAAAAATGCCTATGATTCTTTTTAGCCATCTTCTCTTTCTTACTACCTGCAATGCATCTTTCTTTTCTGTTTCCGACAATGTTATATCCCCTTCAAAAGTATTTTCCTAAAACCTATACGCTCCACGGTTTGTTTAAAGCATGTTGAAGCATTGTCATTTGAACAATCAGTTCATCCATATTCCGTTCGATTTGCTTCACTTTTAACTGATTCGTAGCAACTTCTGTCCCTGTGGCAAATCCTCGTTCCTTTTTTTTAAGAGAAATGCCTAATACTTTATTAGCGTTCTGCAAATTACTCTGCATCTGTTCGTACTGTTCATCATTTTGCTGTAAGTTAAAGTACATACTCTTCAACGTTTCTGCCAATTGATCTTTGGTATTTTCCAATCCGCCTTCTGCTGAATCTACATCAATCTGCTTAATTTCATAATCATCAGTTCCTGAATTCCACGTGTAATATTTAACTTCCATCTTGGCCAGCTTGACCGCCTCCTCCTGCCTCCATACTGAAGGACTCGCCGAGATTGCACGCGTCACAAGCGTATCCAAATTTGTGTTGTCCATCTTCCGATAAACAGGTCGATCAACCAGTTCATATACCGTACCTTGAGGTTGACCCATTTGCGTATTTAATGAATCCATCGCTTTTCGCAGTGCAGTTTTTGCAATCTCTACATTTTTTTGTGCTTCTATACGATTCTGAATAATAGTGCTCCGATCACCTGGTGGGATTTTCCCGCGGTTAGCTTTCGCCTCAGCAGCCTTTTCCTCTAATAACGCGAGCGAAAGTGCATCCTCACTACTCTTCACTTTGTTATCAGCCAAAAGTACATCGTAATAGTTTTTCATTGCAGCGTAGTCTGTCTGATCTTGGGCAAGTTCAATTTGCTTCTTGGATTCCAGATAAGAAACCGTCGATGAAGCATACCCCTTCCAGGCTGAACTACTAGCCGCATCCTCTTCACCGTTGCCTGTACCTGCCGGAATAAAATCCAGATTCTTACCAGCATTTTTTAGGTTAATCCGGTTACGATCTATCGTTTGCTGGGCCTCCTTCAAGCTAAAGCTATTAGACCGCGCCCATTGCTGCGCTTGACTCAGTGTTAATTTCACACTTGTATTGGAAGCCTGCTGCTGCCCCTCTGCTTGAACAAAAGACTCTGAAAAGGGGCTGACCGACAAGGCCAGCAGCAATAAAATGAACACACTTTTTTTCATGATATCCCCACTTTTAAAATATGGTATCGACTTGAATAGAATTCACTAATTTGTTGTTATATGAATTTGATATCTTCTGATAAACAAATTCGCCCTGCACCTACTCGTCAAGGCTCTCAGCCCATTGAGACCTTATTTTGTATTTGATGAAAAATTCCAGAAAGGAGGAGTCTAACCCTACCCTTCTGCAACTTTTTTTCATGTGGCTTATCGCTCTTTACAGCATCTTTAAATCCAATTGACGAAGGTACAGGAAACGTACAATAAGAAAGGAAAAGAATTGAATTACCCAAAAGCAAATCATAATTTGAATAAGCGTAAGATGAAAGGGTACTACAGATGGTTCTGACATAACTAAACAAAGCACTATTCCAATGGATGAAACGACTAATGGCAAAAGAAATAGGAATGCAATTTGTCTGGATGCAGCTCGTCTCATTTCCCTTGAGCTTAGTCCAATTTTGGATAAAGCCCGGTATATTTCCTCATCCCGTTTAAGATCTACATACAATCTGAAATAAAGTAGGCTTACTGTGCTTGCCAACATAATGATGGCGATAAATCCGCCAATAAATTTACTAATATTCAGATCCATCTCCGATGTCAGATAATCCACTGCTCTAGAGTTAAGCGATCCTTTATTCACCTTGTTGGCCAGCAGGGAATACAACCACACCTCTTCTTGGGTCTCAGAAGTTTCCAATGATACTTGGCCACTCTTCCACTTAGGCACAAAATAATAAACAGATTTGTATGCCAATGGAACATTGAAATACTGTTGTTTAACTAAATGTTCGTAAGTTTGATCTGAGACAACAAGCAACCTTCCTAGTTCAGAAATGATGTTTCCATCAAACTTTATGCTATGGTCTATCTTCTGAGTGCCCACAATCTGGATACCCGTAATTCGGGATTTCCCTTGATTGTAAGTTAGCTTTTTTTCAAAAAAGGTTTTCTGTTCTTCTAAAGACATCCCGTTTGAATCAAAAATGAAAAAGCCTTGATCATCTCGAAGCGCAGGTACCTGTATTTGTTTCTTTAATTTAGAAGCAAGAGGCTCATAGTTGGATTGTTTCATCACAGGTGCCAACTGTTCACGAAAGGGAAAGATCAGTACTTCACTTTTCGAATAATCCACCCCAGCCTTATAAAGATTTTGATCAATCTCATCTTCAAGATCTATGGAACTTACAACATCAGAAAAAAATGCAAATGAATAAGACTGCTCCCTAAGAAATCTATTTTGCTGCTGCATGGAGTCAAAAGTTGAAGCTGCTCCTAGAAAGGAAACGATAGAAATTAGGGTAACCAATGTAAACAGCCCGGCATTATTCCTCATTTTGTATGTGATTTCAGAAAGCCATAACAAACGAGTTCCACTCCAACACCATTTCCTGTTGGCTCTAAACAATTGAACGAATAATACACATGATTGGGCATATAGTAAGTAAATTCCAATAAACCCCATTACAATCGTATATTTAAATGTGTCTCCAACTGAATAGTGCAACATATAAAAGGATAGAGTCCCCAAACGATACGGTGCCAGATAAATATATGGTGGAAAATCCAGCTTCATTAAATATACAGCCGCTCCTATTAGCGCTATTGCAAGAAAGGACAGGCTCCATGAAGCTTTGGGCTCTTTTTTGAGCTGAGGAACCTTGCTAAAAAGCTGCTGTAATTTAGATTGGCGTATGAAGAAAACAGATACAAGTGAGATTAAGGTAAACAAAAACATAAAGCCAACTACGGTGAAAGCCAGTGCTTTCCAAGGAAAATAAAATGTTAAATACAGCCCTGTGGCACTGGAGCCCAAAAGTAGAAAGAATTTTGCGGAAACAAATCCTCCCGTAATCCCGGTAATCAAGGATAAAAAGCCTATAATCAGATTCTCATAAGCAACCAAAAAATAAATTTGTCTGCGATGTGTCCCCAAAATAGTCAGTATACCGAATTCTTTTTTACGTGCAGCAATAAAAATATTGTTTGTGTATAATACGAAGAAAAAGGAAAATACAAAAATCAATAGATCAGCAACTTGTAATCCCTTTTTTACATTAAAGGCCATGATTGCATTGGAGACATCCGGGTGAAAAATAAACATCGCATATACGAAAAAAATTGTAATCATCAAAGAGCTGCTTAAATAATAAGGTACATAAGCACGCGCATTATGCTTGAGATTATTCCATGCTAACAGACGAAAGCTCATGTGCATGTCTACTTCCCCCCAGAAAGGAGAGCATATCTATGATTTCCTGAAAAAATAATTGCTGACTGTGACTACGGTGGATTTCATTAAATAACTCGCCATCTTTAATAAAAATTACCCGATCACAATAGCTGGCTTCCAAGGCACCGTGTGTTACCAGCACGATTGTGGAATTGTCTACGCGATGGATGAGTTCTAACATTTCCATCACAACTCGTGAAGATTTGGAATCGAGATTTCCAGTTGGTTCATCTGCCAACAGGAGTGAAGGAGAATGAATAATAGCTCTGGCTATAGCTGCTCTTTGCTTTTGCCCCCCTGACACCTCAAGAGGCCGTTTGTCTAAAATATCTGCAATATCCAGTTTCTTCGCTACCTCTTCCAGTTTGTGTCCCATTTCCTTTAAGCCTTTTTTATTCAGCATCAGAGGAAATAGTATGTTCTCTCCCAGACTAAGAGTTTCCAGCAAATTATAGTCTTGAAATACAAGCCCCAATTCTTTGCGACGAAATAAAGCGAGCTTATCCTTCTTGAGCAGATGTGGATTTTCCCCATTAATGCTAACCTCGCCAGAAGTCGGCATATCAATGGAGGAAATCATATTTAGTAATGTTGTCTTCCCACTACCAGACGGACCCATAATGCCTACAAACTCACCTTGTTGAATCGTTAAATGGATATTGTTGAGAGCTCGGTAGGGAACCTTACCATAGTATATTTTGGTGACTTGATCCATTCGTACAATCTCCATCGTTCATTCCTTTCTTTTTCCTATGTCATGATCATAATTCATCCAGAGGGATGAAGCGATCGATTAACATTACAGAAACCTTAAATATGTTGTAAGGTTCTTATTTGTGAATTGAAAACAAGATCTCAACCGTCGTTCCTTCACCAATCGTCGATTTCAGTTGAATGTCATGACTCAGCCTTTTGCAGATTTCTGACACCATGTACAGGCCCATTCCGGTAGATTCACTATACTTCCGTCCATTTTCACCTGTGTAATAAGCCTCAAATACCCGTTCCATATCTTTTTTAGGGATACCGATTCCTTCATCCTGTACTTTCAGCACAAACACTTTATCTCTTATCTCAGATATCAACTTCAGACTGTGGGCATGACCTGAAGAGTATTTCACCGCATTGGTCACCAATTGATTAATTATAAATCTTAGCCATTTGGCATCGGTAATCACACTCAACTGCTCGTCCACTTCATTGGAAGGATAAATTTCGTTACGAATCAATAATCTTTTGTTATCATAAATCACTTCACTAACCAGCTTTCGTAATACAACAGGCTCCACATGAAAGTCAGGTTCAAAGGCCTCCAATCGTGACATATATAAGATCATTTCCAGTCCTTTTCCCATTCGATCAATCTCATCATGAATCTGATCCGACTCGGGATCTATTTTTCCTTTGAGAATTAAATGAATAACAGAGAGGGGAGTTTTCATCTGGTGAACCCACTGGTTAATAAAAGTAATGTGATCACGCTGTTGATGCTCTAACTGATGAATTCGAGACTGATACAATCGGTAAAATTGTAAAAGCAAATTCTGTAAAGAAGAGGCAAGAGGATTAAGTACCTTCATCTGAATGAGTTCATCTAGATCTCTAATATTTGCAGTGGAAAGTAATCGATATAAACTAGAATACATGACGTACCGGAACAGTAAATAGATCAGCAATATGGAGGTCCCAAAAAAGACGGAATAAAGAGCAGTAGACAAGTTATGATAACCATCCATCCAATAAATGCTTAACACAAGAAAAAGTTGGACGATATTGAATATGATCATTGAGAAATGATCACGCCAAAAAAGCTTCACTGTTCTTCCTCCTCAGTCAAGTGCAGCCGATATCCAGCTCCTCTAACCGTCTCTATGATATCCTCCAACCCCAACTCGGCCAGCTTTTTACGGACACGAGTAACATAAACATTCAGTGTATTTTCACCGACATATTGGTAATCATCCCATAAAGCTTCTAAGAGATGAACTCTCCCTACAACCTGCTTTGGATATGTCATCAGTAGCTCCAGTAGCGCAGCTTCTTTATGGCTCATCTCTACCTGCTTGTCATGAAACACAAGCTCCATAATGTCAGGATATAGAGTCAAGCCTGACACTGTTATGGAGCGTGATTTTTGGGCAACTGCATATAAACCGTAGGCACGTCGCAGATTACTTTCTATTTTGGCTAACAGTACTTCGGGATGAAACGGTTTAGTAATGTAATCATCCGCCCCGTTTTGCAAAGCAATGACCTGATCCATTTTATCATCCCGCGCGGACACAAAAAGGATAGGACAAGTAGATTGGGTGCGAATTTGCCTACACCAATAAAATCCATCGAAACGAGGTAAATTCACATCAAGTATGACCAAATCAGGCTTTACTTCCTGAAAAGTACTCAATACCTGATCAAAATTTGAAACGACAACTCCTTGATAACCATACTTTTCAAGATAGGATTGGAGTAAAGAGCTAATTTGAGGGTCATCCTCTACGATTAATATTTTATGCATTGTGTTTTCTACCTTCTTAGTGCTTGAATTTTTAATAATATGATTTTCTCTATATAATGCCTTGATTTAATCATCCAAGCAATAACAACAAGCGAATTCCGTTTAATTGTAGATTAAGAGGGTTTCGTGGTGTAAATTAAATCCTGAATTATATGCATGGTGCCATACACCAGTGTGATTAACATAATCATTATAATGGCGATAACTATTACTGTAATGATGATCCCTTTATATTTTTTTAATATTTCATCACAACATAATTTGGACTTTAATTGTTCTTTGATTTTATGCTTTGAATAATTCATATTTTGCTCACTTCTCTCCTCGGCTCGCTATTTTTCATACTAATTAGCTTCTACCTAAGGAGCAACAGCCAAAGCTTACAAAAACATTACTTTGTTGTAAGGTATAAAGAATTCAGAACATCAGGAGGGTGTGTCTTTATAAAAAAATGAGTCAGGTTCTATGACTCGACTCATTTTCCGTATTTCTAGTAATCCCACATAGGAATGTCTCGGACTCATGCCTCTTAATTTTGACTTGATGCGTTACCTCATTAAAAACGATAATAGAGAATAGCTAGACTTATAATATAAACTCTTTTGAAAAATTTTCTTTACTAAGTTTAATTTCCTTTTTATCTCTTATTAAGAATTCTATATTTTTATGGAAATATTCCCTCCCAGTTCACAAACCACTCTGTTGACTTGAATACATGTTTCGCCTCTTTCAATCGAAGTTCAGATATGTATGCTGTTGGGACTGACCCCATAACGTGACACAAATCATAGTGAGCCGACAAATGAAAAGAAAGCTTCAGACCGGATGAATCAGTCTGAAGCTTTTTTTGTTTCGTTTATCGTGTTTTACTTAACTGTATCAAACACCTACACTCTGTATTGCTCCCCTACCAAGGCGTTTCCGTTTTGTGTTCAATCACTTTTAATACTTTGGGTTCAAGAATCCGTTTTAATAGTTCCAGCGTACGATCGTCAACAGTAGCTCCACCATGCGGATCGGCTTGGATTTGTTTTTTAGCCTGCGTACTTGCGATAACGTCCATGACTTGTTGTTTGGAAATCTTTTTAGATGCTGCGATCTCGACGACAGATGCACCCTTTGCCAATTCTTTTTTTAATTCTGCTGGACTCATATGAAGTAAAGAGTAGAGCTTTTCATCGTTTAAAAAGGCGTCCGCAGTATAGTCAGGCTTACCGTTTGTCGTGAAAAAGCCTTCTATGGATGGAGCAGGGCCGCCTCCGATCAGAGTAACGCTGATCGTATTCCCTTTAACCAATGCCTGATAAAACGGCGTTGTTGATCCCTTTTCGGTGTAGTTCAATATAAACGTTTTTGGGTCCGATTTCTGTATCGGCTCCATGTTACATTCGTACTTACTGGAGCTGCCGTACAGTTTGTTAATGAGATCATCAACTTTCGATTTGATTTCTTTATCGGTTAAGGAGATGATCGGCTTTTCCTGAGGTTCCCAATTCTCTTGGTTCACATGTTCGATTTCACCCGTGATACCGTTCAAATCAAGTCGGATCTTTTTGCCGTGAGCTCCCTTTTCCTGCAGCACGATGCTTGTTTGAATGGCTTTCCCCTGACTTGCATCCGCGGGGTCTCCTCCAATCTGGCTGGCGTCGATGACTTCAAACGACTTGGTTTCCGGATAAGAGCGATACAACTTTTCAAGTGCTGCTTGGCCAACCGCATCCATCTTGACTTGTTTGGCTGTCATAGGTATTCTGGTAATCATTTCAATCAGGGGAGGGGCTGCGAATGCTGCGGTTGGAATCATAATTACTGCAGCGACGATGCCGCCGATCAATCGTTTTTTCATCGTTTTTTTGCTCCTTTGCCGTTGTACGTATTGAGAATAGGATTGTTCGACTCGTTTGGAAACAGCCGGGGGGCATTCCATGGTCTCTGCTTCTTGGTGCAGGTACTCGCTGATTTGGCTTTCAATAGGCATTGTTCTTTTCCATCCTTTCCAAGGAGAGATTTCCCAAGTGTTTTCGAAGCGACTGCAGGCCGGCATGATATCTGGACTTAACTGTACCCAGCGGAATATCGAGTAATGTCGCAATCTCCTCCAGCCTATAGTCGTGGTAAAAGCGGAGTATGATCACCGTTCGCTGTTTATCGGTCAGCTTGTGCATGGCCTTCGATATTTCAGGGTCTGTCCCATCCGTCCTCACCGTGGTCTGATCCCAATGACGCTCTTCCCGAGAAAAGACACGGATGCGTTCGAAAATTCGGAATCTCCTCCAGCTTTTCACCCGGAATCTTTGCACTTGTCGGATGACCAAGCCATGCAGCCAGAAGTGAAAAGGACGATTCGGATCGTAGTTGGGAAGCGAGGTCCACATTTGCATGTAGATCTCATTCATAATATCTTCGCGATCCTGTGGATGAGCTACCAGAAAAGAGACGGTCCGGTAGACATCCTTATAGGTGGCATCATACAACGTGTGAAACGCCTGCTGATCTCCTTCAATCATTTTAATGAGCACGTGGTACATAGATTCACTTTCCATTCAGAGGGCCCTCCTAAGTAAGCAGCTTACACCCTATATTGTCGCTCGATGGAAAAAAGGTTCGGTTTTTTATGTTCTCGGTTGGGAGTCTATAGATTGCGGGAAGGCGAGCAGCGGCATGAAAGCGTGGAAGACATCTTGTTCTTTCCCTCAGATTGAACGGTGAGCTCAAAGAATTGGGCCTGCTGTTGGACGATTATAACAAGGTCTGCAGATGTAAAATGGCCTTCATCAATAGGTTTCAAGAGACGAAGCCAACAAAACGCAATACTGGCTACTATGCAGCTCAAGTTTTCAACTATGATTACAATTGTGAAGGCCCCTGTTGCTTAACGACGTAGTGTAGTCTACAGGTTTATTCATACTGATTGTCCCTCATGATAGACAGAAAAAAGTAAACACTTTACTCTCGGGACTGATCCCAAAACGTGAGACACATCAAAACTTCATTCTCAAAGCAATCACAAGATCCAATGATAGCTTGTATTTATTTTTTTCTAATTTACTTAATGCTCCTTGTGATACCCCAATGATCTGTGAGAATTCAGTTTGATTATGTTGTTCTTCATTATTCCACCTTCTGTCTATAAATTAAAAAACAGCCCCAAAAAGTAATTTTTTTATCGGGACTGTCAAATTAGCTAAATATTAAGTTAATTCTTAGGAAAACTCGAATCAGTGAATAATAAACACTCAGGTATTAGCCTCGCTGTCTCATCGCCTCGAATAATAACACCGTAGAGGCCATCGCTGCATTCAGTGATTCTGCTTGTCCCTGCATTGGAATGAATACCGCTTCATCCACCATACTTGCGGTAGCAGCAGAAATACCCTGGCCCTCATTGCCAATCACGAGCCAAGTGGATACACGCAAATCCACGGCATAGCATGACAAGCTTGCATCCAGCGAGGTACTGAGCAAGCGGGCCCCTTTGCCTTTGGCCTGCGGCAAAAGCTCCTCCAGGCTGCCTTCGATCACCGGCAGATGAAACAACGATCCCATCGTGGAGCGGATCGTTTTAGGGTTGTACAGGTCGGCGCAGCCATGACCCAATATAACGCCTGCGGCTCCAGCAGCGTCCGCGCTGCGGATAATGGTGCCTACATTGCCGGGGTCCTGCACTCCGTCCAGCACCATCACCAGCGCATCTGGTTGCTCCAGCAATGCTGCGAATGTGCTCTGCTCCTGCTTACGCACGATAGCAAAGACAGACTGCGGCGTCTTGGTATCGGTGCATTTGGCAATGACCGCCGCCGACACGGGAATCCATTCCACCGGCTGGTCGGCTGAATCCAGACCATTCAGCTCGGCTGGAATCCCCTTGTCTAAGTCATAGGCGACGCTTTCGACAGCCGCGTTCGAACGCAACGCTTCCTGCACTAGGTGAATACCCTCAACAATATATTTATGCTGCCGTGTGCGATGCTTTTTCTCCAGCAATTGCGACCATTCTTTTACACGCGCATTATTCGGTGAAATGATTTCCATTGGTTTAACCTTCCGTTCTATGATCCGTTTCTTTAAAAATAAATGATGTATCACTTGTACTTGAACATCAAACCTCTCTAAGCTGCAAAAGCCAGCTCCAGCTTGGTTAGATCGTCCTTGTGGCCCACAATGACCAGCACATCACCCGCTTCCAGACGATCCTCGGCATAAGGTGAAATGTTCATCTCCTGATTTCTGCGAATCGCCATTACATTGCAGCCAAAGCGTGCCCGTATGTCTAGCTCCTTCAGATTTTTGCCGATCATGGAATCAGCGGCTCGCATCTCCAAAATACTATAGTCCTTGGATAGCTCAATATAATCCAAAATATTGGGTGATGTTAGATGATGGGCTACCCGCAGTCCCATATCCCGTTCAGGATAAACCACTTTATCTGCACCTATTTTTTGCAGCACCTTCCCGTGCAGTTCATTTTGTGCTTTGACCACAAGAGCGGGCACACCCATGTCCTTGAGAATCAATGTTGTTAGAATGCTGGCTTGTATATCTTCACCAATTGCGACTACAATTACGTCAAAATTGCGGATACCCAGTGCCCGCAGTGCTTCCTCATCCGTCGAATCGGCAGACACCGCATGCGTCACAATATTCGACATTTCCTGTGTACGCTGCTCGTCCGAATCGATAGCCAACACATCAAAACCCATCTCACTTAG
The DNA here is from genome assembly GCF_056099025.1 of Paenibacillus sp. TSM33. Lineage (NCBI taxonomy): Bacteria > Bacillati > Bacillota > Bacilli > Caryophanales > Paenibacillaceae > Paenibacillus > Paenibacillus sp. TSM33. The sequence continues at coordinate 336,222 of NZ_JBLZXB010000018.1, forward strand.
AGCGCTGGCAACACTGGAACCAAAGCGCCCCATGCCAATGACCGCATACTGTTTTTTCGCCATTCCTTCTTAACCTCCCGCTCACCATACTGTCCGTCATAGTATAGCATATCATGCTACAAACATAAATTTTGGCATCCTTATTCCAAATGCTTCTCCATGTATACTGGACCACAGCCCAAGCCATAATACATTCGATCACTATTACAACATACGGGAGGTACACATGCCCATTACTATGGATTTACGACAAGCGATTGTTCACAAAGTTCACGGCAAATCAGAGGCTGACCTTACGGATATGATTATTGGGTCAGTGGATGGACCGGAAGCCGCTTTGCCTGGATTGGGTGTCATTCTTGAAATCGCATGGAAGCATATGAGTCCAAACCAGCAGCATGACTTCGTCCATTTGGCACATGAACAAATCGATAAAATCAAACCCGTTCCCTTAACCTAGCTCTAGCTATTCAACTTCTTGTTATGCTTTAATTGTGCTCATTATTTTTACCCGTACTCGAAAATGAGAATAGTCCACTCGCATTCATGTCGAGTGGACTATTCGTGATATATATCAAATGACTGAGATCAGACTGCTCTGCATATAAAATTTTATGGAGCCATTTCCAAAAACTTAGCGGTCGGATTTTTTTCTATAGCCGTACGCATGGCATACTCATTTTCGAACAAGGCAACATAATTGCCTTTCTTATCTTTTACCAGCGTAGAGTTGATACGGAACTTACTCGGATCAATCTGCTCATCCACAATCCAACGTGCAAATTGGAAAGGCATACGCTGAAGCTGTACATCTACCCCATATTCACCCTTCATGCGGTATTCAAATACTTCAAATTGCAGTTGGCCGACTACACCTAGTAACGTATCATCAAAGCTTACCGTACGGAACACCTGAATCATACCTTCTTCAGTCAACTGGTCGATACCTTTCAGATACTGCTTGTGTTTCAAAGCATTCTTTACAGTAACCTTGGCAAAAATCTCAGGTGAGAAGGTCGGCAGTTCATCAAATACAACCTCGCCACCTTGACTAAGTGAATCGCCAATGCGGAAAATACCTGGGTCAAACAAGCCTATAATATCCCCCGGGAATGCTTCTTCGACAATATCACGGTCCTGTGCCAAGAACTGCTGTGGTTGGGACAGCTTAATCTCCTTGCCCATCCGAACATGTTTAACACTCATCCCGCGTTGGAACTTACCAGACACGATACGCAAAAATGCAATACGGTCACGGTGAGCCGGGTTCATATTGGCCTGAATTTTAAATACATAGCCGGTAAACTTCTCGTTCGTTGGTTGAATTTCCCCCACTGTACTGTGGCGCGGTTCCGGCTTAGGAGCAAGCTGGAGGAAGTTTTCCAAAAATGTTTGCACACCAAAATTATTAATCGCACTGCCAAAGAATATAGGCGTTAATTCTCCACGCTGTACTTTTTCCATATCAAAAGGGTCACCTGCAACATCAAGCAACTCTAAATCTTGGCATAATTGGTCGTGCAAATATTCGCCTGCCATCTCGCGAATAATCGGATCATTGTAATCTTCCACTTTTTGTACCTTGATCGTGGAATGGTCATCTCCCTGAAACAACTCAACCTGATTTTTAACACGGTCATAAACACCGCACAAATCACGTCCTGTACCAATCGGCCAGTTCATAGGCACCGAACGGATACCAAGCACCTGTTCCAGCTCCTCCATCAGATCAAAGGGGCTACGTCCTTCACGGTCCAGCTTATTAATGAAGGTGAAAATCGGTATTCCACGCTTCGCACAAACCTGAAACAGCTTGATCGTTTGCGCTTCCACACCTTTCGCTACGTCAATCAGCATGACCGCACTATCTGCGGCTGTTAAGGTGCGGTACGTGTCTTCACTGAAATCCTGGTGACCCGGGGTATCCAAAATATTTACGCGATGCCCATTATAATCAAATTGCATCACTGAGGATGTTACCGAAATCCCCCGTTGTTTTTCAATCTCCATCCAGTCACTCGTCGCATGCTTGCTGGCTTTACGAGCTTTGACTGTACCTGCAAGACGAATAGCGCCCCCGAACAGCAGCAACTTTTCCGTCAGTGTCGTTTTACCCGCATCCGGGTGAGAAATAATCGCAAACGTACGCCGTTTGTCGACTTCCTGTTGAAGTATATCTGTTGTTTTACTCATTTCACATATCCCTTCATGATCAAATCCACTGCATTTCTGTTCAAGCTATTCATAAAAAGGCCATGATGCACGCCTATATTCATAAGTTCATCGGCTCATTGCCGTTAGCTCCAGTATTCGGCATACTCCGTCACCATATTCATGATAAATACGATCTATTTACATGTTTTAGCCTGCCTTTAACGTATAATCAATTGCAAACTGAAAACCTGAGACTAAGCTATTATAGCATACTCCGAACGCAAAGCATCCCCTTACATCCTGAACAGGACATAGGGGGATGCTGGACAAATCAGAATTACTGAGTGCCGCCTACTCGCCAGATGACATTATCTTCATCCTGACCGCTAACTGGCCACCACTTGTAACCATCCTGCTCCAATAGCTTATGGGCACCATCGGGTCCCCATGAGCCTGCAGCATAGGTTTCCAGTGTATCCGGGGTCTGCTGCCATGCTTTGGCGATTCGATCAACGAATCCCCACGCTGTAGCAACCTCATCCCAACGCGTGAAGTACGTCGAATCGCCCTCGATTGCATCCATCAGCAACCGTTCATAAGCCTCCGGTGAGTTGATCCCCACCATGCAGCTTTGGCAAAAGTCCATAGCCAGCGGCTCAATATCTGATTCCGAACCGGGTTTCTTGGCATTAATTTTAATGTAAATGCCCTCCATTGGATTGACCCGAATGACGAGCAAGTTCGGTTCCAGCTTATGCTTTTGACCGAGATATACATTGGTCGGCATGCTCTTAAATTCCACCACGATCTCCGTAGTTTTTACAGGGAGACGTTTGCCAGTACGAATATAGAACGGTACGCCAGCCCAACGGAAGTTATCTACAAACACGCGTGAAGCAAAATAAGTCTCTGTATTCGATTGTGGATCAACCTTGTCTTCTTGACGATACCCTGACAACTGCTGGCCGCGATAACTGCCTTCAGTATATTGACCACGTACCACATTGCTCTTCACATCCTCAGATGATTCAAAAGGTCGTAGTGAACGCAGCACTTTTACTTTTTCATCTCGGATATCCTCTGGCAACAAACGACTAGGTGGCTCCATCGCGATCATCGTAAGCATTTGCAGCATATGGTTCTGTCCCATATCACGCAAGGCACCGGAATGATCATAATAACCTCCGCGTTCCTCTACCCCCACCGTTTCACTCAGCGTAATTTGCACATTGGCAATATGCTTGTTATTCCACAGTGGTTCAAAAAAGGCGTTAGCAAAGCGGATCACCTCGATATTTTGTACCATTTCCTTACCAAGATAGTGATCAATCCGATAAATTTCTTCTTCGGCAAATACTTCACGTATTTCAATGTTCAGTTCTTGTGCAGATTCGAGGTTGTAGCCGAAAGGCTTCTCTATAACCAGACGATTCCAGCCCTTGCCGTCCAACATGCCGCCCTCTTTCAAGCTCTTCGACACACTTCCGAATAATTCAGGAGCCAAGGCCAAATAAAACAACCGATTTCCCGGTATGTTAAACTTACCTTCTATAGCCTCAGTCTGCTGTCTCAGCTCATGAAAACCATCGACATTGTTGATATCCAGCGATTTATATTCAAAATGCTCGGCAAATGCCTGCCATTCTTGATCATTTTCTGCTTTATACCGACTAAACTCCTGTATGGAAGCGTACAGGTCATTACGGAATTCTGCTTCTGTGCGAGGACGTCTTGCTACACCAATAACAGCAAAATCTTCAGCAAGCTTGCCTTCGCGGTACAAGCTGTAAATAGCAGGAAATAACTTACGGCGAGCCAAATCGCCCGTAGCACCAAAAATAAACAGAACTGCACCTTGTGTCACAAGAGATTCTTTAACAGGTATGTCAGCCATGAAGTACCTCATTCTTCCCATGTCAAGATTCCGCAATCCACAATCCTCGAAATCCGCATGTAGTATTGTGTATATTTATACAAGATCATACTTGATTTTCGAAAAACATGGAACTAAAGATTTGATGACATTTTAACATATTCCACATGGATAAGCTATCCGATGAATCATAAATTTACCTTATAAGTCAGTATTCAATCGTGATAAGCGGAAAACCAAGTGTTATGCGTTTATCCTGCTGCTCCTTATTTTCATGTACAGCCATCTGCATCTGAACTTGATGCTCACCGCTTTGAACCATTAATGGCAGGTCTGGAGCTTCATAAGATACGGCCACTGTGGTTGCATCTGTGTATCTTTCTTTAGCCTGCATGGAGATGGTCCCTGCTAAGCTCGCTTCTGTCCGTTTCATCAGTTGATCCACGCTTTCCTTTGCTTGCAGCGAACGCTGAACGGAGGTGTTCCACTGCGCTTGCACCCCTATAGAAGTTAATTGCTCAGCACAAAGCTTATGAAGCTGAATCAATTGCTCACGTCCTGTGTCACTGCTTTCCAGCTGAACGACTACATACCATTGTCCAGTTTGACGTTCCATCACATTTAAACGAATTTTCAAATCCTCACGATCACGAACAGAACGATAAAGTGTATGTCCATTTTCCACGAGTTTACTTGCTGTGGGTATATTCAGTTGATCAGCTATCTGTGCCGCTATATCTGCCGGATCTTCATGATTAGGAATCCAATCACCTTGCCATTTTACAACCAGCTTATCCAGTGTACCGGGGGTTTGATCCGATAGGATTAACAACGAGCGTAACGTCGTTTCTGCCTCGCGGGAATCAGTTCCGTTGGTCAGAATAGTTCCGTAACGCCAGCCAGCCATTACCAACACTGTTCCTAATACCAAAATCACAATAACTCCCTTTTTAATCATCTCTGCTTTTAGCATGGGCGTTCCTTCCCCTTCTTAACCATTCGTTCTCCGCATACACACGATAGAATGCCTTTTTTTTCGGCTCGATTGAAATCTATGAATCTATCAATAGCATGCCCGTTGCCAGAGGTTTTATACGCAGAGGAAGTCAGCACAACCGTTCAGAAATATTCATTCGCCTACTGGGTGTTCGACCATACACCGTAGGCACTATAAGAATAGACTATAATCACAACGCATCTTACACCAAAAGAGGTGAAATCATGTTTCCCATTTATCCAGTAAATGAAGCCAGTGTGGCACCTCATGGCGGACGGATGGTCTGTGCCGTCATGCGTGATGGTACACGACACATCGGCATCTTAAGCGGGTGTAGCAAAGGCAAGCTGATGTTGAACGGATATCCATCCTCCTTTCCTGGTAGTCTCTATGCCGGAAGCTACAGTAACAAAGGAAAACAAAAAGCTAAAAAAATCTCCTCTAAAAAGAAAAAAAGGAATTCCAAAAACAAAGTTCGCCCTTCTGCCAAGCTAAATGCCTTTAATAGACCGCCCGACGAACTTCTAAATCCATACTTTCCTTATAACGTAGGCGAATTTGGCTCAAACGGAAATGGAAATTATGCAAACGGCAGAGCAGGCTATCGCGGCAGATACGGATACGGGACAGGGCTTGCATTAGATCTGGCTTTAATCGCCTTTCTATTCCTCCTTATCTAAACGCCGTATTTCAGAACACAAAAAAACCGGAGGACCATTCATCGTCTCCGGTTTTTTGTATTCGTCGTTTTATATCTACTCTGCTAAGCCGTTCTTATAGGCATAGATTGCCGCCTGTGTGCGGTCCTCAACTCCTAATTTGGCGAGAAGGTTGGTGACATGGAATTTTACCGTCTTAATCCCGATAATCAGTTCATCTGCGATATCCTGGTTAGACTTCCCTTGTGCTAACAGGCGAAGAACCTCCATCTCACGATCTGTTAGCTCTTTATGTGCGGGCGCTTCAGCCTGAGGCTGGCGGAATCGATTCATCATTTTAGAGGCCACCTGTGACTCTAGGACAGACTGTCCGCGTGCAGCTGCACGGATCGCATCCGCGATCTCGGAAGCACGAGACGTTTTGAGCAAATAACTGAATGCACCTGCCTCAATGACCGGATACATTTTCTCATCATCCAAATAACTCGTCAGTACAATCACCTTTGTCTCTGGAAGCAGGCGTGTCACTTGGCGTGTCGTTTCGATACCATCCATGCCATCCATGACCAAATCCATTAAAATCACATTGGGCTTGTATTCTGAAGCTAATCGGATACCTTCTTCTCCGCTTCCGGCCTCGCCGACCACTTCAATTCCTTCTTCCGTCCCCAGCACTGCCGCAAGTCCAATCCGCACCATTTCATGGTCGTCTACCAGCAGTACGCTAATCGGTAATTCCGTTTCCATGATCATCGTTCCTTCCGCTTTCATCATAAATAACGGGCACAGACACTTCGATCCGTGTCCCTTTTCCCGGAGCCGTTATATACTGAATAGCTCCCCCAATTTCACTGACCCGCTCCTGCATGGTGGATAATCCATATGATGTCTGCTTTTTCTCATCCATTTCAAAACCAATACCATTATCCCGAATCGTCAGCCGAATGGAATCCGGGCGTTGCACAATACGAATTTCCATACGGGTTGCTTTGGCATGGCGCAATGTATTAGACATCGCTTCCTGAACAATGCGAAACAAGTGATTCTCAATGCCCTTAACCAACTGTACTCCGCTTTCCATCTCAAAATCAATCTCCATTGGTACTTTTGCCTGTAATTCCTGTACCAAATCACGCAAACCCTGCTCAAGCCGTTTCCCTTCCAGATAAACAGGCCGTAGATGAAGGAGTAACGCCCGCATTTCAGATTGTGCCACGGAAGACATTTCTTCAATTAATGCAACTTGACGCTGCGCTTTATCAAAATCCTTGTCCAGTGTCCTGCCCACAGCCGTCGCTGTCATTGAAATAGCAAATAATTGCTGCGATACTGCGTCATGCAACTCCCTGGCCAGCCGCTGCCGTTCCTCCACGATCGCAGTCATCCGTGCCTGTTCTGCCAGCTGAGCATTATCTGTAGATAAACGTTGTAAAGACGTAACTTGTTCCTGCCATTTACGTCCGATTCGTTCCAACTGCTCTCCCAGCCTGCCAAGCTCATCATGCCCTAGGGGGGGCAACTCACGTGCAGGGGTACCCTTTTCCCACATCAGCAACGTCTCTCTCAACATTTCCAGTCTACTTTTAAAGCGATAACTTTCATAAAATCCGTACATTGCCCCTGTACCAATCAACACCAGTATAACGGCTCCTGCTACTTTCAGTATCATTCCCCAGGTTGGGAACGACTTCACATATCCATATGTATACAGCATATAAAAGACAACTACGCCCACAACAACACACAGGAGGATACCTTCACCCATACTGCGGGTTACCATGTTGGACGTTTTTTTGTGATTCATCCCGGTTCCTCCTGATTCAATAAAATCGAATGCGAACATCGCCCGCCAAGTACGAAACGACAAACTTCACTTTATATTCACTCTGCTCAAAATGAGGAGACTTCCACACCAGTCGATTGAGCATCCCCGCCTCATGATCCCGGTCGAACTGAATTTGCCCGAACAATACGAACATCTCTACCTCTACACCGTAATTATCCGGCAGCGTGATGTCAATGTCACCGAAGATCCCCTGTAAAAATATGACGGGCTCACGTTCCTCTGGAAGAGCCAGCGTCAGGTCAGCATCCACATCACCAACGACATGCCATATGCTTGTGCTGCGCAAGCTCCACGGCACTTCATCCCACTTATGATTGGATATAAAATTGTGTTTGAATATGGAACTTTGACCTTTATGCAGCTTCCTCGAACGTGAATAGAACACAGCCAGCGAAGCCAATGTGATCACCACAAACAAGAACAAATGATCCAGTACCAGTAGACCGGCACCGATGGCAAGTATCGTATAGCCCTTTTTGATTTTGGAATTGCGAATCTTATATATTCCCGCCAACATTAGGATCAGTGCAAACACGGAGAGGAACCCAATCCACTGACCGAATAAAATGATAATCCCGATGCCAATCCCTGCCAGTGCCAAGGCTGATTTTCTTTTCTCCATGCTGCACCCCCTTTTTTGTTTATACAGGAATGAAAAGCCATAGTGGCGAAATATATCGCCATATGGCTTCCCGAACCATACAGATTGAGCACTGTTATTGGTCAGTGTCCATCTATACAGCATATCATAATGTTTGAGTTCCGAGTAGTTAGTCCTTCTTCATATCTACAGGTTTAGCACCTGTCTGAATTTTGGACTTCAACTGTTGAAGCTGTTCATCCACTTTAAATTGTTTTTCAGCTTCTGCGGGATTAACATATGCCTCTCCCGGTGCTTGACGATAAGGGGCACGTAGTACGTCAGCTTCTGCCTCCATTTGCATGATTTTTTCCTCCATGCGGTGGAAGCCCAGCGAAGCAGACCCGCTTTCAATCGTGTGCAAGCTATTGATTTGCGACATTTGCTTTTTGGCTTTTGCCATTTGAGCACGGGATACCAGCTCATTACGCTTATTGCGCATTTTGTAGAATTCATCCTTCATCCCGTGAAGCTGCTGTACCAGTTCTTTCGCTTGGAGCTCTGCTTGAGTGTGCAAATCACGGTATTCATCCTGCTTTTGTACAAAATAAATCTTCTCGCCCAGCAGCTTGCGTGCTACTTCTTCCTGGCCATTTCGCAATGCAGATTCAGCCTGCTTTTCGCGCTCATTGGATACACGCACAGCCTCCTCCAAACGCTGTTTCATACGGCGCTCATTTGCCATTTGCTTGGCGACCGTTACCTCAGCTTCGTGAATTTCTGCCTCCATATCGCGCAAGTACTGATTTAACATGATAATCGGATCTTCCACTTTATCCAACATTTCATTCACCGATGCTCTTGTCATATCCTTCATTCTTTTAAAGATTCCCATTATTTACGTTCTCCCTTCTCGAATTGCTCTACTTTTTTACGTAACTCTTCCAGTTCCTTTTTCATTGCTTTTTTCTCGATATCTTCCATCATGGAATCTAGATCACTGTTGTGTCCTGTATTAAATTTGGATGAATAGCGGGCATCCTGACCAAACGGGTTCGAGTTGCCGTATGCTCCGCCTTGATTGTAACCAGTTCCTTGTCCGTACTGTGTTCTAGTATTACTACCGCCATAATAGCGGGGATCTTGCTGGGTATAGGGACCGCTATCTGGACCAAATCCTCCATCGTAAGGAGATCTTGGTTCCTTGGAAATAACCAACGCTGCAATCACATAAATCATAAATGTGGTGCCTGCTGTAATAAAGAAACTGATCACAACCAGAATACGTATCCAAGTTGAGTCCATTCCTGTTGCGTCAGAAAGACCGCCACATACTCCAGTTAATACTCTATCCCGGCTTGATCGGTAAATTCGGGTCATAATTACTTACTCCTTCCCGCTGTTGTTCAGCTTGCTTTTCAGTCTCGCCCACTCTTGTTCGAGCAGCGATCCACCGCTGTGAGCATCCCTTGTATACTCGTCATCCCGGCGCAATTCACGCAGACTCATCGTTTCTGCTTCCATATCGGCTACCCGGTCTTCCAAGCGGTTGAACATTCGGGGAACATTTCGTCCGCCGTATGTACCTGCCCGTTCGTTCATTTGCTGCTGGAGTCTCAACGTTTGTACACGTGCAGCGTAATACTGACGCTTACTGTGTACCGTCTGGTATTCTGTCTTTAATGTATCCAGCTGTTGCTCCAATTCACGTAATGATTCACGGCTCTGCTCCCACAGTTCTCTATACTGCTCTTCTTTTTCTGCATACAGCATCTTTTCCTGAAGGGCTAGCTTTGCGACGTGTTCTTCATCTGCTTTCAAAGCCAGAAGCGCTTGTTCCTCCCGTTTGGCCTGCATAGACAATGCATGATCCAACTGCTGCTTCATTTGTCTTGTATGCACTGCATACTGCTGGTGAAGCTTTTCCGCTTCGGCGATTTCCTGACGGGTATTATATAAAAACTGATCAATGAGTTGTACCGGATCTTGACTTTGTTCCAAATGCTCATTGAAGGTTGCTACCGTAATATCACGCATTCTTCGAAAAACACTCATTGGCGTCTACTCCTTTCGCAATTTCGTATTTTCATCATTTCTTGCTCTTTGTTTTCGTACATTTTTCTTCATCCTCAAACTGTCACATTCAGTAGCGTCTTCTACGGTCACTCAGCATGGATACACCAAATATGATTAATCCGATTGCCAGCAGTGGTCCAATAAGCCAGGACAGCTTGCCCAGTAAAATCAGTACCCCGAGCACAAGCACGATCCAACCAAAGAGCGCATTTCCTCTTTTCACACCGTAGTACCCCAGCATAATCATCGCTATCGGAATTAAGTAACCAATCAGGTGTCCTACAAAGTGACCGAAAAACGGAGTAAACTTACCGAGCAGCATAATCGAACCCAACACGATCAGTACAATGGCTAACCCATTCCCTTTGTTAACTCTCATCATCTCTCACCGCCTTTCACTGTGTCTTGCTTATGTCCTTATTGTACGCTGACCTAGCGTTTGACAAAACGGACCCCAGACGGTTTTTGACCCTAGACCTAAGTCGGGGGTGAATATAGACCTGCGGCTAACCACTTCTACGCTGCTCTGCTGCAAGAGATGTTGTGTGCCGCTTTCCTGCATGCTTAGAGCGTAGTGAAAGGACGAGACAAACAAATAAGGCTACCGCTGCAACCATATAAGGCAAATTAATATGAACATCAAACAGCAGTCCCGCAACTAGCGGTCCAATTACATTCCCCAAGCTGGTATAGGACGAGTTCATTCCCGCTACAAATCCTTGCTCATCCCCAGCCTGCCTCGATAGAGAAGTACTTACTGCTGGGCGAAGGATATCCATAGCCAGAAAGATGATAAAAGTCGTTAGCATAATCATCACGTACTGCTCAGCAAATAAAGTTAGAAAAATAAACAGTCCTCCGATAGCCAAGCAAAGGTGAATTACTTTTTTCTCACCAAAACGGTTAATGATCCAACCAAATATAGTTGCTTGGACAACTGCCCCCAAAATAGAGCCTGTCGTTATAATGATGGCAATATCCATCGGTGTAAAACCATATTTATGGTCAACAAATAGTCCAAATACCGTCTCAAAATTCGCCAATCCAAGAGCAACGACAAATACAATGAGCAAGCCCATGAAATACGGAGATTGATAGGATTTGGCAAATTGCTGTAAAAGGTTTTCTTTTCCACGTGGAAGCTCTCTATTGTACTGTTGTTTTTCCTTGCTCAAAGACTCAGGCAGCACGAGCAGAGACAAAATAGCCGCTATTCCTGCAGCACCTGCCGCCGCAAAGAAGGGAATTCGTATTCCATAGGCCGCAAGCAAACCGCCAATCCCTGGTCCGATTATGAAGCCTGTGTTAATTGCTGCATTGATCATTCCCATACCCTTGCCTCTTTCCTCAAACGAGGTCACATCAGCGACATAGGCCATTATAGAAGGTGTAAGCAACGCTGCCCCTACCCCGCCCATGATTCGTGCAACAAACAAGGTAGGAACAGAACTCGCCAGTCCAAAAACAAGCTCTGACAGCATGAAAATGAACATCCCAGAAACAATCAACTTTTTACGTCCATAACGGTCAGACAACTTTCCTGACAGCGGTGATAATAAAAGCTGTGTCAGCGCAAAAGCTGCAACCATCAGTCCCATTGAAGAACCGTTCATCCCTAGCTCGCTTATGAATTTAGGTAAAACAGGAACCACTAATCCAATCCCCATGAATGCTAAAAAAATGTTAAGCATCAATAACAGCATTGCTCCCCGATTTCTTGTCAGTATAGACATATTTCCATCCTTCCTTTTCAGAACCCCTTTTATTTATCAGTAATAAATTTCAATATTCCAACTTCAAAAACAAAAAAACTTTAATTGTTTTATTAGTTTTCACATAAAAAAATAGCCTCTTTTAATAGGCACACATTATTAGGCTATTTTTGTTTTTCGACTAACCCAAATAACAATATATCTACAATGGAATACGTTGCTTCCTCTACCGTCACACTGTTATCCAGAAAGAAACGCTGATCAAGCGTTAAATTTACTGAATCAATAATAAGCTTCATGATCAGAGCCTCATTTTTGTTCACAATAATTCCTTCTCGAATACCTTCTTGAATTAATGTTCTAATCGGAGACCAATCATTTAAATCAGCATGTACTCTTTTCCATTGCTCAGGATAATACTTTTTCATCTGGTCCAATATTCTTAAATCATAAAACTTATAATACAGCGGCATAACCCTGATCGACTGCTTAATCTTTTCTAACAATGATAATTCATTGTTTTGGATAATTTGCTCCGTCTTTTGAATCATATCATCATTTGTACGCTCAATAAGTGTCTCTAATATAAGCGTCTTAGACGAAAAATTTTCATACAACGTACGCTTACTGATGGCAAGTCTTTTCGCAAGATCATCCATAGTAAATTTCAAGCCATTTTCATGAACTTCCTCTACAAAAGCTTCCAAAATTCTTTCCTGCATATGCATTCCTCATTTCTCTTACACTTAATAAACTATAAATGTTTTTCTAGTACCACCATCCTACAACAACATCAAAGTCACAGTCAAATATACTATTTAGAAAAGAAACTATGCGAAGTTCTTATCTTCATTCATCTGACACCCGATTAATTATGTAGCCGAAATTGAGAATGCAATTAATAAAAAGGGTGATAAAATGCCTTTAAGCATTTTATTACCCTTTTGTGTATACCGGCGAGAGGACTCGAACCTCCACGGTTTCCCACTCGATACCGAATTAAATCTTGATAATACCTTGTTTGATGAAGAAAAAAAGCGCTGTTCGTCGATTTCTACCCGCAAGGTAATCTGTCGATGTACTTTGATATTGAGCAGCGGGATCAACTTCTGTAGCTATGGTCTGCGACAGGACTAACTCAGTTGCTCAGTATCGAGAATTTTAGAATACTTGTACAACTTCTTTAATATCATCAATTTCCTCAAGAATTGCGCGCTCAATAGCAACCTTTAACGTAATCGTAGCACTTGGACAACCATTGCATGCTCCCATAAATCTTAATTTTGCTATACCGTTCTCAACTTCGACCAGTTCAGCATCTCCACCGTCACGCAGTAAGAAAGGACGTAGTTTGAGAAGAACTTCCGATACTTCATCGAATAAAACTCCATTTTCATCCATTATGTCAACTCCTCCCATTGTTTTACCAACCGTCATTCAGACCTTTTTTCATCCTAGATCGTCTGAGTGATCCTTTGCTTTTTGCCTAAGAGTAACCTCTTGATCCGAAAGTTCCCTTATAAGCGTATGAATAGAGTCTAAAGGTATCATCACACCACAACTTGCGCTCAATCCTGACAGCATATGGAGGCAGAATTGAAGTTTTCGTATCTCTCGGGTAATTTGAGCTAGTTCTGAATCGTCCGATTTATTTTTCTTCATTACTAGCACCTCTTTAAAGAATAATAAAGGTTTGATCTATTAAATTAATGAATCAACCGATGCTTCCTTCCATCTCAAATTGAATCAACCGATTCATTTCAACGGCATATTCCATTGGCAATTCTTTGGTAAACGGTTCAATAAAGCCCATTACAATCATTTGTGTAGCATCTTGTTCTGTAAGCCCGCGGCTCATTAAGTAAAACAATTGTTCCTCGGACACTTTGGATACTGTTGCCTCGTGCTCCAAAGTAATCTGATCGTTTTTAATTTCATTGTACGGAATCGTATCTGATGTTGACATGTTATCCAATATCAACGTATCGCACTTAATATTGGACTTGGACCCTGCGGAATCGCGGCTGAAGCTGGACAACCCTCGGTAGTTTACTTTTCCGCCCTGCTTGCTGATGGATTTGGATATAATCGTAGATGTTGTCTCGGGAGCAAGGTGAATTACCTTCGCGCCAGCATCTTGATGCTGATCTTTACCGGCTACGGCAATAGACAGGATGGACCCCTTGGCTCCCCGTCCTTTCAATAATACTGACGGATACTTCATTGTTACCTTGGAGCCGATGTTACCGTCCACCCATTCCATTGTGGCATTTTCTTCTACCACAGCCCTTTGGGTTACCAAGTTGTAGATATTAGGAGCCCAATTCTGAATGGTCGTGTAACGGACACGGGAATCTTTCCGGCAAATAATTTCAATAACTCCACTATGCAAAGAACTGGTACTATAAATAGGTGCTGTACATCCTTCAACATAATGGACAAAGCTGCCCTCTTCGGCAATAATTAATGTCCGCTCGAATTGACCCATATTTTCAGAATTAATACGGAAATAACCTTGTATAGGAACCTCGCAATGAACACCCTTCGGAATGTATACAAAGCTACCGCCTGACCAAACCGCACTATTAAGCGCCGCAAATTTATTGTCTGCGGGAGGGATGATCGTCCCAAAATGTTGCTTAAACACTTCGGGGTATTGCTTTAATGCAGTATCCGTATCAAGGAAAATAACGCCCTGATCCTCCAGTTCTTTCCGCATGCTGTGATAAACTACTTCCGACTCATATTGAGCGGATACGCCCGCCAGGAACTTTTGCTCCGCTTCAGGGATTCCCAGCTTGTCAAAGGTTGCTTTGATCTCGGAAGGAACCTCCTCCCAGGTCTTTCCCTGTTTTTCAGAAGGGCGAACGTAATACTGGATGTCATCAAGATTTAGCCCGGTCAAATCCGCTCCCATTCAGGCATCGGCATTTTGTAGAATTGATTCAAAGCTTTCAACCGAAAATTGAGCATCCACTCCGGCTCTTCCTTGATCCGGGAAATTTCCCGGACAATCTCTTCCGTCAGACCTTTTCCAGATTGAAAAATAGACTGGTGCTTGTCGCGAAACCCATATTTATATTCGCCCGTATCTGGTGCTTTTTTAGCCATTAGTATCACTCCTTTTTAACCTTTCAAGATTCATTTTGATTTGCTATGATCTGCCGAGCTTGCTTTCCACTAAATCTTTTAGGCGACTACGAACACCTTCCAGCGGGATCTCCGAAATGACAGGAGCGAGAAATCCGAAAATAACAAGATGTTCGGCTTCACTCCTTGATATCCCGCGCGACATCAGATAATAGATTTGCTCTGCATTTATTTGCCCCACGGATGCAGCATGACCCGCGGTTACATCATCCTCATCTATTAGCAGGATCGGATTGGCATCGCCGCGAGCTTTAGGACTTAGCATAAGCACGCGTTCTGTTTGCTGACCATCACAATGGGTTGCACCTTTTTCAATCTTTGTAATGCCGTTGATAATGGCCGTAGCTTCTTCAAGCATGACTGCACGCGTAATCATCTGGCTTACCGAGCTTCTGCCAAAATGCTGAGCTTGAGTTGTATAGCTCGATTTTTGATTACCCGTGCCAATAGCAATTACCTTATTATCGGAGACCACCCCGTTGCCTTGTAGCAAAGTCTTGGTATCGCTGGCGGTATAACCATTGTTCATCTCACCGATAATCCATTCCACACCCCCATCAGCAAGAACGACCGCCCGTCGCTGGGTGAAATCTGTTGTAGTTGCAGCAAGCTGATGAACCGAAGCTACTTGCACCTTTGAGCCCGCCCCCGCGAAGACCTCCGTCACACCGTTATGCAATACCTTGACATCATCACCACTCGATACACAATTATCCACATAAGTGATCTTGCTGTTGCTCCCTGCCACAATTAAGACGTGAGGAGCAAAACACACACCGCTTGTATCGTTAAGAAAGATCGCTTGAATAGGTGCTTCAACCTCTACACCGTCTGGGACATATAGAAAAACGCCACCACTCCATAAGGCACTGTGTGTAGCAGATAAACGATGTTCTTCTGGCTTTACTGCCTGAAAGAGATAACGTTGAACCAGCTCCTCATGCTCTTTTGCCGCAGTATGCAGATCCGTTAAAATGACTCCCTGGGCGGCTAAGCTCTCGGACAATTTCGTATACACTACATCCGAGTTGAACTGAACGATTAGTCCGCCTTTCACCGGAGAAGTAACCAAACCTCGAACAACCTCCGGCGCTTCCTCCAAACTAGACCACGCATTCTCAGCTTTGTAATCTCCACTTTCGTAGATATCCCATTTTTCAAGATTGATTTTCTCCACTTTAGGCAACTCCAGCGTCCCTGCCAGTTCGAGTGCATGAACGCGGCGTTCAATCAGCCAACGAGGTTCATCCTTAGCACTTGACCATGCGCGTAAATCGTCCACATTCATTGAAACTCTAGCTTGTATATCCACGTGCTGTTCCTCCTCTCCGGCTTTTAAGCTTCCCTTACCGTCTCATCCGTAATCCCAAGTTCCTCCTTCACCCAATCGTACCCTTCAGCCTCCAAACGGTGGGCAAGCTCCGGACCGCCAGATTTAACTATCTGGCCTTGCATCATGACATGCACAAAATCCGGGGTAATATAATTCAACAGTCGTTGATAATGGGTGATGATTAAAAAGCCTCTATCCGGGCTGCGCATCTCATTTACGCCATTGGCCACAATACGCAGTGCATCAATATCAAGCCCTGAGTCCACTTCATCCAGGATCACAAACTTGGGTTCAAGTAGCATCATTTGCAAAATCTCATTCCGCTTTTTTTCACCGCCAGAGAATCCCTCATTCAAATAACGATGCACAAATTCCGGGTTCATCTCCAGCCCCTTCATTTTGCTCTCCATTTCACGGATAAAACGGATTAAGGATATCTCATCGCCTTCTTCACGCCGTGCATTGATGGCACTTCTGAGAAAATCCGAGTTGGTCACGCCAGCAATTTCACTTGGGTATTGCATAGCGAGGAACAAGCCTGCCTGGGCACGCTCATCCACCTCCATCTCCAGAAGGTCTTCATTGTCCAATGTCACCTTACCGCCAGTAACCTCATATTTGGGATGGCCCATTAAAGCTGAAGCCAATGTACTTTTCCCCGTCCCATTAGGCCCCATAATCGCATGAATCTCTCCGCCATGAATCTCCAGTGTGAGCCCTTTTAAAATTTCTTTCCCTTCAATCTTGGATCTTAATTCCTCAATCTTTAATGTCGTCATTTATCATAAACTTCCCTTCGGAGTATTCTTCGGCACGCGCCACCAAATCACTCATAAATTTTCCAATAGTCTGCAGCTCAACCTCTGAATAGGATTCAATGAATTGGTAAAACCTTTCTTCTTTTTCTTTGTGCAGTTCTTTATGCAAATGATAAACGTGTCTTCCCTTATCCGTTAAACTAAAGTAAATCTCCTTACGATTGCTGTTCAGTTGACTTTTCATAATGAAGCCCATTTCCAGTAGCTTTGCACTAATTTTAGTAATACTAGCTTTGGACAACCCCATCTTTTCCACAATCCCGGTATGATTTATCGGTTCATAATCACCAATGCAATCAATAACGTGTACACTAGTAATATTGTTGGAGAGCATGTCAATCTGGTACTTTCTGGCCTGTTGCCGAAACGAGTTAATTTCTTGTTCAGTATACAGCTCATTCAGATGTAGCATTTTAATATATTGCTCGTAAAGATGACCTTTAAAATGATTTTGAAACTCCAATTTCCCTATCTCCCCTCTTTGTAGTAGTTGCAGACCAAGTTTAGTGTCACCATTAGATTATTTTTGTTCACTAGTAAACAAAGTTATATTAACACAATTGATATTGATTATCAATATCAATTGTGTTAAATGTGATACAATTTTGGAGGCACTTTTCATGGGTTTGTTGTCATTGTCATCGGCCTCAGGCTGTGTTTTGACTAGGGCACGTTCTGGAAATGGTTTTGAATACCTCTGATCAATCCTGCTTTGCGGGGGTTGAACAATGGAACCAATTCGGCAGCACCCGGATGGATCTGGTAACCGAAGCCAAGTCCAATACCGTTGCCTATGAACGTCATGGTACACCTGCCAAAGACCGGGGTCGCTATCGTAAAAGAGGACACAGGTGGTGCTTGGCCGAGCTGTTTTAAAGCCGTATCGCCGCGTTTGAGTACGCTATCGTGAGCATGTATGGCAATGAATAATCAGTCAGTTACCTGTGTCTGGATATGTTATGAGGCCAAAGAGTATACCAAAAACTGTGGTTTTTGCTGGTGAATCCGAACAGGCGATGCTCCATTCTAGCCAGCACCGATCTGACACTGGAGATGACCTAGATCATCGAAATTTATCCGCCCAGTTCAAAATCAAATGCACCTTCTGGGCGCTAAAGCAATCCATCGGCGGATTAGCTACCACTTTTGTAGCAAATCCATTCCGAAGCTCAACCGGTATTTGAAAAAGGATCGGGTTCACCCTCTGGAGTTGTTGAAAGAGGAGAAAGCGCAACGGGACATCCGCCTAACTGTAAAGATGAGAATGGTAAACGATAACCAAAATGGATCCCTACGGGGCTTAAGATAAAAGGAACCAAGAAAAGACCGAAATCTTGCTTCAGGAAGCCAGGAAGAATTATCATATGGAAGGACAAGCACTCGCGGTTGAAAACGAAGATATGCTGCAAGAGTAAAAGCGGCTACTCCATCCGGTAATAGCTAAAGGATGTTCGCAGACTTTTTGCTTCATTGGCAAGAGATGATGAAAAGGACCGAACCAAGAATAAAGCCAGTCGCCATATACTGCCATTGGTGAGACACGTTCTATGAGCTTCTGATTCGTATGAAGGAATAACAGGAATCCTATCGCTTATCTTCTGACAATTCTTATTGTCTTGAATACCTGGAGTATATTTATGTAGATGTATAAGGAGTAAGCATGAAAGAAGTTCAGGAATGGTTCCGCAGCGATTATGCAACAACGGCAAATATTTATTCGCATTTGGAATACAACTCAAAGGTGTCTTCAGCTCAAGCAATGAGTGGGGTACTAAAGCTCAAATAAAAAAGTTCATTAGAGAATGTCTCTAATGAACTTTTTTAGTTAATACCGGCGAGAGGACTCGAACCTCCACGGTTTCCCACTCGATTTTGAGTCGAGCGCGTCTGCCATTCCGCCACGCCGGCATATTTAATTATGGAGGCGCCACCCAGATTTGAACTGGGGAATAAAGCTTTTGCAGAGCTTTGCCTTACCACTTGGCTATGGCGCCAGAATATAACTAAGCGGACGACGGGAATCGAACCCGCGACCCTCGCCTTGGCAAGGCGATGCTCTACCGCTGAGCCACGTCCGCATAAGATGGCTGGGGATATAGGATTTGAACCTATGCATGACGGAGTCAAAGTCCGTTGCCTTACCGCTTGGCTAATCCCCAATAAGAAAGGGCGGCCGATGGGGCTTGAACCCACGAATGCCGGAGTCACAGTCCGGTGCGTTAACCACTTCGCCACGACCGCCACAGGAAAAAGAAGTAATTGGCAGGGGCAGCAGGAATTGAACCCACACCAACGGTTTTGGAGACCGTTGTTCTACCTTTAAACTATGCCCCTATAAAACTGGTGGAGGATGATGGATTCGAACCACCGAACCCGTAAGGGAGCAGATTTACAGTCTGATGCGTTTGGCCACTTCGCTAATCCTCCAAAATGGTGCCGGCGAGAGGACTTGAACCCCCAACCTACTGATTACAAGTCAGTTGCTCTACCAATTGAGCTACACCGGCACAAAAACTATTCAGTTAAAAAGTGGCTCGGGACGGAATCGAACCGCCGACACGAGGATTTTCAGTCCTCTGCTCTACCGACTGAGCTACCGAGCCTTATAATAAGGCTTCTTATTAGGAAATAAATTACTAATGGCGGAACTGACGGGATTCGAACCCGCGATCTCCTGCGTGACAGGCAGGCATGTTAGGCCTCTACACCACAGTTCCATAATACATTTTAATTGGTTGCGGGGGCAGGATTTGAACCTGCGACCTTCGGGTTATGAGCCCGACGAGCTACCGAACTGCTCCACCCCGCGACAGTAATAAATATTCATTTTAAAATGGTGGAGGCTGAGGGGATCGAACCCCCGACCCTCTGCTTGTAAGGCAGATGCTCTCCCAGCTGAGCTAAGCCTCCTTAACGGAACACTCCACATATTATACCACAATAAACTTTTTATTGCAACTTTTTTTGAATATTTTTTATGACCCGTAGGGGATTCGAACCCCTGTTACCTCCGTGAAAGGGAGGTGTCTTAACCCCTTGACCAACGGGCCACATTATAAAATAATTCTGGCGGAGAGAGAGGGATTCGAACCCTCGAGACGCTTTTGGCGCCTACACGATTTCCAATCGTGCTCCTTCGGCCAACTCGGACACCTCTCCACATGGCTCCCCGAACAGGACTCGAACCTGTGACAACTCGATTAACAGTCGAGTGCTCTACCAACTGAGCTATCAGGGAATATTAGTTTTTTTCAAGGTTACACCCTGAAAACTGGATCCGAAACTTCATTGCGTCTTATCTTTAGGATAAGCCCTCGACCGATTAGTATTGGTCAGCTCCATGCATTACTGCACTTCCACCCCCAACCTATCTACCTCGTCGTCTTCAAGGGGTCTTACATACTGGGAAATCTCATCTTGAGGGGGGCTTCACGCTTAGATGCTTTCAGCGCTTATCCCTTCCGTACATAGCTACCCAGCGGTGCTCCTGGCGGAACAACTGGTACACCAGCGGTACGTCCATCCCGGTCCTCTCGTACTAAGGACAGCTCCTCTCAAATTTCCTACGCCCACGACAGATAGGGACCGAACTGTCTCACGACGTTCTGAACCCAGCTCGCGTACCGCTTTAATGGGCGAACAGCCCAACCCTTGGGACCTACTTCAGCCCCAGGATGCGATGAGCCGACATCGAGGTGCCAAACCTCCCCGTCGATGTGGACTCTTGGGGGAGATAAGCCTGTTATCCCCAGGGTAGCTTTTATCCGTTGAGCGATGGCCCTTCCATGCGGTACCACCGGATCACTAAGCCCGACTTTCGTCCCTGCTCGACTTGTAGGTCTCGCAGTCAAGCTCCCTTCTGCCTTTGCACTCTTCGAATGATTTCCAACCATTCTGAGGGAACCTTGGGGCGCCTCCGTTACTCTTTAGGAGGCGACCGCCCCAGTCAAACTGCCCACCTGACACTGTCCTCGTACCGGATCACGGTACCAAGTTAGAACCTAGATACGATCAGGGTGGTATCCCAAGGATGCCTCCCTTCAAGCTGGCGCTCAAAGTTCAACGGCTCCCACCTATCCTGTACAGATCGTACCCAAATTCAATATCAAGCTGCAGTAAAGCTCCATGGGGTCTTTCCGTCTTGTCGCGGGTAACCTGCATCTTCACAGGTATTAAAATTTCACCGGATCTCTCGTTGAGACAGCGCCCAAGTCGTTACGCCATTCGTGCGGGTCAGAATTTACCTGACAAGGAATTTCGCTACCTTAGGACCGTTATAGTTACGGCCGCCGTTTACTGGGGCTTCGGTTCATAGCTTCGCTCTTGCGAGCTTACCACTCCCCTTAACCTTCCAGCACCGGGCAGGCGTCAGCCCGTATACTTCGCCTTGCGGCTTCGCACAGACCTGTGTTTTTGCTAAACAGTCGCTTGGGCCTTTTCACTGCGGCCCCCTCGGGCTATTCACCCTACCGAGGCACCCCTTCTCCCGAAGTTACGGGGTCATTTTGCCGAGTTCCTTAACGAGAGTTCTTCCGCGCGCCTTAGAATTCTCTTCTCGCCTACCTGTGTCGGTTTGCGGTACGGGCACCTTCTCCTGGCTAGAGGCTTTTCTTGGCAGTCTGAGATCATGACCTTCGCTACTACAATTTTCGCTCCCCATCACAGCCCAGCCTTACGATGTGCGGATTTGCCTACACATCAGCCTCACTGCTTAGACGGACATCCATCAGTCCGCGTCACTACCCTACTGCGTCACCCCATCGCTCATAGCGGATTACGGTGGTACAGGAATTTCGACCTGTTGTCCTTCGACTACGCCTATCGGCCTCGCCTTAGGTCCCGACTTACCCTGAGCGGACGAACCTTCCTCAGGAACCCTTAGGCTTTCGGCGGATCT